>CAZEZM010000017.1:0-85705 GCA_964515955.1 uncultured Flavipsychrobacter sp. | reverse complement strand
TTGACGATGGCCTGTGCGGGGTAGCCACGCCTGCGCATACCGCTGATGGTGGGCATGCGGGGGTCGTCCCAGCCGGCTACGTGTTTTTCGTTCACCAGTTGCAGCAGCTTGCGCTTGCTCATTACGGTATAGCTCAAGTTTCGGCGGGCAAATTCGTATTGCTTGGACGGATAAATACCCAGCTTCTCAATAAACCAATCGTACAGCGGGCGGTGGTGTATAAACTCGAGGGTGCAGATGGAGTGTGTAATATTTTCGATGCTGTCGCTCTGCCCGTGTGCGAAGTCGTACATGGGGTAGATGCACCATTTGTCGCCGGTGCGGTGGTGGTGCGCGTGTTTGATGCGGTACATCAGGGGGTCGCGCAGCAGCAGGTTGGGGTGTGCCATGTCTATTTTGGCGCGCAGCACTTTTTCACCGTCTTTGTATTTGCCATCTTTCATTTCGGCAAACAGTTGCAGGTTTTCTTCTATGCTGCGGTTGCGGTAGGGGCTGTCTTTTCCGGGTTCGGTGGTGTTGCCCTTGGTAGCTGCTATCTCTTCGGCGGTGCTGTCGTCTACATAGGCCAGGCCTTTTTTAATGAGGTCTACGGCGAAGTTGTATAGAGTATCGAAGTAGTCGCTGGCATAGTATTCACCATCCCAGGATGTGCCTATGGCATCCAGCAGCCATTTTATGTCGTACTTGATGCTGTCTACGTATTCTGTGTCTTCGGTTACGGGGTTGGTATCGTCGAAGCGCAGGTTGCACTTGCCGCCATATTTTTTGGCCAGGCCAAAGTTGAGGCAGATAGATGAGGCATGCCCTATATGCAGGTAGCCGTTGGGCTCGGGCGGAAAGCGGGTGTGTATCTGTGTGTACCGGCCCTCTGCCAGATGTTGTTCTATTATATCCTCAAGAAAGTTGAGTGACTTTTCTTCGCTCATAGGCGCAAAGATAATAGATTTTGCACCCTTAGAAACTGCGCACCAGCCCGGCTTCAAAAAAGGGATAAATAGTAATGTCCAGAGGAGGCTAAAAAACAAATGGCGCTCAGTGAGCGCCATTTTGTGTATGCTGAAAATTTTAAATTATAGTTTGGTAAACCGTGAAGTAGCAAGGCTACGGCCGGCTTCGTCCTGTATTTCTACCAGGTAAATATCGGCGGCCAGTTTGGCTACATCTACTTTGGTTTCTGTAGTTGTGTTCAGGCTGCCCGTCAGCAGGGTTTTGCCTGTTTTATCTACCACCCTGTATTTCAGGGGTTCAGTTTTATTCCATGTTGTCTTAATGAACAGCTCATCGCCCGCGGGGTTGGGGAATACAGACAGATTCCGGTTGCCGCTGAGGCCTGCTACAGAGACAGCGGGGTTAACGTACAATAGCGCAAAGTTGCTGGTATCGCCCGGCGCATTGCAGGCGTTGGCCACACGCACCACGCAGCGGAACTGGAATTCATTCTGGGCGCGGCTTACGCCAAATACTGTCAGCTTGCTGGTTTTTACACCACTGTATATACCTCCGTCGTTGATGTTGGAGAATACATTAGATGCCGGGGGCGCAGACTGCCATTGATATTTTGCCCCTACTGCTGTAGCAGTTATTTCAAAGCTTACTTTATCGCCCTGGTCAGCGGTTACATCTGCAGGGTCTGTAGCCACTTCGGGTATTGCGGAAACATACAGGTTCAGGTTGTTGGAAACTACTGTATCGCACACGCCATCCATAATAACGCGGTATTTAGCACCGTCTAAAGTATCGCTGACACCCACTATGCGCAATGTGTTTCCCATAATTACGTATGGTGGTTGTATGGTTATGTCTTCATAATTTCCGCTGAGCGCATTGTATATCTGCCACCTGTAGTTCAATATAGAGCCTGTAGCTTTTACCTGGATATCTTTGGTAGCATGAATACAGGTAGTATCGTTTGCAGGCAACGGGTCTGCTTTTACCAGGCCAAATACATTCAGTGTTACCACATCGCTGGTATCTGCACAAGAGCTGGCAGAACCTTTGCTGATGAGGCAACGGTACTGGTAGGTGTCGAAAGTGGCGGGTGTGTTGGTTACAGTTAAAGTATTGCTGGTAGCGCCTGCATAATGCGTGCTGTTGCTTACATCAAAAAATCCTGAGCCTTCATCTACCTGCCATTTGTAAGTAGTAGCATCTACAGCGGCTATTGCAAATGCAGCTTGTTTGCCTTCGCATATAGTAGCCGATGAGGGTTGCTGGGTGATAGCTGTAGAACAGGTAGTATAATACATCTCTACCCTGCTTATAGAGCTGCTGGCAGGTTCAGTCCAGTAATTGGGTATACCCGTGCTGCTCATATTGCCCTGGTGTCCTATCCTGGCCAGCGTTACAGAGTTGCCGCCGATATTAGTAGTACCGGATACAGTGCCATAAGAGTTGACAGTGCCGGCCTGGCCTACTATGCCTATTTTATCGCCCGCGCTTATTGGAATGTTTACTGCCTGTATGACCCCGTTGGTAGCGCCGTAGGTGACGTGCAATGAAGTAAAGTTGGAAGAAGTAGTGGCATATACAACCGGCGTAGCATCGTTGATTTTGAAAACCTGTATGTACTGCAGTCCGCTACCGGCTTCGGAGGGGATGCGCAGCCCTGTGATAACAAAATCGATGGGTGCGGTAAACCAATAGCCCCTGATATTACCCGTGTAGGTAGTAGCATGGTTGGGCAAGGGCATCATTGTTTGCCCCTGCGCGTATTGTAATGATAAAACCAGGCCAATGGTCATCATTATACTGTGTAAAATTTTCCTTGACATTTTTAGTGATTTTTTGATTTCGTAAAAGACGTTTCCTTACAGTAAAATTATGTAATATAATCAAACAAAGGCCTAAAAAAGTATAATAAATCAACTGTTTAACCTGTTGTTAATACGTGGCTTCTATGACAAAAGAGGCATCCATGGGTGCCTCTTTTGTTGGTTTTGTACCTATATCATAATTTGGTAAACCTGGAGACGGTAACAGTGTGCCCGGTAACATCAAGTATTTCAAGCATGTAGATATCCGCCGGTAGTATGGCCACATCTATTTTGGTTTCGCTGGCCGCAAGGTTGCCGGCAACAAGTGTCTTGCCCGCTTTGTCTACAATTTTATACTTCAATTCCCGGTCATCACTCAGCCGGCCCGATGTTTTTAAGTAGAGTTCATTGCCTGCAGGGTTGGGGTATACCAATAGTTCATCTGCCGACGCAAGGCCGCTTACAGATACTGCGGGGTTTACAAACAATATTGCAAATGTGCTGGTATCGCCCGGCGCGTTGCAACTACTGGCAGTACGCACGACACAACGGAACCGGAATTCGTTTTGTACACGCGAAACGCCAAATACCGTAAGTCTATTTGTTTTCACACCACTATATATGCCACCGTCGTTGATAAAGGCAAAGCTGTCATTGCCTGTAGAAGCTTGCCACTGGTATAATGCGCCCGCAGTAGTAGCCTGTACCTCAAAGGTCACCTTATCGCCCTGGTCTGCCGTCACATCAACCGGGTGGACACCCACTTTTGGAATAGGCATTACGGTAAGCCTGGTTTCAGTAGACGTAAGTGTATCGCAGATGCCGTCTACAATACACCGGTACCTGATACCATCCAGCGTATCGCTGACACCAGCTATGCGCAGTACATTCCCCATTAACTGATATGGTGCCTGCCCCGTTATATCTTCGTATTGCTGTGTGATGGCGTTATATATCTGCCACCTGTAACCAGTGGTAGCACCAGTGGCTTTTATTTCCAGGTCTTTTATAGCATTGATACAGGTAGTGTCGTTGGCGGGCATAGGCTCTGCTTTTACTAATCCATATACATTCAGTGTTACAGTGTCGCTGGTATCTGCACAAGATGTTGAAGAGCCCTTTGCAATAAGGCAGCGGTATTGATACGTATCAAATGTAGCAGGAGTATTATTGATAGTAAGGGTTTGGCCGGCAGCCCCTGAATAATTGGTGCCGTTTGCTACATCAATAAAACCTGAGCCCTCATCTACCTGCCATTTGAAAACTGTGGCATCTGTAGAGGAGATACCGAAAACTACCTGTTCGTTTTCACACACAGTTTTTGACACAGGTTGCTGGTTAACTGCTGTGGAACAGGTTACTATTTCCAGGCCGCATGCGGCTTGCCCTGTACCGGTAGAACCGGATGAAGCTGTCCTGTCTCCCCAAATTCTTTTATTGCCATTAGTAGTATTCTGGTTTACAGTAGTGCTGGTTGTATTGGTTATAGTGGCCTCTATTACCAGGCTGGATGTACCGTCGTACGCAAAAGGTGTGGCAAGCTGTACGCCAAACCAACCGCCTGAGTTGAATGTAATATTGGACGTTGTAGGGCCGTAGCACATCGTAAGGCCTGTGATAAATGTACCGTTAGAGAAGTTGGCAAAATTTACGTGCCCTATGCTTATCCTGTAATCTGCAAATGACTTGGTGGTGGATGAACTATTAGCGGACCTGAAATATACATGCGTGATTAAACCCGCCTGCAGGTTGGGCGTAAATTCAGTAGGTGTGTACACCCATTGCACTTTGTTGGAAGTGGTGCTGTTAAAAGGAAAGTTATTGTTTGAGGAGCCCCCGGGTGTAATATAACTGAGCGTTTGTGCATTAACCATCGCTGCGGAGACAAGCAGTATCGACACAACGACAAAGCCTTTGAAAAAATTACTCATGTCAGTTTGTTTTTAGTTTACCTGTTTATAATGTATTATTTTCAATAAATGAAGGGGGCGGGAACCTGTAATAAAAAAATCTATATTAAAAATCCCTTTATTTGACTAATTAATCAGATTAATATAATATTTTAATCTTATTTTAATGTTGATATGTCTGGTGAGGATAAATAAATAATACAGAAATTTGATGGTATGCAGTACACTAATGAAGTAATAATTAATCTCCCTGTTGATAAGGTAGTTGAGTTATTTGACAACCCCGACAATATGAAATACTGGCAGCCGGGGTTGGTTAGCTTTGAAAATATCAGTGGTACACCGGGACAGGCGGAGCCAAATCAAGATTAAGGTACAAGATGGGCAAACGGGAAATTGAAATGATAGAAACCATCACCATCAGAAACTTGCCCGACGAATTCAGCGGTACATACGAAACCCAAAATGTATATAATATACAGGTAAACCGTTTTGTACCCATAGATGAGCGCAGGACCCGGTACATTTCTGAATCCGAATTCCGATTTGGGGGCATTATGAAATTATTCGCATGGTTGATGCCCGGCGCTTTTAAAAAGCAATCGCAGAAATACCTGGACATGTTCAAAGAGTTTGCTGAAAGCCAAGGTTGACATTAGTTTTTTTTAACAAGCTGAAATCCTGCAATACCTTTGTTTTGGCTATATTTACGCCCCATAAATGAAACGGACCTGTATGATGAAAAAACTATTGTTGCTGCTGTGTACGGTGGTGCTCGCCTATAACGCCGATGCACAGGTAGAAGATATGGAAGCCGCTAAAAAATCGGCTTTCCTGGCTGCTAAAACTATGGATGAGGCCCTGATTAACAGGCAGTATGATGATTATGTGGTGTACAACCACCCTAAAGTGCTGGAGCAGGTAAAAGGCGGCCGTGCGGGTATGGCCATACAGGTGGCCCAGCAGATAAAGGATATAGAAGAGGCAGGCAATACGATTACTGCTGTATGGCCTAAAATGCCTGAGGTGGTATTGGATACTGCAGGCGAGTGGCAAACAACCCTTCAACAGTTTATGGAATACCGCCTGCCCGAAGGCAAAATAAAATCCGAAACAACGATTGTAGGAATTTCGCCTGATAAAGGTAAAACCTGGTACTTCCTGGATGTGGCAGGCCGCACGCTCAAAGACTTGAAAGAATTGTTTCCCAACCTGAGTTCCAGATTAATAATACCCCCTGCCAAAGAAACTGAGTTTACCCCGGAGCAATAGTCAGGCCAGTTCTTCATATACCTTCATCACACCGGCAGCGCAAAGCTCAGGTGTGAATTGAGCGGCGTGGCTGATACCCTGTGTGATCATTTCATTTCGCAATACGTCATTGGTAGTTACTTCCTGTATCGCCTGCGCCATATCATCTGTACTGTAGGGGTCTATGTAACGTGCGGCGTTGCCCCCGGTTTCGGGCATGCATGATACATTAGATGTAATAACAGGAAGGCTGCTCCATAATGCTTCCAGTATGGGTATGCCAAAACCTTCGAATACAGAAGGGTAGAGCATAAGTGTGGCTGCCCGGTATATGGCTGGCATATCACCGCTATGTACGCCGCCCGGCCTTTCGCTCAGCCATAGCACCCTATCCGCCAGCCCGTTTGCGCCGATGTATTCTTTCACCTTCTGCATATACTCCCCGCCGGTGCCTATTACCGCAAGGGGCAGGTCCAGCTTGCCTTTTAACGAATGCAGGGCCTTGCAAACGGTGAGCAGGTTTTTGCGCTCTATTACGCTGCCAACGCTGAGCAGGTATTGCTGCGGCAGGTTGTATTTTGCCCGTACCCGGTTCAGTTCTTCTTCACTTATTGGTTGGCCAAAGGCGGGATTGCAGCCCTGGTAGCATACCCTGATTTTTTTTTCGGGTACACCATAGTATTGCTGCAGGTCCATGCTTGTTTGCTTGCTGATAGCAATCACCCTGTCTGCATGCAGTGCTGCGTAGCGGAACTTCTTGCGGTATATAGCTACATCTACAGCTTTGTATTGCTGCGGGTAACGCTCAAATATCAGGTCGTGCATGGTGACTACGGTTTTGATGCCTGTTTTAGGCAGGCCCACCGGTATTTCGTGGCTGAGGCCGTGATATAAGTCTATGTTCAGGCGGCGGAGGTCGTGCCGCATACCATTGCTGCGCCACAGCGATGGGAATGGTTTATACAATCCTTTGGGCAGTTCAATATGAATATTACCGGACAGTGGCGGTTGAAACAAAGGCCCTGTTTTGGTGGCCATCAGGTAGTACTCGTGCTGCGGATAGCCGGCAAATAATGCCTGCAACAGGTTGCGGCTGTATTGGCCCAGGCCTGTGTTATTCAGGAAAGCCCTTTTTGCATCGAAAGCTATGCGCATGGTGCAAAGGTAGCTTGTTAATAGGTTAATAAGGTAACAGGATAATAGGTTTAAAAGGCTGATGCACCTAACCTATCACAAAAAAACAGCCCCCGCTTGCGGCGGAGGCTGTTCTATACTAACCACTAAAATTCCTTATTCTGATTCGGCTACTACTTCTTTTACCTCGGGTATCATGCGTTTCATCATACCTTCTATACCTGCCTTCAGCGTAATCATAGAAGAAGGACAGCCTGAACAGGAGCCCTGCATCATCAGCTTCACCACACCAGCATCATAGCCTTTGAAGCTGATAGCACCACCGTCCATTTCCACTGCAGGTTTTACGTAGTTTTCCAGCAGTTCTTTGATGCGTTTTACCACATCGGTATCATCTTCGTTTATCGTATTGCTTTCTTCTTTTTTCACCACCTGGTCTTCGTTCAGCACCACTTTGCCTTCTTCCAGGTATTGCTTCAGAAACTCGCGTACGGAAGGTATCACTTCTTCCCACTGGGTGTCAGGGGTTTTGGTCAGCGTCACAAAGTTGCTGGCGATGAACACACCGCGTATAAAGGGGAATGCAAATAATTCTTTGGCCAGTGGCGAAGGCGCCGCGCTGGCTTCATCAGGAAAGTCGATGCTTTTGCCCGGGTACAACAGCTTGTTGGCTACAAACTTCATCGTTTCCGGGTTAGGAGTCATTTCCGTATAAATGCTCACTATAGTGTTTCCTGTCTTCAACATTATCGGTTCAATTTAATTTTTACAAAAATAAGCAATAATGCAGCTACCGCCAATCAATTGCTGATATACCTGTATAACAGAATTGCATTAAGATAAATACGAATATCTAACAGGTGGTCAAATAACTTGTAAGGAATGTATTATGCCCTTTAACATAGCATTGACAACTATAAACACATTGCTGTGTTGTATCAGGTATAAGAGTTCTTAAAACATAAGCAAGGGCAATAAGAACATATTGTTTAACCAAAAATTGATAAGTTATGAGAACGAAATTAGCAATGCTGGCACTGGGCCTTGGATTTTTACTGCCGGGTGCACAAGCACAGAAAAGCCAATACGACATTAATTACCCCGTATGTAAAGCAGGCGGTGATTATGTAATATGCGACAAAGATGACGCAATGCGTAGCGCACAGCGTTTATCTTCAGGCAAAACTGTTCCTGCAAAAGGATATACAGAGCCTGACTGCAAGACAACCGTGGTGTATGTAAATAAAAGCCAACAAGCTAACGAAGCACTGACGGTTACCTACGAAATGCCCAACGATGAGCATACCGCATTAGAGCCTGAGTGTACCGCAGCGCTGGCTTATCCTACCAGCACTACACAATATGGTAAAAACCCCAAAGTATGTGATAATACAGTAGTATGTATGAAGCATAAAAAGGCTGACGTACAGGCGATAGGTGTAGTGAGCGCCAAAGCCAATCCGCGTTTAAAAGCCAGCTATGATATGCCGGGTGATGTGTACGAGGGAGACGAAGTACTGTCTAACGACGGGGTAGCGAAAAATATGGAGAGAAATACTAATTACCTGAAGTTTGGCCCTACAAAAGTGCCTAACGACGGGGGCTTAGCTACAAGGTACTAATCAAGTGCCGTGTAGACCAAGCAGGAAAAGTGCCGCTAATATAGCGGCACTTTCTATTATTACGACAACATAGCCTGCTGTTTTATTGTTAAACAAGCAGTAACAGAAAGATGAGGGCACTAAAATTTTACTGGCGTATGCTGAAAGAAACGGCAAATGAGTTTGTGGACGACAATGTCACCAAACTGAGCGCATCGCTGGCCTATTATACCGCTTTTTCGTTGGGGCCTTTGCTGTTGGTGGTGATATCCGTTACGGGGTTTTTCTTTGAAACAAACGATGTGATGTGGAGCGTATACTGGCAGATGGAAGACCTGGTGGGGAAATCAAGCGCTGACCAGTTGTTTACTATCATTCAGCAACTGCGCGACCAAAATGCAAAGACATTCAGCATCATTGGTATAGCTATATTGATATTCGGCGCCACTACTGTATTTGCAGATATACAGGATTCCATCAACTATATATGGTCTATAAAAGCGAAGCCGCAACGGGGCTGGCTGAAGTATCTTCAAAACAGGCTTTTATCTTTCTCATTAGTACTGGGCATTGCCTTCCTGCTTATCGTATCCTTATTCGTCAGTTCGCTTACCGATATATTGTCCAAAAGCCTGTTTCGCTCTTTGCAGGACGAGCTGGTGGTACTCATACAAGTATTCAATGTGCTCTTTACGTTTGTGATTATCACACTGTTGTTCGCCTCTATATACAAGTTGTTGCCCGACGCCGTTATCAGGTGGAAGGATGCCATACGCGGGGCTTTCTTTACAGGCCTGTTGTTCATGCTGGGCAAGTACCTCATCAGCCTGTATATATCATCGTCTGAAATGGACAATACCTACGGGGCGGCTGCATCTATTATTATCATTTTGTCCTGGGTGTATTATACGGCTATCATTTTGTACTTCGGTGCGGAGTTTACCAAGGTATATGCAATGAGGGCGGGGGGTAAAATACAACTAAAGGGCAGTGCGGTGTTTATCGTAAAAAAAGAATCAGAACTGCTACCCAAAGATGAAGCGGCAGATATAAAAAAACTCAAGAAAAAATAGCCACTTTACTTCGCCATCAGCGCCCTTACCGATGATAGAGATACAAACCTGAACAGGAATATGAGCACCAACCCGCACAATGCATACAGCAGCATTGCGTACAGCCAGTACAACTGCAAACGGGTACAGCCATAACCAACTGCGCCCAGTAACAGCACATAACCCATATGCGCTGCTACGAGTTTAATTCCCTTATCCAGTTGCAACTTTCTGCCGGAGAAAAATATATACAGAAAGGCGAGTGTGGTTTGCGTCACAAAGGCCACCTGCGCTGCGCCCAGGGCTTGCCGTTCAGGTATCAGCCACAGGTTGAGTGATAGGTTGATAAAAACGCCTGCTATGGCTACTTTGTTCAGCAATATTAGGTTGCCGTTGGCGGTAAGCAGGGTAGAGTAGATATACATGATGCAATACGCCGGGAAGCAGGCCATCAGCCAGGCAAACACCTTTCCGCTGTATGCGTCCATGTCGGTATAAAGCCATTGCATAATGTGTGTGCCGAAAAATACTGCTGCACCTGTGGCAATAAAAGCTACCGGCAAAAGGATATTTACTGACAGGCGCAGGATAGGCCGTACATCATGCCCCTGGGACAGCAGCCTGCCAAACATAGGCAGCAGCATGCCCGAAAACATAATACCGAACATGTTGCCCACATCCAACAGGCGGTAGCCCGCTGCGTATATTCCTGCAAAGTTCTTACTATCCGGCCCGCTGATGCGCTCTATGAGTATCGTATCGGCGCGCATATGTACTGCCATCAGGAACACCAGCGTAGCGTAGGGGATGCTTTTCTTAATGATAGCTCCTACGTCCTTTATGTTCAGGGATGGGGTGAAGGAAACTGAAGCCATCCGGCGCATGATGTACAATGCCAGCACTATAGCCACCGCATAGCAGGCTATCTGCGCCAGTACAAACCATTCTATTCTAAACTCCGGCATTCCCGGCCAGAATAGCAGCACACTGCATAAAGCTATCATCAGCAGCCTGTCGGTGACCGATAGCAGGGCATCGAGCCTGAACTTGTGCAGTGCAGATACATTGCTGCGCAGGAAGAGCATCAGCGAGTTGAGCGACTGTATGGCGATAATACCTGCCAGCAGCAGCACTTCTGCACCGGTAAAGCCAATGGCCCACCCCGCCCCCAATACTATAACCGCATATGCCACCACCAGCACCAGCCTGGCCGATAGCATGGCAGGGAACAAACTACGCAGTTTGCCTGGTGAACCTGATATAACATGTGTATTGTAATATGTAAGGCCGAAATCAAGGATGATATTAAATATCAGCCCCAGGTTCATAAGTGCCTGGTAGGTGCCGTAGCCCGCATGGCCTACCCTGTTCTGCACCGTCCTGTCTACCAGGAACACCCACAGCGGCTTCACCAGCAGGTTGACGGCTATTACAAAAAGGAGGTTTTTTACAAAAAATCGGCGCATCCGGCTATTATTGGTTGGCTGTGTTGGGTAAAATTATATTTTTGTCGCCATTACTATGCGTATAGGTGTCAATACGAGGCTTTTATTGAAAGGAAAGTTGGAAGGGATAGGATGGTTTACCTACCAGACCCTGGAAAGGATGGTGCACCAGCACCCCGAGCACGACTTTTTCTTTTTTTTCGACCGGCCCTACGATGAATCCTTTGTGTTCTCATCTAACGTGACCCCTATAGTAATACCCCCGCAGGCAAGGCACCCTGTATTGTTCACCCTCTGGTTCGACTGGACACTGCCTTATGTACTCAGGAAGTATAAAATAGATGTATTCCTGTCGCCCGACGGGTATTGCTCGCTACGTACGTCTGTACCCACCTGCCTCGTCATTCACGACCTAGCATTTGAGCATTACCCCGAACACTTCAAGCTGAGCCACAAATACTACTGGAAGTTTTTCCAACCACGCTTTGCGCACAAGGCCAAACGTATAGTTACCGTTTCCGAATTTTCCAAGCAAGATATCATCAGCCACTACGGCATAGATGCTGGAAAAATAGACGTAGCCTGCAACGGCGCGCACGATGCCTACCGCCCCCTGCGCTGGGACGAGAAAGAGGCCGTGAAAAATAAATACGCCGACGGCTGCGAATACTTTGTTTTTGCCGGTGCGCTGCACCCGCGCAAAAATATAGTGAACCTGCTGAAGGCTTTTGTGGCTTTTAAGAAAAAGCAGCGTAGCGACATGAAGCTGGTGATAGTAGGCCGCCTGGCATGGAAGTATGACGAAGTGCTGGAAATGAAAGAAAGCATGCCCTATAAAGACGATGTGAAATGGGTAGGCTATATGAACGTGGAAGAGCTGAGCCAGGTAACCGGCGGAGCCTATGCCATGGTGTACCCTTCTTACTTCGAGGGCTTTGGCATACCCATACTCGAGGCGCTGAAATGTGATGTGCCTGCCATCGTCAGCCATACATCATCTATGCCCGAGGTAGCGGGCGAGGCCGGGCTGCTGGTAGACCCCACAAACGTAGACGACATAGCTGCAAAAATGGAGCAGCTCTACAAAGACGAAGGCCTCCGCGCCAAACTGATAGCTGCCGCCCCTGCACAGGTAAAAAAATTCACATGGGAAAAAGCTGCCGATGTGCTTTGGGAGAATATTGTAAGGTGTTTGAAGTGAGTTATCAATCTTAGCCATTGCCCACCCGGGCTATTAATTCCCCTAATACAACTACCGGTTGTTAAATAGCAACAGTATGTAGTGTACTTACCACTAATAAGGTCCGCGTTTATGCTGATTCCGGCAATGAACAGGGGTAACTTTGCAGTATCGAAAAAATACAAAATACAGTACGTATGGATACTAAAATGATTGGTGGAAAAATTGCCAAAGCACGAAAAGAGAAAAACATGTCGCAGGCACAACTTGCCCAACACCTGTTTATCAGTCCACAAGCAGTAGGGAAGTGGGAACGTGGCGAATCCATTCCGGATATTATTACATTTAACCGCCTAGCAGAAATATTAGGTGTTGACCTGAATTACTTTTCGGCAAACTTCTCCTCTGCTGATGATAAGGTGAGTATTGATGTTAGTGAAACTGAACAAACTGTGGAGGGTACGGGTACGACACAGGAACCGCAGTTGCTGACGGACTTCAGTGGCAGCAACCTGCCTGAGACCGACTTTGCAGGTGTAACCGCACGTAACAGAAAATTTAATGGCAGTGCATTGCGCGGCTCCAACTTTGCAGGTGCAGACCTGGCAGGCAGTTCGTTTTCGGGCAGCGATGTCCGGGATGCTAATTTCGACGGGGCTAACCTGACAGATTGCACCCTGTCTGCCAACGACCTTTCGGGTGCAAGCTTTAATAAGACCATTCTCGTTCGCACCATATTCAGCGCATCAGGATTGGCAGGGGCAAAATTTACCGATGCAGAACTGACCGACGTAATGCTGACCAAGACTGACCTTAGAAAAACGGTATTTGAAAACTGTAGCTTCAAAGGCGTGAACTTTAAATATTCTGATATGCGGAATATGTGCCTTGACGGGCAGATCTTCATCGGCGTAAAGTTTGATAAAGCAGCGCTGAATGATGCTACCTTCAATGGTGCAACGCTCAGGAATGTGTCTTTCCGCCCAACATATGCACTGACCAATAAATTTTACCGTGCCATCCCCACCATCCGTTTTGACGGTGCTATGATGGATAAGCTGACTTATGCCGAACTGAAAGGCCTGGGTGCAGACCTGTCAAAAGTTACAGTTATATAAAGAAGGTGCGTATGACAGAGACATCGCAAAACAGGCTATGTTGGAGGAAATATATCTTCATCATTCCCGTAGTGTTCATTATGGGTTTTCATGCCCCGCCCGGAGTGCTGGCATGGCTGGCGATAGCTACTGCAAGGGCTTTTATGCTTGTGCCATAGTAACGCAATTTTATAGAGGCAAGGAGCAGTCCAACCCTACAATATCCGTTGCGACTTACCCGTCGCCGATTGGCGGGTAAACAGCAGCACATAGGCGATAATCAGCAGTACTGATGTAAAAGCTGAGGCGAAAATCTTCAGCAACAAGTAGGCGATGTTGGACAGGCTCCACAGCTCCAGGCTGAAGAAAGCCGCATGGTGCAGCACAATGAGGAATGACACGTACACGATAAACGGCAGCCAGCCCATGTTTTTTACCGACGGGGTTTGCCCCGCATATTCAGACAGGTTTTTGGGCAGCAGCGCGTTCAGCACATTGATGCGGAAATAGGCAATGAGCACCGTAGCAAAAGCATGTATGCCCGCAGTGTTCATAAACGCATCGACAGACAGGCCGCATAAAAAACCCGCTACCAGCAACAGGGCAACCGGCGTTTCAAAAGGCAGCAAGAGTATGAACAAAGGATACAGGTAGGGTATAAACACGGGAAAACCTGCGGGCTGCGCCCACCATTGCAGGGTTACCTTGTTGAGTATCAGCACCTGTATGAGCAGGATGACACAAAAGCGGATGATATTTTTAATCAGTGTTGTCATTTATCATCTTTGCTGGCAGCTTCTTCCAGCCCGCGCCTTTCGGCCGCCATTTTATTTTCCACCACGTACACATATTGCAGGTTGCGGAAGTTGGCGGTCGGGCGCAGGTACAGTACCTGCAGGTTTTTGCTCTTTATTAATGTGGTTTTATATACTACACCTATGCGTACGTTAGCCGGAAAGAATGAATACTCCGTAGTGAATACGGTATCGCCCTTTCTCACTTTTATCTGGTTGGGAACATCGCGCATCATTAGTTGAGAGGGGTCCTTCCCATCCCAGGATATATACCCTACAGTGCCATCTTTCAGCTTAGCGCTCACCTGTTGTTTTTTACTCAGTACAGATATAGCGGTAGAAAAATGAGCGGAGGTATTGACGATACGGCCTATGGCACCATTGGCAGATATAACAGCCATGTCTTTTTTCACGCCGTCCTGCTCGCCACGGTTCAGCGTTATATAGTTGTTGACCGCGCCTACAGAGTTGTTGATAACACGTGCGGTGCGGTACACATAATCGGCATACTTCACCACCTTGCCGCTGTCTGTAAAACTTACGGGCACGGTTGCAGCAGAGTCGTACACGACATCTGTTTCGCCACGTGCTGTAATCCTCTCCCTCAGCTCGGCGTTTTCGCGCAGCAGGCTGTCGTTCATTCTCCTTAGTGCAAAGTAGTAGGCCACATCGTTGCGCTGCTTGTACATGCTGCCCATCAGCATATTGGCCGAGCTCATGATGTCGTCGCCCTGCATGGTTTGCGTGCGTGCAATAAGCAGTATACATATCACTTCCAGCAAGAGGAAGAGTATGAGATTGAAAAACCTTCGTATGAAGAGGATGAAATTGCGCACGCCCTTTACTGCTCTTTAGTATATGTATTACCGGTACACCGCATTGCGTACCAAGTTACTCATTACGGTTCTTATTTCATCAGGAAAGGCATACGCGCAATATTCTTCAGCGCCATGCCCGTACCGCGTACCACTGCACGCAGCGGATCGTCTGCTACATGTACCGGCAGTTTTATCTTTTGCGATATACGCTTGTCCAGTCCGCGCAGCAGTGCGCCGCCACCCGTCAGGTACAAGCCCCTGCGGTATATATCGGCAGCCAGCTCGGGCGGTGTGCTTTCCAGCGCTTTCAGTATAGCTTCTTCTATTTTGAAGATGGATTTATCCAGCGCTTCTGCCACTTCCTGGTACGATACCATGATTTGCTTAGGGATACCTGTTACCAGGTCGCGCCCGTTTACAGCTATATCATCAGGGGGATTGTCCAGTTCTTTCAGTGCAGAGCCAACATGTATTTTTATCTGCTCTGCGGTACGCTCGCCTATCATCAGGCTGTGGTAACGGCGCATGGCCTCCATGATGTCAGCTGTAAACTCGTCGCCTGCTATACGTATAGACTGGTCGCAAACGATACCTGCCAGCGCTATTACAGATATACCCGTAGTACCGCCGCCAATGTCTATTATCATGTTACCCGTAGGCTCTTCTACATCTATGCCAATACCAAGGGCAGCAGCCATAGGCTCGTGTATCATATATACCTCTTTTGCCCCGGCCTGCTCGGCGGAGTCGCGCACGGCGCGTTTCTCTACTTCAGTTATGCTCGATGGGATGCAGATCACCATCTTCCAGCTGGGCGGAAACCATGGTTTCTTTTTAGGATATACCAACTTAATCATTTCGCGCAGCATACCTTCTGCCGCGTTAAAGTCGGCTATTACACCATCCTTGAGCGGGCGTATGGTTTTAAGGTTTTCGTGCGTTTTTTCATGCATCATCATTGCCTTCTTCCCTACCGCTACTATTTTGTTAGTAGTACGGTCTATCGCCACAATAGATGGCTCGTCCACCACTACCTGTTCGTTGTGGATAATCAATGTATTGGCTGTGCCCAGGTCAATCGCAATTTCCTGGGTAAGAAAATTAAATAAGCCCATAGCGGGTATATATAAAAAAATTAAATTATTAGTTGATAATACTCGTGAAAACTACGCTTTTTAGCTGAAAAACCCGTAAAAATCCACCGATGTTGGCAAAAATAGGACTTTTGAATACCAAAATTAAATAAAGTAAATAACTATGTGACGACCGTGAAAATTACCGGAATATTAATTCTCAGCTAATACTTAAAAATTTAGCACACTATTTGCATAGAGGTAGATTGAGACAAAAATCAGTTTGTTTTTTAAAACCCTTTTTATGAAGAAAAGAATACTATCTGTAAGTTGGGCGGCGCTGCCTTTGTTGTTATTGCTGGCCGCCTGCGACCCGTTCGGTACCAATCCCCGTCCGCAGCCGGAACCCTCGCCCGATGAAGTAGAGGGATATGCACCTGTTTATGCTTCGGCCGAGAGTGCCGGTAAAATAGCAGCAGAGGATGTAAGGCCTATAGAGAAAGGAGGTAAGATCTATGTAAAAGGCAATATGCTGTACCAGGTAGAAGTGGGCAAGGGCATACACGTCATTAATATTAACGATGGCAGCAACCCGCAAAAGCTGAAATTTATACACGTAACAGGCGCGCAGGAAATGTCTATAATGGACAACTACATGTACACCAATCATATGAACGACCTGGTAGTATTGGATATTGCTGACATCAACAACGTACAGCTGGTAGACAGGGTATCGGGTATGTTCCACCTGGTAGACCCCGCGCTGCCGCCCGCTGCGGGCTGGTTTGAGTGTGTAGACGAATCGAAAGGTGTAGTAGTAGGATGGGAATTGAAAAAATTATACAAACCTGTTTGCAGGAAAAATTAACCCTTAAAAAATACAAGTCATGAAGTCATTAAAATATATAGCCTTAATACTTTTTATAGCCGTTACGACCTCCTGCGACAAAGCAAATAATTCAGCTTCACCCAATTCCTCGGGCGGGTTTGATAACAATGGCGGTACAGGACAGGGCGGCTCGCTGGCGCGTTTTACCATAGCACAAAAACATCTTTATGTTGTAGACGATATGAAGCTGCATGTGTACTCACTGGCCAACGCTTCTTCTCCCAAGCTGACCAGTACGCAATTAATAGGCGAGGATATAGAAACCATTTACAGCTACAAAGACAAGTTGTTTGTCGGCTCGCAAGACGCTATGTATATCTACTCTATATCAGACGCAGGCCATCCTGATAAACTAGGTACTGCCAGCCATGTGCGTGCCTGCGACCCCGTAGTAGCAGATGATACGGTAGCCTATGTGACCGTGCGGGGCGGTAACAGTTGTGGTGGTACACTCAATGCCATGTATGTGTACGATGTGAAAAATTTGCTGAACCCCGTACAACGGAATGTCATCAATATGGATAGCCCATGGGGCCTGGGCATGTCGGGCAATACATTATTTGTATGTAACGGCAGCAATGGCCTGGCCATATACGATATCAGTAACCGTTACTATCCTTCGTTGAAGAAACGTTACTATGATGATACCTATTACGATGTGATACCTTACAACGATATGCTGATATGTATGGTGCAGGGCGGTATGCTGCTGTATGAGTTGAAGCCCGACGGGCAGATAGTGAAGCTGGCAAAAATAAGCGGATAAAAGAAGTCTACATTTAATACATATACTACGTACCCCCGGTTATTTTTAGCCGGGGGTTTTAGTTATACATATCATATAATCTTTGCCCCCTACAAGGGGCAGGGAATAAAAAAAAGTGCCGCATTTTACTACGGCACTTTTTCTACTTATTATTATATTCTATCGTTAAAATGTACGCTAATCCCTTATGGATATATTGTACCCCTGATAGTGTAAGCATTGGTAACCGCCGTGCCGTTATCATCATAGGTAGCTTCGTATGTAACTGAGTAAGTGCTATTCTCAAGATCTAATTTTCCTGTACCTGAAACTATAAAATCCATCATGTTATTACCTGCCCAACTACGGCCCTTGACAATCTGTTGGGGTATGGTAACCGTACCCTCCGTTAAATTGACATTGAGTTTTACCTGGAAGTTACTATTAGCAATATAACTAACGAAATACTTAGTTAAATCTGTATTGAAACTCAATACAAGGCTTCTCAGGTAAAGTTCATTTTCATACGTATTGTTAAGTATAATTGTCTGTGTATAGATTATACTATCGGCTGAATCAAGAGTTTGTAATTGGGTGTTTGAGATATTACTTAAAAAGTGAGTAATAGACTCTTTTTTTGTCATAGAGTCAATTACCAACTGAATAGTATAGTCTTTGGTTTTACCATTGTCGCTTACGCTCATTATTTTCAACTCGTATGTGCCGGGTGCAATAAAACCTATTTCCAACATCAGGTTGGTGTTGAACGTAGTATAACCAGTAACGGAACTGAACTCTGCTTTAATATTAGCAGGTACACCATTTACCGTCATGGTTACTTTTTGCTCCAGTCCGTTATTGCGGGATACAATCAGGGGTATAGATACCTCACTCCAGGATGTGGTGCGTATATCTTTTATACCGGCGATGGTCAGGCTGGTATCCACGGGCTTGTTTGTGTCAACATATACAGTATCCACCTTGGGCGGGGGTAATATTGATGATTTTTTCTTTTCACATGCCGTGAATGTAAATGCGAGTGCCGTAATTGCTAATAATACTTTATTCATATAGTTGTAGTTTCTGTTAATATATATTTAACGGAAAAGTAATACTTAAAATAATTGCATGCAACTTTTAACCGAAAAATACCGTGTTTGGGGGCATTATTTGCTGCCTTATAGTGTAATTATGAATGTTGTGCCCATACCTTCTGTACTCTCTACGGTTATCTGCCCGCCCAGCGACTCAATCTGGGTTTTGGTCATATAAAGGCCCAGCCCTTTACCTTCGTGCTCCAGGTGAAACCTGCTGTATAAGCCGAATATCCTGTCGCCATGGGTGCCCAGGTTGATGCCTACACCGTTGTCTGATACGGTAATCACTATCCTTTCATCACTTTTTGCAGCCTTGATGTCAATAGCAGGCGCCCTGTCGGGCGACCGGTATTTAATAGCATTGGTAATCAGGTTGAAGAGGGCGCTTTGTATATAGCTTTTAATGCTGACTATTTCTGCTGCCTGGGGCTGAATATCAAAGGTAATTTTAGCCTGCGACTTTGTTATTTCATTTTTCAGGTTGCTGCATACTATACGTATTACATCGGCGAGGGGGAAGGGTTCTACTTTTTCGTTCAGCATAGAGCGTGTAGACAAAATCACATTCAGGTCCTGCAAAAGGTCATCCATCGCTTTGGCAGCCTCCTGTATATACCCAAGTGTTATTTCTTTATCCTCCGGGGTAATATTGGTGTGCAAAAGCCTGCCCAGGCCCAGTATATGGGCTACCGGTGCACGCAGGTTGTGCGACACTATGTAGTTAAACTGCATCAGTTCATTATACTTATTACTCAACTCCCGTATCAGTTGCTCGCGTTCCATTTCTGCGTTTTTCTGGGCAGTGATATCTCTTACTGAGCCATATAGCTCTGCAATATACCCTGTTGCATCTGCCACAGGCGCTACGTGGTCTTCCAGCCATACATATTCGCCGGTGCGGGCGTGTTTCACCCTGTATACGCGCTTTACCGGTTGCCGGGTTGAGAACATCCGTTTGTTATCTTCTTTCACGCGTTCCACGTCGTCAGGGTGAATAGATTCCAGCCAGCCCAGGGGATTATTATGTATTTCCTCCATAGTGCTGCCCTGAATTTTTTCTATCTGCCAGCTCAGGTAGCTGAAGTTGTTGACGAAAGTATTTTCGGGGTCGAGGGATACCACATAGAAAAACTGGTCAGACGAGGTGATGATGCGCGCTATAAGCTTGCTTTTATCTTCCAGTTCAATAGTAGTTTTTCGTTGTTCCGTAATATCGCGGGCCGAGCCGTAAAGTTCAGTCACTATCCCTGCAGCATTAATTTTTGGCACTATACGGTCTTCTATCCAGCGGTATTGGCCGTGTATGGAATGATACATCCGGTACACCAATACCCGCTCTTTGCCGGCCAGGACGTTTGCAATGTACACCTCGCTATGTTCCACATCGTCAGGATGGATAGCCTTAGGCCATTTATCGGGGTGTTGTTCCAATTCTTGTTTACTAATACCGAGTATTTCCTGCGCACGCCCGCTGATGAAAGTAAAGGGGCTATTCATTGGGGCATCGTGTAGAATTGCTCGTGCATATACTACTTCATCCAGGCTGCTGAGTATATTTTCGAGAAACTCCCCATTTCTGTTCAACTCTCTTTTGTAGTGGGCCAGTTCTTCCCCTACCATGTTCAGGCCGGCTATTACGGTATTGAGGGGGTCATCATCCTCCCCGATTTCTTCCTGTATTTCAAAGTTGCCACGGCTGAACTCGATAAGCATATTTACAATGCTTTCAAGCCTTTCCGTTGTATTTGCCTGTTTGCTCATAGGGTGTTTAGTTTACTGTGTATTGCATCAACCATGCTTTTGCTTTTACAGGGTCAGAGAAAAGTTTTGTTGGTACTTTGGGGGTATTGATGCCTATGAGAATGTTACCTAACATATTTCCGATGCTTGAGCCGGTTACCAACGCCATTGCTGTAATAAGTTCGGAGATATTATGCCGGTCATACTCCTCCCTTACCTCTTTGCTCATGGCCCGGACACGGGAGATTTCCACCAGGAAAGGGCGTGGTTTGCCTGCAGCAGCTTGTATTATATATGACAGATATTCTGCTACATCTTCTTTGCTTTGAGAGGGTTTGGCGCCAATATTGATAATTATCCCTTCGGGGCTGAGCCAAATAGGCCCCCATGGGGTTATCATAGCATTGGCAGGGGGTATCATAAAATCATGCATAAACAAATTCTTTTTCAATTACCTAACTCACGCGGTATTGCATTAGCCAGTCCTTAGCTTTAACCGGGTCGGTAAACAATTTTACGGGTACGTAAGGTTTGTTGAGGCTAATAAACAGGTTGGCAATCATATTGCTTACGTTGGACCCGGTAAGCAATGCCACTGCGGTAATGATCATTTCTTCCTCTTGTTTCACATACTCTTCGCGGGCCCCTTTGCTCATAGAGCGTACTTTGGTCATATCTACCAGCAAAGGCCGCGGTAGTCCGCCGGTGGCTTTTTTAGTATAAACCATATTTTCGCGGGCGGTTTCCGTATCCTGCGATTCGGATTTGCCGATAGTAATTACAATCCCATCTTCGTTCAGCCAAACCGGGCCGGAAGGTGCCATCATAGCATCGTCGGGAGGTATCATAAAGTCGTGCATAGCGAGTTTTTTTCGTATAATGTGTTGTTTTCCCGGTGAATATCACCTGTATTGCATCAACCATTTTTTTGCCGCCTCTATGTTATTAAACAGACGGGTTGGTACCGAGGGTTTATTAAAGCTCAAAAAGAAGTTTGCCACAATGCGGCTCATGGCAGACCTGGTCACCAGGCCGATTGCTGTTACTAAGCTATCTATCCCGGCTTTTGCATATTCTTCCCTGGCTTCCCTGGTCATGGATTTTATCCCGGTCATATCTACCAGCAATGGGCGTGGTTTTCCCATTGATATTTTCCTGGTTAATTCAAGGTTCTCTAAGGCATTATTCAATTCATGTGCCGGCATGGGCTTATTTATGGCTATGAGTATGCCATCATCGTCCAGCCATAGGTATGAGGAACTGGATTCTATAGCATTATCAGGCGATATGACTGTTTTGACCATTTTTCTCCTCTTCATTTATATGTATATAAATGTTATTGCTATCTCCCTCTATTCGCCTGATATAAATATAATTCCTATTTACTGAATATACAAGCACCCAGGCATACCCATTATATGATAACTGCAAAGATTTAAAAAAGTTGAGTGGGCGACAGGCAAAAACGTCTAAAAATGCTTCATATGCTGTCATGCTTTTAGCCCATATTTGGTAAACAAGGTTACTTATTTAAGCAAAAAATTAGCTGGAAATCAGTAAGTTATGAACGTTGGCTAAAAAATCTTAATGATTTTTTTGGTGTAATCAAGGGGTAGATTTACCTTTGCAGTCCCCAAAAAACAATTGCGGGAGCCCTGTAAGCTGAAAAGCAGTACTGAAGGGCTATTTAGAGCAAATTAACTGAAATAATGAGACATCTGAGTTTTAAAACACAATCGGCTAACGAGAAGATAGTAAAACGTGACTGGTATATAGTAGATGCTACTAACCAGACAATGGGCCGTATGGCGTCGAGGATAGCGACTATCCTGCGCGGTAAAAACAAAGCATATTACACTCCGCACTTCGATTGCGGCGATTATGTAATCATCATCAACAGTGCAAAAGTGCAAATGACCGGCACTAAAATGGAAACCAAGGAATACCAGACCTTTTCAGGTTATCCCGGTGGCCAGAAGATAGAAACAGCAAAATCTTTGCTGGTTCGTCGCCCCAACGTAGCTGTAGAGCGTGCTGTAAAAGGTATGCTGCCTAAAAACCGCCTGGGACGCGCCATGTACAAAAAACTGTTTGTGTACGAAGGAGCAGAGCATCCGCATAAAGCACAGCAGCCTAAAGAATTGAAATTCGATAACAAATAAGTTTTAAAAAATCATCCGATATATAATGGAGAAGCGTAAAAATACCGTTGGCCGTCGTAAAGAAGCAGTTGCCAGGGTGTACCTGGGTAAAGGCACCGGCAACATTACGGTAAACGGAAAAGACTATAAAAATTACTTCCCCCTGATGTACCTGCAAAACCAGGTTGAGCGTTCTCTGCTGGTAACCGGTACAACAGAAAGCTACGATGTAGCTGTAACGGTAGCAGGTGGTGGCCCTAAAGGCCAGGCAGAAGCTATAAAGCTGGGTATTGCCCGTGCTTTAATGCAGGAAAACGCCGAGCAATATCACGATGCGCTGAAGAAAGAAAGCCTGCTGACGCGCGACCCGCGTTCTGTAGAGCGTAAGAAGTTTGGTAAACGTAAAGCTCGCCGTAGCTTCCAGTTCTCTAAACGTTAATCGTGCGATTGTAACAATTTTATTAACTGTCAAGAAAAAATTAAAATGGAAGATAATAAAAGCCTGCACCAGTCGCTCCTCGAAGCGGGCGTGCACTTCGGCCACCTGAAGAAAAAGTGGAATCCTAAGATGTTGCCATACATCTTCACAGAGAAGAACGGCATACACATCATAGACCTGAACAAAACAATTGAGGGCCTGGATGAAGCTGCGGCAGCACTGAAATCTATCGCTAAGAGCGGTAAGAAAATAATGTTTGTAGCTACTAAAAAACAAGCTAAAGAAATAGTAGCGGAAGCTGCTGCTAAAGTAAATATGCCTTTCGTTACCGAGCGTTGGCTGGGTGGTATGCTTACCAACTTCAGCACTATACGCAAGAGCGTAAAGAAAATGCAGAGCATAGAAAAAATGCTGGAAGACGGTACTATGGACAGCGTGACTAAAAAAGAGCGCCTGACATTGACCCGCAGCAAAGAGAAAATGGAGAAAGTGCTGGGTGGTATATCTCAGATGGGACGCGTACCTGCAGCATTGTTCATAGTTGATATTTCTCATGAGCACATAGCACTGGCAGAAGCAAAACGCCTGGGCATCAGCACATTTGCCATGGTGGATACCAACAGCGACCCTACTAAAGTAGATTTCGCTATACCTGCCAATGATGATGCGACAAAGTCTATCGCTATCATTACCCAATACCTGACAGCCGCTATAATGGAAGGCCTGGAAGAGCGCGCAACTTCTAAAGAAGAAGAAGACCAACACGATGAAGAGGAAGAAACTTCTAAAGAGCGTGGCGTGGTAATGACAGAAGAAGAAGAGGGCGGTGCACGTGGCGGCCGTAACAAGAAAGGCGCGACAGGCGGAGCCGGTGGTGGTACCGGAGCCGGTGGTGGCCGCAGCCGCCAGGGCAGCGGTGCCAGGGGTACACGTAAAACTACAGGTGGCGGACCGGCTAAACGCTAATGCCACTAAGAATGATAACAGAGTTTTAAAGCCCCAGGTTTGGGGCTTTAAACATGGTTTCAGAATTTTATATGTAAAAAATTTTTCAAAAACCTTTAAAAAGGAAATAATAAAATGAGTGTTACAATATCTGCTTCGGATGTAAACAAACTGCGCCAGCAAACAGGCGCGGGTATGATGGACTGCCGCAAAGCATTGGCTGAGAGCGACGGCGATTTTGAAAAAGCCATTGACTGGCTGCGTAAGCAAGGCCAGAAAGTAGCTGCCAAACGTGAGGACAGGGAAGCAAAAGAAGGCGTGGTAATAGCCAAAACATCTGCTGACAACAAAACAGGTGTGATTGTTAACCTGAGCTCGGAAACAGATTTCGTTGCTAAAAACGCTGACTTCATCACTTTTGCACAAGGTATAGCCGACATAGCACTGGCTACTAAAGCTGCTACAATAGAAGAACTGAAGGCCGCAGCAATGGATGGCGCTACGGTAAATGACAAATTGCTGGAAGTAGTTGCTAAAATAGGTGAGAAAATAGATATCATTAAGTACGAACTGGTGTCTGCAGAAACAGTGGTGCCTTATATTCACTCAGGCTACCGTATAGGCGTGCTGGTGAGCATGAACAAACCTGCCGCTGAAGCTGTAATAGACGCGGGCCGTGATGCGGCTATGCAGATAGCTGCTATGAACCCGCTGGCAGTAAATGCTGAAGGCATTTCGCAGGAAACTATTGACCGCGAGAAAGAAATAGCCATCGAGCAAATAAAAGCTGAAGGCAAACCCGCTGATATGGCTGAAAAAATCGCTATGGGCAAGCTGAACAAATTCTTTAAAGAAAATACCCTGCTGGACCAGCCTTTTGTTAAAGACAATGGCGTTACGGTAGGTGCTTACCTCAATTCAGTAGAAAGCGGATTGACTGTTACTGCTTTCAAGCGGGTAGCTGTAGGTTAATACGCTGACATACATAGTTATATATAAAAAACTGGCCGGGTTACCCGGTCAGTTTTTTATTATCCGTACCAGTACTTATAAATAATACCCTGCTTAGTGTATGAAAAGTCGGTTATACATCGTTACTTTTGCAATGGAAAGTGTTAAATATATCTTAAAAGACAAAAACATATAAAACTCTTTCTTTAATCGTAAATATTTCATTCCTTTGCGAAAAATTAAGTATGGCCAGGCATACACAGGGATAAGACTACAATAATTAACCGTTTATACATTAATAAAATAAGATAAATTAACCCCAATATGAGAAAAGTTAGACTATTAATTCTGCTGGCGATGATGTTGCCCGTGCTTGCACAGGCGCAACGTTATATTGGCATAGCCACCAGCAACTGGAGCGGTACAAATGGCATGTACCTGAACCCCGCAAACATTGCAGACAGCCGGCACAAATTCACAATCGACCTCTTTTCAATTAACCTGGGTGTAAACAACAACCTGGCGCAATTGAATAACGGCATCAGCGGCCTCACCAAAATCGGCGATGATGGTGTGAACTCAGCATTTACTTTTCAAAACCAAAGCGAGTTCAGCCTGTTGGCACCGTATTTCGAGCTACGCGGGCCAGGCGTGATGGTGAGCATCAATTCTAAGCACAGTTTCGCTATCACTACGCGTGTACGTGCTATGAACCAGTTTCACAACTTCAACCAGGACCTGTACCGTTTTGTTACAGACTCTACTTACAGGATTGACCTGAGCAACACAAAACCGGTGTCTATTACATCGGACGAGTTTAACTACACCACACACGGGTGGAGTGAAATAGGGCTGAGCTACGCAGGTGTTATCTATGACGGCGGTAAGCACTTTGTAAAAGGAGGCCTGACACTGCGCTACCTGATGGGTGCGGCGTATATCAGTACGGTCAGCTCCGGCCTTAACGCTACTGCATATCCTTTGCAGGATTCGCTCATCATTACCAATACCGATATGAGCTTTGGAAGCAATATTACCGGCAATGAAGGTTTTGGCAGCAGCCCTGGTGATTTCTTAGGCGGCAGCGGCAATGGCTTTGGCGGCGACCTGGGTTTTGTGTACGAGTGGAGGCCTGATAATGACAAGTATGAATATGATATGGATGGCAAAACAGGTATTTCTGACCGTAGCAAAAACAAATATAAACTGCGTGTATCTGCCTCTATAGTAGATTTCGGTTCTATCAAATACAAGAACAACAACTTTACCGCTAATATCAGGAACAAAACAGGACAGGCTGCTGTAATGAAAGGCAGCGAGCTGGCAGACAGCTTTACCAGCTACGACAAATTGGTACGTTATACATCCAACCATAACCTGGCTGTTGACTCAGGTACCGGAACTTCGGTATCAAAAGTGTATATGCCTACCACGTTTATACTGGGTGTAGATTTCCATGCAGTAAAAGGTTTGTATGTAAATGCTATGTTCATGAGCAATATGGCCAACCGCGAGAACTTCGGTACGTCATACTACAACCAACTGACTGTAACTCCGCGTTGGGATACACGTGTGTTCAGTGCCGGTATCCCGCTGACTTACGATTTCCTGACCAAGAGCCTGAAATATGGTTTGGGCCTGCGTGTAGGTGGTTTCTTCCTGGGTAGCGACGACCTGACCGGCATAATAGGCAAAACAGGATATGGCGCCAACTTCTACTTCGGCGCATCAATTCCTATCAACAACAAGAAGCCTAAAGACAGCGATGGTGACGGCGTATCTAACAAAAAAGATAAGTGCAGGAATGAGAAAGGTGTATGGGAAGAACTTGGATGCCCTAACCCCGATAAAGACGGCGACGGCATACTGGATAAAGATGATAAGTGTCCTGATGTGGCAGGTTCTAAAACCGCTGAAGGTTGCCCTGATACTGACCTGGATGGTGTAGCAGATGCAGAAGACCGTTGCCCTACAGAAGCAGGTGCACCGGGTTTACAAGGTTGCCCCGACCGTGATAGCGATGGTGTGGCTGACCTGGATGATGCTTGTCCTGATTTAGCAGGTTTGGCACAATACAAAGGTTGCCCTGATAGCGATAACGATGGCATATCTGATAACGAAGACAAATGTCCTAACGCTGCCGGCCCGATAGCTAACGAGGGTTGCCCTGATACTGATAATGATGGTATAGCAGACAACCTGGATAAGTGTCCGACTGTACCCGGTACAGCTAACAACTATGGTTGTCCCGAGGTAAGTGTAGAAGTGAAAAAACGCCTCGCGTTTGCCGCTACAGCTATTCAGTTCGACCTGGGTAAAGCAACTATCAAAAAGGCATCGTACAAACTGCTGGATGAAGTAGTATCTATACTGAATGAGTATAAAGACTATAACATGACCATAGATGGCCACACAGACAATACAGGTGACGATGCAAGGAACCTGGAACTGTCTAAAGAACGTGCCAACTCTGTAATGAACTATTTCATAAGCAAAGGTGTAGATGCAAGCAGGCTGACAGCCAACGGATATGGTGAAGCAAACCCTGTAGCCAGCAACAAGACTGCTGCAGGCCGTGCTAAGAACCGCCGCGTGGTGATGGACCTGAAGCTGAAAAACTAATAGTAAACAGCAAGAGTTTTTAACTAAGGCTAAGGCATGGGGCAACCCATGCCTTAGTTGTTTTTTGTAGTGTATCCGCGGTTGCTATGGGGGGCTTTCATACTCTTAGCGAACAGATGAGTTGCAGTTGCCCGGCCCGTAGCATTAGTATGTATCAACTGTCTGCCCCGGCGGCTGTTATCAGCCATCACGTAAAAAAATGAGGCACAAAAAAGCGGTTATCGAACCGATAACCGCTTTTATAATAAGATGGGTAATGATTGTATTATAACCCTGTGATACAAATGCCTATTGAATAAGGTGTAATTGACGGCCCCTGGTTTTCTTTATACAGATTGGTAAGATTGTATGTACCTACAACTGAAAAGTTGCCATAACCAAGGCGTAATGTACCGGCAAAGCGCCATGTTTCGAGGAAACGCTTCGTATTTACTTTGTGTACTATTTTGGTGCCGTCTTCTTTGCCCCTCGTATGCGCGCCCAATAACGAACCTACCCTTAAACCTGCGGCAGCCTTAAAACCTTTATTGCGGTTTTCTTTATTGCCGTAGAAGCGTATCTCGAAAGGTGCTTCAAGATAAGTAGTGGTTACTTTGTACTTTTTATAGTTAGCTGTTTCAGGTATGAACCTGGCCTGTGCGTTGGTGTCATTATCAGTAAGTACCAGTTGCTGGTCCTTCAGGTAGATGTTATCCACACTAACCCCTATACCCGCGGCAAAGCTGAAGTGTGACTTTTTAATGGGGAAATCGTAGCAGATATAGCCGTTGAAGCCACGGCCGATGCCTGTAGTCTTAATTGAGTCAGGCGCGTTGAGCCAGCCGCTATACATAAACTGCAGCATCAGGAAATCGCGGGAGGGTTTGGAAAAGTTTGTTTTTTCGGGCTTGGTGTCGTCTTTTATTACATCCTGCGCTATAGCAGAGTGCATAGGGGCAGCGCAACATATTAAAGCCACCAAAGCATTACGTAAAGTCATAAATATGATTTGAAGCGCAAATATAGCATCCTGCGCATGTTTTATTTGTTAAAACTGGAATAATGGGCAGATGGCCCTTATTAAAGTTTTGCAGAAAACCCCTGCTCATATTGTGGTGGAAATATCAAATTTGCTTACCTTTGCTTCCCATTTCACACGGAGGCAGTAGCTCAGTTGGTTAGAGCATCGGATTGTGGTTCCGAAGGTCGTGGGTTCGAGACCCATTTGTCTCCCCAAAAGGGATGAAAAAGTGCCGAAAGGCACTTTTTTTATTTCCTCCGCTATTTATTAGCTTTACATCCCTTCAAAAAATAGTAATCAATAAAAAAGTAAGTATATGAGTTTTGAAATTACGGGAAAACTGGTAGCTATCAATGATACACAACATGTAAGCGATAGGTTTAAGAAGCGCGAATTTGTGCTGGAACTGGCCGAGGAAATAAACGGCAATGTATACACTAATTACGCCAAGATGCAGCTGGTGCAGAACAAATGCGAGATAATAGACAATTTTAAAATAGGCGATGCGGTAAAGGTGAACTTTAATATTAAAGGTAATAAGTGGGAGCGCGACGGGAATGTAAACTACATTACTAACCTGGATGCATGGCGTATAGAGAATGCCCAGCAGGCCGGGGCATCGGCCCCCGCTGCCAGCTCGCCAGCGTATAGCAATCCGGGTAACAATAGTAATCCAAATGTCAATTATAATCCTTCACCGGAAAACGTGGACGATTTGCCATTTTAATAGAGATTAATATATTAAATATGTTTTGTGTTTGAACAGATAGCAAACCTTTATTAAGTTTCAATGGTCTTTTCATTTAACAAAACCTTTGATTTGTTAACATTTTTTCATAAACTTGATGAAAATTAGTACATCAATGCGTCGTTTATACACAGCATATACCTTCGGTTGTATGGCTTTGGCGGCTTTTACGCTCCAGGGTTGCGTTACAAGAACTGAGAACCTGGATAACCTGAATGTAATTACCAAACCATACTCACTACACTTTGCTGATACTGCCGGCCTCATATATAGTACCTATGATGGCCAAAGGTTTGATGTATTCAGCACTACTACCGGCATAGCTATCGAGTCTATCCTTACATCGGGCGAGAACGTCCTGATGAAAACAGCTAACGGCACAAATATATTTGTGAGTGAAACTGACGGTAACTTTACTACATTCAACGCTACCTTTAAGGATGTAAACCCTGCTGCATTTGGCCCCAGTGTGATGATAAACCTGCCCGGCTATGTAGATACAGGGGGCGTAAAAATGGACAGGATATATGTAGCAGCGGGAAATGGGAAAGGCATCGCCTTCCAGGATTATAACGGCACTATTGATTCTCCATGGTTTTATGCATTGGATACCAACCTGGGTGCCTGGGGCAATAAGGTTACCTCTTTTGCCCGCCTGAAATCCGGCGCGCTTTTCGCATTTGACAATGATACACGTAAGTTGTTTATCAAGCCTGATTATAATACACTTTGGAGCGGAGTCCCTGCTGCGGGCCTGCCTGCCGCCGGTTCAGGTAGTATGTATATTATCAACCAGGGCAATGATTTGCTGGCTGTATTATTAGATGGCGATTTGGAATATGGCGTATGGCGCAGTACAAATCAAGGTGCCAGTTTCTCAAAACTGCCGAATATCGATAACGACGGTGATGATGTTAAAGATATAACATGTGCTGCTGCACCATTTGGCAAAGTGCTGATTGTATGCACCCGTGACAATGGTATATGGCGCCTTTCTGGCCAAGGCCAGTGGGAGCGTGCCAGCATAGGGCTGCGTAGTGGCGTGCGTGTTTACGCTATTGCTGCAAAAGACAATGTATTTAAAGGAGATAGAAAAGGCGAATATGTGTTCATTGCCACCAGCGATGGCATATACCGCAGTGACGATCTGGGACAAACATGGGTAAGATTGGAAGTTCCGGCTGTAAGGCCTGTCTTCACAGCCATGTATTAACCGGCTCAGTCAAGGCTATCATTAATGATATCATCCAGGTCGCGCCGCTGTTTCTTAGTGGGGCGACCTGTTTTACTTAAGCGCTTTCCTGTATAGAAACTGGTAGACATGCGCGTATTGTATTGTTTGTCTTCTTCAGACGTGTGGTCAACATAATTCTTTACCGCATCCTCATATTTCACCCTGTTTTGTATAATACCTGTCACTTCAATAGTCCATTTGCGCCCCTCTGCCCTGATGTCCAGCTTATCCCCCAGGGCCACTATCCTCGACGGTTTTACAGCTATGCCGGCTATTTTTACTTTACCATCGTCACATGCCCGTGTAGCCTGGCTGCGGGTTTTAAATATCCGTATAGCCCACAGGTACTTGTCCATCCTTGTTTTATTATTCTCCATTCACTACAGCATATTGTTTAAACAAATATCAAATAATAATGCCGGAAAAGCTGCGGTTTTATATTTTTACGTTCCGCTTCAAATAAAGTAATGCATTCATTAATCATATTCGCATCGGGCAGGGGCAGCAATGCGCAAGCCATCATAGACTATTTTAAAAAAAATGGGCTGGCAAAGGTATCGCTGATAGTAACCAACAAAGCTGATGCGGGCGTGCTGGATATTGCAGCAGGAGAGGGTATACCTTCTGTAATTGTAAAAAAAGCAGATATGGAAAGCGGCGCTTTTATAGGGCAATTGCAATCATACCATCCTGCATTGCTGGTGTTAGCGGGCTTTTTATTGAAGATACCACCGTCAATGGTACAGGCTTTTCCCGAAAAAATCATCAATATTCACCCTGCCCTGTTGCCCAAATACGGAGGTAAAGGCATGTATGGCCACCATGTGCACGAAGCCGTGCTGAAAAACGCTGAAAGGGAGAGTGGTATTACCATCCATTATGTAGACGAGGTATATGATAACGGCCATAAAATTTTACAGGCCTACTGCCCTGTGCTGAAGCACGATGATGCGGATATGCTGGCATCGAAAATTCACCGGCTGGAACATTTCTTCTATCCCAGGACGATTGAGTACCTGTTGGAGAATATTTAATAAATTACAGCGGGCAATATCCGTCTGTATGCCCCGTTTTATTAAGAGATTTTCCGAACTTTCCGGTACTATGAATATCAGCAGGTTATTAGTTTTAGTTGTTTTATTTCTGTCTTTGCTGCAAAAATCTAATGCGCAGGATATGCCAATAGGCCAGTGGCAATCGCACCTGCCCTATAATACTGCAGTAAGTATAGCTACCGACGGGATGAGGATATACGTAGCCACCAGGTATGGATTTTACATACATGCTATAGCCGGCGATGAAACTACCCCTTACAGCAAAGTAAACGGAATGTCGGACCTGGGGATGTCGAAAATAGCCTACGACGAATATACAGGCACGGTGATATTGGCATATGAAAACAGTAATATAGACCTGTTTAAAGACGGGGTTTTCTATAATATTCCCGACCTGAAACTGAGGAGTGTAGCAGGAACCAAACGCATCAATCATATTATTACAGAGCAAGGCCTTGCCTACCTCAGCACCGATGTGGGTGTGGTAGTATTGAATTTATCCCGCAACGAGGTAAAGGAAACATATACTTTTTCTAAGAACAGCCAAACCATACCCATACGTGAATTTGCAGCCTACGGCAACTTTTTTTATGCCGCTACCAATGCAGGTTTGTACCGGGCACCTAAGAACAGTCCGAATTTACAGGCCTTCCAGGCATGGACGCCCATCGACAGTACACATAGCTTTACATCTGTTGTCGCGGCCAACGAGAGGCTGTTTATAGCGATACCCGATAGTTTGTTCGTTTTGTCAGGCGATACCTTGCAGCATATATACACTGCCGACAGCTCTATAATAAGCCTGCAGAAAGGCATAGGAAGCGTATGGGTGATGGAGTTTTACGACAGTGTATTCAGGGGCAAGGCGAGGAGGATGAATATGGATTATGTGTTTACTGATTCATTTGAAACAGGGCTGAGTTATGAATTAATTGATGTGGCCGATCCTGATAGCGCAAAATGGATATCTAACACACTGGGCGTATTAAGAATACGGAAAGGTAAGGGCGAACCTTATAATACCATTCCTCCGCAGGGCCCGGCCGATGTAACGAGCTATGATATATATGTACGCGATAAGGAAATATTAGTGGCCCATGGCAGCTACGACGACAGGTATAATCCCCTAAATAACAGCAATGGCTTTTCTGTATACAAAGAAGGGGAGTGGGATATTTATCGCAGGTATGAGTATCCACCTTTTGGCGACAGTGTAGTTGATTTTGTGAATATCATAAAAGGGCAGGATGGAAATATTTATGCCGGCTCTACGCAGAGCGGTTTGTTTATATTGAAGCCCGACGGAACGCATGAATACTATAAGCAGAATTCATTTATAGACCCATCCAGCACCGGGACCACATTGTACCGCATCAGCGGGCTGGCATTTGACAATGACGGAGTGCTGTGGGCAACAGTACTGGGAGGTAACCCCAACGAACTGGTGGCGCGCACCACAGATGGGAAGTGGCACCAGTTCAGTATACCTTTTAGCAGGAATATACCACACTCGGCCGCACACCTGATAGTAGATGATAATAACCAGAAATGGTTTGCCGCGCCCAGCGGCGGGGGGGTGATTGTATATGACGACAACCGTACACCCGATAACCCGGTAGATGACGCATATGTACAGTTGGTCGCCGGCGAAGGCTCGGGCGGGTTGCCCGACAATGAAGTATACAGCCTGGCCAATGACAAAACCGGCAGTATATGGATAGGCACAGCAAACGGTATCGGTATAGTTAACTGTCCGTCGCAGGTAATACAGCGCCAATGCGAGGCTGAGAAACGTGTTGTGCAGTTCGACCAGTTTGCAGGATACCTTTTTCAAAACGAGCAGGTAAGGGCTATAGCTGTAGATGGGGCTAACCGTAAATGGATAGGTACCAACAATGGCATATGGCTGGTGTCGCCAAATGGCGATGAGGTTATAGAGCGTTTTACTAAAGACAATAGCCCCCTGCCTTCAGATATTATACAAAAAATAACCATTGACCCCGCTACAGGTGATATTTATATTGGCACAGAACTGGGCCTGATGAGCTATAGGGGAGAAGCGATAGACGGTGGAGAAGAAAACAGCGAACTGGTTACTTATCCTAATCCTGTGCCGTCGGGCTACAGCGGTACTATAGCAATAAAGGGCTTTGTGGAAAATGCGGATGTACGTATAACGGATATATCAGGCCAATTGATATACCGTACCACAGCCTTGGGTGGGCAGGCTGTGTGGAATGGTAAAGACTATACCGGGCGCAGGCCCCAATCGGGTGTGTATCTCATCTTTGGCACTAATAAAGACGGCACACAAACCGTAAAAGGCAAAATGGTATTTATGGAATAAGCTATGCTGCAGAAAACAAGGGGTATAGTGCTGCGCTCAGTAAAGTATGGTGAAACCAGCCTGATTTGCACGATATTCACTGATATATACGGTGTACAGTCTTATATAGTGCAGGGGGTACGCAGCAGCAGCAAAACAAAACAAAGCAGGGCGGGACTGTTGCAACCGGCCACCATGCTGGATATGGTGGTATATAATAAGCCCCATGCCAACCTGCAGAGAATAAAAGAATTTACGCCCGCCTACATTTACCAGTCGCTGCAGGAGCATGTAGTGAAAAACAGCATTGCCTTGTTTTCTGTAGAATTGCTGCTGAGGTTGCTGCCGGAGCACGCACCCATGCCTGAGTTGTTTGATGAAGTGTATGAATACTTTCGCAGCCTGGACGAAGTTGATACAGCCTTGGCCGGCAATTATCCTGTCTATTTCCTCACTGTTTGCAGCAACATCCTGGGGTATAATATTACCGGCAGGTACACAGCTGCAACACCCCATCTCAACCTGGTGGAAGGTGGTTTTACCGCACATTTGCCTGCCGAACGGCCTTTTGTACCCGATGAAGATGCACGTATGCTGGACAAGATATTAGCCGTGCAACATATTGATGAACTAACAAAGGTAGAAATGAACGGCGCGGCACGTTTCCGCTTGCTGGACTGGTTATTGGCATTTATACACAACCATACACAACATATGGGCGAAGTACGTTCGCTACCGGTACTCAGGGCTGTACTGCACGGGTAGTTTATTTTATCAGCTTCATTCTGCGGCCTACGCGGGCCAGGTAGTTTTTAAAAAAGCGGAACTGGCCGAAGAAGATGCTAATGAGTAGTACGCACAGCGGCCATAACAAAGTGAGGATGACAATGTATACCACCCACCAAAGCATGCTTTTCTCAAGGGGGATAAGCGTCATGATACGGCGCGAGATATAACCGTCGAGGCTGCCGCCAATAGCAAAAGTGCACAGTATAAGTACAAGTTGCACCCCTGTTACATTCCACTTTTTCTTCAGTTTATCCAACATGATTTTACCTGTGGCTGTTGATTAGCGAGTGCAAATTTAAGTTTTATTCTGAAAGCTTTGACGATGTGTTTATCTTAGTGACATATATTGAATACTCCTTTACGAATGCGACAGTTTATATCTTTTTTACTAATACTTCAATTGCCGCTACAGCTATCTGCACAGGATTATCCGAAGGGTTATTTCCGCAACCCCTTAGACATACCTATTGTATTAGCAGGCAACTTTGGCGAATGCAGGGCCAATCACTTTCATAGCGGGCTGGATATAAAAACGGAAGGAAGGGAAAACCTGCCCGTACGTGCCGCTGCTGATGGTTATGTATCCCGCATCAGGATGCAAAACGGGGGGTTTGGGCATGCGTTGTACCTGGCCCACCCCAATGGTTATACCACTGTGTACGCTCACCTGAACGATTTTGCGCCCGCAATACAGGAATATATGAAAGCTGAGCAGTACCGTAGAAAAAGCTGGACAGTAGACCTGTACGTACCTGCGTCTAAATTCCCGGTAAAGAAAGGTGACCTCATAGCTTATTCCGGCAATACAGGAGGCTCCACAGCACCACACCTGCACTTCGAGGTACGCAATTCAAAAAATGAACACCCTGTTAACCCTGCATTATTCGGCTTTAATATAAAAGACGATATGGCACCTGTACCGTACCATGTAGTGTTTTATGATATGCGCCAGAGTGTGTACGAGCAGCAGCCATTGTTTAAAACCCCGAAGAAAAAAGGCAATAACTATGTCATAGATACTGTAGTAGTGAGCACACCGCTGGTAGGTATAGGTATTGACGAATACGACTACATGAATGACAGCAAGAATACACTGACTATGTACAAAGCGGCTTTGTATATGGATGGCGAGTTGCAGGCGGGAGTTACCATTGATGACATCAGCTATGATGTAACCCGCTACCTGCACGCCTTTGCCGACCATAAAACCAAAAAAGAAAAAGACAGGTGGGTGCAGCAACTGTTTTTGTTGCCTGGCAATTACCTGGCACACCTGTACACCACATTGAACAAAAACAAAGGCAAACTTGACATAAGCGACGGTAAGCCACATAAAATGAAAATAGAAATGGCCGATGCCGCCGGTAACAGTACAGTAATTGACTTGTACCTTCGGTATAATGGTGATACAGCAGCAGCATCCCCCTGTACAACAGATAATATATTCAGGGTAAATAAGCCCAACAGCTTCGCACACCCCAATGTGAAGTTTGTACTGGATAGCAAAGACCTGTACGATGATGTATGCTTTACTTTTTCTGAACAGGCAGATATGAATGCCTACTCTGCAAGATACAAATTGCATCACCCCGCAGTACCGGTGCATACCTACTTCACACTGTATATTAAACCCAACAAACCCGTACCCTTCGACCTGCGCAATAAAATAGCACTGGTATACAACGATGGCAGGAAAGACAATGGTAAGGCAGCTACCTATGATAACAGTTGGTACCGTGCTTCAATACGCAACTTTGGTGAATACAGGCTGGTAGAAGATACGACCCCGCCCAAAATAATACCTATGCAAAGCAGGGAAGCATTGACACGTGCCGGCAGGATAACATTCAAAGCAACTGAAGATATCACATCTGTAGACAAGTTTGAAGCGACACTGGATGGGAAATGGATACCCTTTGAACAAAGTGGCGACGTGTTCTTTTATACCTTTGATGAACATTGCCCCAAAGGCGACCATGTACTGCAAATATCAGCTGCCGATGAAAACGGAAATACAGAAACAATAGAATATTCATTTAAAAGATAACTGATATGGAATTAAAAGCAGGAGATAAAGCACCGGATTTTAAAGCGAAAGACCAGCATGGGAATAATATCTCACTGAAAGATTTAAAGGGTAAGAAACTGGTTATTTACTTTTATCCTGAAGATGATACTGAACTATGTACCAAACAAGCCTGCAATTTTCGTGACAGCAGGAAGGAACTGGAAAAATATGGTATTACCGTATTAGGCGTAAGCCCTGATACAAAAGACAGCCACGTAAGTTTTACAGACAAATTCAAACTCAACTTTCCATTATTGGTAGACCCCGAGAAGAAAATATCCGGCCTGTATGGCACCTGGGGCGAGAAGAATATGTATGGTAATATCGTAATTGGTATGCGCCGCTGGACATTTCTTATCAATGAGGACGGTACAATACACCATATTGTCAAGAAACCAAAGACAGGCGGGGATACACAACAGATATTGGCCAAGTGGGGGCTTTAGAAAGCGAGCCTCATGCTGCCGAAAATACCAAAGTTCTTGTTGGTAGTTTCGTTAGGTAATGTCCGTGGTGTGAGGCGCCATACAAAGTCTACCCGGAACACTTTGAGTATGTTTTCTATGCCGGTGCCTACTTCTACATATGGTTCGCCATCGAGCGCGCGAAAGGTGAATCCTTTGCCAAAATTATAGGCTTTGTTGGCATCGCTCAATGTGCCTATTACACCTTTGGCAGTCCAGAACTGGCGGAACCTCAACTTCTTTATCAAAGGAATGTATTTAAGGAAACCGCCACCCAGGCTATGTTCCAGGTTGGCGCCGGCAAACTGGTCGCTGATGAACTCGTATTGAGTCATCATATTAAACGAGTATTTATTGTAGTAATAAAATTCATTGCCGGGGTGTTGCTCCAGCAAGGGGTAGGGTAATGTACCAAAATATTTGCCGCCAAACAGGTTGACATACAGCTGCCCGAAAGGCGGTATGCGCCAGTTGTCCGATACGGTCATGGTGACGCGCTGATAATCATAGTCGCTGCCGAATACATTTTTCAATCCCAGTGCCAGCCTCAGGTCTACAATGGGGTATTTGCTACCCAGGCTGAAACGGTAATAGTTGCCGTTCAGGAATTTTTCTTTGTAAGCAAACCGCAGTTTCAGGTTGACTTCAGAAGCCGTTAAAGTTGAAGAAGGTGCGCCTGATGCATCTCTGAAAACTGCTGTGGATGGCAGGGGATCGTATGGGTCGTAAATTTTGCGATAGAAAGTAAGTAACTGGCTGAAACCGCCAAACGACTCATTGTACAATTCAAAACGAACATCGTCGGCAAACATGAATTTAGGCGGCACACCGTTTTTGCGTATGCTTAGGCTGATGATATTGCTGATGCCTACTTTGTCATAATAGTTGACAGTATAATCTATATCGCGGCTGTAAGAGAAATTGAAATAACGCCTGGGCGCGCGGTTGAACAGGAAGAAAGCGCTTGCATTGTACTTAAACCTGTTGTCGCCTACGCCATAGGCAATATAACCGTTCAGGTATATATCCTTAAACAGCTTAGGCGTGGTGCCCATGCTGAACTGGAAGCGATTGCCCTCCACCTGGTTGTACGAGTAGGCATTCCAGTATGGCCCCAACTCTATAGGGCCGAATTTGTACCCGCCTGTAGCAAATATTTTGGCGAGTGTCTTCAGGTTGTTGAAGGCTTTGTTCTTTTCCAGCGAGTCATACATTTGGTATATACCTCTTTCCTGTTCGCTCAGTTCCTCATGCCGGGCAGTAGCCCAATACTCTTCGCCTGCGGCCGTAGCGCTGTCTGCCACTATCACATCGCGTTTGAAATCTTTACTGTTAATGAGGTTGGCGATGCTGTCTTTGTTAGCTACAATGTCTTTATAAGATGTAGTCTTACGCACTATAAAGCCCAGTGTGCGCACCATCTCTTCAGACAGTTCCAACTCTGCAGTAATATTTTCTTTGGTGCAAAACCAAAGGGAATCGCCCAGCAAACTGTATTCTTTGTAGAACGAGGATTGCTTTACCCAATTGATGTTAGCATTGGCAGGCATTTCGGCACCTATGTATTGTATGGCATATACTGAGTCAACAATCTTCAACGTACCTTCAAAGCAGTTTTCACCCTTGCGTTGTGGCGAAAAGCGCAGTGTGATAATGTTATAACCGTTTAAACGCTGTGTATCTGTTATTTTGTACTTATAAAACGTAAGTGCGGTATTGCCAGCGGGGCTTACAAATTCTTTGTCGAAAAAAGGCAGGTAATTGTCATAGGGATTGATGGCCAGGTAAATACGCCCCAGGTACTGAGACATGCTGTTCATCATGTTTTTATTGCTCAATACTTTTATCTGTGTAGCTTTTATGTATTCCTTATTCTTTTTCGGGTCCTTTTGGTAGTAATAGTCGGATAGCGCTTCTGTAAGGTAGAGGGGCAGGTAGGGTTTGCTGTAAGATGTGGAGTCGAGGTTGTCGAAAATAAAGCCCAATTGTTTAAGGTAAGGTACCGGCAGGCGCTCAAAAGTCTTTCTTTTAAAGTTCAGCAGGTCTACTTGTATTTTGTTATAGGCTTCATAGCGGTAGTTGTCCAGTTTGTCAGGATTGTTTTCGGGTTTGCGCCTGATTACTTCCCTCATCAGTGTGATGGCTGGGTCTTCTCCGGGTTTTATCACCACCTCTTCCAGGTATGTGGCAGAGCGTTTCAGTTGAATATTATATGTTGATTTCTTATTGCTACGATCAACTTTGATGGTTTTGATGTTATAACCTATTACCTGCACTTTCAGGCTATCATCAGGCAGGCGCTCTGTTTGTATCAGGAAGTTGCCGTCTGCGTCCGTAGTAGTACCTGTGGAACCATTTTTGAAGAATACCGGTGCGAAAGGTATGGGTTGCCCGTCTTCAGCATCAGTCACTTTCCCGCTTAGCTCATAACCGTTGAAATAGGCTTTCTTGATGGGCTCACGTATGGCACTATCCAGCTTCAATGAGTCATTGACCTGCGCATGCAAGGGCACCACTACCAGGAAAAACAACAATAAAAGGCATCCCTGCTTACGCATCATACAAATTGCCGGGTAAAGGCGGGTAATCTTTATTATTAAACCGTAAATAACTGAAACGGTTTAATAGTACCTTTGCATTCAATAAAAAATCAGGCAAAAATACGATAGCATATCGGTAAACTACTATATTTATAACCCTTATGGATTTAAAAAAGTTTGAGAAGAAAGCCGCTAAAAAGAAAGATAAGCTCGTCAAGTTTCTGAAAAAGCTGGATAAAGTAGTGCCCGAAGACCTGCCCAGGCTGGTAAAAGAAGAAGATGCGGCCGGGTGGAAGGAGATAGAATGCCTGGCATGTGCCAACTGCTGCAAAACCATGAGCCCTACCTATAGCAAAGAGGATATAAAGCGTATATCTGCCCACCTCAATATGACACCCAAAGATTTTAAAGCAAAATGGCTGTATAAAGACGAAACGGGCGACTGGATGAACACCTCCACACCCTGCCAGTTCCTGGATGAGAAGAATATGTGTACCATATACGCCATACGCCCTGCCGATTGCGCGGAGTTCCCCCACCACAACAAAAAGCCATTCAACCTCTACAACGATACGTTTATCAACAACGTACACCGCTGCCCTGCAACCTACGAGCTGGTAAAACGCCTGAAGAAGAGGGTAGAGCGTGAGTACGAATGGTAAGCACCGGCTAAAAACCTCTTAAGGAAATTCACTCGTTTTGTTGAAAAGTGTACTTTCGCACTGAGGATAATCCGTTACATTATAGTGTTATATTTTTTTCGTTACCACAGGTTCATATTACTATGGCTGCTGGCTACCAGTATGGTATATACAGCTTCAGCCCGCGATAACAAACGCGAATTCAGGGCGGCATGGATAGCTACGGTGTCCAATATCGACTGGCCGTCGAAACCGGGCCTGCCTGCCGAGCAGCAGAAGTCCGAATTTATCAACCGGCTGGAGCGGCTAAGGGCACTGGGCTGTAATGCCGTAATCGTGCAGGTACGCCCTGCCTGCGATGCCTTCTACAACTCTGTTGAAGAACCATGGAGCCGTTTCCTGACCGGCAAGCAGGGGCAGCCACCTTTCCCCTATTACGACCCCCTGACCTTCATGATAGAGGAGACGCATAAGCGCAATATGGAGTTTCATGCCTGGTTTAACCCCTACAGGGCGCTCACCATCAAAGGCAAAAACCCCAATCCCCCGGAGCATGTGACCCGCAAGCACCCCGACTGGCTGGTGAACTACGGAGATAAAACCTACCTGAACCCCGGTCTGCCGCAGGTGAGGGAATACGTTACCCGCATCATTATGGACGTAGTGAAGCGCTATGATATAGATGCCGTGCACCTTGACGATTATTTCTACCCCTACCGTATAGCGGGTGTAGAGTTTGGCGACCAGGCTACATTTGTAAGGCACTGCGGGGATTTTACCAATAAAGAAGACTGGCGCAGGAACAATGTAGACCTCTTTGTATCGGTACTGAATGCGAATATCAAACAGGTAAAACCCTGGGTGAAATTCGGCATCAGCCCCTTTGGCGTATGGCGCAATGCCAGCAAAGACCCACGTGGCTCAGAAACCCGCGGCGGACAAACCTGTTATGACGACCTGTACTCGGACGTGCTGCTGTGGATGAAAGAGGGCTGGATAGACTACCTGGCGCCGCAACTGTATTGGGAGCATGGCCATAAGCTGGTAGGCTTTGAGATCCTGATGCCCTGGTGGGAGAAGAACAGCTACGGCAGGCATATGTATTATGGCCTGGGTGTGTACCGTATGCTGAACGCCACCAAACCACCCTGGAACAGCCCCAACGAGCTGATATGGCAGTTGCGCGACATCAGGCAGAAGGCTAAAACACCGGGGGCGATATTCTACAGCAGCTCCAATTTTGATAAGATTTCCACCGCTGTATCAGACAGCGTGGCGCAGTTCAACAGGCACTACGCCTTTCCGCCACAGATGAAGTGGCTGGACAGCATTCCGCCTACGCCCGCCACCCTGGCCGGCGAGGTACAGGAGCAGGGCCTGGTGCTGAAATGGAGTGGTGATAATCCCACCCAGGAGCCCCTGCGCTTTGCCGTGTACCGCTTTGGTAAGGGTGAGCGGATTAACCTGGACAGGGCTGAAAACATCATATCCGTACAGCAGGCAATAAGCTATATGGATGCCGAATACCGCAAGCATCCCGGTGCCCGTTATGTGGTAACCGTACTGGACAGGCTGTGGAACGAAAGCCCGCCCAGCAACGTGTACAGCCCTGCCGCCAACTAAGCTGATAAAATTTAGGAAAACAGGCATTTTCTAAACGAATTTTGTATCTTCAACGTCCATAAAACGATAGTTTGCATGAAGTCAGCATTGCTAAGCCGTTACTTGTTATTATTGGCTGCAGTTATATTAGTGGGTGCGGGTTGTAAGAAACTGAAACGCACGGAAAACAGCGTGACCGTCACAACCAACGGTGGCGAAACTCCACAATCAACCGGCGGAAAGGGCGGCAACGCTTCATTTGAGATTACCCCCAATCATAATGGCATAGACATAGACAGTTGCATGGTGTACATCAAGTACGATGCATCTGTTATACCACAAGACGGCCGGTTCGATGATTCTGCATGGGCAGTGCGCGAAAACAAAACCACGCCCCCTGTTGCAAAATTCTCATGGTTGAAACCCGGTAACTATTATGTGTATGCAAAGGGCTGGGATTTAATCAGGTCGGTGCATGTACATGGCGGCCTGCCTTTTATCATTATACAAGACAATGTGAATACCAACCATATTTACAACCTGCCGTTGATGGAAATGGAGTAAGAGTAAATACCAAAAACATCTTCTTTATAGGGCCGTATAAGAAATTATACGGCTTTTTTTGTGCGGGTGGGAGCATTTTGTTCCCAGAATGTTCCCAAATGATGCCTGGTTTTCGAAAAAATAAAACCGCACAATTTTCTAAGTAATTGGTTGTGACCGGGTTGGTGATTTTGTTGCCAAAATGATTCCATGTTCTGTGCTTTCCCAGCGCGAGTATCCCTCCTGCTGCTGCACAGCTTTCCCCTCCCGAGGGGGACAGGTCATTTGTTCCCGTTTGATGCTGGAAAAATGCCCGCCCGGATGAATCCTCGACAGAATGAATCTTTCGGGTTCGCGTTCGGACGGGGAATAAGAATTCGGAACAATTTCGGCATCTGGCGACGTGGTGTACTGTATTTAAAAGAGCGGTTATCGCCTCACTTTTGGAATGCGATATTATGCAAATATACGTAAAATTGTTGTGGTGTTTTGTTAATGTCCAGAGAGATTGTGGTGGTTTGATAACACCAACCACGTGGAGGATATTCGCAATTGTTCAACAGTTCAATTTTAACTATTCCTTGCAACACCCACGATTAAAATACTGTATATATTATTTCCTCAACTGTATATTGTTGAATTAAGCGGCTTTTCTTATATGTTGATAACTTGTGTATTTTGACATGGCCTTAACATTAACCCTATGGCAGAAGCGGTAAGTTTTCGTTATTTTTGATATAAATCGTGAGATATGTATGATGATTTCATGGATGATGACTTGAATTCGCTGGATGATTTACTGAGGAGATACGAGGATGTGAAGAACGGAGAGTCGGCCAGTATAATGGACGAAGAAGACTTTGAACGTGTTATTGAATACTACTTTCAGAACAGTAACGAAGAACAGGCCCTCCTGGCATGTGAAATAGCCCGCACTTATTACCCGTTTTCCACTTCTGTATTATTGTTAAGGGCAGAAATATTAGTACAGGCACAGAAATACGGCCAGGCAGTACACGCGCTGGACGAACTGGAGCAATACGACCAGGGCAACCTGGACGCTACTTTGCTGCGTTCAGACGTATTAGTCAGCCAGTTTAAATACGACCAGGCTGCTTTGTTCCTGGAGCAAAGGGCTGAAAACTTTGAGGGCCGCGACAAGATAGAAGTGTTGCTGGAGTTGACGGATGTATATGACGAATGTGAGGAGTTTGACGCAGTATTCGATACACTGCAACGTGTGCTGAAAATTGACCCGCGTAACGAAGAAGGCCTGCAAAAAATCTGCTTCTGGGCCGATTTTACCAAGCGTTTTGAAGACAGCATAACCGTGCATACGGTGATTACGGAAGAAGACCCTTACAATGCGCTGGCATGGTTCAATATGGGTACGGCCTACCAGGGCTTGAAGCTGTATGAAAAAGCAATTGACTCCTACGAGTTTTGCGTGGCGATAGACGAGAAATTTGAATTTGCCTACCGCAATATGGCCGATGCCTATATGCGCCTGAAGTGGTATGAGAAAGCCATAGAGGTGCTGGAAACACATATGGAACTGGCCAAGCCCGAAGATGTGATATTTGAAGCCATAGGCTACTGCTGGGAGAAGAAAAAGAATTTTCAGCGTGCGCGTTATTTCTACCGCAAAGCTTCACAACTCAGCCCGCAGGACGATAGTATATTCTATAAAATAGGCGAAACCTACGCAAGGGAAAAACAATGGGAAAAAGCGGTGAAAGCCTATTCCGTAGCATTGCACCTGGATAAGGACAACGCCTCATATTGTATGGCTATTGGCAACTGCCTGATGGAAATGGACGCGGAAAACGAAGCATTGGTATGCTACCTGAACGCTGTAAAGCTGAAGCCCAATAATAAGACTACCTGGATGGCGCTGATAAAGGGCCTGTACCTGGCGCATTATTATGATGAGGCGCTGACGCAACTGGAAATAGCCCGCGAAAACTGCGGTGATAAAGCTGATTTCCGTTATTTCCATGCAGCGGCATTGTTCGAACTGGGTAAATCCAAAGAGGCGTTGATACAACTGGAGAAGGCGTTAAAAATTTCGCCGGCTAAAGTAAAAATGTTCACAGCGCTGAACCCTGAATACCTGCGACGCAGTTCTGTATCGGAACTGATAGGCCGATATAAGAAGAAATAAGCCTAATCTTTTAGCTGTACCCTTTTCAGGTCTATTACATTCATAGGCGTGGCGGCGAAGCCGCTGACACGCTTGCTGATAAAATGTGTCATCTGGTCGTAGAACAGGGGTATAACAGGCGCCTGCTGCATTACTAAGCTATCCATATTGCGGTAGAGTGCCCAACGTGTGCTGTCATTCTGCGCCAGCATAGCCGCATCGTACCAGCTATTAAACTGCGAATGGTTGAAACGTGTGTAGTTGGGCGGGGCGGGCAGGTTGCCGTTGAAGAATACAAGGTAAGTTTCCGCATCAGGATAATCAGCTATCCATTGCCCGCGAAAGAATACAGCTTCCGACTTGCTCATCTGCTGCCGCAGTATGTTCGACTGCATAATTTCGACCTGTACAGGTATGCCTACAGCCTGTAGCTGGTTGGCTACAAAGTTCACTATATCCGCATATATATCCGGTGTGATTACGGTGATGGTTGTTAAACCCTTGCCACCGGGATAGCCTGCCTGTTCTAACAGCTTGGCTGCTTTGGCGGGGTTGTAATGGTAACCGTAGCTATGCGCACTGTCGTAGCCGGGCATGCCCGCGGGTATAAAACCTGATGTAGCAGGTATGCCTATGCCGTTCCTGAAATAAGTGACGATTTTCTGCCTGTCCACAGCGTAATTCATGGCCCGGCGTACCAGCACATTTTTTACGGGTGAATTAGCCAGCAGGGGATTAGTAGTATCGGTGAGGAAACCCAGGTATTCTGTATTCAGGTAGGTACGCTTGCTCAGTACCAGTTTGTCTTTGTATTCTTCTTTCAGCTCACCCTTTTTTGTCAACACCAGGTCTTTGAAGGAACCGTCCAGTTCGTTTACAAAATCCAGTTCGCCCTGCAAAAAACGGAAGAACTCGCTGGCCTTGCTGGTGGTAAAGCTGATTTTTACTGCATCTAAATAAGGCAGCTGTGCATTGTTATCATCTTTTTCCCAGTAGGCGAGGTTTTTGTGCAGCACCAGCACATTACCTTCATCCCATACTTCGAACCGGAAAGGCCCCGTGCCACAGGGATGCGTACGGAAATCCTTGCCCCATTTTTCCACTACCTCGCGCGGCACTATGCTGCAATATTGCATACCCAGTATCTCCGGCAGGGGGCGGAAGGGGCGCAGCAGGTGTATCACGAATGTAGTATCGTCTATGGCGACAAAGGGATTTTGCGCTGTCACACGGTCGTTGAATATCCATGCCCCGGGAGATGCGGTAGTTGGGTCGATAATGCGGTTGAAACTGTACACTACATCTTGGGCAGTCATTCTGCGTCCCTTACCATCGGCAAATGCGGGATTGTCGTGGAAATACACATCATTGCGCAGGATGAACGTATAGCTGAGGCCGTCAATGCTCATGGTCCAGCTTTTGGCGAGGGAGGGTGATAAATGCAGGTTGCTGTCTGTTGCTACCAGTGTATTGAACAGCATATTGGCTGTCCACATCATGTACTGGTCTTTGGCGAATGCCGGGTCCAGCGATTCCAACGCCTTGCCCGACATATTCATGCGGAATACGTTATGCTCCTTATCTCTTACCTCGCCGCATGACGAGAGTGCCAGCAGGGCAAAGCAAGCATATATGACCGGGCGAAACATAACACACAAGATAATGGTAAATTGTTAAGCCTTACCGCAAAGCAGCTATCAACTGTTATACAATACATAATATTCTGTTAACTATTCCCGTGATTATTAGGTTATTATGGAATTTCGCAAGCTTCCACATCTAAATAATACAAGCATTTGCGGGCATAAACCGCTATTTTTGCGGCTCATAAAGAAAAGGAGACAATGAATCCTGATGAAAGAAATATACGCAACAAGGGTTACAACGGCTTTCGCGGCGTAGCGCATATAGCTATCGGACTGCTGTATATAGTGGTGGGCGGTGCTATCGGTTATTTTAAAACCTTTGGCACTATAGCATTGTCTAATGTAGCAGCCTATGGCATAACTACTCTTATGGCATTATACGGATTGTTCAGGATTTACCGCGGATGGATGTACCTGCGGCCGGGGAAATGATTATTACAGAACAGTGACATCGCTGTTAAATTAATGTTACAAGATAAATGAGCATAACACATATAAATAAAATAATGCCTAAAATTGCGATTATGAAATCTGGCAGGCTGGTTATTGCGCTCGGAATGTTGATGATGTTGGCTATTGGTTGTGGTGAAGATAAAGCTAAAGACAAGCCCACAGATACATTCACCAGCGGCACGATAGATATTTCGGTGGATGAAACTTACCGCCCCATAATACAGGAGCAACTGGAAGTATTTGACAGCAGCTACCCCGATGCGAACATCAACGTACAATACAAACCGGAGAGCGAATGCATCAAAGATTTTATGGATGGTAAAGTACGCATGATACTGGTGACGCGCGACCTGGGTGCTGATGAAAAAGCAGTATTGGAAGGTAAGAAAATAGTGCCCACATCGCTGGATATCGCCAAAGATGCGGTAGCCGTAGTTGTGAACAATAAGAGTGAAGACACTGTTTTCAGCATAATACAACTGAAAGGGATACTTACCGGGCAGTATAGCAAGAAATACAGCGTGGTATTTGACAACCCCGGTTCCAGCACACTCAGGTATATGCTCGACTCGCTGATACCGGGCGAAAAGCTGGGGGATAACGTGTATGCAGCTAAAGGGAATGATTCGGTGATACAGTATGTGGCCAACAACCCGGACGCGATAGGTTTTGTGAGTGTGAGCCACATAAGTGATTATGAAGACCCCGAAGGACTGGCTTTCATAAGTACTGTAAAGGTGGCTACGATATACAACGACAGCCTGGACAAAGGATATAAGCCCTACCAGGCTTATATAGCCCCGGAGTGGTACCCGCTGACGCGCAAACTGTACTATGTACACAGTGATACCTATTCGGGCCTGGCGGCGGGTTTTGCCAAGTTCCTGAGGGAGCAGCGCGGACAATTAGTGTTCAAGCAAGCGAGACTGTTCCCAACCCGGGTGAATATCATCTTCCGGGAAGCAGGGGTCAACCAATAATATTTTTTTAACCAAAAGCGTATATATAAAAAGAACTATACCTAAACAAGGTGTCAAAAAAATGAAAATGAAACAACTGATAGTAACCATTGCTGCTGCGGCCATGACGATAACAGCCACAGCGCAATCGTTGGAAGAAGGAATGAAAATGTACAGGTATGAAAGATATGCCAGTGCTAAAAAGATTTTACAGCCCTTAGCTGCTACTGATGCTATGGCTAATTATTACTACGGACTATCCGAACTGGAATTGGGTAATGCTGATGCGGCGCTGAATGCATTTGTGAAGTATCCCGAGGATTATGCCAACATAAGTGGTACCGTAAGGGTAAAGTTTGCTGTAGAAGGCGAAGCGGCCGGCATGCAGGCAGCGCAGGCATTGGCCGATATGGGCAAGAAAAAAGAATGGGTACAGAAGAGATACGCTGCCGATGCCATTAACTATTCTAAAGGCGGCAACAAACAACTGGCAGTTGACTGGTACAATGAAGTATTGGAAAAAATGGTTACACCCGAATTGCTGGTAGCAGCGGGCGACGCTTACCTGCAGATAAATGGCGGAGGCGGACAAGCCATGACCAATTACGAAAAGGCAGTAGAGAAAGACCCGAACAACTCGCTGGCGTACTCGCGCATGGGTAAGCTGATGTATAATGCACGCAACTACGAGCGGGCGCTGGAATATTGGAAAAAGGCACAGGAAGTGGACCCTACCAACCCGCTGCCTTACTACGATATGGCCAATGCATATACCTATGTAGGGCAATATAAAATTGCTAAAGAAAACATTGAAAAGTACCTGGAGTATTCAGATAAGTCAACTGATGATTTAATCAGGCGTGCTGAAATTTTATTCCTGGCAAAAGAATACCCCGATGCTATAAAGCAGGTGGGTGAACTAAGGGCCAAAGGTGTGGAAAGGGTATCTTTTTACGGCATACTCGGATATGGCTACCTGGAAGACAAGGACTCGACAGCCGGTGTAAAGGCACTGGAAAACCTGCAGATGTACATCGCCAAAAGAGAGGCTGAAAAAATAACTACACTTGATTACCTGACGCTGGGCCGCGCTTATCTCCGCAATGATAAAGGTGATTCAGCCAATATCGCTTTCACAAAGGCGCTGGGCATGGACACTACCGGTGATAAGATAGCTACCTACCGCGATATAGCTGAGTCATTCCGTACCAACAGGGACTGGGTGAACGCCGGTAAGTGGTATGAGCGGATATTCAACGAATTCAGCGATAAGGCAACTGCTACTGATTATTTCTGGGGTGGTTACAGCTATTATGTTTCCAGCACTACACCGGGCATAGATACCATTAAGATGTTGAAACAGGCAGATACTATTTACGGGTCTATGATTTCAAAATTTGCAGACCAGCCTTCCGGTTACTATTGGAGGGGGCGTGTCAACATGGCGCTGGACAATGAAGCCAAAGAAGGATTGGCCAAGCCCTACTTTGAACAATGGCTGGCTATGGATGTGGATGGTGCATCCAAAAAGCCTGCTGACCTGCTGTATGCATACCAGTACCTGGCTTTGTATTATTACTACAAAGATGACAAAGAGAATACAGCTATATATGCTGCTAAAGTATTGGAGTTAGATAAGGAAAATTCATTTGCCAAAGGCCTGGTAGACTGGACTAAGAAAAAAGCATAGAACAATAGGCTGATAAAAAATAAAATGGGGTGGCAAGCCACCCCGTTTTATTTAATGCCGAAATCGACCCTGTAGTAGAACAAGGGCAGAAATCCAAGCTGGTACTGTGTGATAAATGGATAAGCACCCTGTGCGGCCAGGTCGTAATTATACGATTGTGACAACACATTTTTGGTGTTCAGTATGTTAACCAGGTCTATCGCTATTTCGTGTGTCAGCCTTTTGGCATTGATGCGTACACCCAGTTTTATATCTGTTCTGAAATAATCTTTGAAGCGCAGTGTATTACGCAATGTGTCAATCACCACCAGGTCGCCGATGGCATTAGATGCCGCTACATCCGGCGGTGAATAAAGCCTGCCACCGGCGTAAGTGATTTTCAACCCCGTAAGCAATGTGCTGTTCTTGCCCAGTTTGTATTCATAACCCGTCAGCAGGTTGGCGGCGAAACGCCCGTTATAGTCTGTATTGCGGTATATGCCATCATTCCCCTTTGCTTTTGAGTCAAATACAGAACCCGATAACAGGATATAGTAGTTCTTAGCGAAAGTCTTTTCAATTGTCAGTTCAAACCCATAGTTATAACCGGTACCGCCGTTCACGAGTGTATCCGGAAACAACCTGCTGAAATTAGAACCCTGGTTCAGACCGGAGAATGACGAGCCTGCCCTTGTTTCTATAGGCACATCGTACAGGTATTGGTAATAGACCTCGCTACGCAGGCGCAATACCCGTGAAAAGATATGCTCGTACCCTGCCACTGTATGATGACTGCGGGTAAAGCCAACATCGTAGTTGTGCATAGCCGTGGCAGGGTTTGCGGGTAATACAGCAAAGTATTGGTACAATGGCTGCAACTGGCTGTGCAGGCCATAACCCAATGTGAAAACATTGCTCGTGAAACTGTATTTCATGGCCACCCTCGGCTCCAGCGCTTTCGATTGATTGTGTGTCAGGTACTGCCCGTGCAGCCCCGCAGTAAAGGTAAGCGCATCCGTTGGCCTGTATTTATATTGTATATAAGCCTGCAGCAGGTTGGTACCTCCCTGGTAGTCAAGCCTGTGCTGCCATGTTTGCAAAGTAGGCGGGTATTGCCTGCTGCTGTCCACCAGGTTCAGGTGATAATAATTATTGATGATGCCGGCCTTTACCGTGTGCCTGCCCGAAAACTTTTTGTTGATATACCAGTGCGCTACGGTAGAATTGGTTACAAACCTGTAGCCCAGTATATATTTCAATGAGTCTACCTGGTAGTTCGCATCGCGAAACACCTTATCGTGGCGGGACTTAACATCAGTTGTTGCCTGTGCTATGGTTATCCTGGTGTAGGTGCTGGGGTTGATGATATAGCTGAACGATGTACCCAGCACACCCATGTTGCTGCCAAAATACTGGTCACGGTCAGATTCTCCATATAGTTCTTCCGGTTGTTCGTTGATATTGCTCACTATGAGGTCTATCTTGCTCATGCCGCCTATGCCAAAGAAGGATAGATTGGCTTTCTTACCCATTGGGAAGTTGAGTTTCAATGCAGCATCCTGGTAACTGGGCACAGAGTTGGTGCCAATTTTTATATTCAATCCTTCAAATAGTTTCAGTGTAGAGTATCGGTAGGTAAGCAGGAAGGAAGATTTATGCTTTCGGGATACCGGCCCTTCGGCAGCCAGTTCGGTACCTAAGAAACCCAGTTGCCCGGTAAACTCGTACCTGTCTGCATTACCATTGCGCATTTTCAAATCGAATACGCCTGCTGTGGAATTGCCGTATTCTGACGGGAAAGCGCCGGTAAAAAAATCGCTGTTGGCGAGCGTTTTATTGTTGAGGATAGTGACCGGCCCACCCGATGTACCCGATACGGCAAAGTGGTTGGGATTGGGGATATCAATATCTTCCAGCCGCCAGAGTATGCCCTGCGGTGAGTTCCCCCTTACTATAATGTCATTCCGCGAATCATCTGCGCCCAGCACGCCTGCAAAGTTGGACGCCATACGGGCAGGGTCGGCACGGCTGCCGGCGTAGCGTTCCGTTTCCTGTACGTCAAATGTTTTGGCGCTTACTAATGCCATTTCGTTAATATGGTCGCGCCTGTCGGAGATTACTACTTCATCCAGCCGGGTAGCCGACTCTTCCAGCAACAAGTCCAGCACTACTTCTTTGGCTGATGTGACCAGCACACCGGGTATGGTCATGCTGTTGTACCCTATATAAGATACCTGTATAGTGTGTTTGCCAACAGGTATGTTATTTATAATAAAATTGCCATTATCGTCTGTAGTCGTGCCTGCCGGCGGGTCTACCGTTATCACCGCAACAGTTACACCGGCGAGGGGTACTTTCGACTCGTTATCGGTGATACTGCCTTTAATAGTTTGCGTGTACTGAGCCCCGCAAAGTACGAATGATACCATGCCTGCAATAGTGAGTAGTAATTTGTGCATAGCGACTGATATTAGAAATCCTACTAAATATACTCTATTTGGTTAATGAACTGTACCACGCGTCTTGTCCAAAAAGACATAGCCTTTATCGCAAGTGGACCTCGGGGCCTGGTAGCATGTACGCCAGCGGAACCTGAAATCTACCTGCTACGGAAAAAATACATCTTATTATCAATCAATCAGTTATCAGATACAACCCTATCTGTCTGATTATAAGCGGGTTAAAAATTAATTATCCGGCTATAAAATATCAAATAAGGTTTTTAACTTTTCATTAAACCCTTGGGGGTTTAACCAGTCTTTTTATCATAAATGCACGACAATGGGTAAAGTAAACCGTCGCGAGTTTTTTGAAGAACTCATAGCGACACAAGCGGAAACTAAGCCGGTAGCGACCGAAGATCTCATTTATAGTAAGTATGCAAACAAAGAATTGCCGCGTGGTTTAAGCAAAACAACAGGCACGCTGAATACATACACAGGTACATGGGGCGACAGGCAAATAATACACCTGCTGAGGAGGACCATGTTTGGGGTAAAGTATGAAGATGTGCTGGCATTGAGGACGATGACCATGGAGCAGGCTGTAGATGAGCTGTTGTCTGCGCAAGCAACGCCCAACCCGCCTGTGAATAACTATAATACTGCGACATATAACGACCCTACCGGCGTGCCGCTGGATGATACTTGGGTAAACGCCCCTTATGGCGACAGTACTGTGAACAGCCTGCGCTTATTGTCGATGAATAACTGGTGGATAGGCAACATGATTTATCAGCCGCAAAGGCGGATAACTGAAAAAATGGTCTTCTTCTGGCATAATCATTTTGCTACAGAATATCCTACTGTGGCATACGCGCATATGCTGTACAACCACCACATGATTCTCAGGAACAACGCACTGGGCAATTTTAAAACACTGGTGACACAGGTTACTAAAGACCCCGCTATGTTGCGTTATCTCAATGGCTACCTGAATACCAAAACCGCGCCTGATGAGAATTATGCACGCGAATTGTTTGAACTATTCACCCTGGGTAAAAATTACAAGCCAATTTATACCGAAGACGATATTAAAGAAGCTGCTAAGATATTGACCGGCTGGCGTTACAACACTTCTTCATGGGCGAGTGTGTTCAACGCCAACCTGCACGATACTTCTAACAAATCATTCTCTTCATTTTTTGCCAACAAGACAATAACAGGTAAAACAGGCACGGCTGGCGCACAGGAAACGGATGAGCTGATTGATATGATTTTCAGTAAACAAGAGGTGGCGAAGTTTATCGTGCGTAAACTGTACCGCTTCTTTGTTTATTACGATATAGATACTACTACAGAATTCAATATTATCATTCCGCTGGCGCAGATGATGGTAAATACTAACTGGCAGATAAAACCTGTTCTTGAAGCCCTGCTGAAGAGTGAGCATTTTTATGATATGCTCAGTATGGACTGTGTGATACGCACACCTATTGATTATATAGTGGGTACGTTCAGGACATTTGACATTCAACTGCCCGGTAGCTGGCGTTCTGACAATGAGTATAAGATATATAATTACCTGCGCAGTTATATGGGCCAGTTGGGCTGCGAACCTAATCGCCCGCCGAATGTTGCGGGGTGGCCGGCCTTCTACCAGGAGCCGGATTATTACCAGAAATGGATTGACTCAACCACAATGCCGCGGCGTATGCAGTTTATGGATATGATGCTGGCCTCGGGGTTCTCTGCCGGCACGGGCACAGCTATAAAGATAGACCCCATGCACCTGGCTAAAAAGTTCTACAGCCCGGGCGACCCCAACCTGCTGATAGACTTTTTCTGCGACCTGTTGTTAGGCATTGGTATCTCACAGGCATCGAAGGACAATTTCAAAACTATCTCGTTGCTCAGCGGCCAGTCGCAAGACTACTACTGGACCAATGCATGGTCTGCATATATAGGAAATCCCAACACCACCAATACCAATACTGTAAGGACCAGGTTAGTAAGCCTGCTTACAGAAATTACGCATTTGGCCGAACACAATTTATGTTGATCTTAAAAAACTGCTACAGATGAAGCGCAGGGACTTTCTAAAAATATCGCAGGCAGCATCGCTTGCTTATTTCATAAACGGTACACCCATACGTACCTACGGGCGCAACCCGCTGCTGGAGTTGCTGGCCAAACAAACCGCGGCAAATGGCAGGGTATTGGTAATGATACAGCTGAACGGAGGCAATGACGGGTTGAATACAGTAATACCGCTGGACCAGTATAGCCAGTTGGCTAATGCTCGCAGTAATATATTAATACCGCAAAACAAGGTTTTGGCGCTGGCCAACACCACTCTTACCGGCCTGCATCCTGCTATGACGGGTGTAAGGGATATGTATGATAATGGCTACGTGAATATCGTGCAAGGTGTAGGTTATCCCGACCCTAACTTTTCCCATTTTCGTGCAACGGATATCTGGATGTCCGGCTCGGATGAGAACCAGTACATAAATACGGGTTGGCTGGGCCGCCACCTGGACGAGGAATACCCGGGTTATCCTAACGGGTACCCAAATACCAATATGCCCGACCCGCTGGCAATTCAAATAGGCTCAGGTATTTCTAACCTGTTACAGGGTGAGGATGCCAACCTGGGCATGGCTGTTGCCAGCCTGGATAGTTTCTACAACATCATCAACGGTACGGTAGACCCTGCCCCTAATACACCTGCAGGGCACGAGCTTACCTTTATCAGGTATATCAAACAGCAGACGGAGGTTTATACCCAGGTAATACAACAAGCCGCGGCCAAAGCCGGTAATGTGTCTACCAAGTGGCCTACCACAGGCAACAGGCTGGCCGATCAGTTGAAAATTGTTTCAAGACTGATAGCAGGCGGGTTGAAAACTCCGATATACGTAGTAAGTATCGGCGGGTTTGACACGCACTCTCAGCAAACAGACAGCACAGATACTACCGTGGGCAACCATGCCAACCTGCTGCAGGATATATCAGAAGCTGTAGAGGCGTTTTTTGATGAAGCGAAAATCCATAATTATGAAGAACGCGTAGCGGCTATGACTTTTTCTGAATTCGGAAGAAGGATTAAGTCCAATGCCAGTGGCGGCACGGACCATGGTACCACCGCGCCGGTTCTTGTATTCAGCAAGCATGTTAACCCCGGCATTATCGGCGCAAACCCCAAACTGCCTGCCAACGCCGCTGTAGGCGATAACCTGCCCTTGCAGGCAGACTACAGGACGGTATATGCTGCTGTATTGGCAGACTGGTTCCAGGTAGACACGGCAACAATGGACAAGGTGCTGATGAAAAACTATACTATACAGCCTGTATTTAAGAAGACTAATAATGTGGAGGAAACAACTGTATCGGGCAGCGATGAAATACTCGGACAAAATTACCCGAATCCCTTCTCCCGCAATACGACCATTACCTTCGGTTCAGATGGAGGTACAGTGGCCATACAGCTATTTGATGTGAGTGGCAGGGTAGTGAAAAACGTACTGCCGGCAAGACAGATGGACAAAGGCAAGCACCAGGTGACTATTGACCGGGACGGGTTGCCGCCGGGCCAGTATTTCTACCGGCTCACCAATGGTAAAAACCAAAGCACTAAACGGCTGACGGTTGTGGAATAAACTACCACTCTTTCCGCCTCATTTGCTTTTTCAGAGATTCGCGGCGCTTGGTTTCCAGGCGCCGTTCTTTTATAGCTGAAGGTATTTTGGTGGGCCTTCGTTTTTTAGGCCTTATCAAGGCCTTCTCCACCAGTTGCATCATTTTTTTCAATGCTATTTCCTTGTTCTCCAACTGCGAGCGGGTTTCACTCGACTTTACAATCAGGTAACAATCCTTATTGATGCGGTTCATCAGCTTGCTGATGATGAGTATCTTCTCTTCCGGTGTGAAAAATTTAGATTCATCCACACACCACCATGCTTCCGCAGCAGTTTCTACCTTGTTTACGTTTTGTCCGCCTTTACCACCACTACGCGATGTGGTAAAGCTTACTTCCGAACTGAAATCTTTCATCTTCCTCTATTCAGGTTTTCTTTCCTTACGCAAATATTATACCAATGTGTTCTTAATATTCCTCGCTGTCTTCTTCATTGCCGAAGCTCATATTCAGCATTCCGCCCAATATATCGCTGAAATTATAGCTGCCCGCTTCCATTCCTTTCTTGCTGATGAGTGAGTATTCTGCCAACCCATGCAGCAGGAATTCCATGAGTAACGCTGCTTGCACCTCATCGGCCTTTGGGTAATATTGTTTTACCACACTGTGCAGCCCGTCTACTTTGTACAGGTTGTTGCGGTACTGCTCTTCGTTGGCATCTACGGGTATTAATAAATTATTACCATTGCCAAACCAGTCTATAACGGGCTGATATGGGTTGTTGGCTTTTTGCCCCTCTGCTTTTTTTGCAGGTTTTTTAAACGATTGCGGATCGGGGAAGTACTGAACAAACAAACTCCTGATGGCTTTGCCCAACAGGCTATGGGCTACATTGGCAGGGCCTTCCTGTTCACCTTCATACACCAGCTCTATCTTCCCGGTGATGGCGGGTATTACACCCATAAAGTCTGATATCCTTACCTGGGTATGTTCGCTACCGTGCAGCAATGTCCTGCGCTCCGCAGTGCTCACTAAGTTTTCGTAGGCAGAAATGGTGAGCCTGGCCGATACACCGCTCTTCTGGTCTACATATTCACTCTTACGGGCTTCCATAGCTATCTGTTCCACCAGCAGTTTGCACATATCGGGTACGGCCACTTTGGCCTGTTGCTCTTCTGTTATATGTGCCTCCTGTTCGGTTATGGCTTTGGATATCTCTATCGTTTTAGGATAGTGTGTTACTATCTGGCTTTCTATACGGTCTTTCAGTGGCGTAACGATGCTGCCCCTGTTGGTATAGTCTTCGGGGTTGGCGGTGAACACAAATAATATATCCAGCGGCAAGCGGAGTTTAAAGCCTCTTATCTGTATATCCCCTTCCTGCAGTATGTTGAAGAGTGATACCTGTATCCTCGCCTGCAGGTCGGGCAACTCGTTGATGACGAAAATGCCCCTGTGCGAGCGGGGTATGATGCCGAAATGCAATACCTGCTCATCTGCAAAACTCAGCCGCAGGTTAGCGGCTTTTATTGGGTCTATATCGCCAATCAAATCTGCTACTGACACATCAGGCGTAGCCAGCTTTTCACCGTATCGCTGGCTGCGGTGCAGCCAGTCAATAGGTGTATCATCACCTTTGCTTTCTACCAGCAGGCGGGCGTACAAGGATATGGGTGCGAAGGGGCTGTCGTTGATATCGCTGCCGGCTACGTAGGGTATCCATTCGTCCAGCAGGTTCACCATTTCGCGCGCCATACGTGTTTTGGCTTGCCCGCGCAAGCCCAGGAACAATATATTATGCCGCGACAGCAACGCCCTTTCTACATCCGGTATCACAGTATCTTCATAACCCAATACAGTTTTAAAATTCTGCCTCTTTTCTTTCAGTGTGGTAACCAGGTTGTCCCTTACTTCTTCCTTTACCGTTTTAGGCACATAACCCGAACGCTTCAGTTCTCCCAATGTCTTAATAGCAGGTTGCTCCATATTGCTGTTTGTGGGATAAAGTTACTGGATTGATGCCAAGCATGGGGTTGCGGTTGGCAATAGGCCTATAAATAAATACTTACAGGTGTAATCAGCTAAACCAATTTCCTTATTTTAGTATATGATTTCGATACTGAAATACCTGCCCGCCCTTTGCGCGTTACTTCTTTATTCTGTTAATGGCATTGCCGCTTCCGGCTATTTTAAGTTTATGAATGTTACCATACAAGTAGCAGACAGTGCGGATGCCGCCCGTTTTATTACGCAGAAAGATGATTATACAGCGTCTTTTTCCACCTTTGATGTACAGGGGAGGTTTCGCGATAAAGAAAACCATACCGAAGCCGAATACCTGGCCCTGGCCGGGAAACAAATGCGTACCTGGACCGCTGCCGAACTGGAGAAAATAAAAAATGCTTTTGAGGAGATAGCCACCGCTTTGCGCGAGGGAAAAATGAAAGTGGAGCTGCCTGATACGGTACTCTTCATAAAATCTACCTGTATGGAAGAATTTGGTGCGGGTGGATATACACGCAAAAATGCCATCATCATTAATAAAGACGAAGGGGTAAGTACAGGCCTGGTGGCACACGAATTGTTCCATGTGTTATCAAGGCATAATGCAGCATTAAGGGATAAATTATACGAAAACATTGGTTTCAAACCCTGCAACCGCATAGATGTGAGCAAGGCTATGAACGGGCTGAACATTACCAACCCAGATTGCCCGGTTATCAGCCATTATGTGACCGTAGATGGCGAAGATATGGTGTTGGTGCTGCACAGCAAGAAGCTATACGATGGCGGTAAAGTATTTGAAGAGGATTATATTGATATAAGCCTGCTGGTAGTAGCCGGTGATGATAAGAACAAAAAGCCTTTATTGAAGGATGGCAAAGCGGTTACATACAAGCTGGATGAAAAAATGCAGTTATTCAGCATCATCGGTTCTAATACTCCCTATGTACTGCACCCGGAAGAAGTTTGCGCAGAACATTTTTCAGCACTGGTAACAGGTCAAAAAGTGAATGAACCGGAATACCTGGAAAAGATGAAAGCTGATATGGCGGAGTAGGATTTATCGCCAGCGTGTTTCTTCGTAAGTTTTATCCAGCTTATAGAGTTTACGGTCACGTATTTCATCCTTCTCTTTCAGGTAAGCTTCGTATTCGGTTTTATCTTTTACGGATGTCCATGTGCCGGTAAAGGTATTGCCCTGTAGTTTCAGTTCCATCACGCCCAGTTCTTCTTCCGTCATCACGAAAGTGCCATCCGGTTTGCGTTCCACCTCTAGTATTATGTACTCATCCAGGTCGCCGAATTTATACATCGCTTCAAAAGAGCATATTGCTTCGGGGCAGGTACCTTTTATAAACCGTACATACAGCTCTACTTCTACCTGCTTGTCAAAGTAACCTGTATAGAGTTTCCTGTCGGCAATATCTTTGTACAAAGGTTCCGCAGCAGCTTCTTCCTCTTCTTCTTCGTCTATATCAGCGCCTGCGTACATTTTACTTTTCTTTATGCTGTCCCTGGCGGCCAGTACGCTGTCCAGCAGGCCGCGTTCTTTATATAGCATCAGTTTTTTCAGCTCTTTTTCTTCTATGGCCAGCGCTTCCTCATATTCAGCCTCATTGCTGGCCTCCAATATGTTTAGCACAGTGCCTCCATACCATTTATCGCCCATCATGTATATATCGCGCACAGCTATACCGTAGCGCCTGCGTGTGAGCATATCCCTTATGTAGATAAAGCCCTGCATACGTATGGGCGCTATCAGTTCAAAACCTATGAGCTCGTAGGGCAGCCTTTGTTTGTCCAGTTCGTATTTGGCTATCAGTATATCCCCCCAGTGCACCCCTGAATCGGCCGCTTTTTTCCGCACAAAATTCATACGGTCAATTATGGCGGGGTTATATTCAGGGTCAAATTGCTGCAAATGCCGCATGTTCACACGTATCCTGTTGATGCGCTCTATTTCGAAAGAATCTCTTGGCTGGTAGGTGGCTGCCATATCGCTCATCATCTTAAAAGTTGGGAATATTGCAGCATATGATGAGTCGTCGCCGCTCCTGAGTATATCCACTATTTTATATGCCAGTTCTTTTTCTGACGCAGCTTGCGCATATGCAGGAGCAGTTGCCGGTAAACAGGCAATAAATAATATGAACGGGTACAACAGCTTCATTACTACTCTTAAATATAGTAAATCTTACCCTAAACAGGAATATATGGCTATGCATCCAGCAGTTCCAGCACAGCCTCGGGCGGTCGGCCCATAATGGCTTTATCACCCTTTATGAGTATAGGACGGTTGATGAGTATCGGGTTTTCTGACAGTATTTTCAGCCATTGCTTTTTGGTGAGTTTCTTGCCTTCAAACTCATCTTTATACAGCGACTCTTTCGTCCTGATGATGCTTTTCACCCGTTTGCCCATTTTCTTCAGCAGTTCATCCAGTTCTGCCGGGGTGGGCGGGTCTTCCAGGTACAGGCGCAGTTGAGGTTTTACGCCATGTTGTTTCAGCATTTTCAGTGTTTCCAGGCTGGTGGCGCAGTTGGGTTTATGGTACAGTATGTATTCGGCGTCAGTCCCCATCCTCAAAAAGTCATTTCTTTTACATCGTCAGCAATCGTCAGCCTGCCCGCTGTTTTGGCTTTTATTTCTTCTATGGTTACCCCCGGTGCGTACTCTATACAGCGGAACCCATCTTCCGTTATATCAAACACACCCAGGTCACTTACCACTTTAGTGATGCAGCGTACGCCTGTCAGAGGCAGGGTACATTCCGGCAGCAGCTTGCTTTCGCCCGCCTTGTTGGTGTGTTGCATAGCTACAATTATGTTTTTAGCCGCAGCCACCAGGTCCATAGCGCCGCCCATGCCTTTCACCATTTTGCCCGGTATTTTCCAGTTGGCTATATCTCCGTTGTCGGCTACTTCCATAGCGCCGAGTACGGTCAGGTCTACCTTACCTGCGCGAATCATACCGAAGCTCATAGCGCTGTCGAAGAATGCAGAACCCGGTACGGTAGTGATGGTTTGCTTACCGGCGTTTATCAGGTCCGGGTCTTCCTCCCCTTCAAAAGGGAAAGGCCCCATGCCCAACAGGCCGTTTTCGCTTTGCAATACTACGTTTACCCCTTCCGGTATATAATTGGCCACCAGCGTAGGTATGCCTATGCCCAGGTTTACATAGTACCCGTCTTTCAGTTCGCGGGCTATCCTTTGTGCTATTTGTTCTTTATTCAGTGCCATAATATTACTTAAAATGCGGCAATGCGATAATACGGCAATGCGGCAAAATTTATAAAACTACATTTTAGTATTCCTGACAATTGCATTGAGCAATTTCATTATTTCTTCAAGCTTTGGTGTTAGTGCTGAATCATAATTGTAACCTTCTGAGTGTTGGCACAAATACAACCAATACCAGGTTTCATGCGCTTCTTTGTCTGCTATCTTAAGTTTATGCACGAAATCAACTTTGCTTTCAGCACTTTGAGCTTCCATGATGTTAGCGCCTATCGATGTACCACTCCGTAATACCTGCCTTGCGACTATATACTTTTTATCATTTTCAAGAGCCTGAGCATACTTAATAATCATTAGTGAGAACTCAATTGAGTGTCGCACCAATGGATTGTTTTTATATTCTGCTCTCATCTGAATTCAATTAGCACATTATCGCATTATCCTATTATCGCATTAATTACGCTTACGTACTGTCCTTTGTTCTATTCTCTTCTCATAATTGCTGCCCTGGAATATCCTGTGTACATATATACCGGGGGTATGAATGTAGTTCGGGTCCAGTTCGCCGGGTTCTACCAGTTCTTCTACTTCGGCAATGGTTATTTTTCCTGCCATTGCCATCATGGGGTTGAAATTGCGGGCGGTGTCTTTATATATAAGGTTGCCCAGCCTGTCCCCTTTCCATGCCTTCACTATGGCGAAGTTGGCATCGAAGGCTTCTTCCAGCAGGTAGTCTTTACCGTTGAAGTTGCGTATTTCTTTCCCCTCGGCCACCTCAGTGCCCACACCTGCCAGCAGGTACACCGCAGGCATGCCATAGCCCGCAGCCATGCAGCGTGTAGCCAGCGTACCCTGTGGTACCAGGTCCACTTCCAGTTCACCACTTAGCAACTGGCGCTCAAACTCGGCATTCTCGCCCACGTAGGAGGATATCATTTTCTTCACCTGTTTTTGTTGCAGCATCAGCCCTATGCCGAAGTCGTCTACACCTGCGTTGTTGGATATGCAGGTCAGGTTGTTCACCCCTTTGCGTACCAGGGCGGCTATACAGTTTTCCGGAATACCGCAGAGCCCAAAACCACCCAGCATCAGCGTCATGCCCGACTCTATATCTTTTATCGCCTCATCCGCATTGGCAACTACTTTGTTCATCTGTCAGAAAATTTGCGCTAAAATAGGCAATAGTTCACAGTTTGTGAGAAGAGGGGGGAGTGGTGTAGAACAGTATCATTATTTAAAATAGTTGGCATTCTGTTTTTAAATATATTTACAGTTAAATAAGAACATCATGGAGATGCATGACTTTCAGGTAAATACTGAAAAAGGTGGGATTAATGTCCAATTTCATCTTGACTTTGATGGAATTCAAGCTAAAATCGAAAACATACATATACACAGTTCTTATGGTAGTGGACTACCACACCATCCCAAGCTTGGATATCATAATGGTGAAAATGTTTTTGTCGTAGAATTACATAGAAAAATAGACGGCGAAGTAAAGGCTGTAACGGAATATTTTATTAATGATTTAGCGAGACATATTATTAAACAAATATTTGATATTGCTGCAAAACACACTCCTAAATTTGGTGATTAATACTAGAAAGGTGGCCCTTTCTGAGGGAGATGCTCTTGCGACGTCTTAATAATAGGTGGTGATTACGGTTTTTTGTGGAGAGGAAGAATATATTATACTGGTCAAATGTTATGTGCACCTAAAGACAATATTAACCTACTTGATTTATCCAATCTCGGATATACATACCTATTCGTTCAATGTCTTGATTTACTAATTCTCCGCTATGCATTATAACATTTCTAGATCGCTCTAATGTTTTTATAATTTGATCGGCCCACTCAATAGAATTAATATGAGGTTCAAAGTAAGGCCAATTCTGGGGTAATCTGATAATACTTAGCAAATCACCAAATTCAGTATAATTAATTATACTATCTCCGCGTGGAGTATGCCATCTGATTTTGTTTTCTTCGTCCCTTCGACTTTCTGCTTTTGTTCTAATCTTTTCTGACACACATTCTTCCCACCAATTTTCACCCTTATTCTCTATTAGTTTTTGTGAAATAAAGTTCCTTATAGTGTTTTCAAAAGCGCAGATTGCGGTATAAACAACTGCCATTTTCTGAGCCTTAATGACTATTTCTTCATCTAGGTCATTTACACCGAGAGTAGTATATAATTTATTAAAATCGTTATTTCCAAACTTTGATTTCTTTAGTCTCTCTGTCTTATCAAGCGCTTCGTCAGTTAGCATTCCTTTAAAGACAAAGGAATATAAGGCATCTTTGTTCATAGGAGATGTTCTTTTAAACTCTTAAATATGGCGTCATAAACAGTAATGTCTCGCGTTTCCGGGAGATGAATTTGTATGTTATAATGCATTTCTGTAGTAATCTTTTTATTCACTAGTTCATGAGTCATTTTATGTGGATCTTTCATATTATCATCCACCATTGACTCGTCGTTTTTTATTGTCATAAGCTCTTTAGATGGAGCCTTTGAAAAGTCTGCGTATTTACACAATGAAACAAAAGTATTCGCCATAAATTGTAGAACTGTATCAGATTTTGAACCCTGCGTGAGTGTTTTCAATTTATTTTTGACGTCACTTGTAGACATCTCATGCGCTTTCACATTAACAGTAAAAAGATCTGAATATGCCTCCCTAATTGCTTCAGCTAGAACCTGCTTTGATTGTGTTTGGTCTAAAAATTTAAAATATCGGTCCTGCGGTATTCCATTGCTATCTATAAAGCCTAAAAACTTCAACATTCCAATGAAAAGTCTGTCGTTTGTGCTTGTAAATTCAAGCTGCTCAAGAAATTTATTCGTAAACTTTGAAGGAGCTTGAGCATTAAGGAGGGAGTTCAGAAAAGAAGATAAGTTCTTTGTCGTGATTAAGTATTGTTCAGGTAAGGCCATGTCTATGGATTTTGGGTTAAGATACAAAAAAAAAGTTGAGTCGCCTATTAGATACACTTCGTTTTTCCCATCTCATCCTGGTTTACAATAACCTTTAATTAGAATAAGATTCAACCAAGGTGAGGACACGTCGGAATGACGTTTACAATACCATCATCACTAAAAACTATATAATTATTTCATTATTTTAACGTATTTTTGTCATAAAATATCTGCCTAACAATGCGACATATTCAACCATGAATAAATCATAAATCCATGCCGACAATAAGACAATATCACCACAACCGTATTATACAATCCACCCGCCCGCTCGGCGGGTTTTTTATTCCAGTTAGTTTCCCGAAAAAAATACGTGCAGAGTTAACAAAAGTTAACAAACCGATCGTAACAGATTCATTATCAAATTATTGCAAAGACACAATATTGCCTTCAGTTAAACCAGCTATACATAATGTAATTACATGGTTAACAAAATGGGGAATATCAAGAATCCTCCTACAAAATAAGAGGATTCCCTGTCCCCCGCTGGCGGGGGTGTCACGGAGTGACGGGGGTGGGACGCTCGCGTCGGATAACAAATTATCTCTCCGCCTGAGGCGGAGGATAGAAGGAAGTTCCCGAACTTTACAAACCATGTTCAAAATACATCGTCCATATCCGCCCGCAGGCGACCAGCCACAGGCCATAACAGAATTGGTGAAGGGCATCAACGAAGGGGAACAGTTCCAGACCCTGCTGGGGGTAACCGGCAGCGGTAAAACCTTTACTATGGCCAACGTGATACAGGAGGTGCAGAAGCCCACCCTGGTCATCACGCACAACAAAACACTGGTGGCGCAGTTATACGGCGAGTTCCGCCAGTTCTTCCCCGACAATGCGGTGGAGTACTTTGTGAGCTACTACGACTATTACCAGCCCGAGGCCTACATCCCCACCAGCGATACATATATAGAGAAAGACCTCTCCATCAACGAAGAGCTGGACAAGCTGCGCCACGGCTGTGGCCAGCTCGATTGAAAGCTGCGCCTGCGGGCCACCAGCAACCTGCTGAGCGGCCGGCGGGACATAATAGTAGTGGCATCCGTATCCTGCATATATGGTATGGGTAACCCCACCGAATACGCCAATGGTATCATCCGTTTCAAGAGTGGGGATAAGATAGGGCGCAACGGTTTCCTGCACCACCTGGTGAATGCGCAGTACCACCGCAGCCAGGGAGATTTTACACGGGGTACTTTCCGTGTGAAAGGCGATACAGTGGACATCAACCTGCCTTATGTGGACTATGGCTACCGCATCACTTTCTTCGGCGACGAGGTGGAAGAGATTGAAAGCTTCCAGACCGATACCGGCAAACGCATAGGCACTATGGAGCACGCAGCCATCTTCCCCGCCAACCTGTACCTGGCGCCCAAAGATATGCTGGGGCAAATCATGCACGAGATACAGGATGAGATGATGGCGCAGCACGATTACTTTAAGAGCATACATAAGCCGCTGGAGGCGCAACGCATCAAAGAGCGGGTAAGCTACGACCTGGAAATGATACAGGAGCTGGGCTATTGCAACGGTATTGAAAACTACTCCCGTTTCCTCGACCGCAGGCAACCGGGCACAAGGCCTTTCTGCCTGCTCGATTATTTTCCTGACGACTTCCTGATGGTGGTGGACGAAAGCCACGTGACCATTCCGCAGATAAGTGGTATGTACGGCGGCGACCGCAGCCGCAAGCTGAACCTGGTGGATTTTGGTTTCCGACTGCCCAGCGCGCTGGATAACCGTCCGCTCAACTTCCACGAATTTGAAGGCCTGCTGAACCAGGTGATATTTGTAAGCGCTACGCCGGGAGATTACGAGCTGCACCGCACAGGTGGCGTGGTGACGGAACAGGTAGTGCGCCCCACGGGCCTGCTGGACCCGCCTATAGAAATCCGCCCCAGCATCAACCAGATAGACGACCTGCTGGACGAGATTGATAAACGCATAAAAAAAGGCGACCGTGTATTGGTGACCACGCTTACCAAACGCATGGCCGAGGAGATGGATAAATACCTGAAAAGGATAGATATCAAAAGTAAATACATTCACAGTGAAGTAGATACGCTGGAAAGGGTGGAGATACTAAGGGAACTGCGCCTGGGTGTTATAGATGTACTGGTAGGCGTGAACCTGCTGCGAGAGGGGCTCGACCTGCCCGAGGTATCGCTGATGGCGATACTGGATGCGGACAAAGAAGGTTTTTTGCGGAACGAACGCTCGCTGACGCAGATGGCGGGACGTGCTGCGCGTAACGCCGAAGGATTAGTGATATTCTATGCCGACCGTATGACGGACAGCATGCAGCGCACCATAGACGAAACCAACCGCCGCCGCGAGAAGCAGATAAAATACAACCTGGAGCACGGTATTACACCTATGACTATTAAGAAGAGTACAGAGGAGGTGTTCAAACAGACATCGGTGCTGGACATAAAGGGCTACGACAGCAACAACAAATACGCCATACACGAAGAACTGGCGCCGCTTGCCGCAGAAGACGAGGTAGAATACAAAACCTACGCCCAGCTGGACAAAGCTATTGCCAAAGTGAAAAAAGAAATGGAAAAAGCCGCTAAAGAACTGGACTTTATGGAAGCCGCAAGATTACGCGATAAAATGCTGACCATGCAAAAGGAGTTGGAGGGAATGAAATGATAAGTCAAAAGTTAAAACCAAAAATGAATAAACCCGACAAAAAAGCTGAGATACAATTCATGTATGATTGGGTAAATACAATAATCAGTTACGTGGTTTCAAAATACCCTGAAATGAAACAATCGGAACAACCATATCGGCAGGCATTTCAAGCTGCTTATGACAGCTTGATGAATAAATACAATAGCGTCTATTTCCAGGGATTCAAGCAGGGGTTTAATGACATCACTGGCTGGGCAAAAGATTTGAGGAAAGAAGAGCAAGCAGAACTGAATGAAATATTACTGGCAAAGTTTGGAAAGGGATTGATTGATGCTGAAAAAGAATTGCAGAAAGCTCTTTCAGGAATATTGAAACGGAAAAAAATAAGAAACGAAACGGAATACTATATCGTGAATGAGTATTTGTCTGACACTGCAATTGTAGATGACAGGAAAAAAGACCTGAATGATATTATAGCATGTTACGAAAATGCCAAACCTTAAATTGTGTTGTCAGGAGTTGCCTCCTGACAATATTGTCACCTCATTTATATCCTTATTCTCCAGATGCTTTTTATAACTGCCATGAAGTGCTACGTTTATCATCGCCTTGCCTACCCTTATCGTGTCCGTCACCGAGGCGGATTTGCGCATCAGCGGGAAGAAGGGACGCAGCACTACATAAGCGGCATTGTACCAGCCTGTTTTCGATTTGATACCTTTCATGGGCAGTATGATACCCGGCCGGAACATACAGGCGGCTTTGAACGGCATCTTCAGCAGTGCGTTTTCAGTCCGGCCCTTTACCCTCGCCCACATGGTACGCCCCTGCTCCGTGCTGTCAGTACCCGTGCCGGATACATAGACGAAAGTCATGCCGGGGTTTATTACAGTTTCGGCGAAGTGTGTGGTAAGGTCGTAGGTAACGCGGCTGTACTGTTCTTCGCTCATGCCTATGGCCGATACGCCCAGGCAAAAGAAGCAGGCGTCGTAGCCCTGCAACTGCCCTTCAATAGTGCTGAGGTCGTAAAAATCTTTATGTATCAGTTCTTTCAGTTTGGGGTGCTGCATCTCTATAGGCTGGCGGTTCACCAGCAACACTTCCGAGATATTGCCGTCTTCCAGGCATTCCAGCAAAACCCCTTTGCCCACCATGCCGGTAGCCCCTGTTATGATTACCTTTATGCCCATACAATAAAGGTAAGCCAATTACCTATTAAACAATATTCGCTACGTTTAAAACATAATCATAATGGCTTATCTTGTACGCTCAAAACAACTACGATGTTGGTGACGATACAGCCCTGCGATAGCATAGCCGACCTGAAGAAGTTCGCGCAGTTTCCTTACGACCTGTATAAGGAGAACAAATATTGGGTGCCCCCTATGTTCAAAGACGAACTGCATGCATTGCAGCCCGCCAGCAACCCCGCTTTCAAAAATTGTGAGGCGCAGTTCTGGATAGCCATCAAGCACGGCAAGGTAGCCGGCAGGATTGGCGCTATCATCAACAAGGCATATAATGAGAAAACGGGAACTCACCTGGGTAGGATTACCCGTATAGAATTCATAGACGATAAAGAGGTAAGCAAAACCCTGCTGGACACCGCCGAAAAATGGATAAAGGACAAAGGCATGGTAGGTGCACACGGCCCGCTGGGCTTCACCAATCTCGACCACCAGGCCATACTTATAGAAGGCTTTGACTACCTGCCATCCATAGCGTCAGAATATCACCTGCCTTATTACAAAGAGCACATGGAAGCAGCGGGTTATGGCAAGGAAATGGACTGGCTGGAATTTCGCCTGAAGCTGGCGGATGCCATACCTGAGAAAGCGCTGAAGCTGAATGAAATGATTAAAACGCGCTACAACCTGAAAGTAATTCATTTCAATAACCGCAAAGAAATGCGCGCCCATGCGCCCCGTGCTTTTGAATTGCTCAACAATGCCTTCGGCGACCTGTTCAGTTTTGTGAAGATGGATAAAGAGCTGTCAGATTTTTACATCAATAAATACTTCAGCATCCTCAACCCCCGGTTTGTGAAGATGATTGAAGACGAGCACGGAGAACTTATAGGTTTCATCATCAGCCTGCCCTCGCTCAGCGAGGCGATGCAGAAGGCGGGCGGAAAACTCTTCCCATTGGGCTGGTACCATATCATGCAGGCATTAAAGAAACCCAAAGTGGCCGACCTGCTGCTGACGGCTATTCACCCTGAGTGGCAGGCCAAGGGTGTGAGCGCTATCCTCATTACTGAACTGCAGAAAGTGATGTATGAACACGGCGTTACCCATGCGGAAACTACGGGCATCATCGAAACCAACGAAAAAGCCATCAGCCACTGGAAGAACTACGACCACATCCAGCACAAAAGGAAGAGGTGTTTTATTAAGATGTTTTAATTAAACCAATTAGTCCATGCCAATGAAAGTCAATTTAATTATAGTTTCAGCATTAACTATTACAGTCTTGTCCTCATGTATAAAGGGTTACGACTGTAAATGCGAAGCCAACGATAATGGTTCTTACTATAGCTTTAGCGAAGAGATTTTAGGTACAAAGGCTGATGCTAAACTGCGATGTGATGAGATAAAAGCCGAAATCGAAAATGGGCATACCGGTCTGGTTAATTGCACAGTGAAGTAAATACTACCATAACAGCGGAGGCTGAAACGTACCTCAGTTATTTTGCTAAGGCATACTTCACCGACACCAAGCCCGTTTCATAAGTTTTGCTTTCCAGTAGTTGCAGGGGTATCCTGTCGCTGATGCCGGTAAACAGGGGCTTGCCGCTGCCCAACAGTATTGGGTGGATGGACAGCCAGATTTCATCTACAAGTCCGAGGTTCATAAGGGATGAGGTGAGCGAAGCACCGCCGAACAGCCATATATCTTTACCGGGTTCTTGTTTTATCTTTTCTACTTCTTCTTTTGTATCGCCTGATACAATTACAGCGCCATCTTTTATTTGGGTAAGTGTGTTACTGAAAACGTATTCCTTCATCTGAGGCATACCGGGTATACCGTCACCGCCAGCACTCATTTGCTCTGAGAGCTGGAAACTCTTCCTGCCATAAAAGACGGCATCAATTCTTTTGAAGAAATCGGACAATCCATAGTCCTGATCAGTGAAGCACCAGTCAAATTCGCCGTTAGGACCTTCAATAAATCCGTCGAGGCTGACAGCTAAGCCGAGTATGATTTTGCGCATAGTATTTTTTCAACAAAGGTGGTTGTTTCTGATTTTGCCGGATTGTAAAAATTGGACATTAGTAAAGAATGTTACCGGAAGACAATATTTGACCCGGAGTCATACCTGCGTACTGTTTGCACTCATGAATATAATGTGCCTGGTCGTAGTATCCTGTTTTGTATGCAATATCAGTAAGGCTATCTGCCTGCATGTTTCTGATGTATTCCAGCGATAGCATAAACCTGTTGATTTTTATAAACTCTTTAGGCGATAATCCAATATATTTATCGAAATAGCGGGCAAGTTGTCTTTGACTGTAACCGGTGTAATCTACAAGGTCTTTTACAGTCAATATTCCCTCCACGTCCGCAATTCGCTCCATACATGCCTTGACTATGTTATTGCGATGAGCATATGACTTTAATTTCTGCAGCAAGTATTCCTGTAAAGCTGCTATACGCTCAGTGTCAGTATCTGCATTATTAATCCTGTCTTGCAGAAAGTTGAAGTCATGCCACAATTTTTGTAAGACTACTATATTGTCAGCCAGTTCAGTGGCATGGTTTTGTGTGAAGTGCTGGAACGCACCTGCGTGAAAACACACTGCAATACAGTAAGAGCCTTTACACATTTCTACGTCCATATACTTACTCATTCTTGATATACATACGCTATCGGTAGTGTATGTGCAAGTATTTTCAACCCGGATGTGCGCGAGCGGTGAATGATTAATAGGAATAAAAAGTTCCGTGCATGTATCGGGTAATACCCTGAAGGATTGCAAATTATCAGGCACTAACTTATGCTGCATGATGCAAATGCTCCTCACATAAGGAGCAAGTGGTGGAATAACATCATATAATGCTATTAACATACAGTGGCCTTTGGTTTAAAGGTACGCTATTGTATAATATTTCAGTTGTAAAGGGGTCAGGTTATACTCTTAAACACCGTGTACCTCAACACTATCTCCGCAAGCAGCAGCAGTATCGCCACAAAGGCAAAGGGGAAAAACAATTCTGCATAGTGCTTGTAGCTGCTTACTTCTATCTTGGTTTTTTCCAGTTCGTCTATTTCACTGTAGATGTTCTTCAGCGATTTATTGCTGGTAGCGCGGTAGTATTTGCCGCCTGTTTCTTTGGCTATCTTTTGCAGCAGGGCTTCGTCTATCTGTACAGGCATCATCTGCTTCTGCGTGCCGAATGGCGTTTGCACAGGGTAGGGTGCCTGGCCTTCGCTGCCAATGCCTATGGTGTATACGCGCACCTTGTAGCGCTTGGCTATTTCCAGCGCGGTGCTGGGGTCTATCAGACCGGTATTGTTCACACCGTCCGTCAGCAATATCAGCACGCGGCTTTTGGCTTTGGAGGCGCGTAGTCGGTCAACTCCCGTGGCCAGCCCCATGCCTATGGCGGTACCATCCACCAGCACGCCGCTTTTTATTTTGCTGATTTGTTCTTTCAATACATTATGGTCGATGGTGATGGGCACCTGTGTAAAACTCTCCCCGGCGAATATTACCAGTCCTATACGGTCGGTAGGGCGCCCTTCTACAAATTCTATTGCTACGTCTTTGGCAGCTTCTATACGGTTCGGTTTCAGGTCTTCCGCCAGCATACTGCCCGATACGTCCAGCGATATAACTATATCTATACCCTCGCTGTCTATCGACTCGCTGGTGCTACTGGACTGCGGGCGTGCCAACGCTATGATGAGGAATATCAATGATAATACTCGTAGCCAGAACATAGCCGGGCGTAGCTGCACCCTCCATGTGGGCTTTACTTCTTTGATGCCCGATATGGTGGTGAGCCTTACGGCGGGGTTGTCATATTTCTTGTTGCGGTATTGCCACCATATCATAAAAGGAATAAGCAGCAGCAACCCGAAGTACAACGGGTGTGCAAAGTTGAGGTGCTGCCAGTCTAATAATCCCTTTATCATTGTTTCGCCTGATTTTCAGTTACAACAGGTGGTTTTGTTGCCATCACAAATTGCCGAGTATGGTCGAATGCATCAGTATGTTCCTGCGGCAGCGGCTGTGCTTTGGCAAACTTGGCCATATCCGCTGTTTGCAGTATCATAGCCAGCGCTTCATAATGTTTCAGCATATCCCTGTGGCGCTTGGCTACCAGCAGCAGTTCGTCGGTAGTCAGTTCCATAGCCGGAGTCTTGAAGCGTTCCTCTATATAAGTGCGCAATATATCAGTCAGTTCAGTATAATATTGTTTCACCTGGTCGCGCTGCCATAGCTGCTTCTGCTCCAGTTCCAGCAGCAGGCGCAGTGCTTTTTCATTCGGGGTTTCAATATGTTGTACAGGTTGTGCCGGAGGCGGCTTCATTCCTTTGTTCTTCCTGAAGTAATAAATGATAAATGCTATCAACCCCAGTGCGAGCAATCCACCCAATATATACCAGATATAATCGCGCCAGGTGGTTTTCACTTCCATGATGTCCACTATCGGCTTAAAGGGCTTGGTAGTATCTACCGGCACAGTCTGCACCATAATGGTAAATGAATCACTACCAATAGTATAAGGATTTCCTCCGTTTGGTACCGAGGTGAATGTAAAAGAAGGTATGACAAACATCCCCGAATCCCACCCTGTGATGAGCAGGCGTTGTTTGTATATAGTGGTGCCGTTTTGGGTGCTGGTGTCTATTTTGCCCTTCTCTACCACTTCCAGGCTGTTGAAAGTGTCAGGGATGGTAGCCCACACCAGTTTTTCATCTTTATCAGCCTTAGCTTCTATAAACAGGCGTAGCTGGTCGCCCACTACTATTTGCCGGGCATCAATCTGTGTTTTTATCTCCGGCTGTGCAAAAGCCACTCCGCATGGCATCAATGCCAATATGGCCAACAGAAAATAATATGTGCTTTTTATCCTGTTCATTTCTTACCTGGATATAAAGAATCCCTGCAATGCTTTTACATAATCTTCGTTGGTGCGTATGCTCAGCAGCGATGCCCCGCTTTTGCGGAATGCCTGCTGGCAGTATTTTTTATGCAGCTCGAACCTGTGTGTATAATTAGCCCTTACCGACTTGTCACCGCTGTCCAGCCATACCATCTGTCCAGTTTCAGCATCCATCACCTGTACCAGTCCGGCATCAGGCAGCTCGCGGTCGTGTTTGTCATATACCTGTATGCCTACCAGGTCGTGCTTACGGGCGGCCAGTTGCAGGGGTTTTTCGTAAGGCTCGCTGATAAAATCGCTGATGGCGAAAGTAATAGCCCTTTTCTTCTGTACATGGTTCAGGTATTCAAAAGCAGCAGCTATATTAGTGCCGCCTTTCTGGTTCGGCTCCAATGCTATCAGTTCGCGTATGATGCGTAGTATATGCGAGCGCCCTTTTTTGGGAGGGATAAATTTCTCCACCTTATCACTGAAAAATATAACGCCCACCTTATCGTTGTTGGTAACGGCGGAGAAGGCCAGTACGGCGCATATCTCGGTAGTCAGGTCGCGCTTCAGGCGTTCCTGTGTGCCGAACAACGAACTGCCGCTGATATCTACCAGCAGCATCAGTATCAGCTCCCGCTCTTCTTCAAACACTTTTACATAAGGTGTACGCAGGCGGGCGGTAACGTTCCAGTCAATCGTCTTTACATCGTCGCCATGCTGGTATTCGCGCACCTCGCTGAAGGACATACCCCTGCCCTTGAAGGCCGAATGATACTCACCTGCAAAGATGTGGTTGCTCAGCCCTTTGGTTTTTATTTCTATCCGCCTTACCCTTTTCAGTATCTCTGATGTGGTTAGCATGGGGTTGAAAGTTACGTGCAAAAAAAGTAAAAAACATCCTGCCACGAAAAATCGGCCTGATGTTTGCCTTCGGGCAACAAATGTAACAGATACGATTTTTATATGTCTGCCTGAAAAACTAAAATTTTTGTGAAAATGCTATAGTGTGCCCGGTTAATAAGCCGTAGTTTTGTAGAGCACGATAAAAAATACAGAGTTTATGAAGTATGTAATCTATTTATTGGCAGGGGCCACACTGATGTTTACCGCCTGTGGTGAAGACGCCGGCAGAGAAGAAACCGCGGATAATATGGACACGCCGGAGACCGTGATGAAAGCTACACCCATAAATATGACTGAAGTGAAAGGCTCGCCTGAGTTTTTTGGTGCTACCATTTCTCTGGGAGATATCAGCACCAAGCCCGACGGCGAGAACGTGAAGGTGACTTTCAATTTCAACGTGAAAAATTACGCCCTGAAAAAACAAACCGAGGATGCTGCATCTAAAATGTGCAACAACTCCGACCAGGGCCAGCATATCCACTTCATACTGGACAACGAGCCCTATGCAGCGCTATATGACCCCACACATACTGTAAGCCTGCCTAAGAATACTGAACATTACCTGCTTGCCTTTCTTTCACGCTCTTACCACGAGTCGCTGAAGAATAAAGAGGCCGTACTGATGTACCATTTTAAAATAGATGAAAAAGGCAATGTGGTAAAGATGGACGACCCCGGTACACCTATGGTATTCTATAGCCGCCCCAAAGGGGATTATGTTGGTGAGGCTAATACCAACAACCTGCTGCTTGATTTCTACCCCTGGAATACTGAGCTAAGTGGCAATGGCAATAAAGTAATAGTGCATATACAAGCTGAAAATATAGATACTTCTATGTCTGTAGATAAATGGCAGGCCTACTTTCTGCACAACCTGCCTATGGGAAAGCCTAAAATAACACTGACACTGGTAGATAAAGACGGCAATAAGATAAACGGCCCAATGACAGAAGTAACGCGTGAATTTACATTAGCTCACGACGAACCGCTGCCTCATTAAATATTTATGCTCTTCCGAAGGTTTCCGCCGGTAATAATGCTGCACCATGTAAGTGATGATGCCAGGCTGGACGGATTAAAACCGTACAGTATCAGCCATAGCTCCTTTACCAGGTTATTGGACGTATTGGAAGAAGAAAGATATACCACCATTGGGTTTGAAGATTTGAACCAACCAGGTAAAAAGGATGTAATTATCACATTTGACGATTGCCCGCGGCATCTTTGGGACTTTGCTATACCCGAATTACAAAAGCGTAATATGAAAGCCGTGTTTTATATGCCTACTGCCTACCTGGGTGGCAAAAATGACTGGGATATCCCTTTTGGCAAGCCTGCGGTTGAGCTGATGGACGAAGCAGATATACAACGCCTTTCAGGTATTGGTATGGAAATAGGCGCTCATTCGCACCAACATGTAAGATTGGGCGACTTGCCACGCACCGATGTGGCCGACAACCTGCGGCAAAGCAAGGATATATTGGAAGGTATTACAGGGAGAAAAATAATTTCAATGGCTTATCCGTTCGGTTCTGTTCCGGCCGATAAGGATGAACTACTGAAGGCTGCAGGTTATGACTACGGGTTATCTATATACAGCCCTGTGGAAACCTATTATAATATCAGGCGATTTATTTATCATGATGGGGATGATAAAAACAGAATTAAGAATAAATTATCTGTAAGTTACTTGATATACAGAAGATTAAGCGATAAAATAGCATATTTTACTAATATATTTTAATCATATTTTAATATTTTGATTATTCTTAATACATTTCGTAATTGGGATAATCTATATGAGACGAGTATTAATAATTTCACCACACTTCCCACCTGTAAACGCACCTGATATGCAAAGGGTCAGAATGAGCCTGAACTATTTTAAAAAATATGGTTGGGAGCCTACTGTTGTATGCGTAGATGAGCAATACGTCAATGGGTTCAAAGACGAACTACTGTTAGAAACGATACCTAAAGATGTAGAAGTAATAAAAGTAAAGGCATATCCTGAAAAACTTACCCGGAAATTAGGATTAGGCAGTGTGTCTCTCAGGTCGTTATTACAATTTAAAAATGCGGGTAATCAACTACTGAAGGAAAATAAATATGACCTTGTATTTTTTTCTACATCATTACATCACGTATGTGCCCTGGGCAGGTATTGGAAACAAAAGTTCGGTGTTCCGTTTATTGTTGATATGCAGGACCCGTGGCGCAATGATTTCAGAATCGGTAAAATCAAACAGGTAAGCGGCTTTAAATTCTGGATTGCATACAATATTAATAAGTATATGGAAGCATATACGATGCCATATGTTGACGGGATTATTTCTGTTTCAGATGCCTATATCCATACACTGAAAAAAAGATATAAAGGACTGGCTAATGTACCTTCCAGAACAATAACCTTCGGTGCCACAGAAGCCGACTTTGCAATTATTGAAGAGAAAAAGATAACACCGGAATTTATTGACAAAAATAATGGAAAAATCAATGTAGCTTATATCGGAGCCGTAACACCATTTTTTATACCAATTATACGACTTTTCTTTGAGTCATTGCTGGAGCATAACGAAAAAATAGCCCGGTATCATTTTTATTTTATTGGTACATCGTACGCGACAAACTCAGAAGTAACCATGGTTGCAGACCTAGCACAGGAATTAGGCATTCAAGAACATGTAACAGAAATAGCAGGAAGGTTGCCATATTTCAAAGCTTTGGCTACACTTAAGGCTTCCGATATTTTATTTATCCCGGGTTCGTTAGACAAAGATTATAATGCATCTAAAGTGTATAATAATATTTTAGCGGCCAGGCCTGTATTTTCTATCTTTCATAAAGACAGCAGTATTATACCTGTAATAGAGAAAGCAGGAGCAGGTATAGTATTTAGCTTTGAACATCTGAACACCCCGCTTAAGATGAAAGAGGGTATCTACAATAAATGGACGGAGTTTCTTCAGAACCTCCATTCTTACGCAAAAGGAAATACAGCATTTGATTTTTCGGCCAACAGGAAAACCGGAGAAATTACATCGTTCTTTGATGAAGTATTACAGATGAGCAATAAAGCGCATGTATAATGGCTATATAGTATGAGTGCCATAGCGCTTTAATCGCATTTATATATCTTTGTCCCGCATGATGATTATGCCGGAATGCTCAGGGAATGGAATATAGTAGATAACGGAAGTGAATAACCGACATAGGGCGTTCTGATAATGACTGAACTGAGGAATATTAATGAATAAAAGAGTCCTGGTTATTTCGCCGAATTTTCCGCCTGTAAATGCCGCAGACATGCAACGTATACGCCATAGCCTCGCTTATTTCAAAGAGTTGGGCTGGGAGGCAGAGGTTGTAGCCGTTGCTACAGAATATGTTGAAACCTATAGTATTGACCCTTTACTCAATGAAACAATACCGGCAGATGTTAAGGTGTACCACGTAAAGGCCCTGGATGTAAAAAAAACCAGGAAATACGGACTGGGCAGCCTTTCTATGCGCTCATTTTTTGCTTACAAAAAGATGGGCAACCAATTGTTGCGAAATAGTAAGTTTGACCTGGTATATTTTACTACTACCGCTTTTCATGTAATGGCGTTGGGACGCTATTGGAAACAAAAGTTTGGTGTCCCTTTTGTGCTGGACCTGCAGGATCCATGGCGCAATGACTTTTACCTGGATAAGCCTAAGAGCGAACGTCCCCCCAAGTTCATGGTATCTTATAACATAGATAAATACCTGGAGATGTACACTATGAAAAAGGTGGATGGTATTATCTCCGTTTCACAAGGTTATGTGGATACACTTTTGGACAGGTACCCTTATATGCGCCCGAAACAATTTACTGTAATTCCTTTTGGGTATAGTACCCTGGATTTTGAGGTAATGGAAAAGCATGTTAAGGAGGTAAGCGTACAGCTAAAAAAAGATAAAATTAATATTGTATATATCGGGCGTGGGGGCCATGATATGAAGCTGGCCACAGAATGTTTTTTTACAGCGTTAAAAAAACTGGCCGAAAGCGATGCGCCTATAAGGCAAAAAGTACACTGTTGGTTCATAGGCACCAGCTATGCAATGGAAGGAAAAGGAACACCAACAATAAAACCCATTGCTGACAGGCTGGGTGTTGGTGATATGGTAACGGAAATTACAGACCGCAAGCCATTTTTCGAAACGCTTTACCTGTTGAAAAATGCGGAAGGATTGTTTATACCAGGCTCCACTGACAAGGCATATACGGCTTCTAAAATTTATCAGTACGTACTGGCTGAGAAGCCGATGCTGGCAGTCTTTTATAAAGGCAGCAGCGTTATATCTATTCTTGAAAAAGCGGGCACAGGAACTGTCGTTACATTTGATGATACATTACAATTTACCGCCGATATGGTGGAAGAATGTGCCGGTTTTATAAGCCGGTTGGTACATGGGCCGGAACAAAAGATGACTTATAATAAAGAGGCTTTTGAGGAATATTCTGCCTACACAATGGCTAAAAGACAAACAGACTTTTTTGATAAGATATTAGGTTTATAATCGGCGGTAAAAAAAGTAAATATTTTTATTTGGTAGCATGCTCAAGCGTTGTTTCAGCAAGGGGATAATAGAAGCGGGTTGCGATGAAGCAGGGCGCGGTTGCCTGGCGGGCCCGGTGTTTGCAGCAGCAGTTATATTGCCCCGCAACTTTTCTCATCCGTTGCTGAACGATAGTAAACAATTGAAAGAACCGGAGCGTGATATGTTGCGCCCCATTATTGAAGCAGAAGCGGTAGCATGGGCAGTGGGTATGTGTACCCACGATGAAATAGATACAATCAACATCCTGAACGCATCGTTCAAAGCCATGCACCGTGCTATTGACGGGTTGCATGTACGTCCTGAATTGTTGTTGATAGATGGTAACCGTTTCTCTGCCTATTTCGGCATAACGCATCAGTGTGTGATACAGGGTGACGCCACGTATATGTCTATCGCTGCTGCCAGCATACTGGCCAAAACCCACCGGGATGAATATATGATGGACCTACACAGCCAATACCCTCATTACGGCTGGGATAACAATAAGGGCTACGGCACAATATACCACCGCAGGCAATTACAACAACATGGGTTATCTCCTTATCACAGGAAAACATTCAACTGGAAGGAAGTAATGGATGATATAACAGAAGGTTTATAGCGTCTTTCCGGACAGTGGAAAACATAACTCGAATACTGCCCCGTGCGGCTCGTTGTCTTTTACAGTAATTTTCCCTTTATGTTGCTTCACAATTTTCAATGTGAGGTAGAGGCCAAGACCGGTCCCTTTGGCTTTCCTTGTCACTTCACTGCCTATGCGGTAAAATTTATTGAAGATTTTTGCTTTTTCCCCATCAGGTATGCCCGGCCCATTGTCTGCAACTATGAGCATAGCATGGCCGTTTTTTTCTTCAATTGATACATGCACAGGTTTATCTGCGGGAGTATATTTCACGGCATTTTCCAATAGGTTGTTCACCGCCATTTGCACCAGGGTTTTATCGCCGGTAATGGTATACTGCCCCGGTGGGTTAAGTACAAACCTGCCGGGATAACTGTGTGCGTAATCTGAAACACTATCGGTCACCAGGTCGGTAAAGCTGAATTGTTCGTTGGCGGGTTTGTACTGGCGGCCTTCCATCTGCGATGCCAGCAGCATATTATTGCACAGGTCATTCAGCCGGTTCGATTCTGTTACACAGCGGTCTATCAACAACTTTCTTTTGTCTTCGTCCAGTTGGTGGCGCGCCATGGTTTGCAGGTTCAGCTTCATGGCAGCAATGGGCGATTTCAGTTCATGTGTCACCGCCATCATAAAATTATTCTGTTGCCTTGATAGCCTGATACTACGCCTGAAAGAAGAGTATACCACTGCAGCCCCAATAATAATCACCAGCAGGAAGGTGGAACCTTCGCCCAGGTATTGTTTAGTACGGGTGTTACGTTTATCTGTTATCTCCTGTAGCCGTGCATAATAAGCATCCGTTTGTGTGTTGCTGTCAATGGTACGTTTCAGGTTTTCGTACTCCAGTTCGTATATAGTATGACTTTTTTTGTCGAGGCTGATGCCCCAGAATACTAATGCAGATACAACATAAGCAAATAACAGAATGTGTGCGGTAGTGAATAAACGCATGATGCAACCTTTTGGCTATAGTTGCTAAGTTACTGTTTTGTGCGCTTCTCTACGCGCAGGCCTACCTGCAATACTTCAGGCAGGGGGTTGATGCGCATATTATGTCCGAATTTAATTTCCCACATGCCGGCTTTGCGCAACATGACTGTGTCTCCATCGTGCGAAATGGGCATGCGTTGCTCCCAGATTTCGCCCATACCCCTGCCCAGCCATTTGCCAGAGGGCTCTGACAATGGAATTTCTATGCGGGTACGTTCAAATGTAGTGTCTCCCGGCTTTTTGGTATATATCATCAGCCAGATGTTGGAGTAAGGGTATGCTTCTGTATGGCGGATGAGGAAATGCAGGTTATACAATGAATTGGTATCAGTTACCTCAAATTTGAATGTAGGTTCGTACTCATAATCCCATTTGTTGCCCGGTATGGAATACTCCTTCTGGTAATATGGGGAGGACAGGCAACTGTTGAATAACAGGACAATAGCAAGTGCTGTGATTATTTTATTGATCTGCTGCATGTATTATTCTCAAAAAATCAGTTCCGCAAAGCTATGTTTAGTTACAGTATATTTAATATCTGTTCTTTGGCTTTTTCCAGTTCGTCTTTCATGCTGATGACCAGTTGTTGTATAGTAGCATCGTTCGCCTTGGCCCCCAGTGTATTTATTTCGCGCCCCACCTCCTGGATCACAAATCCCAGCATCTTGCCTTTAGCCACTTCTTCTTTGGCCACCATTTCATAAAAATACTTACAGTGCTGGCTGAGGCGGGTTTTTTCTTCTGAAAAATCCATGCGCTCCAGGTAATAAATCATTTCCTGTTCGAAACGGTTCTGGTCTATTTTATCTTTGCCTACAAACTCGCTCATCGACTGGCTGATGCGCGTACGTATTTTTTCAACCCTGGCTGCCTCGTGCGGCAGTATTTTTTCCAGCAATACCTCTATGTTGTTTATCCTTGCCTGCAGGTCGGTATGCAGGGCATCCCCTTCATGTTTGCGATGCACCATCAATATATTTGCGGCTTCTTCTACAGCTTCTTTCACTATCAGCCACTCATCTTCGGGCAGCATGTCCTGGTCGGCTGCTACTACCTCGGGCATACGCATGATGGTAGAAAGTGTATTATCCTGGGGAATGTCCAGTTGCTCGGCTATCTGGCGCATACTGTTGTAATAAAACACAGCCAGGTCGGTATTTACCGTCATGGGTTTGCTAGCTCCTTCCTGCTTGATGGTTACAGTCAGGTCTATAGTGCCCCTGTATAATATATTGCTCAGCAGGTTGCGGATATCCAGCTCGTAGGCACGTAAAATAGGCGGTAGCTTGGTCATCATTTCAAACTGCTTCCCGTTCAGCGATTTTATTTCTACCACTATCTGCTTACTGTTGGCACGCGCTTCAGCACGGCCGAAACCCGTCATTGAATAGAGCATTGGCTAAAAAAGTTTGAAACAAAGAAAGGACAAACAAACCGCATTTTAAAAAATCAGCATCTAAGCCATTAAAAAATATGTATAAAACCTTGCTAAAATAAAAACAGGACCGTACAAGCGGATGATATTTAATTATTTTTGCCGGATAAGTTTAATCCCGTTAATGCGCAATTTTCTTTCGGTCATACTAATATTATTATCTGTTGCAGCCTATGCCCAGCAACCCAGCCGCGAGGAGTTGGAGCAGCGCAGGAAGCAGTTGCTGGAGACCATTAGAGAGACAGAGAACCAACTGGCGGCAACGCGCAAAAATACTAAGGCCACTATGGGTGAGTTGCGTGCACTACAGGCTAAGTTGGCAGGACGGCAAAAACTCATCAACAATATCAACCAGGAGATAGAGCAGATAGGCAGCAGTATTCAACGCTCTTCATCAGAAATTGATAAGCTGAAAGGCAACCTTGACATATTGAAAGCCCGCTATGCCCAATCAGTAAGATATGCGTACATGAGCCGCAGTTCTTACGATATGCTGGCGTTTCTATTCTCTTCAGATGATTTTAACGAAGCCATGCGCCGGATGAAATACCTGAAGCGCTACCGCGACTATCGTAAAGACCAGGCAGACCAGATAAGACTGACACAAACAAAACTACAGGAAGAGATAAGCGGCCTGAATAGCGAGAAGGCTAAGAAGGACATACTCCTGTCTGCCGAAGAACAACAAAAGCAAGCGATAGAAGAAGACCGCAATAAGACTAACCAGGTAATAAAAGAACTGAAGGGCCAGGAAAAAGAACTGACTGCCAAAATATTGAAGAACCGCCGCACACAGCAGCAGATAGATAAAGCCGTAGAAGAAATTATCAGGAAAGAGCTGGAACTGGCACGTAAAAAGGCTGAAGAAGAGCGCAGGCAACGCGAAGCAGAAGAACGCCGCCTGCGCGAGGAAGAAGAAAAAAGGAAGGCTTTGGCAGCCAATACCACAACACCCAAGCCGGCTGGGGGTAGCAATATTTCAGTAAATAATAATGCGGGAAATGTACCGCCGCCTGCTGCTAATAAAACCACTAATACTGCCAAACCGGCGACAAGTGCAACCACACCGCCTGCTGCTAAGCCCGCTACACCAAAACCCGCTTATGACTACGGATTGACACCCGAAGCGGCGGCATTGTCTAATAATTTTGAAAGTAATAAGGGAAAGCTGCCCTGGCCTGTGGAAAAGGGATTTATATCATTAGGCTATGGGCCTTATAAACACCCCATAGCAGAAAAGGTAACACTGAACAATAATGGCATTAACATTACTACCAATACTGGTGCCGGGGTGAGGGCCTGCTTTGAAGGCACAGTGTCCAGGGTGTTTACTATGGATAATAAAAACTGGAACGTCATCATCAGCCATGGCCGGTATTTTACGCTATATATGAACCTTTCCAACGTAACAGTGAAGTTGAACCAGAAAGTGAGCACTAAACAACACATTGGTACAGCAGCTGTTAATGAAGATGGCGAATCTGTCATCAATTTCCAGATATGGGTGGAAACCAATAAAGTCAACCCGGAACCCTGGATTGCGCGTTAATCTATCAATACAGTACCTGTCATTTCCCCAGGTATAGGTAAGCCCATTACGGTTAATATAGTTGGGGCAATGTCGCCCAATTTACCCGGGCGCACCACTCCTTTAAAATCATTGGAAATAATAAATAACGGTACGGGGTTAAGTGTGTGTGCTGTATTAGGCGAACCGTCTTCGTTGATTAAATAATCGGAGTTACCGTGGTCGGCAGTCAGGAAGACAGTGTACCCGTTTTCTACAGCCAGGGGTACTATTTTAGATACACAGGTATCTACAGTTTCAGCAGCCTTTATAGCAGCTTCCCACACACCTGTATGCCCTACCATATCTGCATTGGCAAAGTTGAGGCAAATAAAGTCAGCAGATTGCTGCGCTATTTCAGGCAATATGGCGGCAGTAACATCATAGGCGCTCATTTCAGGTTTCAGGTCATAAGTGGGTACATCTTTAGGTGAGGGCAACATGATACGCCTTTCCCCGGCAAATTCTTTTTCCCTTCCGCCGGAAAAGAAGAAGGTAACATGCGGGTATTTCTCTGTTTCAGCTATACGTATCTGCGTCTTGCCCTGTTGCTCCAATACTTCGCCCAGGGTATTGTTCAGGTTATCGTTATGAAAAATGACACCCACATTTTTGTAGGTCTTGTCGTATTCCGTCATTGTTACATAATGCAAGTTCAGCGGGTGCATATGCTGTTCCGGAAATGCCTGTTGTGTCAATGCAATAGTTATTTCCCGGCACCTGTCTGTGCGAAAGTTGAAGCAAACTACCACATCACCTTCTTTGATGGTGGCCAATGGGATGCCATTGTTATCTGTAACGATAATCGGGTGTATAAACTCATCGGTTATCCCATTATTATAAGACTGCTGTACTGCTGCCAGCGCATCAGTGGTTTTGTACCCTGCCCCTTTAGTCAGTGCATCATATGCCAGTTTCACCCGTTCCCATCGTTTGTCTCGGTCCATAGCATAATACCTGCCGCATACAGATGCCAGTTGCGCGCCGGTTTGTTCCAGGTGCGCCTGCAAGTCTGCCAGGTAATCGTACCCCCCTTTAGGGTCTGTATCCCGCCCATCGGTGAAGGCGTGTACTGCCACGCGGGGTATGTTATTCTGCCGGGCCAGCGTGCACAAAGCCTTCAGGTGGTTGATGTGCGAGTGAACACCGCCATCGCTCACCAGGCCAATAAAATGTAATGTCCTGCCCCCGGTCTTGGCTGCAGCAAAGGCGTTCATCAATACCTGGTTGCTTGCCAGTTCGCCTTCGCGCACGGCTACGTGGATACGCTGCAGTTCCTGGTACACTATACGGCCAGCGCCTATGTTCAGGTGGCCTACTTCAGAGTTGCCCATCTGCCCGTCAGGCAGCCCTACTGCCTCACCGCATGTTATCAGTTCTGTATTGGGATACCGTGTATATAAAGAATCTACAAAAGGGGTATGCGCATTTTTTATGGCGTCTGCTTCAGGCACTTTACCGTGGCCCCACCCATCCATGATGATGAGCATTACTTTTTTTGACATGACTGCAAAATTACATTTTGCTGTTGACAGTAGCCAAATTCTCTTAATAGGTAACCTTGCATACTGCTGTAATTTTTCAACCGGCCATGCCTGACAATTATAGGTATGAAAGTAAGAATAGGGTTACATCATACATTAATACTTTAATTTTATTTTAATCTCTATTGATAAAACTATAAACAGTAAAATTTTATTATATTTAATTATTTTATAAAATAAATGACCCTAACTTCATAATAATATAGATAATTGACACTCTCAGTAAGTAAATGTATTTTAATATATAATGTATTAAGGTGAAAAAGTCACAGCTTATTCATGAAAATTATAATATTCGTTAATGATTTTTTAATCTTAATTCATATATTAGCATTTCGGCTTAATTCATTACGATATGAAAAAAATTATACATAGCTATTCATTTCTTGCGGTGATATTGTTCATTGCGTTAATAACTGTTTGTGGTAAAGCATTTGCACAGACACCACAATACACCACTTCTACAGGTGGTACTACACAAAATACCTATCCCTTTGCTACGTCAAACATACGTGTGCAGTTATTATATCCGCCAAGTGATTTTATCACGCCGCCGCCGTCAGGGTTTATTACAGCCATTTATTTTCGTTGTGGTACGGCTCTTTCATCTACTACAACATATACAAATTTCGAAGTGAAATTGGCGAACCTGGGTAGTGCTACAGGATTAAGTGCTGGTGCCTGGAACCCCGGAACAGTAGCTATACCTGCTCAAACATATGTATTAACGGGTGTAGCGCCGGGTTGGGTTAAAATACAGTTATCTACTCCTTTTTATTATGACAATACACAAAGCCTCATGGTAGATGTTGGGCAGTCCGGCGTATCGGGTGGTTGGTATGTGTATTATTCGGGGGGCTTTACCAACAGAAGGTTGTACGGCAGTTCATCAGCGGCATCTCCTTCGGGCCCTGACATAGCCCGTTACGATTTTGGTATGGATTTGTTTGCAGGGTTCCCTTGTACAGATACACCCAAAACATCTGTCAATGGCCCGACTAAAGTATGCCCTAATAAGCCATTTACATTAAGGCCAGATAGTTTCTATTCAAATGCTGAATACAAATGGGAATATTCCACCAACGGGATAGCATGGTCTAATTTTACAGGGGTACCTGGTTTGTATGGTGAAATAAAGGACAGCCTTATTGCCCAGAGGTATTACAGACTGACAGTTAAATGTAATGCCAACCCCAACTTTATCTGGACCACACCTGTACATAAAGTTAGTATAGCGCCGTTCTATTATTGTTATTGCGATAATAACGTAACTGTTGATGGTGGTGCTGATATTGGTAACCTGACTATCATTAATACCAACAAGTTCGATTCTGTGTATAAGAAAGTTCAATTAATAACCGGTACGGGTATGCCTGTGTACAACAATAATACTTCCAACCGTCGTTACACTCCCTACCACGACAGCCTTGGCTGGCCTTGTTTGTACCGTGACA
>CAZEZM010000016.1:38954-88595 GCA_964515955.1 uncultured Flavipsychrobacter sp. | reverse complement strand
CTATTGCGCAAAGCATTACCAAAACAAGTCCAATAGCTGCCCACGTGGTCAACACAGGTTTACTTCGCAAAATGGAAGGAAGCAAAAGGCCTATTCCTCCCAACAATTCAGCAATTCCAATGAAGCGCACTACGCCTTCAGGTACTTCTGCCGCCCATGGAAGTGATGCAGACAACTCGTTAATAGTGCTGGACGTCTTCATAAAGCCTGCCAATAGAAAAATTGCGCCTAGGATAATTTGTGCTATCCATAAAACGATATGCAATACTTTCGGCCTATTGGTTGCGTGTACCATGTGATTTTTTTGTAAAGACAAAAGTACCTACCTTTACAAATATTTTATAATCAGTATACAAAAGGTTAGTGCTTATCTCCGGATAAATGCTAAGGATACGAATACAGCAAGCAAAATATAGGACACAGTAAGCCTGCACAAGGCTGAGGAGATTGGATAGTTAATGAAGTAGGTTGAAGATGAAGCTTTCCTGCTTATGCACTTATAAACCAGCGAAGGAAGAAGACGCTACATTCATTGAAGCCCTATTTGATGTAACAAGGAAACGTTTTAGGCCTAAGCAGATGACGACTATTGTGATGATTGTGGGGATAATGCCGATTTTATTATAATCCAGTGCAGGCGCGGAGGTAAAAAAGATATGGCCCGGGTAATCATAGGCGGCCATGCTAGTTTTTTTGTCATTAACTCTTGTAGTTGTTTTGATCATGTATTTTGTGGTTTATAAAGTAAGAGAGCAACTTGGACGTAGAAAACGTTGGAGAGCTGTGGGAATACAATCTGAAAGTGTCTTAGCTGGATAAAATAAAGTGTTATGGACTTTTTGATCTATTGCAAAATAGAAAACCAAGCGATTAGGACCGGTTTGGTGGAGGCAATTAAAGCCATATCAGAAAGCGTCTTTAACCATGAGCTTATGATAATGGTAGCCAACAGTAAACCTATTGTCGGAATTCCTGAAGTTTTGTTACTACATCTTCAGGAATATCTGCATAACAAAACACTCAGTAGAGATGATGAGGTTTTCGTTTACTTTACGCAAAATCAGCACATTGGTGTCTGGATTTTGAAAAGAAAAGGAAGGATAAGAATTCGTCGATGGCAAAGACCATTCCCATTTTAAAGCACAATGCCGTTCATAGACGATTGCCATGTAGAGATTAAGATTATTTTTGAGAGAATGCATTCGTTTTATCTAATACAGATTAATTAAGAAGATCTATTGAAAAATGATAGATTTGGACAGGGCTATAGAGAACTTTATATATCCAGATCAAGGTATCATTACAAACGATTCGATTTACCCAAAGTCGCAGAGAGTGAAAACTATTCATTTACTGGTAGAATATTCAGCATGTCAGAAGACAAAGACATCATTCCTTATGGGTGCATTAAAATCAAAGCAAAAAATAAACGGCTACTGTAATAACCAATCCTACACCCAATGCGTAAGACAACAATTGCCAAGCTCTTGCTCTGTCCTTTTTCCGGAACTCTTTTTGCTAAATGCTATCGGTTTTGCCCACATCTCCAAAATTGAATAAGTGCCCAAATCCAAAATAAACGCAGAACCTGTTATATGCCTGGATAAAGCCGGTTGCTCCCATTACAGCCGGAATAAAAACCAGCAGACGCCATGCTTTAGGTGCATCAAGCATCGAAAGCAGAATTATGGTAAGAATGGTTAAAATCAATCCTGTCCATCCTGCTGTCTTTCGCCTTTTTATTTCTTCACGCCCAATATTGCATACACCAGGAATATATTTATTTTCCATTTTTATTTAGGTTGTTGAATAGTAAAAGCGCTCATTAATAATCTGCCCGTCCTTCCACCTTTGCACAGCCACCTGGCACATTTTCATGCGGGGTGCGCCTTTATAAGTAACATCCATTTCCCATTCTACCATTGTTACATCTTCGCCAACTGCAACTGCTTTCACTTCAGCGCCGTGAAAAGCATCAATCATTTGCATAGTTTGTATTTCTCTTTCCCTATTGGCAGCCTTGCCAGTAGTAGGCGAATTAGAGTTCTCCTGCATTACCACATCTTCATGACAATATTTTTCGAAAGCATCCATTTGCTGCCCAGAGAGAATCATTCGATTCAGGTCTTCGATTTTTTCTTTTAAGGTCATGGCTTTTATTTTTAATGGTTTTTATTTGTTGGTATTGAATAAACAGCCTGTAGGAAATCTTTCAGGTCAAGTGGTTTATGCCCTATCAAATTTTCTAAAGTATTATCGGCATAATCAAATTCGCCGGCCTTCATTGAAGCGGCAATACTCGTCATCATTTCGGCAACATCTTCGGGCAAGCCGTGTTGCAGCATACCTTTTTTTAAATCTTCAAGAGAAATATCAATATAACTAACCGGCTGGCCGATTATATCGGAAAGCATAGCTGCAATATCTGTAAATGTATATGCCGCCGATGCTGTAATATTATAGACTTTGTTTTGGTAGGCAGATGGATTGGAAAGTACCACAGCATTGGCTTCTGCCATATCGTTTCTGGAAGCAAAATTTATTTTTGCGTTTCCTGCACTGTAATATATGTTACCGGTTTCCTTGAAATTACCAAGAAGCATCGGTAAAAAATCGCAATAATAGGTATTGCCCATGATTGTGTATGCAATACCTGATGCTTTAATATCTGCTTCTGTTTTTACATGATCCATACCAGCCGTGAATTTTGATTCAGGTGAGGATTTTAAAATACTGGTATAAACGATATGCTGTATTCCGCTTGCTTTGGCAGCTTTTATTACATTTTTGTGCTGTTCATAGCGCCCGGTAACAGAGCTGGCAGAAACCAATAAAAGCGTATCGACCCCTTGCATGGCCGTAAGCAGCGAATCATAGTTAAAATAATCTCCAACCACAATATCTACACCTTTGGCTTTAAGGGCTGCTCCTTTTTCTTCGCTGCGAACAAGTCCCCTGATTGCGGTTTCAAGATTTTTGTTCAATAAAAACCTAATAGTTGATGAACCTAAATGACCATTTGCTCCTGTAACTAAAATCATAATATGCGTTTAATAAAACAAAGCTAAACCTAAAATGGTTTACTTTTGTAACCGGTTTACTTTATGAAACCAACAACGCATAATAATGACCTTTTATTCTTTAATATGGCAACAGTAAAAAAACAACAAGTTAAAAAAGAAGAATGTAACCAATACATGCTGCCATTGCGTGATGCCCTGAATGTATTGAGTGGCAAATGGAAAATTATCATATTGCTTGCTTTATCTATGAGGAATTACCGGTTTAAAGAATTGCTGGGAGAAATTGACGGTATTGCCGCAAAGATGCTTTCTAAAGAACTGAAAGAACTAGAAGTGAATGAATTGGTTAAACGGAGTGTTTACGATACAACTCCTGTTACTGTTGAATACAGTATTACTCTTCACGGGCGGTCCTTAGAAAAAGTGATTGAAGAATTACGAAAATGGGGGTTATACCACCGGAAAAGAATAATGAAATAAATTATCGTAAGTTTTGTGCATTACTTTTAAAAGACGATACGCTTTGATTCTTCGAATTATCGGCCTTCAAACTAATGATAAATACTATTTTTTGCAGAACTGTCATTTACTGTTCTTTCATTATCAACCGGATGAATTCGTTTATCATTTTATGAAACAAACCTTTTCTCTGATACAACCATTGATACAGGCCAATACCTATAACGCCGCATAACACTCCACCTATAATATCCAATACATAATGATGACCAGAATACACCGCCGATAACCAGATTCCGAGTGCAGAAAGCCCTATTAGTACATTCACCTTGCCGAGTTTGTTTTTCAAGCCGTAGAAAAGCGTCACCAATGGATAAGCAGCGTGTAAAGACGGCATGGCGGCAAACACATTGGAGCTTTTCTCGTACATAGACTGAAATAAATGTATGCTAAGCGCCTCGTCAAAACGCATTAATCCGGCGGCGTTGCCGGGTGTGGTTTTTATAAATTCAAAACCGTAATCCTGCACATACCATGGCGGCGCAGCAGGATAGAGATAATACAGTACAAAACCGATAAGGTTCACCAGAAGGAAAGTAAACGACAAATGAATGGCTTGTGGTCTGTTTCTGAAGAAAAAATACATCGTCAGCCCAATTGGTACAGGAACCCAGCTCAAGTAAAAAAATCCCGAAAGCAAATCTGCTGCCACATGCGTATGTCCGGCAAAAAATTCATTGGGCGTCAAAACCTCGCCCTGAAAGAGAATGCCGAACCAACGCTTTTCGGCGTTATACAATGCTTCAATGCTTACCGGTTTTATAGCATAATTCGGGAAGGCCTTCATGTAATCAAATACTACCCAGAAAATGATAAACGCCGTAAATGATAACAACAGCTTCCTCGTAACAGGTGAAGCAAAATATAATCCGTTCACCAAAACAGTAAGGAACAACTGGTCGGTTTTGAAACCCACTAACGTGTACGACAGCAGCAGGTAGCCTGCCGAAATCACCGCCATAGGCAGTAAAGATTGTTTTAAACGCGTGCTCTTTGTCAACATCAAGTATTTTTTATTATAGCCCGAACTGAAAACATTCTCCCATAATAGCGAGCTTGGAAGCGGCTTCCATAAAATTGCTTTTTAACACGCGTACCCCTTTGCTTGAGTTGGAAATAAATTTTTTGGTCATGATCTATTTTGGTTTTATACGTTGTACAATGCTGTCGCCATTCGTTACATCCTTGCCTCTCAATTCGATATAAAGCACATTGGGTCGCCAGAACGTACCGCCTTCTGCAATTTTGATATATGCTTTGCTGAATATCATCGGACGGCTATTGAGTGAGGCGTACACCTGATAGTTCCCATACTTTCCCCTGCGTAAATAAAGCGGTAGTTTATCGTAAGCTACGATTCTAAGCTCCCATTCGTCATCACTGGTTCGCTTTGATTTTATACCATAGGCAAATATTCGTTGAATGTAATTCAAGTCGCGAATAGGATGTCCGGGCTCTGTATAGCGAATCCAGTACACCCGTATCGGCTCTGACGGCTTCAGCTTACCTTTGTTATCAAAGTTCAGCGCATAAACAATGGTATTGGTATTGGGTGTGCGTTGCAAATAAAACATCATTCCCGGGTTCGCAGGCGGCACAGGAAAGGTATCCGCTTCGCTGGGTGCGTTTACCTTCGGCTGCGCCGTTGCACCCGACGAATAGCTTACGCTACACAACAGCATCGCCAGCCAAAGAAAACAGCACTTGTATTTCAATAGATTACTATTCATGCTCCAATTCCTTTTCTGGTTGCTCCAACGCTTTTTTAGCATCATTCAGCCTGCCGATTGCCGTAATATTAGTCAATACCGCCATCACTGTTATCGGGATTGTAAAAATGGACATGGTTTCAAATAGCTGAATGGATGTTCCGGGAAGGTAAATCTTAAAATCGCTTCCGATAAAATGATAGGTAATGCCTGTCGCAATAGCAGACAAACTAATCATTACCACCCTTTCTGGTCGCTGCATTAGCCCGCCTTTACATTCCACGCCCAAGCCCTCGGCTCTGGCGCGTGTATAACTCACCATCATAGAGCCTATCAAAGCCATGAAGGCAAAAATGGAGCTCAGGAAATAATGATGTGCCACGAGATAATAACAGATGCCAAAAAACAGAATCATCTCGCTGTAGCGGTCTAACACCGAATCAAATAACGCCCCGAATTTGGAGCTCATATCTCCAAGGCGTGCCACTTGGCCGTCCAGCATATCAAATAGCCCCGCAAACAAAATCAACGCGCCTGCCCAGCCTAAATAATTCAAATCTCCCCGGTTGGTTTTTTCCGCACCGGCTATAAACACTATGGCTACGAAGATATTCAGTCCCAAACCGATGAGCGTTACCATATTTGGTGTTAGGCCAATACGGATAAGCAATCTGACAAATGGATTGATGATTTTGTAGATAAGCTGCTGTAAGATATCTCTTGGTTTTTTCATTGGATTGGCAGTTTTATATTTACTAAAAATCAAATTTGAATCTTCCTCTTATGCCCCATTCTGATACATTCGGATGATTTAAGTAGCTAAACCTCCGTACCACGTCCACCCTGAAAAATTTCAAAATATTCCCCACGCCAACACTGCCTTCTATGTAGGGTTCTCTTTCCAAAGAGAATGTGGTTTTTCTCCCTACATCATTGACAGGGAAAGATAAAATGCCATTATTGCAGCCATTAGGCCTATTCTCATCTCGAAGCCCGCCGTACAATACTTTAAAGCTTACGAATTCTCTAAATTTCAGCTTTTTGATCAAAGGAATTTTATTCAGGAAGAAACCGTTGAAGGCATGCTCCATTTGCAAGCTTGCATAATGGTCGCTCACGAATTCCAGGAAGTTCATCAGGTTGTAGGATTGCAGCTGGTACGAGTAGGTTTGATTTGCAAGGTGAATATCCAGCAGCGGAAAAGGAACTTTACCGAATATATAGCCACCTTCCAGTGCCACATCGGTATAGCCCAGCTGTGAAAAATAAAACCGCTTGTAGATATTGGCGTTCAGATTTTCATAATTGTACTCACCTCTCAAAACATCTTTCATCCCCAATGTGCCTCTCACAGTAAATACAGGGTACTTGTTGGGAAATGGAATCCGGTAGGTCTTTCCCTGAAAAAACTGCTGGTGCGGTGCCCAGCGAAATTCAAAGAACACTTCCGAAGTGACAAGATGCTCAATATTATTTTTGACCGTACCATCGGATATATAAATCAAACCACCTGCCGGCTGTTGCTTCCAGTTTTTGTAACCAATTTTGTACGAAATGTTGCTGCTGAACTCATGATAATACTCTAAATTGAAAATATTGTTGTAAAGCCACTTGTCATTTACACCCCGCTTAAACGACAAGAGAAAATTATCTTCCTGAACGAACTGCAATTCCTGACCGGGTATTTTGGTATCCTGTTGATAGTTCATGTTTATTCCCGCCGGTAAATGAATACGTACCGCCGACGTAGTATTTCCATTTTTCATCCCTAAATCCGTACGCGCCGTAACCTTCAACGTAGAAATATTTACTGAGCTTGGGGGTGGTTCTGCCGCCCAGCCGCAATCGGAATCCTTCCACCGGGTTAAAGCTGTAAAACGTATTGACCGGCCCTATTTCCACATAATCCGAAACCTTGCTGTAACCCGATAACAACAACATGCCCAAGTTCATCAGCCGTTTAAACGATTTGGAGCTTTGCAGGCTGTCTATATTCGCATATACTTTCCTTTCTGACTGGCTTATGTATTCGTGACGGTTCTCTTCCCAAAACGTGTCGCCTCGGGTGGTAGCAGCATCCTGTATTGCCGTTTTGGACCCGGAAAAAACAGAGTCATCAATCGGCTCGTTGATTTTATAGTTCTTATACGAAACGCTTCGCTCACCGAAGATTCCACCATCGCTGTTTTTAGTCGCTCCAAAATCTGCTGCAATACGACTTTTGGCAATGATATATTTACCCTGTTCATTCTTCTCAAACTCCTGTGTAATCTGCATTTCCTTCACCCAATTGAGGTTGATGTTCTTGTTGACCTTTAAATTGACTTTGGTAATGGCATAGCGCCCGTCAAGCGTTATGAGCATATTGCCGGTAAATAGAAAATCGGCTTTATTCCTCGGTGAGAAAAACAAATCCACGAGCTTTTCACCATTCATCTCTACCGTATCTACGATGTAAAATTTATAAAACGTAGGTGCGAGGTCAGCCACAGGACTCATGAATTGGTTGGTAACGACCATGATGCTGCCACTGTAAATATCCACCGGCTGATAAATGTGTTTCAGGTACGTTCCGAAGCCTTGATTGTCAAAAAAATCTTCATCAAACGTTACTTTTTTCTGCGCGGTGATTATCTTTTTGGCTCTTGAGGGCGAAAAGGTTTGATAGTTGTCGGATATTATTTCTTCCATATACAAATGCAGCACAGCTTTCCCTTCCAGCTTTCCGGTATCTATGCCTTCATTAAAGAATGAATATTTTTTTACCAGCCAGCTCTTCCGCAGCTTTTTCAACGTATTGCTCAGTGCAAACTGTATCTTCTCATATTCCTGGTAGCTGAGGCTTTCATACGATTTTATATGGTTGTTGTCCTTATTCTCAATCACTTTGTGAATAAGCTCTACTGCGGGATTGTTCTTATTGCGATACCGTTCTTTTGTCTTAGTTATCACCACTTCATCCAGCACGTTTTCGTCTGTTTGCAGCATTATTTTCAGGCTATTAGTTACGCCCATTCTTATTTTCTGCGAATACGTTTTATACCCAAGATAAGAGGCTTCGAATACCGTTACGTTTTCCGTTGTGGAAAGTTCAAAATTTCCTTTTTCATCCGTCATCCCTCCAACATAGGTATTGGGGAAATAAACCGCTACAAAAGGCAACGGCTCTTGGGTGGCTGCATCTGTAACCGTGCCTTTTACAACCGTGCTTTGCGCATATGAAGGAAAGGGAGACAAGAGAAAGAATAGCGAAAGGACACTGCCGAATACCGCTTTTTTATTACCTGAAAACATATCTTTTTTGCAAATAGAAATTGACGCTTACAGCCAGTATGACTGATACAATTAGTTTAGAAATAATATAGTTTATCCTGAAAGAATGGGTCAGCAGCCAAAGCCCAGAAATATTTAAAATCAGCCCCGATACCCAAACCAGAATGTAACGTCGCCCTACTTCGGGAAGCTTGCTTTTCCCTCCCTTAAACGTACATTTGCGATTGAAGGTGAAGTGTGTCCATCCTCCGGCAATCATCCCTACCACATTGGCTGCGAGATACCAGATACCGAATACTTCTTTTATGAGGATGGTGATCAGGAAATCAACCGTAGTGGCCATCAATGATGCGAACTGCGATTTATAAAATACTCTCATCCATTCTGTTTTAACAGCCCTGCGTATACAACAAGCTGCATACCAATGTTGGCATACACGCCTGCCCACAAATCATCTATCATCACTCCCCATCCTTTTTTCAGGCGTTCCGCCCGCCGGATTCCCAGCGGTTTGAAAATGTCAAACAAGCGAAACAATATAAAGCTGCCTATGACAACCGAAGCTGTTTTAGGGAGCAGCAGCACAGCGACCATCATGCCCAATACTTCATCTATCACTACTTTACTGCTGTCCTTACCCCATAGAATATCGGTTTTATTTGCTGCCAGCACACCAGCAAAAAAAACCGCTGTGCAGAGTAGCAATTGTATGGAGCCTTCCTCCGGCGTCAGGAGATACCAGCCCAGAGCAGCTACTGCAGCAGCTATTGTACCGCCACCTTTGATGTACCCTATGCCAAAAACACTCGCTATGAACTGGTAAGGTTTCAATGCAGAATTATATTTCATTAAAGTGATTCAGCTAAGTCCTGATAATAATCCAGTCCCAGATGTGTAATTAAATCTTCGCCCATAATGTGCCGTAGCGTATTCTGCAATTTGATAAGCTGTTTGAAGATGTCGTGTTCTGGTAGTAGTCCTTCTGCTGTCTGCGGCGCTTTGAAATAGAACGACAGCCATTCCTGAATGCCACTCATCCCTGCACGGTTTGCAAGGTCTATGAACAATGCCAGGTCCAGCACAATAGGCGCGGCGAGAATGGAGTCGCGACAGAGAAAATTAATTTTTATCTGCATGGGGTAGCCCATCCATCCGAAGATGTCAATGTTGTCCCAGCTTTCTTTATTATCACCGTGTGGCGGATAATAATTGATGCGCACTTTGTGATACAATTCTCCATACAATTCAGGATTTTTTTTACCATCCAGGATTTGTTCCAGCACGCTGAGCTTTGATACTTCTTTCGTTTTGAAGTTATCGGGGTCATCCAATACCAGACCGTCCCTATTGCCCAGGATATTCGCCGAGAACCAGCCTTTCACACCCAAGGCCCTTGCCTGTAAGCCAGGAGCGACAATGGTTTTCATCAAGGTCTGCCCTGTTTTAAAGTCTTTTCCGGCAATGGGCACATTCAGATCCTTAGCGAGTTCAACCAAAGCAGGAATGTCGACCGTAAGGTTAGGAGCGCCATTGGCAAAAGGAACACCGGATTTGATAGCGGCATATGCATATATCATGCTCGGAGCAATACTGGGATGATTGGTTCTCAATCCTTCTTCAAAAGCTCCTATCGTCCGGTGTACATCTGTGGTTTCCGTATATTTTTCGGTTGAGCCACACCACACAATTACTACTCTGTCAAGGTTATTTAGCGCTTTGAAACCGGCAATATCTTCTGCAACCGCTTCTGCCAAGTCCCACTTTGTATGCGCTTCTTTCACATTTGTTCCGTCTAAATTCTTGACATAGTTTTTATCAAAAACCGCTTTCAACGGATGAATAGCTTCAAGTGCGGGGCGCACCTGTTCCAACTCTGCCTGTGCTATTACTTTTGCTTTGCTAGCCGCTTCATATACGTTGTCGGCATATATATCCCAGCCGGTGAAAACGATATCATTCAGGTCTGCCAGCGGCACGAAGTCTTTAATTAGAGGATAGCGGTTATCTGTTCGTCTTCCCAAACGGATGTTGCCCATTTGTGTGAGCGAACCTATGGGCTTGGCATAGCCTTTTTTAATGGATTCCACACCGGCTATCAATGTAGTAGCCACAGCGCCTAAGCCCGGAATCATAATACCTAATTTTCCTGCCGGGCTTTTAATCTGATACGTCATTTTGATTACTGTTTTGGTTGTTATTATTTAATATTCATCTAGATCCAACGGTTGTTTTGATACCATTCCACTGTTTTTTTTAAACCATTTTCCAGGGTGTATTGTGGCCGATATTGCAGATCTTTCCTGGCTGCTTCAATGCTGCAATTCCAGTTTGCAGCTGTCAGCTCGGCTATCTTTCCGCGATTTAAAAGCGGTGTTTTATTCCTGCTTAGATACTCCAAAGCGCCGGCTATCATCCTTGCTATTGGCGTAGGGACGTGTATAATGATGGTCTTTTGGGACAATATTTTTTTAATCGTGTTCGCAAATTCATACTTGCTGTATACTTCTCCATCGGAAATGTTGTACGCCTTGTGCTGTGTATCCGAAATGCAAGCCTGAAGGGCTACAGCAGCCAGGTCTTTGGCATATACGAAACTGAGCAATTGTGGCTGTCTCCCGATATAGGTTTCCAATCCGTTGTTCAGTGTTTTGATCAGTACCAAAAAATCTTTTTCACGGGGTCCATAAACGGCAGTTGGTCTTATGATAACCCAAGGCAGGTGTTGCTTACTGGTCACTATTGCTTCTGCTTCTTTTTTGCTTTTGCCGTAGCTTGTAACTGGATAAGCCGGACTGTCTGTTTCTATACGGTGCTCCGCGCCGTACGGCATAGGTCCCAATGCAGCCAGGCTACTGATGAAGACAAATTTCTTCGGCGGATACGCTGTTATCGCTTCGCAGAGCTTTTCAGTGTTCAAGGCATTGGCGATATGATAGGCGGCTTCATCCGCGGCTTTGGTTGCGCCTGCCGCATGGATGATGTAGGAGTAATGCTGCTGCTCAAAATGTCTTTGCAGCGCAGCTTCATGATTGTAATCCAATTCCACTACTGGAACATTGAATGCTTCCAGATGCCGTACATCGCTTCCGGCGCGAACGCCTGCATACACAGCCAAACCCTTGGACATTGCAGCTTCTATCAGATGATAGCCTACAAAGCCATTGGCTCCTGTTATCAATATTTTTTCCGGGCTCATTTTGTTTTTATCTGTTTCTCAAAAATCCGGTAGCGTTTATATACTTCTCCGTTTATGTGCTCTATTGCCCTGTTCATTAAGGTATTGTCTTCCAGTATCCAGGAGGCTTCTGCGTGTTTGATGCCTTTCTTCAAGCCGTTTTGTATGATTTGCCCATAGAAAACAGCTTCAATACCCAGTTTCCGGTATTGTTCTATAACGCCCAATGCGATAACCCGCATTTTGGTTATTTTCTTCTTGCCAAGCAACAGTTTCAGAAATCCGAAAGGCAGCAGTCTTCCTTTTTTCAGCTTAATCTGTATCTGGTTAATGTCCGGTATGCACAAGGCAAATCCTACTAACTGTCCTTCGTGTTCTGCTACCAGGCAGAAGTCATCGTCTAAAATCAGCTTCACATCTCTTCCCATTTGTAAAAATTCGGCATCTGTCATCGGCACAAATCCAAGATTTTTATCCCAAGCCTGATTATAGATTTTCATCAATCCATCCACTTCTGTTCCGAAGTTTTTCATATTGATTTTACGAATGGTAATTCCTTTTTTGTTCAGCCTTTCAGTAAAGGCATTCATCAACCGTACCGGCTTGTCGTCAAAATCTTCCGCACGAATGATATACGCCAGCAGATCGGTTTTCTTTCCGAAACCCAATTGCTCTATCAAAACAGGATAGTAGCTTGCATTGTAGGTCATCATAACCACCGGTGGCTCTATGACTCCCGACACTAGCATTCCGCAAGGCTCATTGGTGCTCGGATTTACCGGTCCGATAATAGTCTTCACGTTTTTGGAACGCAGCCATTCTTCTGCTTTCTCTATTAGTGCTCCCGCAACTTCTATATCATTTATAGTATCAAAAAAGCCGAAAAAGCCGTCTTCGCTGTTGTTGAATTTATTGTGATTGTTGTTGAGAATGGCTGCTATGCGTCCCACTATCCTGTCATTGTTATAGGCCAAGAACAAAGCCATCTCCGAATGTTGATGAAAGGGATGTTTCGTCAGCAAATGCTTTTCCGACATAAACAATGCAGGCACATAATCAGGGTCGCCTGTATACAAGCGATGTGGGAAATCAATAAATGATTTCAAACGTTGGGAATTATTGACTTCTATTGTATAAATCATATTCATTTGTAGCCTTTAACGAGTACTATAGCTTCTCCTATCTTAGAAACCGCTTCTTCAATCTGAGCATAGGTATGAGTTGCCATAAGTGAAAAACGAATGAGACTGCTTTCGGCAGGTACCGCTGGGGATACTACGGGATTGATAAACAAACCGTCTTCCTGCAATATTTTGGTAATCAAAAAAGTTTGCTCGTTGTTCCTGATATAAATGGGAATGACGGGACTTGCCGTATTACCCGTATTCATTCCGGCAGCTTGTATCAGGCTGAGCGCATAGTTGGTATTATCCCATAGTCTTTTAAGATGTTCCGGTTCGTTCTCTATAATATCCAAAGCTGCAATGGTACTTGCCACCGACGCGGGCGTCATACTCGCACTGAATATAAGCGACCGGGCATGATGCTTGATATATTCTATAACGTCGTCGTTTGCGGCAATGAAGCCGCCCAAAGAGGCTAAAGACTTGCTGAATGTCCCCATAATCAAATCCGTTTCTTGGGTAAGTCCGAAATGTGCTGCCGTACCTTCTCCTCTTTTGCCCAAAACGCCTAATCCGTGTGCATCATCCACCATAACGGTAGCATTGTATTTTTCAGCCAATGCCGTTATTTCGGGTAACCGGGCAATATCACCCTCCATGCTGAATACTCCGTCGGTAACGATAATCTTGACGCTTTCAAGAGGAAGCTTTGCCAGATGATTTTCTAGATCGCGAATGTCGTTATGCTTGTATTTAAGTGTCTTTGCAAAGGAAAGGCGGGCGCCGTCAATAATGGAAGCATGGTCGAATTCGTCTAATAAAACATAGTCATTTCTTCCCGCTAATGCAGAAATAACACCCAGATTTACCTGAAACCCGGTACTAAATACAAGAGCACTTTCCTTACCTACAAATTTTGCCAGCCTCTCTTCCAGCTCAATATGAATATCCAATGTGCCGTTCAGAAACCGTGATCCGGCGCAACCGCTGCCATATTTTTCCACTGCTTTAATCGTAGCTTCTTTAATTTTTGGATGATTAGTCAATCCTAAATAGGAGTTAGAACCAAACATCAACACTTTTTTCCCTTCGATAATTACCTCCGTATCCTGCGCAGAGCTGATAGCCCTAAAATAAGGATACAAGCCTTTACTCTTAAGATCCTGCGCCGTCATATAATTTGTGGTTTTGTGATAAAAAGACCCCATTGGCTATTTTTTTATTAAGAATACACAGCTAATATCATATTTGAGTTGCTACCCTCTATGCTTTACCTGTATTATTTGTGACTTTATAATTAACTATACGATTCTTTATTTTAAATTTACATATTATGTTTAATGTCAAACAGTTAGATGTCGAACTATTTGAGTAAAAATAATTATTTTATGATTCCACTATCCGTTGGTATATTTTTTGCAAAACTTCCTTTGTGCTTTCAAGTTCCTGCAAAGAAATATCTGCCTGAAATGTGTCATAAATATCGACCAATAGGGGCAAAATCTTCTGTTTGTATATATCCGCTTCCCTCGTCAGGGCGATCAGATTGACACGTCCATCATTGGGGTCTGCTTGCTTTGATACAAGACCGCGTGCCACCATATTATCGATTAAAGAAGTAAGACTTGCTTTATTCCTATTTGTTTTATCTGCTATTTCCTGTTGGCTGAGGTGGTCCCTTTCCCAAAGAATATACATTACATCTAACATCTCGATTGTTATATTGAGGTTACACTCTTTCATTTTTTTCATAAAATAAAAACTCATGACCTTGCGTATATCCTTTATAATCCTTACCAACTCGCAAATTTTTGATGACCCATCAATCCTTGAAGCTTTCATTGCGTAAAGGTAAATAAGACTGTTTGAATTCAAACTATTTCTACAAATATTTTTTTAGAAGAATGACGCCCGCTACTTTTGTATGGTCGGTCAATGACACTATAAATGTGGTAAATGACTAATGAAACTGCCGATAATCGGTTCGCTTGTTACGAGAACGGTTTACGATATAGTTCTAGTGACGGTTGAATAAGCTGACAAAATCGTGGGAGTCATTCTGAGATGTTTTGGGTGTAATTATTGTGTAGTGCTTACAATACAAGAAAATCTCAAGTGATAAAAAACAAAAAGAGTCAGAGCTGGCATAAATATAAAAATAAAATGTAAACTATCTTCATTGCCGGACATTGTAAATCTCTTGTATCTCAGTGGTTTCATTCAGGAATCCTGCTATTATTATTTCAGCCAAATTATAAGCACTATTGATGTATCGCGGTTGAAGTTTTACTCTTAGATTTTTACCCATATTGCTTACGAGAAAGTTCTGATACTTACAGAACATCAAATGAGGTACTTCGCATAGTAGCATTTTGAATAAGCAAATACAGACGTCTGTTGTAAATGTCTAATTCCACGCCATCAACAATGCGGTATTCCGCACTTATAGTTCGCGAATACAATATTAATTCTGAAAACTGGCATATTGTTAAGTTAATGCTTGTTGTTTTCAAACTAAGGCAACAAATTAGGCAACAACACTATCCAGAGCATCGTCTACATCCTGATGAATGAAACTAGCCTGGTAACCAATTGTTGTTGTAATTGATGAATGGCGATATAATTTTTGAAGCATTTGTATTGGAATCCTATCGCCGGAAATATTGCCAAAAGTGTGACGGGCAATGTGCATCGTAAGTTTTTTATTAATCTTAGCCTTTTCAGCGACATTCTTTAAAGCCTTGTTGAGTTTTTTATTCTCATAGGACGTGATGCGCTGCACATCATATTGATTATTCAAATCTGGAATCCGGTCTAGTTCAGGGAACACTGTTTTGAACTTACCTTCTCTGTAACGATAATGCTCAAGGATTTTTAACGCTTTTTCAGGGGTTTTAAGTGAGCCAGTTTTTTGATTTTTTCCCATCGCATAGTGCAGGCGCATATCCTGAAAATCTTCCCAGGTGAGCTTTAAAACGTCAGAAACTCGCATCCCCGCAAAATAGAAAGAAAATAACCATACATTCCGAGCATGGTTATCATTGGCTACCTTTAAATCCAATTTCTCAATTGCTTCTACCTCAGCTTTGGTCAGTCCAATTTTAATAGATTGAGGGAATTTAATCGGAGTTTTGTCTTTTCCAAAAGGGTAGTATTTGGCATCTGCGTTGTTGCTTTTAATAGCCAGGTTATAAATCGTTCTTATAATTATCAGGTGGTTGATAATGGTACGTTCAGATACTTTTCTTGTTCCGCTCAGATACGCTTTATATCGGCTAAGCAATGTAACGGTGATTTCCTGAAAGGTAATATCTGAGGTTTTCAGAAATTCCTTAAAATGCTTGATCCTTGGCTCTTCGGATGTAATACGATTATATTTCCCTCGTTGCCTGAGGTTATCCAGGTAAATATCGGCAAGTGCAAAAAAGCTCTTATTCTTATTATCAACGATATCGTCCTTTATGGATTTAGGTGAAAGGTCTTTCTTTTGGGACTGGAGTTCCAGTAATTTGTCTTCAGCTTCTGTCAGTTTTTTATTCAGAAAGTTGTTTAGGCGAGCTGAATTAGGATGTGTTTTTCTTACGCGGCCTGCGTCCTCATCCCAATGCTTTTCTTCAATAGAGTGGCCCAGGTGAGAAATAGATTTCTTCCTGTCCTTGATGATTTGCAGGGCGAGTGGATATGTTCCATTCTTATTGTTCTTCCTACGAAGGATTATCTTTACGCTGGCCATTTAAAAGATTTTCAACATAAAAATAAGAAGTTTGGGTCGAACATAGGTCGAACAATTGCCCCTTTTACTCACATTTAAATGAATTTTAATTTGGCTGAAGGTATTTAAAATAAAGGGTTTTGAGTACATGTGAAACCATATAAAACCATTAGTCGCAGATTTCATAACCCTGAGGTCTCGGGTTCAACTCCCGATCTCGCTACTAAAACGGCTCATTTGAGCCGTTTTTTTTTGTGCTGTATTTAGTTCAGGCGGTGTAGGGTGGAGGGTTCATATCCCCGCCCGATTGAATGGTCGTTCGGGCGGGGATATGAGGCGGGCTAACGCTATGTTGTTGATTTTGCTACCAGGAAAGACAGGCCTCCCCAAGTTAAAAATCGGTGTATAACTTGCCCCATTGACAAGCGCGTTTGTATATATGTGGCGAGTTTATCGCCAACAACGCAAAAAAAGGTTTGCCACTACTTTTTCTCATAAAAGAATGATATTTTTACCTTCAATGACAAAAATGCCATTCATGAAAAAAGCACTGAGTTTTATATTATTTTCCGTTATACTGGTTACTGGTTGTACTAAGACAGAAACAGAACCTGATCCGTGTGCTAAGGGGACTATTAAATTTATCAATCAATCGGTATACCCGTATAGTCTTTACCTCAACGGTAAATTAGTAAAAAGCCAGGAGAAAGTAAGTACCTATGAACACCCGGCGTTTACCGGGCATTATATTATTAAAATTGAACAGGATACCGGGTATGTGGCTACTCCTTATGTGAAAGAATATAGCCTGAACCTGGACGGATGCGAGACTGAAACAATAATTATTCCCAAACAACCGGGTGAGCCTGCGAAATAAGGCAGCTGGACGGATAAATACAGGTGTATATTTTTTACCTTTGCCCCCCGCAAGCACACAATGTATAGTTGTGTTATGTATGTGTTGTTCGTAAGATATGTTGAATGGTAAAAAAATAGTAATTGTACTGCCCGCCTACAAGGCAGCTACTACTATGGAACGTACTTATAGGGAAATACCATTTGACATAGTGGATGATGTAGTGCTGGTTGACGACAACAGTCCTGATAACACGGTAGAGGTAGCCAGGTCTATTGGCATCAGGCATGTAATCAAACATGAAGTGAATAAGGGGTATGGTGGAAACCAAAAGACATGTTACGCTAAGGCCATGGAATTAGGTGCTGATATTATAGTTATGTTGCACCCTGATTACCAATACACTCCGAAACTAATCCACGCACTTGCCTCGGTGATAGCTTACGAGGTATATCCTGTTGCTTTTGGCTCTCGTATTTTGGGCAAAGGAGCTTTAAAAGGTGGCATGCCTATGTATAAATATGTAGCGAACAGGTTTTTAACCCTGTTTGAAAACATTGTGATTGGACAGAAACTCAGTGAATACCACACAGGATACAGGGCGTTTTCGGCGGATGTTATCCGGTCCATTGATTTTACCCATAATAGTGATGACTTTGTCTTTGACAACGAGATGATATCCCAGATATTTATGAACGGGTATGAAATAGGGGAAGTTACATGCCCTACCAAATACTTTGATGAGGCTTCAAGTATCAATTTTTCCAGGAGTGTTCAATATGGGTTAGGGGTATTAAGAGTATCACTGGTGCACAGGCTGCATAAATGGCAGTTTATTAAGCATAAGTTATATGCGACCCCTCCTGTTCATCAACAATAGTGACTATATAATGACCATGCATGCCCGAAAACAGGCGAAACATGCATTTTTGATGCCCTCATGACATAAAAACCAGACTATTGTGACAAAAACTTTGCAATTTTTTAACAGGAATATCTATCTTTGAAACCATTGTTTTTTAAAGAATTTCACAATAATTCATAACATGATAAGAAAAGTATTTTCATTGTTACCTGTTGTGCTGATGATGTTGAGTGCTGCTAAAGCTCAGACTACTCAAGTGCCATGTACGACAACAGAAGTCAACGAATCTTACAGGCAGTCTTTCCCTGAGATTGCAAAATATGAGGAGCAATTAAAGGTTTTCATTACCGAAGGTATGAAGAGCATGAACATGGACAGGGCTCGTGGAAAGGGTACAGCATTTGGTGAAAATGATACGCTGCATATACCTGTAGTAGTGCATGTAGTGCACGATTATGGTAGTGTGGACTATGTGTCTGATGATGATATATATCAATTGATTGATCAGATCAATGAGGTGTATTTGAAAATGAATTCGGATACATCAGAAGTCATAGCACCTTTCAAGCCATACATAGGCAATCCTAAAATGATGTTTCACCTGGCTACAAAAGACCCCTTGGGCAGGCCTACAAAAGGCATTACCCGCCGCAGGTCTTACCTGACTGCAGGCGGTGACGACCAGGCGAAATTCGATCAGTGGGACCCGGCGTCTTACCTGAATATCTGGACTATCAGGGCTATAGGCAGGGGAATTTCAAACGGTGTAGTAGCCGCATATGCAGTTTTCCCAAGTTCAGCAGCAGCTTTCCCGTATACTGACGGTATAATTACCAGTGCAGGAAGCATGTTAAGCAACAAAACCATCCCGCATGAAATAGGGCATATACTGAACCTGTACCATACATGGGGCAATATTCAGGTAGCTACCAACTGTACCGGCGACGATGAGGTAGATGATACTCCACCTACAACCGGCCACTTTGGCAACGGTGATCCTTATGGCACTACAGCTAACGGCAATTGTAACAATGCCAGCCTGTATGATACATCTTGTACTAACAATGTAAATACACTTGCTAAAATTCTGCTCGATTCTACTCTCGCACCTGCTGTTGATAATTCCATCAAAGGCTTTGATTATATACCACGCACCAACCTGACATTGGAGAGTGTAAAGATTTATCCATCTACGATTGGTGATGAGTTTGAAATAACGCATTATAAGAGCAACTCTGCCGGTGTTTTCAGTGTAGTGAATGTTTTCACAACCAAGAGCGCTAAAGTGGGTATGGATGAATTGAGGTCTGCTAATGTCGTGTCTAATATAGACAGCCCAGTGCAGGCTTCAGCTATTACATTTAATACACAGAAATACATTTGGATAGATTCATTTAAAATCTATCCATCTACTATAGGTGATACTTTTGTTGTTACCCTACGCAAGTTCAATAACAACCTGGTTAAGTCTTACACCGGCGTTACAACAACCAACACAGGCGCACAGGTGGTACCATTCAGCGCATTTATACAAAATGATGGTTCTACGGGTGCTTATAGGTTGCAAATTGAACGTAACCCCGGCCTGAGGGCGGATACTATTACAAAATCTACACTGGATAGCATCAATAGCAACGCAAACAACCAGTTGAAGCATTTCAGGACAATAGATGGCGTTATAGCTTTCAATAACTTCCTGGATACAACGGGACAGGATGCAGGGACTAGCCCCGGTGCATACAAAGGACGCTATAACTTCTTTTATGACTGGTCAGTAAGGTATGATGCGTTAACTACAACAGATTCAGGCGCACAATTAGTGCAACTGGGTTATAAGGTTGTGCCTGATACTACCTTTAGGCTTGTGCTGACCAAAAACCCCGGTGTGTACAACGACGAGATTGGTGTAGCGCCGTACGTGAGGAGCATACCTTGTGTAATAAACATATTTAATGATACCTCTAATGGCCGTTATAACCTCTTGTATGATTTGAAGGTAAGGTATGGTTATATCAAAAATTGTATAGACTATCCTGATACAGTAAACACCCAGAATATCATGGACTATGCTAACTGTCCTAAGATGTTCACAAGGCAGCAGGTAGATCGTATGCGTGCTACCCTGGCCAGCAATATAGGTAACAGGAACAGCCTGGTAAATGATACTACACACCTGAGGACTGGTTTGATAGACTATATCGGCGGCCCTTACGGCAAAAGACTGGATATGACATCAGTACCTGATCTGTCAGTTGAAGCAAGCTCAAGTGCAGAACGTGCGTACTTCCTTTGCGCCGGTACCGAATTCCAGATGAGGCAGCGTAGCTGGAGGGATACAATCACTTATGTGAAGTGGGAGTTTACAAACGGTAGCCCCAATACCCAGACAATTGAAAATACTACTCCCATAACACTGAATGGTAATGTTAAAAATACATTCTCTCAGCCAGGTTGGGTAAATGTTACATTGACTTCGCGGGGTAATAATACTAATGACAGTGTAAGGAATTTTGACTCTGTAGTGTATGTAGCTGATGGAGACAATAAGATAAATCCTGTCAATGGCTATTTCATGGATTTTGAAAAAGCGGATGGTAATAATCCTATTGACAAATACCCCATATTTAACTACTACAAAAATGACCAGAAATGGGTGATTATGGACAATGTAGGCTATACAGGCAGTGGCTGTATTTCGTACAGGGGATTTGACACTCGCGTGGCGCCTGCGGCATACAACGGTACCCCTAAAGGTGATTATGATGATTTCTTTACACCGGCATTTGACCTGTCAGGTATGAAGGGCACTGAATGCAGGCTGAACTTTATGTCTTCAGGCGCTTTCAGGGTAAGTGATGAGCGGTTAATGCGTGATACCCTGCAAATCAGCTTCTCTTTAGACTGTGGCAGAACATGGAATACGCTCAAGAATGTTGCTAAGAGGGATTTGGCTAACAAGGGTGTTGTTACTATACAATATTCACCACTTTACTATGGCGACTGGAAGTTGCAGAGTATAGATATACCGGCACAGGCAAGGGAAGCCAGGGTGTTCTTCCGCTTCCGCTTCAAGCCGGGTGTTGATGATATTAATGGTGGTGCTGTAAGGACCCTTCCCGGTACTGGTAACCACTTCTATATCGACCGCATCAATATCAGCCCTTGGCCCGAAGGTGTGAATACATTATTGACAGATGCTAAGAATATAGCACTGGCTCCAAACCCCACTACAGGTAGCTCTCAGCTTGTAATTAAATCTGCATCGCAGGAAACTGCCCGGATCATGGTTACAGATGTGACAGGCAAGGTAGTATACACTATCCAGCATAAGCTGAATGGCAGTATCAATACAATAGAGATACCTGCACAAGCTATCAAAGTGAAAGGCGTGTATATGGTACATGTTCAGGCCGGCACTGAGCGTTTCACTGAGAAACTGGTATCATACTAAGGTAATCGCATAGAATAATGAAAGCCGGGCTTAATGCCCGGCTTTTTTGTTTGTTACTGCTTGAGAAAATGTAATTGTTCATTCCTGTCGGGATTGTCATCCTTGAGCTTAATTTCACTGTTGGTTTTTGACTCGATTACCCAATCATCATTCAGCTCAACCAATTTGTCATCCGTAGTATTGAGTGTTATTACCAGTCTTGGCAAGCCGTCGTCGGTGAGCTCGCTCCAGGTGCCGGTTGTTGTAGCAGCACTGCGTGTGGCGGCCAGGGTCTTATCTGCTTTGAACTCGAAGGTATAGCCGCCATAATCTGATGTCTCGTCTTTGTCGTTATCGTAGAAATAACTGACAGTCCATTTGCCGGAAGTAACTGTGCCCGATACAGAGTTGTTGTTGCCGGGGGTAATATCTGTGTTTGTTTTGTTCTGGCAGCCTGTAGCTAATACAGCTAACAGTGCAGGTGCCAATAGTATCCTTTTCATAACCTTATCGTTTTTGCAAATGTATCAAGGCCTGCCTGTGCAGAGAAAGGAAAGTGGACGACACGGTAATTTTGCGTGCTAAATAAGAATTATCAGCGATAATCAGTGCTCAGCTGTGCCGGCATAGTTCATTTCCCCTGCCCTTATTAATACCGGCATTCGATTTTCTGGTGGAGGGATAGGGCAGGAGTAACCTGAAGCGTAAGCACACCAGGGGTTATAGCATTTATTGAAATCTAACTCAATTATTCCATCGCTGATGTCCTTTAATGAGAGGTCGAGGTAACGCCCGCCACCATAGGTTTCAGTGTATGTAGTGGCATCTGTAAATGGGAGAAAGAGGTGGTCTTTGTATTTAGGGTCTTCGATTAATTTCAGGCTTTGAAATACCTGTAGCTTTATTACCGTATCATTGATATGAAAGGTGAGCCAGGCATATTGCCTGTACTTCCGCGTTTGGCCTGAAACAGTAGGCATGTCAAAGGGTTCAGCATGGGGTGTAAGTATAACTTCCGCTTTTACCCTGTACCGTTCATCAGGAGTATAAAACCGAAGGTTGGCTGTATCCTTTGCCTTAAGCGGGCTGCGCTTGTCTTCAACGAATTCCTGTTTGTAATGCTGACGATGTCTTGCAATCTTTTCTGCATATGAGCCCGACTGTGCATAAACAATAAAGCTATGCAGCATGAAAAGCAGATATAGGGCAACGCCTTTCATCAATCCTCCGTTTTTTCAGGCCTCATCTGTGGGAAAAGCAGTACATCCTGAATGGATACATTGCCCGTCAGCAGCATAGCCAGCCTGTCGATACCAAAGCCGATACCCGCTGTGGGGGGCATACCATATTCCAGCGCACGCAGGAAGTCGTAGTCAATATACATAGCTTCTTCATCGCCACGTTCCATCAGTTTTACCTGGTCTTCAAAACGCTCACGCTGGTCTATGGGGTCGTTCAGTTCGGTATATGCGTTGGCTATTTCTTTACCGTTTACCAGCAATTCAAAACGTTCCACCAGTCCCTGCTTTTCGCGGTGCTTCTTGGTCAGCGGACTCATATCTATAGGGTAGTCGATAATGAAAGTGGGCTGTATATAATGATGTTCACATTTTTCGCCAAAGAGTTCGTCTATCAGCTTGCCGCGCCCCATGGAGGGGTCTACATCTACTTTGAATTGCTTGCACACACCGCGTATCTCATCCTCGTTCATATTGCTGATGTCGATACCTGTATGCTCTTTAATTGCATCGTATATGCTGATGCGCTTGTAAGGCGCTTTAAAATCTATTTCTTTTCCGTCGATAGTAGTAATGCTGCTGCCGTTGGTGGCTATGGCTGTGTACTCCAGCATTTGCTCTGTGGTTTCCATCATCCACAGGTAGTCTTTGTAGGCCACATAAAACTCCAGTACGGTAAACTCAGGATTGTGTGTGCGGTCCATACCCTCGTTGCGGAAGTTGCGGCTGAACTCGTACACCCAGTCAAAACCGCCCACTATCAGGCGTTTCAGGTACAGTTCGTTGGCTATGCGTAGATACAGCGGCATGTCCAACGCATTGTGGTGCGTAACGAAGGGCCTGGCTGCTGCGCCGCCGGGTATGCCTTGTAGCACAGGAGTATCTACTTCCAGCGCGCCCTGCTCATTTAAAAAAGCACGAATAGCGTTTTTCATTTTCGTGATTTTCTCAAATGTTTCGCGCACGTTGGGGTTTACTATCAGGTCGGCGTAGCGCTGGCGGTATTTAAATTCCAGGTCGGTAACGGCATCGTATACCTCTCCGTCTTTCTCTTTCACCACAGGCAGTGGACGCAGGGCCTTGGTAAGAATAGTAAATTCGGTAGCATGGATGGATGTTTCACCAGTTTTAGTGGTGAACACATAGCCCTTCACGCCTATGATGTCGCCGATGTCCATCAGCTTTTTCCATACGGTGTCGTACATGGTCTTGTCTTCGCCGGGGCATATGTCGTCCCTACGGATATACACCTGTATGCGGCCTGTGCTGTCCTGCAATACGGCAAAGTTGGCCTTGCCCATGTCGCGCACACTCATAATACGGCCTGCCACGGTTACAGATTTGTAGTCCTCGCCGTTTTCGCCATTGTAGCCGTCCTTTATCTGTACGGCGCTATGGGTAACGGGGTACAGAGGGGCAGGGTATGGGTCGATGCCCAGGTTGTGCAGTTCCTGCAGTTTCTCCCTTCTTACTACTTCCTGTTCGCTGAGTGTTGCGTGCATGTATTGTTAAATATTGCTAATTGATAGATTGAAATGTTTGCAAAAATAATAAGATAAGGTGCAACTGCCTAATTGTTCGTGAGATAGCCCCTCTATCTCTCCCAAGGGGGGAGGACTACCCGAGTTGCTTGTGAATAATTCTGCAAGTTGTTTTTCCTGGTTCCGAAAAGTTCTGTTTATCCCCGGTTTTTAGTATGCCTGTCGATATATACACTATTTGTTGTTTTGTTCCATTTTGATGCCGGAAAATCGGGTTTAAATTTTTTTGCCCTGTTTTGTAGCTAAGTGCCTGATAGTCAATATAGTATTTTGTTCCGGTTGTCCTGTTTTGTTCCCGTCCGGGAACAAAACAGGAGGTGATAACGCAAAAGGCTGTTTTCTGAAGGAGGGGTTAATATTTGTGTCTTATAGGTGAAATGCAGGTTTTTTCAAAGAACGCGGATATGCAGGCGTTGGTTTGCAACGTTCATATTATTATGTAAATATACGTAAAATTGCGATAATAAACAAGTGTTTTACGCACTTTCCGTGATGCCCTTATAATAGCAGGACTATGTAAACAAACGCTTGGTTTCCGGTATAAATAAAACATGGTTTGGATATAGGGGTAGGGGCGTTATTCTGCGTTTTATTAACAAGAACTAAAGATGGAGCATATGAAAGGAACCTTTTTGTTAGCAGCTGTAATGTGTATGAACATGTATAGCTATGCCGGATTTAAATTAGTAACAGGCGAACCCCTGCATAGCCAGCAACAGGTGTATGCGGTAAAGGGACGGATGGGTTTACTCATCAAGCAAAAGATGAGTTTTGGGGATTATCGTACCGTAATGGTAAAACGGTCGGCGATACGCAAATGGACAGGGGTCGATGGTTTCCCCGGTATGATATGGACAGAGCATATGCAAGGCAGGCAATCTATACACTACAGGCTGACGAACGGGCAAGATACCAGTGATGTGATGGCGGTGAGCAGGGTGTCGGCCAGGGATTTATTAATTGGTACAACTGATGGTAATAAGCGATTGCCGGGGTCGATAGTCGCCCTGTTCAAAAGCACGGAAATATCGAATAACAACTACTCTGTATCTATAGTGAACAAAAAAGGCGAAGAGCCGTGGGAACTCTTCCTGGATAATACAGAGGCACAGCTACGACGGAAACAGCCCGCAGGATATGTAAGGCGTGGTGATGAATATTATACTATTGAGCCCGTGTGGCAGGTAGAAAAAAAGAACGGGCAAGTAGCGGCCATGCCATTTGGCAGCGCCGGTTTTGAGATCAAGGACAGGGACGGGAACGTGGTAGCTGCCGTATCCCTGATAGACAATGGCGATGTGTACCTGGGGCCGGGTAGTGAAGAAGAACGACTACTGTATGCCAATGTTTGCGCTGCATTGTTGCTGCAGAGTAATATCAACGAGTAGGGCGTGAGGATGCTTTGAACTGGCCCCGGATGATGAGGGTGTCAACTATTTCAGATATACCTTATACATGGTTCCGTTGTCGCCCACCACTATAAGGTGGCCATCGGGTGTAAGGGCCATGTCGCGCAGGGCATTGTCGGTAAATTTATCATACTGCTTCCAGTCTTGCCCGCCGTTGGTGGTTTGCAGCAGCAAGCCTTCTTCGCCACATATCCATCCGTGCGATGCATCTTTGAACAGGACATTCAGCATCAGGTAATTTTTCTGTACTAACTGGTTACCATTTCTGAGTTTGTCCCAGTTAGCGCCGCCATCGGTGGTGTGTAGTATGGTGCCCCTGTAGCCAACTACCCATAGCTCCTGTTCGTTCAGGCTATGTACGGCCATAAAGTTGTCGTTTTTAACATCCAGGTAATTCCATGTCACACCGCCATCAGTGGTTTTCAATACCGCGCCAAAGCCTGTAAGATAGCCGGTGGCAGGGGTTGCCATTGCAATATCGTTAAGGCCGAATTTGAAGTAGGCTGTATCAATAATATTGTATGTGCTGTCAATACGAAATATAGTACCGGAGTTTTGCCCGTCTGTAGCCACCATAATACGCTGCCCTGCATCAGCTACAGCCATGCTGTTGAAAAACCTCCAGTAATTCATTTGGTGCAGGCCCCAGGTTTTCCCTGCGTCTTTTGAGGTCATCAGTTTACCATCTACCCCGCAGGCATGTACGGTATTACCCGAAACTGTCATGCCATAGAGGCCCTTACCCGCGTCAGGGTGTGATGTTTTTGTCCAGGTAGTACCTCCGTCGTAGCTGCTCACCATTTCTGCGGTAAGGAACCTTTCGCCCCCCACGGCTATGCATACCGAATCGTTGATAAACTGTACACGGTTGAGCCGGGCGGTGGTGCCAGTTTCTATTTTTACCGCGTCAGCGGGTTCAATCTTATTCTTTTTGCAGGCGGTAGCTGCCAGCAACAGTAATGTAACCGCAATGATAGATTTCGCCTTCATCATATATCCTTCGCGTTTTTCAGTTGGTACACCTTTAGCCCGTGTTCGTTATACAATAATCTTTCTGTCAATTGCATTATCCCCGGTTTTTTGTCCACCTCACCATCTGCAAAGAGGTATGCCGCCCCGCAAGTTATGAAATACCTTAAATCTTGTTCGCCCAGGTTGTCTGAATGATATGCCCAGCCCTTACGGTCGAGGTAGTAGAGCAGTATAAACCCTGAAACATCGTTGCCTACTACACAATATTCTCCTGGTGGGACAAGGGCCCTTAATTCTTCGTTTTGGTGGTAATATACTTTGTTGAAGCCCGGGTTTTCTGTTCCCCAGCGTCCGTTGATGCGTACCATTGCCAGTACAGGTAATACCGCCAATAACATCATCACAAGGCCTCTTACTGTCCTTACCTGCACGGATAGTAGTTTATATGCACCATATGCCACCACGATAAACAAGAGCGGCAGAAAAGGGAACAGGTAATAATCGTGTACCAGCGCTATCATATTTATTTCGAACAGGTAGTAGGCAGTAACACCCAGCAGTATGAATAGGAATGGCAGGAAATAAGGGTGTTTCCATAGCCTGCGTTGGTACATAAAAATCAACCCCGCTATGAATAAAGGAGTGGCTGCGTAATTGAGCAGCATCTCGGGCAGCATGGAAACCAATGTGCCGGTGAGGATATGTAATACCCCTGAAACGGTATAGGTGGACGTATCTAATACTCCCGCAACTACACCATTGCCCTTCCAACCAGGAATAACGGTGATATACCAGGCCATAGCGGGAATAAGTGCCAGGAAGTATACAAGGAGCGGCGTCCATGGCTTTCTCGCCCGCTCGTTCCGGTGCATAACCCAATACGCCGCAGCAACTGCTCCATATACCACAAAAGGCAATTTAGCCAATGTAGCCAGGCATAAGAAAACGGCACTAATAATGATATGCTTTAATACAGGGTTTAGCATATAACGGTAGAAAAACACCAGCGACCATATAGCGCAGCATAACGCGAAATTATCAGGCAGGGGATTTACTGTGTAATAATAAAATAAGGGAGAAAAGCTGAAAGCCCATGCAGCAATAACACCTACTGTTTTATTATTAAATATAAGAGTGCACAACCTGTATACCCCGACAACAGAAGCAAATCCTATAAGCAAAGTCAATAGCCTGCTGATGATAATATGCGGGCCAAAAACCTGGTAGAAAACTGCAAATAACCATTGCATAATGGGGAATTCCATCCTGTATATCCTGTCGGTATGGGCATGTTGGTTAACACGGGGTTCAAAGATATTCCAGCTTTCAGATACAAAATTATTGATGACAGTCTGGGTTTGTGCCTGCCGCCACACATGCGCCCCTACCAGGTCGCGGTTCAGCATCCAGGCATGCATCAGCAGGCTCAGCAACATCATTGCCGGCAGCAGGTAGCGTACATGTTTTGATAAAAAAGCTGTGTACATGGCTAATGTATGCAATATACTTTGTAGCCGCCGGATTTGCAGCGATACAGGAATACCATTCCGGTAATATCTTTGTTACACATTCTTCTGTTTTATGCGTACAATAGCACTGCTTACCATTTCCAACTGTTTTATGACCTATGCCTGGTATGGCCATTTGAAGAAAGGGGTTACTGATATGCCGCTCATTAAGCTCATACTCATCAGCTGGGGCATCGCCTTTTTCGAATACCTGTTTATGGTACCTGCCAACAACCGATACGGCCTGCAGGAGGGATACTCTCCTTTTCAACTCAAAACTATACAGGAGGTGATATCATTAGTCATTTTCGCACTCTTTGCTGTATTCTTCCTGAAAGAGCCCCTGCGCTGGAATTACCTGGTGGCTTTCGCGCTGATAATAGGGGCTGTATATTTCATGTTTTACCCTTTCGAAAAGGGAAAATAGCAGGAATAATTCCATAATCGGGGAATAGATATTACTTTTGTGCGAAACAACGCAGTATTTGAAGACCCTGCTCGATCATAATCAGCTGAATATTACACTGCAGCGGCTGGCGCACCAGCTGATAGAAAACCATCTTAATTTTAGTGATACGGCTATTATAGGTATACAGCCCCGCGGGGTGCTCCTCAGCGACCGGATTGCAGCATTGGTGCAAAAAATTACCAAACAAAAGCATATTGACTACGGCAGGCTGGATATTACCTTTTACCGGGATGATATTCACCAGGGTAATGAGATACATGTGCCCAGGAAGACGGATATAGAATTCAGCATAGAGGGCAGAAATGTAATACTGATAGATGACGTGCTGCACACCGGCCGCACCATACGCTCGGCCATGGATGCGCTCATAGACTTTGGCCGCCCTAAAAGCGTAGAGCTGCTGGTATTGGTAGACAGGCGGTTCAGCAGGGAACTACCCATACAGCCGGACTATATAGGCCATACCGTAGATACCATTATGACCCAAAAAGTGAAAGTGTACTGGGCGGAGGAAGATAAAAAAGATGAAGTGGTACTTATTGATTAAAAAGATAAACAAGTAAATGTCATTATCTGTAAAACACTTACTGGGAATAAAAGAGCTGAAAACGGAAGATATACAAACCATCTTCCGCACGGCTGATAATTTCAAGCAAGTATTACAGCGGCCTATCAAAAAAGTACCTACCCTGCGCGATACTACTGTCGCCAATGTCTTCTTCGAAAATTCCACCCGCACCCGCATATCTTTTGAACTGGCCGAAAAAAGGCTGAGCGCAGATGTGGTCAATTTTTCAGCCTCGGGCTCATCTGTGTCAAAAGGCGAAACCCTGATAGATACAGTGAACAATATACTGGCCATGAAGGTAGATATGGTGGTGATGCGCCACAGTGCCAGCGGTGCCCCATGGTTCCTGGCGGAACATATAGACGCCAGTATCATCAATGCGGGCGATGGCATCAATGAACACCCCACACAGGCCCTGCTCGACGCCTTCTCTATGCGCGAACGCCTGGGCGACCTGAAGGGCAAACGCATAGCCATCATCGGAGATATCATGCACTCGCGCGTTGCGTTGAGCAATATATTCTGCCTGCAAAAGCTGGGGGCCGAGGTAATGGTAGCCGGCCCGCCTACGCTGATACCCAAGTATATACAAGACCTGGGCGTGAAGGTAGAATACGATGTAAAAAAAGCCCTGCAATGGTGCCAGGTGGCCAACGTGCTGCGCATACAACTGGAAAGGCAAAACAAACCCCTGTTCTCTACACTCAGGGAATACGCCTTGTTTTATGGCATCAACAGGCAGATGCTGGACGGCATGAAAAAAGACATAGTCATCATGCACCCCGGGCCTATCAACAGGGGGGTGGAAATAAACTCTGACGTAGCAGACAGCAAGCAATCCATTATACTCGACCAGGTAGAAAACGGCGTAGCCATACGCATGGCGGTTATTTACCTTTTGTCCGGAAAACGGGATTTAGAAGAGTAAAATCCAGCCTCAGCGGAAATTGCCTTTTATACAATTCATACCGCTCTTTATCAAAAGGCTGCTGCCTGAACCCGATGGCGGCAATAAATGGTATCATTTCGTTATTACATACCTGCTTATCTATTAATACATATTCAGCGGTATAAAATACCGGGTTTACCTCCATACGGTTGTAGCGTTGTATATACGCCAGGAAGGCATAATCTTTATCCGCCTCAGCGCATATGCCTATAGCTTCACCCCTGGGGATTTGATGCCCTATGTACTTTATATCAGCCAGCAATTCGTGGTCGCGGCCGGGTTGCCCCACTTTAGTTCCTAAGTATCCAACCAATCCCAGCGAAACAATTACAGCCGCCATTTTAAAATAGTTCAGGGCCCTGTTGCCCATCTGCCATTTGTTGGTCAGCGCTATGTAATAAGGATAGAGTACCGCACATAGCGCCATGATATAAAATGGTAATGACGGGACCAGGTAAAAGGTGCGTTGCTTTACACTCAACATCATAGGCAATGAGGCTGAAATACCCACCAGTAAAAAAAAGATGATGGCTTTGTTCAGTTGGTGTTGTGGTTTCTTTGCTTTAAGCGCTTTGGCAACTATCACTAAAATAATACCCAGGGCCACGGGTACCAGCATTTGCATCAGCAGCTCGTAGGCAAGGGTGAACCTGCCTAAACCACCGCCTGTAATTTCGCGTTGGCCCGAAAGTGCGGCCAGTAGCTGCTCGTGCAGGTAACGTTCAATACCTGCGCGCGGCCCGGGGAATTGGAACAAAAGAAAGATACCACCCGCTACCAATACTGCTAACAGGAAAGTTTGCAAGAGGGCTTTTCTGAATTCTTGCCACTTCCCCCACTGGTATGCCAACCAATATAATACCGGCACCACCAGTGGAAACATACCCACCGGCCCCTTGGTAAGCAGTGCTGCGAATATGAACGCAGCTCCCATAAGTAATAACCACCGGTTGGGTGCTGCGATGCTTCTGTAGATAAACAATACTGCGGCCAGGTCGAACAATGCCATAGTGCTATCCAGGATATTGTTGGTATAGCCCCAGGTAATGGTAGGCGCAAGGCACCAGAGCAATAGGGGTAGGGCGTAGCTATATTTTTCATAGGAAGCCGCCAATCCGCACTTCCACAGGCGCTGTATCAGCACGGCAGTCAATAGCCATATTACGAAGGAATATATTTTTTCTGTCAGGTATTGGTCGCCGAAAACCCTGAAGAAAAAAGACTGAATCCCGAACATCAGGGGCGGGTGCTCATAAAACCCCCAGTCGCCCCGATAATACAAATGCCAAAAACTGCCTTTGCCTATGGCCAGGTTTCGGGATATGGAAGCGTAGGTTACCCCGTCGAGGAAGATACCCTCCGGTACCAGCCTGTCAAGAATAAGGACAGAGGTGACTATAAGTATTGTGATACAGATAGTTAGCCTTGCATTTTGGCCTGTAATATTGTTCAATTAAACACGGTTTTGTAATTGAAAGTCATAAAAATATAAAAGTTTCCGAATGAGCGCGGGATAAAACACAGGTTCAATTTTTAACCTGCGAATGCTTTTTATTGGTCAATCAAAACGTATCTTTGCCAATTCGCTGTAAGACTGATTGAAGATTAGTGAGATTGTATAACAAAACAGATTTTTATGTCATCAACCTGGTTTCGACGTATTAAAAAAGGTATTCTTACCGGAACACACGAGAAAAAGGAAGCCCCGGACGGACTTTGGCATAAATGCCCCGAGTGCAAACACACAGTCACGACCAAAGAGTTAGAAGAACAACTTTATGTTTGCCCCAAATGCGACTACCACAATAAAATCAACGCAAGGGAATATTTCGCTTTCCTGTTTGACGAACAGCACGAACTATTGTTTGAAAATATAGCGCCGGTAGATAAACTCGGTTTTGTGGATATGAAACCATATGCTGACAGGCTGGTGGGTGCGCAGAAAGCCACCGGGCTAAAAGACGCTATGACTGTAGGCGTAGGCGATGTAGAAGGGAAGAAACTGGTGGTGGCTTGTATGAATTTCAACTTCATAGGAGGCTCTATGGGCTCGGTAGTGGGCGAAAAAATCAGCGAATCCATTGACTATTGCATAGCTAACAAACTGCCCCTGATGATTATTTCCAAGTCGGGCGGAGCACGTATGATGGAAAGCGCCTTCTCGCTGATGCAGATGGCGAAAACATCTGCTAAACTGACTCAACTGGCCAAAGCAGGGCTACCCTATATATCGCTGATGACCGACCCTACAACGGGTGGTGTCACCGCATCTTATGCCATGCTGGGCGATATCAATATTGCCGAGCCTAAGGCACTGATAGGTTTTGCCGGCCCCCGTGTTATCAAAGAAACTATTAAAAAAGACCTGCCCGAAGGTTTCCAGCGTTCAGAATTTTTGCAGGAGCATGGTTTTCTTGATTTCATCGTCAACCGCCACGACCTGCGCATGCAACTTGCTACTACCATCGACTGGTTCATGAAAGGAAAAAGTTAGCCCCCATTGTCGCAACAACAGGTATATATTAAAAACCGGCCCGTTACTTTTGAGTATTCCATAGAAGATAAACTCACAGCGGGCATCATGCTCACGGGTTCTGAGATAAAATCAGTGCGCGAGGGCAAGGTGAGCTTTAATGACAGCTACTGCTTCTTTCACGATGGCGAACTATGGATAAAAAGCCTGCATATAGCCGAATATGTAAATGCAGGCTATGCGGGGCATGACCCCATCCGCGAACGTAAGCTGCTGCTGAATAAAAAAGAGCTGCGCAAATGGGCGCAGAAGATGAAAGAAAAAGGCCTCACCATCGTGCCCCTGGCTATGTACATCAACGAGAAAGGCTATGCCAAACTGGACATAGGCCTGGCCAAGGGCAAGAAAACCCACGACAAGCGCGAGAGTATCAAAAAGCGCGATACAGACAGGGAAATGAAGCGGTTTTTGAAGTAGGTATAACTGCACCAACTATTCTATATTTGCCACAGTAAGACCATCATCTATGTCTACCCCTCAACAACTGGCCAAACATTTCAGGGATGTCCACTTTGGTGGTAACTGGACCTGTGTAAACCTGAAAGACACCCTGAACGGAGTAACCTGGCAGCAGGCCACCACCAGGGTGTACGATTGCAACACAATCGCCGTGCTCGTTTTTCATGTCAACTACTACATCGAAGTTCAAATAAAAGTATTGCAGGGCGGTGCGCTGGACGCACACGACAAATACAGTTTTGATTGTCCGCCTATTGAATCACAGCAAGATTGGGATAACATGCTGGATAAGGTATGGAATGATGCTGAAACATTTGCCAAATTGGTAGAACAACTGCCCGAAAGCCAACTATGGGAAAATTTTGTTGAAGAAAAATACGGGACCTATTACCGCAACATACAAGGCATTATCGAACATACACATTACCACCTGGGGCAAATAAGCCTCTTGAAAAAGATAACCGGTAAACAGGCAGATGATAACTAAGCAGCGGACCTGTTACGCAGCAGCTTATCCACTGCCGCCAATAATATGATTACTGCTACCAAGCCTGCTATAAACGGGGAATAAGATGGCAACCGCACTTCCGGCATATGTATTTCTGGCAGCCGGTATTCAGAGGGTGAAAAGGACAGTCCTCCGGCATCTATTAAAGCGTAAGACAACAACAGCACTATAGATAATATGAAAAATGCAGCAATAACACGAATAGACAGTGTGAGCATACGTTTCCTGGCAGCGTATCGGCTGGCCGATGCGTCCAGCGCAGTCATTACATTTTCTGTAAAACCCGGAGCAGTCTGCCGGGGCTGCACATTTGCCTGCACGCTACGGTGAAAAGATAACAAGTCTTCGTAGCAAGCTTTCCATTTTGCGTCAGTTGCAATCAGCCCTGATATATGTGCCTGCTCCTCAGCCGTACAGTTGCCGTCTATAAACTCCCACAATTGTATTTCAATCTCTTCTTGCTGCATAAACTGTTGGTATAAAATTAATGCATTTGTTTATTCCCCGTTATAGTATTCTGTTAATTCACTTTTATAATGCCTGTCTAATATTTCCTTAAGCTTCTTCCTGGCCCTGTATAGTTTCACTTTTACATTACTGCCGCTCAGCCCCGCTATCTTACTTATCTCATCCACTGTTTGTTCATGTATATAATACAACGTGATTATCTCCGATTCATCTATTGCCAGCATCTTAATAGCTTCAGCCAGTATTTTTTTCTTTGTCTTCTGCTCATGTTGTTGGTTGATGCTTTCTTCGTGCCCGGCTATTATTGCCAATTGGCCTTCTTCACGTTGCAATGTGGCAGGCCTTTGGGTACGGGTGCGTGATATACAGGTGTTGCGGGTGATAGTATATAGCCATGTACTGAACTTGCTATGGCCGTTGTATGTCCCCAGCGCATGGTATGCCTTTAGAAATACATCCTGCGCGGCCTCTTCGGCATCTTCTCCACTGCTCAGCATACGCAATGCCAGGGTATATACCAGGTGGCGGTACTTGTCTACAAGCAGTGCATAGGCGTTCCTGTCGCCCTGCAATACCCGCTGTATGATATCCGCATCCTGTTGCTCCTGCATGTGTTGTGTATAAGACGCTGTAATACTAAGATAGGTTACAGGAATATTTATTCTTTATAAAGTTGTAACCGAAGGGAAATTGATTGCGTCTTATATGCTGTAACTGATTGAACAACTAAAACAACTTAAAAATATGGATGAGGAAATAATAATATTTGTTGCATTGTTTGCTATGGTATTCGGTGTGTACTTTTTGCGCAGCAGGGAAAACCTGGCGATGATAGAAAAAGGAATGAACCCACGCAGAAACCATGGAGGAGGGCCCAAGCCTTATGCTTATATGAAATACGCCCTGCTGTTTATAGGGGGAGGCCTGGGATTGTTTATAGCATACATGATAGATGTGTCTTACCTGCATGATATAATGAGGGTCCAACAAGCTGATGGGACGATATATTACAGGTCAAACGAAGAAATATACTTTGCCCTTTTAGCCGTTGGTGGCGGTATAGGTATGTTTATAGCCTATTTAATGGAAAAAAAACACTTAATAGAAATGAAAGACAGCACAACTGATAATCTATAATTTGTCATATCCCTGATAAAGGCCCTGCCCGTCTGGCGGGGCCTGTTTACTCATCTTCTTTCTTCAACCACTCATCTGTAAAATGGCGATTGCTTTTGTCTTCTGAAAATTTCTGTTGGTTGTAGTCGGCCGATTTGTTGCGGGGGATGGAGAGGCTGTCCCATTCGCCTTTTTTATACAGCTTGGCGGCATACACAATCTGACCCACATGGTAAGAGTAGTGTGCCAGCTGGCGGTTGATAGCTTCGAGTACGGTATGCCCCTCGTTGCGGATATAGATAATCATGCCAAGGTCGTTATCGGTAATACTACCCAATGCATTGAACAGGCAGTTCCAGCCTTCTTCCCATTTCTGCATCACGGCTTCGCGTGTGGGCAGGTCGTTTTCAAACTCCGCATCGCGCTGACGCCAGGGCTTTTCTCCGTCGGTGGTCAGGAAGTCTGTCCAGCGGCTGAGCATATTGCCCCACATATGTTTTACTACCATGGCAATGCTGTTGGTGTCTGCGTTGGGCTGTATGAACAATTGCTGTTCTTCCAGTTGTGCCATAGCCTTCTCGCCCAGCGATTTGTAATACCTGAATTGCCTGTCTGCACTTTGTAGATATTCCATGTTCTTTGTTTTTTAGTTGGCTAATTGTATATCTCCTATCATATATGTTACTGCCTGTCCGGATATATTTACCCTGTCTGCAGCCAGTTCGCAAAATAGCTTCCCGACCCTCCGCGACAGTTGCAATGCCGAAAGTTTATTCTTACCCATCCTGCCTGACCAGTAAGGTGTAAGGCTTGTGTGCGCCGAACCTGTAACGGGGTCTTCGTCGATACCACTCTGTGGTGCGAAAAAGCGGGAAACCATATCAACTTCGTCGCCGGGCGCTGTGATGATTACTCCTCTTGCATCCAGCTGCGCTACTGCCGGTAGAGAGATGGTTATATGCTCAATTTCTGCCTGTGAGCCGTACACAAACATATAATCTGTTTTACCTCTTAATATTTCAACCGGTGTTATGTCAAAACAAGTTAACAGTTGTTCGTCGGCCTGAACCGGTGTTAAAGTATCAACCGGGAAATTGAGTGTGTAGCCATTTTCGTTTTTTGTAACTGTAAGCGGGCCGCTGAGTGAATTGAATGTTATCTCCCTTTCGTGATAACCAAGATGCTGAAAGAAGACATGTGATGCGGCAAGCGTAGCATGGCCGCACAGTTCCACTTCGGTGGCCGGTGTAAACCATCTTATCCTGTAGCCATCAGCCTCTTTTACGATAAATGTTGTTTCAGCCAGGTTGTTCTCAAAGGCTATCTGTTGCATGATATTGTCGGGCAGCCAACTATCCAGCGGACATACAGCAGCCGGGTTACCCGAAAACAATTTATCCGTAAATGCATCCACAACATATATTTTCATTGATAGCTTTTTTATTCATTCAGATAAATACCCGGCCTGCTGATTTCCATCCAGCGTTCCGGCTCTGCCGGCTTTTCAAAACCATAACGTGCGTACAGGCCATGCGCGTCTAATGTACCCAAAAATACTTTTCGCAGTTTTGTTACCCATTCCATCCCCAGTAGTATTTCCATCATTTTTTTACTCAGGCCTTGTCCGCGATGTTCCTCTTCAATATATACATCGCCCAGCCATGCTACCGTGCTATAATCTGTTACAAACCGCGCATAGCCTATTTGTATGCCGTCTTTTAATACTGCTATGCAAAAAGAATTGTTGAAAGCTCCTTCTACTATCTCAAATGGTATATCCTTTACCCAATACGATTTTTCGGACAGCCATTTGTGTATGGCTTCCACCTGCATCAGGCTTTTATCAGTGGTTATTATGTACCCGTTGAACGATATGTGTATAGGGGCATGCATGGTTTATATTATTGAGTTCCAGTTATAGTTGTCAGGAGCAGCGCCTTTTCTTATTGCATCCAGTTTTTTCTTCAGGGTATATGCCAGCGCATCATCGCCCAGGTAGCAGTTGTAGTCTTTATCGCCTATACGTATTACTTCAATAGGTGCTACTACAGCAGCAGTGCCGGCACCGAATGCCTCTACACGTTTGCCTTGTTCCAGCGCGTCTTTTATCTCGCGGTGGGTAATAGGCCTTACCGCAACGTGCATACCCATGTCTTTGGCTATGGCCAGCAGCGAGTCGCGGGTAACACCGTCCAGTATAGTGCCGCCAAGTGGTGGGGTCACCAGTACGCCATCCATATAAAACATCAGGTTCATAGTGCCCGATTCTTCAATAAACTCGTGGCTGCGGCTATCGGTCCATATTACCTGGTCGTAACCTTCTTTCTGCGCAAGGCGTGTGGGGTAGTAGGCACCACCGTAGTTGCCACCGCATTTCGCAAAGCCTGTGCCACCGAATGCTGCACGGCTGTAATGCTCTTCCACTTTTACTTTCAAAGGTTTGGCATAGTACTGGTAGGCCGGGGTACACACTATCATAAAGATGTATTCATCGGCTATTTTTACACCCAGCCTTTCTTCTGATGCGAACATAAACGGGCGTACATACAGCGAGCCATCATCATCGCCGGGAATCCATTCTCCATCCAGTTGCACCAATTGCTTCAGTGCTTCGTGAAACAATGTTTCGGGTACGCGGGGCATACACATCCTGTCCAGCGATATGCAGAAACGCTCATAGTGTTTTTCGGGGCGGAAGATATTGATACCGCCGTCTGCCATCCTGAAGGCCTTCATCCCTTCAAAAACAGTTTGGCCATAGTGCAGACATTGCGCTATCGGGCTGATGCTCAAATCTTCAAAAGGTACTATCCGGCTATTGCTCCACTCGCCATCCTTATATTCGGCCACAAACATATGGTCGGTGGGGGTAATGCCGAATGGCTTCGATTTAGTGTCCGTTACCTGCTTTTGCTGTTTTTCTGTTATGGTTATCATACCCGCTTTCTTTACAGTATATTAATAATGTTATGGTTCTTCTATAGTAACGGCAGCCTTTGGTTGCAGCCTTGGTACTATAGTGCTATTGTCTTTTAATTTTTGTTTCCGGTAGCCGGCATTTACAAGGTATACCCCCGATACTATAGTAGCAAATGCCAGGGCCGTAAACCATGTTAATCTTTCATCAAGTATGAAATAACCCAATATAACGGCTACCAATGGATTGACGTAAGCATATAAAGTTACAATACCCACCGGTAATACCTTGAGTGCGAACATATATGCCGTATATGCCAGTAATGAACCTACAACCACGAGGTACACCATCGCATACATGGCATCGGGCTGAAAAGGCTCAAAATGTTCAAAACTGTCTATGAAAGGGCTGCACATCAGCAGCATGATGCCGCCGGATAACAACTGCATGGCACCATTAAACAAGGGGTTTTTGATACTACGCTGTTGCGCATTTTTGATACTGCCATAGGCCCAGCTCACGGTACCTATATATATGATGATAATACCCCACAGGTATTCAGGATTGGCCAGGTCGGCGAGGTTGTCCCTGAATATGAGTGCAACACCAGCCATGGCCAATGTAAGCCCTGCAACAATGACGGCATTGATTTTTTCATTCCTGTTGATGAATATGTTCAGCATTACGGCATTGAGCGGCATAATAGAACATATGAGGGCTGCCACACCGCTGGGGATGAATTTCTCAGCATAGGATACTATACCATTGCCCACGGTAATGAGCAGGAAGCCTGTAATGATATTTTGTTTCATCACCGGCCAGGATAAGTCAGCTTTTTTGAACATGGCTAAAGCTATAAGGGCCATTAATACGCCCGATATTACCTGCCTGATACCCGCAAACAGGAAGGCGGGGTAGTGCATCACCGCTATGCGGATGGCCAGGTAAGTGGTGCCCCAGGCTATGCTGAGGAAGATGACAGCCATATATGCTTTGGTGGTCCTGTTCATTTCTGTTGCAAATATCAGGGTATTTGTGAAACCAAAACAGATACAATTTTCTTATTTTCGACCATAACAGTTTATCTTTGCGTTATCAAAATATACCGGGATGAAAACGGACAAAGGCACGCATATATACATGGCCATAGCCGATGATATAGAACAACGCATCATGAACAATGTGCTGCGCATCGGCGAGAAGCTGCCCAGCGTGCGCACCCTCAGTAAGATGCACGATGTGAGCATGAGTACCACCCTGCAGGCTTACTACCTGCTGGAGGGCAAGGGGCTGATAGAAGCCCGCCCGCAGTCGGGATATTTTGTGCGGTACAACCCCTCGCGTTTTCCGCGCAAGGTGGAAAAGAGCAATCCCCGCCCGGTGGCCAAAGCCAAAAGTGTAGAGGCTATCATATCTGAGGTGTACGACGACTTTGCCATGCAGGGTATGGTGCGCCTGTCGCTGAGTGTGCCCGACCCTGAACTGCTGCCGCTGGCCAAACTCAACAAAGCTATGGTGCAGGCCATGCGGGAACTGCCAGCCAACGGCACATCGTACGAGAGTATACAAGGCAATAGCTCGCTGCGCAGGCAGATAGCCAGGACATCTATAGAGTGGGGCGGGCACCTGCAGCCCGAAGACATCATCACTACAGCGGGTTGTATGAATGCTATATCCTACTCGCTACTGGCGTTGACAAAACCCGGCGACACGGTAGCGGTGGAAAGCCCCGTGTACTTTGGCATGCTGCGCTTTGCGCAAAGTATAGGGCTGAAGGTGCTGGAACTGCCCACCGACCCAGACACCGGCGTAGACCCCGACGACCTGAAAAAGGCATTGAACAAACACAATATCAAAGCCTGTTTTTTTGTTACCAACTTCAGCAATCCCCTGGGCTACTGTATGCCCGACGAAGCCAAGGAATCGACTGTAAAATTATTATCGCACCATGGTGTACCGCTGATAGAAGACGACCTGTATGGCGATGTGTATTTCGGCAAGCAAAGGCCCAAGAGTTGCAAGAGTTTTGACGAAGAAGGCAATGTGCTGTGGTGCGGTTCTATATCCAAAACGCTGGCGCCGGGTTTCAGGGTAGGCTGGGTAGCGCCGGGCAAATATTTTGAAAAAGTAAAGCGGCTGAAACTGTACAACAGTATTACCTCGGCTACACTGCAGCAAACAGCTATAGCCAACTTTATGGCAGAGGGAGGCTACGAGCGGCATATGCGCAAACTGCGGCAAACCTTACATAGCAACAGCCTGCAATTTGCCCGTGCCATAGGCGAGTATTTTCCTGATAATATAAAGATGAGTAGTCCCAAGGGCGGTTTTATATTCTGGCTGGAACTGGATAAAAACATAGATACCTACGCCGTGTACCGCGACGCGGCGCAACAAAAAATAAGCATAGCCCCTGGCAGCATGTTCACCCTGCAGGAGCGGTACAGCAACTGTATGCGCATCAGCTACGGCATGCCATGGACCGACAGGGTGGACAACGCACTAAAGACATTGGGTGGGCTGGTGAAGGAGATGAAATAAAAACTGTAGCGTCGCGTTGCGCGACACGCGACAAATGAGCAGAAAGTTTACCTTTATTGTCTAATGAATGACCAAGTAAATAAACCTGTAATTATTAATGGGCGAAGTGAATTACGTTATGTAGCAATAGCTGCCTTTTTTACCTTATTGTGTTTAGTTTTCTTTGATGGCTTTGAAGTATTATATTTTTTTATACCAGTAACGGTATGTTTTTTTGTCGTTACATACCCATTTCGAAGGATTGCTGAGTTGTCACCGGAATTACTTGTAATAAGAAGGAATTGCAGAAAGCTAGGTAAGGTTACTGTTTTTAGAATCAATGACATACGCTCTGCTGCTACTGAGCAATCATTATATCATTATGGAATTAGTAGCCGTGATAGTTGGCTGGTTTTACATTTTAAAGACGGGAGGGTAGAAAAAGTGTTTTTAGGTGAGTTTAACAGGTGTGCATTAGAGCGTGAGCTGGGCAAATACGTTGAGATATTTACTCCTGACTTTTGGGATTTATAATAACTGTCGCGTGTCGCGCTGCGCGACACGCGACAGTTAAGCGCTAAGCCAGGCTGATAGTCCTTGCCGGTTGTGGTTTGCGGTACAGGGTGTACAGCACTACTGATAGTACACAAAACACGCTCTCAATCATCAGCCACTGAGAGCCGAACGCACCCAGCGAACCCTCCGCCGCTATGGTAATGAGGCGGGAAATTGCATACGCCCCCCAAAACAGGCTGAGGAATGCCAGGGCTTTCTTCCTGTCTTTGATGAGCAGGTATATAAGCTGGGTAATAATGACCAGCCCCACACCGCCGTATATACCCCTGATGGAGCTATAAGCATCTGTATTAGGTAGCTGCACCTGTACCAGGTCCATTACCGACTGCGGGTTGGCCATGGCCATCAGGCTGACCATGAGTAAAGAAAAGGCTGAAAACAGGATGAATACAGCCGACACGATGTTGATGATTTTGTTCTTGTTCATATCTGATAAATTTTATGCAAAAATGTACCCGGCCGGGAAACTAAATCTTGGTATAGCGCAAGATTTTAGTTTTCATTTTGATTGTAAAAACAGGAAAATATTAGCCTGGCTGTAGCGTGTAGCGCAACGCTACACGCTACAATTGTTCTTTTCGCATCGTAAACTTATAATGCGTCCTGCTGAAACCCACCTGCTCGTAAAAAATATGTGACTCAGGGCGTTTGAAACCGCAGGCTACCTCCAGCATGTCGTAGTCTTTATCTTTCAGCAGTGCGCGCAGGTGCTCTATTAATAACTTGCCGATACCTTTGCCCCTGTTTGCAGCATCCACATACAACTCTTGTATCTCATATACATAATTCAGGTGGTGCAGCAACAACTGTCCGTGGCAGCTCAGGTAGCCTACCGGCTTATCGCCATCCACCGCCAGCAGGTAGTAGTACTCCGCATTGCCGATGTTGCACAGGTAATATTGCTCAAACAGTTGCCTGTCAAAGTTCATGTTTTCCAGCAGGCATACGAATTGATATACATGTTCCGCATCAGCAGCATTGGCATATCTTATTGTCAGCTCTTGCATACCATTTTTTCTTTAACACAAACCTAACTCGCTTTTAACTATTTATTGCAGATTTGTGTATGTCTTCATCTTTTGCACACAACACCGGCTTATGAAACATACACTACTATTGTTAGCTGCATTTATTGCAGGCTATTCCGGGCTTGCCCAAACTGATACAAAACATACACCCCGCCCGGTGTCGCACGCCGATTCCGCAAAGGTGGATTACTACTGGCGAAAGGCTAATTCCGTACGGTTGTTTTCACAGCAAAGGCAAAAATATTTAGACAGTGCGCTGGCCATAGCGCCATGGCGGGCTTATTTCTGGCAGCAAAAAGCCATGCCACTCAGCAAGCAGATGAAACACGACCTGGCCAGACCTTTTTTGGATAGTGCTGTAAAGTACGACCCGCACAGGTACGTGCCATACCGTGCATACACACGCTGCATCTTCAGCAGGGATTACAGGGAAGCCATGGAGGATTTTTACCTGGCAAAGGCACTGAACGGGAATAGCGGTGTGATGGATCATCCTTATGATTTTTTTATAGGGCTGTGCCATTTGCAGTTGGACAATTTTGACTCCGCCCGCTACATGGTGCAGCAGTGTATAGATGATAAAACCAGGCAGCATGGCCCCGAATGGACACATTACCTGCATTGGTTTTATGTAGGCATCACCTGGTACGAGCAGGATAATAATGACAGCGCTATTGCCTGTTTTGACAGGAGCCTGGCGCTGAATGCTTACCTGCCCGATGCCAAATATTATAAAGCCCTTTGTTGGTCGCGTATGGGGCGGAAGAAAGAAGCCCTTGCCTTATTGTACGAAGTAGACAGCTTGCTGAAAAAAGGATATTTTATCAATGAGGACAATGCCCGGTATGAAGTATACCCCTACCAAATAAGGAAGTTCTTCCTGGACGGGTCCATAGCAGGGCTGAAAGAAGAAGAATGAGGGGATGTTTGTACACCCCCTCATTCCCATTAGTTAGCAGCAACATTGTTAGCCAGTTGTCCGGCCTTCACACCGTTCACACTCTCATAAAAACTCACCTCGCCTGTAGCTATATCATACATGGCCGGTACCATGTCTATTGTGCCTTTTTTCAGCAGGTCGGCTATTATATCGCTGCCCGCTATTATTTCCTTCACCGTATGGTGTACGTTTAGCTTAGCCACCTCATTTACAAATTCCGGGTTTTTACCTGTTCTGTTTTCTTTAGTTGTCGTTTCCTGTGCTACCGCCGGTTTTATATGGTGCAGCAGTTTCGACAGGTTGCCCAGTTCTACATTATCGCATGCGCCCTTGATAGCGCCGCAATTGGTATGTCCCAGCACTACTATCAGTTTGGAACCTGCAACTGCTGTGGCAAATTCCAGGCTGCCCAGTACGTTTTCGGATGTTACATTGCCTGCTATGCGTATGCTGAAGATGTCACCCAGTCCCAGGTCAAATATCAGTTCGGCCGATGTACGGGAGTCCATGCAACTGAGTATGGCCGCGAAGGGCCATTGCCCGTCTTTGGTGGCGTTTACCTGTTCCAGCAGGTCGCGGTTCAGTTTCAGGTTGTTGACGAACCGGTAGTTGCCATCTCTTAGTAGCTGTATAGCGCTTGCGGGGGTGATGTCTTGTGGTATGTATTCTATTTTATGTATGCCTGCCATCTTATAGTTTTTTTTAGTTTAATGATGTAATTGAAAAGCATGATTGAATGACAACCTGCTGTATTGTACAAATGATATATGAATACTATAGCCTTATAGCAGGCATCAGCCTGTATTTGTATAGCTACATTAGTGGGGAATTATTAAGACAGGTTGGGAGGGGGTGTTAATATGTCGGGTACATATTGACGTAGAAAATGGTCGGTTCTGTGTACCGCTATCATGGCCATTATATACAAGTGGCGGTTAAGTACAGGTTGGTAGCCGTTATCAGGCTTATAGGTGGTTTCCAGTTTCACGGGCTTTATTTTTGCCGGCCCTTCTGTGTCGCTTTCTATTTCGTGTATTTCTTCTGTTATCAGCCCCAGGTACAATATTTTGCCCAATTCCTTTACAGGCAGTGCCTGGAAGGAGATAATGAGTAATAATATACCTGCGAGCAATTTTTTCATCAGGCTGCAAAATAAGGAAAAAGAGTGTATTGATAAGCAAGGCCCGGTAACGGATTTCAGTTAAAATAATGTAAACAGCTATCAGCAGGCTGCTAAACATGTTTAGATATATGAATTTTTAGTGTATAGTTGCTGTTTATCTTATGCCTTGAAATATTTTTAGTACCTTTGCACGTATTCTATTCCGGCTGACTCACTTTCAGCTTTTACCGCACGTTTTATTTTCAGCCGGGTTTTATCTTTTTTATCGCACACTTTATTCGTGCACGTGCTCATTAGCTGATATAAATATTTTGTATGGATATATATACATATACACCAACTGCACAGCCAAACGAGCAGGAGTTCAGCGCCATCAACGATTTTTTATTTCAACACCTGGACCAGTATGGCGACCCGAAAGAAGATATAGCCAAGGCTATGCGTTATTCATTGGGCGAAGACGGCAGGCCAGGCGGGTTTGTATTAGCAGCCAAAGACGGAAACATGGTAACTGGCGCCGTAGTGGTAAATGAAACCGGTATGAACGGGTATATACCCGATAATATACTGGTATATATAGCTACCCACGGCGAGTACCGTGGCAAAGGCATAGGGAAACAACTGATGCAAAAAACCATAGAAGTAGCCACCGGGGATATTGCATTGCATGTAGAGCCGGATAATCCTGCTAAAATGCTGTACGAGCAACTGGGATTTACCAATAAATATCTTGAAATGCGGTTAAAGAAAAACAAATAACCATGGCATTTGTAACATTGAATAGAGATAAGCTGGCTGCTAACTATAAATACCTGGATAACCTCTTTCAGCAAAACGGTGTAAAATGGAGCGTAGTGACCAAGCTGCTCTGCGGCAATAAGAAATACCTGGATGTATTACTGGAATTGGGCGTGAAAGAGGTGTGCGACTCTCGTGTCACCAACCTCAGGCGCATTAAGGTAATCAACCCGGAAGTGGAAACGGCCTATATCAAACCACCACCCAGGCGTTCTGTAAGCAAGATTGTAGAATATGCAGATGTTAGTTTTAATACCGAGTTCGAAACCATCAAACTGTTATCTGAAGCTGCGGTACAGCAAGGTAAAACCCACAAAGTCATCATTATGATTGAACTGGGCGAACTGCGCGAAGGAGTAATGCGTGAAGATTTTATTGGTTTTTATGCAAAGGTGTTTGAACTGCCCAATATAGAGGTGATAGGTATTGGCACTAACCTTACCTGCATGTATGGCGTATTGCCCAATCACGATAAGCTGATACAACTCAGCTTGTACAAAGAGTTGATAGAAGCCAAGTTCAATAAAAAGATACCTTATGTATCAGGGGGCTCTTCAGTTACCATTCCGTTGATATTCCAACATTTGTTGCCCGAAGGTGTTAATCATTTCAGGGTGGGGGAAACATTGTTCCTGGGTACGGACGTGTACAATAACCGCCCCTTCGCCCAGATGCATAATGATGTGTTTAAGCTGTATGCTGAAATAATAGAACTGACTGAAAAACCCAATGTGCCCATGGGAGAACTGGGACACAACCTGGCAGGGGAAGTGAAAGAATTTGATCAACAGCAGGAACAGCAATCATCCTGTAGAGCCATAATAGACCTTGGGCTATTGGATATAGAATCCGGTCATTTGATGCCGGTAGACGGGCATATTAACGTAGTGGGTGAAAGCTCTGATATGATAGTAGTAGACCTGGGTGGAAACCCCAAAGGATATAAAGTAGGTGATTTGCTGGAGTTCAGCATGACCTATATGGGCACACTGCGGGTAATGAACTCAGAATATGTAGAGAAGAAATTGGAGAGAGCGGATGTATTACACGGGCCGGACGAACCAATGGCGTCCCCTGAACCCCATGCAGAATATTTGAAATAACCGCAGATAAAATTTATATAACATGGGCTTGCTACATTGCAGGCGTTATAGAGTTGTTTATGAGTACTTATGATTTTTTGAACCGGATTTTCTTAGGCAATACCATCAGGGAATGGCTGATTGCACTGGCAATATTTGCGGGTATATATATTGTAGTAAGGATATTCAAATACCTGCTGATACGTTATCTCAAAAAACTGGCCGAGCGTACCGCCACACAGCTGGATGATTTTCTGATAGATGTACTGAAGGCTTCTGTGGTGCCAATGCTCTATTTCGGCGGAGCTTATATTGCCGTTAGCTCTCTCCGTCTTTCTGAAAAAGCAACGAACATCATCCATATAGCGATGATGGTGATATTGACCTTTTATGTATTGCGTATCATCACATCTGCTATCAAGTATGCAGTATTCAGCTATATAGACAGGAAGGAAGATGCAGATTTGAAGAAAAGGCAGGTAAAGGGCATCTTAATCATAGTAAACGCTATAGTATGGGCATTAGGTATTGTATTCCTGCTGGATAATATGGGCCGTGATGTAACAGCTATTATAGCGGGACTGGGTGTGGGCGGTATAGCTATAGCCCTTGCTGCACAAACTATTCTGGGCGACCTGTTTAGCTACTTCGTTATTTTCTTCGACCAGCCGTTTGAAATTGGCGATTTCATAATAGTCGATGATAAAAAAGGAACTGTTGAGTATGTTGGTGTAAAGACCACCCGTATCCGCGCATTAAATGGCGAAATACTGGTAATGTCTAATACCGACCTGACCAACTCCCGCCTGCACAACTATAAAAAGATGCTACGCAGGAGGATTGAGTTTAAGATAGGTGTAGTGTACCAGACATCTCATGAACAACTGGAGGCGATACCCGGCTATATTAAAGATATTATTACAGGTATTGACGGGCTAACATTAGACCGTACGCATTTTTCAGGCTATGGAGATTCCAGCCTCAATTTTGAAACTGTGTATTATGTTGAAGACCCCGATTATAACCTGTATATGGATAAGCAGCAACAGTTATATCTTGCCTTGTTTAAAAAATTTACAGAAGAGGGTATAGTATTTGCTTACCCTACACGTACATTGTTTCTTACTATGGAGAAGACTGACCAGCTAAATGTGATGACAGCCACTACCGGTAATAACAATAATGGAACTGGTATGGCCCCCGCTACACAGGCATAGGTGCGTCTGCATATTTTTTGTGCTTGCCTTGTAGCTTGCCTATAAATAATGCTGCCGGGAATATTACATTCTTTACAAAGCCGGGAATTTCATACATGTCATATTCCGATTTGTACCGGTTGAGCAGGTATGCTGCATCGAAAGTTCCGGGCCTGCCATTATTTTCGTTTGTCGATTTATATATTTCTGTCAGAAAATAAATAATCGTGTTTGGCGGTGTTGCCCAGCCGGTACATTTCAATACACTATCGCCATCATTCCAGAATTTGTGTGGTACACCGGCTTTAAATAACACTGTTTCTCCCGGTCCGGCATATTTTTTTTCACCCCCCAATACCTGGTAGCCTATACGTCCCTCTGTCACTGTCAGGCATTCGTCTTGCTTGTAGTGTACATGCATTGGAGGCCCTGCCTGGGGCTGTACTTCGTTCTCCAGTTCCAGTATTTCTTCACCCTTATTATTAGTAACTATTCTGAGAAATGTAATTTTTTCCCCGTGAATGTTTGAAATAGTAAACGGCAATTGCATAATATCAGTTATTTTTGACAGCGTCAAAGGTAAAATAATTCTTGACAATGTCAAAAGAAAAAATTCCAACCAAAGAAAAAATAGTGGCTAAGGCCCTGGAGATGTACAATGAACATGGCATAGAGTATGCCGGTGTCCGGGAGTTGGCAAAGGAACTGAATATGAAGGGTGGAAACATTACTTATTATTTTCCTACCAAGAATGATTTAATCAGGGAACTGACAGACAGGTTATCTCAATCAAATGCTGCTATTTTTTCGCAGAAGACAGAACCGGGTATTTACAACTTCCTGGATAAGCACAGGCGTATTTATTATAATCAATACGAGTACCGGGCCCTCTTTGTCAGCCTACCTCTTTTGCTCAAGCAGGACAATGAATTTGCTGGCCGATACGCCCAACGGCAGGTAGAACGAAAGAAGACATTATATAACGAATTAAAGGCATTGTTCCTGGCGGGCTATTTCAATACAGCCAAATCAGCAGACCTGGATACAGTGTTGCATGCTATTACTACCATCAACCGTTTCTGGATATCAGAGGCTACTGTTGACGGACTTATTGACGACAAGCAGGCAGCTGTCAATACCTACCTGGAGCAATTGGCGGGGCTGTTGCACATTATAGCCACCGACAAGGGTAAAGATGAAATAAAAAGGTTCAGGAGCGAGCTAAAATAAAAAAGCAGGGTAGAAACCCTGCTTACTGTCAACTTACTCTATGCTACTTATCTATAACTCTCTTATGCTATGTCAATTTTCTTTGCAGTAGGCGCGGCAGGCTCGGCTTTGGGCAATGTGATGTTCAATACTCCGTCATTATAACCCGCTGTAATGCCAGCTGCGTTAATTTTCTCGCTCAGTGTAAAGTTCCTTTTGAAAGAGCGGTACTGGTATTCGTTCATGATGTACTTATCTGCCGTTTCTTTTTGCTCTTCTTTTTTCTCGTAAGAGATAGTCAGTACGTCTTTCTCTACACTGATATTGAAGTCTTCTTTTTTCAGCCCCGGTGCTATCACCTCCAGTTGATATGCGTTATCAGTCTCCCTGATGTTTACAGGTGCAGTCACATTACTCCAGTTATCATCAAAGAACATGCGGTCCCATTTGTTGGACAACATATTGTCCATCATACCTGAAAAAGTGGATGGCGTCATCATGAAATTTTTCCTGTGTTTGTACATAGTTTTATTCTTTTTTAAGATGTTTTAATTGTTTTTGTTGTACAGGAAGGATATTACAAACCATATTCCAATTGAAAAAATAAGACAAAATGGCATTTTATAAAATGCCTAACTGACAAAAAATCTGTTTTTATGATGCCATTGTCAGGATATTAGCGGTGGCTGGTATAATTCTGTCTTTATATTGAGAAAATGATAGTTATAAAGAATCCTTATCAGAGAGAGGAAACACACTTATATAAAGAAAAAAATAATTTTCATTTGCAAATCCTTTTTTAGATATTTGCTATGCTTACGATGGGTT
>CAZEZM010000016.1:0-38944 GCA_964515955.1 uncultured Flavipsychrobacter sp. | reverse complement strand
GTAAGCTATTGGTGCGTTTGCCTGAAAAATAATTTTCAATTCCCAAACCTTTTTCAGATATTTGTTCTGCTTACGATGGGTTAGTAAGTACAGTCCTATCCCGACTTACCAAGGTGAGTCGGGATTTTTTATGCACCTGCACGGCATAATGTCAATCTAAAGAATCGCTTTAAGTAGTCAGCTCTTTCAGAAAGCTGTCCACATTCCCGAAGAGAAAATCGGGATACTCACGGTTGAATTTCATAGTTACAAAACCACCAATCAACGGGCGCGCTGCCGGTTGTTTTAGTTCTTCGGTATTTAGTGGCACCAGGTCATACTCAGCATCGGGGAAATATTGTAACACACGCAATGCCAGTTGCACCCGGTTGGTGTAGTCGGTACCACCTATATGATAAATACCTGTTTTATTATCCCTCAGTAATAAAAACATACAACGCGCAATATCCCATGCATTGGTAGGGCAGGCATATTGGTCGTAAGGAAGTTTAAGTGTGAGTTTTTGTTTGTCTTTACACTGCTGCACAATGCGTGCTATAAAGTTTTTGCCCCTTGCCTCGTGCCCGTATATATTGGTAGCTCGTAATACTAATGTACCGGGTATTTCATTCAGTGCATATTGTTCTGCTTCCAGTTTATGCCTGCCGTATACGCTGATGGGGTTCACTTCATCTTCTTCGCGATAAGGGCCGTCTTTGCCATCAAATACATAGTCCGTGGATATATATACAAACCGGGCATCGCACTCTTTGGCAACAGCTACCAGGTTGATAGTGCTTTGTACTGTTTGCCTGTAGCTTTCTTCAGGTTGCAGTTCGCAGTTGTCTACATGTGTCATAGCGCCACAGTGCACTATCACATCCGGGTTGAAGGATTTTATATCGAAGTTAGCAGCGTCGTCCGGCTCCAATGTATTATAATAAACAGCGCCGGGCACAGCATAAGAAAAATAAGAACCTGTAACTTCCCATCCCTGCTCCGTAAAATGTTTCAGGCAATTGCTGCCTACCAGTCCTGATGCGCCTGCGATAAATACTTTCATGCGTGCTAAGATAATTCAAAATTCAGAAGCCAATATTCCAAACCCGGAAATGCTATCTGATTCCGATAGCTTTCGGTGCCAAAATCTTATATCCTATATCCGGAAATCTGTATCTTTGCGCATTATTTTTTATTCATCGTTTTAAAATCGAAGGAGGAACACCATGCCAGTGTTACACAACCGGGTATCGAACGAGGAACTGAAACAGCGTATGCTGGCCGAAACAGAGCCACGTACCACAGTATCCTTCTACCAGTATTTCAACATCAGCAATCCGCAGCAATTCAGGGATGAATTATGGCTGGCCTTTGAGCCGCTGAAAGTGTTTGGGCGTATTTATGTAGCCAACGAGGGCATCAACGGGCAGGTAAGCGTACCGGCCAATAACTACGAAGCCTTCAGGGATGCATTGTATGCAGCCGCTCCCGAGTTGAACGGTATACGCATGAACATAGCTGTAGATGACGACGGCAAATCGTTTTGGGTACTGAAGATAAAAGTGCGCAGCAAGATAGTGGCCGACGGTATAGACGACCCTGCATTTGATATGGGTAAAAAGGGTAAATATCTGAAAGCGAAAGAATACAACGAACTGAGCGCCCACCCGGAAACCATCATAGTAGATATGCGCAACCATTACGAGTATGAAGTGGGACATTTTGAGAACGCTATAGAAGTACCGTCCGATACCTTTCGCGAGCAGCTGCCTATGGCGGTAGATATGCTGAAGGATAAGAAGGACAAAAACATCATTATGTACTGCACGGGCGGCATACGTTGCGAGAAGGCCAGCGCCTATATGCTGCACAATGGTTTCAAAAATGTTTTTCATGTAGAGGGGGGTATTATAGAATATGCCCGCCGCGCCAAAGAGGAAGGCCTGCCGGTGAAATTTATTGGAAAAAACTTCGTGTTTGACGAGCGGCTGGGCGAACGCATCACCGACGATGTGATAGCCGAATGCCACACCTGCGGCCAACCCTGCGATGCGCATACCAACTGCAAAAACGATGGTTGCCACCTGTTGTTCATACAATGCGACGCCTGTGCCGAAAAGCTGCAGGGCTGCTGCAGCGATACCTGCTTGGAAGAGAAGAACTTGCCTGAAGATGAGCAACGCGCAAGGCGTGCCGGCAGGGAGAATGGTGTGAAAATTTTCAACAAATCGAAAGACCACCCACTACGCAAGCATAGGGAGCAATGGAAGGCGGAAAGGATAAAAGAGGCATAAGATGGCTGAAACACAAAAGAATAATCCCCTGCATGGTATAACCCTGCTGATGATGCTGGAGCAACTGCATGCACGCTATGGCTGGGAGGAACTGGGAAGGCGGATCAATATCCGCTGCTTTCAGTACGACCCCAGTATCAAATCGAGCCTTACCTTTCTGCGCAAAACACCCTGGGCCCGGAAGGAAGTGGAAGAGCTGTATTTGTTGATGATATCCTGACAAACAAATTACAAACCCTTTCATGGAATCTGCGCCATAGCTGCGTTTTATTATTAAACGCTGAGTTATGGAAACCAATAAAATCTTACAGGCAGACTATTTAGACATCCTCTTCGACAACCGTAACAAGCAATACGGCAGCTACGCACTGAGGAAATACCAGGACAAGCGCATGATGCAGTCCTTCCTATGGCTGACGGGTTTGATACTGGCATTTGGCATATGGACATTTATTGGGAATAGAGAAAAAGACACTATCATAGAAGAGTTTGACACACCTGTTATCATTACCGATATTATCACACCCGCAATTGAACAGCCAAAACCTGAACCATCGGCGCAACCCGAACCACCTGCGGTAAAGTCTACCATAAAAAATCCGGTGCCTGCGATAGCGCCCGATGATATAGTAAGCACAACACCGCCACCCATAGATAGTTTTACAGGCGGGGAGTCCGGGCCAGTGAGTACTACAGGTGCGCCAGGTGGCAATGCGATAGCAACTACAACTGTAACAGGAAATGGAACAACGCCTGCAGCACCCCCGGCACCTGTTGTGGTAGATTACAGCGAGGTAATGCCTGCGTTTGACGGTGATTTATATGCATTTCTGAATAAGACATTGAAATACCCCAGGCAGGCGGTGCTGGCCGGTGTAGAGGGTAGGGTGATTGTACAGTTTATAGTAAACGAAGACGGGCATATCAGCCATGCGAAAGTAGTACGTGGTATAGGTGGTGGTTGTGATGAAGAGGCCCTGCGTGTAGTTAAAGCCATGCCTGCATGGAACCCCGGCAGGCAAAACGGAGTAGCCGTCAAGGTGAATTATAAACTACCGGTTAGTTTTAAGCTGCAGTGACTTTACAATTTCCTTGACAAAAAACTTACAATTTGTCATAGGCGTTTTGCACAATTATTGCGTCTATACTATTAAACGATGTGTTATGGAAGCGAACAGAATCATATGGAAGAATTACAGTTTGTTCCGGGATGTGTACAGGTGGTTCAGTATATGGACACGTACCGCTAAATACTATCCTTCGCCCGTATTTGTTATATAATGGCAACAAATGTATTTGTAGTTTTGCAACCTGATGCTGCCAATAACGATACAAGGCGAACAACTATACCTGCTGCCCGAAAAGGCTGTTTACTGGCCTGTGCAAAAAACAATAATACTCTCAGACCTGCATTGGGGCAAAACAGCGCATTTCCGCAAAAATGGTATAGCCATACCCGCCCACACACAACATGCCGATGAGGCAAAATTATCGGAACTGGTTCGTAAGCACAACGCTGAACGATTGGTAATAGCGGGCGACATGTTTCACAGCACGCAGAATAAAGAAACAGACAATTTTTCGCATTGGCGTTCCCAACACAGCCAGCTTTCTATCGACCTGGTATTGGGCAATCACGATATACTGGAAAAAACAATCTATACGTCGTACGGCATCATGCTGCACGAAGAGGTGCTGGATGCAGGCCCCTTTATGTTCAGCCACGATGAGCTACATACACCAGGGAAATTTTACATACAAGGGCATATTCATCCGTCCTTCAGTATAAGCGGCAAAGGAAGGACCAGTATGAAACTGTCCTGTTACTGCATGGATGATAAAAAAATGATACTGCCTTCGTTCGGTAGTTTTACAGGCAGCCATAAAATAGCTGCAAATGCTTACCGGCATATATATGTAATAGCAGAAGATGAAGTGATACAATGGCAATAATATGCACATAAATCAATATCTGTAAGCTGTACATAGCATATTCCCTTTTTATCAGATGATTTCCCGGTTTATTTGTTAGTTTTGCACCTTAATTTTTTCAAAACATGCAATCTGTTTTCCAACACATGCAGCAATTGGAGCATGAGCAGGTGGTTTTCTGCCACGATCCTAAAAGCGGGCTCAATGCGATTATTGCTATACACAACACTACATTAGGCCCTGCCCTGGGTGGTACACGTTTATGGAACTATGCCAGCCACGAGGAAGGTGTAATAGACGCACTGCGCCTGAGCCGCGGTATGACCTACAAAGCTGCCATCAGTGGCCTGAACCTGGGCGGTGGTAAAGCGGTAATTATAGGCGATGCCTCTAAAATAAAATCGGAAGCCCTGTGGCGCAGGTACGGCAAGTTTGTCAACAGCCTGAACGGTAAATACATCACAGCCGAAGACGTAAACACATCCGCCCGCGATATGGAGTACATTGCGATGGAAACAGAGCATGTAACAGGTGTGCCTGAGTATATGGGCGGTAGCGGCGACCCTTCGCCTTTTACTGCATATGGCGTATTTGTAGGCATGAAGGCATCAGCTAAAAAAGCATGGGGCCACGATGATTTGGAGGGTAAAAAGGTGCTGGTACAGGGCGTAGGCCATGTAGGCCAGTATCTCGTAGGCCACCTGGTAGAAGCAGGCGCTGAAGTGTACATTGCTGACATCAGCGAAGTGAAACTGAAACAAACTACTGACAAGTTCCAGAAAGTGAAGGTGATTAACAACAACGACATCTTCAATATGGAAATGGATATTTATGCTCCCTGTGCGCTGGGTGCCACTGTGAATACTGACAGCATCTCTAAAATGAAATGCCAGGTAATAGCAGGCGCCGCCAACAACCAGCTGGAAGCAGAAGACACACACGGCCCGATGCTGGTAGAAAAAGGTATACTTTATGCACCCGACTTCCTGATAAATGCAGGTGGGTTGGTAAATGTAAGCGCTGAACTGGATGGCTACAATCGTGAACGTGTAATGGGACAGGTAGAGCAGATATACGACCGTACACTGGAAATCTTCCAACTGAGTGAAACTGAGAAAGTGCACACACAGGCAGCCGCTATGAAAATAGCCCAGCGCAGGATAGATGCAATAGGCAGTGTAAAATCGAGGTTGTAATGCCAACCCGCATATAAATATTTAAGCCCCCGTTCGGGGGCTTTTTTATGCGTTGGCCGGGCAAATTAATCTTTATTGCGGCGGATGAGTTTCTGCAATGTTTCAACGGCGTCCAGCGTGGCGGTTTCGAAAGAACCCGATGCCCTTTGTACAAAATGGTCGTTGCCGGGTATTTCCAGGCGTATATCGCAGTGGTGGTTGTCGGTAACGGATTGGCCTTTTTGCAATGTTACTCTCGCGCGTATGATGTTATCTTCCATGCGCTCTATCTTCTGCAATTTCTCTTTTACGTACGATTCCAGTTCTTCACCTGCCGTAAATCCTAATGATTGAATAATTATATCCATTGTGTAATGTTTTTCTGATTAATAAAGATAACGATAAGACTGTTAACAAAAACTGATAGTTGTCATAGAGCCTGTTATCCCACTGTCCCGGCTTGTATTAACATATCCCATGTTCACTACACATGTAAAATCTCCCTACATTCGCATTTCAAAATTTACAGGCCAATGATGAACAAGACGTTCATAACCATATTAGCAGCCGCAACATTCCTGGCGGCATGCAGCAACGAACAAAAAAAGGAACCCAAAGCGGATATACTGTACACCAACATGGACACTACGGTCAACCCCGCTGATGATTTCTTTCAATACGCCAATGGGGGATGGATAAAAAACAACCCCATACCCGATGATGAAACCACATGGGGCATAGCTCACCTGGTGCAGGAAGAACTGTATGCCCGCCTCAGGCACATCAACGAAGAAGCGGTGAAGAAGAATGAACAGTCAGGCACCGGCAAGAAGATTGCCGACTTCTGGCAAAGCGCTATGGATACGGCTGGTATTGAACAGCAGGGCATTACTCCTTTACGCCCGGAGCTGGATAAGATAGCCGCCATGAAAACCAAAGAAGAGGTAATGGCCCAGGCTGCTGAAATGCACAAATATGGCGTGGGGGTTTTCTTTGGAGAAGGAGTGACACAGGATGCAATGAACAGCGAAGTGATGTCGTACATCCTCTGGCAGGGTGGTATCGGCCTGCCCAATCGTGATTATTATTTCAATACAGACGAGCGCACCGCTAAAATACGCGATGCTTATCCCGCATACATATCCCGTGTATTGGTATTGACGGGCATATCGGCCGCTGAAGCGGACAACAAAGCGAAGGCTATATACGAACTGGAAAAGCAACTGGCAGAAAAATCAAGAAAACTGGAAGAACTGCGCGACCCATATGCCAACTACAACAAGATGGCTATTACTGATTTGAAGAAAATATCACCCACCATCAACTGGCAGGCTACATTGCAACGCATAGGCGTGAAAAATATTGACAGTGTAATAGTAGGCCAGCCTGAATTCTATACCCAGTTAGATAAGCTGGTGGCGGGCACTGATATGCAGGTACTTAAAGACTATATGGCCTTTCACCTGGTAAAGGACATGGGCGGCTATCTCAGCAGCGCTTTTGTGAACACTAACTTCGACTTTTACAGCAAGCAGATATACGGTGCAAAAGAACAGAAACCACGCTGGAAGCGTGTACTGCGTGCGGAAGAAGACGCAATGGGCGAAGCGCTGGGGCAGCTATTCGCGAAAGAATACTTCAATGAAAAAGCGAAGAAGCGTTATGAAGACATAGTGGAGAATGTACGTTCAGCCTATAAAAACCGCATAGACAAACTCACATGGATGAGCGACAGCACCAAGCAAAAAGCATATACTAAGCTGGCATCTATTAAAAAGAAAGTAGGTTATCCTGATAAATGGAAAGACTTCTCTGCCCTGAAAATAGAGCGCGGCCCTTATGTGGCGAATATGATGAACGCCAACCGCTGGTGGAATGAATATGAATTAAATAAACTGGGCAAACCTGTTGACCGTAGCGAATGGGATATGACACCCCAAACCTACAATGCCTATTACAATCCCTCTAACAACGAGATAGTATTGCCTGCCGGTATATTTACTGTTCCCGGCTACCGCGACGAAGAATTGGATGATGCCTTAGTATATGGGTACGCTGCCGCATCTACAGTAGGGCACGAGATAACACACGGATTTGATGACGAAGGCCGCCAGTATGATGATAAAGGCAACCTGCAAAACTGGTGGGCGAAAACGGATGAAGAAGAGTTTACCAAACGTGCGGATGTATTGGTAAGGCAGTTCAACGGGTTTATGCCTGTTGATACACAACGCATAAATGGCAACGCTACCCTGGGCGAAAACCTGGCCGACCTGGGCGGCATACTCATAGGCCTTGACGCTTTTAAACAAACGGAAACATATAAGAAGGGAGAAAAAATCAGTGGCTTTACACCATTGCAGCGTTTCTTCCTGGGCTACGCGCTGGGCTGGATGTATGACATGCGCAAAGAAGAACTGGCCAGCCGCCTGCTGACGGACGTACACTCACCTGCCAAATACAGGGTGAATGGACCCTTCCCCAACGTGCCTGAATTTTATGAGGCCTTCAATGTACAACCCGGCAATAAAATGTACCTGCCCGATAGTATGAGGGTGAGGTTGTGGTAAAAGACTAATGAAATAATTGGATAGCAAGCGGGGATAATCACTTTATCCCCGCTTCGTTTAATGCCTTCTGGTAAATCCGTGCGTTCTTCATATGCTCGTTATAGTTGCTGGCAAAGTTGTGGTAACCGCTAAAATCCTCCCTGGCGCAGAAGTACAGGTAATCCGTTTCTGTTGCGTTCAGCACAGCGTCAATACTGGTTTTAGAAGGGGTACAGATAGGCCCGGGGGGCAGCCCTGTGTTCAGGTATGTGTTATAGGGCGAGTCCTGCTCTTTGTGAATATCGAGCACTCTTTTTATCGTGAAATCATTCACTGCAAATTTCAAAGTAGGGTCGGCTTGCAGCGCCATGTTCAGTTTCAGCCTGTTCAGATACACCGATGCAATGGTGGGGCGCTCGTCATTTTTATTGCTCTCTTCTTCTACAATCGATGCCAGTATCATTACCTGTACTGGCGTCAGTGATTTCGCTGCAGCCTTCAGTTTTCTTTCCTCATTCCAGTAGCGGTTGTAATATTCTACCAGTCTTGTGTACACTTTCTCAGCCCCGGTATTCCAGTAAAACTCGTAGGTATCCGGTATCACAGCGGCCATAGCCGAGTTGGTGTCAAAGCCCAACGTGGTTAAAAAGCTACTGTCGCTCAGCACACCGGCTATTTCTATTGAATCAGGCTCCAGGTGGGTGCTTATCATTTCAATAAAGTCTTGTTTTGTGCGCAGCTTATTGATAACCAGTTTTACAGGTTCCTGCCTGCCCGAGCGGAGCTTGCGTATCAGGTTGTAATTGCTGGTGCCTTTTTTTATCTTGAATTTACCTGCCTTTACCATATCCGGGTAGTTGGCTCTCTTGGCCAGTATGTCAAAGCTCGCTACATCGTCAATATACCCGCCTGCTACCAGTTCGTCCAGCACCAGCATATAAGATGCGCCCGTAGGTATATACAGGTATTCGCCCTTGCGCATATCGCCCGTATTGGGGCCAAATACCTTGTACGCTACGGCCGAGCCGGCCACTATTATCAGCAGAACAGACAGCAATATCCAAATGCCTGTTCCGCCTTTCTTCTTTCCTTTTTGTGCGTTCATCAACGTAAAAATAAAAATACCCGCTCAATATTTCAGAGCGGGTACGAATTAGTTATTTAATAATAAACCGGCCTTAGTTAGCAGGTGCCTGTTGTTGCTGTGCGGGGGCGCCTGTAGGGGCGGGTTGCGTGCCGGCACGCTCTTTGGGCGAGCTGAAGAACATAACAGATACTATAGCCAGTCCTGCTATGATGCCCATAGTAGTCCAGGTACCTTTTTCCATTACATCGCCCGATTGCTTTACACCCATGATTTGTGAACTGGCGCTGCCAAATGTGCCGGAAAGGCCACCACCTTTGGGGTTTTGTACCAGTATAAAGAAAGCCAGTACCACACAAGCCAGCATTATCACTATAGCAATAAAAGTTATCATAAGTTTATTTTTCTTTTAATATTTCTTCGATTTTCCGGGCAAAATAAGCCTTTTTTTGCGGTTTACGCAAACTTAATTTCTTATACATTTCAATGGCGCGGTCGTAGCGGCCCTGTTTTACCAGTACTTCTGCCAGCGACTCACTCACCAGGTTTTCCTCCTTGGTAATGGAATTTACGGCCATTTCAAATACATTTTCAGGTATTTCCTCGTTTTCTTCTTCCAGTGCGGCAGCCAGCTTTTCTTTTTGCCACATCGTACGCAGGTCTTTCTGGTCCTGTACTTCTTCCTGTTCCTGTATTTTTTTCTTTTTATAATACATCAGCCATTCAGAAAAACTCATCACCACCATCAGCGACTTCTGCTGTTCCTGCAGGTTAAGTTTATGCTCGGAGTTGCCGATGTCCTCAGGCAAATCGTTGGATACATGCATGCCCTGGTGCAGGAAATAGTCCTCTGTATATATAGGGGGTATCAGGTTTTCGCTCTTTTCGTCCCAGTCGGTTTTTCTGAATGTATGTACGGTTTTTTCTTTTACAGGCGGGGCGGGCGTTTCCTCTGCCTCAGGTTCATGCGCCACTATTTCTTCTGCCACGGGTAGGGGCGGGGGGGGAACATCATTTTTCTTCGCCCGTACAAAGCCGGTATTGACAGGGGTAAAACCTTCGGTAAAACTATGTTTACCTGTTTGGGCTACGGGCTCAATGTATTCTTCAACTATTTCTTCTTCTTCGGCAACAATGGTGTCTTCTATTATTGGTTCATCCTCTTCTGTATCTTCTGCTACTACTGCATTTGCGACCGGGGTGGTTTTCTTAGGTTTGTCTTGTACCGCAGCCGCGCCAAACTCAACTTCTTCGCCGCCGATGGCATCCTGCAGGTATTCGTTATACAATAGCCAATTGCCCGAAAACAACTGCATGGCCGACATCATTTCCGGCGAAAAAGGCTCGTTTTTATGCTGCTGTGCGGCCTGCATATAACGGGCCGGTACAAAGTATGGGTATGTCTCCGTCATTGTCCTGATGCTTTCAGCGTCCGCGTCATTGATATTCTGCGGTTCCTCCAGCATCTGCGATACATATGATATGGATGATGATGTAATCATGTGCTTTATACTACGAAATCTCTTACCAATTTACGAAAGCTTTATTGAAAATGTCATTGGCAAGCTGGTCGCCTATTTCCTCTACTAATTTTCCTTCTACGCTCTGCAATGTCTGGTTAGCGGCAAAGTCGGCAAACCTGGTAAAAGTTTCGGTAAAGTTAGCTTTTTCGTCTAACCTGTTTTGGAATTTTATTTGTATAGATATGGTCAGCCTGTTCTGCGATGCGGTCTGTGTGTTTTGCACGCCCGTTACGCTCACATTGTACTGGGTTATAGCTCCTGAAATATCATAATCCGCCGTTTCCGTGTTCACGGGCGAAAGGCCTGTTTGCGACAATATCCTGCTGCGTATTTTACTGGTGAGCGCCGGGGCTAGGGTAGGCACCACGTTGCGCGCTTTGTTATCCAGCGTGCGGATGTTGATAGTAGAGCCCTCAATACTGGCGCCTGTAAAGCTATATACCCCGCAACCTGCAAAGGTGAACACTATAAAGGGCAGAAAAAATAATAATAACCTCTTAGCCATATCCGGTGCTCTAAATTACTCCTGAATATCGTATTCTTTAATTTTTCTGTACAAAGTCCTTTCTGATATCCCCAGCTCGCTGGCGGCGTCGCGCCTGCGGCCTTTGTGTTTTTTCAGGGCCTTCACTATGAACTCTTTTTCCCTGTCAGCCAGCAGCAAAGATTCTTCTACGTCTTCATGATGCGACATGCTGTCGGTATGATGTATCACTATCGGCCCCTGTGTGCCGGGTGTACTATACGTAGGTACGGGTTGTTCTGCAGGGCTGTAAGCAGGTACTAAGCCATCCGCTGTATCATGAGCAGCAAAGCCACGGCCGGCATTCATTTCGTACAGCATTTTTTTCATATCAGTCAGGTCCTTCTTCAGGTCAAAGAAGAGTTTGTATAATATTTCCCTTTCCGTAGTGCTGTCGTACTGGCTACCGCCTGCCGTTGGGCTGGGTATGGGTATGCCTGCGGGCTGTACCAGCGCCAGGCTTCGCGATGATGAACCGTTGGGCAGTACATTACGCAATGTTTCGGCTGTAATTTCTTTTTCTGTGCTGAGGACAGATAACTGTTCAGCTATGTTTTTCAGTTCGCGCACATTGCCCGGCCAGGGATAGTTCACCAGCATTTGCTGTGCTTCGGGCGATAATTGTATAGATTGTGTACGGTAGCGCTCTGCAAAATCGGTGGCAAACTTGCGGAACAGCAGGGGTACGTCTTCCTTCCTGTCACGCAATGATGGTACGCGGATGGGCACTGTACTCAAACGGTAATACAGGTCTTCCCTGAATTTCCCGCTCAGTGCAAATTCCAGCAGGTCCTTGTTGGTAGCGGCTATGATACGCACATCCGTTTTCTGCACTTTGGAGGAACCCACACGTATAAATTCACCTGACTCCAGCACACGCAGCAAACGCGCCTGTGTGCCTATGGGCAGTTCGCCTATTTCATCCAGGAAAATTGTGCCGCCGTTCACGGTCTCAAAATATCCCTTGCGGCTGTCTACCGCCCCGGTAAAAGAACCCTTCTCATGGCCGAACAGCTCACTGTCAATAGTACCCTCGGGTATCGCACCACAGTTGACGGCTATAAAAGGGTTATGCTTGCGCGAAGACAGTGCGTGTATGATATTGGAAAAGGCTTCTTTACCCACGCCGCTTTCACCCACTATCAGTACCGACAGGTCGGTATTGGCTACCTGCGCTGCCGTGCTCAGTGCATGGTTCAGCGCAGGCGAATTGCCTATTATCCCAAACCTGTTTTTAATGCTTTGTAATTCCATATTACCCAAATCCCATACGTACGGGACTATTTGTTATTTGGTAAAATATTCGCTATTTCTTGTTTAAGTATCGGGAGATATTTTTTACATATCGTCCAGATTGCCTCATCATCTATCAAGTCATAATCGTGAACTAATATATGCCTGAGACCTATTATTTTAGTTTTATTAGTAATAGCAACTAAGTTCTCTATTTTATCAGCTTTCCATAACGCTTCACCAATAATTGCAAGCCTTCTTTCAACAGCATCAATGGTTTTGTGGTCTTGCTTATAGTCTGCTATAGATTTCACCCCGGTCAAATATGATTCAATAGCTCCTATAGAATCTGAAATGTCATACAAAAATTTGTATTGTTCAGGATTCATATATTTTCAATTTATTCTTATTAATACTTTCCATGAAAAATGGGTTTTTTAATTTTTCTTCAGGCACCAGGTCTACTTTTCGGTTTAAAAGTTCCTGTAACTTAAATAGTAGCCCGAAATAATAGTCAGCATAGTCCATTTCGCCGATATTACTTTTGTCAAAACGGTATAGGAAATCAACATCACTATCAGCAGTAAAATCCTTTTCATCCTTAGCTGCGCTGCCTATCAGGTATAAAGAGAGTACATGATGCTCTTTGCAAACATCTTGTATTTCCTTTAGTTTATTTTTTATCAGACCTATCATTCCCGTAATTACAGCACTTTATTTTTAATTAATAATCTCCCCTTTAGGGGCAGGGGGTACTATCTCCCCCAGCAATGTGGCCGATGTAGCATCGTCCACCCGCACCATCACATAGTCTCCCTTTTTTAGCTTGTAATCGCCTTTGGGGAATACCATCATTTTATTCTGGCTGTTGCGGCCGCACCAGTCTTGTTCACTTTTTTTGCTATCGCCTTCTATTAATACTTCAAAGGTTTTGCCAATGTCGTTTTTATAGCTCTCGCGCGAATGTGTGTTTTGCAGGTTGATGATTTCTGTTAGCCTGCGTTTCTTCACTTCTTCGGGCACATCATCAGTATATCGGCGTGCTGCGAGTGTACCGGGGCGCTCGCTGTAGGAGAACATATACGCCATATCAAAACGGCATTGCTCCATCAGGTCCAGTGTTTCTTTATGCTCCTCTTCCGTTTCTGTACAGAACCCGCTGATGACATCCGTACTCAACCCGCAGTCGGGCATTATTTCGCGGATGCGCTTTACCTTGTTCAGGTACCATTCGCGCGTATAAGTACGGTTCATCAGTTGCAGTATACGCGTGTTGCCGCTCTGCACCGGCAGGTGTATGTACTCGCAAATATTGTGGTACTTAGCCATCGTATGCAGCACATCGTCCGTTATATCCTTAGGGTGCGAAGTGCTGAAACGTACGCGTAGCAGGGGTGATATAAGGGCTACCATCTCCAGCAATTTGGCAAAGGTCACTTCCTCAATACTACCATCCTCTTTTGTTGATGTATGATAATAGCTATCCACATTCTGCCCCAATAATGTCACCTCCCTGAATCCACGGTCAAACAAATCCCTGCACTCGTTCACTATACTTACTGCATCACGACTGCGCTCGCGGCCGCGGGTAAAGGGCACTACGCAGAAGGTGCACATATTGTTGCAGCCCCGCATAATGCTTACGAATGCAGTCACGCCGTTGCTGTCTAACCGCACGGGCGAAATATCCGCATAAGTTTCTTCACGGCTCAGCAGTACGTTTACCGATTTTTGCCCGGTTTCAGCTTCTATTACCAATCCCGGCAGGCTGCGGTAGGCATCGGGGCCCACTACTATATCTACCAGCTTTTCTTCTTCCAGGAATTTTGCTTTCAACCTTTCCGCCATACAGCCCAGCACGCCTATCAGCATACCCGGTCTGTCTTCTTTCACCTGCCTGAATGTTTTCAGCCTGTTGCGTACGGTTTGTTCCGCCTTCTCACGTATGGAGCATGTATTAATCAGCACCAGGTCGGCCTCGGTAAAATTGCCCGTAGCGCCAAAGCCCTGTTCTTGTAAAATGGAAGCCACTATTTCGCTGTCGCTGAAGTTCATCTGGCAACCGTAGCTTTCTATATAGAATTTTTTAGTGTATGCATTAGGGTCTCCGGCAAAGGGGGCATAAGCCTCGCCCTGCCTGTTTTCCTCAATCACCTTTTCCAGGATGTCTGCCATATTTTCCGATTCTGTGGTCGGCAAAGATAGTAGCTTTCTATGGCTTTACCATGGTAATGAACCGTTAATATGGCAAAAATGGCAGGTGATACTACTATTAATAAGAATTAGTTTTCGCTTATGACGATACAATTTTATTGCTTCAACTACGTCTTCTTCGGTTTCTTCCTCGCTGCCGGAAAGAGGACGTTGTTCAGTATCAACCTGTAGCCGGGGCTGTTGGGGTGCAGGCTCAGGTCGGTAGGCGGGTCGCCTATAGCATGTTGATAATCTTCGGGGTCGTGGCCGCCATAAAATGTCCATGTACCTTTGCCAAATTCTCCGTGAATATAACGCGCCTCATTGGCGGGTTTACATTCACCCATCACCAGCACGCTTGTTTTCAGCACCTCTTTGCGAAATGCGGTAGTCTGTCCCATAAAGCCTTTTACCGTGGTGGTATGGTTCTGGCAAAGCATAGTAGGAACGGGGTCAAACTTGGCGGAGAAAGTGAACAGTGTAAAGTAATCCGTTTCCATATTAACATATGCACTGCGTGTTTGCGTGGCATCGATTGTGCTGAATTCGTATTCGTAGGGGTTGCGGGAAAGTATATAATCTTTAAATGCAAACCCTTGCGAAAAATCCAGTTCATTTTGAGCATTGGGGCTTGATGGGTCTCCGTCAAATGGTATTTCGCAGATGTCTGTATTCTGTGCAGCCAATCCTATATCGTAGCTGTCCGTAGCAGAGCACATGGCAAACAAATATCCCCCGCCCGCCACAAAGGCCTGTATCTTTTTGGCTACTGCCAGTTTCAGCTTCGATACTTTTTTGAAGTTGTACCTGGCGGCTATAGCTTCGTTATTCTTCACATCCTCCTGGAACCATGCAGCGTTGCGGTACGCCGCCCAGAATTTGCCGTATTGCCCTGTGAAATCTTCGTGGTGCAGGTGCAGCCAGTCATATTCCGGTAGTTTCTCCAGTAATACTTCGTCATCATAAATTTCGTCGTAGGGTATTTCGGCATAGGTAAGTACCAGTGTTACGGCGTCGTCCCAGGGTTGCTTGCCTTTGGGGGTGTATACTGCTATTTTAGGCGCCTTCTCCAGTTTTATTATATCGCCGTTATAATCAGGGTCGGCCACGGTGTTCAGTATACCGCTGTACTGCGCGTCGCTTATCACCTCGTAGCTAACGCCGCGTAATTTGCATAGCTTTTCAATATAGTCGGTCTGTACCATGGCAAAACTGCCGCCTTCGTAGTTCAGCAGCCAGTCTACTTCTATCTCCTTTGTCAGCGCGGCATAGGCTACACCATAGGCTTTCAGGTGGTTGGTTTGTTCATCTGCGTTCATAGGTATGTATATCCTGGCAGCCTGCGCGGGTAGCAGGTTGCCGGCTACCAATATCACTATGGCGGCGTATTTAAGAAAGTTTATCATAATAGCAGCCCTAAGTTAGCTTTTTGCAGGCACCTGCGGATATATGTTTATAATTTTTAACAACACATAAACTTGGTGTGGGTTGATTAACTTTGCGGCTCGTATGTCTCAGAAGCACCAATATAACAATGCAAAGGCCCTGTTGGCGCTCACGCGTGCCAGCCTTCAATCTACCATGAAGAGCCCCTCCGCCATTGTGTTCAGTATAGCTTTCCCGTTGATATTTATATTGGTATTCGGTTTCCTGGGCAGTTCAGCCTTGTTCACTATGGGTGTAGCCATCGCCCCGGGCAGCGATACGGCCAATAGTTTATATACTTCGCTAAAGAACAATGTGGCGTTGAAATGGGTGCCGCTGGAAGATACCACGCAGGCGCAGAAGATGTTGAGCGAAGGGGATATCATAGCATTGGTAAAGATAACGCAGCAACCGCGGGGGCAGGTGCCGCAATATAATATCCACCTGCATTCGGCCACCGCCCATGCTGATAAGTTGGCGCAACTGGAAGCCATAATCAAAACCACATTGCAGGACAATGATACACTGATAGCAGGCCGCACTGCTGCATTAGCCAATATAGAAAAAGATGTGGCCGCCATCCGGGAGTTCAAAACCATCGATTTCATATTGCCCGGCCAATTGGGTTTTTCGTTATTGGCCGGCAGTATTTTCGGTACAGCCTTCATATTCTTCAGCCTGCGCGAAACTTTAGTGCTGAAACGGTTCTTCGCTACCCCCGTTAGCAGAGAGGCCATTTTACTGGGCGAGGGGATTGCCCGTTTGGTATTCCAGTTAGTAGGTGCGGCTGTCATCATAGCTACAGGTTACTTTGCTTTTGGTTACACCTTAATCAATGGCTTCGTCACCTTCCTCGAAATGCTGGCTTTGTGTACACTGGCCATACTGGTGTTTATGGGCTTTGGGTTTATCATCAGCGGGTTGGCAAAAAACCAAAGTACCATACCTCCTTTGTCCAACATCGTTACGCTGCCGCAGTTTCTGCTGGCGGGTACTTTTTTTCCTATAGATGTTTTTCCAACATGGCTGCAGCCCCTGTGCCGTGTATTGCCGCTTACTTATCTCAACGATGCCTTGCGCCTGGTAGCTTTTGAGGGGGCGGGTTTCTGGGAGATACGGTGGGATGTGCTGATGCTGCTGGTATGGGCGGTAGTTATTTATGCCGTAGCAGCTCGTGTATTCAAGTGGGAATGATGCCTACCGCAGCAAAATAAATGAGCCCTTGGTCTCTTCCTCATGGCCGGTTACACATTTGGCTTTCAGGTAATAGTAATAAGTATCCATTTCGCACACCTTGCCTTTATAGCTTCCGTCCCACCGTTGGCGCGGGTCAGAAGAAATGTAAACGCGCTGCCCCCAGCGGTTATACACCGACAACAGGTAAAAATCAACATTCCCGTAGGTAACAGGGTGCCACCCGTCATTAATGCCGTCACTGTTGGGTGTAAAAGCATCCGGGTAAGAGAATGTGCAGCATTGTTCAATATCCTGGTAGGTGATGGTGTCTGTACCAGGGCAGCCATACTCGCTATAGCCCGTCACGGTGTAGGTGGTAGGTTGCCTTACATATGTATATGGTGAGTCATTGAAGTAGACAATTTTATCTTCGGGCTGCCAGTTATATTTTACCCCGCCGCTTGCCAGCAGGTACATACCATCGCCGGCACATACTCTTTCAGGTGTGTTCAGTATTTCAATTTCAGGATAGTCGTGAATAGTTACGGTAAGGGTATCTTTTACCGATTCGCACACTTCTACCCTTTGGTTAACCACCCATTGGTATATCCCTGCATTAGCGGTTCCGTACATCGGGGCGGCCTGCATACGTTGTCCGTTCAGCTCATACCATTGTATGGTGCCTCCATGTGCGGGCTTCGGCGAAACGGTTATGGGCGCATCGCCCGGGCAGTGGTGGATGTCTTCTATGCCGGGCGGTAAAGGATAGGTGCCTGTATGTTCTACCGTGAAATTGTATTGCGACCTGCATTGCAAAGCTTCCGCTTCCGCGAAAACCGTATAGGTGCCTATTTTGAAGCTGTCGATAATTACCCCGGTACTATCCAGGTATTCACCCAGCACCACATCGTTACTGTTTTTTATAATTACTTTCCGTGGCAGCACACCGTCTTTGATATAGATGGATACCTGCTGGCGGAAAATACAGTTGGTCGGTTGCAATACTTCATGCGATATACTGATAGGGTCCACCACATTAATGGTATACGCTATTGTCTGGCTGCTGAACAACGGGCAGGCATCGTCAGTATAAGTTACGAAGAAGTTGTAGCTGCCGGTAGACACATTTTGTGTATTCCACGAGAAATCGATGTAGGGCTGCCCCGCACCGCTGTTGTTAACTGTAGCATTCGCTCCCTGCGGCAGGTTGTTCAATGTTACGGTTACACTGTCATTATCCGCATCCGCCGCTTGTATGATGAAGTTGAGGTTGGGTGTATTAGCGCATACGTTAATCGTGTTTTCTTTTACAGCGCCGCCTGTTATACTGCCTTTGTCAATATCACCCTTAGGTGGTGTGTTGCTGCAGTTATCCAGTACTATGAAGGTCATCTCGCGCATGCTGCTGCCTACCAGTATACCATTTTTATATTCTGCTACTTTGTTTACCACCAGCGATTTTTGCAGCACGTTCGGCTCAAAACTCAATTGCCCGGATGCGTTGTTGAAGCTGAAACTCCCGGCGGCGGTAGCCAGTGGCAGGGCGCCGCTATAAGGCGCCAGGTAGCCTGTAGCTTGTGTAGAGTTGATAAGCGCAGGTATCAGTGAAAAAGAGAGTGAGTCATTATCACTGTCAATGGCTCCCTGGTTGTATTGTTGCTGCCGGTTGATGCAGAAAAATGGCGTAGGTACTGATGAGTATTGCGGTGAAGAATTAGGCCCGTTACTGTTGTTTAGTATAGCCTCGAGAAACATCAGTTGCTCGCCTACGTTCGAAATGTTGGTGATGTTGTCGCTCCTGCCGGCTAAAGTGCCTTGCCCTTGAGGGCCCAATACATCGTCTATTGTGCCGGCGAACACTATACGCCAGTCGGACGCGGGCGCAAGGGTAGTGGTCCTGGAATATACGTAACGCATGGCGCCGGGCAATGTACCTGTGGGACTCTTGCACGAGGTTTTGCCTTCGTCTTCAGGGCATACGGGTGATACTTCTTTTCGCATCGACTGGTCTTCTGTCAGCTTTAGCCTTTCTACGAAATTAGTACTCCTGTATATCATGATGTGCGGCGCTGCGCCCGCCATGTAGTTGGAGTTGCTGGCGCTGCAATCGCCATAAAGCGTGAGTGTAATTTTATAGTTGTTTCCGCTGATATGCGTGTACAGCAATTCGCCCCCAAATATATGTGTGGCCAATGCTCCTTTACTGCAAAGTAGCAGTATGCATACAATCATCAGCAATTGCAGTTTCTTCATCACGTTACCTGTGTCTTCTCAAATTTCCTTAATTATACTGTCACTGGCAATTTTTTATGGCCGATTGTGCGAGATATATTGGAATTTTTAACTATTATAGAGGGTATGAGGTATATTCTTTTACTCTTGATTAATTTTTTACTGAACACTTCCTTCATAGCACAGCAGGAAAAGCCATATGTATTGGTGGTACACGGTGGCGCGGGCACTATCCGTCCGGGCCAGGTGACAGTGGCCGATGAAGCCCTCTACAGGCAAGGTTTACAGAAAGCCATTGATGCGGGTTACGCCGTGCTGGAAAAAGGCGGCAGCGCCCTCGATGCGGTACAGGCTGCTATTGTGATACTGGAAAACGACTCCATGTTCAATGCGGGCAAGGGAGCGGTATATGCTGCCAACGGCATGATTGAACTGGATGCCTCCATCATGGACGGCAGCAACCTGAATGCAGGTGCTGTAGCCGGGGTTACAAATATCAAAAACCCCATAATTGCCGCCCGCAGGGTGATGGAGCAGAGCGGGCATGTGATGCTGGCACGCAAAGGGGCGGAGATGTTTGCAGAACAGAACGGCTGTGAGATTGTATCCCAGTCATACTTCTGGACCACTAAAACACGCAACAGTTATAATAAACGCAATGAGGGGAAAAACAGGAAATCTTACCTGGAGCAACCCGGCAATGTGGACGAAAAATACGGCACTGTAGGCGCAGTGGCATTAGACAAACAAGGGAACCTGGCAGCAGGCACCAGTACCGGCGGTATGACCAACAAAAAGTTTGCACGTATAGGCGACAGCCCCATCATAGGTGCGGGCACTTATGCCGATAATAACAGTTGCGCGGTAAGCTGCACGGGCTGGGGCGAATACTTCATCAGGCTGGGCATGGCCAAAGCCATAGCCGACAGGGTAGAGTTGTTGAGCATGCCCGTTGACGATGCCGCCAAACTGATGATACACGATAAGCTGCAAAAAATGGGTGCTACGGGCGGTATAATAGCTGTAGATAAAAATGGTAATATTTCCCTGCAATTCAATACCGATGGCATGCACCGTGCCTGGAAAAAATCAACAGGGGAGGCCGGTGTAGAGTTGTACAAATAACTATCACAAATGTCAGGCTGCGTTAGCCACCCAACTCTTCTGCAAGGCCTATAAGCAGGCCCTCTACTCCTCGTACATAGCATAGCCGGTACATGTTTTCATATTGAACGACTTCACCCACTAGTTCTGCGCCATGTTTGCTGAGCCTTGATATTGTCTCATCAACATTATCAACCGTGAACATAACACGCAGGTAGCCCAGTGCGTTTACAGGTGCGGTACGGTGGTCTGATATAACGGGCGGAGTGAGGAATTGCGAAATTTCCAGCCGGTTATGTCCATCGGGTGTAGCCATCATAGCAACATCCACGCTTTGAATGCCCAGCCCTGTAACACGCCCCGCCCATTCACCTTCAATGGTGCCCCGTCCTTCCAATACCATCCCCAGCTCTGTAAAGAATTCAATAGCCTTGTCAAGAGATGCTACTACAATGCCGGTATTATGCAGTCTTAATGATTTATTTTTTGCCATAAAATCACAGTAGTTATTGACTAAAAATACAGGAGTTCTTTAAAAAAATACAATGCCTCCTATGTAGAGATTTATAAAGCCTACCCCAACATTTTGTCACTTTACAATAAGATTAACAATAAGTATAGATTACTTCTCTGCGGCACACGGCATTAACAGTTAACACCCAAAACTGTATTCTATGCTGAAACTAAAATTCTTACTTGTTGCTATTGCAATGACTGTTTTCATGAATGCCTGCACTGAAGGTGAATCCGGCCGGAAGGCTATGGAGAACTACCTGGCAAGTGCAGACACTATAGCCTTGTCTGAAACTGACCTTGCCAATCTCGCCAGCGAGGACCGATACGTAATACGGAAAGCAGATATCCGGTGTCGCGTGACCGATCTGGAGGCTGCAGTAGCACAGCTTGAAGGCTTTATTAAAATGACTGATGGATTTGTACAGGAAAGCCACACTACTAACAGCGTCATCAGTAACAAGTCTGTACCCTACCGGGATGATAGCCTGAAAACCGCACAGGTGTACCGGCCTACAGCCGATATGGTAATACGTATCCCTGTCTATGCATTGGATACCCTCTCTTACGAAATAAGCAGGATTGCATCTTTTGTTGATTATCGGAATATGACCCGGCAAGATGTTACACTCAGTTTTATTTCCAATATCCTGAAAAATGAACAACCCGCTGCTGCAAAAACTACAGTGTCTGCTGCTGCCCCCGCAGCAGACAACCAGGTTTCAGCAAGACAATACACGGACAGTAAATATCAACAGCAGGTAGACCGCCGCATTGCCAACCTGTCTATGCTCGACGATTCCCGTTATGCAACACTAAATGTGCAATTATACCAACCCGAATTGGTAGCGGTTTTTATCACGCAGGATGCAAATAAAATGGTGACGGCAGGTTTTGGCGAAAAAATAGGTAATTCGCTCGGCTACGGTCTCGATATTCTAAAAGGGCTGACATTGATACTGGTTACCCTTTGGCCAATTTGGATAGTAGGTGCAACAGTGTTCGTCATCTATAGAAAATGGGTAAAGAGGACAAAGCAGGCTAAAGCTCAATTGGGATAGAATTCAAAGGCATATTCTCTGTTCATTCCCGTTTTTTCCTTTGGTTGGTGTTGTCACCAACCGAAATACGTTACATATAGAACACAATTCTGCTCCACACTGGTCGAAGCGTCCCGCTTCGTCCTAAGATAAAAGCAGCGTCCGCTGATTGGGCTCGTCACCGGCATCCTGCTACAGCTACAAAAATAATATCAGTATCATGCAAACATCAGCCCTGTCAGTTTTTGCCGGGGTATGTCTTTACCCTGTATCAGCACTTTAAATTTGTGGCCCATATCTATCAACAGCGCGTATTTCAGGAAAGCCTCTTTCTCCGGGTCAGAATGGCCGTATATTTCGCCGGCCCGGTTCAGGTGGTCCAGTATGCCCAGCGATAGCAGGAAGCACGCCTGGTTGGTGTACCCGCAAAGGTCAAGGCCGTTTTTTTGTCCCCACAGGTGCAGAGCGGTAAAGTTGACATGTGCCGTAATATCCTGCCTGCCTATATCGCTGTATGGGTGCGCGGTCACCTTATGCTTGTTGTAGCATAGCAGGGTGCCTTTGCTGCGTTGTGCGTTATATATTTCAGTTGATGAATAACCGTAGTCAATAGTCAGTACATAACCTTTTTTTAATACCCGGCTCACATCCTGTATCCATTGCGTGGCCTCCAGGTTTACCTCTGTCCGGTAGCCTTTGTGCAGGGTGATATTTTGTTCCGCGAAATATTGCCTGATGCTATCAGCTGCGGGCCTTAGCTCTTCTTTAAAGCCATCTTTGTAATCCACAAATACTTCCATCAGTTCATCCTGCATTTCCACCAGGTGCACAGCCAGGTTATCTACCAGTTCGTTGGACACTACACAGCCCTGCACCTGTGGCATATCATGCATGCTGTCGTACCAGTGTACTTTGTCGCGGCAAATGTTTTTCTGCTCGTGCAGGCGCATCGCATCGCTTTTTTCTACTATGCAATAGTTCAGCATGTTGTATAGTTCGGGGTTGGTTCGTTCTATGTATTGTATTATATGCCCGCATAATGCCCCCTTGCCCGCGCCAAATTCCACTATAGTAAAATCCGTTTTGCCCAGTAACCGCCACATCTCTTCCAGTTGCTTGCCTACCATAACACCAAATACGGGCGATAGGCAGGGACTGGTATAAAAATCACCATTGGTGCCCGTGCATTCCTCTGTGGTGGCGTAATAGCCCATGCCGGGGTAATACAGGCTAATTTCCATAAAATCGTGAAAAGAAATAGGTCCTTCGTTTTTTATTTTTTCAATGATGACCTCAGTTAATCCCATTTGTATATATGTTGATGTAGTAGATGTAACAATGGAGCGGGTCAAAGGTTGAAGGCCACCCGGGCCTGGTAAACCTGCGCTCCACTAACAATTACCTACTTACCACTTAACCATTATCTTTGCCCTGTTTTACAACACACTAGCATGAACCTGGAATTCAATAAGAACGAAGATGAAATGAAGTTGGCGGTCAGCCAGATGAAACAACGCCATGCGCAGGTAAGCCTCGGCGGTGGTAAAAAGGCCATTGAGAAAAATAAGGAAAGGGGCAAGATGTCCCCCCGCGAGCGGATACAATACCTTATTGACAAAGGCAGCGTGTTTACTGAAATCGGTTCTTTTGCAGGTTGGGATATGTACCCCGAACACGGGGGCTGCCCTTCAGGCGGCACGGTGGCGGGACTGGGTTATGTGAAAGGCCGCCAGTGTGTGATAGTAGCCAACGACAATACAGTAAAGGCGGGGGCGTGGTTCCCCATCACAGGCAAGAAAAACCTGCGCCTGCAGGAGATAGCCATGGAAAACCACCTGCCCGTAATATATATAGTGGACAGTGCGGGCGTGTACCTGCCCATGCAGGACGAGATTTTCCCCGATAAAGAACATTTTGGCAGGATATTCCGCAACAACGCGCAGATGAGTGCAATGGGCATCACCCAGATAGCCGCCGTAATGGGTAGTTGTGTAGCGGGTGGGGCGTACCTGCCTATTATGAGCGACGAAACCCTGATGGTAGAAGGCAATGGCTCCATCTTCCTGGCAGGGCCATATTTGGTGAAGGCTGCCATTGGCGAGGAGGCGGACATACAAACCCTGGGTGGCGCTAAAACACATACAGAGATCAGCGGCATTGCCGACTATAAATTTGATACAGAGCAGGAATGTCTCGACCAGGTGAAGCGCATCATAGACAAACTGGGCGAACAGCCCCGCGCAGGTTTCGACCGTGCTAAGCCCGAAGCGCCTAAAAAAGACCCTAAGGAAATCTATGGCTTCGTATCTGTAGACAACAGCAAGCAGTACGATGTGGTGGAAGTGATAGAGCGCCTGGTAGACAATTCCGAGTTCGACCAGTTTAAGAAAGACTATGGCAAAACAATCGTTTGCGGGTACGCACGTATCGATGGTTGGGCCGTCGGCATCGTAGCCAACCAGCGCACCGTGATAAAAAATACCAAAGGCGAAATACAGATAGGCGGCGTGATATACAACGACAGCGCCGACAAGGCCGCCCGTTTTATCCAGAATTGCAACCAGAAGAAAATACCCCTGGTATTCCTGCAGGATGTTACCGGCTTTATGGTAGGCAGCCGCAGCGAGCATTCGGGTATTATTAAGGACGGTGCCAAACTGGTGAATGCGGTCAGCAATTCAGTAGTGCCTAAAATCACTATAGTGATAGGTAACTCGTACGGTGCGGGCAACTACGCCATGTGTGGCAAGGCTTACGACCCACGTTTCATATACGCATGGCCCAATGCCAAAATAGCTGTGATGGGCGGCGCGCAGGCAGCCAATGTATTATTACAGATACAGGTAGCATCGCTGAAGGCCAAAGGAGAAGAAATAACCCCCGAAAAAGAACAGGAATTGCTGTCGCATATTACCGACAAGTACAATTCACAAACCTCATCGTACTATGCTGCAGCACGTCTTTGGGTAGATGACATCATCGACCCGATAGATACACGCCGCGTCATCAGCGAGGGTATAGCCGCAGCCAACCACAATCCTGAAATGAAGGAATTTAAAACAGGGGTCTTCCAGGTGTAAGTTCGGGGCTATTTTTGGTATTATTTTAATAATCGTCTTATAAATGCGGTTACAGTTTCTGCATCCATAGGCGAGGCTTTGGATAAGTATTCTCTTCTTAGTTCAGGTTTTGCTGCTAATGCTGAGGCTATTCCATCTCTGTCCAGCACCTGGATTTTTCCTGTATGCAGGTCAAGCAGGTAATAAAATGCACCGCCCGATGATTCATAACCCGCAATAGCCCCTCCAAGTGCGCCAAATGCTACACTTGCCAGTGCAAAGTCATTATTATTGGGCATTTGTTTTCTGTGTTCTTTCAACTTTGACGCACTTGCTATAAAGAATAAGTATTGGTCGTTTTTGACTAACACCAAAGTATATTCCGTACTTTTCAGCTGGCTGCAGTTAAAAAACAGGGAGTCGTTGTGCCGGATAAGCCATGCGTCATTTTCGATAAAATCATTCAGGTCAGGCGAATTGATTTCTGAGTAAATCATATACTTGTTGCCACCCGCGCTTTTAAGACTTTTAGCAGTTCGCTTTTCAATAAAGACACTTGACTTTACAGATTTCTTTTGCACATAATCACTCAACTCGGGGTATACCCTCACAGTTACTTGTGCGTTAAGAGGGAATACAATATGCACTAACAGCAAAAGGTTAAGTAGAAGCTTCATAGGTTCCTGCAGGTATAATATTAATTCTTAAACATGCTAAAATCAAAGCTAAAATAATCTTAAACGTTTAATTTTAATAAAAATCTTACCACATGAGTTACGATTGGAGTCAATTCTCTCAATGGATAAAAATCAAAGCCCCGGTACAAACCATATACGATTTGTGGACAACCCGCAATGGCATAGAAAGCTGGTTCCTCCGCATGGGTGAATTCAGCAGGAATGGCAATGTAATTGTCGGTGACGAGCATGTATCAGTAGGGGACACTTACCGCTGGCGCTGGCATGGCTACCCTGATAGCATTACCGAAACGGGCGAGGTGCTCGAAGCAAATGGCAAGGATAAGTTCCGGTTTCGTTTTGGTGAAGCAGGGATTGTTACTGTGGATATAGAAGACATAGGTAACAGTACTTCAAAGATGACCATTACACAGGCGGAAATACCTACCGATGAGCAGGGGAAACAAAACTACCACCTTGGTTGCTCTACGGGCTGGACATTTTACCGCTGCAATATGAAAGCCGTTGTAGAGGGAGGGGTTGACATCAGGAACAAAGGCGGCAATGAGGATATGAATGATTGACACCCGGGATTCTGCACAGTTGCCTCTTGCCACGTTACAGGTCGACCATTGAATAAATGCATTTGGCAGATAAGGATTAATGTTGTATATTTGTTATTGTATTTCGGGAACTTCGGGTAGTGATATTCCATGTCCTGGGACAAAGCATTACCCCTCCTCACATCAGGGGAGGGCCGTGAACGAAAAAGTTAAACCATGCCTGCAAAACCATATTGCCACCATATCTCATCCACTCGCCCGCAAGGCGGGTTTTTTATTCCACTCTCTTTCCGGGATAATAAATGCGCAGAGTTAACAACTGAGCCTGCGAACTCGTTAACACAAAAGAAAATCATCAATCAGTTAACAAAAGTTAACAATCATGATCTAATAAACTGTAAATCAATAAACTACTACATGGTATTATTGCTTTTGGTTAAAGTCGGCTATTCAGGGATTAACAAAATATCATTACCTGAGATTCCTGGCTTATGGCGGTTAACCCTTTTACCGCATGGGCATATTGTCCTGTTATCGCATTAACACGCCACCATTTAACAATAGAACTCTATGAAAAAACGTACCTTGCAGGGGCTGAAAGCCAACCATATATGCAGTTAGCAGGAAAAAAGATAATATTGGCGATAACCGGCAGTATAGCCGCATACAAAACACCTGAACTGGTACGCCAACTCGTAAAGGCCGGTGCCCGGGTACGTGTTATTGTTACGCAATCTGCTACTTCATTTGTCAGCCCGCTCTCGCTGGAAACAGTGTCTAAGCACCCGGTATTCAGCAGCGTCAGCGATGGCTCGCAGTGGAACAATCATGTAGAGATGGGGCGTTGGGCGGATATAATGCTGATTGCCCCTTGCAGCGCCAATACTTTAGCTAAGCTGGCTAATGGGTTCTGTGACAATCTGTTATGCGCAGTATATCTTTCAGCGGTATGCCCCGTACTCATAGCCCCTGCTATGGATGAGGATATGTGGCATCATCCGGCAACAAAACGGAACATTGCGCTGCTCAAATCGGGCGGGAATATATTTATTCCTGTTGGGTACGGTGAACTGGCCAGTGGATTAACGGGTGAAGGTAGAATGGCAGAACCTGTTGATATTGTTGATTTTATAGCAAGTTATTTAAATGACAGCATCAATTCTGTGTTGGCGGGTAAGAATGCGCTGGTAACGGCCGGGCCTACTTACGAACGTATCGACCCGGTGCGTTTCATCGGCAACTTCAGTAGCGGAAAAATGGGGGTAGCCATAGCAGAAGAATTGGCAATGGCCGGTGCGCAGGTTACACTTGTACTTGGCCCCTCGGCATTAGAAGTAAAACATCCGGGTATTAAGGTACAGCGTGTAGAGAGTGCGGAGGAAATGTACCGGGCTTGTACGGATGCTTTCCCCTCCATGGATATCGCTGTTATGTCTGCCGCAGTAGCTGACTATAGGCCGGCAAAAGTGGCCGGAACGAAAATAAAAAAGCAGGATGCAACGTTAGATATACAGCTGGAAAAGACAAAGGATATACTGGCAGAATTGGGCAGGCAGAAGAAAGAGGGCCAATATCTTGTGGGTTTTGCATTGGAAACGGATAATGAAGAGGCCAACGCGCTCAGGAAGCTGGAGAGTAAAAACGCTGACCTGGTAGTCCTCAATTCATTGCAGGACACGGGAGCAGGTTTTGCCCACGATACCAATAAGGTAACCCTGTTAGGCAAAGGGGGTACTAAAAAAGAACTGCCGCTGATGGATAAGGCCGATGTGGCAAAAGCCATTGTGCGGTATATAACCGATAAAGATTATGCTGAAACGACCATATAAAATAACATTTGTAGTAGTGGTGGCCTTGCTCCTTTTTGCATGGCCGGCTGGTGCGCAGGAGTTGAACTGTACTGTAAAGGTGATGGCCGATGGTATACAAGGGCAGGGACAGGATAAAGAGGTCTTCCGGGGTATGGAAAAGGCAATTACAGACTTTATGAACACCCGCAAATGGACAGAAGACCAATATGCCCCGCAGGAAAAGATTAACTGTAATATACTGATTAACGTAACGCAGACGCTACCCGGCGTGCAGAATGGTTTTGCGGCTACCATCACCATACAATCTTCCCGTCCCGTGTACAACAGTAGTTATACCAGCCAGATGGTGAAGCATGTAGACAAAGACGTACAGTTCAGCTACAACCAGTTTCAGCCGCTGGAGTTTAACGACAACAGGGTAGTGGGCAATAATGCCTATGTGTCCAACCTGCCTGCTGTATTGGCTTATTATGCCTACCTGGTTATTGCATTCGACTATGAAAGCTTTGCCCCCAAGGGCGGACAGGAATACTTCAAAAAAGCGCAGAATATAGTGAACAATGCGCCTGAGCAAGGCAAAACCATTACAGGCTGGAAAGCCGTAGAGGGCAACCACAACCGCTACTGGATAGTAGATCAAATCCTTAGTCCCAGGTTCCAGGCTTTACGTTCAGTATGGTATTCCATGCACAGGGAAGCGTTGGATAATATGTATGCCCAGCCTGCTGAATCCCAGAAAATCATTCTGAACAGCATTACCACCCTTAGCCAGTTGCAAAAAGAAAATCCGGGGTCAATACTTTTGCAGTTCTTCTTCAATGCCAAAAGCGATGAGTTTGCCAGTGTGATAGCCCAGCAGCCGGAGGCCAACAGGGGCCTGTATATTACAATGATAGGGCAAATAGATGTGCCTAACGTTCAGAAATACAACAGTTTAAACAAATGACCAGGGCCTTATTGCTTGCAGCTATCCTTCTTACAGGTTTTTTATCTTCATGCACTGAGCAGGAGCAGTCGCATCTGCCACCCGGTAAGATGACTGAAGTAATGACTGATATATACCTCGCTGAAGTCTATAGCTCCGTAGTAAATGATAGTGCGGGCATTTCTGTAAACAAGAATATGGATTCGCTGGCAGTGTACTATAAAACCGTGCTTCACCACCACGGTATCAGTTTAGATGAGTTCAGCAACAGCCTCCGCTGGTATAGTGATCATCCTACACAGTTGGACAGTGTATACATTAATGTACTGAACGAATTGAGCACTATGGAAGGCCTGTTGAATGCAGAAAGTAGCAAGTAGTTTTTACTTCAGCCCGGCTAGTGTCTCCCGGATACGTCTTACGGCTTCTTCCAACTTGTCCATAGAAGTAGCGAATGACATGCGTACGCAATTATTATTGCCAAATGCAGACCCCATTACGGTGCTTACATGGGCTTTGTGCAGCAGGTACATGCTAAAGTCTTCGTCATTATGAATGGTTGTGTCGCCATCGCTCTTGCCAAAGAATGAACTGATATCGGGGAATACGTAGAAGGCACCATCCGGGTTGTTCAGCTTCATGCCGGGTATCTCTTTCAGGGAGTTATACATAAAATCACGCCTGGTGCGGAATGCTTTGGTCATCTCGCGTGTAGGCTCCATATCGCCCAGCAATGCGGATATGGCAGCCCGTTGGGTTATTGAGTTGGCCCCTGAGGTAAATTGTCCCTGCAGCTTTTCGCAGGCTTGCACCAGGTCTTTGGGCCCGGCCAGGTAGCCCAGCCGCCAGCCGGTCATGGCAAATCCTTTGGACATGCCGTTGACTATTATCACGCGGTCTTTCAGCTCTTCAAATTGTGCTATGCTTTCGTGATGGCCGGTATAGTTAATATACTCGTATATCTCATCGCTGATGATAGCACAATTTGGGAAACGTTTGAATACCTCTGCCAGTCCCGCCAGTTCATCCCGGGTATAGACGCTGCCGGTGGGGTTGCATGGCGATGAAAATATGAATAGTTTAGATTTATCGCTTATGTGTTCTTCAAGTTGGGCCGGTGTGATTTTGAAATCATGCTCTATGGTACCCGGTATGAATGTTACTGTTCCTTCGGCCAAATGGGCCAGTGCGCTATAGGTTACCCAGTATGGGGTGGGTATCAGCACCTCGTCGCCTGGGTTTACTATACTCAGTATTGCATTGGCCAGGGATTGCTTCGCCCCTGTGGATACGATAATCTGTTCAGCAGGGTAGTCCAGGTGGTTATCCCTTTTCAGCTTCTGGCTGATGGCTTCTCGCAGTTCGGGGTAACCGATTACAGGGGTATACTTAGTATAGCCCTCAGTCATAGCTTGTGTAGCAGAGTCGCATATATGTACCGGGGTAATGAAGTCGGGTTCGCCCAGGCTCAGGTCAATTACATCTATGCCTTTTGCTCTTAATTCGCGGCCAAGCTTGGCCATCTTGATGGTCTGAGGTTCCGTTACTCTGTTCAGTCGCTGGGCTAATTGCATCGTCTATATAAAAATTGTCCGGCAGCAAATCTACTAAACATCTGCTGCCGGGAAATATATTAAGGTTACATAATTACTGGATAACCGCTACGTTGGAGGTATGTGAGAAGGCGTTGGTAAAGAAATTGAGGTACAACGCAAGCAGTACAATCAGGCCAATAACTATGCCCAGGAATATGATGGTCTTCTTATAGCTGTTGTTGATGACCTTCATTTTGTGAAGTTCGCTCACATTGTTCAGAGCATTTTCAGTACGAGAGAAGGCTGTTTCGCCCTTTACAATATAGTCGTAAGCGCCATATTTCATACTGTCTACGGCCACTTGCAGCGTGTCTTGCCCCGACAGCATGATTACCTGGGTTTCCGGGTATCCTTCTTTTATTCTCTTCAGTATCTCAACACCGTTTTGTGCATTGGGTTTGTGGGCACTCAGGTGGTAATCCAATACTACTATTTCAGGATGCAGGTGCATATTGGCTAAAGCCTCTTCACCATTATCGAAAATTTTTATGTCATAAAGAAAACGCTCGGCTATGTAATCTTTCAACATTTCGTTCTGAATCGGCTCGTCATCTACCAGGAAAATGTACCGATTGTTATTAGTTGCCATAATTTCAGGAGTTCAATTTCGTAGAAAAATAGAAAAAATATTTAAAACCCCAAAGGAGAATGCGAAATAAGATGCTGAAAATCTGTTTGTTTGGCCTAAGTGCCTCTCAATTCTTCAAATGCCTTTTCGCATACCCTTTTCAGTTGCTCTACCAATGCTGGCAGCCGCTCAAAGTGGGCCTGTTCCCCTGCTGTCTGTTCTATCAGGAAGATATGGCTCACTTCTTCTTTTACCCCCATATAGGATAGCTGTGGTTTCATAGAGTGGGCGGCTATCTTTACTGCTCCATAATCCCCGTTTCTGATGCCTTCCTCAATATTTGTCAATAATCGGGGGCCGTTCTCCAGGAACATCCCTTTGTATTTATCCATTTTTTCCTGGTTACCACCAGTGAATTGTTTGAGAAACTGCATATCCGTTACCTTATCTGGCAGGGGCTTTAATTGGTTTTGTTCAACTTGTTTAGGCCGCTCTGCCTGTTGTATTTTATCTGTAGAGCCATTTTCAAGCACCGATGCCATCTTCAGCAATAGCTCATCGGGCTGGAAGGGTTTGGACACATAAGCATTAATGCCTGTATCAAAATACTTCTGCACATCTTCCTGGAATACATTCGCCGTCATAGCTATTATACGTACATCTTTAGCAGGGGCGGGCAGGGTAGTGCGTATAGTGCGGGTAGCTTCCACACCATCCATCACAGGCATTTGTATGTCCATTAATATAATGTCATATTTTGCTGTCGCCGCCTTTTCCACCGCTTCTTTACCATTTATGGCTACATCTATGTATATACCGGGCAGCAATTCTTTGAGCGTGTCTTCCGCTACCATACGGTTAAACTCATTATCTTCTGCCAGCAGCAGTTTTAGTTTGGCCAGTTCCTGCCTCTTGCTATCGTCAATAATCGGGGTTTCCTCTACAGGCATCTGGTTGGCGGCTTCGTCCAGCGGCAACAGTACTGTGAACTTTGTGCCTTTACCCAACTCACTTTTTACGCTTATCTCACCCTGCATCAGGTTGACCAATTGTTTGGATATGGTGAGGCCAAGCCCTGTACCGCCAAACTTGCGCGCAATATCTGTGCCTGCCTGGGTAAAACTTTCGAATATTGTTTCTACATAGTCGGGTGAAATGCCAATACCCGTATCGGCAACCTCGAAACGGATCCAGTAATGATGGTCTTCTTTCTTTTCCACCCTTACATCCAGCGACACATGGCCTTTTTCGGTAAACTTCACTGCATTGCCTGCCAGGTTGATGAGCACCTGGTTGATACGGGTAGGGTCTCCCGTAAGGCGCACCGGTATTTGTTCGTCTACCGACACCCGGAAGTCTAGCCCCTTTTCTTCAGCCTTGAAGAGTAATATGTCCCTGATGCTGCTTATGAGTTCTGGCATCACAAAGTCAGTCTGCTCTATCACTATTTTACCGGCTTCTATTTTCGATAAGTCAAGTATATCGTTGATGATGACGAGCAAATTGTCTGCCGATTGTCGTATGGCCTTAAGGTATTTTAGCTGTTCCGGTCTTGGGTCTTTATCCATCAGCAGGCGCGTCATGCCCACAATGGCATTCATAGGTGTGCGTATCTCGTGGCTCATATTGGCCATAAACTGCTGTTTCAGTTGGGCTGTTCTTTCCGCTACTTCTTTTTCTTTCTGCGCCAGTTCTACCTTTTGCCTTATTTGCAGGTTGCGTAGTTTATTCAGCGTGGTTTGCTGGAATATTTCTTCCTTCAGCTGCTCATATGCCTTGAGGTGGTAGAAAGCGCTGGGTATGTTACCCATTTTGTCGTACAGTGCAGACAGCGTTTCATGCAGGCTCATCACGTCGTGCTTGCGGGTATAGTCTTCAGCCATTTCGAACGCGAAGTTGAGGTAGGTAAGCGACTGCCTGTAATCGCCTTCGTCCATTTGCATCCTGCCCAGGTAATAGTTACAAATAATCTGCACCTCCGCATTATCCTGTTCAATGGCTTCCCGTAGTGCATCTTCCAGGCATTTGCGCCCATTTACAAAGTCGCTGAGCCGGTAGTAAACCTTACCCATACCGCTAAGTGCTATGAGTGATGCTGAAGAGCCGCGTTCCGTTTTTTCCAGGTTTTTTTCAAAGTAACTCCTGGCTTCCTGGTATTCCTCCCTTTTGAAGTAGATATTGCCCAACACATTGTAAATGGTGGTTACCCTGTTGGTATCGTGCGCCTTTTCGAAGATGGGCATACAACGCAAAGCATAATCCAAGGCGCTGTCAAAGTCATTCAGGTCGTACAGCAGTTGCGCGATACTCGTCAGGTTTACAGAGCTGGCTACCTCATCGCCCAATGCTTCGTTTATCACCAGTGCCTCTTCAAAATAGTTGAGCGCCCGCGCAAAGTCGCCTGTTTCACGATATATATTCCCGAAGTTGTTCAGTACCCGTGCTTCCAGTCGTTTGTCTTTTATCTGCCGGGCTATGGAATAGGCTTTGTTCAACTCAACCATGCCTTCGTCATAGTCGCCCTGCAAGCCATAGCAGGAGCCTTTCAGGTTATGCCCACGGCCTTCGCCTTTCACATATCCTATTCTTGCCGACCGTGCAATGATGTCGTCAGCCATCCGGGCGGCTTCGTCCACATCTGTGTTGCGCATTTCCAGCGCCATCAGCACCAGCAGGTCCAGCCGGGCCCGTTCGTCTTTCAGGCTGTCATATTCTTCCTGCAGCAGTTTATATTTCTGTGAGTCCATTTTGAAGCTTGTATTGTAAAAATAAAAACCCCCTGCGGCAGAGCAAGGGGCTTTGTATTATAAAGTCTGTTGTATTAACCGTTTACTTCCTGGCGTTTGTAATCTTCGTGCCCGGGGTCTTCGTAGCTCAGGTATACAGCGCACCAGTGGCCTATTAATGACAAGCCCCATGCTGCAGTAGTCCATGCCGGCCAGGGATATGCCCAACCTTCTACACCATTGTCATAAATTACCCAGGTTATTGCTGTAACTATCAGGAACACAATAGCATGTATGATGAATATCTGCTTCTGCTTACCCGTTGGTTTTAATTTTTTAGGCATTTCTATCAATATTTCACGCAAATATATAGCCTGGGCAGCATAAAATGAAATTTGCAGGCGTGATATGTGTCATAAACTATATACCCATACTGTGGATAAGAAAATATAATTTTATATGAATAAAAACTGTTGATTATGTCAGACGCAGCATCGCCCAAAACTGTAGCGGTTGTATCCTACATCACCTTTATAGGATGGCTTATTTCTTACTTGTTTCTATATCCTAAACAGAAAGATGCATTGGGGGTTTTTCATCTGCGGCAGTCACTTGGCTTATATATTTGCGGATTAGTGCTCAGCATTCTTAACCGTTCGTTCGCCTCGGGCATTATGTGGGGTGCGGGCAATATTATAGCCGTAATACTTATTGTCTTTTGGTTTATCGGCCTTATATCTGCCATCAACGGGCAACAAAAGCTATTGCCCTTGGTTGGGGAATATTTCCAACGCTGGTTCCGGAATTTGTAAAGGCAACATTTACACCTGTACTGCGTTATATACATATGCATGTGCGGGTAATATTTGGGCTGGTTTTGATAGTATGGGGGATACCAAGCAAAGCGCAGTTTTTTCCATCAATACAGCAAAAGACAGCTATTGCCGGATTTGGTATATTCCAGGAAGCGGGGTATAGTAATTCCTACCTTATTACCGCTGATTTTGCCCGCGAGTATAAAATCCGCGCATGGTTTGCATTTGGTGCAGAGGGTAGTGTGTACAAGTTCACCTCCGGCAATTACAGTGCTGCCGGGCTGAGCGTACGGCCCGTAACGCGGATTTTTTTCTACCCGGGCAAAAGGCTGAATGTATTTGCGGAAACCAAGGGCGGCATTATTTTTATGCTGCCGCAATATCCTGATAAACTCATCAATTTCACCTTTACAGCTACCCTTGGTGCCGACTGGTATTTTAAAGAGCGTATGGCCATCAGGTTCTCAGGAGGCTACACCCACTTCTCCAACGGTAAGACTTATGCTGACCTGCAAAATCCCACCTGGGATGGGCTGGGTACATCTATAGCACTGGTCCGCAAAATACCTTAATGTTTTTTTGTATATTTATCATGTAAAGCATCTTTTATGGGATACGTATTTTTAGTGAGAGGCTATGCGAGTAACGATGTACTGCTCTGGCTGATGATACTGGCCCTGATAGTACTGTTGCTGGGGGGCAAATGGTTATGGCTTAAACTTGTTCGTTTCATTAAAAAGAAAAATGAAAGGATACTGCCCACGCAATAGCTGACAGTATGAGCCGAAAAATGTACATATTGCTTACAATCGTCCCCTCGGTATATTTTTTGTTACTGGGTATATTTGACGTGGGTATGGATGCATGGCATGGTACCCTCAGTTGGTATCAGGTATTGTTCAACATCATATTCTTCGTACCTATAGCCTTTCGTAAGGCATTGGTGCATTTCTACGCAGGCATAATATTTACCCTGCCTGGGGCTACCTGCTGATGGCTGGTGGTATGATACTGTCATCGGGCATTAATCCTGCGCATCTTGCCCCATGGCAGCAGGTAGGGGTTGCCATCTTCCTTGTTTTTTCTTTCCTCTGTTCCGTTTGCCTGATGATGGGTGGTGTGCTGCGGTGGGGTGACGAATCACAACGAAAGCAGCAGGTAACGGGTTAGCGTTGGTCGTTCTGAACTTAGTTGCAAACGGGAGTTATTGATTATAATACAGAGTACAACAGGTGAAGCTACTTTACTTCTTTGCCTTCACAAATAGGGTTGAAAATAATGGTAGTGTCTTTTTTGATTAACCGGAACTCCAGGCTCAGGCTGTCTTTAACCAGTTTGTCGCCCACTGTGCTGAAGTTGTACAAGTCAGGGAACTCGAATTTGGTGAGGTATAGTTTGCTGTAATGGCCGTCGCATGCCAGGAGTACGGTGGGGTAATGCCTGTCTTCAGGGTTATTGAATATACTGTCGACAACACAAGACAGGGCATGGGTTTTTATCTCCTCCATACTGCTCTCGCAGTTATTACAGCTATAAATAGCTGTGATAACTACCAGGAAAAAGAGAATTTTGTAATGCATCTTGTGTATTGGTGTGCAAATGTACGTGAATTTGCAGTTGTAGTTTTAGTATCGATAAGTTGCTAACTGGCTTAGTGGTCCAGTGACAACACCGACCACATGGGGAATTTCGCCTGTACAGTTCTATTGTGTATGGAATTGTGAGATGGCGGGTCTGGGCCCGACATAACAGGAGAGGGCGTTTCATCACTTTCCCCGATACCCCACCTTATGCCCGCTGACAGCGAAGTAAAGTATATACAGGTAACAGGGTATGAGTATGACATAGGCTGAAGCCTGGCTGCCCATGCTGTCTATCATCCAGCCGAATAGTGGCGGTATAAGCGCCCCGCCTATGATACCCATAATGAGCAAGGCCGAACCCGTTTTAGTGAATTTGCCCAAGCCTTTTAAAGACATAGGCCAGATAGCGGGCCACATGATGGCATTGGCAATACCCAGTGCCGCCAGGCAATAGATGGATGTTCTGCCTGTGGTGAGCATAACACAGGCTGTGAGCACCAGGCCGAGTACGGCGCATATCTTCAGCATGGTTTCCTGCGACATAAATTTGGGGGTGAGTATGATGCCCAGCAGGTAACCCGCCAGCATACCCGCCAGTGTATAACTGGTGAAAAATTTAGCCTCATCTTCGCTGATGCCCATTGATGTGCCATAGGCGATAATAGAATCACCTGCAATCACCTCGGCACCTACATAAAAGAATATACCCAATACGCCCAGGAAGAGATAGGTATGCTGCCCGATGGAAGTTTTGCCCGAGGTATCTATATCAGGGTTTTCTTCTTCATCATTCACCTCGGGCAGGGGAGAAACGAGAATTAATCCCGCCAATACGGTGAGTGCAACAGCTATAGCTATGTAGGGATTGATGATGCGCCCCGCCAGTTCGTTGAGCAGGGCTGTTTTACCCGCAGCATCGGTTACTGTTTCTACCTGCTTCTGAATATCGAGTATGCCTTTCAGCAACAGTCCCGCCATGAGTATGCTGCCGATGGCGCCAGCCACCTTGTTGGCTATACCCATGATGCTGATACGCTGTGCAGCACTTTCTTCAGGTCCCAGTATGGTAACGTAGGGGTTGGTAGCGGTTTGCAATATGGTCAGTCCCAGGCCTTGTGTAAATAATCCTACCAGGAAGTAGGTGTAACTCCGCTCCGTAGCAGCGGGAATAAATATAGCCGCACCTATAGCCATGATGAGCAGTCCCAGGCTCATGCCTTTTTTGAAGCCCGTTTTGCGCAGTATCATAGATGAAGGCAAGGCCATGACAAAATATGAGGCGAAGAATGCTGTAGCTACCAGGTACGATTGTGAATTGGTGAGCTCACAGGCTACTTTGAGGAAGGGTATCAATGAGCCATTGAGCCAGGTGATGAAACCGAATATAAAGAACAGGCAACCGACCAGGAAGAGTGAGGTTGCGTATGAATTTTTATTGCCTTGTTGCATTGAATAGTTTTGTAGAACCAATATACAGCATTATCCGTATTTTTCAGGTTGTAAGAAACTGATACAATGAAACCATTTGCCATAGGTATAGATATAGGAGGCACCAACACATCGTTGGGGCTGGTAGACAGGCGGGGCGAGATACTGCTGCAATCGGCGTTGCGCACTACTGATTACGAAACGCTGGACGCGTACATTGCCGATATGGAACAGGAGATAGCGAAGTTCAGGAAACGTGCAGGTGTAGATAATATTAACGGTGTAGGGGTGGGGGCTCCAAATGGTAATTATTATACCGGCGAGATAGTGGATGCCGCCAACCTGCGCTGGAAGGATGTGATACCTATGGCTAAAATGATGAGCGAAGCTATGGGTTATAAAGTGACCCTGACCAATGATGCCAATGCATCGGCCATGGGTGAGATGATGTATGGCGCGGCAAGGGGTATGAAGGACTTTGTAGTGGTGACATTGGGCACGGGGGTGGGCAGTGGCTTCGTAGCTAACGGGCAGGTGGTGTATGGCCATACGGGCTTTGCGGGTGAACTGGGGCATGTAATAGCCGTACAGGACGGGCGGCAATGCGGCTGCGGGCGCAGGGGGTGTATGGAGCGCTACTGTTCTGCCACGGGCATAGTGCATACCGCCAACGAATGGTTGGAGGAACGAACAGAAAATTCTTTGCTAAGAAACTATTCGACACCGTTGACAGCAAAAAACATACACGAGGCCGCACTGGCAGGCGATAGCCTGGCCATAAAGATATTTGACTATACAGGCATGATATTGGGGCGTACGCTGGCTAATGCCGTGGCGATTATGTCACCGCAGTCAATTATATTATTCGGCGGCCTGGCCAGGGCGGGGGATGTTTTATTTGAACCTGTGAAGAAATATATGGAAGAAAGCCTGCTAAGTGTATTCAGAAACACTGTAACCATACAGCCTTCTGCCTTGCCCGATGCGGATGCCGCAATACTGGGCGCCAGCGCATTGGCCTGGTAAAAAAAAACCGCCCCGGCTTATGCCGGGACGGTAAAACACACACTATACTAAAACACACATCTCTATTTTAAAACCTGTCAGCTTTCCCTCCCGAAGTCCGGTTGCTGTTACCTGCGGGAGCGCTCCTTTGCGTATTGCCTGATGGCCTTGCCGACCTTTGTGCCGGCTGCGACCTCTGCGGTTCTGCCCGTTG
>CAZEZM010000015.1:3516-95157 GCA_964515955.1 uncultured Flavipsychrobacter sp. | reverse complement strand
TGGCAGCCTGGTGGTAGAGCACCAGTTGGAGGCATGTGTAGAGCGGTTTAAGGCCAATAGTAAGATACCGGTACTATTATTTCCGGGTAGCCCGGCGCAGGTTACGGCATACGCTGATGCATTATTATACCTCTCCCTCATATCGGGCCGTAACCCCGACCTGCTGATAGGCCAGCATGTAGTATCGGCCCCGGCGGTAAAGGCCAGCGGGCTGGAAGTAATATCCACCGGCTATATGGTGATTGACGGGGGGGTACCCACTACCGTATCGTATATGAGCCATAGTGCGCCCATACCTGCCAATAAGCCTGATATAGCGTTGTGCACGGCCTGGGCGGGCGAGTTGTTGGGCAAGCATATTATCTATATGGATGCCGGCAGCGGAGCCAAAATGCCCATATCTGAAGAAATGATACGCAAGGTAAGTACACATATAGAAATACCATTATTTATAGGCGGTGGCATACAAACGCCTGAAAAAGTGTACAAAAACTGCAAAGCCGGGGCCAATATAGTAGTGGTGGGCAATGCCATAGAGCGCGACCCCCTGCTGATACGCGACCTGGTGCAGGCTACAAAAGAAGCCACAGCTTCCGTTAATTGATTTGGAAGCTATTTATTTATCATTTACCTTTGCAGTCCTTAAAAAAGAAAATACACCCTGTAGCAAGGGCCAAAAGCATAGTATATGAAGCGTACATTTCAACCAAGTCGTCGTAGCCGCAAATCTGTTCACGGGTTCCGTAAGCGTATGCAAACGGTAAATGGCCGTAAGGTATTGGCATCACGCCGCAAGAAAGGCCGTAAGAAACTGACGGTTTCCAGCGAAGCACGCCTGAAGTAATAACTTTTTAAAAATTACAAGCCATTCGTAACACGTTCAGGACATACGAAAGGCTGAAGCGCGAGCAACATATTGATACGCTTTTCCGCAACGGGAAAGCGTTTTCTGTTTTACAGGTACGGTTTGTGTACCACCTGGTGCCGCGCGGGGCCGAGGTCTCTCCCGTAAGGGCGGGGTTCTCTGTGCCCAAAAAGAAGTTCCGCAAATCGGTACAGCGCCACAGGCTGCGCAGGCTGATGGTAGAGGCCTGGCGACTGAATAAAGAGGAAGTGTACCATGCAGTGCCCGAAGGACAGCAACTGCACCTGTTTATCTTATATACATCGGGCGAAATGGTGGATTGCAGCACCGTAGCTACAGCCGTGCAAAAAGGCATTGAGCAATTGAAAACCATCCTTGTAAAATAATTACAACGTTTTTGACTTTTGACTTTTTAATTTTGAATTATTAAGAAGCTATTTTCCATACTGTTCATAGGGCTGATACGCTTTTACCAGGGGGCTATATCGCCGCTGCTGGGGGCTAAATGCCGGTACACACCCACCTGTAGCGCCTACGGGGTGGAGGCGGTAAAGAAGTACGGCCCCTGGAAGGGCGGGCGTATGGCTATCAAACGTATCCTATCCTGTCACCCGTGGGGTGGTAGCGGGTACGACCCGGTGCCATAGCCAAAAACTACTGTATAATTAATCCCGCCTATCTACGTTATCTTTAAATACAACAGTATTTATCATAATGAACAGGATACTTTTTCTGGCAGCACTTGGAATAATACAAACGACAGCGGTACATGCAGGTCTAACCCGTATTCCTCTTTCACAGGCTATTCAGCAGCATATAGTTACTGTATCGGCCGAGGCTACAGGCAATAGCTATATGCAACAGGGCCTTAAGCTAACCGTAAAAAATACCGGCAGCCTGAATTTCATACTGGTGATGAACCAGGGGGCCACTTTTACACCTGCGGATGTGGCAGCCCAGCCCCTGCTGCTGGCAGGCGAAGAAATAGTGCCTATGCAACCGTTGAAAGAGGCTACCGTCAACGTGCAAACCTTTTGTGCCAACAGCAACGCCGCAGCCCCGCAAAAAGGTATGAAGTATACTTATGCAAGAATAGCGGAAGATAACCTGGTGAAGCTGCTGGCTTTCCTGAAACAAAACCGGATGTACAACGAACTGGGGCAAAATGCAGTCTGGTACTTTACCAATGGCCATAGCCTGAATACCGTGTATGATGCCGGTAATGAGTTTGCCTCTAAAAAACTGGTTGACTTTATGACCAACCTCACAGGCGAAAAGAAACCGGAATATTTTGTACAAACATCATCCAACATCGCTGCCGGACAACCTGTATATAATCCTAAAACGCTGAAGATATTTGCCAGTTTTGAAGAGAAGCTGGAGACACCCAAAAAACTAACTTTAGGCATCTATAATGAGCAGGGGGAAATGGTACAACCTGTTTTTGAAAACAGGAATTTCGGCGCAGCAGGCCATCGTTTCAAAGTAGAATTTGAAGCGAAGAACGTACCCCTTGGCAAATACTATATACGCCTGAAGGAGGGCGAAACCACCCTTAGGGAAACAATGGTAGAGGTTAAATAATGCGGCTATTTTAGGTTCCCCGAGCTATCAGAATTTTCCTTTTGAATAATAGCCCCTTTAGGGGTTGGGGTATCACACATCATCAATCTCTGCTACTTCCACAGGTCTTACCAGTTCATACCTCCTCGCGAAGTTGCACCACTGGCAGTCTTCTTTTCCGCATCCCTGGCTGAATTCGTGGTTCATAATTCTGCCGTAGCTGTGTTTTAGTTGGGTGCGTACTATCTCTTCATCTTTCTCAAATACGGGCACCTGTATGCGCTTAAACTGGCCGCTGGTTTTTCCTTTCTGTATAAAGTCGAACGTACCCATGCGCACCCGCCAGTTGCGGTCTTTGTAGTTTTCTATCAGCAACTTGTAGAACACCATCTGCCGCCAGTAGTCGCCGCCATCGGGGTTGGCCTCGCCGGGGGGCAGGGTATATTTAGTTGCGCTCTTGTCAGGGTCACCTGTTTTGTAATCTATTACCTCGCAATACTCACCGTCAAATTCTATCTTGTCTATCTTACCCGTTACCGGCACACCGTCCAGCATATAGCGGGGTATCTTGTATTCTATCTCTACATCTTTGGCAAATTCATTGATGTAGTAGTCATAATATTCTTCCAGCGCTGTATGTCCCTGTTCTGTGCGGCGTTTGTATTGGTCGGGGGTCAGGCTGGCGGCTTCCATGCTCAGCCCGAAGTTGAAATAGTTGATTAATTCATCTTTGGTGGGGAATACACGATTCCGCTCCTTCATAGTGCGGAAGAAACGCTCCAGCGCGTAGTGCATAGCGCTACCAAATGCCAGCGCGTCGTTTTTTTGGAAAGGTACTTTCAGTATGGTTTCGTAATAGAATGTTACAGGGCAGTTGATGTACTTACTGAGCGAGGTATAGCTCATGGTAAACTGTTGCAGCACCCGCTCTATCCACTGGTGGTTGGCCAGTTGTATGCGTACCTCGGGCACGGGCTGCATGGCCCATGCTATATGCTCTGTTAGTTCCGCTTCGCTTACATTGGCTTTTATGCGCTCTTCCTCTTTGCTTATCTCGTCTATAAACAGGGAATGTTCCAAAGGCTTTCCCGCCCTGTCGGCTGCTGCATAGGATACATGCAGGTGTTTCTTGGCACGGGTGAGCGCTACATAAAACAGTCTGCGCGCTACTTCTGTCTTGTAGGTTTTGTCTTTATCAGCATCGGTGCGGGTGATGGTGTCGGGCAGTTTGTAATCCATATTGCTGCCCTTTTTAGCTTCCCAATAGTTTTTGGTACAGCCCACCAGGAATACATATTCAAACTCATTGCCTTTAGCCCCGTGCGATGTATATAGCTGCACGCCGTTTTCGGCCTGTATATTTTTTTGCAGTGGCAGGGCAATGTTCTCGCCCCTCATCTGCTCTATCATCAGCAGCAGGTCAGCGGCTTTTATTTTAGCATTGCGGCTATGCAGTTCCTTTACATATTCAAAGAAGGTGTTGAGTACCTGTATATTCCATGTATATTCTTTGCCCTGCGCCAGGTAATGCACTATGCCGCTTTCGTACACTAATTTTTCTACCAGCAGCGGCAGGGGCAGTTCGTTTAGTTGCGTGAGCCAGTGGTTGATATTTTTGCCCATGCGGGTAATGGCATCAAGGCTGCTCAGATTCAACGTATGCAGCATCAGCCCGTTGGAGATAACCATCCGCCAGTAGCCCTGGGTTTTGTCTTTACCCTTATTCTGCTGCATGAATAATGACAGCGCTGCTATATCCACCGCATCTATACTATAGCAAGGCGTATGCATCACTTCAAACAACAAATGCTCTCCGCTGAAAGCCTGTGCGTGTTCTTTTACTAAGTACTCCAGCAGTTTCACTACATGGTCCACTACGGGCAGTTCCAGTATATTCACGGGGCGTTTTACCGAGTAGGGTATGTTCTTACGCTCCAACAGCGCTATGATATTATCAGCCTGCTTGTGCTGTGCGTAGAGTATGGCTACATGGTTCAGCGGTACACCTTCTTTTTGCAACGTTTCTACCTGCATGATGATGTCCGCTTCTTCGTGCAGTATATTGGTATATTCCTTTATTACAGGGGTTACAGTTTCTTTGCCGTCTTTAAAACGCTCTGCCGCAGCAACTATATTTTTATCCAACTGCAGGCTGGTGAGCTGGCTAATCAGGCGCTGCTGGTTCTGCCCGATGGTAGCCATAGCCTTATCCAGTATCGCCTGCGATGAGCGGTAGTTTTGCGGCAGTATTACCACATTGATGGTTTCCCTGTAACGCTCGTAAAACTCGATAATATTCTTAATCCTCGCTCCCTGGAATTCATATATACTCTGGTCATCATCCCCCACTACGAATATATTGGGGTCGTCCCAATATTCGGTCAGCAGTTTCAGCAGTTCGTTTTGCGCGCCGTTCGTGTCCTGGAATTCATCTACCAGTATAAACTGGTTGCGCTCCTGGTAGTTGAGCAAGAGAGCGGGGTTCTTCTTAAACGCCTCCAGCACCCAGAGTATCATATCATTAAAATCGTACCAACCACGCTGGCGCATCTTGGCCGTATAGGTATCGAACAACAGAGCCGCTGCGCGGGTGGTGTTCATCTTCCTTGTTTCGTCATCAATGGCTGCTTGTTTCAGATCGCCTTTGGCATAGCCTTTACCCGCACGTTTATAAATGTACTCCTCTCTGTCGGGCAGGCTGGTTATATATTCATCTACCGCATCGCTTATGTCTTGCGCGGAGATATTTTCCCGCTTCATCATGTCAAACAGGCGGTCGAGGCGGAAAGAATCGTAATAGATATCGCCGCTGAGCCTGCGCAGGTCGTGGCCTTTGGGCAATTCATCCAATATCTCGCGTAATAACGTGGTGCGCTCCAAATCACTCACGGGTTGCAGGGGCCTGTCGCTAAAGGCATCGCTGTTATTCTGAATGACATTATTACAGAATGCATGGAAGGTACCGATGTTTACCCTGTGTGCATCGGGGCCTATCACCTGCAGCAGCCTGCGCCTCATCGAGTTGGTAGCCTCATCGGTATAGGTAAGGCAGAGTATCTCGTTGGGCTGCACCTGTGCCTCGCTGCGCAGCAGGTTGGCTATGCGCATAGAGAGTACTTCCGTTTTGCCCGTGCCGGGGCCGGCTATTACCATCACAGGGCCATATATGGCATTTACTGCTTCCTGCTGCTGTTGGTTCAGTTTGCTGTACCGCTCCAGGAAGGCTGCTTCATTCACAGACATAGTATGTGAAGATAGCAAAGCGCCAGGTTTTATCCGCAAACGGATGCCGCCTATTTATTTCCTTTTCAGCAATGCGCTCATAGGGTGGCGCAGGTTCTGAAACTCCATCAGGTCGACCTTGATGCTGCCTATGGCTATGGGGCTGTCTATGCGCACGGGTATATGGTTTTCATCATCCGTTACCCATACCATCATTTTTTCACCGCCTTTGAACATAGTACCCTCTATCAACAGCGGTGCTATCTTGATAGCCCGGAAAGTCCCATACTTTGTTTTGATGATTTCCTTGCCCACATACCTGATGTAGAGGCTGTACACCTGGTCGTCGAGGAACATGTTGAAAGGTATCTTATCGCCCGGCTTGTATTTGTTGTAGTCGATATTGCGGGCGTAGTATATCGTAGATAATACATCCTGCACACAGTCGGGAATATTATATACCCCGTTGGTAGATATGGCCTGGTTGCGCTGGTGGTTGAAGGTGACATTGTTCTTGAACTTAAAACCACCCTCGTTTACATCCCTCAAAAATTTTATGGGCATCAGGTTGCCGGTGTCTATATACGATTCATATACATCGTGCACTTTATAAAACCACTCATAGGAAGAATAGGTTTTACCCACCCCCTTTACATAATACACGGGCTTGTTGTTGTAGGTGGTAAGCTGGGTAGTAAAAGTAGCCGTACCCGCCCCCGCCCATATCATACCCATGTTATAAAATACTTTGAAGACTACCTTCTCACCGTTTTTAAAACTGCGGTTTTTGATGCCGCAAAATTCATTGGGCTGTGCCTGTGCAGTAGCAGTTACCATCAGCATCATTATCACCAGTCCCTTATATAATGTCCTGTTCATAATCTGTTCAAATTTCATTTGTTTGCGCGGATAATCATAACAATTTATCGTTAACGTAAAAACCGCATCCGTAAGAGCAGTATGCTCCCCAATATGGCGGGCAGCACCAGGTTGATGAGCCATATACCTACCGTGGCTACCAGTATGCCCACCGTGTTCTCAGAAAAATGGTGGAAGAGGTATAGCCCCACCTGCCCGCGTTCGCCCAGCTCTACCAATGTGATAGACGGTATCACCGTTATTACCCAGAAGAACAGGGCCGACATCCAGTAGCCATCGAAAGCAGGCATATTTACATTCATATAATACAGCAGAAACAAATACTGTGCCGTATAGATACTATATCGTAACAATGAAATAGTTAAAATTGTTAATTGTTGCCGGGAGCTGAACCGTTTGAGCAGGGTTTTGTACACGCGGAAACGGCGCAGCCATTTTATCCTTTCAATAAAAGGCAGCCATGTTTCGAACCGCCAGAAGGCTATGCCGAGTATGATGGTAATCATAGCCGAAATGACCAGCAGTACCAATGCGAAAGGATGATAAAAATTGAGGTTGAAATATACCAGCCCTATGGTGCCGAATACAAAGAGTGTGAGCATTTGCGTAAGCGCACCGAGTACCGATACACTCACTAAGCGTAAGGTGTTTTTCCGCTTGAGGTAGAGCAGCCTGCCGGGGTACTCTCCCAGGCGGTTGGGGGTGACCAAAGAAAATGCGATACCCCCCAGGTAGCTGGCCATAGCACCCCTGTAACTCAATGGTTGCGCCGAGCCGGCCAGTATCTGCCATTTTTTTGCTTCCAGCAGCAGGTTGACGGGCATGAGGATGATACAAATCCACAGAAAATACTCAGGGCCGGTTTGCCATATGGCTTCCCAGTCCACTTTGTTCAATTGCTTTAGTACCTGCAGGTAGATGCCCCAGAGTAATAGCAGTGATATACTGCCGCCCAGCAGGTAATTGAGCCATATTTTGGTACTTTTGTTCAAATCGACGTTGATATATTGAAAACCACCCCTGATATAATATTGGGCATAGACCCCGGAACGCTTGTTATGGGCTATGGATTGATTTCCGTGAGCAAAAATAGTATTTCGCTGGTGGAAATGGGGGTATTGCAACTGGCTAAGCATCAAGATCATGCAGAAAGGCTGAAACTTATCTTCCAGAAGATGGAAAGCCTGATAAAAAACCACAGCCCGGTAGCGGTAGCCATCGAGGCGCCCTTCTTTGGCAAAAACGTGCAGAGTATGCTGAAACTGGGCCGTGCGCAGGGGGTAGCCATAGCCGCCAGTATGATGCACGGGCTGAATGCGGTGGAATATGCCCCCCGCAAAATCAAACAATCCATTACCGGCAGGGGCAATGCCACCAAAGAGCAGGTATGGCAAATGCTGCAACACACACTGAAGTTTGAAGAAGACCCCCGTTTTATGGATGCTACCGATGCCGTGGCTGTAGCCCTGTGCCACCACTACCAGGGTAAATACGAAGCCATCACCGGCCCCACCGCCACTGTTACCGCTAAAAGAAAGAAATCCTCCTGGGATAGTTTTATCACCGCCAACCCCGGCCGGGTCAAATAGTCTACCAGGATTCATTTTATTCATTAATGATGTCTTTTTATCGGTTTCATAGAGCTCGCCTACGCCCGGTTGTGTTAACTCGGTTATTGATGTCTTTTTTAATTGTCTCGTTGAGCTCACTGGCGTTCGGTTGTGTTAACTCGGTATTGATGTCTTTTTTAATTGTCTCGTTGAGCTCTCCCGATAGCTATCGGGAGGCGTTCGGTTGTTAACTCCGCCGCTCCTGGGTTTAACTGATAGCAATACCACGTCTTTGCAAGTAATTGGTAACAAATGCCTTACACTCGGTTTGTTAACTTTTGTTAAGTCTGTGCGTGTTTTTTTCGGGGAAATTGGGAAAATAAAAATCCCCCCGGTGGAGCGGAGGGATGGATATGATGTTTGCAGTGGTTTATTATGTAAGCAGGGTGTCATGGATGATATGTTTACTACAGCAAATATACAACTTTTTGAGTGAATTAGGGATTAAAATATTGCTTAGGACAAGACAACAAAAAGAACACCTGAAAGAAAAAGAGGAAGGGGATAAAGCGGAGCTGGTACAAAGGGCAAAGGAACTGAAGGGGGAGGGGAGAGTTTAAGAGAAATTGCCACGATGATGGGTATAGGGAAATCAACTGTAGCCAGGTATTTAAATGAAGAAGATGAGTAAATGTGTCCTATTGTCCCAACTATACTAACCATTTCTTCATGGGACACTGGGACAGATTAGAGGCTTCATTATGCAATAATATTATGTAATTTGTAACACTAATAAAAGCCATGACATTAGAAAACGAAAAAAAGACCAGGAAAATAAATCATAACGCTTTTCTTTTACAGGTTAAGGAATTCTTACCCGTTATTAGCGTAGTGATGGTATTCTTAGGGTACTGGAATCTGGATAGCTTCTACGGAAAATTTGGGATAGAGATATACAACTATGTTACAGCTTCAGAAATTCTTCTGAGTTTTTTACCGATTATTAACACAATTGTACTTACGGTAATATCGCTTTTAATAATAGGGCTCGTTCTATTCTTTCCTGAATTTGAGGAACGGAAGCAAGACCCTCAAATAAGTAACATTGAGGATGAAAGCGATGTGACATTAAACATAATTAGGTTTTGCAAAAATTTCTACAAATTCATTAGTTTGAAATGGTACCAGAAAAACAACCGATTTCACATAAATGTTATCACTTTTATAATAAGGTTAATCGCCTTGACTTCTAATGTTGTAGCATTCTTTTTCGTATTGGCTGGGTTTATATTAATTTTTACTTCTTTATACGGATATAATCTCACTGTATTAGGCAACAACAATATTGCATCAATGGCAATCGCAGCATTGTTAGTTATCCTAGCACTAAGGTTTTTGCACTTGAATTTTTTTGCACATGTAGAACCAGTCAATCTTTTTATAGAGAAATACTCCTTGGTAGGAACAAGTGCTATACTTATCCTTGTATTAATCAGCACACAAAATGTCACAAATGCTAATGAAATACTACAGAAAAAAACTGATGTACTAGTGACATTCACGGTAGATGAAAAAACTATAACAACCGATAGTAATCTTGTTTATGTAGGTAACACACAAAACTATTTATTCCTAAGGAAGCTAAAACAGAGGACAAATATTATCTACAAAGTGAGCGATATAAAAAATTTAGAAATTATTGACACAGAGTAAAAATGTTGTCCCAGTCAGTCAGGCTTGTACAATTGGGACAAATAAATTAATACACGTAACATCATGGCAAATACAAAACGTAAAGCCGAAGAAAATGAACAACAGAAAAGGTGTTTTATCATAACGCCTATTGGTGGTGATGATTCTACTACACGAAGAGAAACTGATGGTTTAATCGATGCGGTAATTCTACCTGTACTCGATAGCTTAGGTATTATTGGAGAAGTAGCGCATAGGATAACTAAAACCGGTAACATAAACAAACAGGTGATTACCCGGTTACTGGAATCTGAATTAGTCATCGCCAACTTAACAAGCTTAAACCCAAATGTAATGTATGAACTGGCTGTACGTCATGCCAAACGGCTACCTGTTGTTTCGTTGGTAGAAAAAGAAACAATATTGCCTTTTGATATTCATGCAGAACGAACTCTTAGGTATGTGAATGACATGGCTGGAGCAGAAGACCTAAAACCTAGGCTAAAAGTTGCTATTGAAAATGCGCTTGAGGAGAAAGAACCTGATAATCCGATATATGATGCTATCACTGATAGTATTATGAAAGAAGTTGCATATGATAAAGGTACTGATACGGAGAAGTATATTTTGGAACGGCTTGAGACATTGAGTAATCAAATGAATAATTTGCTTCATCGACAACCAGAGGTATTTAGTTCGGCTAGGTTTGATAAAGGCGTAAATAGGCTAATGTTTTATATTGAACCGAAAGATGAAGTGGCAGTTCAAACATTATTAGCAGCATTAAATGTGCGGTGGATTATTAAAACTGAACCACTCTTTGAACATCTCTTCCGGGAAGTTGAAATAAGAGACATAACTAGCAGCGCAGCAGATATAATAACCAAAATATTAATGCACAATAAAGTTAGTATAACGTCGGTTAGATTCGGATAATTTATTTGCTTGATTCCCCCATCCCCGCAAGAATACCGTTCGGGATATGTGTAGAGCGTTCTTGTGCCATACCCGCGTAATGCATAGCACAAGAGCCCCGGCGCCCCTCGCGCCTGCCCCATCCGCAAGGCGGGCCATTGCACTCCTCACCATGCCAGGACGGACCTCCGGCGAGGGGAAGAACGTCATTAGTTTGTCATCATTTAATGATATAAATTGGCGATTAAATTCAGGTACAATTATTGTACTGTCCTTTTTTAAATTATCCGACCTATGAAATACCTGTTTTTTCTGTTATCATTATGCGCCCCCATTATCAGTACTGCCACATGGGGAGTGGAATTGCTGGGTGGTATCAATATGCACAAAGGCCCTATTGAAGACAATATGCTGGATAAAGGCAGCAGGCCGGGCTGGACAGGTGTTGCAAAAGTGGGGGGTTGTTTAAGGAAAGTTGAATTTGGCATAGGGGTTGAAACAGGCCGGTGGAATTATACCAACGAGGAAAGTGGCTATCCGCTGTATCACTATACGACCAATCACAATGTCCCGAGGGAGCCGTACGGGTATAAATTGGGAAGTAACACCTATACTTCAGTGTTCGCTTATTTCAATTATAAACTTATAGACCGAAAAATGTTTTGCTCTGCCGGGCTCACACAAGGACTGGTGTTGGTGGGCAGCAACCCCGATGGTGGCCACTACTCGAGCCCGGACAACTATGTAACAGAAAACGGCAGTATACCCCGGTCTTCCGGTATCATGGTTGGTGCGCAGATGGCCCTGGGGTATAGGGTAAGCAATAATATCCGTGTAAAAATTGAAGCGGCAGCTATTACAGGGGGATATTGGTTCAGAAGCCCCTCTGACTATGCAACAGGATTTGTAATGAATCACTACCCAGTAGCTGTAGGCATCGTTTTTCACAATTTCAGGTTGAAGTAGGAAATAGTATACGAGAGAGCCTCCTTTTTTACGCCACATTCCATCAAGGCTTGTAGCCTGGCAGCGCAGTAGCAATGCAGTTGTATCAGGGTACCGGCCCGCTCCGTTGAAGCTTTAGGAGCGGGGCTCTTTTTCTTTGGTTCGTTTCTTTTGGAGAAGCAAAAGAAATGAACATAAGCTGAGTAGTACTTCGATGCCCAACCGGTTCATGGAGTTACATAGTGTTTCCAAGCTTTTCAGATTATGGTAGAAAAGGGTCTGATCCTAACACCTTTGCCCCCCTTTTCGTAACTTCGCACCCTATTTTTACGGGCATTGTTGAATGCTCATTTAGAAAATATTATTATATGTCTTACACGCCTAAGAATAAAGTACGTATTGTAACAGCCGCTTCGCTATTTGACGGGCACGATGCCGCTATCAACATTATGCGCCGCGTGATGCAGAGCAGCGGGGTAGAGGTGATACACCTGGGCCACGACCGCAGTGTGGAGGATGTGGTGAACTGCGCCATACAGGAAGATGCCAACGCCATAGCCATGACATCGTACCAGGGCGGCCACGTAGAGTACTTTAAGTATATGTACGACCTGCTGAAAGAACGCGGCTGCGGGCATATCAAAATATTTGGCGGCGGCGGCGGTGTGATACTGCCCAACGAAATCAACGAACTGCACAACTACGGCATCACGCGTATCTATTCGCCCGACGATGGACGTTCGCTGGGCCTGCAGGGGATGATAGATGACTTAATAGAAAAGAGTGACTACCCCACCGGCAACCAGATGAATGGTGAGGTAGGCCACCTGCAGGATAAAGATGCTAAATCGATAGCCAAACTTATATCAGCAGCGGAGAACTTCAACGACCTGCCCGAAACACAGGCCCTGTTGAAGAAGGTACAGGAGCTGTCTGCCAAATCTAAAACCCCTGTGCTGGGTATTACCGGTACGGGTGGTGCGGGCAAGAGCTCGCTGGTAGATGAAGTGGTGCGCAGGTTCCTCCTCGATTTTAAAGACAAACATATAGGCATTATATCTGTTGACCCCTCTAAGCGTAAAACAGGCGGTGCATTGCTGGGCGACCGTATCCGCATGAACGCCATCCGCAACGACAGGGTGTATATGCGCAGTATGGCTACCCGCCAGAGCAACCTGGCAGTGTCTAAATATATACTGGATGCGGTGAACATATTGAAAGCTGCCGAGTACGACCTGGTAATACTCGAAACATCGGGCATAGGCCAGAGCGATACGCAGATAACCGACTACTGTGATATGAGCATGTATGTGATGACACCGGAGTATGGTGCCGCCACACAGTTGGAGAAGATTGACATGCTGGACTTTGCGGATATCGTAGTCATCAACAAGTTTGACAAGCGTGGTGCGTTGGACGCCCTGCGCGATGTGAAGAAACAATACCAGCGCAACCACAAGCTGTTTGACAAAGACCCCGAAACCATGCCGGTGTTTGGTACCATCGCCTCACAGTTCAACGACCCCGGTACTAATACCATGTACAAGTCGCTGATGGATATAGTGGCTGAAAAAACGGGTGCTACCCTTCACTCTACCTTCGAGGTGAGCAACGAGATGAGCGAGAAGATATATATCATTCCGCCTAAGCGCACCCGCTACCTGAGCGAAATATCGGAGAACAACCGCAACTATGATAAATGGGCAAGGGAGCAATCGGGCATAGCTCAAAGACTCTTCGGTATAAAGAAGACGATTGAAACACTACAGCAAAGCGATATAGAAGATAAAGACAGGCTGATAAAAACACTACAGGAAGTATACAGCAAAACAGAGCTGGACCTGGACAATAAGAATAAGCTACTGCTGGAAAACTGGGATGCCAAGAAGCACCTCTTTACCGACGAGTATTACACCTTCAAAGTCCGCGATAAAGAACTGAAGATATTAACGCATACAGAATCACTCTCTCATACACAGGTGCCAAAGGTAGCTGTGCCTAAGTTTGAAGCATGGGGCGAGATACTGCAATGGGCGCTGAGCGAAAACTTCCCCGGTGAGTTTCCTTATGCTGCGGGTATTTATCCTTTCAAGCGCGAAGGTGAAGACCCTACCCGTATGTTTGCCGGCGAGGGCGGCCCAGAGCGTACCAACAAGCGCTTCCACTACGTATCGCTGGGTATGCCTGCCAAGCGTTTGAGTACGGCATTCGATAGCGTAACACTCTACGGGCAAGACCCCGACCACAGGCCGGATATATATGGTAAGATTGGTAACTCGGGCGTTAGCATCTGCTGCCTGGACGATGCCAAGAAGCTGTACAGCGGTTTCAACCTGGCCGACCCCAAGACATCGGTATCTATGACCATCAACGGGCCGGCACCTACTATTACGGCTTTCTTTATGAATGCCGCTATAGACCAGCAATGCGAACTGTATATCAAAGCCAACGGACTGGAAGATGAAGTAAACCAAAAGATAAAACAGATATACAAAGAGAAAGGTATTCCACGCCCTACGTACAATCCATCGGTATTCGGTGGTGGTGCAGAAGGTTCGTTGCCGCAGGGTAATGATGGCCTGGGCCTGATGCTGCTCGGCGTAACGGGCGACCAGGTATTGCCTGCCGATGTGTATGAGAAGATTAAAACAGATACGCTGAAATCAGTACGTGGTACCGTGCAGGCAGACATCCTGAAAGAGGACCAGGCACAGAACACTTGTATCTTCTCTACAGAATTTTCGCTGCGTGTGATGGGTGATGTGCAGCAGTACTTCATTGACAATGGCGTACGCAATTTCTATTCAGTATCTATCAGTGGTTACCATATAGCTGAAGCAGGTGCTAACCCTATTTCGCAATTGGCGTTTACGCTCAGCAATGGTTTCACATTCGTAGAATACTACCTGAGCCGCGGCATGAACATTGATGATTTCGCGCCCAACCTGTCGTTTTTCTTCAGCAATGGTATAGACCCTGAGTATAGCGTGATAGGCCGTGTAGCCCGCCGCATATGGGCCAAGGCCATGAAGCTGAAATACGGAGGTAACGAACGTTCGCAGATGCTGAAGTACCATATACAGACATCGGGCCGCTCACTGCACGCACAGGAGATTGACTTCAATGATATACGCACTACACTCCAGGCACTGTATGCCATATACGACAACTGTAATTCGCTGCATACAAACGCCTACGACGAGGCCATCACTACGCCTACGGAAGAAAGTGTACGCCGTGCTATGGCTATACAGCTCATCATCAACAAGGAGCTGGGGCTGGCCAAGAACGAAAACCCGCTGCAAGGTTCATTCATCATAGAAGAACTGACCGACCTGGTAGAAGAAGCAGTATTGACAGAGTTCGACCGTATAACGGAACGCGGTGGCGTACTGGGCGCTATGGAGACCATGTACCAACGCAGCAAGATACAGGAGGAAAGCCTGTATTATGAAACACTGAAACACAATGGCGAATTCCCGATAATAGGCGTGAATACCTTCCTGAGCAGTAAAGGTTCACCCACCGTTATACCACGCGAGGTGATACGCTCTACTACGGAAGAAAAAGAATTCCAGATACAGACAGTGCAGAACCTGTGGAAGCGCAGCGGCGATAAAGGCCCTGAAATGCTCCACAGGCTGCAGGAGACAGCCATCAAAAACCAGAACATGTTTGCCGAGCTGATGGAGACAGTGAAATATTGTTCGCTGGGGCAGATATCCAAAGCGCTGTTTGACGTAGGTGGCCAGTACAGGAGGAATATGTAAACGTATCCATATAAATTATCTAACGCCCCATTTAGGGGCGTTTTTCGTTTTAAAATACCTGCCTATAACGCTCATCTTTTCTCCTTAATTATTGTTATACAATTGTTTACGTTGGAATAACACATTAAAACGGAACAAATTTTAGTAATTTTGTAGTATATTCTGATAGATCTGTTTGAGGAAGTTCCTGAAAATATCACTATACGTGCTCGGCAGCATCATCTTACTGGTGGTGCTGGTATTCCTGTTTATCAACAGCAGGTGGGGGCAGGACATTGTCCGCGACAAGGCGGTAGCCTATCTGAAGGACAAGCTGAAGACAGAAGTACGGATTGGGGAACTGAGATTAACATTGCCCTACTGGATAGAATTGAAGGACGTACTCGTGATGGACCGCGCCAACGATACCCTGGCATCTATAGGCAGGCTGCGGGTAGATATTGCCATGCTGAAGTTGATAGGAAACGAAATAGAGATAGAGAACCTGGAGTTGGAAAACACCTACGCCAACCTCTATCGCAATTATCCCGACACTACGTTTAATTTCGACTTTATAGCGCAATCCTTTTCTTCCGATTCGCCAAAAGAGCCAAAAGCAAAAAAAGACACCACTACAACTATCGACATTGATGTACAGAAAATAGCTTTTAAAAATATCAGGTTCAATTTCCTGGATTATTCAGGTGGTGTGCAGTTTCGTATTGCCCTAGATACGTTGGGTCTCAAGGGAAGAAAGACCGACATCAGCAAACTGGCGTTTACTGTAGATGATGTGCTGATAGCAGGGGTAACCAGTTCTGTAAAAATTGACACGTCAATTATTCCTCCATCGGGTGATACCACAACAGGTGTTTTGCCGGTTATTTACGCAGCAAAACTGAAGTTAACCGATGTCAATTTCACTTTCGACGATTTGCAACAGCCAAAGCAGGAATATGGAATGGACTATGTGCACCTTGACTTGAAGGATGTTACATTAGAAGCTGAAGAAGCATATTATACGCTGGACTCAACAAGCGCCATGATTAACCAGCTGGCGGCAAAAGAAAAAAGCGGGCTTGACCTGCGGAAATTTAAAAGTCGTGCTGCCTACTACGCGCATGGTGCATACCTGCAAGACCTGTATCTCGAAACTAGTAATTCTTTGCTGCGCGACCACCTGGAAATACGTTATTCCTCCATCAATTCGCTTAGTGAACAATTGGGCGAAATGGAGTTTGATATTAAACTGGGCAAAAGTATTGTGGGTGTAAAAGACGTACTCATATTCGCACCCGATTTACGTTCGCAGGAGTTATTCAGCCAGAACAGCAACGAACAATTGCAACTGACTACTGCGATTAACGGAAAGCTGAAATCGTTGGATATTGAGGATTTCTATTTGTCAGGGCTTGATGGAACAGTGGTAGATGTAAGCGGACGGCTTAATGGCCTACCCGATGCAGATAAAATCAACTACGATTTTCGCATTGCAGAAATCCGCTCAACTGAAAAAGACATCATGGCCTTTATTCCGGAAGATGTAGTGGCCAGTGTAGATTTGCCCGAACATTTTTCATTGACCGGGCAAATATCCGGCACCACCCTGGATTACAATCCTGATATAGCGCTGGTAAGTACCGATGGCTCTGCCACAGTAAAAGGTTACCTGCACATGTCGGGCGGAGAGGGTAATGAAAAATACCAACTATACGTGACGACTGACAAGTTGAATATTGGAAAGATACTCCGTCAGGATTCCGTATTAGGGCATATTACAGCCAATCTAAATGCACAGGGCCGCAGCTTCGATATTAAGCGCATGAACACCGTACTGAAAGGAGATGTCAGTTCGCTGTGGGCTATGGGATACAACTACAGCAATATAAACCTTGAAGGTAATATCCAACAACAGCAGGCAGTATTGGCATTACTTTCTGCCGACCCTAATGCTGACTTTAACCTGAACGCTGAAGCAGACCTGAGCGGGGAATACCCGGCACTCACAGGCAGGCTTGAAGCGGATAGCATCAACCTGTATGCGCTGAAACTGGCTGGTGAAGAACTGGCGCTGACCACCAATATAGACTTTAACTTCCCGTACCTGAATCCCGACTATCCTTATGGCGATGTTGTCATCAGCGCGACAGGTGTGTACACTAAAGACGACCGGTATTTCATGGACACGCTCCTGGTGAGTGCTAAATCTTCGCCCGACACAGGGCAGCATATTGATATCAATGCGGATTTTCTTTTCGCTTCGATTACAGGTAATATACCACTCACCAGGTCAGGCGCATTTATTCAGCAGCAGGTAGATAAGTACAATCCCCTGCCGGCAAGAGATACTTCCACGCCGGATACAACTGAAAATATGGCGGGTTATACCCTCGGCATAGACGCTACTATTACCGACAGGCCGCTGCTACATACTTTATTCCCTGCTTTAGAATATATAGAACCTGCAACATTGCATGCCGATATCTCCCAAACCGCCCTCAAGGTAGATGCCAATGTACCGGGCCTCGGTTATAACGATATGCTGATAGACAGTGCAGTTTTGAATATCAATAGTACATCCGCGCATAGAATTGCCTACGACCTGTCCCTGAAAAGCTTCTCGCAAGGCACTACACAGCTATGGCACCCTAATATATCAGGCGAAATGGACAGCAGTAATATTACTGCAAGAGCTGTAGTAAAAGACCTGGAAATGAAAGACAGGTATGTGGTAGATGCTGTGCTGGATGTGGACAGCAACAAACAAACTATATCTCTACGGGAAGGGCTGATGCTCAACTATCGAAACTGGACGGTAAGCCCGGGCAATAAAATAGTAATAGAAGACAACGGATTATATGCTGACAATTTCAAGCTGAGCCATAATGATGGCGCTATCGCACTGCAAAGCGAACGACAAGAGCCCAACGCACCCCTGGATATTACCATCAACAATTTCTTTATCTCCGATATTGTACATATTATACAGCAGGATAGCCTTGTAGCAAACGGCTTGCTCAATAGTAACATAAAGGTGACCAATCTTTCAGGCAATATAGCTGCTACCGGCAAGTTAACTGTTGAACACCTTTCCATTACTGGAGATACAATCGGAGACTTGCATGTAGACCTGCTGGAGGCATCAGCCAATGAGATTGATACACGCGTTACGCTCAATGGAAACGGGAATGACCTGGTGATTACCGGTTCTTATTACCCTGAGCCTCAGAATGGCAACAACTTTGATTTGCAAATGGATGTACAGTCGCTGGATATGAAAACAGCAGAGGGACTGGCTGCCGGGCAACTCAGGAACAGTTCGGGCAAATTAAGTGGTGATATAGACATAACGGGTACTATTGAGCAACCTAAGTTAAACGGTGAGTTGCGTACAGACCAGGTAAAAACAACCATTGTGCAATTGGGTGCTGCATTCACCATGCGTAATGAAGTCATCAGTTTTTCCGGGGATAAAATATCTTTCAACAATTTTACCTTAGAGGACAATACTGGCAATACCGGTATCCTGAATGGAAACGTGAGTATAAAATCACTCAGCAAGCCCAACCTGGATATTAACTTTAAAGCCGACCACTGGCAGGTGTTGAACTCTACTTCCAGGCAAAACGATTTGTTCTATGGGGAATTATTTATCAGCAGCAACATAGACATAACCGGCCCTGCTACAGCACCATCGGTAGAGGGGCTGCTGACGATACACGACAGTACCGATTTCACCATCAATATACCCGAAGACGAGCCGGGGGTGGAAGAAAGGCAGGGTGTAATAGAGTTTGTGGATAAGAGTGCGCCCGAGGGTTTTCAGAAACCGGTGGAAAAAGATAAAGCTGAAGAAATGGCAATTGAAACCGGTGCAGACCTGAACCTGAACATCGCTATTGAAGAAGATGCGAGGTTCAATGTGGTGATAGATCCTGCAAGCGGCGATATGCTGAGCGTAAAAGGGGAGGCTAACCTGAATACACAAGTCAATCCTGATGGTACTGTAGGGCTGGCCGGGGTGTATACGCTGAAGGACGGGTTTTATGAACTGAACTACTCGCTGGTTAAGAGGAAGTTCAAAATAAAAGAAGGTAGTGAAATAAAATTTGCAGGCGATCCGCTTAAAGCTGAAGTAGACATCACTGCGGAGTATACTGCTAATATCCCGCCATACGAATTGGTGGAGAATGAAATAGACCAACAGAATTCCATTTATTATAAACAGCGATTGCCCTTCAGTGTAGTACTGAAGCTCACCGGCGAAATACTGGAACCGGAAGTGGCATTTGATATAACGCTGCCCACCGAGAGAAATTACCGTGCTAATCCGGAAGTGATAACTATCGTACAGGGCAAACTGCAACAGATGCGCAATAACCCGTCTGAGATGAATAAACAGGTATTTGCAGCGCTGGTGCTGAATAAGTTTATCGCCCCGGACCCGCTGGAATCTATGGGTGGCACCAGCACAGAATATGTAGTACGTCAAAGCGCCAGCCGTTTTCTCAGCGCCCAGCTCAACAGGCTGTCTGATGAATTTGTAAAAGGACTGGATGTAAACGTAGACCTGCAAAGCACGGAAGATTATACAACGGGTGCGAAACGAAACAGGACCGACCTGAACCTGTCCGCTACCAAACAATTGTTTAATGAGCGGCTGAGTGTGACTGTCGGCAATAACTTCGAGCTGGAAGGAGCTGAAGAAGGCAATAACAGTAACAGCAACCTGATACCAGGCAACCTGGCAGCCGATTACAAGCTATCGAGTGACGGTCGTTACTTAGTAAGGATATTCAGGAGGCGGGACAATATTAATATAGTAGAAGGGGTATCAGTAGAAACAGGGGTAAGTTTTGTCATTACATTAGATTACAATCGCTTCCGCAATATATTTAAAGGTAAAAAAGAAAGGGAGAGGGAAGAGAAAAACAAAACCGATGAATCACAGGGAACTTATTAGATAAGAATATTGTGAACAGGAAAAATATATTTAGGATATTAAAATGGTTGCCGGCAGTAGCTATTGTTATTTTAGCTACAGGCTGCAGCAATACAAAATATTTGGCTGAGGGTGAATCGCTGTTCGTAAAGACTGCCGTCCATTTTAATAACCATGAAGCATCGAAGCGGGAGGAGAAAGCCCTGAAACAGGATATGGAAGACGCCGTGCGCCCCGCCCCCAATAAAAAGCTGTTGGGCATGCGCATGAAACTGGCAATATATAACCGGGTAGATACACCCAAAAAAGAGAAAGGGCTTAGAAACTGGCTGAAGTATAAAGTAGGAGAACCCCCTGTGCTGGTGAGTGATGTAGACATTAACTACAACAGGAAGGTATTGGTAAGCATATTGGAAAACCACGGTTTCTTTTCTCCAGATGTACGGGTAATAACAATGACGGCAGGAAAGAAAACCAAATTAAAGTTTGAAGTATTGACTGACGAGCAGTACAAAATAAACAATGTACGGTTCCCTGATTCAGGCACCAACCAACTATTGGGCGAAATATATTCGCTGCACCGGGAAAGCTTGCTGAAAACAGGAGAGCCATATAATTTTCAACTGATACGGGGAGAACGGGAACGAATAAATGCGCACCTGAAGAATAAAGGGTACTACTTTTTTATTCCCGACTATTTGCTAATAGAGGTAGACACAACGGCAGGTAGTCATAGGGCCGACCTGTATATACAAGTGAAGAAAGACATACCCGAAAAAGCTACCTGGCAATACCATATCAATAATATATACATCAATCCTGCTTACCGGTTGAACAGTAGGAATCAGAAACAGGATGTATCTGATACTCTTAATTACGAAGGGCGTTACTATATATTGGGTAAAACCAAACGATACAAACCCTCCATTTTTAAGATACCCATGCAATTCATACCCGGCGAAAGATATAGCCGTGAGGACCAGGTAGCATCAGTAAGTAAATTGGTGAATATGGGGACGTTTAAGTTTGTCAAAAATGAGTTTAAAGAAATATACACCCATGAGCCCCGCCTGGATGTGTTTTATGAATTGACCCCCTATGCTAAAAAATCGCTGCAATTGGAAGTGGGCGCTGTTACTAAAAATGATAGCCGTGCAGGCTCGCAAATAAATATAAGCTGGCGCAACAGGAATACTTTTCGTGGGGCGGAATTGTTCACGATCAAGGGGTCGGCGGGTTTCGAGACACAGTACAGCGGTGTTGTACGAAGGCCGAACACTTACCAGTTTGGTATTGAACCCAGCCTTACATTCCCACGCTTCCTGGTGCCGTTTATTGACCTGCCCTCCTCCAGCAAATATGTACCTAAAACAATTATCACTACCGGCTACGACCTGATGATTCGCAACACACTGTTCAGGTTGCACACATTCAGGGCGGGTTATGGGTTTAGCTGGAAAGAAGATGCTCGTAAAGAACACGAATTTTTCCCTTTCAATATAACCTATGTAAATGCTGATACGCTGAACAAAGACAGTATTTCACAGATTAATTTCAGTAACCTGCTCTTCAATGGTATTATCATAGGGCCGCGTTATACATATACCTTCAATACAAGGGGTACGGGCCAGATACATAAGCACGACTTTTATTTCACAGGCGAGATAGACCTTTCGGGGAATATCCTGGGTTGGGCACAGGGTACCTCTCTCAACGAGGCGCCGAAGACGCTATTAGGTTCGGTATATGCCCAGTATGCCAAACTCACAGCCGAACTCAGGCACTACAACAATTACGATATTGGCAAACACGCTATATGGGCCAACAGGCTGTTGGCGGGCCTGGGTGTGCCTTATGGCAATTCAGCTACATTACCCAATATCAAACAGTACTTCAGCGGGGGTAACAGCAGCTTGCGTGGTTTCAGGTCCAGGCTGGTAGGCCCGGGTACTTTTAACGAACAGTATAACACAGGTAACACCACTTTCATAGAAACCAACGGCGATATAAAACTGGAACTAAACACGGAATTGCGTGCGAAGATTATCAACTTCTTCCATGGGGCTGTTTTTGTAGATGCGGGTAATATCTGGACATACAGAGATAACCCGAATTTCCCCGGCGGTAAGTTTTCCTCTTCGTTTATGAAAGAGATAGCCGTAAGCGGTGGGGCAGGTATCAGGTTGGATTTTAATATACTGGTACTCAGGCTCGATGCGGGTATCCCGTTGCGCAAACCCTGGCTGCCCGAAGATAGCCGCTGGGTATTCAACGATATACGCCTGGGAGACCCGGTATGGCGCAGGCAGAACCTGATATTCAACCTGGCTATCGGTTATCCGTTCTAAGGTTGAGGCTTATCCCTTGTGGCACGTATCAACCCTATACCCGAAAAGAAAAAGATGGCACCCAATATGCCATAAATAGCCAACTGGCGATAGTTGCCACCTTCAGCAAACAGGATTGCTGCATATATCAACCCGCCGATACCTAATAAGGTGAGAATTACGCCAAAAATCCTTTTTCCATGTACTGTATTATTATCGTTATTACGATAACACATGTATTGGATAATTGTTACAATATTTTGGAAAGACTATTCTTCAATACCCACTTTCCTCTCTACCAGGTAGTGGTTCCTGTCGGCAGCGGAACGGGATACCAACTCTGCGAGGAAACCCGCCAGGAAGAACTGTGTACCGAGTATCATGGTTACAAGGGAAAGATAAAAGGTAACTTTATTGGTAAGCCCGTAATTGGCACCACCACTCAGCCTTTGTATCACCAAATAGCATACCATAATGAAACCCAGCAAGAACATGACCGTACCCAAGGTGCCAAACAGGTGCATAGGTTTTTTACCAAAGCGGCTGATAAATTGTACAGACAATAAATCGAGGAAACCGTTGATAAAACGCTCCCAGCCAAACTTGGACACCCCGTATTTGCGCGGGCGGTGTTGTACTACCTTCTCACCTATTTTACGGAAGCCTGCTGCCTTGGCCAGTACAGGAATAAAACGGTGCATCTCACCATACACCTCTACACTCTTCACTACATTCCGCCTGTAGGCTTTCAGCCCGCAGTTCATATCATGCAGCTTGATGCCCGATATGCGGCGGTTAACATAGTTGTATAGTTTAGAGGGCAGGTTTTTAGTGAAGGCATTGTCATAACGTACCTTTTTCCAGCCGCTCACCAGGTCGTAGCCATCGGCGGTTACCATACGGTACATCTCGGGTATTTCATCCGGGCTGTCCTGCAGGTCTGCATCCATGGTAAATACCACATTGCCTTTGGCTGCTTTAAAGCCCTCGTTCAATGCAGCGCTCTTGCCATAGTTGCGTTGAAACTTGATGCCCTTTATACGCGGATTTTGTTCAGTGAGTTTTAATACCTCCTGCCAGCTATTATCCGTACTGCCATCGTCCACCATGATTACCTCGTAGCTGTAGCCATGGTCGGTACATACTTTCTCTATCCACTCTGCCAACTCAGGCAAAGATTCTTCTTCGTTAAACAGTGGTATTACTATGCTGATGTCGGTGTGCATTATGCTTGCAGGTGTTCAGGTTTGTTTCTTTTTACTACTGCTGCGATGATGAATCCAAACAAGCTGTATAATATGATAGAACCTGCCATACCCATAAATATGCTGCTGATGTTCTTTTGTTTTTCTATTTGCTTTTCAACCTGTTCAGCCGCCATATCAGCCTGTTCGTCAGTGCCGCCAAATGTGTAAGCCATATTCAGCGACATTTCCCTCATACGTTCAAAGTAATCCGGGTCAATGAAATTCATGTATATGTAAGTGTATAGCTGAGATAGCACTACTATAACAAGTATGGAAATGAAAACCGCCGAGAAAGCCTCTCTGAACGTGATGAAGCCACCCATGCCTTTTCGTTGTTGCATAGCCATCAGGCCAAGGAGGATCATGATAATGACGAAAGAAAATACGCCTAAACCCATTGTCCCCCATATGCCCATAGATGTCATCAGGAACATGCTATAGACAGTAAACAACAAAATGGAAACGATTCCTATTATCAGCCCCCACCTTAGGGGAATGGCAAACTTGTTGAATGATGTACTGTTTTCCATAATTATTGATTTATATGATAATTGTTGTTATTAATGATGCCTGCTACTCTTCCCGGCAGTTCTTTGTCAAAGAATGGATTGTTCTTTGATGAAGAAGCCATTGTGGCTGGTGTATAGTTGCCGGCAGTGGTAAATATAGTCAGTTTTGCAACGCTGCCTTTGGCTATGGTAGCCTGTTGCATGTTAAATATTTCCCGGGCACGGGTAGAGAAGGCTTCAGTCAGCCTGCCCAAATCAGCCTTGTCGCCCAGGGCTTGTAATACAATATTAAAAGCCAGTTCCTGTACATTCATACCCGGTGAGGCATATTCAAATTCTTTTGCTTTGGCATCCCACTCATGCGGGCGGTGGTGCGATGTAATGCAGTCTATCGTTCCATCGTTCAATCCCTTGATTAAAGCCTGCCTGTCCTTCTCACTACGCAACGGTGGCGATACTTTATACATACTGCTGTATCCGTTCAGCGACTCATCTGTCAGTGCCAGGTGGTAAGGGGTAACGGAGCAGGTAACGTTCAGCTTTTCCCTTTTGGCCTTGCGTATCATATCTACTCCCGCTGCAGTGGAAATACCTGTAAAGTGCAATCGTGAACCTGTATATCTCAGCAATTGTAAATCGCGGTTAATAATAATGGTTTCAGCCTCGGCAGGAATGCCCGGCATACCCAACCTGGTAGAGGCTATGCCCTCGTGCATCAGTCCCGTAGTTGCAATAGAAGCATCTTCAGGTATCTGTATCAATGTACCGTTGAAGGCCTTGATATATTCCAGTGCTTTCAGCATCAGCCCGGCATTCTGCACGGGTTTCCAGCCGTCGGAGAAGGCGATAGCGCCATGCGCCTGCATATCCATCATCTCAGCCAGGCTTTTACCTTCTATATTCTGCGATACACTGCCCAGCGGGTGCAGGCTCACAACATTACCCGATGCTTTCTTTAATATAAATTCTATAATTGATTTGGTGCTGACAGCAGGCTCGGTATTTGGTGCCAGGAATACATCTGTAAACCCGCCCTTAGCAGCAGCAGCCAGTCCTGATTTAATTGTTTCTTTCTGTTCGTGGCCGGGCTCTGCATAGTCTGCCAGTATATCTACCCAGCCGGGGCTTATATATATTACCCCCTTGCCGGAAGCATATACTTTTTTACCCGCTGCCTCAATAATGGTTTCCCCTGTCTTTTTAGCCGAGACACTTACTTTGCCGATGATACCATCTTTTATAATAATATCAACAACTTTATTATGGAATTCCGAAGCGGGGTCGGACACTTTAGCCTGTCTGATGTGCAATTGCATAAATGGCTATTCTGTAGCAGCAGTTGGTTTGCGAAGACTGCCCGCCAGAACAAATGTTTCGGCGGCCAGCATTAACAGGGCTAAAATAACACAAACTTTCCAAAGCGGGAAACCTCCCCAGTTGCTGCGGCCGCCTTTGCTGCTTATTTCATCGGCGCTTATCACCTGTATATCTATACCTTTCCATATATCTTCCAGGCTACCTGCATCTATCGTGGCCAGTTGCGATTCCGCCCGGTTGGTGTTTACAGCCACAATAGTAGTATCGCTGCCCGATGCGGCCAGGGTATAAAAGCCAGGCGAGTTGACTACCTCATCCACAAACACATGCAGGCCTGCACCATAAGAACGTTGCGGGGGAATAGCCTCCCGTCCGTCGTGGTACAGCCTGACCATATTACGGTCGCTGGAATTGTTTAATGGGATATAGGCAGGTTGCCTGCCACCCAATGTCAGCGCATATACATTACCACCCTTCGACTGTACTGCCATCTGGTACAGGAACGGCGCGAAAAAATAACTGGACGGAAAATTGCCCGACTGCAGATCTATACCTGTTGATAATATATATAACTGCCCGTTGTAGGGGCAGTATTGTGCAAACAGCGGGTCGCCATTGCGGAAGCTGAGTATTGATTGCCTGTTGGCGGTAAGGCCTGACTGTAGTACATAATGCCAGTTAGCAACTGGTAGTTGTACATTCTCAGGTACAGACTCAAACAAATCGCGGACGAGGGTGCTGCCCTGCTGTAGCGTGGTAGCTGCCTGTGCTGCCGTATCTATACCCGATATGGAGATATCACTTATTTCTTTCAAGCCCTCGTTTAGTGCGGCGTAGTTACTTGTTCTGCTGGGGAAGATGCAGATGGTCTGCCCCAGTTGCTGCGCTTTGGCCAGTTGTTTACCTAGTTCAGGGCTGATGCGGGTACAGCCATTTACGATTACCAGGTTGTATTCAGTCCAATCGGCGGGGGGATTGTTTATATTCACATTATTCAGCCTGAAACCATTGTACGCCCTGAAAGCCGCCTGTATATACGGACTGGATGCACCCTCGTTCAGCACCAGTACCGACAGGTTGGGCGTGCTGCGTGCCGTTATACGGAATGTATCGTCAAAACGAACCGATTCATCACCTATTACCAGTTCTATCTGCTGCCAGGCTGCATCATTCACCCTGAAGCTAATGGTATCTGTACTTTCTTTGTCCTCGTTAAAACTGAGTGTAGCCGCACTCTTCACCTGCCCGTTTACCAGCAGGTTCAGCACAGGGTCCTGTTCGGGTGCATCGCCATACAGGCGGGCACGCACTACCAGTTCATTGCTTTCCCCCGCCTGCACTACGGGGTTGGTCATCCAGGCGGTATCTATATATACATTAGCAATCTTGTTGCCTGTAAATGGTATGGCATATACGGTGACATTATCCATAGCCTCAGGCGGATTGCCCACTGCGCTCTGCTGAAAGTCAGAATAATAATACAAATCGGCGGCAGGCAAGGCTTCGGTTTCGGTAATGCTGCCCAGCAGGGATAATACCTGCCCCGCATCTTTGGGCGAGGAAGAAATATCAATAGCGCCCAGTTCTGCCAATACCTGCTCGGCAGGCATGGGGCGGTAGCTTACAGGGCGGTCATTCGTCAACAATACAAACTTTGTACCCGGGGCTGCATTGCGTACCTGCCTGCGGGCGGTTTCTTTAGCTATATCCACCAGGCGCTGCGATTCCTTCTTCAGGCTCATACTGCCAGAATTGTCTATATATATGGCCTGCAGGCGGTTACCGGTATCCTTCTTATCAGCCCCGGCAAAGTATGGCTGGGCAAAAGCCAGCACCAGCAGCAGCAAGAAGAGCATCCTGAGTGCCAGCAGCAGCTTGTACCGTATCTGCGATTGTTTTTGCGAGCGTAGCTGTATATTCTTCAGGAAACGGGTGTGCGGAAAATACACCGTCTTGTACCTGCGCAGGTTGAAGAGGTGTATGAGCACAGGTATGGCCAAAACCAACCCCGCCAGCAGAAATAATGGATATATAAAGCTCACAGCATCAAATATAAGGCTAATGCATTGATAAACAGGGGGGATATTTAGCTAAGGCTTTCTTAAATAATGCCATGGGAAAATTGTTATTTTACCTTTTGGTAATCAGTTGCATACACTGGATAAGACAAGTACATACAGCCCGTTTTTTGCCGCAGCCGCCGTGCTGTGCATAGGTGTATGGCTGCTGTACCCCTGGTACCAGTATTATATAGACCCTGATGCGACCGCTTACCTGACAATAGCTAAGCGCTATGCCGAAGGCGATTATGACAAAGCCATCAACGGCTACTGGAGCCCCTGGAGTATTTGGCTGACAGCTATGGTGATGCAAACCGGGCTGAATGCTATTCCGTCAGCTATTATTGTTAATACGCTGGGGGCTGTGGCATTCCTGTATGGCAGCCAGGCATTGGCGACGGTGCTCAGCATCAAGCGGGGCATACAATGGCTGATGGCTTTCACATTGGCCCTGTTCCTCTGTTATGCGGTGTACATGCAAACCTTCAGCGACCTTTGGATGTGCGGTTTTTTGCTCATAGGGCTGCGCATTATGATATATGACAATTTTACTACAAAACCACTGATATGGATTGTGCTGGGCATTACCGGCACACTGGCCTACTTTGCCAAGCAATACGGTTTCCACTTTTTTATACTCAATACCATCGCCTGTACTTTCTTCATCACCAGTGGCAACCGAAAACAATGGCTCACCATATCTGCAACAGCTATACTGGTGATGATAGCCGCAAGCCTGCCCTGGATATATCAACTGCATGAAAAATACGGCGCATGGATGACCGGCACCGCCGGTAAGCTGAACCTGAGCTGGTACCTGCTGGGGCACCCTATTTGGAAGGAGGGCATTGAGGTACTACTGCCACCCGTATATACCGACAGTCCTTACTATTGGGAAGACCCCTGGTGGGCAAACGGCGATACGCCGCATTTCTATAGCTCATTAAAGCTCTTTGCACTACAAATAGTAAGGGTGGTGTACAATGCTATCAAACTGGTGCAGAGTATGGGGGCTATATCGGCTTTCTACGCCGTGGTATGGCTGCTGGGGTTGAGTATGGCATTGTCTAAAAAGATAAGAGCAGAGCTGAGTACACAGCAATGGGTAGTGGTATTGGCTTTCCTGCTTTTCCCGCTCAGCTTTTTGCTCATCAACTTCGAGCCGAGGTATATATGGTACACCCTGCCCCTCAGCTTCATCATAGGCACATGGGGTGTACAGCATATACAGCAATATGTAACCCCGTTGCTGCAAAGGGTAATCATATGGATATTCGCTCTAAGCTATTTAGTAACACCCCTGAAGGAAATGCAGGAGATGTACCTGGACGGGCAGGATGCCTACGAAATGGCCCAGCTGCTGCAACAGGAAGGCATCAGCGGCAGCTTCGCCACGAATGTAAACAGTGGCGCCGATGTACACTATATAGAACGCATAGCCTACCATAGCGGCAATACCTATTACAACATGCCCACAGCCGCCGTACAACCATTACTACTGAAAGATATGCGCCGCTACGGGGTACAATACTTCTACTACCTGTACCGCGGCAATCCCGATAGCTTCATTTTCCGCGATGAACTGGGGCGTCCCTTCCCGGTGGTGTATAATGACGGGAGGATGCAGGTATTTGAGATAACAGCTTTGCCTTGACAAAAGGACCAGAAAGTGTCCGTTTCAGGCGTGATACTTAACCAACAGCGGAAACCTTATACATATACGCTCTAAATTCTATATTTTATCCCTCTTACTTCCATTTTATCAGCTAATCAATTATATTGTAGCCGATTTGACAGTACACGCACTCACCACCAACAGGTTATATATTTCCGGCAGCCACAATTTTTCCGGAAAATATATATACATGCAGTGGGGGATTTGTATCTTGCAATCCATAAGAGAAAGACAGATTTTAACGAACAAGTCGATTACCGGGAAATAATCTTAATGTAAATTATGGCGGATAAAGCGAAAATACTACTTGTAGAAGACGATGCCACGCTGAGTTATGTAGTAAAAGACAGCCTGACCAAAAATGGTTACGATGTGGTGCATTGCCCCGATGCGGAGGCTGCCTGGCAGCAGTTTATGAAACACAATTTTGACATTTGCCTGCTGGACGTAATGCTGCCCAAGAAGGACGGCATGAGCCTGGCCAACCAGATACGCCAGAAAAACCAGCATATACCCATCCTGTTACTTACCTCCAAGTCGATGGACGATGATAAAATAGCCGGTTTCCGCAGTGGTGCCGATGATTATATCACCAAGCCGTTCAACATGCAGGAGTTGTTGCTGCGCCTGGAGGTGTTCCTGAAGCGCACGATGAAGCACGAGGAGGAAATGGCGGACTCTATCAAGCTGGGCAACCTGGAGTTTGACTACAACAACCTCGTATTGCGTGGCGGCGCTAAAGACAAGCAACTGACTCAGCGCGAGGCCGACCTGATAAAATACCTGTGCAACAACGCCAACAAGGTATTGAAGCGCGATGAAATATTGCTGAACGTATGGGGCAAGGAAGATTACTTCCTGGGCAGGAGCATGGATGTTTTTATCACCAAAGTGCGCAAATACCTGAAAGACCAGCCGGGTGTAGAACTGCAAACCATTCACGGCATAGGTTTCAAATTCGTATTTGAGGGTGCTACAGAGAATGCGGAATAAAAAAACTAATAAATTGATTGTATCAACAAGGGGCGCATCGTTTGATGCGCCCCTTGTTTTATTTAGTTGTACATGCCGGGGTCACCCTGCAGCATATGGTCGAAACGGGGGCAACTTACATTGCTGCCATATTGAGATGATTTGTTATAACGACCTTTGATGAACAGCGAAACCTCTGAACCACCCGCGCCCGCGGAGGCGGGCTTGAGGCCTGAAGTATTGACATCATAAGAGAAAGTAAGTGAATAGATATCATAATCCACTTTAAAGGTCGGGATAACCGCATCTTTCATGCGGAAAAACAGCCCGGCGTATATCTTTAAATTTTTACTGCTCTCGTTAATGGTTTGCCAACTGGCCATACCGCCTGCTATAACCTCTGTATAAGTCCCTTGTTTGTTGTAATCCATATGGCCGGTCAGCCCGAATTGGCTATTTATCCTCCAGCTGAAACCTGCATTGGCGCCATATTTTGTCGCCAATACAATCAGGACGTTCTCATCTTTGAAAGTTTGCTTAGGCTTGTTGAGGTGAAATGCGGAAACACCTACATAGTAGTTGACAATATTGGCTGGCCCGGCAGAACTGTTGAGGCTGATACCTGCTGCCACGTCATAGTTGCTGAGCGTAGTGTTATTAAAATTTTCGCCGGACATGTTAGCAGATGAATAACTGCCATTGACGTATTGTGTGCTGAAAGTAGCTTTTGAAAAATCGATGGAGCGTTGTATGTATCCTCCCGCAAAACCCACAGACAGGTAAGAGTTGCGTGTGTCTTCCAGCGACTTGTTATAATTCAAAGCAGGATATATTTGCATACTGTTGAAGCTGATACTACCTGCCATATCGTATGTGCCCGCTACCCCGAAACTGAGATAATCGCCCACAGCCTTATTAGTGGCAATGCGTGTCTCGGCGCAAACAAGAATCGTTTTAAACGGTACTGATATATTACTCCATTGTGTACGATAGTTGGCCCCAACTTTATAATCCCCGCTGAAGATACCCGTAAGCGCCGGATTGCGCATGATGGAGTTCTCGTAAAATTGCGAGAAATGTATATCCTGTGCTGTACTTTGTAGTGCAAGCAGCAGCAGGGGTATCAAAAAATACCTTTTCGTTTGAGAATAACCCCCGTTTGCAAAATCCGAACTTTTACATGCTCGTTTCATAAAGCCAATTTAGAATGTTTTTATATCGCGGACATTGATATTCGTCAATGCAGCAAAGAAATATCACCTTTAATTTCAATGGGTTGGCCATCCTCGCAAACGGCCCTTATGATATATACGAACACATCGGGCTTCAACGGGTCGCCTTTGTAGGTGCCGTCCCATCCATATGTGGCATCATTCAACGGAATGTTCTGCCTGTCAAAAATCAGCTCTCCCCAGCGTGAGTAAACGCTGAACCGCTGTACTACAGACAGCCCCTTGCCCTGCGGGAAGAAGATATCGTTAACCCCGTCGTTGTTGGGTGTAAAAGTATTAGCTATGAACAACTGGTCGCTGCCGCAGCTAACATATACAGTAACGTCATCTTCGGCAGTGCAACCCTGGGGCGAGGTAGCCAGCACCTTGTAGGTAGTAGTGCGCCTGGGCGATGCTACCGGGCTGGCACAGCCTGAGCAACTCAAACCCTCTACCGGCGTCCACAGGTAACTTTTTACATTACTGCTCCTGGTTTCTATCCTTATTTCAGTGCCGCCCTTCAGTTCCAGGTCGGGGCCTGCATTTATTTCAGGGTAGTCAAACACGTAGATGGTGGTATAACCTGTATCGGTAAAGCAATCGCCTTGTTTGATAATAACCCTGTAACGTGTGGTATTGCGGGGGTTTGCCACCGTGCTTTCTCCCAGTGGGTCAGACAGGCTTTCCGCCGGCGACCAACTATATGCAGTGCCGCCAGTAGCAGTTAAAGCAATCTCTTGTCCTGTGCATATCGAATCATCCTGGCTGAAAGTGACGGGTTGCCTGTTGATTACATTTATCGTTACATCATCTTTGTTGGTACAGCCTTTTGCGTCTGTACCTGTTACTGTATAAGTGGCGGTGTTAGCAATAGTGGCAATGGGGTCGGCACAGTTAACACAACTGAGGCCAGATGCAGGTGTCCATACATAACTAACCCCGCCGCCTGCCAGTAATTGTACGGGCTTGCCTTCACATGCAGTCTTGTCTTCTCCTGCGTTGATAACCGGAAGCGGGTTAACAATGACAGTGACATCATCTGAAGCTTTACACCCGATACTATCCGTTCCGGTAACGGTGTAAACAGTAGTAGTAACCGGGTTGGCCAAAGGAGCAGGGCAGTTAGTACAACTCAGCCCGTTGGCCGGCGACCAGCTATATGTCTGCGCGCCGGATGCTTTCAGGGTATCCGCGCCACCTATACAATATTCACGGTCGGGCCCGGCAGATACGTTGGGCTTGGGTATTACATCTACAAATACAGTAGCGGTATCTCCACAGCCATTGAGGTAACCTGTTACGTAAAAAGTGGTGGGATATTGCAAAGTGGCTATAGGGTTAGCGCATGTCTGGCACGAAATATTATTGTTGGGGAACCAGCTATACGGAGAGCCGCCGGTAGCCTGTAGCTGTACTGTATCATTCTCGCATATTTTGCTGCGCGATGCTGAAACGGATACTACCGGCAAGGGTTTCACGGTTACTGTTACCATTGCTGTGTCTTTACAGCCATTAGTATCTACGCCAATGGTGGTATAGGTAATTGTGGTATCCGGTTTGGCAAAGGGCGAAGCGCAACCCGTGCAGGATAATTTCACCGGGGGCGACCATGTATAAGTAGCTGCGCCAGTAGCCTGCAACTGAACGGAATCGCCCTTACATATATCCACGTTGGCACCAGCCGATACAACCGGCAAAGGGTTGACTTTTACAGTCACGGTATCTGCGTCTTTACACAGGTTGGTTGCTGTACCCGTAACGATATAGGTGGTTGTAACTATAGGTCCGGCAACAGGATTAGGGCAATTAGAACAACTCAAGCCGGTAGCTGGCGTCCATTGGTAAGTACCTGATGTGCCAGCTCCTGTAGCCTGTAGTTGCGTAGTGGAGCCCAGGCAAATAGCCACATCGTTTCCGGCATTTACAGTAGGCAATGGTTTTACAGTAACAGTAACGGTTGATGTGTTGACGCAGCCGTTGGTGTCGGTGCCTGTTACTGTATAAATAGTAGTGGTTGTGGGACTGGCTTTGGGATTGGCACAGTTGGTACAGCTCAATCCTGTTGATGGCGTCCAGGTAAATGTGTCCGCGCCTGTTGCCTGTAGTTGCGCAGAGTCGTTGGCGCATATACTTTGGTTGCTGCCAGCACTCACCGATGGTAAGGGATTAACAACCACGGTTACTTGCCCGGTGCCGATGCATCCATTAGTGTCTACACCGGTTATGGTATATACTGTAGTGGTGGTGGGGCTTGCGGTAGGATTGGGGCAGTTGCCGCAGGATAAACCTGAAGTGGGCGACCAGTTGTATGTAGCGGCCCCTGTAGCGGTCAGTTGTACGCTGCTGCCACTACATATGGACTTGTTGGCCCCGGCACTGATAACAGGCAGCGGGTTGACTTTTACAGTCACTGTTGCCGTATCCATGCAGCCGTTTGCATCTGTACCTATTACAGTATAGATAGTAGTGGCAGATGGCCCGGCTTTGGGGCTGGCGCAATTAGTACAACTCAAGCCCGTAGCAGGCGACCATGTATAAGTAGCTGCACCGGTAGCCAGTAATTGTACGGAATCATTCAGGCAAATAGTTTTGTTAGTACCCGCACTGACCAGTGGTTGCGGGTTGACGAAAACAGTTACCGTATCTTTTGCTGAGCAGCCGTTGGTGTCAATACCTGTTACAATATATGTAGTAGTGGTTGTGGGCGTGGCTGTAGGACTGGCGCAGTTGGTACAACTCAAACCCGTTGTCGGTGTCCAGGTAAATGTATCGGCCCCTGTTGCCTGTAGAGTAACACCCAGGCCTTTGCACACTGTCTTATCCGACCCGGCGCTCACTACCGGCAGAGGATGAACGGTGACGATAACAGTATCCCTGTCCGTACAGCTATTGCCATCGGTACCGCTTACAATATAGGTAGTGGTAGATGCAGGATTAGCTGTAGGGTTAGCGCAATTGGTACAGGATAATCCTGTAGCGGGGGTCCATGTGTATGTGGTAGCGCCTGTAGCCAGCAGCGTGGTACTGCTGCCCGTGCATATTTCCTTATCGGCCCCTGCACTTACCACGGGCAATGCATTTACGTTAACCGTGACATTCGCTGTGTCTTTACACCCGTTTGCAGCAGTGCCAATTACTGAGTATATAGTAGTAGCGGAAGGATAAGCAAGCGTACTGTCGCAGGTGCTGCATGAAAGAGTACCTGCGGGCGACCACAGGTATGATGTTGCCCCCGTAGCTACCAACAGCGTGGTATCGCCATTGCATATTGTAGGATTGCTGCCGGCAGTTACAACAGGTTTGGGCACTACCGTAACGACTACTTCATCAGTATCGCTGCAGCCGTAGCTATTTGTCCCGATAACGGTGAATGTATCTGTGGAAGAAGGTGTTGCCAGGGGATTGGCGCAGGTAGTACAGGACAACCCCGTTGCCGGCGACCATACATATGTACCCGCACCTGATACCAGCAATTGCAGTGTTTCACCCCCGCATATGGTGGTATCGGCAGAGGCAGTGATGACCGGCTTCGGTTTTACATGAATAGTTACTGTGTCGTTATTTGTACATCCGTTGGTGTCTGTACCGGTTACTATATATGTTGTAGTAATGGCCGGGTTCGCCTGCGGGTTGGCGCAATTAGTGCAGCTTAGTCCTGTAGATGGTGTCCAGGTATAGGTGGATGCACCACTTGCAGTTAATTGTATCCCGGTTGGCTGCCCGGGGCAAAGTGAATCGGCACTTGCAATAATATTTACCGGTGGTAGTCCGTTTACAATCACTGTTTTGATCACGGTATCAGAACAACCGTTTGAATTGGTTATAATAAGGCGTACCTGGTAAGTGCCGGGAGCATTGTAATAATGGGATGGATCTGGTGCGGTGCTTGTTCCGCCGTCGCCGAAAGTCCATGCACGTGTGGTGATGCCGGATAATGTTTCCAGTACGGTATCGTTGAAATATACTGTATCTGTATTGCAGAGGTTGCCAGCAGCGGCGAAAGAAAAATCCGCTTCCAGTTCATCTACGGAAACAGTATCCATGTTTTGTATAGGCACCTGGCAGAGTGCGCCATCGCTCAATATCAGCTTGGGCACGTACCTGCCTGTTTGTGTATACGTATAAGAATATGAGCCGGTGGCCGTGGTCTGGGTAAAACCGTTATTCATGTCCCAGATATATGATGTTGTGTTGTTGGAAATAGCTGTAAACTGTACAGTTAGCGGATTGCAACCTGTAACCGGTGTGTACGAAAATGAACCTGTAGGGCCGTTTACGGTAACAGTTTTTGTAGTTGAATCTTTGCACCCGGCGATATTTTTAGCTACCAGTTTTACAGTATATACCCCGGGATAAGTATAGGTAGTAGATGGGTTCACGAACGATGACTGGTTATTATTGCCGAAGGTCCATGCATAGCTGCTGCTGTTTACAGATGTGTTGGTCATGTATACAGTTAGCGGCGGACAATCCCCTACAGAATCGCTCATAGTGAACGCAGCGGTAGGCTTTTGCACTTTGATATAATCCACCCTTGTCATAGAGTCTTTGCAACCGAAACTATCGGTAATAATTAGTTTGACGGTATAGTTGCCCACCGTATTATATATATGCGCTGGTGTAGTGCTTGTACTTGTGTTGCCATCGCCAAACAGCCAGAACGACGTGAAACTGGTACCGCCCGAACTGTTTTGAAAATTCACGGTATCGCCGGCGCAAACAATAGTATCAACAGACTGGAATTGGGCCGTTGGTTTGTGGGAATATATAAAATGAATTTTGGTCAGCGAATCCTTACATCCGTTGGCATCTGTTACTATCAGTTTTATGGTATATGGGCCGGAGTTGTTGAAAGAATGAGATACTGTATCGGAAGACGTGTTTGCCTGTGTACCATCGCCGAAATCCCAAAACCTGTTTACAATAGAAAATCCGCCCGGCGTACTGATGTCCTGGAATGTAGTATAGGCATTTTTACAGGGATTCACGTTAGTCGCGGTAAAGTTCACATTTGCTCCGCCTACTTTTACATGGTTCGGTTTTACCAGACTATCCTTGCAACCCGCGCTGTCTGTCACTACAATTTTGATATCTATCGCACCGATAGTATTCGCGAAAAACTGCGCGATTGTATTTGTAGTTGTCCACTTTTGCGTACCTAAATAGAAATCATGTATCATGTTGGTAGATGCAGTACGGGTAATGCTCAGCAGGTCGCCTTTGCAAATGGTGGTATCGCTTGCTGTGATATTGGGTACGGTAATAGGTATTGCGCTTATTCTTTTCGTAATAGTATCATAACAACCGCTTGCCGAATTATATACCCTTAGTTCTACATCGTAATAACCCGGAGTGGTATAAGTATGCGTTACGTTACCGGCCGTAGTTGATGTATTACCATCTCCAAAATCCCAGTTATAAGTGTTTGCACCTATGGAGCTGTCCAGGAAGGTATAGGTCATCCTGGCGCTGCATTGAAATGTGGGGTAGAAGTCTGCATGGGGCAGCTGCACGTTTACATAGTTGGTACGTGTGAGCGTATCTTTACATCCGTTGTTAGAAGCTACCAGCGTCACGTTGTAAGTGCCGGTTGTGTTATATGTATGGCCCGGGCTGGTAGTATTAGCCGTAAAGCCATCGCCGAACATCCAGAAGTATGATGTCGCCCCTGTAGAACTGTTAGTGAAACTTACCGTAGCATCGGGACATATAGTGAGCGGTGTGCCGGTAAATGCCGCGGTAGGTTTTGAACTGACTGTAATATTTTTTGTAACTGTATCGTGGCAGCCGCTTGCGGTTGTTACTACCAGCGTCACGGTATAGGTGCCATTGCTGCTGTATGCATGTGTTTGTGTGTTGCAGGCTGCGCAATTGACTATGCTGCTGCCATCGCCAAAATTCCAACGGTAATTGGTGGCATATAACGGGCTGTTCAGCGTAGAGCTAAACTGTACCGTTGTATTGGCACAGGTACTATCGGGGCTGGCCGTGAGCGTAGCTACGGGTACTTGCAATTTTATATAATTATTCCTGGTAAAAGTGTCCCTGCAGCCTGAACTGCTGATGGCAATAAGCCTAACTGAATATGTGCCCAGGGCATTATATATATGCGTGGGATTGGTTGCGGTAGAACTACCTGAACCAAACGACCAGGAGTAACTTGACGCACCGGTGGAGGTATTGGTAAAGCTGGCCGAGAATGGTACTGAGCAAGCCACCGTATCTGCTGAGGTAAACATGGCAGATGGCTTAGGGTTGACAGTCACGGTTTTTTGCACCGTATCATTACAGTTATTGGCATACTGCTCTATCAGTGTCACGGTGTAGCTGCCGGGGGTGGTGTAGGTATATACGGGATTGAGTGCGGTGCTTGTAGCGCTGTTGCCGAAGTTCCACAACCTGCTGCCACCGGGGCCGGGTGTGGTGGTGTTGCTGAACGTGACATTTTGCCCTGCGCATACCGGGCTGCTGGTGGTAAAGTTGGCATTTACCTGCCCGATAACGATATACGCGTTGCGGGTCAGGGTATCTTTACATCCGTTGGCACCTGTTGCAATCAACCGTACGGTGTAGGTGCCGGATGATGTATAGGTATGTACCGGGTTGGAAGCAGTTGACGTATTGCCGTCGCCAAAATTCCATGCATAAGACACACCATTGCTGCTGGTATTGCTGAATGTCACCTGGAATGGTGCATTGCAACTTGAGGTATTGTTGGTGGTAAATGCCGCTGTTGGTTTTGATACAACCTTGACGTAATTATTTTTAGTGAGTGTGCTTGTACAGCCATTGCTGTTGATGACCACTAAGGAAACTGCAAAAGTGCCGAGATAGGTATATGTATGTGTAGGACTGATTGCTGTGGAAGAATCACCGTCTCCAAAATCCCAGAAATAGGATACCGTGCCACCTGCACCTGGTATGGTTTGGTTGGTGAATGTAACCGTTTTGGTACCGCATGCCGTAGTAGTATCAGCAGTAAAGGCAACTGTAGGAGATGTATGTACTGTGATATAGGCGGTGTCTTTAGTACTGCCGTTACTATTGGTAGCCGTGAGGATAACCGTATACGTGCCGGGTGTAATATAAGAGGCCGAGGGGTTTTGCAGCGTAGAGCTGCCGCCATTGCCCAGGTCCCAATGCCAACTCGTGGGGCTACCCGTACTTTGATCGGTAAATTGTACCACTACCGGGGAACACCCTGATGTTTTATTAGCTGAAAAGGAAGCCACCGGCGCCTGTGCGTAGCTGTTTTTTGAGAATACGACTACTGTGCACAATATTACCAGTGCAAATATTTGCTTTGTCATAAGAATCCAAGTACCGTTAAAAACTCTCTATATGTTTTAAGTAAGGCGGGTGTGTTCTGTCTGTTTTTTTTCCCTTTATTTCCTCTCTTGTTACAAAAATATCAAATGTTAATGCAGTTATACTGTTTATTATCAATGCTTCATTTTACACAGTAATATAAATTAATATTTGATGTATATCTAATCCATTTATTATTAATAGTCAATGAATTAACTTAACATAACGATCAGTTCAGCTTGTTAATAAAATGTTATTAGTATGTTAATGGATTACTGAAGCTGGCGTTTGTAGAGTTGTATAGCGTTTTCCAGCCCATAGTACAATGCATCTGCTATCAGGGCATGGCCTATAGATACTTCCAGCAGGCCCGGGATGGATTTAGCGAAGAATTGCAGGTTATGCATATCCAGGTCGTGGCCGGCATTAATGCCCAGTTTTTTTTCAGCGGCTGTTACGGCGGCGTTGATGTATGGTGCTATGGCCTTATTCCTGTCATGATGATAGTCTTTGGCGTAAGCTTCAGTGTACAGTTCTATCCTGTCAGTACCGGTATCGGCTGCGGCAGCTACCATATCGGCCACCGGGTCTACGAATATGGATACCCTGATGCCCGCCTGCTTAAAAACAGCGATTATCTCACGCAGGTAGGCAGCCTCTTTTATGGTATCCCAGCCGTGGTCAGAAGTGAGCTGGCCTTCAGTATCCGGCACCAGTGTTACCTGGTCAGGGCGGGTGTCCAACACCAGTTGCACAAATTTTTCCACCTTAGGGTTCCCTTCTATATTAAACTCAGTAGTGATGATGGGTTTTATTTGCACCACATCGCTGTAGCGTATATGCCGCTCATCGGGCCGGGGATGTACGGTAATGCCGTCTGCGCCAAACAACTGGCAATTGATGGCAGCCTGCAAAACATCAGGTACGTTACCCCCCCTGCTATTGCGCAGGGTCGCTATTTTATTAATATTTACTGAGAGTTTGGTGACCATGGTGCAAATGTAGGATATTTCAATAGCGTCAAACAAATGCTATGCTTACCAACCCGAATAATATAACTTCAACCTGCGAAATAATCCCTGATGCCTCGTAAGCTATTTACCATACTGATTTTTTCTATAACCATTATCCTGGGGTTTTCTTTCATGAAAAAGTACAACCCCACGCGGCATATATTTATGGGCGATGTAATGGGGTATTATGTGTACCTGCCCGCTGCAGTTATCTATAATAATCTGCAGGATATGGAAAAACTGCCGCCGGAAGCCGGGCTGCACGGTGGTATATACTACTACACTGCACTCATGAAGGAATACAGTATAGAAGCAGGGTTAGCACATTGGCTGAACCAGTACACCTATCCTGTATCGCTGATGGAATTCCCGTTTTTTATAGGCGCACACCTGTACGAAAAACTGGCAGGGCTGCCTGCCAATGGCTATAGTAATACCTACAAAATAGCCATAAGTATCAGTAGCCTGTTTTATGCGCTATGTGGTATGGTGCTGTTGTTCACCCTGCTGAGGAAATATTTCAGCTATATACCCTCGCTGCTTAGCCTGGCACTGATATTACTGGCTACCAATATGTTCTGGTTCACATTCGGACAGGCAGGCATGAGCCATATACCCTTATTTTTTCTCTATGCCGTACTTATGTATAGCACATACGGGCTGCACCAACGCCATGCTACATTCTCTTTTATTGTCGTTGGTTTTACCGCAGGGTTTATCACTGTAATGCGGCCAAGCGATATAATATGTGTGCTGATACCCCTGATGTATGGTGTGCACAACAAAGCATCACTGCGGTGGAAGTGGCAGTTTTTGAAACTGCATTACAAAAAGGTGTTGATTGCTGCTTTCTTTTTTGTACTGCCTGCTATTCCACAAATGCTGTACTGGAAATACATCACCGGTAGTTACCTCTACTACAGTTACCTGGGGCAATCATTTAACTGGGCACACCCGGAAATTATTAAGGGTTTGTTTTCTATGGGCAATGGTTGGCTGCCATATGCACCTGTCATGATATTTGCTGTGACCGGCCTGTTTTTATACAAATCGTTTCGTGTATGGCTGGTGCCGGTACTGGTAATATTACCGGTTTATATTTACATTATTTACTCCTGGTATTGTTATAATTATATAAACGGCTTCGGTTCGCGCCCTATGATACATATGTATCCTTTACTGGCTATACCTTTTACAGCGTTTATTCAATATATAGCTAAGAAGGGCCTGGTGGCAAGGGCAATGGTTACAGCTTTTTGTGTGCTTAGTATCGGGGCTATTTATTCATTGGCCTGCCTGCAGGCACAGAAAAAATTTGATAGTGATTACGCAAATACCCGGTTTTACCTGCAAATGCTGTTTAAAAACAGGCTTACGTACGAGGACATGCTCGTAGCAGACCTCGACCAGTTTCAACCCGATACCACAAAGCTGACGAAAATATCTACCCTAGTTTACCAGGATTTCAATACACCGCGGGACGACCATTACGAGGCAGACCCTAATGATACTACGGGTTATGTTTATCATGTAAGGAATGGCGAAGAGTATTTTGCGGATAAAATAAAACTCATCTATAAAAAGGCTGACTTTGCCGGTGTTACATGGCTGAAATGCAGCGGCAGGTTTATGCGGCCCGATTTCGCGCATTACAATCCCCACTATTTTATATTTGGCGTGCAGGATGCGGACAATAATTATGTGTATTGGAAACCCTGTAAAATTGATAATAAAATTGGCCTGGCAGACGGTAGCTGCTCACATGCGGGCGATAACGATTATATACTGGACCATGTTGAGTATGGCCTGTGGGGCGATGTGTATTTTTACGTAAAAATGCCTGGCGGCTTAAAGGAGGGGCAAGTGGTGACCCTGGACATATGGAATACGGGTAAGTACCGTTTTTATCTCGATGATTTTAAAATTGAATTATACCGTTAATGCATTTTTTATTGTGAGAACCGCACTGCTGCACCATATGGGTCAACAGATATTTCATAGCGTTTGCCATTATATGGCTCCAGTGTATGCAGGTTGTACACCTGGTAAAATCCGTTTCGTCCTGAACACGGGCCGCTGTGGTGTGGTGGTGGCCCATTCCTGTCTTCGTTTCTGCTAAAAACGTACAGGGTGCCATTCCTGTCGTCAACTGCCAGTGCATAGGGCTGAAAAAACTTTCCTGTTATCTTTTTTACTACATCGCCCGTGTGGTAATTAATAACATACACGCTACCCACTTCCAATGTGGATATGGTATCATTCATGCAACTGACAAAGAGGTAGGGTTCGGATTTACTGACTGCCATCTCCTGCGGATTATTACCTACTGTTATTGTTTTGATAAGCCTGTCTGTAGCTGCATCCATCAGGCGTACCTCGCCGGTACCTGTACAGCTGACAAAATATTTGCTTTTGTCGGGCGACATGGCAATGCGGTAAGGGTCGGGCGTACCGGTTGCTGTTTCCTGTACAGGCGGATTATCATCTATACTTATTGCGCTGTAACTACCGCCAGGTAGTATTTTGTACACCGTATTGCCGAATTGCGATGTAGCGTAGAACACGTTGCCTGGCGCTGCTGCAAACCCTCCTATGAATGGTATATTACGCCCCAGGTTGCTGATGATATTCATGTTTACGGCATTTACCAGCAGCAGGTCTTGCGTATACCAGTTGCAGGCTATCAGTTGTGTGCCATCGCTGCTTAGTTGTATAGCTTTCTGAAAAGAACGGGGCATCTCCACTTCTGCTACCACACTATCGGTGCGGGTATCTATTTTTTGTATCAAAGCTGCATTCCAGAAGGATATGTATGCGTGCCTGCCGTCGGGCGACATTACAATATTGTTAGGCTGTTCACGGCTGTAATTTTTGCCCACGGGTATGTAACGCATCACCAGTTTTTTTTCAGCATCAATTACCGCCACCAGGTCGCAGCCCTGCTGCGCGGCATATATTTTTTGCCTTGTAGCGTCATTTGTGCTGAACGCAATATTTCCATTTTTATCAGGGGCGCCTGCTGCTACCCAATCGCGCAACAACAGGTATTCATCTTTGCTGAGTGGCGGCTGGTTGTAGGGCATGGCAGGTATAGCTGTAGGTCCCAGCTCAGGAAAAGTATTGATGAAATAGAGCAGTGAACTGTTTTCGATGTTAAACGGCACTATTGCGGCGCCGTTATTGCCGCCCTCAAATAAATTATCCCAGGCATCCAGCCTCAACCCACCTGCACCTGTATAGCTGGCTTCGTTGTGGCAGCCCGCTGTGGCGCATTTATCTACCAGTATTTTTTTTACAGCTTCGGGATAGTTGTCGGGAGCTGTATCCCCGCCTGCGGGCTGCACTTTGTCGTGCTTACAGCCGCCAAATAACAGGGCAGTGCAACAGAATAGTATATAGAGGCATAGTTTCACGATGATATAAAGTTAAGGCATCAACCCTCATAAACAACTTGTGCATAAGCTGTCTGCCCGTTCATTGGGGGATTGAGTTTGCGGATAGCTATGCGGATTTTTTCCGCGTGAGGAAATTCAGCCTTCAGCTTTTTATGTATGTCTTGTATAAATTGCTCCAGCGTATCGTATTTCCGGCAGAACGCATCGTCCACTGCTTTTCTTATCAGGGTATAGTCAACAAAAGGTAAAGCATCAACCTTTTCTGCAGGCATAAATACATCGGTATCTACCTGGAAATGATTATTTAGTAAATGCTCTTCAGCGTATAAACCCCTCGCCGCTGAAATAGCTATCCCATGCAATGAAACTGTAAGCATATGCCAAAAATACAAAGAGCCGTCATATAGACGGCTCTTTTATTGCATGGAGCAAATTATCATTTAAATCGCATGTTGATGGAATAAGGGTCCGGGGTCACCTCGTACCTCCTACCGTTTACGGGCGCTAAAGTATTGAGGTCGTATACCTGGTAGTAGCCGTTGCGCCCTCCGCAGTCTGATGTATGGTGCGGGGCAGGGCCGTCTGATGTAACATTGCGGCTGGCTATATAGAAAGTGCCGGTCCTGTCATCTACAGCTATACCATGCGGCTGGAAGAAAGTCCCGTCAATCCGTTTCACTATTTCCAATGTGTTGTAATTGATAACATATACTGAGCCCCTGAATAATGAAGAAACCTGCGACACGTCCTCAATACATGTAACGAACAGGTAAGGCTGCGTGGTGGATATGGCCACCTCCTGCGGCTTTTTGCCTACGGGTATCACTTTCAGCAGGCTATCGCCCAGCCTGTCCATTACCCTTACTTCGTTGGTGTTTTCGCAAGTCAGGAAGTACTTTGAATAGTCCGGCGACATGATAATTTCATGCGGGTCGGGAGAATTAGGGTAAGGCGCATTTTTAGGCAAATCCTGTGTAATAGGGATTTGTTGTATGCTGGCACCCTGTACGGCTTTGTACACCACATTGCCCAGCTGCCCGGTGATGTAGAAAGTATCAAAGGTCCTGTTGGGGGCAATGCCATGCGGATTGGAAAGGGTATGGATATTGGCCATTAAACTCATGTTGGCGGTGTTGACGATGATAATGGCGCCATTGCTGGTCAATTGCGAGGCTATGAGTTTTGAGCCATCATCCGATACCTGCAGTATATTGAAGCTTCTGCCATTATTGGCCATGCCAAATTGGGCGAAGGCAGCAGCGATATCCAACTGGCCGACTACTTTGTCAGTCTGCATATCTATTTTCTGTATCAGTTTGCCTGTTGTAAAGCATACATAAGCATAGCGCCCCTGCTTATCAGTCTGCACGTAATGCGGAGACTCTATATTGCCGGGAGTCTCGCCCGTTTTTATATAGCGCATGATTACTTTTTTCTCCGCATCTATCACGCCTACCAGGTCGCAGCCCTGCTGTGTCAGGTAGGCTTTTTGCCGGGTAGCCGCATTGGAACCGAAAGGTATATTGCCGTTTTTATCAGGTGCGCCGTCTGTTATCCATTGTTTGATAATGTCATATTCTTCCTTACTGAGGGGGGGCATATTGTAGGGCATGGTAGGCTGCACGCTGATGTTGTCGTAAGGGCCGGGATTAATAAAGTACAATAATGAGCTGTACTCAGGGCTATATGGCACGGCGACAGCGCCATTGCTGCCGCCATCAAACAGGTATTGCCAGTCATCCAGCCGCAGGCCCCCCGCCCCGGCGTAGCTGGCTTCATTATGACAGCCTGCCGTTGCACAGTTCTTTATAATAATATTAGCCACTTCAAGGGGATATTGTGTAGAGGCGGGGTCAATCCCTGTTTTCGGCGTCACAGGCGGGTCGTGCTTACAGGAGGCAAATGCCACAGATGCGCCTATTATCCAGCAACTTAATTTGTTCAGGTTCATACGTATTAAAAATACAGATTTTCTCGTTATAGTACTTTTTCATAGACAGCCTGTACATTTATTAAGTTTGGGTTTATACCATTTTTTTTCGTAGTAGTGCTTACCGCTCATTATCTTGCAGCCCTGAATATGCGTTTCCCCCTGCTGATATACATGTTGATATTAGCTGTGCCTGCCTATGCACAGGTGCAGGATAGCGTAGTCAATGGCCACAGCGTACTTACCAACGCATTGAAAAAATCTCCTGCCGCGGATAAGGTATGGCTGCGGTCGATACATATCTCCGGAAATAAGGTTACACGCAGGCCTATCATACTGCGCGAAATGAATGTGGCAGAAGGGGACTCGCTGCTGAAAGAAGAGGTGTTATCCCTGTTAGAGCTGAACCAGAAAAGAGTTTTCAACCTTTCGATTTTTATTGAAGTACAACTGGTAGCCGATAGTGTAGCACCGGGTATTATGGATTGGCAGGTCAAAGTAAAAGAACAATGGTATATTATTCCTGAAGTTACTTTCAAGTTGGCCGACAGGAATTTTAATGTATGGTGGGTAGAGCAGAAAAGGGATATCAGGCGTGCCAACATAGGGCTTAACCTGAAAAACAGGAACTTCAGGGGCAACCTGGAAAACGCGGTGATAGTGGCGCAGGTGGGCTATACGCAAAAGTTTGGACTGGAGTACAGCCGCCCTTATGTAGACAAGGCACAGAAGCATGGATTTGGTATAAAAGTGTTTACCAGCCGGAATGAAGAATGGTTTTATACCACCGACAGCAATAAATGGCAGTTTGCCCGTACGCCCGGCAGTTATATTACTTCTGCATTCGAGGCCTCCGGCACATATACATACAGGCCCGCATACGCCAGCAGGCATTTGCTGGAGCTGCGCTACCGCAGGCAGCATGTGCAGGATACTGTTGCATTGCTCAATCCCAACTATTTTCTGAATGGTAAAAAACAGCAACAACTCATGGAGCTGCTGTACCGCTACGACCTGAATATGGTAGACAACTGGAACTACCCCATGACGGGTTTGAAGACAATAATTCACTCCATCGTTCGTGTAGGCTGGGTAGGATTTGATTTTCAGAATCAATACCATGCAGAAATAGGGTATTTTAAAAAGCTGCACAAAAAGCTATACAGTTCACATGTATTCAGGGGCAGGCTGTCTTTTCCTGAAGCGCAGCCGTATACCTATGTATATGCTATGGGTACAGGCAGCGAGTACTTGCGCGGCTACGAGTATTATGTAATAGACGGCTCGCACTACGGTATTTTGCGCACCAACCTGAAATACGAGCTGCTTAATTATACCATCAGGAAAATACCTATCAGGTATATAGCCACATTACCCATTCGTATCTACCCGAAAATATTTGCAGACCTGGGATATGCAAAAAACAGGTTTGCAGGAAACAGCTACCTGAACAACAGGCCGCTATACTCGTGGGGTGCTGGTGTGGATATAGTATCCGTGTACGACTTTAAGCTACGCCTGGAATATACATGGAACCATTTGGGAGAAAAAGGTTTATTTTTACATATAAATAATAGTGAGTAGCTGTTATTTACACATCTGCCTCACTACATACTTAATCTTTTATGCTGGTAGCATTATACAATCGCACTTTCGAAGAAGAAAATATCCCCCGCATACAACATGTCATCAGGCTGCTGGAGCAGCACCAGCTTCAATTGGTTTTTCACAAGCAGTTTTATGAACGTATAGAGCCGCATATACAATTGAAAGCGCAGCCGGGCCTGTTTATGAACGCATCAGACCTGCCCCGCAATACCGGTATGCTCTTTAGCCTAGGCGGCGATGGCACACTGCTGGATACAGTCGCTTTCGTCGGGGCTACCAATATTCCCCTCATAGGCATCAACCTGGGCAGGCTGGGTTTCCTGGCTGCTATACCCGAGGAGGAAGTAGAAGCGGCCATATCATCATTAGTGCGCGGTTCTTATACCGTAGAGCAACGTACTTTACTTCATCTTGATTCAAGCGTTCCATTGTTCGATGGCATCCCTTATGGCCTCAACGAATTTACCATCAACAGGAAGGATTCATCATCCATGATAAAAATCCACACTTACCTGAACGGGGAGTTCCTGAACACTTACTGGGCCGATGGCCTGATAGTAGCCACGCCTACAGGTTCTACAGGGTACTCACTCAGTTGCGGCGGGCCCGTGGTGTTCCCGCAAACATCCAGTTTTGTCATTACACCCGTAGCTTCGCACAACCTGAATACACGCTCCATAGTAGTGCCCGACGATACGGTGATTTCTTTTGAAGTAGAAGGCCGGGCAGACCAGTTTTTATGTACGCTCGACTCGCGTACGCAAACCATCAGCAACCAGGTGCAACTGGCGGTAAAAAAGGAAAACTTCACCATATCGCTGGTGCGGCCCGATGAGCATAACTTCCTGAAGACCATTCGCGAAAAACTATATTGGGGTATCGATAGCCGCAATTAGCAGATTTTGCTTACTGCAATAAAAACTTACATTTGTAGTTATACAGTCAATACAGCATGCGTAAACTGGTATACATATTATCTGTTGCAATATTGTCTTTTGCAGGCGCGAAAGGCCAGACCTTTTATACCGGTACGGAGTATGGGTTTATGGCAGGGGGTTCGCAATATTTCGGCGACCTCAATGATAATTATGGCTTTCAAACAGTTAATCCTGCTGTGGGTGCATTTACCCGCATCCATATGAATCCGTATATCTCCATTCGGTTGGGGGCTAACCTCACCAGGGTGTCATACGATGATAAACTGTCCAACAACAAATTCAACCGTATCCGCAACCTCAACTTCACCAGTAACATAGCCGAAGCGGGCATATTTGCGGAGTTTAACTTTTTCCGTTTTGTGACAGGGGAACCCAAAAGCCGCTGGACACCCTACCTGGTAGGCGGCATCGGTGTTTTTTACTACGACCCGTATACAACACTGGATGGCCGCAGGTATTATCTCCGCCGTTTCGGTACCGAAGGCCAGTTTGCCGGTTATGGAGACCGTGGTTACAGCCAGTTAGGCTTTATGTTCCCGGTAGGGGCCGGCTTTAAATACTGGATAGGTCCCGGTGTCAATTTCAGCTTCGAGATTGCTGACAGGCTTACCACTACCGATTATATGGACGATGTGAGCGCCACCTATGTAGGTGTTGAGAATTTTGAAGGCACACCCGGATTTGAGAATGTTCCTCTCCGCCTGCAGGACAGGTCGCGCGAGGTAAGTGATGAAGCCCTGGGCAGGGCGGGCAAGCAGCGGGGCAATAGTTCCAGCAAAGACCAGTACCTCATGTTCACCTTCAGCATATCTTTCCAACTGAAGACGTATAAATGCCCCACTTACCTGAAGCAGGGCTACCTGTATTAAAAATCAATAGATACATTCACCCACTCTGGGTCAAACTTTGCATTGTACTTCTTGTAGAAGTTAATAGCGGGCTCATTCCAGTCCAGCACCTGCCACAGCATGCCGCTGAAACCTTTGGCCTTGGCTACCTCAATCAGTTCGTCCAATAATTTTTTGCCGATACCCCTGCCACGGTATTCGTCAGTCACTATCAAATCTTCCAGGTACATACGCTGCCCCTTCCAGGTAGAATAGCGGATATAATACAGCGCAAACCCAACAATGATACCATCCGTTTCCGCCACTATGGCCCACCACACGGGCTGCTCGCCAAAGCCGCTTTCTTCAAAATGCTGCAGGCTTACAGTCACAGCTTCCGGCTCGCGTTCGTACACGGCCAGTTCGCGCACCAGCTCCATCAGCCTGGGGCAGTCAGCTATGCGGGCTTCCCGTATCCTTACTTCGTTCATTTCTTTATCTTTTTGGCAATACCTTTGCTTCTGTGCCGTTAATATAGTTTAGAGTTGCCAAACTTCCGTTAAATCAACAGGAAAACAAACAACCCATCGCATATTTATAGCTATATTCAGCATATTACATACAACTTGATAACCGACAATATGAGCAATACACAGGGCGAAATACTTTGGGTGGATGATGAAATCGAATCACTGAAATCGCAGATACTGTTTCTGAAAAATAAGGGGTACGAAGTGACGGCCGTAACCAATGGCTACGACGCGCTGGAAACCCTGAAAGACAAAAACGTAGACGTAGTGCTGCTGGACGAAAGTATGCCCGGCATGACAGGGCTGGAAACCCTGGCCAAAATAAAGGAAGTACGCCCGTCGCTACCCGTGGTAATGGTAACCAAGAACGAGGCGGAATATATCATGGAAGAGGCCATCGGCTCGCAGATAAGCGACTACCTGATAAAGCCGGTGAACCCCAACCAGGTACTGATGTCGCTGAAGAAAATAATGGACAGCAAGCGCCTGGTATCGCAGCGCACCACCACCGCGTACCAGCAGGATTTCCGCAACCTCTTTATGGCACTCAGCTCCAACCCCAACCACGAGGAGTGGAAAGAACTGTATAAAAAACTAATCTACTGGGAACTGGAAATGAGCCGCAGCGACAGCTCCGAAATGATGGAAGTGCTCACCAGCCAGAAGACCGAAGCCAATACGGAGTTCTACAAGTTCATTAATAAGAACTACGCCAAATGGATAAAAACAGGTGATGGCCCTTTGCTCTCGCACAATGTGTTCAAAGAAAAGATAAAGCCCCACCTGGCACAGGGCAAACCCACCTTCCTGGTGGTGATAGACAACCTGCGCTTCGACCAGTGGAAGGTGCTGGAGCCCATTATCAGCAATACCTACCGCGTGCTGGAAGAGGACAGTTTTTACAGCATACTGCCTACGGCTACGCAATATGCCCGCAACGCCTTATTTGCAGGTATGCTGCCGGCGGATATTGAAAAGAAATTCCCCAACGAGTGGAAGAACGACGACGAAGAAGGTGGTAAAAACCTCTTTGAAGAAACCTTCCTGAAATACCAGATGAAGCAACTGGGGCTGGACAACCTGAAAACACAATACCTGAAAATAACCAATAACGAAAACGGCAAACTGTTTGAAGAAGATGTGCACAACTACCTGAACAACGACCTGACGGTCATCGTGTACAACTTCGTGGATATGCTATCGCACGCACGTACCGAAATGGAAGTGCTGAAAGAACTGGCTGGCGACGAAATGTCTTACCGCTCGCTGACGGTGAGCTGGTTCGAACACTCGCCCCTGTACCGCGCGCTGAAGAAAGTGGCGGACAAAGGCATACAGCTCATCATCACTACCGACCACGGCACCATGAAAGTAAGGACCCCCAGCAAGTGCATAGGCGACAGGCACACCACTACCAACCTGCGCTACAAGCACGGGCGCAACCTGCAATACGAAGAAAAAGACGTACTCGCCTTCCGCGACCCGTCGGAAGCGGGATTGCCCAAGCCAAATATCAGTTCAACCTTTATCTTTGCAAAAGGGGATGTGTTCCTGTGTTATCCTAATAATTACAATCATTATGTGAATTATTACAGGAACACCTTCCAGCACGGGGGCATATCCCTCGAAGAAATGATTGTACCCATAGTAAGGTTGGAAAGTAAATAATGGCTCTGTTTTCTTTTATTAACCGCCTCGATAAAAAAGAAAGGCGTTTCGAAATAATTTCACTGGCACTGCTGGCGGTGCTCCTGCTGCTCACACCCATCATATATTCCATCGTGCCCGACAAGGTGCTGATACTGCAGCAGGACACCGGCGCGCTGGATAGCTACAACAACAAGTCGGCACTGTGGACGTTCCCCCTGGTGGGAGTAGTGATATACGCCGCCCTGTCCATCATCAAGCATTACCTCATCAAATACCGCGAAGCCCCCGCCCCCGGCGAGGAGCCCGAGCATACCACCACCGTATGGGTGCTGCGCTTAGTAAAGATGATAGCCATGGCCGGCCTCATCATCAGCGTGCTGGAAGTATGGGTAGCCGCCGCCAAAGGCAGCCCCGCCGCTATGGCAGGCATAGTGCTGGAGGTGCTGATAGTAGCTGCACTGTTTACAGTAGTATTTAAAGAAGTAATGGCGAAGTACGGGAAGAGCAAATAAAATCGGAGTCGTCATTTCGATAGAGCGAAGCAAAAGAGAAATCTCCTGAAGGTTTAGATGCTGCCTAATAAACTTAATTTGTTGACTTCATTTGTTAGCGCAAAAATGCCATACTTATTCCAACGCCGTATTCTTGCGCCAACGTGGGGCCCTACATATAGAATTTAGGTTTTCTGGTTTATTTAAAACTTCATAGATTTGATAGACTATTGAAGGCGTCAATACCAGATACCCTCTTTTTAGAGTTTAAACCCAAGTGAGTAAAATCCTGAGATATATTAATCCACTTACCATTTTATTGATGATTACATTTGCGTGGTCATTAAATCTCGTTTTTGGTTACGGAGAACCAAGTGTAAAAGGTTGGCAGTATATAGGCGCAGCGATATTTTCATTCCCAGCCGAGTCTCCTGATAAGGGACTCGGCGACAATCAGGGCATAGCAGTTCATTCCCAATCCTTATCAAAAATATCAATAATATTCCTAACCGGGTAAATAGCCTGTACTCCTGTTTCGTAAAACATAGCAGAACTATGCGGATAGCTGATTGCATCCTCAGCCAGTGAGCATTTGCCAGAAAGAGGATTATGGTGCATGTACTCCAGCTTCTGGTTAAGAAATGCCAGGCTGTTACATTCTTTTATGTCAAACGACGGTTCAAACACTTCATGCAGTTTACCCCTGCTTTTGTCTTTGGGTTTTACACCTGCTGCCAGCTTTTGCAAAATATCAGTTCGGTCAGCCTGTTGCAGGCGTTGCACTATGCCGTACGCCATAAAGCGTTTCCCGTTTCCGATAATCGTGTTCAGGTTTTGCTTCGGCCTATTAAAACCTATAAGCACATGCACATGATTGGGCATAATAACATAGCCTGCAATCTCATGCCCGTTCTTTACCAGGGTATCAAACCATTTATACACCAGGTCGTAACCGTTGGTTATATGTATCAATGGCATCCACTGATAGTTAGTGAAGGTAATGAAATATAGGCCAGATTCTAACAGGTTGGGCTTCTGTACAGGCATTAGCAAATATAACTATTCATCTTTGTCCGGCGCGAGTCGGGCGAGTCCCTTATCAGGACACTCGCCCGGGAATGAACCTACTATCGGCTTTCCCTCAAGCCTATTTTTCTAAACTCTATAATCATAAATGTAACTAATAAACCAGTAAATATGGAAATCGGAACTCCGAGACCGGGTACTTTTATCCATATTAATAAACATACACTGATTAGAAAAGTTAGCAAACCCACTAAATATGAAAACCAACTTATAGAGAAGGAACGAGCCCATTTTTCATCATCTAATGAAGATATTTTGGATACAAATATTAGAATACCTGCGAGGAATAATGCTAAAATCTCTGATGCAATCGTTATTGCCAAAACGACCGTAAATATGAGTCGGAGGATATTTTGGGAGATTGCAATATCAATTGCCAATCCAGCAAACGAAAAGCCAGCAATCAATGCTGATTGCGTCGAAACTTGCCTTAAAATTTCTTCAAGGTAATTTTGACGGCCTAAATTATGACGATTTTCTTTTTGTTGGCTATCCATTTTGGATAAAAGGTTTTTTTAAATTGCTGCTAACGTCTAATATATACACAATGAACGGCATATTGATATAATCAAAAATATCAATAATATTCCTAATTGAAATATAGCTATTCATCTTTGTCCGGCACGAGTCGGGCGAGTCCCTATACAGGAGACTCGCCCGGGAATAAAAGTTTCATTTTCAGTTAGCTTGAGTTTACCAACTCGTTTAAGTTTGCAACTTAAATCTACAAATAAATGCAAGACTGTGTCTGGCAAGGTGTAAGTGCAGCTACAGAATATGTTTTGCCGGTTGCAAACCTGCTTTTATTCGGGAGGGTCACATTATTGATCTTGCGCTTTCCCAATGTCCGTTCTGTTGATATGCTCTAACAAGGCGTTTTCTAAAGCATCATTTCTACTCCAATAGTATTTTTCTATTTCCTCAAGGGCATCATCATATTTGCCATCCCACGAAACAATTTCATTATTTCTTTCATCAATATGCTTTGGTGGCATTCCTCCTATAAATAAAGAATTTACTTTTCTTAACTGTTCAGCAATATCACTAAATCCGAGATATTCCAGGTCTTCGATAGTATCCGCATTATGCTCTGCACCATAGTTGATATAATGGTCAATTATGCCATCTGTGGTAAGAGGCTCTATATTAAACCATATCCTTTGGTCACGCGTCAGGAGAAAATAATCAGAGAAACCAATATCGACAATCTTTTCCCATGCTGCTTGGGCTTCATCTCGTGTCATATTTTTAGATTTTTAGTTTAACTCAAACTACCCTACTGGTTTAAGTTTTTGCAACTTAAATTTACAAATAAATGCAACACTTTGTCTGGCAGGGTGTAGGTGTAACTACAGACTATATTCTACCGGTTGCCAACCTGCTTTTTATCCAGGGTTGAAGTTGCAAACTTCAACAAGTTATTAAATTTTGCACAATCACCATATTTTTGCTATCTTTGTACTAACAAAAAACCGCACTATGAAGTACCCCAATACCACCACCAATACCGCATTATCCACGCCTCCCTCCGGGAGGCTTTTTTGTGAATTGTTAACTCCCGGCACAAACCCGTTTGGGTTAACAAAAGTTAACAAAATGAGGCAACAGATTGAAAATCAATACCTATTTGTTCACGTTTTCGCCGGTATTGAAGCCCAAAACTGGCATTTTGTTAACTCTCACGCTACACAACACCACATTTTTGCATTTTGCCTTTTGAATTTTGAATTAACCAATCCTTTCACAAAAAATTATAACCCTTTTGCCCTGCAACAACCTATAAATCAGTAAACTTGTGAAAACTAGCTTTGTAAATATGGATATAGAACCTATTCAGGAAAATACCGGGCAGGATACAACAGCCTTGCCCGGGTCTACAGCCACGGATAAAATCAACGAGCTCGTTACCCAGATTGAGAAAGTAATCAGGGGCAAACGCCACCAGGTTGAAGTGGTGGTGACCTGCCTGCTGGCGGGTGGCCATATACTTATGGAAGATAACCCCGGCACGGGCAAAACCGTACTGGCACGTACCATGGCGCAATGCATCAGCGGCGAGGGCGATGAAGGGCATGTGCTGTTCAAAAGGATACAGTTCACCCCCGACCTGCTGCCTATGGACCTGATAGGCACTTATATTTTTGATGACAACGCCAAGGAATTCATATTTAAAAAAGGCCCCCTGTTCTGCAACGTGCTGCTGGCGGATGAGATCAACCGCGCCTCGCCCAAAGTGCAGAGTGCCCTGCTGGAGGCCATGGCCGAGCACCAGATAACCACGGGCGATGTGACCATAAAGCTGGAGAAGATGTTCTTCACCATTGCCACGCAGAACCCTATAGAGATGGAAGGCACCTACCCCCTGCCCGCCGCCCAGCTCGACCGTTTCTTTATGAAAATACAGTTCGGTTATGTGGACGAAGCCAACGAAATCAATATCTACAAAGAATACCTGGATATAGCTATCAACCTGGTAACACTCAGCCGCGTACTGACAATGCAGCAGATACTAGCCCTGCAAAAAGAAGCGGAAGAAGTGTTCATCCACGACGAAATAATAAAGGCCGTGAGCAATATAGTACGCGGCACCCGCGCGCATCCTGATATTACGCTGGGCGGCTCTACCCGTAGTGGTATCGCATTCTTAAAATGCCTGCGGGCTTATGCGTTATTGCGTGGCCGCAGCTTTGTGATAGAAGACGATGTAAAAGATATTGCATACAATGTGCTGGAGCACAGGCTGGTGTACCGCAATAAAGACGGCAAGCAAAATGCCCTCAACAGCATCATCAATAAGGAAGCCGAAAGGCTGGCCAAACTCAGGCTCTATGCCTGATAGGGAATCATGACAAATGAGATGGTATAAAGTCAACATATTGTGGATATCCTTTTGCGCTGTGCTGCTGTCATTGCAGGCCACGGCGCAGATGCAGGCACCTCTGCGTGGGCCCAATGCCGCTAAGCGTTACGAAATCAACGCCAAGCGCATGGACAGCGATATGTACAGCGAAGACGCCCTGCCACGCTCGCGCGAGTTCAAGCGGATAGACAGTACCTACTATGTAGGCTGGATGTTTGAGGGCGTGTATAAATACAACCATGCTGCGGATTACCTGGGTTTTAAGAATGCATCTGTTCCACTGGAGCGTGCACTCAACCTCATAGAACGCGACTTCAAGCCCGAGTTGCGTACCCGCTCCTCCGACCTGATGACCTATTACCCCGTGTACTTCTACCATTACGAGTACAGCACCATAGCCTTCCACCTGCTGATGTGCTACAACAACATGGAGGAACCGCTGAAAAGCTATAATCTGCTGCGCCGTGTGCTCAAATGGAATTTCCAGAGCGACTACTATAATATGGACGCATACAACCACCTGGCATGGACCGTACACCGCCACCGCTATTACACGAGCGAGAAATATCCTTTCCTCAAAAACTCGATAGAAGAAAATGAAAAGCTCGCCAACCGCTATCTCGATTCGCAACTGCGCCGCATAGCCATCAACAAAAGGTTGAACGCACAAATCTTCCGCCCCGGCTACGAGCATATGGAAAAGCTGGCGGTGTACCACTACAAGTCTATCTTATACAGCTATGCGCTCAAGGTGGACTCAGCCGCTCATTACTACAACCTGATGCGCAACAGCCCCATCTTCCCGCACAACAACTACGCTACCTTCCGTGCCATCTGCGGAGATTTTCGCGAGGCGGAGAAAGAATATGAAATGGCTGTTGAGCAGGATGCCGGTGATAAGCGCCTGAAAGAATGGGCCTACTATACCGCGAGTATCAACCTGTACAAAGCCCAGCCGGACAAAGCTACAGAGCTGATGAAGAGCATGATAAAAGCCAACGGCTCTACTCCCGGCTTTGGCTGGTACAACATTGCCCTTGCACGTGCTATGCACTACAATGGCAAGATTTCAGAATCAGAACGGTATATCAAACGGGCATCTGAATTTAAAGAACTGCATATAGGCACCACCCTCAGCCAGCAGCACTACGACTTCAGCACGCAGATGGTGAAACTGCTGAACGTAAACGCAGAAATAGAAAAACAGAAATTTGAAAATGCTAATTGGTGGTACAATCCCAAAGCGCTGGCCAAAATGGCGAAGGCCGTCAGCGATAAATACACGCAGCAATTTCTCATCATTAACCAGTTTGCCCAAAACCCCGAGCGCGACCGTGTGGTGTACAAACTCTTCAGCACCGAAAGCACCGTGACATGGGACGAGATATGGTTCCTGATACGGGACTTCAGCACACGTTACTTCATCACCAGGTTTGAGAAGGAAGTGGAGAACGATGAGCGTGTGTACATCCGTAAGTATTTCAAATACTTCATAGCCCGCCTGCACATGAAGCTGGATAATCACAAAGAAGCACGCATTATACTCGACGAAATACTCCGCACATCGGATATAGATGTAGAATACGAAAAGCTCTTCCTGGCCCGTGTATACCAGGCCCAGGCCGAGTGTGCTGAAGAGCGCGATGACAAAGCCGCCTATGCGCAGTGGATGTATAAGATGTATGCTGAGTTTCCACAACTGGTGCCCTATACGGGCTTACAAATGCCGATGCAGCTACATGTAAACGGCGATGGTGGCGAAGTGGTAAAAAGGTTGAAAGACTGCAATATCAAATGGGTGACCGATGCGGCAGCGCCCCGTGTATACATCACAGTTACAGGTAGTGGCAAGAAAAGCCAGGTAAAATATCATGTACAAGACGCAGGAGGAAATTATATAGTACCTCAAAACTCCTTCGGGTACGATGCTACATCGCCGCTGGTGGCCGATGCGGGTATCAACCTCGCTTACCGCCTCTTCAACATTGGTGAATCGCCGGCGGACAAATAAAAAACTAATTCTTACACCAGGTATTACACTTATTCCGTTTTATTTATATCTTGATAGCTATCTCTGCTAACAGCAATGTATCGCTTATCACTTAATACACAATTGCGCACAATATTCCTGTTATGCTCCTGGTTGTTATTACCGGGCATTACAGCGACCAGTTCGTACGCGCAACAGGCTGAACATGTCTTCCTGGACTCGTTAAAACGAGAACTAAGCATAGCACAGGACGATACCGGCAAGGTGAAATTGCTCAATACCCTCTGTTTCAAATATCATCTCATTAACCCCGATAGCGCCCTGGAGTACTGCCGGGCAGGTGAGGCGCTCACCCGCAAGTTGGACTGGGAGAAAGGAGAGGCCATGATTTACAATTCCCTTGGTGCAGTTTATAGAATCAGGTCCGACTATTCGGTAGCGCTTGACTATTTCTTTAAAGCACTGGAGATTAATGAGCACATCGGTGAGCAGCGAGGCATGGCGTTTAACTATGGCAATATCGGCATTGTGTACAAAACACAGCAGGACTATGCCAACGCGCTTAAGTATTATAAGATGGCCCTGCGAACATACGAAGCAATGGGCGACAGCAACGGCATAGCTATCAACTACGGCAATATCGGTATCATATACGAAACCCTGGGCGATTACAACCAGTCGCTGGAATACCAGCAGAAAGCCTTGGAAATAAATACTGCAACCGGCAACAGGAGAAGTATAGCACACAACCTCGGCAACATCGGTATACTGTACAATGCTATGGGCGATTATGACCGCAGCCTGGAATATCTTTTTAAAGCGTTGGCTTTAAATGAAAAGTTGGGCATAAAAAATGCGATGGCCAATAACTACCGCGGCATAGGCAACGTGTACTGCAGTATGGGTAAAGATAGCAGGGCAAGTGGCTCCGACAGGAAACAAGCTGCCCTCAAGGCAATACAGTATTTAAATAGTGGCCTCGCCATAGCACAGCAGTTGGGAGATAAAAGAAACCTGCAGGATATGAACGACCTGCTGGCGAAGGCATATGTAGTATTGGGCAATTACCAGCTGGCTTTCGAAAAATACAGGCAATACGTCCTGTATAAAGATTCTATCTTCTCGGCAGAAAACTCGGAGAAGATAACCGCTTTAATTACTCGGCGGGAACTCGACATCAGGGATAAAGAGATACAGATAAGGGACAAACAAATAGAGCTGGACAGGCTGGCCGTCGCCAAGAAAAATAATGAACGCGGGTTTTTTATTGCGGGCATCGGCCTGCTGTTTATTACTACGCTTGTTATATTCCGGTATTATAAGAAGCAGATACGTACCAACCAACTGCTGGAGAAAGAAAAGCAAAAATCGGACGACCTGCTGTTGAATATTCTACCCTCTGAAGTGGCCGATGAACTGAAAGACAGGGGGGCGACAACAGCCCGGTATTTCGATTCTGTTACCATATTGTTTACCGATTTCGTGGATTTCACCGGTGCGGGCGAGCGCATGACATCGCAGCAACTGGTAGAAGAACTGCACACCTGTTTCAAGGCTTTTGACGAAATAATAGGGAAGTACCATATCGAGAAAATAAAGACTATCGGCGATGCATACCTGGCCGTATGCGGACTGCCGATGGCCGATAACCGACATGCCGAAAATGTAGTGAATGCCGCAAAGGATATCATTGCTTTTATGAAAGCCCGCCGCCAGCAGTTGGGCGATAAAACTTTTGAGATACGTATAGGTGTCAACAGCGGCAATGTAGTGGCGGGTATAGTGGGTGTCAAGAAGTTTGCCTACGATATTTGGGGCGATACTGTAAACACCGCGGCACGTATGGAGCAGAACAGTGAACCGGGCAAAATCAATATATCAGAGAACACCTGGCACCTGGTAAAAGACAAATTCTACTGCATCTACCGGGGCGAACTTGAGGCCAAACACAAGGGCAAGCTGAAGATGTACTTTGTGGAAAGCTGATATCATATTCAATAAGGTTTGTATCTTGATGTCGCTGCAAAATGCGGTAAGCAAATGAAAAAGATACTGTTCATCATATTAATGTTGTTGCCTGTACTGCTGCATGCGCAGAGGAAAATAGGATTTACCAATGTGATACTGGAAAACAGTTATTTCCCCCACCTCGATTCCACCTGGCGTTTTATACATGCAGATAATCCGGCGATGGCTGAAGCCAACTACAACGACAGCGACTGGGTACTTATCCATACAGAATTAAAGGCTGACAGTACAACAGGCGCCATCCGTGGAATCAGTTGGTTTCGTAACAGGGTATACGTCGGGGACACTATGTTGGATAAGTCCTTTGCGCTGAACATCACACATTTCGGGGCATCGGAGATTTATATAAATGGTAAGCTGTTGAAGAAATACGGCAAAATAGGCCCCACAGCCGATAGTACCGAGTATTATAACCCCACTATGTCACCTTTCATTTTTCATTTCAGCGATACGGGTTACCACACCATAGCTATACGATATGCCAACTACCGCAGCGAAACAGAAATAAAAGCCGGGGAATACTTACCGGGTTTCTCTCTTTCCATTAGCGAAGCAAATGAGACACTCTGGCTCAATACGCTGTTGCGCATGATCCTATTCGGGTTCTTCATCTTCCTGGCGGGTGGTTTCCTCACATTGGCCGGTTTGCATTTACTGTTATGGCTGTTCCGGTATAGCGATAAGTCCAATTTCTTCCTCAGCATATTGTGCCTGTCCTTCAGCATATACTTCGTAATGCAGGCGTATTGGACACAAACACCGGATGCTGATGTAATCACCAAACGGTTGAATTTTACAGGCGTACTGCTGATGATAGTATTGTTGACGCTCAGCGCCCTGCTCAACTACCTGTTTGCACGTATAGGGTGGAGGTTCTTTGTTATCGCCGCACTATGTGTTACATCACTGGTATTAATAATAAACGGTGCCAGGTATGTTGAAGAAATATCATCAGCAGTAATGGTGATAGTTATGCTGGAGGCCCTGGTATTGCTGGTAAAGGCAATCAGGGCTAAAGTAAGAGGTGCGCGCATCCTGGCAATAGGCATTATACCACTTGCCCTGTTTACATTCATCTCTATGTTCAGCAGGTTGTTTTTTAGCGATTTGTCTAATAACCCTGCTGCAGCACAGTCCAACCCCATGATACTGGTATTTGCGGCTGTATTCTCCATCCTGTTTGTGCTGGCACTTTCAGGCGTGCCCATATCCATGTCTGCCTTCCTGGCATGGCGGTTTGCCTCGGTAAGCAAAGATTTGGGTAAACAACTGCAACAGGTAAAAGAGCTGTCCGCAAAAACACAGGAGCAGGAAGCTGAAAGGAAACGTATACTGGAAAACCAGAAGGCGCAACTGGAGCAGGAAGTAACGCTGCGTACTGCTGAGATAGTGGAAGAGAAGAAGAAGTCGGACCAACTATTGCTGAATATTCTGCCTGAAGAGGTGGCGAGGGAGTTGAAAGAAAAAGGCCATACTACAGCGCACCAGTACGACAGTGTATCCGTCATGTTTACTGATTTTGTCAACTTTACGGTTGCCGGTTCTCACATGGAGTCGCAGGCTTTGGTAGAAGAGCTGCACAACTGCTTCAAAGCCTTTGATGAGATAATGGGTAAACATGGCATTGAGAAAATAAAAACCATCGGTGATGCCTACCTGGCGGTATGCGGCCTGCCTGTGCCCGACCCGCAACACGCCCTGAAAATAGTGACTGCTGCTAAAGAGATTATCGCGTATATGAGCGACAGGCGCGCGCGGCTGGGCGATAAAACTTTTGAGATACGCATAGGCATACACAGCGGTGAGGTGGTGGCCGGTATAGTGGGCGTTAAGAAATTTGCCTACGATATATGGGGCGATACAGTAAATACTGCCGCACGTATGGAGCAGAACAGCGAGGCCGGTAAAATCAATATCTCGCAAACCACTTACGAACTGGTGAAAGACAAACTTGCCTGCACCTACCGTGGCGAGATTGAAGCAAAAAACAAAGGCATGCTCAAAATGTACTTTGTAGAGGCGTGACTGTACGCAATCTACTGATAAGCAGACCTGTATTGCCCGGACAATGATGCTTGTATAATAAATTTCACACATCTGTAGGAGTTCCGTATATTTGCGCCCTTTAATTTGAAAACTATGCGTGACAATATTGTACAGCCTGCGGTTGAAGAAAGCCTGTCAAAGGTTATCAGGCCGGTATCCAGCGAGCCTGTGATATCTGTTCTGCAGTTTTCTAACCTGACGGGAGATACCAACTATGACTTGTTCTGCGAAGGTTTGTCTTACGACCTGGTGCTGGAACTGTCGCGCTTCCGCCAGTTTCATATCCACACATCTCAGGTTGAAGATAACAGGAGCTATCATGCTGATTATATAGTTCGTGGTTCCTTCCGGTACAAAGAGGGCAGTATACGCATAGATGCACAGCTGATAAATAACCACAATGGCAAATTGGTATGGGCGGGCCGTTTCGATGGCAAACACGATGCGTTGCTGAGCATAGAGGAAGAATTGATGCAGCAACTGGTATCTTCATTACAACAGCAACTGGATACCGACCTGCTGGCCAATATCAGCAAGCGCCCTACCCACAGCATAAAAGCTTACGAATACTGGCTGAAAGGATTGCAGGAACTGAAGAAAGGAACTGCTGAATCAGATATCACCGCAAGGGGCTATTTTGAAGAAGCTATTAAATCAGACTCTTCTTACAGCCTGGCTTATTCAGGTATTTCCCTGTCGTACTTCAACGAATGGAGCTGCCAGCTATGGAACAGGTGGGACATCAACCAACGCGGTGCCAAAGAGTGGGCAGAAAAAGCATTGGCGCTCGATGATATGAATTATATAGCCTGCATGGTGTTGGGCAAAGTGTACCTGTACGAATGCAAATACGATATGGCAGAGCATTACCTGGATAAAGCTGTAATGCTCAACCCCAACGACCCCTTCAACCTGGTGCAGGTAGCGCTCTCTTATAGCTACGCAGGCCGGTTAGGCGATGCCGAACAATTATACAAAAAAGCGGTACAGATAGACCCTTTAAATGCTGACCAATATAATGTGGTGGGTGCGGTTATTTTATTTGAGCAGGGCAGGTATGCCGAATGCCTGCAACTGGGTGAGCAATACATCCATGCACCTTATGTAGACTATCCCGCGTTCATAGCCGCTGCGCATTATTATACAGGTAATACTGAGCGAGCCGTTTATTATTGGGAGATGTTCCTGGATAATTTCCGTACAAAGATACTGGCCAATAGATCGGCCGAAAACATAGGGGCGGAGGCCATAGCATGGATGGCGGCCATTAACCCGTACAGGCACGGCAGCCGTATGGAAAGCTTCGGCGAATATATAACCGGTGGACAGGCACCTGCGCGCATGCCCGCTATGGCTGATACACACAGCTATGTGTTTCAGCAGAATGGTAAACTCAGGCTAATCAGCTATATGGGTGTTACGGCTCAACTAACTGACAGCAAGGGTTGTGCTGATATTGCTGCCTTGTTGGCCGCGCCCGGCAAATATTTTCACAGCAGCGATTTTACGGGCCTGGTGGCAGAGCATGGCCAGGAGGTAATAGACGCTAAGGCCAAAAAAGAATATGCGGAAAAAATCCGCAGCCTGCAGGAAGACATCAGCCATGCCGACCGCAATAATGATATAGGCCGCCTGCAGAAGCTGGAAGAAGAGTATGATGCCCTGCTGCAACACCTGGGTGCGGCAATAGGTGCCGATGGCAAGTCAAGAAAGTTTCAGCGCAGTACCGACAAGGCGCGCTCTGCGGTAACGCAACGGATAAAAAGCGCTATAAAAAGAATAGCCGAAGCGCACCCCGCACTGGGCAACCACCTGGAGCGTACCATAAAAACAGGTATGTACTGTGCCTACCTGCCCGAACAGGAAACGGACTGGCGCATATAAATTTTTCCGCATCTTACTATGTAAGGCCAAATCTTACGCATAGCCTGTAAAACTTACAGGATATGACGACAGAATTTTTTACAGGCCCGGTTGCCATAATATTATACATGTATATCGGCCTATGGATATGGGAAACCGCATTTCCCGCAAAACAACTGCCATATATCAAATACTGGAAGCTGAAGGGCGTATTGTTGTTCATTTTCAACTTTAGTTTATCTACTTTTTTCCCGCTGCTGTTAGATACCTGGCTGACGCCTTACCAGTTATTCAACCTGGAGCAGCTGCATACTATACTGCAAGTGGGTATTGGTGTATTCATCTACCAAACGATACTCTATTTCTGGCACAGGGCCATGCACCGGTCTGATGTATTATGGAAAGCATTTCACCAGATGCACCATAGTGCCGAGCGCTTAGATGTACCATCAGCATTCTACACCAGCCCCCTGGACACTATAGCTTTTACCATGATAGGCAGTATCAGTTTTGTGCTGATAGTTGGGTTGACAGCGGAGGCTGCAACTATCTCGCTGCTGATACTTACTTTCTTCGCCATCTTTCAACATGCCAATATCAAAACGCCCCGCTGGATAGGCTATTTGGTACAGAGGCCCGAGAGCCACAGCATGCACCACGGGCGGGGCTTGCATAAGTACAACTATTCAGACCTGCCGGTAATAGATATGATATTCGGCACATTCAGAAACCCGGAGAACTTCGCAAAAGAAACAGGCTTTTACGACGGCGCTTCGCAACGGATAGGCGATATGCTCATCTTCAAAGACGTGTCCCGCCCGGGAGAATGATGCGAAATAAAAGAAAGCTGGTAACTGAAATGGGGGGCAGGCCCAGGCCTGTGACCGGTGTATTTTGTTCATCGCTCCATTATCTGCAGTCAAGCCCTGCCTCTTTCTCTCGTCACTGCGAGGTACGAAGCAGTCTCGCGAAATGAGGGGAGTGTCCGGTGTTAGGCGAGACTGCTTCATTCATATCTGCATTCGCCGATACTACTTCGCAAAGACGCGAGTGAGTGTCCTATTCATCACTCCTTCATCTGTACCCAGCCCCGCCTCTTTCTCTCGTCACTGCGAGGCACGAAGCAGTCTCGCGAAATGAGGGGTGTGTCCGCTGTCACCGGGTTACAACTGCAAGTTTTTTTATTTTATAATACGGATTAAAAGTTGTATATTTGTTGTAAATCCCGTTCGTACGGGACTATAGTAAACCCTCCCGGCAACACCCGGCACAAAACCATACATCATGAACCACCGCCACAAGCCATCCACCGCCCATAGCAACATATTTCAGCTATCAGCATCCACCCCCAACCCACAGTTGGGGTTTTTTATTCCAACCACCTCCCGGAAAAATTCATGTGCAGAGTTAACAAGAGTTAACAAACCGCATCCAACTGCCTTATTATCAATGCATTGCAAAGATACAATATTGCTAACAGTTAAACCCTGCAATCCATGGGTTAACAATTTTTGCGGTTTTTCCGTTCATTTGTTAACTGGAGATGGCCAATCCTTAGCAGAAAATCGCTCCTGCCAACTGTCAACCCTAAACCGTAAATTTGCCCCCGTTATGCCAAAACAAAAACAACTACAGGATATTATATCCCATTGCAAAGAATACGGATTTGTATTTCAATCATCTGAAATATACGACGGCCTGCAGGCCGTGTACGACTATGGCCAGATGGGTGCCGAGCTGAAAAAGAACATCAAAGACTACTGGTGGTACAGCATGACCCGCCTGCACGATAATATAGTGGGTATAGATGCTGCCATCTTCATGCACCCCACGGTATGGAAGGCCAGCGGCCACGTAGACAACTTCAACGACCCCATGATAGACAACAGGGACAGCAAAAAACGCTACCGTGTTGACCATCTGGTAGAAGCCCACGCCGCTACGCTGGACGAAGCCGCAGCTAAAGAATTGATAACTAAAATGGAAACCCTGCTGGCAGCTGACGATTTTGCAGGACTGAAACAACTGATAGAAGATAACAAGATAAAATGCGCCATCAGCGGCACGGGCAATTGGACGGACATCCGCCAGTTCAACCTGATGTTTGACACGCAAATGGGCAGCACTTCTACCGAAGAAGATGATAAAGTGTACCTCCGCCCCGAAACGGCACAGGGTATATTCGTCAACTTCCTGAATGTGCAGAAGACCGGGCGTATGAAGATACCTTTCGGTATAGCCCAGGTAGGCAAGGCTTTCCGCAACGAGATAGTGGCACGGGGCTTTATCTTCCGCATGAGGGAGTTTGAGCAGATGGAGATGCAATACTTCATCAAGCCCGGTACGCAAAAAGAATGGTATGAGTTCTGGAAGCAGGCCCGCACCAACTGGCACAAAACGCTGGGCATACCCGCAGAGCAGTACCATTTTCACGACCATGTGAAACTGGCGCACTATGCCGATGCCGCCTGCGATATAGAATATAATTTTCCCGATTGGGGTTTTAAAGAGGTAGAGGGCATCCACAGCCGTACCGACTTCGACCTCAGCCGCCACCAGGAGTACAGCAAAAAGAAACTCACTTATTTTGATACAGAGGAGAACAAACACTATGTGCCCTATGTAATAGAAACCTCCATAGGGCTCGACCGTACGGTGATGATGGTGTTGAGCGAAGCTTACGAAGAGCAGGATTTAAGCACAGCCGAAAAGCAGGACAGCAGGGTAGTATTGAAGTTTGCACCCCACCTGGCGCCCATCAAGCTGGCGGTATTCCCACTTACCAAGAAAGACGGCCTACCCGATGTGGCCAGGGAACTGATGGATATATGCCGCCCGCATTTCAAATGCTTCTACGAGGAGAAGGATGCCATAGGCAAGCGTTACCGCAGGCAGGATGCCATAGGCACCCCCTTCTGTGTAACTATTGACCACCAGACGCTGGAAGACCGCACCGTTACCATCCGCCACCGCGACAGCATGGAGCAGGAGCGCATACCCATGGATAAGGTGAAGGATATAGTGCTGGAAAAGATAAGACAGTTTTAATATATGATATAGAACCTTTAGTAACTTTATACCATGGAAACCGAACAATCAGCACTGGCAGCCTCGCTAAAGGAAAAGCTGGGGCTGGACATACCGGACAGCTTTAGCGAGGAGGAGATAAAACTCATGCTGGAAAAGCGATTGGGGCAACTGCTGGAACGCAACCCCGAAGAGTTCTTCCAACTGCTGTACAGGATAGATATACCTGAACACAGTCTGCAAGGCGTATTGCAGCAGGAAGATGCCCTCGCCACATTGGCAGGTATGGTGTACCAACGCCAACTTCAGAAGGTGAAAACCCGTCTTTTCTACAAAAGCAACAAGCAGGCACAGCCCGGCGACGACGAGTTAAAATGGTAGTCAGATGCGTTTTTTTTCTTATCTTAGTATGCATTTTTTTAGCAATGAAGAGGAATATATATATAGTGGGGTTGATGATGCTGGCAACAGCCTGTGTTAAAAGGCCGGTGCCCGAAACACCCGGAACGATAGTAGTGCCTGAAAACAAGCCAACAGCTAACCTGGAGGTGACACTGGATAACAGGGCTGGTGCTGAAGACCTCTCGCTGGGCAATAAATGGTATATCACGTCTAATGGTGATTCACTCCGGGTAGATATATATGCCTATTACATATCCAACATCGTGCTTACAGGGCCGGGCGGAGCGAAGTTTACAGAACCTGAAAGCTATCATTTGGTAGATGAGTCGAGGGTGGCTACGCATAAGTTTACTATAAAGGATGTAGCGCCGGGTACATATACTGCCATCACGTTTATGATAGGAGTTGATAGCCTGCGCAATGTAAGCGGTGCGCAAACAGGCGACCTCTCGCCTCAATATGGTATGTTTTGGGACTGGAATACCGGTTATATCATGGCAAAACTGGAAGGTGTGTCTCCGCAATCTGAGATAGACCAGGTGCTGTACCATATGGGTGGCTTTAGTGGGGAATCTAGTGTGTTGCGGACTGTGACACTGAACCTGCCATCGCAACTGGTAATGGAGAAAGGTAAAACCTCTCACATGCATATGGAAAGTGATGTTATGGAATGGTTTCAGAACCCTGTAACATTGGATTTGAAAAAAAATCACCTGTTGTTGAATAGGGATGATGTAAAAATGATGGCGGATAACTATGCTGATATGTTTAAGGTAGATCATGTAGAATAAAATGAAAACAAATAAAAAATATATAGGTGTACTTGCTGTTGCAGCATTATTAACAGCCTGCCAGCCAGATCCGTCGTTTGACGTACAGGCAGTGCAGGAAGAGAACATAAGTTTTACCATACCCGAAGGCTGGCCCGCCCCTGCATACAATTTTGAGAACAATACACTTACAAATGCAGGCTTTTACCTGGGCCGTAAATTATTTTACGACCCCCGCCTGTCCAGGGACAACTCTACTTCCTGCGGCTCCTGCCACCAGGCATTTGCAGCTTTCGCCCATGCCGAGCACGATTTGAGCCACGGCGTAGATGGGCTGTTGGGCAATCGCAACTCACCACCTATATTTAATTTAAACTGGCATACCAGTTTCTTCTGGGATGGCGGGGTGAATCACATAGAAAGCCAGCCTATCAACCCCATACAGAACCCGGTAGAGATGGATGAAACGCTGCCCAATATCATTGCCAAAATAAGTACTGATGAAAAGTACAGGCAGATGTTTAAGGAAGCATGGGGTGATGAAACTATTAACTCCCAACGCATATTTAAATCCATAGCCCAATTTATGGGTGCGATGGTTTCTGCCAATTCTAAGTACGACCAATACACGCGCGGAAACGCAACGCTTACCCAGGAAGAACAAAATGGATTGACCGTGTTTAATAATAACTGCGCTACCTGCCATAAGGCCCCGTTGTTTACAGATTTTTCATATCGCAATAATGGCCTCAAACCATCAACGGTAAACGATAGCGGGCGGGCACATATTACCCGCGAAGCACAGGATATGTATAAATTTAAAGTGCCCTCGTTGCGCAACCTGAAATATACAGCGCCCTATATGCACGATGGTCGTATCAAATCCCTGGAGCATGTGCTTGACTACTATGCCACAGGTATTCACCAGTCTGCTACATTGGATGCGCAATTGCAAAACGGTATTCAACTAACCACTCAGCAGCGCAGCGACCTGCTTGCGTTCCTCAATACACTAAATGACGAATCTTTTGTGAAGGACAAGCGCTTTCACGAAGCGCAGTAAAGCAAGAATGCCCGCCTGGACAGGCGGGCCTCTTTATGGTAGAAACAAAACAATCTTACTCTTTTACAATCGTACTGCTCATACTGCCTTCAGCAGTTGCCAGCGTTAGTGTATAAAGGCCGGGTGTTATATCACTGATATTAATGTTACTGCCCTGGAGTATGCCGTTTTTTACAGCTTTTCCTGTTATGTCATACAGGGTATATTGACTGCCCTGAACATTGCCCTCAATATTCAGGATATTTTTAGCTGGATTGGGGTATATCTTAATGCCTGGAACACTGATGGATGTAATACCTGCAGCCACGGCGGGGTCTGCTTCATAGAAATCGCGGAAGAAAGTTTGAGTGGCGCCATTGTCCAGTCGCCATCCACCGCCCATGTACAATTTATTGTTTACAACTTCTGCTATAGCATACATTCTTCCTTGTGCGGTTAGTTCAAACCCGGGTGCATACGACCAACTGTCTTTGGCAGCATCATATACATACAAGTGCTGGAAGTATTTGCTGTTAGTGGCATCGTAGGGTTGTTTTGCGCCCAGGCCTACATAAGCTTTGTTGCCCACTACAAACGCTACGGCACCCGTTATTTCAGATTCGGGGAACTGGGCTTTTTCCGTCCATGTATTACTGGCAGGGTTGTACTCATACACTTTATTCGTAGCGTTGCCATTCAGGCTACCACCTACAATATAGCCCTTCCCATTTAACGAGAAACCCGTCGCGCGCTCTATAGTGCCGGGATAACTTTTCTTTTCAGTCCACTTATCAGATGCGGGGTCGTATTCCCATGTATCTGCTGTCTTACCAAAGCTTCCGGTGCTGCCACCTACTATATAGGCTTTGTTGTTGATGGTAAAATACGCCGCATCTGAACGGCCGCTGTCCGGCAGGTCTTTCTTTTTGGTCCATTTGTCAGTAACGGCATCATACTGCCACATATCTGCCAACCATGTAGGAGAGGGGTTAAAGCCGTTATAATCCTGCGCGCCAAGTCCCATATATCCTTTCCCGTTCAGGGTAAAGGCGACACCTTCCGTCCTGTTGTAGTTGGTGCCCGGCATGCTGTTCAGAAATTTCCATTGTTTGGTAGCCGGGTCGTAACTCTGCCAGTCATTGACATTCGAAAAATTGCCGACATATCCGCCACCTGCATAAATTTTATTGTCGACAACAAAGGACATGGCACCCCAGCGGCCCTGTCCAAAGGTGCTGAATTCTGCGAGTTGGCCCCATTTCGCATCTACGCTCGTTGCAACACATAGCAGCGTTGCTGCCACTATGCTTCTCTTGCTGATTAGTTGAATTTTTTTCATTGCTTAAATGTTTTTTGCTGATAGACATGGCTCCTGAAAGAACCGTCTAAGAAAAACTACTTAAGCATTACTAACAAATCCTAATAAAAATTAAAATTAATTGTTTTTGTAACCTATAATTAATATAGTCAAATAATGTATGAATGATTTATTATTTATTCGCTTTCTCTTCTATGGTATCGCTGACTGCCAAAACGAGGCTGTCGGGGAGGGAGAGCCCCGCCTGAGGCATTACTTCAAACCGGTCCATAACCGACCATCGCATGTAAAAACGCTCAAAACCGGGTATATTCACTTCATAATACATACCATCTTTCCGGTGTTGTGGTATTATTGTTGCCGGTACGGTTTTGCCGTCATAACGTATCCTGGCTGTAAAGTTTTGTTTCATTCATGTAAAGTTAGGCCTATTTTTTCGGCCTTCTGCCACATACCAGCCAACCTTTTTTTAAAGCGGAACGTCTATATAGACAGCAGGAATTATTACCCAAATGTTTAATAATAAAGTATTTAAAATAACCTACAGGTATGAATTTAGGAGTAGCCATACGTTCAGTAAGGAGGCAATTGGGTATAACACAACAAGACTTGGCTGAAAAAAGCGGTATATCACAAACCTCGCTGTCACAGATTGAGAATTCTGTAAAACGTCCCAGCAATAAAACCATTCAAAGTATATGCACCGTATTGGAGATACCGGAAGCCGTGTTATATATTTTAGCCATGCAGGATACAGATGTGCCCACCAATAAAAAGAATGTGTACGATATGCTTTTCCCTTCCATTAAAAATCTGGCACTGCAAATAGTGGGGAACGAGAACAGGGAAATAATAGAAAACTGCCAGGCTGTAGCGGTATAATTATCGCTTGTTGCCAATAATAACAAGATTATTTTCCTTTGAATGGTTTTCTGTAAAGCGTAAAGCCCAGCCCCAATTGGTGTGCGCCTATACCCGGGAAAGGCCTGTTGTTGAATGACAGTTGGTAGCCATACATAAAATCTGCCATCCCGAGTATACTTAGCCCGGCTTTCAAGGCCATTACCCAATCCCGGTTTTTACCATCAGACTGGTATTTAGCCTCAATACCTACCGCGCAAAACATAGCGTGAAGTTGATAACCAACTTTTGGGGCTATTAACAAAAATCCCCTATCCCCATACATGGTTGTAGTAGCTTCTACTGCGGAGTAAATATTATGGGATAAAGAATTGGGAGGAGTTGACCGGAACTTATGTAACGCAATCCCGGTTTCAATATAGAATTTTGGTGTAAAGCCTGCGCCTATTCGTAATGCCGGTGTGAATCTCGTCTGCCTGATGTTTTCAGTACTGTCGGGCGAAGGGTAAACTATGAAAGGCAGGAGCCAACAAAGGAATAGCAATGTTATAAGTTTCCGGTACATACCCATTTTGTTAATCTGTCCACCAGCCCATATAACCTGCTAAAGCTACCGAGGTAATATACAGGCTATAAGACAATAGCGGGGAGGCAAGCTTTACCCACCTGCGCCTGTTGTACAATAACACAGACAATGCTACCAACGGGAACATGAATACACCTGCCACACAAGCAATTATCAAAACCTTCAAAAAAACTGTATCGAAGGTGCTATCGTTAATGATTACACTACCGGTGGCTATTCCTGGCAAGACAATTATCAATAAGAATCCTGCAAAAAACACATATGGTATACCTGTGTATAGCTTAAATAGATATGATACAACCTTTTTCATATCCTGTTAACGTACAAGTTTTTGCCGTTATTGTTTTTCACCTGCAGGTTTTATCAATGAATACACATATTCGTCCCAATACCGGCCATTGTGAAATATATAATCCCTGAAATGGGCTTCACGTACAAAGCCTGCTTTTTCTACCAGTTGTATTGATGCTGTATTGTCGGTGTTGATGATTGCCTCTATAGAATGTAGCTGCAATACATGGAAGCCATAGTCAAGTACTGCCTGCAATGCTTCATAAGTGATGCCCTTCCGTAAGTATTCGTGGTGTAATACATAACCTACCTCGGCCCGGTGGCTCTCAGGTTTGAAATTTACATAACCTATGATACCGATTAGCCTGTCTTCGCCTTTTTCAGTAATAGCCCAGTTGATGCGTTCATTGTTTGCAGTAAAGCCTGTTATCATATCAATGACTGCTAAAGCATCCTCTTTTGTTTTGGCTATTGGCCTGGGTATATATTGCATAGTGGAGGTATTGCCGCGTATAGCAAGCACCTCATCCACATCATTGTGCGTAAGGTTGCGCAATACAAGCCTCTCTGTTTCCAATATTGGATAAGGCGTAAAATTCAGTTCTTTCATAAAAATTAAAAATTGCCGGTAAAGCTATAACTATAACCTTATAAGACAAAAGAGAATAATACCCTATCCACCATCGGGCTTATACCCTTGTGCAGCGATAGCTCTCTCGTTTGAAACCAGGTTAATAACTTGTACCGATGAGTTTATTCTACCCTGTTCCATTGCCTGTATCCGCCGCTTTTATTCACCTCTTCACCGACAATTCCTTTCATTTGACCGAAAGGGTGTTTTGTCGCATTACTATCAGCGGTACATTTGTCTTGTAAATATATTTTAAAAAAGCAGGAGTCTTAATTCTGTTCAGGGCAAACAACTTTGAAAAAGATACTAAAAATGACAGGTTTACTGATATTATGCATTATCCTGCTGATAGTGCTCATAACTATTGTGTTTGTATATACCAGCCCGCAGTTTGGAGGTAGCCCAACTAAAGAACAAAAGCTGGTGTATGCCCAAACAGGACATTATGAAGATGGTAAGTTTATCAATCAAATACCCTCTCCGATAGATGTTGGCCTGAAGGACATACCTTCTCTGCTTTACCAGCAAATTAAAGGCGACCCTAATAAGCAGCCGCCTATAAAATTTAGCGTTCAGAAAATTGACTCCCTGGAAATAGAGCAGAAGCCCGACAGTATTACCAGGCTTACCTGGTTTGGCCATTCGGCTTTCCTGCTGGAAATTGCCGGTAAGAAAATATTAATCGACCCTATGTTTGGCAATGTGCCGGCACCCCATCCCTGGCTGGGAAGGTCCAGGTATTCAAACGGGCTGCCTATTGAAATAGAACAACTGCCGCAGATAGATGCCATCATCATGTCGCACGACCACTACGACCACCTGGATTACGGCAGTATCATGAAATTGAAAAAGAAGACAAAAGAGTTTTACATGCCCTTGGGCGTAGGTGCGCACTTTCGCAAATGGGGTGTGCCTGATAAGCATATACATGAACTGGACTGGTGGGATGATATAGTGCTCGATAGCCTCAGGTTTACCTGCGCACCGGCCCGGCATTTTAGCGGCAGGGGATTTGGAGACAGGGCAGCTACTTTATGGGCTTCATGGATTATTGAATCGCCGGATAAGAAAATATACTTCAGCGGAGACAGTGGCTATGGCCCGCATTTTAAAGAAATAGGCGAGCGTTTTGTGGGCTTTGACTTCGCCATGATGGAATGCGGCCAATACAATGAAAAATGGCATGCCATACATATGATGCCGGAAGAAACTATACAAGCGGCTGTTGATATTAATTCGAAAATGACGATGCCTATACATTGGGCGGCATTTACCCTGTCACTACACAGTTGGACAGACCCTGTAGAACGGGCATTGAAGAAAGCGGATGAACTGAATGTCCCTTTTTGCACTCCACAAATAGGTGAGCCTGTTATTATTGGTCATCATCACCCGGCAAGCAAGTGGTGGAGGAAACTGAACTAAGTTGCAAATTGTTTGTTCTACTTATTAGAACAAAAATAACCGTTCATGAAAATAGCAGGAATAATACTCGTAGTAGTAGGTATACTAATGTTGGTATTCAATACTATTAATTTTACGACTGAGGAAAAGGTAGTAGACATCGGGCCGTTAGAAGTCAATAAAGAAAAAGAAAGAACTATTGGCTGGCCTGTGTATGCCGGCGGAATTGTATTAATAGCCGGTATTGCACTAGTAGCTGTAGGGAGTAAGAAAAAATAAGAGGTACTGTATCGTGGCCGTGAAAGCGTAGTGGAATATGTGTGTTACAGCTTGCAAAATGATATAACCCGGCACTTTCCTGACAATAATCATTGCTGAAACCGGGATATTAGCTGATAATTGCAGCATTATCTGCAGCTATGAAACAGAAACTGAACAAGGAATGGCACCTGAAAAATAAAATGCCTGCCAATGCTACTTTTGAAGAAAGAGTAAAATGGCATACTGAACATCAGAAATATTGTTCGTGCAGGCCCGGTTTTCCGGCGAAACTATTAGAGGAAATGAAGAAACGAGGGGTAAAGGTGTAATAGTATGTACAGGTCTTTTGTTAGCATTCTCATAGTTTGGACATGGGCACTGAATACAACTTTTGCCCAGCAAGCAGAAATTCCTGTATTATGCTATCACCAGGTGCGTGAGTGGCAGTCTGGCGATTCAAAAAATGCAAAGACGTATATTATACCACCACAGCGTTTTCGCGAACATATGAAGGTTTTGCACGACAGTGGCTATCGTACCATATTGCCGGAAGAACATCTGCGATACTTGAAAGAAGGGAAATCAATCTCCCCTAAAGTAGTGATACTGACTTTTGACGACGGGACTATGTCCCAATACACCTATGCATTGCCCGAACTTGATAAATATGGTTTCAAAGCTGTGTTTTCCATAATGACTGTTACACTGGATAAACCGGGATACATGAGCCGCAAACAGGTAAAAGAAATATCGGACAGGGGGCATGTGATAGCCAATCATACCTGGGACCATCATAACGTGACTAAATACGAACCGGATGACTGGGCCATACAGTTAACCGGGCCAACCCGGGAACTGGAAAAGATAACAGGGAATCCAGTGCATTATTTTATTTATCCTTTTGGCGCATGGGATACGACGGCAATCAGGAAACTTAAAGGATGCGGTTACAATGGAGCATACCAACTGGGCGGCAAATGCGATGATACGGACCGGGAATATACAATGAGACGTATGATAGCTACAGGATATATGGACGGCAGGCAACTAATCTTGTTGATGAAAAATGCATTCAGATAACAGGGCCGTTGCTGACATATATCATTTACAAGCCTGATAAGCCTCATGAAGACGGCGGAGATTAATACTGAAATTTACATTTCCCTGTTATAAAAATTTCGTGAGAGGTTAGCAAAATATGCATCGGTGGCAATATATAACTGTATCAATAGTGTCAGTACTTTTTTTTACAGTGTTGGTCTTATCTTGTTGGAAGGAAGATGCCGGGAGAGATTTACAACGGATGGGCAAGAAGGTGTTCCTGCTGCCTGCTGATACAAATGTCAAAGCAAAACCCTCACCGGACACCTTATTGCAGGACACTGTCTTGTTCAACCTTGTGCAATTACACCTCGTACATGGTAATCCCGGCGATAAATGGCCCGTTAATATGGATTATCCGTTAGCAGGGGCATTATTGCCCTATAATCGTATAGTGGCCTACTATGGCAATTTTTATTCAAAAGGTATGGGCATACTTGGAGAATTGCCTCCAACGGATATGATTGTCGCACTACAGGAGGAAGTGATGAAATGGGAGCAGGCAGATACCTTATTGCCTGTTATACCAGCGCTGCACTATATAGCCATTACAGCGCAATCGCAGCCCGGGAGAGATGGTAAATACAGGTTGAGAATGCCATATGCGCAGATAGAAAAAGCACTGCAACTGGCAGAAGAGATTAATGGTATCGTGTTCCTGGATGTGCAGGTAGGGCATAGCAGCCTGCAGGCGGAAATACCTACACTGGAGCCATACCTTCGTTTGCCGAATGTACACCTGGGCATAGACCCTGAATACTCAATGAAAGGCGGCGAACGGCCGGCATCGCGTTTAGGATATTTTGATGCGGCTGATATCAACTATGCTTCAGAATACCTGGCCGGGATTGTTACTCAATACAATTTGCCCCCCAAGGTGCTGGTGGTGCACCGCTTTACTAAAGAAATGGTGACAAGTTATAAAAATATTACCCTGCGCCCTGAGGTGCAGATAGTAATGCATATGGATGGATTTGGCTTCCCGGCAAAAAAAATCAATAGCTACAGGGTGGCGATAGCTAATGAACCGGTACAGTTTACAGGTTTTAAATTGTTTTATAAAAACGATAAACTAACTACACCATACCGTTTGATGAAACCCGCAGAAATACTGAACCTGTATCCTATACCTGTATATATCCAATATCAGTAACTATTCAAAAGAACTGTATAGTAATTGGGATCGGCCGGTTATTACATACAATTGTTCCCTGCATTCTTTTTTACACAAAAGGACATTGCCGCCATAACGGTTTCATTAACAATACTTTAACCTAACTTTTTGTGAGTTAAACCTGTCTTATATCCTTACACCAAAACAAATAATCCATAATTTTTTGGTGAAAAATCTAAAAAACGGATATATTGGCAAGGTATTTGTGTTAAAAACTTTCACAATTGCGCAATATAACTCGTAATTAATCGTTAAATAACTTAAAAGAGCGCCTTATAGCATAGACTTCTACTTTAAACCAATAAGAATACGGACATGTAATGACGTGTACCTAACAGGTAGAAGAATATGCAAACAATCCACCAACAGACCGATGCTCAATTGGTACAATCCTTCAAGGATGGCCATTCGGGCGCATTAGAAACACTCATTTACAGGTATAAAGACAAGATTTATACCGGCATCTTTATGCTGGTAAAAGACCAGTACACTGCTGAAGATATCTTCCAGGATGCTTTTCTGAAGATTATCCGTACTATTCAGGCGGGCCGATATGCAGAACAAGGTAAATTTTTGCCCTGGGCTATGCGTGTGGCGCACAACCTGTGTATGGACCATTTCAGGAAAATACGCCAGCAAGTACCGGTAACATTATCCGATGGCTCAGACCTGGCGGAACTGCTGGGCGAACCGGAAGATATTGCATCGGCAAGGATGGAGAAACGACAGACACACGAAACCATCAGGCAACTGATAGAAATGCTGCCGGAAGAACAGAGAGAGGTAATTGTATTACGCATATATGGCGACCTCAGCTTTAAGGAAATCTCAGACATCACATCTGTTAGTATTAATACAGCTTTGGGCAGGATGCGCTACGGGCTCATCAACCTGCGCAGGCTGATAGAAGAGCGGAAGCTGGTTTTGCGCTAAGGCAGGATTTTTATTTATCTTGCTTGCCTCATGGCATCACTATTTTTTCATGATGGAATATTGACTGCAGGTACTGAACTGGCCCTGCATGAAGATACTGCAAAGCATATAGTACAAGTGTTGCGCATGCAGCCGGGTGACATTATCGGCCTTACCAATGGAAAAGGTTACCATGCTGAGGCCGTAATCAACAAGGTGCAGAAGAAGCATTGTTCAGTCATGCTGAATGAGGTGCATATACATGAACGAAACCAGGTGTCCTTGCATCTTGCGGTAGCATTTACCAAAAACAGCGCCCGCAACGAGTGGATACTGGAAAAAGTGACGGAACTGGGTGTTACTACCATCATACCACTGCAAACAACACGCAGCGAACGGGAGAAATTCAGGTACGACAGGTGGCACAATATATTGGTGGCGGCTATCATACAGTCGCAACAATATTACCTGCCCGAGTTGAGAGAACTGACCCCGGTAGATAAACTGGCCGATGAAATGAATAATATAGGGCAAAAGCTGGTGGCCCATTGCATGGATGGCGGGCAGCGGCAGCCCATAAGCACGGCAGTACAAAAAGATAAAGAAACGTTATTGTTGATAGGCCCGGAGGGCGATTTTACAGATGAAGAAGTAAAAGCCTTAATTTCGAAAGGGTTCAGCGGTATAAGTATGGGCACTAACCGGCTGCGCACCGAAACAGCCGCAGTAACAGCCTGCGCTTTTTTCAATATGGTCAATCATGGTTAGAAAGGGTAAATATATATTGTTGCTGGCTCTGGTTTGTACCGTCGTTGCATCGGCGCAGAATATAAAATTAGCACTGCTGGTGTATGGTGGCGGTGGCGACTGGTATGCTAACCCTACTGCATTGAAAAACCTGGCGGCATTCTGTAATAAAACCCTGAATACTGATTTCAATACACAAGAAGCGCAGGTAGCAGCAGCCAGCCCTGATATTTTCAATTACCCCTTTGTGCACATGACAGGGCACGGCAGGTGGACGGTGACTGATGATGAAGCACGCAATCTGCGCACATACCTGGCGGCAGGCGGTTTTCTGCATATTGATGATAACTACGGACTGGACGAATATGTGCGGCCCGCGCTAAAGAAAATATTCCCCGATGGAGAACTGGTAGAACTACCGTTTTCTCATCCTATATACCACCAGGTCTTCAATTTTGCAAATGGACTGCCTAAAGTGCACGAGCATGATAATAAACCGCCTAAAGGATATGGATTATTTTACCAGGGCAGGTTGGTAGTATTTTATACCACGGAAACCGACCTGGGCGATGGATGGGAAGACCCCGAAGTGCATAACGATAGCCCCGAGGCGCACAGGAAAGCTTTGGAGGCAGGCGCCAATATTGTACAATACGCCCTCACAGGTGGTGCATAAAAAAACGCTACTTTCTTATTATCGCCAGGACTTTTTTAGCCACATTCCCCCAATAATATGTATGGTAGAAACTTTCAGGTATGTGTGCTTCTGTATGTAGTGCAGTTTTAATATGCCCGGTGAAAGCATCCCAATCATAGTCGGGTGCTATAAAGAGATTATTTCCGCATACAGATGGTTCTATCCCGGCCGCACCACTCAGGCTGCTTACTACTATTTTGTTGTACGCCAACGCCTCTACAGCTTTTGTTTTGATGCCGCCCCCGGTAATAACGGGATTGAGCATAATATCACATGCATGAAGAAAATCGCTTAAATCGGGTACGAAGCCCAGGTAATGAACATGGGGGGCTGCATTTACTTTTGAAATAAGAGCTTCACTCAGGCCTTTGCCCGCCAGCAGCATTTCGCACTCAATGCCGGCCTTGTCCATCCTTGGTTTCACTTCATCCAGTATATAAGACACAGCTTCAGCGTTTGGCTGATAATCCAATAGCCCCAGGAAGTACAGCCATGGGACCGACGTGTTGAGCCCGTACGTGCCCGCCAATAGCTGTTTGGTATTGTCAGCAGGCACAGGCGAATGTGCCAGGTCGCAACCATAAGGTATTACATGGCATTTATTGCGGCTTATCCCAAACTCTTTAATGGCGCATTCGGCGTCTTCCTTTGTTACGAAAAAAATACCGTTAGCTTTTCCCATGGCATATTTTTCATATTGCGCCAGTACGAACCACCATTTTTTACCCAGGGTTTTAAATCGTTGAGATTCGATATTATGCGTATGCAGATACCAGGGTATACCCAATTTTTTGGATAAAGCCACAGCCGTGAGGGCCATGTAGGGATGTTCGCAAATGATATGTGTGCTGCCGGTTTCTCTTGCCAGGCGGATTATTTTTTGCAATCCATAGCGAGGCAGGTAGCGCTCGGGTTTATCCGGAAAGAGTTTATGCAGGGTAAAGCTAAAAGAATGTTCAGTGTTACCGGTGGTACTCACCAGGTGGTTGGGAACCAATTGTCCCAGGTAATGATGAAATCGTGCAATGCCCAGTCTGCCGCCTGTATTGGCGGGCAATATGGTGTATGGTGCTATACTGAGGATACTGATATCTTTGGCGCTCATGTTACAACTGCCAAAATACTAATTAGTTACCGCTTCGACTAAAATGGCCTGCCAAAAGAGATATAAAAATCTACTTTACGGTATTATTTCTTAATACAATGAAACCTACACCGTTCTGCACCCATTGTTCTACCAGTCCATTCGGGGGAACTACCTCAAAAGCCAGCGAACCCAAAACTATATCAGTATCGCCATCGCCATCTATATCTCCTTTGTCCATTACTATCCACCTGCCCAGGGTAGGGTTGTCAATAGTGCTTAATGCGAAGTTGTTCTTACCAGCATTCTCATAATAAATAAAACTTTCATCGGGCTGGCCCTGGTAGTCGGGGAAGAAGGAGATAGCTGCAATGTCAATATCCCCGTCATTGTCATAATCGTGGGGCATAGCGGCATAGGCGCCGTTCATTTGCAGAAAATGCTGTTTTGTAAATTTATTATTCCCGTCATTGATAAAAATATAAATGCCGTGATAATGCTTGAGTACGGGTGGGAAGTCGGCATTATCGCCTGCTGTATAAATAATATCATCAAATCCATCCCGGTTAAAATCGTATAACTCAAAGTAGGTAGAGCCATAGGAAGGTGGAAACCTGAGCGTGGCCTCTTCCCTGAATTTTCCGTTGCCTTCATTATAGTAAGTATAAATCCCTTCATCTCCCTGCCCGAACAGGGATATGATATCAGGTAGGCCATCTTTGTTCATATCTTTTATATAAGCTTTGGTAGCACCGGGGCGGTAACGCAGCACCTTCTTTTCAAAATTCCTATCGCCGGTGTTTTTCCACCATGCCAGTACGCCCGTCCATTTGCTGAACTCGCAGGTAACTATATCCATCAGCCCGTCGTTATCCAGGTCGGCATAGCTGCTGTGTACAGGGCGGCGGAGAGAGTCAATCAGTTTATACGTTTTCCCTTCGCCTTTGGGCAGTGATAATATATAACCGCTACCAACATCAGTTGGTGAAAAAGAACCCATCATAGTCACGAGGTATTCATCCGAAAACTCATTCATACTTACAGGTGTTTCCCCTACTTTAGCTCCTTGTACAAATTGTAAATCTGAAGAGAATACCGACAAGCTTTGGGAATTGGCATCGCCGGTAAATATCGCTCTGTTTACTGTATCCAGCTTCACCATGGTAACACTTGGGGGTGATAACTTATAAACCGGAACTTCCGTATTAAAGTGTTTCAACCCTTTAGCGATTTCCTTTTTGGCGGGTGCCGGCAATTTATCCGGCGCATTTTGCAGGTAGAAGGCTTTTATTTTTTGCCATTCTTCATCCGTCACCACTTGTTGTTTGGGGAAAACGCCTGAAGCTTCAGCAATCTGTCTTTCTGCATCGTTGGCTACCAATATTCTGCGCAGGCTGTCATGCTCTATCACACCCAGGAACACACCCATACGCGGCAGCATATATTTTCCCCAGGAATTTTTGTCTAACAAGTCCGGCTCGGGGAAGCTATGACAACTTACGCAATAAGTTTTGGCTAAAGCCTGCCCTTCTTCAGCAGTGTCTTTCTGTGTACACGAAAAAAACAGCAGCATGGAAGCTGCAATGAAAATATACTTGCCCATATAATGGGGCGAAAGTATTGCGTAAAATACTCACTGTATGTTAACCCCGCATTGTCTTAATGTTATCTTTTATAAAACAGCTGTGTGCTATAAAATACAATAGTTTCAGCGCTGTAGCGGGCCGGTAACAATTAAATAAAATTCTGTTTACACAACGGTGAAGTTTTGCTAACAATGCGCCAATGATTTGGTAATACACTCCCTCCATCTTTGCGTCAAAATTTCCACAATATGAAAAAAGTAATTTTACTAACAGCTTTGGGCGGGGTAGTAGGTGTAGCTGCACAGGCACAGCTGAAGTTTCCCGTGAATGTTGACCCTCAATGGGCAACGTCTACAGTTACCATGCCGCAATCTCCCCTGAAACAACAGGTGATATTTACAGGCGGCGTGGATGAAGTGCAAACTACATCTACTTATGGCAATGCAGCCGGCAAAGCGCTCGCTAAAGAATGGCATGACTATATCGGCTTCGTGAAAGACACGACAGGGGGCGCTTTGGGATGGGTAGTGGTAAACCACGAAATGACCTCTAAGAATGACAGCCTTGGTGATGGAGGTGGTATGACCACATTCAAAATCAAAAGAAAAATGGACGGCGAGCTGGAAGTAGTGAATACGTCACTGCCCGACGGACGTAGCGGCAAGTTCTTTAACGTAGATTTCGTAAACACCGTAGGCGAAACAGGTATGAACTGCGGCGGTATCACCGCCAATGGCCGTGTGTGGACTGCAGAAGAGTGGATGCAAAATAGCAACGCCGGTATATACGCAAGTGGTAACGGGTTTCGTGATACAACAGACTGGACAATTACGAACTCAGGCCTTGGCGCTAACTTCGATGGTAAAACATTGAAGCGTTACCAAAATCTGAACTGGTTTGTAGAAATTAATCCTAAAACAGGTAAAGCCATCCGCAAGCAATATAATTGGGGCCGTGCCGGTTGGGAAGCAGGCGTAGTTATGCCGGACAACAAGACAGTGTATATGTTTGAAGATGGTACACCCGGTATACTTGGCAGGTTTGTAGCTACTACAGCGGGCGATTTTACATCAGGCCAGATGTCGGTGTATAAACACGATGCACCTACTAAATGGATAGATATTGAAAATAACCTGGACACCTTGAAAGTAATCAATCAGGTAGCTGTACGCAGGGGTGCCACTATGTTTGTACGTCTTGAGTGGGGTGCTTTGGCTAATGGCAAAGTATATATAGCAGAAACAGGAAGTGATAATTTCAATTTCAATTCAGGAAATTCTCTTAATGGCGTAATTTCTCCTTCTTTGGTGGATGGTTATAAGCAACGTTACCTGGCTATGAATGGTGTGGCATTCTCAGGTACTGATGCAGATGCTGCAGATTCGGTACGTAAAGGTAAATTCAAAGATTATTATGGACGTGTAGTGGAATTAGACCCATCTACTAATATGGTACGCTCTTACATTGAGGGTGGCCCGTATAAGTCATCATCAACATCTGACCAGCTTCCATACTATCCTGCCAAACATTTGTCAAACCCTGACGGTATGGGCAGCCTGACTTTAGGCGGTAAGACTTACCTGATGATACAGGAAGACCTGAATGGTACCAGCTACAACCGAATGCCAAATGGATTGACAGGTACAAGATGCGAATTATACCTTGTAGATGCATCAATTGCAAATCCAACACTTAACGATTTGCAACGCCTTACAGCTTGCGCGCCGGGTGCTGAAATAACCGGAGCTTACCAGATAGACAGCAATACTATCTTAATCAATAGCCAGCACCCGTCTTCCAACAACGTAGCACCGTACAACCATTCACTTACTTATGCCATATACGGTTTTATGCCTCATACTGAGGATACATCTGTAGGAATAGGTGAGGTAGCGCCGGTGGTGGCTAAAACATTCACTATATATCCTAACCCTGTTGCGCGCGAGTTGCACATGAGCAAAGTAATGGACGTAGCTATCTATGATATGAATGGCCGCCGTATGAAGGTGTACAGGCAGGTGAATTCTGTAGACGTATCAGATATGGCAGCAGGCGTGTATTTCATCCGCAACGAAGAAGGCGAAACACTGAAGTTTATCGTAGAATAATTGAACAATAAAGCACTAAGCATAGCTACCGAAGCCCGAATGCGGGCTTCGGTTTGTTTGTTTTTAAAAATCATGTGATATATGAAGAAACTATACTCATTAACCGTTATTGTTTGTTTAGTGTTCCTGGGCATAACGGCTTTTGATAATAAACAGGATAGCCCCGTATCCGAAATAAAGTTAAGACATGAAAAAAGGTTGCAGTTATTCATACAGGAATTAGAATTGCTGTCGCAACACCTCAACGACAATACCGCCAGCGATGAAAATATACAAATGCAGTTCCTGGAAGTAAGGCGCGCCTTTAAAGCCTGGGAATACCTGGGAGAGCACCTGGACCCCATGATGACAAAAGACAAAGTGAACGGGGCGCCGTTGCCCAAAATTGAGCGCAACTCTTTTGGCATGAATATTCTACAGCCCCGGGGTATGCAGGTGTTGGACGAACTGATATTTGCGGATAACATACAAGAGCATAAAGACGATATTCAGCGCCACGTAATAATGCTTACTGAGACATTGAAGGAAGTAGCAAGTTTGGGCTACCCGGTTTACGACCGGACTATTCTGGAAGCTGCACGTACAGAATTGGTACGTTTATTCACATTGGGCTTAACCGGTTTTGATGTACCGGGTTCAGGCAATTCTGTAACAGATGCCATTATCGCATTGCAAACCATCAGGGAAGATATATTGCTATATCAACCGATGTTTATGGAAACTGACGCAACTACAGCGTCCATGTTCTACATCAACATGAACGACTGTATCAGTTACTTAGAAGGGCATAATGATTTTGACAGTTTAGACAGGTTGCATGTGTTGAAAAGCTACATCAATCCGCTGTTTGCAGGGTTGCTGAGTTTGCACCAACAAACAGGTATTGAAATGATACACGAGGTAACACAGGAATACTTGCTGCCGCCTTACAACCACCTTTCTGACAATTTATTTGCCAACAATTTCCTGGACCCGCATAAATACATCCGGTTACCAAGGGAAATCAACTCGCCGCAAATGGTGGAACTGGGCAAAATGTTGTTTTTCGACCCCATACTTTCATCCAACAACAAACGGGCCTGCGCCAGTTGCCACGACCCGAAGAAGGCATTTACTGATGGCCAGCCTAAGAGTACGGCGCTAAGTTTTGAAGGCACGGTAGACCGCAATGCACCTACACTGATAAACTGCGTGTACAACGAACGGTTTTTTCATGATATGCGCTCAGAGTCATTAGAAGACCAGATAGAACATGTGTTGGTAAACAGGAAAGAGTTTGATACGGATATGCTTAAGATAATCAGCAAACTGAAGCAAAGCGAGGAATACGTGAACCTGTTTGACCAATGTTTTCAAAACTTTGATAGTGAAAAACTGAATGGCCATACCATCTCATTTGCGGTATCAGCTTATGTCAGTTCTCTCAGGGGCTTCAATTCTGAGTTTGACAAATACGTGCGGGGCGAACAGGCGCATATAGATGATGCCGTGCGCAGGGGTTTCAACCTGTTTATGGGCAAGGCATCCTGCGGTACCTGCCACTTTGCGCCGGTGTTCAATGGTACTGTTCCCCCCAAGTATGAGGAAAGTGAAAGTGAAGTACTGGGCGTGGCGGAAAACCCATATGTAAAAAACCAGGTGGTGGACCCCGACCTGGGCAGGGGTGTAGCCCGCCTGAAGGAGCAGTCTGATTTCAACAAGTATGCATTTAAAACCCCAACCATCAGGAATGCTGCCCTTACCGCTCCCTATATGCACAATGGCGCTTACAAGACGCTGGAAGATGTGATGGATTTTTACAACAAAGGCGGGGGTGAAGGATTTGGAATACACTTAGACAACCAAACATTACCGTTCGACAGCCTTAGCCTGAACAAACAGGAGATTAAAGACATCGTAGCTTTTATGAAGTCGCTGACCGATACTACGGGCATGACATCCGTTCCGGCACGGCTGCCTTTGTTTAACGATGTAGTGTTGAACAACAGGAAAGTGGGCGGGGAATACTAGACAGAAACTATCAACTTTTGATAATAGGCCGCAAAATGGATAGTTTTGCGGCTTTGTTATGAGGATTCTAATGGTCTGTTTAGGCAATATCTGCCGCTCACCCATAGCGGAGGGGTTAATGTTGCACAAGATTCAGCAGCACGGGCTGGACTGGCAGGTCGATTCTGCCGGTACGGAATCCTACCATATTGGCTCCGCCCCGCACAGGCATTCGCAGGAAATATGCCGGCGCAATGGCATAGACATCTGCCACCAGCGTGCCCGGCAGTTCAGCAGGAAGGATTTTGAACGATACGATAAGATATACGCCCTGGCTGAGGATGTGTACGAGGAGATACAGCGCATAGGCGGCAGAGATGCGGATATGAGCCGGGTGGAGCTGTTGCTGAATGAATTGAACCCCGGCGGCAATGAATCTGTGCCCGACCCCTACTATGGCGGCGCCGATGGTTATATATTTGTGTACGAATTGATAGAACGGAGCTGCGAGGCAATAGTAAAAAAGTATAAGTAAGAGCATTATGTCCAAACCATCCATACCGCAAGGCACAAGAGACTTTTCACCCGCTGAGGTGAGGAAACGCCAGTATATTTTCAATACACTCAAGAATATATTTGAGTTGTATGGTTTTCAGCCATTGGAAACGCCTGCTATGGAAAATTTAGTGACACTTACGGGTAAGTATGGGGAAGAGGGCGACAGGCTGATATTTAAAATACTGAACAATGGCCTGCATGAGAAGAAGGATACCGATAAAGCCAGGCTGAATGAAGAATGGGGTAAGATTTTGGATAAACCTTATTCAACACCTACAGTTACCGAGCGCGCCCTGCGTTACGACTTGACAATACCCTTCGCCCGCTTTGTAGTAATGCGGCAGAATGATATTGCTTTCCCTTTCCGCCGCTACCAGATGCAGCCTGTATGGCGTGCCGACCGTCCGCAGAAAGGCGATTGTGATGTGGTGGGCAGTACTTCACTGATTAACGAGGCGGAACTGTTAAGCATCTACCGCGAGGCATTCCACCAGCTGAAACTGCCACAAGTAACGGTGAAAATCAACAGCAGGAAAATACTGGCAGGTTTGTCTGAATTATGCGGCGCACCTGAAAAGATGATGGATATCACCATAGCGCTGGATAAACTGGATAAGATAGGTTGGGATGGTGTAACCAAAGAATTGCAGGAGCGTGGCATAGATGAATCAGGCATCAAGACCATCGAAGAAATCATTAATGTTTCCGGTAGCAACACAGACAAACTCGTGCAATTGAAAACCATCATGTCAGGTAGCGAAACAGCCCTGGCGGGTATTGCAGAACTGGAACAAACCCTTGCGTATCACGAAGCTATCAGCAATACAAGCTGGACATCTGAGTTGAAGATTGACATCAGCCTGGCTCGCGGGCTCAATTACTATACAGGTGTAATAGTAGAAGTAACCACCGATGCTGTAAAAATGGGTAGCATAGGGGGTGGTGGCAGGTACGACGACCTGACCGGCCTCTTCGGTTTGAAAAATATGTCCGGGGTGGGGGTGTCATTCGGTATCGACAGGATCTACGATGTGCTGGAAGAGCTCAACCTTTTTCAGCAGGAACTGGAAACAGGCGCCAAAGTACTGCTGCTGAACTTCGGGGGAGAGAATGAAGCCTATGCACTCAATGTCTTACAGCAATTGAGGAATGCAGGTGTCCCGGCCGAAATTTACCCGGACGCTGCCAAGTTTGACAAGCAGATGAAATATGCCAACAAACGGAGTTTTCAGTACGTAATCATTCCGGGCGATGATGAGCGTGCAGCGGGCAAACTTAGTCTCAAAAATTTCAAGACAGGTGGGCAGCAACTCTTGGGTATAGAAGAAACGATAGCAGAACTACTGTGATGATACAGGAGTATTATGACAGTTCCATGATGGGATGCTATAAAAAAACCGTTAAAAAGATTATCTTTATTATATCAACACTGGTCGATAAGGAATTAGCCTTATTTATGGCAAATAGCTATAATCTTGTAGAAAAATTTGCCTTTAATAGGTTTTTAATACTTTAAATTAAAGCATATAGTAATTTTCGTTTTACGAAGATTCAGAATAAGGCATATGAAATACTCATTATTACTGGTAGAAGACGAAAAGAAACTTGCGGACACCATCCAGGCCGGGTTAAGCGAACACGATTATGAGGTGACGGTAGCTTACAACGGGCTGGACGGTAAAAAACTTTTTGTAGACAACGCTTACGACCTTATTATACTGGACATCAACCTGCCCTTTATCAACGGGTATGAATTGTGCAAACTGATAAGGGAGCGGGACGAAAGGGTGCCTATAATATTGCTCACGGCCATGAACTTTACTGATAATAAGGTAGAAGGATTTGAATTGGGGGCGGATGACTACATCACAAAGCCCTTTGAGTTCCGGGAACTGGTAGCGCGTATCAAGGCATTGCTCCGCCGGTCGGACCTGAGGGTAGATGCCGAGGAAGAAAAGATACTGCAGATGGCCGACCTCGTGATGAACCTGGATAACAAAGAAGTACGCCGGAGCGAGAAAAAGATAGCACTAACTGCCAAAGAATTTCAACTGCTGGAATACCTGCTCAGGAATAAAGAGAAGGTTGTTTCGCGTGCTGATATTGCCAAAAATGTTTGGGAGATAGATTTCGATACCCAGACGAATGTGATAGACGTATATGTCAATTTCCTGCGCAAGAAACTGGATAAGGACTTTGAGCCTAAACTGATACATACCCAGGTGGGTATGGGTTATATCCTTAAAGTAGAAGAGGCGTAAATGCAAATAAAATATCGCATAACATTAGTATATTCTGTTATTGTCACAGTAATACTGCTTTTGTTTTGCATCGCACTGTACCTGTTTTCTTACCAGGATATGGTGGCCCGCTTTAAAGAAAGGTTGCTGAGTAAAGCTACCAGTACATTAGAGCTTATCCGTTCGCCCCGATTTGATGACGAACTGATAAAAACAATCAACCAGACCTCACCCAGCTCACTCGATAAAAAAAGCTTGTATGTGTACGATTACAAGACCAACGAATCTTTTTCATTTCACGACCCCGATGCCCGGCCTGTAAAGATTAACGATAATATTATCAATAACGTTACCAAAGGCCGCCCCTACTATTTTTCAGTGGGCGAACGAAATGCAGTAGCACTGGAATATATTGACGATAAGAGTAATTATATTGTTGTAGTAGCCGCATATGATACAGACAGGGTTAACTGGCTGAAAAAATTGCAACTGATACTGGCTGTATGTATGCTGGTGAGTGTGATTATGGTCATTTTTACCGGTTATGTATTTTCTTTAAGCCTTATCAGGGCAATTAGTGAGTTTACGCACAAGATTAAACATATCTCTTCCGAGAAATTCTCTTTAAGGCTGGATACAGGTAAGGGCAAAGACGAATTACAGAAGCTGGCGATAACTATTAATGACCTGCTGGACAGGCTCCAGGCTTCTTTTAACCTGCAGCGGCGGTTTATCGATAACGCCTCGCATGAACTGTCTACACCCCTGGCATCCATTGCCAGCCAGATGGACGTAGCCTTGCAGCGCGAACGTACCAGCGATGAGTATAAAAAAGCCCTGTTGTCCATTAATGATGATGTAAAGAGGCTTAGCCTGTTAGTACGCAGCCTGTTGGAAATAGCCAAGGTAAGCGGCTCTATGGGGGGCACTGAGCTTACTTCAGTCAGGATTGATGAATTATTAATGCGCATACCGGCGGAACTGAGGAAGGTAAGCCCCATGTATGATGTTAATATAGAATTCGATAAGCTGCCCGAAGAAGAATCTGCTTTAATAATATACGGAAACGAGCATCTGTTATACAGTGCGATAAAAAATATAGTACATAACGCATGTAAGTTTTCTGAAGATAAAAAGGCTGAGCTTCTGATGTCATTTACCACAGGCAACATCGTAATATCCATAAAAGACAATGGGCCGGGTATAGACGAAAAAGATATGCAGCATATTTTTCAGCCCTTTTATCGCAGTAACCGCCACCAGAGCTATGTGAGTGGTGCAGGGCTGGGGCTGTCACTGGCCCAGCGTATTATCAGCCTGCATAAAGGGAATATTACTGTTGAATCACAAATAGGAAAGGGGACTACATTTACTATTATATTGCCGCTTGAAGGGGCCGCGGAGCAGGAAATACCGGCGGGGAAGGCTATGAAACAGCCGGGGGGCAAGGCCACCGGGAAATAGCTTTTAAATTTTTGCTTAACATAATGCCAATTAGTTTGTTATAGAGGCTTATAAATGGCATCTAATTTGTGTATTATCCGCATATCTATATATTTTTGCTAAACATAAAACTAAGAAAGAATGAAAAAGCAATCATTATTACTAATTACGGGAGGTTTGTTGGCTATGGCTTCGTGCAATACAGAGCCTGCAAATAACGCTGAAGATACACAGGCCAAAATAGACTCAATGGTAAATGAGCGGGTAGAACAGATAAGGCTGGAGCTACAGGCGCAAAACGATTCACTAATCAACGAAATGGCTTTGTACAGGGCAGATTCCATTATAGCTGCACGTACAGGCAAGAAAGCCCCCGCAAGGCCCAAGCCAACTCCTCCATCCGGAACCGGCACCAGCAATACACAAACCACAGAAGAAACACCACGCAACCCTAAAGAAGGAAGGTTCAACGGCGAGGGCGATAATAACACGACAAAAAAAGAATCTCGTTTTAGCGAAGACGCAGCCACTAAACAAAAAGAGGCTGAAAAAAGCAAAAAAGAAGACAGGTTCAAATAATATATCCTGTATAGGTTTTTATGAAGTAGCCACTGTAACTACAGTGGCTACTTGCATTCTATGTTAAAAATAACCCGTCTGCATATTTTGAGGGCTACTGTAAAAAATAAAATGGCTGCAATTAATTGCAGCCATTTTATTTAAGTTAGTTAAAGACGTTAATGTCCCAGGCTTATTGCCATGAACCTGTATATGATATTTTCTGATTCAATGGGTTAGTAATTGTATACGTCCAGGTGATTTTCTTATCAGCACTGTTGTAAGTACCACTACCCTCTACGTAATACATATCGTTATCAGGCTGCTGAGATGGGATGGTAATTGTATTGCCGCTTACAGTTGCTTTTATGTCATTGTTGAAATAGTCATCAGAAAAATTGCTGATTTTAACTTCTGTAATTGCAGTCCCGTTCACAATGCTGCTGGTATAAGTGGCTAAATCATTAGAGTTTGTGATGTCCTTATCAGAAGCTGTCCATGTTTTTACGAATTTAGCCCTTACCTGGGTTTCGCAGTTGGTGCCTTCATAGCCTGTAGCACAGTTACAAGTACCATTTACGCAGGTACCACCATTCTGGCATACTACATCTTTACACTCATCTTTATTACATGCAGTGTAGGTTACCATAGAAAAAGCGCCAATAGACAGTAGCGCGCTGAATGCGATGTTACGAATTGATTTCATAGAAGTAAATTTTTATTGTTTAATGACAAAATCTATGCCAAAAATAGGAGGCATACTCCAATATAACAACTTTCCTTCAAGAAGGTTTATATATTATATAAAAAAGTTTTCCATGCTGCAAGGTCTGATTATTAATTAGATAAAGGGAATTATGCAAGGGTAAAGGCTGATGTTTGGTAAGGAGGGTATAACTTTGCAGTGATGAGGTATCTGTTGCTGTTAATAATATTGCTGGGTAATAGCCAGGCCCTTACCGCCGGGCAATACCACTACCGCTATACCGAAAATTGCAGCGATGCTTACCAATACTTTATGGCCTTGCTACCCGAACAGGGCCGGGAAAAAATAAAAAGGGAACTGATTGCCGACCCCTATAATCTTATGGCCACATATCTGTCAGACTATGACGATTGCCTGTTGCTGCTGTTTAATGGAAACAGGCAGGATTATGAGCAGCTTAAAGGACACCAGTACGACCGGCTGAAACTGATGGAGAGGGGAGATGCCTCGTCTCCATGGCACAGGCTGTGCCAGGCGGGTATTTATATGCACTGGGCACTGGTTCATGTTCGCTTCAACGAAAACCTGAAAGCAGGCACCAATTTCCGCAAATCGTTCTTATTACTAAAAGAAAACCAGCGAATGTTTCCGGGTTTTGAATATGATGATATATTCCTGGGCATAGAAGAGGCGACTGTGGGGTCATTACCTGAGAATTATAAATGGATAGCATCTATATTCGGTATGAGGGGTAATATCCATGCCGGGGCGGATAAGGTGAGGCAGTTTGTAATGAAACATGAACCCGGTGACCCCCTTTATGATGAGGCGATAGTTTACTATGCCTACCTGAGTTATTATTTGTTATCAGATAAAAATAAAGCATGGCAAATTGTATCGGGAAATAAATTTAAGACCGATAATAACCTCCTCAACAGTTTT
>CAZEZM010000015.1:0-3506 GCA_964515955.1 uncultured Flavipsychrobacter sp. | reverse complement strand
AAACAAATATTGCTATCAACTATCGAAAAGCGGATGTTGCAGAAAAGATATTGGCGGAGGCTTCGCAAGGGGCCTATTACAGTAAGTACCCGGTATTTGATTATGAATACGGATATGCGCTTTTGCACGGCCTCGATTTTGAAGCTATAGCGAAATTCAAAAGTTTCCTGGCAGATTACAAAGGCTCGATATTTGTCAAAGATGCGTGGCAGAAACTCTCATATGCGTATTTCCTGCAAGGCAATCTTAAGATGGCGGAGTATTGTAAAAAGAAAATACTAACAGAAGGCACGGCCCATACTGATTCTGACAAACAGGCATTGAGGTTTGCGCAACAAGGTTCATGGCCCCACAAGATATTATTACAAGCACAGTTATTAATAGACGGTGGTTATTATAATAAGGCTTTAAAAGTGCTTACCGGCAGTACGGTAAAAGACTATCGCACAGTACCGGCACAACTTGAGTACCATTTCAGGTTGGCACGGGTACACGAAGAACTTGACAATCCGTCTGTAGCCGTTAGCAATTATCATAAAGCAATCGAAATAGGGAAAAACAGGCCCGAGCAGTTTGCCGCCCGCTCCGCGCTCCAGTTAGGTTTTATGTACGAAAAATCCGGGCAGGAGGATAAAGCGCTTAGTATGTATAAGCTGGCATTATCTATGAAAGACCATGATTTCAAGAATTCTATTGATCAGCAAGCTAAAGCTGGCATAAACCGGCTGTCTGATAAATAGAGATCGTTCATTATCCGCTGTTACCCTGTTTTTTCTACACCATTCCCGATAGTCTCTGCGCTTGCTGTTTTTCATTTTTATAACACGCGTTGGGCTACTAACATTCTCCTGATGTTTTTTCCTGCCTTCCTCATAAACTTCAGCCGGGAGTTTATAATAAATATTTAATGTGATACAACATGTGTTAAATTTTTAAAAAAGCATGTTATGTTTCCACAGGTGGCATAATCATAAAACCAGATACAAGATGTTAAATATCAGTACTATATAACAGCCAAAATAAAAATCAGATTGAGAGATTTTTATAGCTCAAGATGAGCTTGCCGATAGGAGGTATTAACTGCTTTTTAATCATAAGATTATTTTATTTTAATTGAAGCCTTATTCTATTTTAATCATTTAGGTATATAACCTTTTTGCTTCACTAATATCTTTACTAATACCACATATTGTATAATATACAACTATCTACATTTTGTGGTGAAATTGATATTTAATTTTTTAGGTAAACGTCTAAATATTGTTAAATTATGAAGCAAATCAACAAACTGCGGGCATCGCTGCTATCCTTGCTATTGGTAGCTGCCACATGCCTCACGGCCAATGGCCAGTTGAACGGTACCTATACTGTTTATGGTGCAGGTGCTAACTATGCAACCCTTCAGGATGCCGTCAACGCACTTAGTGCGGGTGTTTCGGGCCCTGTAGTGTTTAAAATTCGCCCGGGTAACTGGAGCAGTGCTACCACTTCCATTGCCAACCTGGGCGCTATAGCAGGTGCCAACAGTACAAATACCGTTACTTTTGAAGCGGAAAATGGCAGCGCGGCAACTACTACTATTACCAATACTTCTACCAGTAGCAGTAGTACTGCTAACCACATCTTTTACTTCAATGGTACTAAGTACGTAACGGTTCGCAACCTTACATTGAACAAAAGCCATAGTACTTATGGCACTACAGTGCGTTTTGCCGGCGATGCGGATTATAACATTGTAGAAAATTGCGTACTTACCGGTAATAGCGGTACTACTACCAGCGATAATAAGGCCCGTGTTTATGGTTCTTCTCTGTCTGGTGCCAACAATAATATCATCCGTAATAACACAATAGACCGTGGTTCATACGGTATCTACTGGACAGGTAGTTCTACTTCGTCTTTGAGTGCGGATAATGAATTTACAGGTAATACATTTACAGAACCTTATTACTATGGTGTATATGCTTATTATACAAGTAATCAAAAAATACTGAATAATAGTATTACCCGAAGTGGTAGTGGTACATTTTACGGATTTTACATGTACTATGCTGATAATGCATTTAAACTGGATGGTAACACTGTAACCAGCACGGGTATTACAACATTTTCACATTACCCTGTTTACATGCAGTATTGTGATGGTGCCAGCAACACACGTGGAAGTGTAAGTGGTAATACTATCTCTGTAAACAGCAGTACTACAAGCTATGGTATGTATATTTATTATAGCAATTATTATTCTGTTGCCAATAACAAAGTTACGCAGACGGGTAGCGGTACTAAATATCCTTTGTATAATTACAACTATAATAGTTCTACTTCATTTAACTATGGTAAAGATTGCTACATAGAGGGCAACGAGTTTACGGCTACTACAACCAGTTCTATAAACATTTACGCACATTATTACTATCAACAGAATCCAAAATTCAATAACAACAAAGTAACTTTTAACGGGGGCTCAGGCTCCCAGGAGTTATATCTTGGATATTACTACCAGTATAATTCTGAGGTATCAGGTAATACTATTGTCATGAATGGTACGAGTGGTAGTAAGAACATTTATGCCAATTACTGGTGGGGCGAAGATGGTTTTAAATACAACAATAATGATATCACTATCAATACTACCAGCGGCTCTGTAAATGTATACGCATGTTATTATTCGTATTACAACCAGGACCCGGTGCAGATGAATAATAATAAAATTAACATTACCGCCACGTCCTCTGCTTCGTTGTATAACTATATGGGTTATTACAACTACAACAGCAGCGCCCTTGGTAATGAATGTAAGGGGAATGAAATCAGCTTGAATACATCCGGTAACTATGCTATGAACTACATGGCATATTACTTTGACGGAATGGACCTGTCTGATAACGATGTGTATGCAAAGTCTAACTACTATACATACGGTTTATATTCTTATGGCAAATCAGGCACCACCAATCCCTGGACGGTTAATAATAACAAAGTAGTTGCTATAGGTGGAAGTGGCTTTGTGTACGGTATGGTATTGTATTACGCAAACAACGCAACAATAGCCAACAACTCTATATACGCCAGGGGAACTTACTATATCTATGGTTTCCAGGGTGGCTACAACGGCGGCGGTGGCAAATACTATAACAATACCATACACACTGAAGGTGGTAGTTACAATTATGGTATGTATTGCTACCAGTCAAGCACAGGGCAATTTGCTACGTTGCGCAATAATGTGCTTTCGCGCAACTCTACAGGCTCAGCCTATCTTTTTTATGGTTATAGTCCTTCTTACTACGATATGGATTATAACAACTACTGGGCCAATGGTTCAACGTTAGTGTATTTTGGTACATCAGGCGGTTATACCACTATCCCGGCTTTGAGGGCTGCTACTAACCAAAACCATAATTCATTATCATACAACCCTGGTTTTATAGCTACAACCGGGTCGTCTCCCGACCTGCGTCCTGACCCTGCGAACCCCAACAGTTGGTCTTTGAATGGCCGTGGTA
>CAZEZM010000014.1:0-97735 GCA_964515955.1 uncultured Flavipsychrobacter sp. | reverse complement strand
GCAGCCTTATCTGGTTATTAGTTTGGAAGAAGGCTGTATCATTGACAGTATAAGGTACACGTATAGTATCCCCGGCGCAAAGGGTGGTATCAGTAAAATTGATGGTCAGGCGCTTGGCCAGCCTGATGACAATAGAATCGTAATAATAATAGGATGTATTGCCGCCGAGGCTTATTGTATCCTTTACTACCAATGCGGGGTCTTTAAACCCACCGATAACTATATTGTCATATGCAGAGTCGGCCACAAAAGTTTTTGTGAGACGCATCCAGTTCATGGTGTCAGAAAAAGTACCATTGCCGGAATAGTCTATTTGTGGTGTAACTGCTACCCTGGTTGTAGTATTGATAAAAGTAGGGGCGTTATCGAAAAAATACACCCCAATATCGTCAACCGCTATTTTACCATATATGTTAGATAACGAAACGGAAATAGATACTTCATACGTAGCGCCTATTTGCAGGGGTGTGATGCCCCTGGTGACATATTCTTTATATACACTTGTCCCGATTACATTGTTGTAACCACCTACATATGCATTACCGCTGGCTGCCCACTGATAGCCAAAAGTATTAGAAGGAACAGATGGTGTACCGCATGAGTTCATATAGTCTGATGTGCCCCCTGTGTATGGTCCCCACCCGGTACAGTTGGCTGTCTGCGAAAGGCCGGTAGGACAACTGGAATACCCTTCAAAATCACCGTTAGGTACCATGTTGGGTTGTGCAACTGCCTGGCTCAATAAAAATAATGAGCACAGCATTGGTAAAATATATTTCATATGCGTATCGTTCTAAATATCTAAATTAGGTTTTTTTATACTTTTTCCGAATTAAAGGTTTTAAGATGGGTAAATTGTTTGAAATAATCACTCCGCAACTGGAAGAATGGATATCCGGCCAAAAGATATTCTTTGTAGCAACCGCGCCATTGTCAGTCGGCGGGCATATCAACTGTTCACCCAAGGGGCTGGACTCGCTGCGCATTACCGCACCCGATACTGTGATATATAGAGACCTGACCGGCAGCGGAATAGAAACGATTGCTCATCTGAAGGAGAACGGTCGCATAGTTATCATGTTCTGCGCTTTTGAAGGTCCGCCCAAGATTGTAAGGATACATGGCCAGGGCGAAGTGATAGAGCCCGGGCATCCTGCTTTCACAGAATTATCGGCTTTATTCCCTCCGCATGATGGTACCAGGGCGTATATCAGTATCAAAGCTTCCCGCATATCCGATTCGTGCGGCTATGCTGTGCCATTGATGGACTATATAGCTGATCGTGATGTGCTGGATAAATGGACGGCCAACAAAGGTGAAGATGGACTGAAAATATACCAGGCCGAAAAAAATATGCAGAGTATAGATGGGTTGCCCGGGTTAGGGTAAAAATTCTCTTCCTCCATTTTTTAGCTGAAGGTCTTGCCCTTATCTTTGCAGACTTAAAAAAAATAATCATGCGTGTAGCGGTAGTAGGTGCCACAGGGTTGGTAGGCAGCACAATGTTGAGGATACTGGAAGAACGTAACTTTCCTGTAACGGAACTGATACCTGTAGCATCAGAAAGGTCGGTAGGCAACCTGGTACAATTTGCGGGCAAGGAATGGCCTGTGGTAAATGCAGATACCGCCATCGCTATGAAGCCTGCCCTGGCTATCTTTTCGGCAGGAGGCAGCGTATCGCTTGAATTAGCTCCCAAATTTGCTGAGGCAGGCTGCAGGGTGGTCGACAACTCATCTGCCTGGCGTATGGACCCTACCAAAAAACTGGTAGTGCCCGAAGTAAACGGCCATACACTCACCAAAGACGATATGATTATTGCCAACCCCAACTGCTCCACTATACAGATGGTAATGGTGTTGAAGCCCCTGCACGATAAGTACCAGGTAAAAAGGGTAGTAGTAAGCACTTACCAGTCGGTATCGGGCAGCGGGCAGAAGGCGGTAAGCGAAATGATGGCGCAGCGCGAAGGCAGTACCGAACACCATGTTTACCCGCACTGTATAGATATGAATGTCATTCCCCAGATAGACATATTTACTGATAATGGCTATACGAAGGAGGAGATGAAGATGGTATTGGAGACCAACAAAATAATGGGCGACGAATCAATAAAGGTAACTGCCACTACCGTGCGTGTACCTGTGTCGGGCGGGCATAGCGAAAGCGTGAATATAGAATTCCGGACCGATTTTGACGAAGGAGATGTCCGCAATATACTCGCAAGGTTCCCCGGTGTCATTGTCATAGATAATCCTGAAATGAAAGCCTATCCTATGCCTTTGCACGCTGCGGGTAAAGATGAGGTGTTTGTAGGCCGCATCAGGCGGGATTACTCGCAGCCCAACACGCTCAACTGCTGGGTAGTGGCCGACAACCTGCGCAAAGGCGCCGCTACCAATGCTGTACAGATAGCCAAACTATTACACAACAACGGCTGGATATAACATAGATTAATCTGGCATTAATATTATGTCACAAGATTGTAAAGACTTGGTTTCGACCAAGCTAAAGGCGAGTAGCCGATGTACCTTTGAGGGCTAAACAGTTCTCGAATGAAATTGAAATATACACTATTGCTTATTGCTGCATTTTTTGGCGTTCAGGCAGGTGCGCAAACCTGGGTAGCAGACTCTGTAGAGATGGGCGCAGGTTATGCTAATGATGTCTACTACAGCCTCAGAAGCGGTGACGACTATCCCAAAGTTGCCAACAACTGGGATATCGCTTTCCAGATGACAAAATTTGGAGAACCTATGTTCAATGCTTCGGTAAGGGCTAACCATATCAAGAGGAATGTGCAGGTGTATTCGCTGCATAAACAAGCCAGCATCAGCTTCGGCACACTTACGGCTGCTGATACTATGGTAACACCCTCCACACAATTAGTTAACCAGGACACAAGTTGGGGTTGGGGTGCATTTACCACCAACAGGGGTTCTCACTTATTTGACTACGGCTGGGGCCAGTACAATCAAACTACCCATTTCGTAACAGGTGACTCCTTATACCTTGTGAAGGCCAATGGTACTTTTTACCAATTGTGGATACAGGAGTATATCAGTTTCGGTCCGCGTGGCGTGGGTTATATATTCCGTGTAGCTAAGTGGGATGGTAGCAACGACCGTACAGACAGTATTAAAAGGACATCTCCTTACGATGACCGCCTTTTCGCCTACTACGATTTGGCCAGCGGTACATTCATAGACCGCGAACCCTCACGCAAAAACTGGGATATACTATTCAAACAATACCAGAAAGGTGGCCAGCCCGGCGGACAAGACCCCACAAAATTGCAGGCATACACAGGCGTACTCAGCAATGTGAAGGTAGAAGTAGCTAAAATAACCGGCATAAGCCCCAATACCATTTCTTCAGCCAATTATGTGGGGCACCTGGGGGGATTAAGCTTTGCCACCAATGCTATTGGTGACGACTGGAAAACTTTCAATATGTCCACCTTTACCTACGACCTGGATACTAATACCAGCTTCATTCTTAAGCTCGATTCAATGAACGGCAAGAATGAATACTACCACTTGCGCTTTACCCGCTTCGATGGAGGTTCAGGTGGCGCCACCGGCAAAATAGTATTTGAAAAGAGGTTGCTGGATGCGGTAAATGTAAGCGTAACAGGACCGGTAGCCAACAACACAGTATATAGCCTTTACCCCAACCCCGCAGTTAATGAAGTAAACATTGTTGTAGATGCAGAAGCTGCTGCAAGTGACGGAATGCTGACTCTGGCTGATATAACCGGTAAGGTAATATTGCATATGCCGGTTAAAATGAATAAGGGCGTGAATGCTTTTAGTATTAACACTTCCGCATATCCTGCAGGTACTTATATCATAAATATCGCCTGCGGACAATGGAAACTAACCGATAAAGTAATTGTACAACACTAACATAAAGAAAGGGCAAGTTTGATTACACCTTGCTACCTCATTTCCGGGGTAGCAAGGTTTTTTTAGAAAAAATAACCGCTATAGTGAAAAAAGCTTTTGGGATATTAGTATGGCTGCTCTGCACAGTTGTGGCACAGGCGCAATCTATACGGGTGCAGCTGGTAGATAAAAATAATGGCGAAACGGTACCATTCGCTTATGTGCATATAATATCCGCTACCAATGCAGTGTTAAACACGGTACAGAGCGATGAGAATGGTGTAGTTAATATCATTGCAGAAGAATATCCTTTTTCTGTAGAAGTAAACGCCCTGGGGTTTGAGCCGGCGAAAAAAAACTTTCTTACTGCCCCCGCCACTACTGTTATCACCCTGTACATGACCAAAAAATTCTCTACGCTCAACGAGGTAGTAATAACGGGGTTGAATGCACCACAAAAGCAAAAGGACGCATTGTCTGTTTATCGTATCATCACCAAAGAGCAGATACAGGCGCAAGGTGCAGTGACGCTGAACGAGGTAATGAAAAACCAGTTGAACGTACGTGTAAGCAACGACAACCTGCTGGGCCCTAATATGCGCATGCAGGGGCTGGGCGGCGATAAGGTGAAGATACTAATAGACGGCCTGCCCCTCAACGGACGCGAAGGGGGTAACATCAACCTGGCCCAGGTCAACCTGAATAATGTAGACCGTATAGAAATGATACAGGGCCCTATGAGTGTAGTATATGGCACCGATGCATTGGGAGGTATTATCAACATCATTACCAAAACAGAAAAGAAACCACTCTCGGTAAACGCAGGCGGGTTTTACGAATCAATAGGAAAGTACAACTTTGATGCATCTGTCAGTAAACGTATTGACAAACGCAGCCAGTTGACCATTGGTGGCGGACGCAACGCTTTTGCCGGTTGGAAGGAAATAGAGCAGGTACACACTTATGACGACCAGGTATTTTTATATAAAAGAGGTTTTTTATTTAAACCCAATGAACAATACCTGGGCAACCTTGCATACAGCTATACGGCCCCCTCGGGTTTCAATGCCCGCCTGGCCAGCGACTACCTGCAGGAAAAGGTGACGAACATAGGCAACCTTGAAAAATGGGACCCTTACAGCGCTTATGCTGAAGATGAATATTACAATACCCAAAGGTCAATGAACCGGTTGTCGTTGAATGGCAAACTGGGCAGGAAAGGCACATGGCAAAGCCAGAACGGGTATATGCTCTATTACCGTACACGCACCAGTTATGTAAAAGACATGGTGACCCTGGAACAGAAGCTAAACCCCGCACAGGGCAGGCAGGATACATCCTCCTTCAATGATGTGTATATGCGCGGTAGTTATAACAATAACATCGGACGTTTCGACTATACAGTGGGGTACGACATCAACCTGCAATTTTATTCCAGCCTCAAACTTAATGGTACCAAGAAGGAGATACAGGATTATGCCGCTTATGTCAATCTTTCCTACGAATTGCTGAAAGACAAACTGAAAGCACAGGCAGGCTTCAGGGGTGCATACAATACAGTATATAATCCACCTGTTATCCCAACAATTAATATCCTGTATACACCATTCAAAAAACTACAGATACGTGCATCGTATGCTGAAGGCTACAGGGCTCCTTCTCTTAAAGAAATGTACCTGAGCTTTATTGATTTCAATCATCATGTGTTGGGTAATGAAAACCTGAAGGCGGAAAGCAGCAGGCATATACAGTTGTCAGCTTCTTACCAGGCTTATGAAAAGAATAATGACTACCTGCAGTTTATTGTGACAGGTTATTACAACGATGTGTACAATGGCATTACATTAGCTCCTACTAATCCGGAAGACCCCAAAAGCATTAAATATACCTATGCCAACCTTTCGCATCAGTCCAACACAATCGGTACCGCCCAGGCCGACGGGCAGTACGCCAACCTGCACTACCAGTTAGGATATTCTTATAGCTATACATTTGCAGATCCCGGTAATTACAAGGCATTCTCTGCCAGCGAGGTTACAGCTACATTGCAATATATGTGGAAGAAGCCCGGCATCAATTTCAATACCGTGTATAAACTCAGCGGCAAGCAACCTTTCCTGCAGTCGAATATAGACGGCAGTGCATCGTACAACGGTACGCAAAATGCATATCAACTGTGTGACGTTTCGCTGGAAAAGAAATTCTTCGACAGGAAGCTGCAGGTAATAGCCGGCGTTAAAAACCTGTTTGATTTTCAGCAGGCGACTATCAGTGGCAGGGTATCATCGGGCACACATGGCGGCGGCATAGCCAGTTTCCTGCCACGTAGCGTATTTACCTCGCTCAGGTTGTCGTTATAAGTTGTTAGATTTTATTTACCCTGTTTTCATGGCGGCCGCCTTCAAAAGCTGTATTCAGGAACACATCTGCCATTTTCAAGGCTGTTTCTTCTGATACAAACCTCGCCGGTATGCACAGTATGTTAGCATTGTTGTGCTGGCGGGCCAGCGATGCCAGTTCCTCGTTCCAGCAAAGGGCGGCGCGTATGCCTTTATGTTTATTGGCCGTCATGCATACACCATTGCCGCTGCCGCATATCAGTATGCCTGCCGCTGCTTTGTTCCCTTCTACCATATCTGCTACGGGGTGTGCATAGTCCGGGTAGTCGGTGCTTTCAGCGCTATAGGGGCCTTTGTCTTCTACCAGTAGCCCTGCCTCTTGCAATGCTTTGATGAGGTGGGTTTTGTATTCAAATCCGGCATGGTCGCCGCCGATGACTATCGGAAGGTCTTTGTTGAAAGCTGTGTTCTGCATAATTCTGATATTAATCTCTGTTCTTCAATAATTCTTTATGAGCCCGCTCGCTGATAGTTATCGATACCTGGTAAAGTATCAGCAATGGGATACTGACCAGCCAGAGCGAAAACATATCGGGCGGTGTAATGATAGCCGCCAACACAAAAATAATCAATATGGCATAACTCCGTTTGGAACGCATGAGCGTGGGGGTAAGCAGCCCGATGCGGGAGAGGAAATACACCACCACCGGCAACTCAAATACCAGGCCAATGCCCAATACAAGGTCGAACAGCGTATTGTAGTAGTTGGTGATGGTAATAATATTTTCAAACGTGGGGCTAAGGGTATAGTTGGCGAAGAAGTTGATGGTAAACGGCGCTATTACGTAATAAGCAAAAAGCACACCTGTAAAGAATAAAACAGATGTCCAGAACACAATGCCCCGCGCGCTGCGCAATTCTTTGGCGCTCAGCGCCGGTTTAATAAACCGCCAAAACTCCCAGAATACATAGGGGAAGGCAATGATAAAGCCCAGCATAAAAGATACCGAGAAGCTCATCATAAACTGGCCCGATAATTCTGTATTTTGAAACTTCAGGTTGATATCATCGAGACATAATGCGCTGATATGTGTCAGTTCCCCCAGTTCGCACATCACGCGGTAAGAAATAAAATCTTTCTTGGCGGGCGCTACAATTATCTTATCAAATACCTCTTCGCTATAGATAAACATCACCACACCGCCTATCAGTATGGCAATCAGCGCACGCACAATATGCCACCGCAGTTCCTCTATATGGTCTACGAAGGTCATTTCTGCATTGGGGTCTTTTTTGCTGGCCCGCCTGGCAAAGAATTTTCTTTTTTCGCTCACGCTTTTTGTTTACAGGCGGCAAAGTTAGATAATAAAGTCCCTGCCTGTATAACCTTATTTTTCATAATATAAAAGACGGCAGATAATGCCGTCTTTTTGTATAACAGAGCAATAATATTATTTCTTATATACCTTGATAGCACAGGTAAAATACTCCAGCTTTTCAATTTGCTGCTCCCTGCCCAGTTTACCCAGCTTGCTATAGGTATTCACTTTTATCTTGTTTTTTTCGGGCAGGCCATTCAATAAGTCAATAATCGCCTCCGATGCCACCGCATAAGTGGTGCCTTCGCTTTCACTTTCTTTACCTGTGATGATACCGATGATGTTACCTGAAGCGTCAGCCACCGGTGCACCGCTTTGTCCTGGTCCGGCAGGTATGTCCAGGCGGTATTGCGATGAGTCGCCGTTATAACCATTCTTAGCGCTGATGTAACCCTCGTTGTACACAATCTCATCTTGCGGAAAGCCCAGGGTAAATACCCTCGCACCCAGCTTCTTCTTGTTTTTAGCTATAGAGTAGGGGATTTCCTGCTTGCTGAACCTGAATTTATTGTCTTCTACCTTCAGCACTACTACATCGGTAGACTCGTTGAAAGCCACAACATTGGTTTTGTAATAATTGCCTTCCCTGTTTTGAATATATACGGAGTCTGCACCGGCTATTACGTGGTAACTGGTCACTAAGTAGCCGTCGTTGGTCAGGGCAAAACCTGTACCGGTATACCTCGCCTCAACCTGCGGCGTTACGGTAGCCTGTTCTTTTATGTCCCTGATTATCTTGTTCTGAGAGCGTTTGTAAGTCTCCAGGTCACGGCGCAGCAGGCTGTATTGAGAGGCTATTTTGTTGTTATTGTGCTGGGCTATCCAAAATGTAGCCAGTGATGTAATGATAGCTATAGATGCGGCTATAGACGCAGTACGCCAGTGGTTGCGCACCAGCGATATGGTTTTGGGTACGAGGGAATGCCCCTGCTGTACCGTAGCCGACTGGTGTGCATGTGCCAGTGCGTTTTTAAAGCGCTTATGCTCGCCGCTGCCCTGTAGAGAGCGGAGCATGTTTACCGCGTCCTGGAATTCGGCGGCAAATGCCGGGTCAGCCTGCTTCCTTTCATCCAGCAATTGCTTATCCGCTGCATGCATGCTGCCATCCACCCAGGCTTCGGCCAGTTCCCATATATTTTTGTTATACATCACTATCGCTTATCATTTCACCTGTGTACTATAAAATAATTTCTTCAATCGCGCCAGGCACTTATATTTCTGTGTTTTGGCGTTGTCTGCATTGGTATAGCCAAAATCGGCGGCTATCTGCTGCATACTGTTGTTGTTAAAATAGAACGACTTTAATACTGAAGCACAGGGTTCACCCAGTTTATCCAGCGCCTGGTCCAGTTGCTGGTAATGTATTTCCCGCTCGTGGTGCGCCTTTATGTCATCTTCATAATTAGCTTCTATATTCAGTTCGTCCCCATCATCTATCTTCACTACTCCTGCCTGCCTGCCCTGTACCTTCTTATACCACAGGTTGCGCGCTATGGCAAATAGATAAGTGCTGAGCTTACTGGTCAACTCAAAATCGCCGTTGCGCGATTTTTCGTACAGCACAATCATCGATTCCTGGCAAATATCCGCCGCTTCATCATCGTTGCCGCCCATTTTGGTTATCCACCGGGATACCATACGATAGTGGCGGCTATACACCTCTTCCATTGCGGCATGGTTGCCCTGCACCAACTGCCGCAGTAATTCCTGTTCCGTATATAAGTCGTTGTGCAACTATTAATAAGTTTTTGGCCAAAAGGTAACCCGCCCGGCGCGATTTTAGTTGTTAATTCAAAGGTAAAACTAAGCTTAGAGAAAAAATATTTTACCGCCGATTAATATTTTATTATGATTATTATTTAATTATAAGTTACAATTAAAAAAATATAAAAATATTTAGTTTTCGGGTGGTTACCTTTTTTCGTTTAGGGTATTAATGGGAAACTATTCATTTTTTAAAACTACAATTATGAAATTCGTAAAACTCGGAATTTTCACACTGGCATTAGGTATGTTCATCGCTTCTTGCGGTAACAACGAAGAAGCAGCTACTGAAGAGCCTGCTACTGAAGAAACTACAGAAATGGCACCTGCTGCTGAAGAAGCGCCTGTTGCTGAGCCTGCAGTAGTTGATACTACAGCTACTCCTGCTGCTGAAGCTCCTGCAACTGAAGCTACTCCTGCTCAGTAATTCATTTCTTCTAAGAAATAGAAAAGCCGTCACATTTGTGACGGCTTTTTCTGTTTTATGTATTTATCTGTTCAATCGGAGGTGTAAGCTCATGGGGTTATTTAGATAGCTTATACTGTAACTCGGTGCCGTCACCAAGCTTAATGATTAGGATATATATTCCGGGTGTTAACTCGTTTGTAGGAATTGACATACTGTTGGTAATGCCTTTTGACTTATATAAAGTACGCCCAGCTACATCAGTAATTCTTACGCCTGACGCAGGTGGCAGGTTCTGGACGATTAAGTAATCAGTTACGGGATTGGGAAAAGCCGTTATATCATATTTTGAAGTTTCACCAATGTTGGCAGCCCAGAAAACAGAGACATTTGATGATACTACACAGCCATTTTTAGTGGTATGCGTTACTGTATAGTCGCCCGAATTGGCTGGAACATAAACCGTATCTGTGGCACCTGTTATAGCATTCCCATTTCTGTACCATTGTAAGGTACCGATGACTTCTTTTGTGGATAATTGCTGGCCCGATACTGTAATGGCAGGTTGCGGAGGCAATGTATCTATTGCAATCACACTATCCGCCATAGTATAATAAACAGGGTTGGTGCTGCGAATGCGTACTCGGTACTTGTTACCTGCTGTGACTGAAGATGGAACTACGAACTTGAAACTATCGGTAGCGGCTGTAGTAGTATATATGCCTAATAGGGTAGGTAGCTTAAAGCTTCCCGTACCCGAAGAAAGTTCGAACACAAAGCTGTTGCCGGGCTTAAACGCTGTATCTACATTGCTAAAGTAGGCGGTTATAGTATCGGTAATGCAATAACCCTTTCTGTCATAACTGTCCAATGTTATTAATTTCTGAGCTTCCAATTGAGCCAGGAATAAATCGCCACCTGGTGCATTTTTAGCAATATATGTCGTGTCGCCCAGTTGCACTGAATCGTTAAACTCACCGAGAACGTATAGATTGTTGGATTTGTCGCAGGCTATATATCCTCCGATAGAATAGGGATGAAACCTCCATAATGTAGCTGCTTTCCCGTCAGGCTTAATTTGCAGTATCTGTTGTTCCCATTTATTTACCCCCCAATTATAGTAGCTTCCTGTAATATAGCTATTGCTGTTGTTGTCCACCGCTAACCCTAATAGCAAATCCAATTGCAGGTTCTTAACAATCCAGCGTTGTTGGCCCGAGGTGTCGTACCTGGCTACAATAGAGGAGCCATCAGGATGGCCAGCCGCATACACGTATGCGCTGTCATCAACAACTATGCCACGGTCATCTTCAATATTGTTTAATCTGGTACTACTTACTACGGTTTTTATCCAAACATGCTTCCCGGCAGAGTCGAACTTTGCTAAGTACAAACACTCGTTGCAATTAGGTGCATAGTTTGTGCCATCGTAAGAGATGCCCGCATTAGCTTCTCCTACTAGGTAAACATTATTATGGGCATCCACCGCTACTTTAGGAAAATAATCATCTGTTCCATTCTTCGCGCAAGTAGCCCATATACCCAGTCCTGAAGGGTTTATCTTAGACACTATTGCATGTATGCTATTAGTATTGGCAGATATAGGAATACCCGCCCAGGTAAAATTGTCGCCGGTAAATATGGCGGCAACTATTATGTTTTGGTCGTTGTCCACAACCATATCTTCAATTCTGCCCGTCACACCAACTCCGCTACCTAAATTCCTCCGCCAATACTCACCACCGTTCCAGCCTAATCTTATTACCAAATCGCCACCTGCTATGTACACATTTTCGTCATTGTCTACCGCGAGTGCACTTATTTCGAGAGGGTATATCTTGATATAAATTACATTGCCATAACGGTCATGTTTTATCAGTGCAGTATTACCCATTGGTGAATTGTAGCTATAACTCCCATATATAAACAATCCATAGAAGCTTATCAGCGAGTAGACATTTCCGTATATGTCAACACGTACATGCCCGTTGCCTTTGCTACCCGCACCATGGGCATGTTTTGACCAGCCCCAGGTGCGGTTCACATTTTGTGCTTCGGCAATACAGTAGGAGGAAGACAGGAGTATAAGCACGATTATTAGCCTCATGGCAAATATTTGTTTATACCTGCAATATATAGTAAAAATGAAAACGAAAAACGTTTATCCTTTGGTCGGCCTTGTACCACACCAATCACTTGTTTATTTTTAATTCCATTTACCAATAAAATAACGTAAATTTACTATAGTAAAAGTTCTTTGAAATTTAGCTATCGTCTTCTCCGCCTGAGGCGGAAGATAGAGGACCTTCTCTCGCTGGAATAGTTCCAAAAAATAAAATCGAAATTTTGGGAACAAAATGGAACAAAAATCACAACAAGCTCATAACCAACCACTTGATTTTGTTCCCCGCAAAAATTTCGTTGAAAATGGCATCACTTTGGCAACACTTTTTGTGCGAAACCGCACAATTTGTAACAATTGTTAACTGAAAATTGCCAACTAAACCTTTCCTCCCACAACTACCACTATCTCACCTTTAGGTGGTGTGGCTTCGTAGTGGGCGGCCAGTTCGGCCAGGGTACCCCTGCGGGTTTCTTCAAATAGTTTGGTCAGCTCGCGGCATACGGCGGCGGGGCGTTCGGCACCCAGGTGTTCCGCCATTTCGCGCAGGGTCTTTACCAGCCGGTGCGGAGATTCGTAGAGGATAATGGTGCGTTCTTCTTCAGCCAGTTTTTTGAAGAAGGTCTGCCTGCCTTTTTTCTGTGGGGGAAAGCCCTCGAAACAAAAACTACTGGCAGGCAGCCCTGATTGTACCAGGGCAGGTAATACAGCGCTGGCACCGGGCAGGCATTCTACCTCTATACCCTGCCGCACGCATTCCCTCACCAGCAGGAAGCCCGGGTCGGAGATGGCAGGTGTACCAGCATCGGTCAGCAAAGCCAGTGTTTTGCCTGCCTTCATTTCGTCCAGTACCTTTTCCAGTGTTTTGTGTTCGTTGTGCTGGTGGTGTGGGTATAGTGGCTTGTGGATATTGTAGTGGTTCAGCAGTATGGAGCTGGTGCGTGTGTCTTCACACAGTATCGCATCCACGCTGCGCAGCACTTCTACCGCACGGTAAGTGATATCGCCCAGGTTGCCTATGGGAGACGGCACAAGGTATAACCGTATATCCTTATCCTTTTGCAATAATTAAGCTTCGATTACTGAGATGTCGTATTGCTCCATCACGGGATTGGCCAGCAGCTTTTTGCAGGCATTGTCAGCTATGCCTTGCGCCTCTTCTTTAGAGCCCGCTTCTATGTTCAGTGTTATGTGTTTGCCTATGCGTACACCGTCTACTTGCTCCATGCCCAGGTTGTGCAGGCTGTTGTTTACAGCCTTGCCTTGAGGGTCCAGCAGTTCTTTCAGGGGCATTACATTGATATGCGCTATGTATTTCATTACTATTTCTTTTATGCTTCGCTTGGTTTATGAATAAATGATAACAAAATATACAATACAAAGATGACGGGGATAATAGCCACATGCAGTACAAACCATCCGCCCACGCCCACGGCTATCATTACCAGTTGCGGCCATATAGTAGCCATGCTGAAACGTGACGGTATGAACTTGATAAACCGTATGCCCGACAGCATCAGCCAGCTAAACAGGGCGATGATGGCGTATATCGCCCATTTGCTTTGCAATGCATTACCTATGCCCATAGGGTTGTACCAGTTAATCAGCGGCAAACATGCTATAAACAATCCCGCAGCCGGTATAGGCATGCCCCTGAAAAAATTCTGCTGCGATGCATGGGAAATATTATACTTCGCCAGCCTGACCGCTCCCGCAGCCACAAATATAAATGCGGGTATCATCGCAGACATATTTACATCCAGCGCATAAGGCTCGGCCATATAGCTGGCCCACAGCATTTTGAACAATATCATGGAGGGTGCAACGCCAAAGGAAATAACATCCGCCAATGAGTCAAGGTCTTTGCCGATGGGAGAGAATACCTGTAATGTACGTGCGGCAAATCCGTCCAGCGTGTCGAACAGTGCGGCCAGGGCTATGAACAGTGCGCCCATATACGCCTGCTCGGTACCAAACACCCAGTATTCGCCACCATTGAAAGAAGATACAAATGGCTGAGAATTGAGTATGAAGGCTATGGCAATGCACCCGCTTACCAGGTTGGCCAGTGTCAGCAAATTGGGTAAATGCTTCATGTGTGGGCAAAGATAATAGCTTATTGCGGATGCTAAATGAAAATTAAAACAAAAGGCAGGATTGTTAGTCCTGCCTGTAAAAACTTATAATATGAATGTGTTACAAAAACGAGAACCCTAAATGCAGTTGTATACTGGATAGCTTCCAGCTTTCTCCAACTGATGATATATTCTGGTCTGTCAATCCGAAAGTATAACGTACACCTGCATTCAGTTTCAGTGGCAGGTTCAGTTGAATGCCTACTACACCTGCAAAGTCGCTTTGGTTAAATATGTTAGCCGCAGGCTGGTTGAGGAATGCGTCCTTGTCCTTGGCTGTGAGTAATGTAGTAAGCTGTGGTCCCAGTTGTATGCTGGCATTGCCAAATAATTTCAGGTTGAGCAATACCGGGATATTCAGGTAAGTGGCCGAGAAGCTACCAGTAGAAGTAGAGTCCGCCGGGTTGAACAGCAGGCCGGCAGCTTTAAAGTTACTGCCGCTTCCGTTAAAAGAGGTAGTGGCTATCAATACTTCGGCCTGTGCGCCAATCTTTTTTACCCCAAGGCTGGCAAATGCGCCGCCCAACACGCCGGACCTGTATCCGCCCGACCATGTATTACCATTCATGCGGGTAAAGTTCATACCGGCTTTGATACCCAGGTCTATCTCCAGCGGGCCTGGTTGTGCAATAGCTATAACGGGTAAGAAAGCGAAAATCAGCAACAAAAACTTTTTCATATCAGAGTTTTTATACTTGGCAAATATATTAAACCTGCACCAATAATATTCCTGTTATACTCAGTGTTTTGGATGTATTACAAGAAATTCATTTTTCATGGGTGAGATATTGTTTACAATAGTATCTATAAAATCATGCCCGTGAAGCGGAAAGTATTCAATAAAGTTCTCCACCCGCTCCTGCAGGTTATTATTCGGAAACAGCATATCCTTCAACTTAGCTATTCTTTGCAATTCTGTGTCATGCTTCCTCTTTTCGGCCCGCAGCATTTTTTGCTCCAGCACTGCAAGTTGGTGCTTTATTTTGGCTAAAGCAGCTTCCGCAGATGCCCCGAGTGTAGGGTCGAGTAATACTGCCTTATCCTTCAATTGCCTTATAACAGTGTCTATAGTATTCTGTTCGTCTGTAGTAACCAGGTTATTGTTGATGTGAGCGGCCATGTGTTCTTTTACTAACTGCTCATAGGGCTTGAACAAATCTGCTGTACTGACGCCCATCTTGTTTTGCAGGTCAGCAGCCTTAGGCTCTACCCACAGTACCGACTGCCTGAGCAAGATAGCAGGATAAAAGATCTTATAGTGGTTGAAAAGTTCTTTCAGTTGCAGCCAGTAAGCCACCTCTGCGCCACCGCCTATAAATGCAACATCCGGCAAAATGCTTTCCTGCAATATCCCTCTCAGTATCACATTCGGGCTAAAGCGTTCCGGGTGCGTTTCCAGTTCTCTCAGTAGTTCATCTTCCGTCCACGAAATTTCTGTGTTCAGCACTATCCATTTACTGCTGTTCTTTTCTATGCGTTCGCGCAGGTTGTCCTTTAGATAAAACAGGTTGATGTCCCTGGGGTATGCCTGCGATTTATATTGTTGTGCCAGTAGTTCAGCCTGCTTAGTAACTATACCATTGGCAGTATGGTTCAGCAGGTCGTCTTTTATCACATGCAGTATTGTTTTTTTTAATGCTGCATCATCGGGGTCAAGCACTACCAGTCCGTATTTGCCGAACAACTCGTTGACTAAATACCTGGTGGCTTCGCCTATCGTATCATGTTGCAGGTAGGCCTGTTTTAATAATTCTTTAAGTTGTTCAGTATGCTCACCCGGCGGGCCCATTACCTTGAACAATTCGTTGAGTAAAGTTTCCAGGCCTTTTGTGTTCATACGCCCTACCGCGCCCTGTTGCCCGTTGCCATCCCATGTATATTTCTTCTTCCCATAGCGGAATGTCCCCAGTTCATCCAGGTCATTATCCTCGCTACCCATATAATACACAGGTACGAAGTGTTTATCTGGATACTGTTCATTCAGATGACTGGCCAGTTGTATAGCATGTGCAATCTTATATACAAAATACAGGTAGCCTGTCAGCAGGTTGGGCTGGTGGGCGGTGCAAATTGTAAAGGTGTTTTCGTTGGCTAATGAAGCAATGTTATCCGTTACGGCTTCGCAACAGTTAAGGTGGCTGCATTGTGCCTGTAATGTTTGTACCAGGACCTGTCGGTTGATGGGATATTCAGTGCGTGCAGCTATGGCTTGTTGGATGCCTGCCTCATCGGGACAATATGTATAAAACGGTTGTAAGCGGCTGCTATGTGCGAGGTAATCCGTCACCAGTTGACTGAAAAAACCTGTTTGCATATACGGTATGTGTGTACAGTGACTATCCAATGCGGATGAGCAATTTAGCTGCTAAGTTAATAGACCGTACTGAAACCATACCCAATAGGCCTATAAACAATGGCAATTCTTTAACAATAAATATGTACCCCGGGGAGTGGATGGTTTTTACAACTCAACGAGGGGTGGCTTTAAAGTAGAAAATTATGTAATTAAAGCAATGTGTAATATCACAGGAAAACGACTAAATTTAAAACAAAAAGGCATTGTGGGGTATAAACAGATATTTTCGGCCGTAGTGGCCTTCAGTTGCCTGCTGTGCTCTGCCAGGGCTTCATCTGAAAACTATGAATTGATAACTGTTGAGCATGGATTGCCCCATAACATTGTATTGAGCCTGCTGCAAGACAGCGAAGGCTTTATCTGGATAGGCACTTATAATGGCCTGTGCGTGTATAATGGCAATAGAATTATAACGCACAAAAATGTATTTGATACAACCATTAGCCAGAACTGGTTTCATGCTATCGAAACACTTTTTGAAGACAGCAGGAAAAATATATGGATAGGCTCAAGGGGTGGCATAGTGAGCTGTTATAACAGGGCAACACAATCATTTAAGGCTTATCCAGAAATGAACCCAAAACTGTCAAGGATCAACTGTTTTTTTGAAGATGATAAAGGACGAGTATGGTTAGGAGACATGAACGGGAGATTGGTAAGGATATACCCCGATATAAGTTCGGAGCGTATCAGCAAGGAGCAGATATTGGCCCTTGGGCAATGCCATAGCGACACATTGGTGGCGTTAACTTCTAAAGAGGCATTATGCTACGCCATTTCAAAAAGGCAAGCTATACCCATGGGTGTAAAAGGCCTGCCTGCCAACATACAACAGGGATATTCAATAGACAGGAAAATGGCTGCCCAAAGTGATAGAGGGTTTAGTCTGGTAGATATATGTCGTAGGACTGTGGAGCGGGCACCGTTTTTTCCAGCGAATTTATTATCAACAATGTTAAGCAGGATACTGTTTACAAAAGACAACAGGTATTATTATACCGATGCTCTCAACATAAATGAATACCGGATGAACGGGACACTTATTGATAGCTTCAGAATAAGTGATAATGAATGTTATAATCCCAACCTGGTACTCAACTGCCTGTTGGAAGATAAGTCCGGCCTGTTATGGCTTGGCACCAACTCGGGATTGTATAAGGTAGACCGGAAAAAATATAAGTTCAGAAAATACTCTCAAAGCAATATTTCGGGAAAAATATCAGACAATTATGTACGGGCAATATACGCAGATAAATATGATGACATCTGGATAGGGTTTAAGGGTGGTAAAATTAATAAGTTGCGATACGATACTGTACAAAAGCAGTATGGCCTGCATCGTGTTTATACTGCCAAGCCGCCATACCAGACAGTCACAATCAATGCTTTTTGTCCGTTAGATAATAAAGGGGATGTATTGGCAGGCGGCGAGTCCGGGTTGTTTGCCATCCGCAGCAATTCCCCGGAATTGGTACGCTTCATGCCCGATGTCATTCCCGATTCAGTTATAGAGGTTTGGGCGTTACACCGGGATGCGTCCGGAAATATATGGATTGGCACGCACCAGGCCGGGCTTTATATTGTTTCGCCAACTACAAAAAAAGTTTACCATTATACCCGGCATGATGGCAGCGGCCTTACCGATAATGCAGTATGGACAATATACCGGGATACGGTTGGCGATGTGTGGATAGGCACCGACAATGGCCTCTGTAAAGTAATATTTCCATACGATGTATCGCGTTTGCAGTTCAGCGAATATTCCCTTGGGGGTAAAAACAATGTCGGGGTGTGGAGTATCGTGAACGACAGAAGGGGCAACCTGTGGATAGGCACTACAGGGTATGGTATTTTCAGGTTGAGCAATAATCAGCGGGAGTGTACTTCATATGGTAATACCCCAGAGAATGTTATTTCATCGATTGTGCCCGACAAACAAGGTAATGTATGGGTGGGTACTGTCAACGGCCTCTATCAATACATATACAAGGCGAATAAGTTTATCCGTTACGATGAAAGCGATGGCCTGGAAAGCAGCGATTTTAATTTCAAAGCGGCTGGAGAAAGTAATAGCGGCCAACTGTTTTTTGGAGGTAAGACGGGCATGATTAGTTTTGACCCCCGGAATGTAGGGAGTAATGGTATAGTGCCGCCTGTCGTACGCATCACGTCCATTCTTGCAGCCGGGCGGGAAATCCCTTATTCGCCATATAATGGCAAATTGTTAGAACTTCCGCACAATCAAAATTTCATCACTATCAGCTTGTCTATACCTGAATATACAAAGCCAGGTAAGCACATGTACAGGTATCAGCTTAAAAACTTTGACCCCGGATGGAATTATACCAATAATGAAAATCCACAGGCTGTTTATACAAACATCCCGCCGGGAGAATACCGGTTTGTTATACAGGGTAGTGCCGACGGACTGCATTGGGGTGAACAAAACACGCCGTTGTCCATTAATATTATACCTGCTATATGGCAACGTCGTGTGTTCCATATATTAACTGCTGTATCCCTTATACTGGCGGTGTCGCTAATCGTGTATTGGAGAGTAAAGAAAAGGATACAGGCCGAACGTACGCAGCACATGGTAGAAAAGAGAATGGCGGAACTGGAATTGAACGCACTGCAAACACAAATGAACCCTCATTTTATTTTTAACACGATTAGTTCAATTCAACACTTTGTTTTGAATAAAGATGAGATAACTGCCTACTCGTACCTTACGAATTTTGCCAGGCTGATGCGCCTTTTTCTTGAGTCATCGAAAAACAGGTTTATCACGCTGAAAATGGAAACTGAATTATTGGAATTATACTTGTCGCTGGAAAAGTTGAGATATGAAAACAGGGTGAATTATAAGTTATCAGTTGCTACCGGACTTGACCTGGAGGGTATTTGCATTCCCCCTATGCTATTGCAACCTTTTATAGAAAATGCTATAAAACATGGCCTTGCCAACAAGATTGCAGGGGGCATATTATTGGCAGGAATAGGGTTGTACAAAGATGACTCATCATATATACACTGTGTTATAGATGATAACGGGATTGGGAGAGTGCAGGCAGCACGTATGAAAAAGCAAAGTAAAAATGAACACATTTCCAGGGGCATGGAAATAGTTGTCGAGAGGATAAAAACGTATAACTTTATATCCGGTAAAACCATTACCTTCAAAATTGTAGATAAAAGCCACCCCGAGGTGGGTACAAGAGTTGAGATATTTATACCTGTAAGCCGCTGTCAATAACTAAAATGTTAGACTATGATACGCGTCGCCGTGATTGATGACGAGGTGAAAAGCCGAACCAATCTCATTCAACTATTGCAACGATTTTGCCCGGATGTTACTATCGTGTTGGAAGCCGGCAGCATATCCGAAGGCCTGCCTGCGCTGGTTGCTACCCGTCCCGACCTGCTGATTCTTGATATAGAAATGCCTGACGGTACCGGGTTCGATTTGCTGGACATGTTGCCCGGTATAGATTTTGAACTGGTTTTTGTGACGGCCTATAACGAGTATGCTATCAAAGCCATTAAGGCCAATGCTGTTGATTACCTGTTAAAGCCTCTTGATATTAAGGAATTGCAAAAAGCTGTATTGAAAGCAGAAGCCCGCATACACGAGAAGGCAAGGCTGCAAAATACTGTCATACCACCGGCTATGGCCAGCCAGTCTGCAAAAGACATACATCGAATCGCCATTGCCTACAAAGATGGCTTTGAATTTGTCACCTTGGACAGTATTATTCATTTGTCATCAAACGGGAGCTATACAGAAATTTACTGTGATGAAGACAAACGTTACCTCTGTTCCAAGCCATTGAAGGATTATGAAGATTTATTACCACCTGCGTTGTTTTTCAGGGTACACCATTCTCATATCATCAATCTTGAGTACGTTAAGCACTACCATAGGGGCGATGGGGGATACCTGACAATGTCTAATGGTTCGGAAATTTGCCTTTCAAGAAGGAAGAAGAAAGAGTTTCTTGAACTGTTTAATCAATAAATTCCCTATCGGATCTTTTCCATCTTCATAGCTACCAGCCACAGGCCGGTTTACCACTTATCCAAATAATTCAGCCATTTATAGCCCCAAAAAGGCATTGTATAAGATATCGCCTCTGCATGTGAAGTACCTGCTGGTACTTTGCTTGTCTAAGCTACTTTGCTATGGAACGTAAAAGGCTTGGAATATGACATTCATTCTTTAACCAAACTTTTTTTTATGAAAAACGTAACAGCTATGATGATGCTTGCATGCTGCACCTTATTTGTGCAGCAATCGAAGGCACAGGTTCAGGTAACTATCACTACTGCAACCGGCACTACAGGGCAAGATGCCCAGGTATGGTATACGGGATATTCGCCGGCTTGTTCAGTATTATCTGCAACACAGAATTTCGGTATTGACCCGGCAATGACCGCCATGGCATGGACATGGGGTTCTATTGGTTGCGGTTATGGTGAGACAGTCTCTTTTCTGCAATTCGACCTCAGCTCCATACCCGCCAACCAGGTATTCGAAAGCGCTACCCTGAACCTGTTTTACCCGCCGGGGCATGTAAACCAGCAGGCCGGGCAAAACGACTTATATGTGCAACGCGTTACCAGCGGCTGGCTGGAGGGCAGTATTACCTGGAATACCGTGCCGTCGTATACTACTACCGGCCAGGTATCCGTACCCGCTGCCACCAGCACTACGCAAAATTATTCTATTAATGTATCCGGCCTTGTTAACGAATGGATATGCAACGGAGAAGCAAATGAAGGCCTCCGCATAGCACTGCAGAATTATACTACCTACCGCAGCGCGGTATTTGCCACAAGAGACCATGCTAACCCCGCCCTGCATCCACAATTGGTCATGCAATTTGCAACGCTTACGGCTTCAGCCTCTAAAACTACCATCTGCAACGGCGAATCAGTACAATTGGGAGCTGCAATAAATGGACAACACGGCTACACTTTCCAATGGACATCGTTACCCGGCGGATTTTCTTCTACACAACAGAACCCGAATGTAACACCCTCGCAAACAACGCAATACATTGTAACCGCGACCGGGCCTAATGGCTGTAGTATGACCGATACGGTAACTGTTACAGTGACCAACTGTTGTGTGCCTTCAGGCCAACCTTATACAAAATTCCACGCCTCATTTGTTGACCAGTTTCATGTCCACCCCATGATGGAGATTGAGAAGGCTGATTTGAAAGCTAACGGGAATTTGCTGATGCATTTGAGTATAGAGCAGCCTTTGATAAGTGGTGGAATTCATTTGGACGGATTCCTTGTAGAGGTGGACCAAAACAACAACTACCTCTGGAGCAGGATAAACGGAGGATTAACGAGCATGGACCATGCATTATGCGTAGAGGAAACCTCAACGGGGGATTACATAGCATCGGGAGTAACCAATAGCATGGGCGCAGGCACATCAAATGCTTATTTGGAAAAAACAGATGCAGCAGGAAATCTCTTATGGAATTATGTGTACAGCCAGTCAAGGCATTGGCTGCATGAAGTAGCCATAACCGAAATAAATAGCGGAGAATATATCATAGCTGGCATGGGCACGGATATGATGACGAATCAGGGGATGCTTGTTGTGATTCATACTGACCCCAATGGTAACCTCTTGTCATACACTGATTATGGCATAACTAACAGAAATATTGGGGTAATACGGGATGTACGCCCAACTAGTGACGGTGGTTTTATTCTGGCAGGTTCTGTAGAGGGCGATCTGGGCATCCAGGATTATGTAAGTGCGCTCCTGGTAAAATTTGACGCAGGCGCATCGGTGCAATGGTGGAATATGTACAGGGTAAATACCCCGTCAGGTATATATCTGTTGCAGAGTGGAAACCCTGACGAAAGGACGGTAGCTGTAGCCAATGCTGTAATGGAAGACGTGGCCAATAATAAATATGTGGCCGTAGGTTACGCTAATGACTATGGACTGGTAGGCAGTGGTACTTACTGGGATGGCTTTATCTTTGAGGTGGACCCGAACAATGGTGCATTACTGAATCAAAAATTAGGAAATAATACGGTCAACGATATTGTGTCTTATGGCGATATCAATATGAGTTCGTCGCAGGAGTACCTGGTAGGTGGATATATGCAAAATAACGCAGGGCTCCAGGAAAGCCTCTACACACGTTATGACAATGCGCTGAATGTTATAAATAATAACTTTATAACCTATAGCAATTCCGGGAATAATTTTTACAACAGGGCCCACAGCATACATGAAATACCCGGCACCACAGATATATACCTGTTTGGCTATGATATGGTATTTAACAACAGGGCTAATCCCTACGTAATGAGGATTGATCAGAATGGTAATGGCAACTGTCCCAATAATGTCCACGATATTGTTGAACACACACCCTCAGTTGACGTGCCGGTTTTCCCATACTTTATGAATTCATCGGCTAACCAGGTAAGTGTAGGTTTGAACAGTATAGACTATTGTGCTCAATATAACCAGCAATGCAATCCCCAATTGAAGCCGGGGCGTCCTGCTGCTGTGGGTTCGATGGCAAATACCCTGAACGGGGCAAAGACAGTGACGATTTACCCTAATCCTGCACAGAATGAAATATCAGTGCTGATAAAGGGTGACAACACTGAACCGGCGACGCTTACCCTGGTTGACTATACAGGTAAAGTGGTGAAAAACCTGGCGGATATTATACCCGGCAATGAAGTTAAGATATCTATTGATGGTCTCGCCAGTGGAATTTACATAGCAATTGTACAGCAGAATGGCATTACGTTAAGTACAGAGAAATTATCTGTAATTAAATAATGTTGCGCTCCCTGTATCAGAGGGTGCCCCCTTTGGGCACCCTCTGATTTTTAATGCTGGTTCTTTTAACAATAAACTTGTAGTTTTCAGGTTCAGAACCATCACGTGAGCAATACAAACAGCATAAAAAACTGGGCGGAAGATGAACGCCCCCGCGAAAAACTCCTGCACAAAGGCCCCGGTGCTTTGGCAGATGCAGAACTGCTGGCCATACTTATATCCAGCGGCACCAAAGAACGCTCTGCGCTGGACCTGGCGAGGGATATACTGAAACAGGCCGGTAACAAACTGCACGACCTGGGCAGGTTGAGCGTGGAAGAACTGCAGCAGACAAAAGGTATAGGCGAAGCAAGGGCGATAACCATAGCAGCAGCGCTGGAATTGGGGCGCAGGCGGCAGATGTCGGCAGGATTGTCACGACAAACCATTACCCAAAGCAAGGATGCTGCAGAAATACTGATACCCCTGATGCGCGACCTGGGTCACGAAGTGTTTTATGTGTTGTACCTCAGCCAATCCAGCAGTATTATCAGGTTTGAGCATATAGGTAAAGGCGGGCTCACCAGTACAGTGGCCGATATACGCATCATACTGAAAAACGCCCTGCTCAACAGCGCATCCAGGCTGATTGTAGCCCACAACCACCCCAGTGGCAACCTGAAGCCCAGCAGGGAAGATATATCCATGACGGAAAAACTGAAAGAGGCGGCGGCATTGATGGATATCAAGCTGCTGGACCACCTGATAATCGGGGATAATAACTATTGCAGCATGGCCGACGAGGGGCTGATATAGTGCGTTATTATTGTTATCTTGCGTCTCTTAAAAAAGCAACTTTAAGGCATACATGCTAAAAATAGGAGTTTTCGGCGCCGGGCACCTGGGAAAGATACATATACAGCAATGGAAAGAGGTTCCGGGTACAGAACTGGTGGGATTATATGATCCTGATGATGAAAAGGCATCCTCGGTTGCAGCTGAATTTGGCGTTAAAAGATATACAAGTATAGACGGGCTTATAGAAGATGCTGATGCCCTGGATATTGTTTCCACAACTATTACCCACTACGAAATAGCTAAGAAATGCCTGCTGGCGGGTAAACACATTTTTATAGAAAAACCATTGGCACAATCGCTGGAAGAAGCCCAGGAACTGGTACAACTGGTGAAGGAAGCCAATGTAAAATGCCAGGTAGGGCATGTGGAGCGGTATAACCCGGCATACCTGGCCCTGGAAGAGCAGGAGTTAAAGCCACTGTTTATAGAAGCCCACAGGTTGGCCCAGTTCAACCCCCGGGGCACGGATGTTTCGGTCATACTGGACCTGATGATACATGACATTGATATTGTCATGCACCTGGTAAAGTCGCCGGTAAGGCGCATTTCGGCCAGCGGGGTATCGGTTGTCAGCGAATCTGCAGATATAGCCAACGCCCGCATTGAGTTCGACAATGGTTGCGTTGCCAATCTGACTTCCAGTCGCATATCTATTAAAAAAATGCGTAAAATGCGCCTGTTTCAGCGCGATGCCTATATCGGAATAGATTTTTTAGAGAAAAAGACGGAGGTAATACGCCTGCGGGAACCAGGCGCAGATAAAGGCATGTTCGATTTTCCTATAGATGTGCCCGGGGGTGAAAAAAAGACAATATCCATACAAATGCCTGAAATAAAGCCTGTAAATTCGATAAGGCTGGAACTGGAAGAGTTCTCAAAAGCTATAACTGAAGATAAACCCGTACGCGTGTCTGTTTATGACGGCTACCAGGCTATGGATGTCGCGCACCAGGTCTTAAAAAAAATGAGCCTGCATAATGAACTTCATAATGTTTAGCACAATATTTGAGCTATAAAACACGTTTCCAAACGTAGGCGATTTAGATTTATTGTACAGATGAGAGTTAAAAATTTGTTGTCGTTTATTCCTGTGTTGGTATTGTTATCCGCTTGTAACGTAATCAATCCTCCTGAGAATGTACCTACCTATGTGAAGATTGACTCGGTGATATTGGATATAGATAATCCATCGCTGCAGGGTAGCGCGGCTCATGGTATCAGCAGCATATGGATATATTACAATAATAGCCCGGTAGGTATTTTTGATATTCCGTGCAATGTACCCGTAATAACCGAAGGGGAAAGAGGAAGTTTGTCAGTAATACCGGGTATAACCCTCAATGGGCTTGTTGACCTCCAGCCCCAATATCCATTTTATCGTTTTGATACTATTACACTGAACAGTACCCCGGGCGGTACTGTTAATTATACCCCGGTAACCGGCTATACCAAGGCTGCCAAATTCCCTTACAAAGAAGATTTTGAAGTAGGCAATTCATTCATTGCACTGACACCTGAACTGGATAATGATACATCTATCTCCAATACAAGAGATAAGAGCCTTGTATTCGAGGGTGGAGGATCGGGATACATAGAACTAAATACAACACATTCATTTTCTGAGAGTATCAACAACACGGGCTTCCCTATTCCTATAGGCGAAGCCTACCTGGAAATAAATTACAAATGTACCGTTCCCTTTGAAGTAGGGTTGTACAATACGCTGAATACAGGTGTTGATGTGTATGAATATATAATGGGTATAAAGGCGTCAGATACATGGAAAAAGATGTATGTGGAATTAGGCACGTATACCGGTAAATATCCGGGTAAAGATTATAAAGTACTCATTAAAGCTTCACTGCCCGATGGCATGTCTTCAGGCTATGTGCTGATAGATAATATAAAAATTGTAACCTACTAACAACGGATGTACCTCTCGAAAGCCAAGGTAAACGCCATAAAATGGATGGTACTGTTCGACTACCTGTCGGCAGTAGTAGCGTGGCTGCTGTTTTGGGGGTATCGCCATTACACACTGGGCGATTTCAGTTATTGGAATTCGTGGAGCATATTCGGTACCAGGGATTATGTCATGAGCCTGGTAATCATTCCCGGGGGCTGGCTCATCTTATATATGCTTTCAGGCACCTATTTCGACTTGTATCGTAAATCGAGATTGGATGAAATAAACCGCACGCTTATATCCTGCATCCTGGGCAGTATCCTGGTAGCCTTAATCATTTTCGCTAATGATGCAGAAGATTATGCCTATTTTATAAGAACTACAGGCAGGTACCTGTTTATACACACAGCAGCTGCACTCGTTGTCCGTCTTTTGTTGCTCAACCGTATTAAAAACAACCTGGTAAAGGGTAAGGTAGGCTTCAATACGCTGGTTATAGGTGGCAACCAGAAAGCTATAGACATATACAAAAGCGTAACCGGGAGCCGCAAAGTATTAGGCAATATTTTCAAAGGGTTTATTTATTCTACCCGGGAAAACGGCAATGGTATGAGTAAATTTCTCCCGCAGTTGGGCCACCTTTCTGAACTGGAGCAGATTATTGACAAGCACCAGATAGAAGAAGTGATTATCGCGGTAGATTCATCGGAACATCATTTACTGGAGAATATTCTTACCCGGCTCAGTTACCGCCCCGTGGTGGTTAAGATACAGCCCGACTTGTATGACATTATATCAGGGTCGGTAAAAACAAGCAACGTATATGACGCGGTACTGATACATATTCATCCGGACCTGATGCCCGACTGGCAAAGAGTATGCAAACGTGCCATCGATATCATTGCTTCGCTGGCAGCATTGATTGTTTTATCACCGTTATTATTGTTCGCCGCTTTGCGTGTTAAGCTCTCGTCACAAGGACCGGTTATATACAGGCAGCAGCGTATAGGTTTGTTTGGTAAACCGTTTTATATCTACAAGTTCAGGTCTATGTACACCAATGCGGAAAAAGACGGCCCCGCATTGTCCAGTCATGAAGACCCCCGTATTACACCCTGGGGGCGTTTTATGCGCAAATGGCGTATTGATGAGCTGCCGCAGTTTTACAATATCCTGAAAGGAGAAATGTCCTTAGTGGGCCCCCGTCCCGAACGACAGTTTTTCATAGACCATATTATAGCCAGGCACCCTCATTATAAATACCTGCATAAGGTAAAGCCCGGCCTTACTTCCTGGGGTATGGTACAGTTTGGCTATGCCGAAAATGTGGATGAAATGGTAGAGCGTATGAAGTATGACTTGCTCTATATTGAAAACTGTAGCCTGGCGCTCGACATCAAAATAATGATGTACACCCTTATGGTTATCTTCCAGGGAAGGGGTAAGTAATTACTTTCTTCCTGATGTTTTTTTGATTGCATTCAGCGTTTCTTCATTCAGTGGTTTATTCAGAAATTTTTGTACATACGGATTTTGCCCTGCTGTACGTATGTCATCTTCGTTTAGCGATGTGCTGAGCATGAATACAGTTGTATTGTTCCTTATTGCTTCAGACAGTTCAGCATATTTTTCCAGGAATTCAAAACCATTCATTTCCGGCATATTTATATCCAGTAATATTACTTCGGGTAGCGAACTATGGTTTTCTGCAGCTGAGAGGTATTTTAACGCATCTATTGCTGAAGGCATGGACAGTACATCATCTGCAAACCGGTATTTACGAATGGTTTTTTCGGCAATATAGCGGTCTATCTGGTTGTCATCTATTACCATGATTTTTCTGAAGGCGGTATCCGGGGTTTCGTCTGTCATGATTCTTGTGATTTATTATCAATTGTCGGCAGGTATATCGTAAAATCCGAACCTTTACCGGGTTCTGAACTTAACTGAATAATGCCGTTCAGTTTTTCTACAGTTTCTTTTACTATGTACAGGCCTATGCCCGTACCTTCAGACAATACTGATGCACGGTAAAACATATCAAATACCTTTTCGTGTTTATCCCTGCTGATACCTATGCCATTATCCTGTATTGAAAGGGCAACGCCGGCATCTTTGGGCAGGATAGATATATTTACATAGGGGTCGGGTTTTTCAGGGTCGTGATAACGAAGTGCATTGGCCAGCAGGTTACTTACAATCATTTTTATCCTGCTTTTGTCAGAGTATAGTACAGCATCATTGTCAATGTGTACTGTAATGTTTACATTGCTGTTGCCGGCATTCATAAAGCGCAGGTCACGCACTACATCACTTACCAGTTCATTGAAGTCTATCTTTTCGCTGGCTACCTGTACACGTGCATTTCTTGAATAATTAAGGATATCTACCACGAAGCCATCCAGTTTTTTTACACTGCTTTTCAGCATGCCTAATAATTCCAGCATACTGTCTTCATTAGTCTCCGTCTCAGCAAATTCTATTACCCCCAATATAGAAGACAACGGGGCGCGTAAGTCGTGAGAAACACTATACACAAAACGGTCGAGTTCCATATTGGTTTTCTTCAGTATTTCATTCGATTCCTCAAGGGCCTGCTCGTATTTGTATTGTTCAGTTACGTCTCTGAAGTTGGATACAATACCATTGATGGCCGGGTCGTGCAGCAGGTTGGTACTCACCCGTTCACACCATATCACGGTGCCGTCTTTTTTCAGTGTACGGTACACGATTTTTTGCGGCAGGCCCGGTGTGTTTTTTACATTAGTAATAAACTCCTGTACCCGTTCTTTTTCTTCAGGATGAGAAAAGTGCATAGATTTTAAACCGACTATTTCTTCCGGCTTAAAGCCTGTAAACCTGTAAACTGAATCACTGATAAAGACGATGTTCATATCCTTATCGGCTACTACTATTACGTCTGAGGAGTTTTCTATTAAGGAACGAAACCTGTTTTCGCTATCACGTAAAGCCTGCTCTGCTTTGATGCGTTCAGTTATATCCCTGAAATTGACAACAATACCTTTGATAGCGGGATCATCCAGGAAATTAATGGCAACACCATCACACCATATCACTGTGCCGTCTTTTTTTATACGGCGGTAGATAACACTAATGGGCTTGCCTGGATTGTTAATTACATTCTGTACATGTTTTTCCATTCGCTCCACGTCATCGGGGTGAACATATTTCAATGTTCGCACTCCTATTACCTCTTCGGGTGTTTGCCCCATTATGCGGTACAATGAGTCGCTGGCGAATACAGGCACGGAGTTTTCATCCACAACCATAATGGCGTCGGCGCTATGCTCTATTAACGAGCGGAATTTATGCTCACTGGCCTTCAGCGCTTCATCTTCAGCGTAACGGTCAACTGTCGTTTGGTTACTCATCAGTAAATATTCTTTCCCCGGTCATTTTCAGCATATCAGCCAAAACGGCATTATTATAACCAGCACACTGACGTCTGCACTGATAATGCATGTTGAAAAAATCTGCCAATATTTTGTTTAAAAAAATTATCCCTAAGAATATGTATGTTTCAACAAGATAAACATCAGTACGGTTAATTCCAACACATTATAAAAACCGTCAAACATTAAAATTGTTCAGATTTTTTTAATGGAATTTCAGTGTTAAGAACAGGTGCTGTTACAAACATGTTAAACTGCGGCCGTAGGGAAAAGCAGCCCGTTATTTACATTCAGGTATTCTATCGCTTCTCCGGTTACAAATACGCTGCCTGTAATCAGCAAGGCATCATCTTTGCCCAATGCTTCGCGGGCGGCACGTACAGCATCTGCCACACTGCTGTATGCATTCCCCTCCAACCCCAGGGACGAGGCAGAATGTTGTAATTGCGCCGCAGGTAGTGCGCGGGGAATACCTGCATTGCAGAAGTAGTAAATATTGTCTTTAGGAAATAGCGCTAACGCAGCTTGTATATCTTTATCTTTTACAAAGCCTGTTACAATATGTTTAGCAGCCGCTTTGATATTGCCCCATTGTTTCATGGCACCTGTAAGCCCCGCAGGATTATGCGCCACATCCGCTATAATCAGGGGTTCATCTTGCAATACATCCCATCTGCCCCGCAGGCCTGTTAGTTTTTTTACATTAGACAAAGCTGACAGTGTCACATCCAACGGCAGCTCGGCCATGCCCGTCGATACCAGTACTTCCCTTGCTGCCAGTACAGTTTTGATATTAGCTGCCTGGTAATCACCCAGCAGGTCAGTGGCCATATCGTGCATTTCCCTGCGGGCCCTGTGTATGGTTTTGAAAGATTGGTAACGCAGGTCACTGCCGGTACGCACCATATCCCACATGCTCTCGGCAAAGTAGAGTACACTTTGTTTGTGTACTGAATGTTCGAAGAATACCCTTTCTGTTTCGGGATGTTGTTCGCCTATAATCACGGGTACACCGGGTTTGATTATCCCTGCTTTTTCACCGGCTATTTCAGCCAGGGTATTGCCCAGGAAATCCATATGGTCGTACCCGATATTGGTGATGACAGACAGCAATGGCGTGATGATATTTGTACTATCCAACCTGCCGCCCATACCGGTTTCTACTATAGCTATGTCTACCTCCTGCTCTGCAAAGGCGGCAAAAGCCATTGCTACTGTTATTTCAAAGAAAGAAGGTTCTACTTCTTCAATAATATTTTTGTTAGCAGCTACAAAATCAACTACCCATTCACGGCTTACAGGGGCGCCGTCTATACGTATACGTTCCCTGAAATCAACAAGGTGTGGTGAAGTGTACAGCCCAACCCTGTACCCTGCACCCTGGAATATAGCCGCCAGCATATGGCTTACGCTGCCCTTGCCGTTGGTGCCTGCTATATGTATGCTTTTAAACCGCTCCTGGGGGTTGCCTAAGTGCCCGCACAGCTTTATGGTGTTGTCCAGGTCTTTCTTAAATGCCGCGGCACCTATGCGTGTAAACATAGGCAACTGTTCATATAAATAGTTTACTGTCTGCTCGTAGTTGTTGGATGCTTGCATTACCTCAGGAACGGGTTTTGAATACAAAGGTAATATTCCCGAACTGTTCTTCAGGGGCAGTTTCGCTTTTATTAAAGCGGATACTGTTTACTTTTTTCAGTGCCAGTTCCCTCAACTGCGGGTTGCTGGAAGAAACGATACGTTTGTCTGTTATGTTGCCGGCCCTGTTAACGGTAATGCGCACTGTAACGGTGCCCCCTTCCTTAAATTCAGCCTCCCTGGGTGGGAATGCTACTATATTGCGCCCGCTTATATTGTGGCTGATGCCACCGCCGCTACCGGGAGTGCCTTCGTAATTGTCTGCGCCGGGTGTGCCGCCGGGTACCCCGCGGTCGCCATTACCTGTTGTATTCCCTTCACTGCCGCCTTTGGCATCCGCTGCAGCATTGTTGCCGCCTGCTCCCGTGCTGCCCCCGTAAACATAGCGGGCTTTCTGCTGTGTGTTATTGCTGTTAGCCGGGCGGTCGCTGCGATTGCGGGTATTATTGTTAGCTGTATTATTTGTATTGGTGGTCTTTTTTGTTTCGGTGGTATTCACTGCGGGAGCGTCAGGTTCGCTACTTTCTAATACATTGGCCGGTAAGTCGGTATTGGCAGCACTGCTTGCGCTGGTAGTAGCTGCATTGTCCGGTGCGGGCTCGCCAAGGCTCATAGGCTGGTCGGTACCATAACCATCGGCAGCGGTGCCCAGGTTTACCTCTATCCCCAGTTCTTCTATTTTCTCTATGCTCGGCGGACTATAAGTAATGAAAAAGAATAATAGCAGCAATACGATATGTATCCCCGCCGTCCATATAGCGGCTTTGCTGTCAACTGCGGGTTGTTCCTGTGCTACACTCATTATTGTTTAAAAGTAAAAAAATGATTGCAATGAGAAAGTTAATGTATGTGATTGTTTTAATGTTGGATTAATCAGTGCGCAAAATCACTGTCATAATTCACCATCCTTTCCGCAGGTGGATTGAAATACCCGAATTTCAGTTTGGGGAACTCTTCTCTTATCAGCTCCATCATCTGTTTGATGCCCATGTATTCGCCGGTGTCCGTCACGCCTATTTTGCCCAGGTACCAGTCGGGGTCGATATTAAAGTTGCGCCACTGTATCATGCTCAGGTCGGTGTACTTAATTACTTCCCTCAGCGCCTCGTATTCATCCACGCTGTCCGTCATACCGGGAAAGGCGAAGTAGTTCATCGAAGCCCATCCGCCATATTTGCGCACTATGCGCAGGCTTTCTATAATGTCTTCAAACTGGTAGTTGTTGGGCAGGTAGTAGCGCGTATATATCTCTTTGCGTACTGAGTTAGTGCTGACACGTATGCTGTTCAGCCCGGCCTGCATCAGCTTTTCTACCGCATCTGGTTTGCTGCCGTTGGTATTGATATTGATGCTGCCCCTTTGTGTATGCTTGCGTATTTCTATTATGCTCTCGCGTATAGTTTCCCACATCAGCAACGGTTCGCCTTCGCAGCCCTGACCGAAGCTGACTATAGGATATGGGGCTGTTTGCAGGTGTGGTACTGTATATTCTACTACTTCTTCAGCAGTTGGTTTAAACGACAGCCTGTCCTGCGGCGAATATATCTCTTCGGTTTCCGGCTGAAAGGAAATGCAGCCGATGCAATTAGCATTACATGCAGGAGATATAGGTATGGGGCATTCCCAGCGACCCATAAAGTAGTTGCGTGCAGCAGGGCAATCATAGGTGAGGGCGCAGTTATCGGCCAGGTGTTTTACCAGCCTGTTGTGCGGGTAGGCTGCCATCATCTTATCAACACCATCATGTATTTTCTTATCGTCATAGCCCTTCGCTTCCTGTCGTATATCGTTTTCTATACGCACTGCTGTCACGTAAAACTTATCATCGTGCCAACCGGCTGCTGTGTAACAATACAAGGGTAGTGTCTGGGCTTCGGGTGCACTCTCATAGGCGGCTATATACAGGCTGGTATGTGCGGGAGGTACAAATGCGGCTACCGCCCATCCTTTATCGCACAGGCGCATGTCGCCGGTTTGTACATCTATACCTATCCCCCTGCGGTCGGGCAATTCATATAATTGCCCGCCATCAGGCAGTTCTATCCATTCTTCATTTTCTACAGGTATGGCATCCCACCCTGTGCGGCCTATGGCATACAGGCTGGTATCTTCATAAATATTCCCTTCGCCATCGCTGTACAGCAGGTAGGGTGTCGACTTTGGATGTTTTATTTCCGGCACTTGCTTCAGATTCTATTAAGCTGCAAAGTTACCTTGATTTTTTGTGAATATGAGCTGGTGCAGACAGCAGGTTTATACCTTATTTTCGTTCTGAAAAAGCGCATCCAGGCCTGAAACTCAGTATCTTCGTACACTTACATTACTCTGAATGCGATATATAGCAACGCTGACTTTAATACTTATAAGCCTGGCAGCCACAGGGCAGAAACAAAATAATAACTGGTGTATCGGCAACAAAGCGGGTATTGACTTTAATGGTGCCTCCCCGGTAGCATTTACATCCGCTATTAATTGCGACGAAGGAAGCGCTACGGTAAGCGACAGGCATACAGGCCGGCTTTTATTCTATACCGATGGTGTGCGGATATGGAACAGGACGCATGCTATAATGCCTAACGGAAGTGGTATAGGCAATGACCTTCTTTCGAGTAGCATGCAAGGTATGCTGATAGTACCCTTTACCGCAGACACTAATAAATATTATGTGTTTGCGCTGGAGCATGAATCGGCTGCCGAAGGGGCTTTATTTTATTCAGTAGTGGATATGCGGTTGGATGGTGGCATGGGGGATGTCGTATCATCGCAAAAGAAAATAAAACTCGGCAAAGGTTTTGTGGAAGGCATGCAGGCTGTGCCTACCTGCGACGGGCATTGGCTGCTATTGTCATCAAGAACATCGAATGAATTTTTGTCTTACAGAATTGATGCCACTGGTATAGATACACAGGCTGTAACCTCGCAGATGGCCTCTCCTTATATCACCAGTGTTTTGGGGGCGATGAAGATTTCCCCCGACAGGAAGAAACTATTGTATGCCACTTATACATCCAAACAGGTAGGCGGCATCAACTATGCAGTGGCTACTATATATGATTTTGATGAAAGAACCGGGAAGGTTATTAACGGCAACCACTTGATAGACCCTACAGGTTCGTCCACGTTTTACAGTGTTGAGTTTTCTGAAGATGGCTCAAAAGCTTATGTCACAGATATCAGGTTCGGCATTTATCAGTTCGACCTGGCTCAGCCTACACCGGCTGCCATCCGGGCATCTAAAAAGACGGTATATCAAAATACCCCCGGGCGTTCGGCAACTTTGTTACAAATGGGGCCCGATAAGAATATTTATGTAGCTATATACGGAGTGAACCATGTGGACAGGATCAGCAATACAAATGCAGTTGTTCCGGCTGTTACGTACACGACCGCCGCTGTTATGTTAGCACCCGGTACTACATCGCTGAAATCATTTTCGCACGAGGTGACTTTCCCCGAAGAAGGCAGCCTGGATACATTTTTTTCTATGAAAGATGTGGAAATATGCGATGGCGCAGATATGCAATTGGAGGGTATGCAGGGTGCCATCTCTTATACATGGCAGGATGGGAGCATGCAAAGCACATTTACAGTACCGGCTGAAGGTACTTATTGGGTGACTGCTCAATTCTTATGCAGTCAGCAAACAGACACATTTAATGTAAAAGTGAAATATTATCCGCTGAACCTGGGTGCTGATACAACTATTTGTAAAGGACATCCGCTTACCGTCAACGCCACCTTTCCCGGCGACTCTGTAGAATATACCTGGCAGAACGGAAGTGCTGCCGATAGTATGTTTATAGATAGGCCGGGAGCATATTGGGTGGCTGTTACTGTCGGGGAGTGTACGGTGCGCGATACGATATATGTGCGGGAAAATGATTCGGCATATTTTCAATTGGGTGTTGATACCATACTTTGTACAGGTAATACTTACGACCTGTATGTTCCGGCAAATGTGGACACATTCAGGTGGAGCAATGGCGCTAAAGACAGTATGATAACTGTGGGGCAGGCCGGGGATTATTTTCTGAATATCGAGCGTGGAGGCTGTGACTATACCGACACTGTTTCCGTGTTGTATGCCGAGGATACATTGCATATAGGTAATGATACCCTGCTGTGCAATGGCGACGAACTAATATTGTCTGGCAGTTCTGTACTGAATAGCATGTATCAATGGAGTACAGGTGAAGGGACTGATTCTATTATTATATCCAGTCCGGGCCTTTACAGTCTGACAATAGAAAACAGGTGTGGTGTGTTGGAAGACACCATACAGGTAGATTATAAGGTTTGTGACTGCGAACCGTTTGTGCCCACTGCATTTACACCCAACAACGACGGCAGGAACGACATGTTCGGCCCATTGATGAAATGCAGGATAGAATCCTACGAGTTTATTGTAGTCAATCGTTTTGGTGAAGTGCTGTTCCGCTCAACAGACCGCCAGCAGAAATGGGACGGCACCTACAAAGGACGGCCCTGCGATGTAGGTGGGTATTTTTACCTGCTGAAGATAAAAAACATCAGCGGTAAGGATGATTTAAGAAAGGGTGATGTGATACTGATAAGGTAGTGCGAAATACTCAATTCATTCCCCTATATCCTCGTTCCACAGTTCAGGTTTTGTGCGAATAAACTCCTGCATCAGTTCTTTGCAGGCTTCATTGTCCAGCACCACTACTTCCACACCATGCTCTTTCAGCAGTTCCTCCTCACCCATAAACGTGCTGTTCTCTCCAATTATCACTTTGGGAATGCCGTACAACAATATCGCGCCCGTACACATAGGGCAGGGCGATAGCGTGGTGTACAGCACAGATTCCCGGTAAACTTTCGCAGGTAACCTCCCCGAGTTTTCCAGTGCATCCATTTCGCCGTGCAGGGTAGGGCTACCCAGTTGCACACGTTTATTGTGTCCGCGGCCCAGTATGTTGCCGTTGTGCACCAGTACCGAGCCTATGGGTATGCCACCCTCTGCATAACCCTTACGGGCTTCTTCCAGTGCTGCTTCAAAGTATATATCCGTCATGGTTTCAGTTTTTCGTTGTTTTGATGACGCTCAGCATCTCGTTGGGTCTTTTTGTCTATGTTCTTTTGCAGTGCAGCAGTCAGGTCCACCCCCGTCTGGTTGGCCAGGCACAGCAGCACCCACAGCACGTCGGCCATTTCGTCTGCCAGCTCTTTACCTTTGTCACTTTCTTTAAACGACTGATCGCCGTACAAGCGTACCATCAGCCGGGCCAGTTCCCCCGTTTCCTCCATTAGTATGCCCAGGTTGGTCAGTTCGCTGTAGTAGCGCACGCCCACCGTCTTTATCCATTCGTCTACCTGTTGCTGTGCTTCCTGTATGGTCATAAAATAGTAGTTAGTAATTAGTAGTTAGCAGTCAGTAAAAGTCGCAACTACAGGGGTAAAATTCAAATATTCACCTGTATAGCATATTTTTAACGTTTGTCTTAGACCTAATTCGTTACTTTACAAAGCCTAAAAACGAACAGTTTTTTTGACCTTTTACTTTTTACTTTTGAATTAAATGTCAACATATACATCAGATACGGAAGCAGCCAAAGCGCTCACAGTACATTTTGATACGCTGAAGAAATCTATTGCCAAAATCATAGTAGGGCAGGATGAAGTCGTAGAAAAGCTCATCATTTCTATCCTCTGCAATGGCCACAGCCTGCTGGTAGGTGTGCCGGGGCTGGCTAAAACATTGCTGGTAAAGACCGTAGCCGATGTGCTGGATTTGTCGTTCAAGCGCATACAGTTTACCCCCGACCTCATGCCCAGTGATATTATAGGTGCGGAGATACTGGACGAGCAAAGGCAGTTCCGTTTCATCAAAGGACCAGTATTTGCCAACATTGTACTGGCCGATGAAATCAACCGTACCCCGCCCAAAACACAGGCGGCACTGCTGGAGGCCATGCAGGAGCGTAACGTGACTGCTGCCGGGAATATATATAAACTGCCCGCCCCTTTCTTTGTGCTGGCCACCCAAAACCCCATAGAGCAGGAAGGTACCTACCCCCTGCCCGAGGCACAGCTCGACAGGTTTATGTTCCATATCATGCTGGACTATCCCAGCCATGCCGAGGAGGTAGCCATTGTGCGCAACACTACCGGCATGCAGGATGTAAACCTGCCCAAAGTGCTGAATGCTGAAGAGATACTTTACTTCCAGGAGTTGGTACGCCGTGTACCCGTGCCCGACAATGTGCTGGAGTACGCCGTATCGCTGGTGCATAAAACAAGGCCGGCGAACAACAACGCCCCCGATGTGACCAAACAATACATCAGCTATGGTGCAGGCCCACGTGCTTCGCAATACTTAATCCTGGGTGCTAAATGCCATGCGCTGCTGCGCGGCAAGTTCTCGCCCGATATAGAGGACGTGCAGGCTATGGCCATGGAAGTGTTGCGCCACCGTATAGTGCGCAACTACAAGGCCGAGGCCGAAGGCATGGCACAGGAAACACTCATCAAACAACTACTGTAGATATATGAGCGGCACAATAGAAAAAGCGAATTTTCTGCGCAATAAGTTCATACCCAGGCTTACTACCATTGCAGAGGGCACAGTGCCGCGTTGGGGCAAGATGAACCTGCACCAGATGATAGAGCATATGAGCTATTCATTCAGGCAGGCTAATGGTAAGGAAGAATATCCTATGATAACGCCTGAAGAACATATTCCGAAAATGCATGCATTCCTGGAGAGTGATAAACCTTTCAGGGAAAACACGCCTAACAAATTATTGCCCGACGACCCCGAGCCGCCCAAAACAGACACTATACCCCTGGCCCTGGAAGAGCTGAAGGGAGAGATAGAACACTTCTTTGAAGTATTCGCCCGCAATCCCGATAAGAAAATTACCAACCCCATCTTCGGCGTCCTCAGCTATGAGCAATGGGTAAAACTCCTGTACAAACATGCCTGGCACCATCTCAGGCAGTTTGGCGTGGAGGGGTAGTATAACGACTCTCATAATAAATTTGCAAAATTAGTCTCCCCTTTAGGGGGATAGGGGGAAATCACTCATACACCACCTTCCCCTGCCAGGCATTCCCGTTTGTTTTATCATTAATCCTATAGTAATACATGCCCGCACCCGGCAATTGCCCGATGGTCAGTTTTGATGTATTATTGAATGAAACCTGCCTGACAGGTTGCCCAAGTGTATTGTAAATGATCAGTTCGCCATTTTGTAAGTTGTACGGCAGCGAAATGACCGATGATGAATGTGCGGGGTGAGGTGAGATTATTGCTGATTTTTTTGCCGCTACATTATCTTCAACATCTAACAAACAGGTACTGAGACTTAAGTAATCGCCGCCATACGGGCAAGGTATAGAGTCGTTATCAGGTACAGTGACGAATGAACCGTTTTTGGTAAAGCATACCAGGCGATAGTGTTGTTCAAAGCCCACAGGGTTTAATGGATATAACGGACCGCCCATTGAGCCAATACCTTCAATCACAACGTAAGAATATTGTCCAACCGGGTTATTAGGCAATGGTTGATATTCCCATAACTTATGAAATACACCATTAATAACCACAGAGTCAATCTTTGATACATAATGCCTGTTGGTGTCTTTGTTTTGCTTCCAGAATGTAATTGTATCGCCAACATTCAAATTGTAGTTGTACAATATTTGTTCTGATGTGTCTGTGTTGGGTGGTGTGTTTAATGCTCTTGTATAAATAATGTCGTTTACCGAATCTTCCCGTATCAGGGCAGTATTATTCAGGCTGTAATATTTAAGAGTGTCAATAAACACTGTATCAACATAACCCCACCCCTTTGTAGAAATAATGGGATTGATAGTATACTGATTTACAAGCCAGTTATTGTTGGTGGTAGTAAACCTTATTTTCTGCCCATCCGCCACCGGTGCAGCTAATAAAATAATGATGAGTAAACATAGCTGTTTCATAGGTTCTGGTTTGTATATAAAATTAATAAAACACGACTACAAAAAAAATAGTTAAAGACGCTACTACTCTCCCGGCTTCCTGAATATATAAACCTTCACCCAGGGGTAATGAAGGCTGTCTGTCACCTGCATATGGTTTTGTACATGCCCGTTTCTGTATTGAAACTCCTCCTCGGTGGCATTGGTGTATATAAAGGCAACAGGTTCATTGCTGCTCCATACCCCGCGCATTTGCCAACTCAGCGAGTCGTAATTGGTTTCGTATATCAACCTGTTGGCCTGTCCTATGCTAGCCCATTTTTCCCGGTCAGGATGTATGGTAGTATAGTATATGAAAGCAGGCACTGTGCTGTGGTAAAGGAATACAGAATACCCCGGCAGCTTTTTATCCTGTACAAAGCGCATGGCCGTGGTCAGTTCTTCATATTTAAAAGGCTCTTTGGTCAGTTGGGCTATATTGCACCCTGCTGCATATAGGGCGGCAATTATTACAATACCCTTAAGCCATACTGATTTCAGGTAGTAATACTGCGAGAAGCCATAACCAATGATGAGTATCAACACCGGTATGATAAATAAGGATACCCTGGCCATCATAGAGAACTGGTTAAGTGCGGCGGCAACACACAACGCCAATACAGGTGTTATCAGCAATATTGCCTTTGCCGTAGTGCGGCGCAACAGCATTATCGTTCCTGTTATGATAAAAGCTGTATTGATATTGTGTACATATGGGTAATATCCCTCAAAACGTATCATCAACTCGCTGAACACCCCCCAGTTGTGCCCCCATTCTTCTTTGGTAGATGGTGTGGCAAAAAGGAAATCGTATTGGTGGAAGCTTTGCAGGTATTGCGAGTTGGCCTGCTCCTGCAATATCAAAACGTAGTATAGGGCGAATTGCAGTACCCATACCATGCTGAATGCCAGGGGCAGCAAAACCAGTTTGTACTGTTTTTCGCTCACCGCCTGCCATCCGTAGTAGCAGCCTGCACCCGCCAGTACAAATACCGACGGCATAGACGACCAGATAGCTATTGAACCGATGAATATCCAAAGGAGTACAAAACGGAGCCGGCGTGTTGCGGGCAGAGGTAGGTTGCGTGCCAGCCATATCAGCAGCAACGCAATAAATACATCGGGCATATACTGTTTCAGCTCCGATGAATAGCGGATGAGTATAGGGCTGAATGCCAGCAGGCTGACCGGGTACCATGCGGCCTGTATGGGCATATAGTCTTTTAGCAACTTGTAAAACACCCATAATGCAGCTACCCCACATAGCAGCGGGTACAGCTTTAACGCCAGCTCGCCCATGCCCAGCGCCAGGGAAGATAACTTGGTCATCCATAGGAATACAGGCGGTGCAAACTGCTGGTAGTCCAGCGGTTGCGCCAGTTCCTTGAAGCCCCGCTCATATATATTACGGGCTATATTAGCCTCGTCTATTATCAGGTTGCGCCTTTGCAGGTATACGTACAGGCGAATGGCGGCCCCGGCTATCAATAATATGATAGCAAATACCCGCATAGGCCTGTCCAGGTTAGTATCAGCTTGTGCTTGTGGCATGTGTGAATATAATGAACGATTAGTATCTGAGGTTATTTCCTCGCAAAAATTATAAATTGCAGCCTGTCGGCACAATCAGCGGGCGCTATTTATAATAAGTACAAAAAAGTAATTCGATATATGGCTATCAGGCAACTTAGGAACTATGCTGAGGGGAAATGGGTAACGGCAAAAACAGAAGGCGAAGTATTGCACAATGCCATCACCGGCGATGCAATATATACTGCCAGCAGCGAGGGGCTGGATTTTGGCGGTATGATGCAGTATGCACGCAAGGTAGGTGGCCCGGCATTGCGCAAACTCACTTTTCATGAGCGGGGCAGGATGCTGAAAGCACTGGCTTTTCACCTCATGGAAAAGAAAGAATACTTCTACGAAATCAGCGCTTATACAGGCGCTACCCGTGCCGACTCGTGGGTGGATATAGAAGGTGGTATCGGCAACCTGTTTGCCAACGCCAGCCTGCGCCGCCAGTTCCCTGATGAGCGCTTTTATGTAGATGGCGAAGCGGCAAAACTTTCTAAAAACGGTACATTCATAGGCCACCACATCATGGTGCCCAAAGAGGGAGTAGCTATTCATATCAATGCCTTTAACTTCCCGGTATGGGGTATGCTGGAGAAGATTGCAGTAAACCTGCTGGCAGGTGTACCCGCTATTGTTAAGCCGGCTACGCTTACTTCGTTCCTTACAGAAGCTGTGTTTGAAGAAATTATAAAATCAGGCATACTGCCCGATGGCTCGTTGCAACTCATTTGCGGTAGTGCGCGTGGCATACTGGATACGATAGAAACAGGTGACGTGGTGACCTTTACAGGTAGTGCTTCTACAGGACAGAAACTGAAATCGCACCCGCGCATTGTGTCAGAGGCAGTGCCTTTCAACCTGGAGGCCGATTCGCTGAACAGTTGTGTATTGGGTATGGATGTACAACCCGGCTCACCCGAGTTTGATATTTTCATTAAAGAAGTAGTGCGTGAGATAACCACCAAAGCGGGACAAAAATGTACGGCCGTGCGCCGCATACTGGTGCCAGCAGATAGGGTGGAAGATGTGCAGATTGCTTTAGGAAAAAGACTTGCTACCTCTACCATCGGCGACCCGAAGGTAGAAGGTGTGCGTATGGGCTCGCTGGCGGGCATGGCGCAACGCGAGGAAGTAAGAGAAAGGATACAACAACTGGCGCGTACGCAAACCATCGTCATCGGCGATTTGGAAAAATTTGAGGTGGTAGGTGCAGATAAGAATAAAGGCGCGTTTATACCGCCGGTAGTGTTTTACAACGACGACCCCTTCAACAAAACTGACTGTCATAATATAGAAGCATTCGGCCCGGTATCTACCATAATACCTTATAAGGATACGGACGAAGCGATAGAATTGGCAAGAATGGGTAAGGGTTCTTTGGTATGCTCTATTGTAACGGCTGATGATAATATCGCTACCGATTTTGTTCTGGGAGCTGCCGGTATGCACGGCCGTATATTGGTACTCAACCAGGATTGCGCTAAAGAAAGTACAGGCCATGGTTCACCCATGCCATTGCTGGTACATGGCGGCCCGGGCCGTGCCGGTGGCGGCGAAGAGATGGGTGGTAAGCGCGGTGTGTTACACTATATGCAACGTACGGCCATACAGGGTTCGCCCACTACTATCTCACGCATCACCAATGTATACCAGCAGGGTGGTAAACAAAATGAAACAGAGATACATCCTTTCCGCAAATATTTTGAAGACCTGGAGGTGGGCGATACGCTGATAACAGCAAAACATACTGTTACCGAAACAGACATCACCAACTTCGCCAATGTAAGCGGCGATAACTTCTACGCACATATGGATGCCACCTCATTAGAAGGCACCATATTTGAAGGGCGTGTGGCACATGGATATTTTGTGCTCTCGAAAGCTGCGGGCTTGTTTGTGGATGCGAAAAAAGGTCCGGTATTGCTGAACTACGGTATCGATGAATGCCGATTCACCAAGCCCGTTTACCCTGGTATGACCATTGGTGTGAAATTGACTGTAAAACAAAAAACAGACCAGGAGAAGCGCGACGAAAATGATATAGCAAAGGGTATAGTGCGCTGGCTGGTAGATGTATATGACGAAACAGGAGAAACGGTAGCCATAGCTACGATCCTCACAATGGTAAAGAAAAGGAACCAGGAATAAGTTGTAGCGGATAAATAATTATTGGGCGCCTGTTTCTTCATTGATTCAGGTGCTCGTTTTTTTTATGACATAGATGTTACATCCCAAATTCCAGTAATAGGCTCCCGGTAATTAGCTTTGTAGCAAACACCTATAATATGCTTAAGCACTTTGCTGTCCTGTTTTTATTATTAGCCTCTGTATCTTTCAGCAGTGCACAAAACCAGTGGCACTACTTGCCGAATATCGGCTTTCATAAAGGTTACGGCTTCATTGATTCTACATATAGATTGGAAGATATCTACTTCACAAATACGAACACCGGTTTTGCAATCACTACCACCAACCGATTGCTGAAGACAACAGATGGAGGTGATAATTGGACTATAAAAAATGACACGCTTGATCATGCTGGTTTTCGTAGTATAGAGTTCCTTGATGATGATGTGACAGGTGTTGCGGGTTCGCTCAACTCAACGGGCAAGATATTCAGGACAACAGATGGCGGGGAGACATGGGTTAATATTTCTGCGTCAATTATTGATACAACTACTACGGGGAGTAAAAGAATATGTGGTCTGGCTCATTATGGTAACAATTTTTATGGTGTAGGATGGTGGGGCTCCGATGTTGCTAAATTCTATAAGAGTACAGATAAAGGTGCAAGCTGGCAAACGAAATACATGGACACTAACCTTGTTACCGGACTGGTGGAAGCCTGGTTTGTTTCAGCCGATACCGGCTTTGTAGCGGGAACAAGAGAAAATGCGATAATGCCACCCGCATCGGTAATACTTAAAACGACCGATGGAGGTAATACATGGACAGAGGTATTCAGCGATACTGTTTTAGGGGGGTATGTTTGGAAGCTCCAGTTTGTAAATAAAGATGTTGCTGTAGGCTCAATACAAAACTTATTTTTCAGGGATAGTGCGAATATGGTTTATTCTAAAGACGGGGGTAATAATTGGCAGATAATGCCTGTAGGTAATAGACAACCAACTATCAACTTCGACGGGGGTACACAGGCATGTGGTTTCGCTACAGTTGCCAAGGGTTGGGTTGGGGGTTATTACGACGGAATCTTTGAAACTACGGATAGTGGCAAGACCTGGACACATCTGCAGTTCGGTTACAATTTCAACCGGATATTTGTTATTGATTCAACATTGGTATATGCAGGAGGGCATATGCCATACAGGTATGGCAGTAAACCAAGCAATATTCCGCAGGTGTCAATGGGCAGCCGGTCACCTCATCTGTTATATCCCGTAAACCCAAATCCTGCTAAAGGTGTCATTCGTATCAAGTTCGAATTGTTCACAGAAACGAATATAGTCATCAATGTGGTGAATGTGGATAACCGGAAGGTATATCACGTAGCCAACACTCGCCTGGGCAAGGGAAGACATGAATACACATGGGATGGAAGTACGGCGCCGGCAGGCAATTATTTTGTATGGTTAGGCAACGATGCTATTCCCCTTACGCAGAAATTCGTCCTTTTAAAGTAGTGTTCTATCTTTGCTTGCTCAAACACAGTCAGATGTCAGATACACAAGGATACGTAAATATAGAAGTGGCCGATAGCATAGGTACTATTGAGTTCTTTCATCCTGCCAGCAACTCATTGCCGGGGGCTATACTCAACAAACTGGCCGATACAATAACAGAGGCAGGTAAAAACGATGAAATAAAAGTGATAGTGCTGCGAAGTGCAGGCGACCGTGCATTCTGTGCAGGGGCATCCTTTGATGAGCTGATAGCTATCAGCGACGCGGAAGGCGGTCTGAAATTCTTCAGTGGTTTCGCTAAAGTGATTAATGCTATGCGCAAATGTCCCAAGTTCATCATCGGCCGTGTACATGGCAAGGCTGTGGGCGGGGGTGTAGGCCTGGCTGCTTCTGTTGACTATGCTATGGCTACCGAGCATGCTTCTGTTAAGCTAAGTGAACTGGCTGTAGGTATCGGCCCCTTTGTGGTAGGCCCGGCTGTGGAGCGCAAAATGGGTTTGTCAGCATTTTCTATTCTGGCTACAGATGCTACGGAATGGCGCTCTGCCGAATGGGCGCGCGAACACGGTTTGTATGCCGAGGTGTGGAGTAATGCTGACAAGATGGACGAAGCCATACAAGTGTTGGCCGATAAGCTGGCACAAAGCAGCCCCGAGGCTATGGCAGAGCTGAAAAAAGTGTACTGGCAGGGCACTGACCATTGGGATACCTTACTTACAGAGCGCGCCGCCATCAGCGGCAGGTTGGTACTCAGCGACTTTACACGCAATGCCATTAATAAGTTTAAAGCAAAGGCTTAGTATTATTTAGTAGCAGCTATTAGTACTTTTTCATACTCATCTACTATACGCGGCCAGTTGTACTGGTCGCGTATTTTTCTCAGGTTGTTTTCCAGCATATTACTATAGGTAGCTTTCGCTGTTACTTGCCGTATCACAGTTATCAGTTGTTCCGCATCTGCAAAGTAGAAAGCATCATCGCCTAATACCGCCCTGTTGAACAGGTTGTCGTGTGCGGCTATCAGGCTGCGGGTACCCATGGCTTCCAGCAATGATGGATTGGTGCCGCCTACGGAGTGCCCGTGAAAGTATAAGTGAGAAAAATAGCGCAGGTTGTTGATTACGGTGGCATCGTATATACCACCCAGGAAGCGTATGCCGGGTTTATGCCCGTAGGTATCCACTAAGTGTTTGCCAAATGCATTTTCGGTTTTGCCCACTACCAGTAGAGGCCTGCCTGTGCCGCTTAGTACATGGGCCTTCAATATCATTTCTATGTTGTTTTCAGGCTCCATGCGGGCCATCAGCATATTGTAGTCAAAGTGTTGCACATCGTATTTTTCGAGCAGGGGTTCAAAGGGTTCGTCAAATATCTCGGCACCGTATGCTATAAAATGCGATGGCTTGTTGTATTCTTCTTTCAGGTATTTCTCTATGCCCAGCGAGTCTGCCACCAATACATCGGCATTCAGTGCTGCCCAGCGTTCAGCACGTTTCAGAAACTTTTGCACCTTAGCGCTGTACTTGCTGCGCTTCCATTCCAGCCCGTCCATGTTCACCACATTCTTACAGTTTTTTGGCCATAATTTATACCATATGCTATTGCTGGTATAGCCCAGTTGCAACAACACATGAAACTTACGTTTACGGGCATCCCTGATGCAGTTCAGGTCATATATAAACTGCCCTGCTGTTCCTATTTTCTTTTCGGGGTCGTAGCAATGTATAATATTGACCCCATTCCATGTGTCTTGTTGGTACTCATGGTCGTGAGAGTTGTATACCCATACATTATGTCCTTTGTTCACCAGCCCCGCCGCCAGGTATTCGGCGCATTGTTCAAAACCGCCGTACCTGTTGGGTATGCCCCGCGTGCCTAATATACCTATTCTCAGTCCGCTCATAGATTTAATAATGCAAAGGACGTTTAAACTTTTAATACTTGTTTATATGCTGCCAGGCTTTCTTCGGCGGCACGCTCCCATGTGTACTCGCTCAATATCTGTCTGCGGAAATCCTCATTATAAGGGGCGTTATATGCTGCATCAATCGCTTCTTTTATAGATTCGGGGCTATCAGGGTTGCAATACCATGCATCGTTCTTAAAATAATCACGGGTATCACCCAGGTCTGTCACCACTATATTACAGCCCATTACCGCCGCCTCCAGCGATGATAATCCTGTTGTTTCAAAATAGCTGGGCAATACGTGTACGCGTGCATTACTATATGCTGTAAAGAGTTCCTCATCGTCCAGGTGGCCTTCAATATGAATATTTGAGGCGGCTTCGGCTTTACATTGCTCAAAATACCCCATGGCATTAGGCGATGGCTTGCCGTGAATGTACAATTGATATTGTGTGCCATTCAATGCACGTATCAGGTTCAATTGGTTCTTTCTCGCTTCTATGCGCCCCATGCATAGTACCGCTCCTTTATACTTTTTGCTTACGGGGTATTGTTTGTTTGCGCAGTCGGTATTGATGCCGTTGGGCACTACCCGGTAAGGGCGGGATACACCATACTTCTTTTCAAAACGCCGGTATTCGCTTTCAGAGTTGGGTAGCAGTATAGAAGCGTTATTAGCCACAAATTTTATAGCTGCCTTATGTCCCATCAGCAGGTAGTCTTTGCTTACTATCTTTTCCCCGTTTTTTACAGCACGTGCTACCGCTTTTATATATTCCAGCCCATCCTCGCTGAATATCATTTTCAGCAGCTTCTGGGCCTTGCCTGTATGTTGCTTTACTGTACCGTACTCTACAAATATGGTGGACACAACATATGGCTTTCCCGAGCGTTTGATATGCCTGATTACATCTGCCGGGCGTATGATGTTAAAGAAGTGCAACAGGTCGTACTTACTGTAATCTATTTGCTCATAGGCCAGGTACACGTCCACTTCCACACCCAGCTTGCGCATGTTGTGTGCGGTCAGGTCCAGCTGTTTGGTATCACCACCCGGAGAAGTGTACAGGGTAGCCCTGGATATAAAAGCAACTTTCATTTGTGGTGCAAAAGTAACTATCTGTCTTCTTTTTTCAGCAGTCTGTACAGCCCTTTACGTACCGGTGTGGGTAAATAAGAGAAAAGGTATAATGCATAAGACATTATATTTTTAGGATAATGTTGTATGGCTTCAGCCAGGTTTTTCCTCGCCAGGGCGCTATCAGGGTTGTCCCAGAGGTATTTTTTGCCTACCAATGCGTAATAAGAAGCTTTTCGGTATGCCCCGAAATTTTGTGAGCGGATAATCTCCTGCAACTCCTGCCCGTCCTCTTCTGATACAAAACCGTCATAGATGGCTTTCTTCCGTATTTCTATAAACCGCTTGCCACGCCATTTTTCATCTATTGTTACCGACTCAGGATTGAACCTGTAATTGACCAACACCTCGTGCATATTAGCCACTTTCCCCACTGTCAGCATCTTTTTCCATAGCAGGTGGTCTTCAAAGGTCAGGGCGCTTTTGGGGTAATATCCCGCTTTTATCACCGCCTCTTTGCGGAACATCACACTCGGGTGGTTAAAGGGGCATTTGATTTCTACTCCTGCCGCTATCTCTTCGTGCGTATAACCAACGGGCGTTAGCTTGAACAGGAACTTCCCGTCTTTATCTACTACATTGGCTTCCGCACCTACTAATACATGATCAGGGTGTTTCAGGAAAAATTGCACCTGCTTCTCCAGGCGCTCAGGAAAACAAATGTCGTCCGCATCCATGCGTGCTATAAGTTCGCCGGCGGCAGCATCTATTCCTTCGTTCAGGGTGTCTATCAGTCCTTTGTTTTCGCGACTGATGACGCGTATTCTCGGGTCTTTGTATGAGTTAATTATGTTCAGCGTATTGTCGGTAGAGCCGTCGTTGATGATCAGGAACTCAAAATTGCTGTACGTCTGGGCAAGGATGCTTTCTATAGCCTCAGGCAAATACTTGCCCGGGTTGTAAGCCGGCATCAATACTGTAACAAGATTATTGCTCTGCGACATCGTCTTTATATATATCCATAAACATCAAAAGCTCGAAAATAACAGTAATTGATATCATTTCGAACCAATAATCGAACAAGAAAAACAATAACGTAAGCGGTAGTATCGTCCAGCCGGTTCTGCCTGTTTTTTTTCTGTGTACCCAAAAATAACCCAGGTACAGATAGATAAACAAAAACAATCCGAGCAGCCCGTATTCACCTATTATATTATTATACACGCTGTTTATCATGTTGATAATAGAGTGCTCGGCAATAGGTAATGAATACACATGAAAAAATGAGTATAAATGATAACGCAGAAAGTCCTGGCTTACATACACATGTTCCAGCGGGTAGTTTCCCTGCATTCTGATACCCAGCATCTTCAGTGCCTGTTTCGACGAGAAATTGCCTATGCCGGCGCCAAATATTGCATTGACTGGACTCTCTGTCAGGAAGAATAGTGTTTGCAGGTGCGTATATAGCTTTATAGGCCTGGGGTAATTAGCAAGTGGTGTACTCTGGTAAGGTATGCCATACCATTTTTCAATAGTCTTTTTCAATGCTTCCGGGTTCAGCACCGCAACGGTTTCATCCTTATTGCGCAGCAGTCCCTGGAATTCCATGTATTTTAATTCATCACTGTATGATACTATCCCATTGGTATCCAGCGGCATCCGGTAGTAATTTATCCTGCTTGTCAGCGAAGGGCTGCCGGATTTCATCGCGGTTTCCAACTCATTCTCGTCGGTTTCAGTATCGGTTTTTTTCAACGAAAGATATTGCGAAACAGCAGTGGTTATAGGCCCTTGTGTGGTTTCGGTCTCATATACCGTATTCAGGTATTGCAGGTTGTCAGGAGACAAAACCGGGTAAATGAATAAGACAAGCATCAGCAGCAGGATAACATGCGCGCGTATCTGCTTTATATTGTTCAATACAAATATGAGGAATGCAAAACCGGCGAAAAGCAGCAGGGTAAGGTTACTGGTACACAGCAGCAGCACAAACAAACACATCGCTGCCCAGCGCAGCTCTCTTTTGTAAATGAAATATATGCATCCCAGGCACGATATCATGGCGTTGGTAACGGAAATGTTTCCGAACAGGCCGTGGATATGGTCGCCGGTTGAACTCCCGAAATATTCTGTAGGCTCCCAATACCAGTAAGGCACCAGGTGGCCTGATAAAATGATAAGCCGGCCCAGCTGTGCTATGCTGATGATAAAGTTGATGGCGAAAAATACTTTGACTGAGCGGTGCAAAGTACCCTTATTAATATTTCTCACAGCTACATATAATAGGTAAGATGCTGCCCCCGCCAGCAGCCAGTTCAGCGCTCCGAATGACCATCCGAACCAGTATCCCTGGTAACTGAAAGAATCGTGCAGCACCGAGGCGATGGTACCGGTCACAGGTATGAGCAGGTAAAACCTGTTAATGCTTACAGGTGCGTAAAATTTGTATTTGCGAACCAAAAGGTAAACAAAATAAAACAGGAGTGCTGCTACTTTTACATACAATTTCACATAGGTTGCCCCCGCTAAAAAAAGAATAAAAGCGTAGTCAATATCCCTGTACCTGTTTTTTTCTGTCGCCATCAATACCGGTAATATATTATTTCATAAGCAAACGGGTTGTTTTCTTCAGGCTGCCGATTTTGATAAATCCTGTGCCGAATGCTAAAGCGCTATATATTATTGTAGCACAGACAAGTTGCAATACTACATTATTCAGCCAGATAGAAGAAATGTAATAAGCTACGCCGGCGGCTACAAATAATCCTATAAACGAAATATATGAAAGGCGCATAATCTTATCGCGCACCAGCCAGTAATAGCCAAACAACTGTATGATAGTGGTGATAAGGTACGCGATAGCAGCTCCTTCAGCGCTCATCCACTTTATCAGAATAATATTCAGGCCGATATTCAGTACCGAGGTCGTGCCTATTATCACGCTGATGGGCTTGTAATACTTTGCTGAGAAACCCAGTCCCCATAATACATTGATAAAAAACTGGAACGGTATGCAAAGCGACAAAATAAAAAATTGAGTATGATTGACTGTGCCGTATTTGCCGTCAAACACATGATCAAGCAGCGGTGACCAAAGCAGGTTGAGGTATATAGGCAAAAACATAGCCAGGAACATCTCTACTGAAAACAACTCGTTAATATCTTTCTGGCGCTCTATGCCCACTGTTCTGCCTCCATAAAACATACGCGTGAATATACCCAGCATTATCGGGTTGAGTACCGCCTGCGGAAGCCGGGCTATTTCGTAAGCCCTGTAGGCGAAAGAATATTCGGCTGTAATGACATTGGTAGCCATTATCCCCAATAATATCCAGTCTATTCTTGACAGGCTGGAGTCGAACAAGGTAGCTATGTATTGGGGCGTAGCTTCTTTAAGAAGTTTGATATATGCTTTATAGCGGAAAGCGAATTGAAGTCCCCTGGCTTTTACATATATAAACAACGCCAGTAATTCTAACGCAGCGCATATAATCAACACAATGTATACAGAGTTGATAGTAAGTATGCTGCTGCGTATCAGCCAGTACACCAATACCAATTTCAGCACATTGGCTACCACTGCTATAAGGGCATAAGGGGCGAATTTTTGCTTGGCATTCAGGTATTGCTTAAAAGGGCTGGCAATAGCAATGATAGCCTGCGCCCCAAAAAACCATGGCAGGTATTTTATCCCCTCATGGCCATCAAATAAAAATGAACCCAGCCAAAGCACCAGGAAGGTAATGGCAGAAGTACCCAGCAGGTGAAAGAAAAAAGCCGCAGCCGCCCAATCGGACGTTTTAGAGGCGGCAATACGCCTTAATATTACCTGCTCTACCCCCAGTCCTAAAAGAATAGTTAATGTAACGGCAATTGCATTGGCCCAGTTGATAATACCAAACTCTTCTTTAGGCATCACCAGGGATATAATCACGAAGAATGCAACGCCCAGTACTTGTACAGATATGGCCTGTACCCCTGATGAAAAGAATAGTTTAAGAAGTTTTTTATTCACTAACTGTTTGTTAACAATAACTTGCAAAAGTAATATTAAATTCAGCTACTTTTGGGTTATGAATGCATCGGCTAAATTAAATACATTGCTTCATTACGCATTATTTCTTTTAGCCTTTTCTATTCCTACCTGGTTCATCTTTACATCTGTTTGCCTTGTGTTGGTGGCAGTATTGTGGTTGCTGCAGGCAAATTTCCGGGCAACCTGGTACAAGTTATCCCATTACAAGGCGCTTTGGCCCTACTTTTTGTTATACCTGTTATTGGCTGTCAGCTATATCTATAGCGAAAACAAGAGCCAATCTGCATTTGATCTGAAAATTAAGATAAGCTATATACTGATACCCCTCATCCTGGGTGCGGGGCTGGGGAGTTTTGATACAAAAAAGCTGGAACAACTCTTTCTCGGGCTTATATATGGTGTCACTTTCACAGCTATTATCTGTCTTTTCGATGCCACCAGTGTCTGGTATTTCGAGCAGTATAAGGATGCTTTTTTCTACCACTTTTTGGTAAGGAGTGTAGACCCTAATGCCGTATACACTGCCTGGTATACTATTTTTTCAATTTCGCTCTTGCTCTTTATGCCCTGGCAACACCATTTCAGGGGTAAATATACCCCCTGGCGTTATGTGTTACTGGTATTTCTGGTAGTTTTCCTGGTGCTGTTATCTGCCCGTATGTTCCTGTTACTGTTTATGGTGCTCATTGTACCATTAGTTATATGGAAGACTATCGTGCGAAACAGGCAGAAAAGTATCATGCCCGTTGCAGCTATTTTATTGATATTAATCGCATCGGTAATATATATTGTACAATCCGATAATCCCGTTAAAAGAAGGTTTGCTGATCTTATTAACAGCGATACGCATATTGCCTGGTTGGATGATTATAGTAATGTCAAAGAAGAAGATTTTGATAATGTTACATTAAGAATATTCCTATGGCGGATTGGGATAGAAAGCGTAGCTGAAAGAAATGCCTGGCTGACAGGTACAGGCAATGGGGATGTGCATCTTGTGCTTAACAGTAAAATGCGGGCCTATAATGTCCGGGATATAGACAATCCTGACCAGGATGAACGCCCCGGGTTTTATAATGCCAACCTGCATAATATGTATGTACAAACGCTGGTGATGTTAGGCGTGCCGGGATTGATTGTTTTTCTTCTAGTTGTCTTCACACCACTGTTTTATATATTCAAAGTTACGCCATATCAACCTTTTCTAATATTTCACGTCACATCATTATTATTTATGATGCAAGAGGCGGTATTGCAAACACAGGCAGGAATTGTTTTTTACATGTTGATTTCTTCCATTTTCTGGAGCATATATTACAATAACAAAGACGTTAAATATTAATTAATATGATGTTTTTGTAAACTTTTTTGTGAAATTTGCACTAAATCAAAAAATCTGACACGGTTTTTGCTATGCATTATGTGCATACTAAAGAAAATCAAGGAAGAAAGCTGAATGGAACAACCTTTTGTAATCAAACTACCCCAGACTCAACCGTCTCGCGCTTCGGCACAACAATCGGATATCAACGAGATCCGTGAGATGTTCCGTGAGATAAACCATAGGTACATGGTTTATCAGCCGTCCCCTTATTATGCTGCGGTTAAAAGGGTTATGGATATTTTTATTTCTATGACGTTCATTTTGCTGGTGATGTCATGGGTCTATCCTATCGTAGCTTTGCTGATAAAACTTACATCTAAAGGCCCGGTTTTCTTTATCCAGAAGCGCACAGGCTACAAAGGCATCGAGTTCGATTGCTTTAAGTTTCGTACTATGTATGTAAATGCCGATGCTGATACCAAACAGGCTACCAGCAACGATAAACGTATCACCCCCGTGGGTAAGTTCCTGCGTGCTACCCACCTCGACGAAACAGCCCAGTTCTTCAACGTATTGTTAGGCGATATGTCAATTGTTGGCCCACGCCCCCATATGCTGTATCATACCAGGCATTATTCCCAGTTCATTCCTTACTACAACCTGAGGCACGAAGCTATACCGGGCATGACAGGTATGGCACAGGTAAAAGGTTTCATTGGCGAAATAAACGTAGAGCGCGAATTGCGCAAGCGTATCCAGTGGGATGTTTATTACCTGAAGCACCGCAGCATATCCATGGATATCAAAATAATCCTGGGTACCTTCGGACAAGTATTCGCAAAGGCCTTCCAGAGCTTAACTGGCAAGAATAAATAACAGTTAATATTGACTTTTGTCAGCTATTCGTTTTTATTTTTTCGTACTTTTCGGAAGAATAACATAACACTATGGCGACAATCATTACTGCAACCGATTATACTGATGTAGCTACCAATGCGGTGTATTATACCTGCGATATGGCCAAAGCCCTGAACAGGAAAGTGGTAGTAGTACACGCATATACCATACCTGTGGCTTTTCACGAAAATCCCATGCCCGTCATCTCGCTGGAAGAAAGCAAAAGCCTGGCGGAATCGCAAATGGTAGCGTTGATTGATGACCTGGTGGAAAAATATCCCGGGTTGGATATAAAGGGCAGTGTGTTGTATGGGGATATTACCGATAACCTGAAAGAATACATCAACAAATACAGCGCGTGGATGGTAGTGGTGGGCAACAGCAGTACCGACGATGCCGGTTTCTGGCTGGGTAGCAATCTCATGAGTACTTTGCGCCACCTGCAATGCCCGGTATTGGCCGTGCCGGCAACTTATAAATATAAGAACGTAAGCAAAATTGCATTTGCCTGCGATATGAATAATATTTCAAAACACCTGCCGGCAGATAAATTATCGGCCATTGTTGCCAGGCTGGGCAGCGAGCTGCATGTACTGAATGTAGACAGCAAAAACCGCCACTTTGATCCCGAAACGCCTTACGAGTATGCTCGTCTGCAGGATATGCTGCAAGGGGTACACCCTCAATATCACCATGTAGAACATAGTGATATTGATAAAGGCATACAATTGTTTGTAGAAGCTAATGATATGGATTGGCTGGTAGTGGTGCCGCACAGGCACAACTTTTTCGAAAGCCTGTTTCATAAAAGCCATACTAAAGCGATAGTAAAGCAGGCGCATATACCACTACTGGCGCTGCACGAAGTGGTTTAGTCCTTACGGCTTTCTGCTGCTTTCGCATATTTTTTCTTAATAAGGCGGACAATCGCTCCCATACCCATTTCAGTGCCTTTCCACTTGGCATAGCCGGTCAATACCTCAATTGCTACTTTTTTCAACAGGCTCTTTTCCATGATGGTTCCGGCCAGTTTCAATGCAGGTATGCCCAAAGCCAATAATTTATTCGTTGCTCCTTTAGATGATATTACGTCCACTATCGCAGGTATCAAATCTCCGTATAGTGAAGGGCCGCTGTCGGTATCAGCGAAAGCGGCAGAGGCTTCAGCCTTTTTTAAGGCTTTTTCCTGTCTCAGCTCGTCCAGGCTCCTCAGCTTTTTTGAGTATAGATTCACCATATCAACCTTGCTTTGGGTGGTTAGGTTCATCATCATCCTCGTTGCTGGTCAGCAGGCTTATAAACAAACCTGCAAACCACCTATTCATCTGCTTTTTGAAAACAAGTATCAATACCAGTATCAGGATGTATATGCCACTGACAATAAGGTAGCCCAATGGTTCGGAGCCTGTGATGGCTGCAAAATATTCACTCAACCCTATACCCAAAAAGATGATAACAGCCACAGCCATAATCATGCCCACCATAGCAAACATGAAAAAAGCGAGTATGACCGAAATACGTTCGATTATACTCAACTTCATTACATCCAGTTTTGCATTCAGGTAGTTAAGTACCTTGTCTATCAGTTTAGCTATCATTTGTTGCCGGGCAATCAGGAGTTATAAATATCTGTTTCCAGGTCTTCTGCTTTCTTCTTCAGGTGGTCGGCCTTGTTTTTCAATGCATCAGTCCAGTGGTTTACCTGGCTCTTTATTTTTTCCAGGTCTTCTTTGCGTTTCTTTTCGTCGGTAGCTAGTATGTACCCTAAGGCTGCACCTACTGCCGCGCCTATTAATAATGTTGCCACTGTTTTTCCTGTGTTAGCCATATCTTTTATTTTTAGTAAATTAATAAAACTCTTATCTACCTTTGACAAAAGCTAATCAACAATAAAATTAAAGTATTTTAGTAGTAAAAAAGCTGTTATTTGTCATCGGTCCAATACTTAAACATATTCTACGGCATTTTGTTGTTAAATACTAAACTTGATGCAACTTCTTAACACTAATAATTTAAAACAGATAGCGCTGCTCAGCCTCATTGTGGTTTTGGGGCTCAGTATTCTCAACCGGTTTTCGGTGTTTGTGCCCAGCGTGCTGGCGGCTGCTACACTATATATACTCATCAGGCACTGGTATATAGTATTGGTCACAAAACGTAAATGGAAAAAATGGGTGGCCGCCACGTTCTTTATACTATCAGCGCTTGTACTCATTGTTATACCACTGTTTTTCCTGTTCCAGGCTATGGCACCTACGCTCAATAATATACTGAACCAAACCGGTAACCTGGAAAAAACCCTCGCTGCCCTTTCTGCCAACCTCAAGAAAGCAGGCATACCCATCAGCTTTAATGCGCAGCAAATCAATGATATTATTGCAAAAATCACGTCGGTGGCTCCATCGGTAGTGGGTGCAACCGCGAATATGCTCACCAATACGGTGCTCACTTTCTTTTTCCTGTACTTCATGCTGGTACAGGGCAAGGAGATGGAATATGCCATAAAAGATTTCCTGCCGCTAAAACATGAAAATGTAGATGATATCTGGAACTCAACCCGGCTTATGGTGTTTGCCAATGCTATAGGTATACCTGCGCTGGCCATATGCCAGGGCATTGTAGCCACTATAGGTTACTGGATATTCGGGGTGGAATCATTTGTATTCTGGGGTGTATTGACAGGTGTGTTTTCTATCGTGCCGCTGGTAGGTTGCGCGCTTATCTGGGCGCCCCTATGCGTTTACCTGGCTATCGAGGGCGAAACGGTGAACGCTATATGGCTGGCGGTTTATTCATTCATCATTACCGGCGGGGTAGATAATGTACTTCGCTTCACCATTCTCGACAAGCTGGGCGACGTGCACCCCATCATTACTACTATAGGTATTATTATAGGTGTACCCATGTTCGGGTTTATGGGTTTCATATTCGGGCCATTGCTGGTGTCATACCTGCTGCTGCTGATTAAGATATACCGTGTGGAATTTACAGGCTACAAACCCCGGGCCGACAATCCTGTAAGGCGGGGAGACACTACTTAAAGTAATTACTGTCTGCTATATAATTGTGTACGGGGTCGGGTACCAGGTATCGTATCGATTTGCCATGCTTCACCTGGCTGCGTATGTAGGTAGAGGATATATTCAGCAACGGCGCATCCAGTATGGTTAGCCTGGCGCCGTGAGTTTCTTCAATTGCAAAACCGGGACGGTTATAAATAATGATAGGGTGCTTTTTCACGAGCAGTTCGTAGTTTTTCCAGCGGTGGATGTTTTGGAAACTGTCTGAGCCCATGATGACAGAAAATTTCTCCAGTGGAAACTTTTCTTCCAGGTAGGTAAGTGTATCTATGGTATACGATGGTTTGGGCAGGCTGAATTCTATATTACTCGCCCTGAACTTAGGGTTGTCATCTATGGCCAGTTTCACCAGGTGCAGTCTGTCATATTCATTCAGCAGAGAGTGTGAGTCTTTCAGGGGATTGTGCGGCGACACTACAAACCATAGTTTATCAATACCGGCATGCTCCACTATATGGTTGGCTATTATCAGGTGGCCTGTATGTATGGGGTTGAAGCTGCCGAAAAACAATCCGATATGCATGGGGGCAAAAGTACTTCAAATGCCGCAATATGGTAAATGATGAGGATTAATGATTTGACAACTATCAATAGTTGTCAAATCATTATATGAAATCGTATTATATCAGAGTTTTAGGTAGCGTCGGGCATTCAGTTCAAAGAAATCCTGCCTGTGCGTGTCATTAAAAAATGCTTCGCTGAATAGCCGGATGTAATCTTTCAGGTAGCGGTTTTGCTTGCCTTCCTGGAACAACATGTGCCAGTCGCTGCCGTATATTATCTTTTTGCTAAATCGTGGTTCTGCATTATACAGTTTTACAAGCCGGTCTTTAAAGTTGTTATACTGTGTCGGGTTATCTACTTCATCCAGGTATGCAGCATCACAATATACATTGTCGTAGGTAAGGCAAAGTTTGTAAACGATTTTTGCATACGAAGTATTCCAGTCATCCTGTTCCTCACCGGCATTATCTGGTATATCAGTTATTTCAGCAGGGTGTACCTGCTCGTCATACTTTATGTCGGCAAACCATCCCTCTCCTCCACCTGCATGTGCGAGGCACACCCGTAGTGCCGGAAACTTTTTTAAGGCATATGCCCAATACATGGGGTTGGAGTTATGCCCTGAATGTAACTTTGGGTAAGCTTCAAAACCCTGCTTGTTGCAATGCGTGAGTAAGGGGATATCCTTCATCGTACAATAAGTAAACAGTTCATCTATTTGTTTCGCAAATAGGTTGTCTTCAAAAGCTCTGTAGCCCATTGGCGGGTAAAATTTTACGCCTTTATATCCGCGATTTTCTATGGCATCTTTTATAATGTCCATACGGTCGGGGCGGCTGGGGTCAAAGGCTACAAAACCATACAATACCCCCGGAAACTCTTTATCGAGTTGTTCCATTTTTTTTACCTGTGTGTACACGTCAAAAAATGACTTGTATCTTTTTAGACCCGGCTCGTTGAAATAATAGTCCACATCTACCAATTGATGTGCAAATGTTGTAACACCTGGTTCGTCAACTTCACGCAGGTGCTTCAGCATTTCATGCTCACTGCTTTGCATGAAGAGAAACCACCTGATATAGTCAACTCCTTTGCCAATTATGCCAAACACTTTGCTGATCTGTCGTATGGCCCACCTGAGCATACGGCCAATTTTATCTACGGCAGTTTCTGCATCACTTTCAGCATAATTGCCTGAGAAAAACAGTTCCGTATTTAAGAATGCAGCGTCTTTATTTTCCGTTATTTCAATTGCCTGGTAAGCATCAATAGAGTTGATGATGAGTTCGTCTTCCAGGTCACTGTATGTTATTTTATTAAGCACCCTGTAGATTATCTCTTCTTCATCCAGTTGAAATACAGGTTTCTCGTCGGTAACAAGCAATAGTTTGTTCAGTTTTTTCAATACTGGCACGTCTTTATCCTTTTCGCGCACTGCAGGTTCTTCCCCGTCAAGTATAATACTGCTTTTAGTGCCGCGTACAAATAAACGCTCTATACCAATAGCTATTGTATGAGGAACGATATTATTGGAATACCGCCTGATAATGCCGGCAACAGGCAGGTATTTCAGGTTGAAAAAATGCGCATGTATGTCAGTCATGTTTGTAGCGGCCATATTTTAAGGTTTTAATGATTAATACACCAAATGTACGGCCCCGCACTTTCCCTGTATACATGAAAAAACATACAGGATAAAGTACTCTTTTTCCATCAAATGCGTGTTTCTGTTTATTAATGTGTAGTTGTATTATACAATAATTTTACGTAAATTTACATTTAATGATGCATACTGAATATAGCTGTGTCAGCCCGGTTCTTTGACATGAAACTGCAAAATATCTTTATTTTGCAAAAACGGCAGGTGGTTGCGTTTTGCTACAACAGGGAACATTTCTCGCACAATGGGAACAAAATAGAATCTTGACAATCAGCGGGTTAATTTCAAATTGATGCCAATTTCACTTTTTCCATTTTCCTGGCATCAAAATGGAACAAAAATGAATTTTCCCCCTCTTGGGAGGCTCGTCCGAATGGCCTTACCGGGCGGAGGTTGGGGGCTCATTCCGTCTTCCCCGGAATATATCCCGCAACGGCGGGAGGGGAGATGGAGGGGGCGTTCGTTTTGGAACAATTTCAGCACTTTTGGGAACAAAATAGATAATTAATAACCAATGATTTGTAGCAGAACTGATGCCACATTTATATTTTCCATTTTTCAGGCATCATTTTGGAACAATTGCCCCCCATAACAAAACTTTATACACCCATGGCAGTGACTTCTGTCACATCACTGTCGTAATTCAGCCATTAAGCCTTAACTTTGCTTAAGTAAAGACAGGAAGTTCAGGTATGAAAAAATCTCATATAGTATTGCTGGTATTGGTAGCTGCTGCTGTTACTATTATTGTCAGCATGTTTGGCGATTTTAGCACTTACGAAACATTTGCTTCTGCCGGGCAAGACCAGGGGAAACAATACCATGTAATAGGCGAGCTGGCAAAGGGTAAGAATATGGAGTACGACCCCCTGAAAGACCCCAACCACTTCAGCTTCTACGTGCAGGATAAAAGCGGGCAGGTAAACCAGGTAGTGTTCAAAGGCGCCAAGCCCACCGACATCGAAAAAAGTGAGCAGATTGTAATGACCGGTTATATGCAGGGCGATGTATTCCACTGCAACAAAATACAGATGAAGTGCCCCTCTAAATATGAAAACGACCAGGTGGCTGTTGCCAACCAGGGCTAAAACATGAGCTATACAAAAACATCTTTTCATTGGAGACTCAATATATAGGTGAACATCTCGGGCCCGGGCAACTGGGTCATTTTTTTGTAATATTATCTTTTGTAGCGGCATTGTTCAGTGCCTTCAGCTACTTCAGGGCGGCTAATACCGAGAATACGGATATAAAAGGCAGTTCAGCCTGGCTCACTATGGGGCGCAATGGCTTTGTGGTGCATTCGGTAGCGGTGATGGGGGTATTCTTTACCCTGTTCTATATTATTACCAATCATCTGTTTGAGTATCACTACGCTTGGAAACACTCCGACCTCAGCCTCTCACCCAAGTACCTGCTATCCTGTTTCTGGGAAGGGCAGGAGGGTAGTTTCCTGCTTTGGTCGTTCTGGCACAGTGTGTTGGGTTTGGTGGTGATGTTTACGGCTAAGAAGATGGAAAGCCGCGTGATGGCTGTCATCGCCCTGGTGCAGGTGGCACTGGCTACTATGCTGTTGGGCTTCTACCTGGGGCCCGATATCAATATAGGTTCATCGCCTTTCATATTGCTTAGGGATAAAATGGTGGGCGCGCCCATCTTCTCACAGCCCAACTATATGGAGTTTGTCAAAGATGGCAATGGCCTCAATATACTCCTGCAAAATTACTGGATGGTGATTCACCCGCCGGTATTGTTCCTGGGTTTCTCCGCTACGCTTATACCCTTCGCTTATGCAATAGCTGCTTTATGGAAGGGTGAATACAAAGAGTGGATAAAGCCCACATGGATATGGAGCCTTTTTGCAGGTGCTGTATTGGGTACGGGTATTATGATGGGTGGTGCGTGGGCTTACGAGTCGCTCACTTTTGGGGGCTACTGGGCCTGGGACCCTGTAGAAAATGCCTCGCTGGTACCGTGGCTCACATTGATAGCTGCATTGCATACATTGATAGTTTTTAAGGTAACGGGCAGGGCGTATATCATGACAGCCATCATGTTTATACTTACCTATGGCCTGATATGGTACTCTACCTTCCTGACACGTACCGGTGTGCTGGGCGATACATCCGTTCACTCATTTACAGGCGAGGGGCAATCATTATACTGGCACCTGCTGGCGGTTATTGTGGTGTTGATAGGTATTGCTAAGGCTCTGTTGATAGTAAGGTGGAAAGGCCTGCCGCGCGTTAAGAGCGAGGAGCAGGTAAGCAGCCGCGAGTTCTGGATGTTCATAGGTTCATTTGTACTATTGCTCAGTGCTGTGCAAATCATCATCAGTACATCTATACCCGTATGGGCACCATTGGCCAAGTGGATAAGCGGTAAAGAAATAGCACCTCCGGTTGACCCTGTGGCGCATTACAACAGTATACAGGTATGGGTAGCTATTGTTATAGCCCTGCTGTCTGCCGCCGTACTTTACCTCAAGTTCAAGACTTCTGATACCAAACTCTTCTGGAAGCGTATCACCATAGTGGCGGCTATATCTACGGCTCTTACACTGGTAATCGGTTTCACGCAAAAGATAAGCATGCCGCAATATGCCATCCTGCTCTTTGCTTGCAGCTTCACCATTGTGGCCACTATCAACTATGCCATATCTATACAAAAAGGCAAGCTGATGAAATTGGGCGCTTCGGTCAGCCACCTTGGCTTTGGCTTGTCGTTGATGGGTATACTCTTATCGTCTTACAATAAAGAGGTGATATCCTACAATACTACGGGTGTTATCATTCCCTACGGGGAGGATAAGATGGAGAACATCAGGGAGAGTATGCAGAATGTGATATTGTACAAGAATATCACAGTGCCAATGGGGCAATACGATGTCACCTACCTGGGCGATTCCGTATCTGCCAACGACCCCCGTACTTTCTATAAGGTATATTATGAAAGAAAGGATAGTACAACAGGCCAGGTCGTAGAATCATTTATCCTGTACCCCGATGCCTTTGTGAACCCCAAAGGGCAGGAGGGTGGTATGAGTGCCAACCCCGATTCCAAACACTACCTCACCAAAGACGTGTTCACTTATGTAACCTCAGTTATCGACCCATCGAAGAGGGAAGACACCAATGCTTATAAAAAGCATGTGGTGAAAATAGGTGATACAGTATTCGTCAACAGGGGGTATGTCATTTTCAGGGGGTTCAATACCACTGTTAATAACCCGCACTACATACCGCAGCCGGGAGATATAGCTGTAACAGCCCAACTAACGCTGAAAAGCCTGGGCGGCGACAGTATGAGTGTGGCACCTGTGTATTATATCAGGAACAACTTTGAAAATTATATAGAAGATACCATTGCCGATAAACGTACCTATGTACGCCTGTCAAAAATACTACCTGAGCAGAATGGCGCAGAGCTGATGATTCGCCAGCCCGATGAAGACTATATAGTGATGAAGGCAATCCTGTTCCCATATATCAATGTGCTGTGGCTGGGTATTATCGTTATGGTCATCGGCTTCTTCATCAGCATGGCCAACAGGATAACGAAGAAGGAGAAGGTAAAAGCATAACTTCATCAGTTAGCCAACAAGCCTTCGTTATGTGTGCTTGATGTATACTGAAATGGCCGGCGCATTGTGGCCTATACATCCTATTCAGGTTAAATAGTTTCTAATGAAATCTGTCTTACCGGGCATAAAAAAATCCCGCTGGTATGGCGGGATTTGAATATTGTATAAAAGCCTGTTTATTTTTCCCAGATAGAGGGAGTACCGGTATTAAGGCCATAATCGTCAGTCTTGCCATCTGCGTTAACTATTTTGTAACGCACAGTCAGTTTTCCATCGTCAGGATAGAACTCTTTCCAATCCAGGTAGCCGATACCTTCTATGGTATAACCATTAACATCCTGCTGGGGTATGAATAAGCTATCACCTTTAACACGCACATTTATGTCATCGCCGGCAAACCTGTTATAGAAGTTGGTAATCTTCATATCTGTTGCCCCTTCTCCATTTACAAAAGAGATTTGGTACTGGGCCGGGTTGGTAGAAGTGCCATCTTCAAACACTGTCCATACGCCTCTGTACTTCTCACGGGTTACAATTTCGCAATGCGTCCCCTCGTAACCTGAAGGACATATACAATCGCCCTCGGCACATGTGCCGCCGTATGCGCATACTATAGATTTGCAGGGGTCATTATTGCAGGAAGTTACGGTTACCGTGGTAAATACGGCTGCGACACCCATAGCCGACAAGATAATAGATTTTAAACGGGCTTTCATTAGCACATTATGTTTTTTAACGAGCTTAAAGATAAACGAAACAATTTTAAAATGCAACAAACCCCAAAATTTATAAACTGCCTATTATTAACAGTTTAAGGGTTGGTAGCATCGCACAATATATAAAATATACCGTAAGGGGGTAATCTTTTAAGGTGATTATCTTTCAATGGCCTTTATATATTCTAAAATGCCATTATAAATAGCGTGCGCTATTTCTGTCTGTCCTTGCGGAGAATTCATGTATTTCTCTTCCTCCACGTTATTGATAAAGCCTATTTCTACCAATACACCCGGCATCACACAGCCTGCCAATACCTCCACACTTATTTGTTTTACCCCCCTGTCCAAGCGCCCCTGCCTCGCAAACTGGCTTTGTATCCTCGTGCCCAGGTCTACACTACTGGTAAGGAATGCCTGCGAATACTGGGCGATTATTATGGCCGTCATCGGGTCTTTTTCATCCATCAGGCCTTCGCGTTCACCACCGGCCAGGTTATCGCTGTATTCTCCTATTGATTCTTCCTTTTGAGAGTTGCGGTTCAACCCCAGTACATAGGTTTCTGTACCATTGGCATTAGTGGCCTTGTCATAATTATATATATACCGTGGCACTTTTACAGACTTCCCCTTTCTTTTTACTGTTTTATACCCTGCCCTTACCTTAGTCCTGGTACCGGGTGTAGAGTTGACATGTATGGACACAAACAAGTCTGCCTTGGCACGGTTGGCAATTTCATGCCTTTCCACCCAATGTACATCTACATCAGTAGTGCGTGTATATATTACCTCCCGGTCTTTCAGGTACTTTTTTATCAGGTCGCCCACCTGCAGTGTTACGGCCAGGGCTATATCCTTTTCTTTGGAGAAATGCCCGATGGCCCCGGGTTTGTCTCCACCGTGGCCGGCATCCAGCACTATTTTCTTCACTTTCGTGTCTCCGGCAAAGGTCAGGGTGCCGCTAAAAAGTATTACTATAAAAACTATAAAGGCTTTACAACGCATAGCAGTGTGCGAAATGTTAAATATACAAATCCATCAAGTTAAGTATCCAAATAACTATACTATTTTTGTGACCGTTGATGAACCTGCGTCCTACAATTCCGCCAAAGGTACGAAGCAATCACTGCCTGTCTATGATGTTGGCGGTGATTTTTACATTTGTTTTAACACAAGGCGCTTTTGCGCAGGACAGAGGATTGCGTTTCAATACCATACAACCGGACAGCCTCACGGATAGCCTGAAAATCACGGATACTAAAATAGGCCTTGCGGATAGTTTGTTAAATGATACAACGCTGGTTGCTGATACTACAATTGATTCGGCCGCTCGCCAAAGCCTGGAAGAACGACTGGGTATTAAAATCTCTCCTGATGCCTTACCCTCCGAAGTAAAATCGGAGGCGGCCGACTCCGCAGTACTGGATATGCGCAGGAATATCTATTACCTGTATGGCAAGGCCAAGGTTAATTACGAGGATATGGAGCTGAATGCGGGTAAGATTATATACGATCAATCCAGCAATATGGTGACAGCCGGGGCATTGTCTGATACTGCTGTCAAACTCAAAGACCGCCCCAGTTTCTCGCAGGGGCAGGAAAAGTTTACTTACGATACGCTGCAATACAATTTTAAAAGTAAAAGGGCCATTGTACGCAATCCCAAAACGCAATATGGTGAGGGTTATGTGTTTAGTCAGCAGGTGAAACGCAACCCCGACCAATCTATTTACGGCTATCGCAACCTGTATACCACCTGTGCGCTGGACACCCCGCACTTTGGCATCATGGCGAAAAAAATAAAAGTAATACCGGGCAGGGTAGTGGCGTCGGGGCCGGCAAACATCACTGTAGAGCAGGTGCCCACACCGCTGTTTTTACCCTTTGGCCTGTTCCCTATCAGTAAGGGCCAGCGTTCCGGATTTTTATTGCCGACATATACTATTGAAGAAGGGCGTGGCGTGGGTTTGCTGAATGGGGGATATTACTTCAACCTGGGACAGCACATGGACCTGGAGGCCCGTGCTAATATATATTCGAAAGGTAGCTGGCAAACCAGCGGACGTACCAACTACGCCAAGCGCTATAAATATAATGGCGGCCTGGTATTTACCTATGCATACAATAAAACAGGGGAAGATTTTGAACCGGGCGCGCAGATAGAAAAGGCCTTTAATGTGCGCTGGTTGCACAATACAGACGCAAAAGCCAGGCCGGGCCAGCAGTTTAGCGCCTCTGTCAATGCCGGTACGTCTTCGTTCAACGCGAATAATACTTATGACGCAGAGCAGATACTGAATAACCAGTACCAGTCCAACATCACATATTCTAAAGCCTGGGCCAACAGGCCGTTTACATTAGCTATAGGTGCGCGCCACAGCCAGGAAGCATCTACCGGGCAGGTGAATGTTACGTTGCCCGAGGTTTCATTCTTTGTCAACCAGTTCAATCCATTCCAGGGCAAAAACAGCCTGGGCACACGTTGGTATGAAAAGATAACTACCAGTTACACCTTCACTGCGCAAAACCAGTTGATATTCACCGACAGCCTTTTCAACCTGTCGAAGCTGAATATTGGGGACTTTAATAATGCTATGAAGCATTCTATACCCATCAGTGCGTCTTACAACGTGTTGCGGTTTGTCAACCTGACATTTGGTGCTAATTATAATGAATACTGGTATACCCGCCAGACGTTCAGGGCATATGATTATACGGGGGACAGCGTTGCCCAGACCTTAAACAGGGGGTTCTTTACAGCCAGGGATTATAATGCAAATATCGGAGCCAATACGCGTATCTACGGTTTGAAGATGTTTAAGAAAGGCAAACTAATGGGTATAAGGCATGTATTGACGCCCAGGGTTTCTCTTAACTATGTACCGGATTTTGCCAAAGCCCCTTATCGCTTTGGTTATGAGACTATTATTGACCCACGCGGAGAGCCGCAATATCTTTCTCCCTATGAAGGTTCGTTGCTGGGGGCGCCGGGACAGTTGGGTAATTTCAGCAGTATCCTCGCATTTGGCTTTGACAATAACCTGCAGGTGAAGTTGAGGTCGAATAAAGACAGTGCCGGGTTTAATAATATCAGGCTGATAGACAACTTTGCGGTCAACTCAGGTTATAACCTGGCAGCCGATTCATTTAACTGGCAAAATATAGCCGTATCATTCAATACATTGCTGTTCAATATCATTAACGTAACGGCTAATGCAACATACGACCCCTATGCATTTGACACGGCACGCAATACACGTAAGAACCTGACCATGTGGGAACAGGGTACGGGTATAGCCCGGTTTACCGGTGCGAATGTATCCATTGGCGCACAGCTAAGGCCCGTAAAACGTGAAACAGATAACCCCGCTGCTAATACCGATGAATTCAGGCGGCTGACCATGTACGGTATCGATGATATTTATTATGATTTTAATGTTCCCTGGAACCTCGGATTAACCTATTCTCTCGGGCTTAATAAGAGGTATGTGCCCGAATCGAGGAAAGATACATTGGCCGTGGATAATCATAATATAAGCATCAACGGGGATATTAACCTCACCTCTCGCTGGAAGCTTACAGCCAGTACCAGTTTCAACTTTGTGCAGAAGAAGTTGCAGATGACACAGATAAATATTGTGCGCGACCTGCATTGCTGGGAAATGATATTGACCGCAGTTCCTTTTGGCGAAAGAAGGTTCTACAACTTCACACTCCATGTGAAAGCTACCGTATTGCAGGACCTGAAGCTATTGCGCAGGCGCGATTACAGGGATGCGGTCTTTTAGATGATAACTGCGCCAGATATGATAAATTATCCTGATTATGGTAAGATGCGCTATTTGACTATTTTTGTGGTTCGTTAGTATAAAGCATATAAAAAATATATATGGCACTAGTAGATCTGGTAATGCCCAAAATGGGTGAAAGTATAATGGAAGCGACTGTTTTGAAATGGCATAAGCAGCCCGGCGACCATGTGAATATGGACGAAACCATTTTGGAGATAGCTACCGATAAAGTAGATAGTGAAGTACCATCGACCGCCGAAGGTGTAATAAAAGAGATACTCTTTAAGGTAGACGACGTAGTGCCCGTAGGTACTGTAATTGCCCGTATAGAAACCGGGGGAGCTGCTTCTGTACAACCCGCTGCGCCGGCATATGAAGCTCCTGCACCATCGCCGGCACCACAGGCGCAACCCGCTGTGCCTGTACAGCAACCTATGGCTGCTGCCCCTGTTGGTACTACAGGTGGCAACAGGTTTTATTCGCCGCTGGTATTAAATATTGCAGCCAAAGAAGGCATTGGTATGGCCGAACTGGAAAATATACCCGGTACAGGCGCCGAAGGCCGTGTATCTAAAAAAGATATACTGGCTTATGTAGCCAACCGCAAAAATGGCGCTCCGGCTGCTACAGTCCAAGCCGCACCGGCGCCACAGGCAGTCCCTGCTGCCCCCGCACCTCAACCCGCGGCAGCGGCACCGGCTCCGCAGCCCGAGGTGAATTATGGCGACAATGTAGAGATAATAGAAATGGACCGTATGCGCAAGATGATTGCCGACCATATGGTGCGTAGTAAGGCTACCTCTGCACACGTTACCAGCTTTACCGAAGCGGACGTGACCAACATTGTAAAATGGCGCGACAAGGTAAAAGGCGAGTTCCAGAAGAAATACAACGAGAAAATCACCTTCACACCGATATTCATCGAAGCTATTGTGAATTGCATCCGCAAGTTCCCGATGATAAATGCCAGCGTTGACGGCACAAGGATTATTGTGAAGAAAGATATTAATATAGGTATGGCCACTGCACTGCCCAGCGGCAACCTGATAGTGCCTGTAATAAAATATGCAGATACTAAAAACCTGCTGGGGCTGAGCAAAGACGTAAATGGCCTGGCCAATGCTGCCCGCAACAACAAACTGAAGGCAGACGATACACAGGGTGGTACATTCACGCTTACTAACGTAGGTACTTTCGGCAGCCTGATGGGTACACCGGTTATCAACCAGCCGCAGGTAGCGATATTGGCGGTAGGAACCATCAAAAAACGCCCCGTGGTTATGGAAACTGAAGATGGAGACGTGATAGCCATCCGCCACATGATGTATCTGAGTATGAGCTACGACCACAGGATAGTGGACGGCTCATTGGGTGCCAGCTTCCTGACTGCGGTAGCCAACGAGCTGGAAGCATTCGATATAAACAGGGCAGTGTAATTAAGCATAAAGTCTTTTTAAAAATAATAGCGGGCTGGTAACAGCCTGCTATTATTTTTGTGCAAGGTGGCCGTAAAGCTATTTGCCTGCGGCTTTCATGCTATATGTAATGCGCAGGTAAATAAATCCTGCTATACCGGCTATTAATGAAGCAACAATAGTTGCCACTTTGGCTGTAGTTTGTATCTCGGGTATTTTAAATGCCAGTGTGGACATGAATATGGAAATGGTAAAACCTATGCCGGCTACCATACCCATTCCTATTACTTCTTTCCAGCGCATATTGCCCGGCAAAGCGGCAATGCCGATTTTTACAGCCAGCCAGCTGAATATTGCTATCCCCAGTGGTTTCCCCAGCACCAATCCTGTAACTATACCGTGGTGTACCGGCGATGTAAATATATGTCCATAGGTGTCGGGCAATATAATGGCAGTATTGGCCAATGCAAATATGGGTAGTATCACAAAGTTAACGGGGTCGTGCAGGCCATGTAACAGGTCTTCAATTTTGTGCAGTGGAATGGTAAAGGCCAGCAGTACACCTGCTATGGTGGCATGTACGCCTGAATTGTAAAAGAAATACCAAAGGAATATACCCAACAGCATGTAAATAAAATACCGCTTTATCTTCAGCAGGTTGAGCATAGCCAGGATAAACAACATACCGCCTGCCATAAACAGGTAAGTAGTATCTATTTTTTCAGCGTAGAAAATTGCAATTGTAAGAATGCCGCCGAGGTCGTCGATAATTGCCAGCGCCATCAGGAATACCCGGAGAGAAAAGGGTACCCTCTTCCCCAGCATGGATAATATACCCAGCGAAAAAGCAATATCTGTTGCCATGGGTATTCCCCACCCTTTGCTGAGTACGGGATTGCCACCGGTCCATAACAGATATATAAGCGCGGGTACAAACATACCGCCTATTGCTGCTATGATGGGCAGTAATGATTTTCTCACAGAAGAAAGTTCTCCTACCAGTAGTTCGCGTTTTATTTCAACCCCTACCAGCAGGAAGAAGAATGCCATCAGCAAATCGTTGACCAGGTGCAACGGAGTGTGTGGTATATGCACATTAGGTGCGGGCATATTCAGTTCCATGTTCCAGAAGCCGAGGTAAGCATCGCCCCATGAAGTATTGCTGATAATTATAGAAACTATGGTACAACAGAGTAAGGTGATACCCACAGCCCGGCTGTCGTTGAAAAATTCTTTTATTGGCGATACTATTAACTCCCTGATGTAAACTCGTGCTTTATTCCTGGCCATATTTGCAAAAATAAGTAAACAGAATGTATAACTACATGTAAACACCGGGTTGTGATAGCATATAGGTATAGGTTATTATCTGTACCTCGTATCTGTAACTTGCTGGTAATGAACATTAATACATCCGCAACAATGAATGAATAACAAAAAGCCTGATTTTTTATAATCAAAAAACTATTTTTTATGTATATTTTTTGTCATCATTATAATATAGCGAATATAATTCATAAAAAAGCACATTCGCTCAAAAAAAACCTGAAAAACCGGTAAATGCCGGGAAAGGTTCAGACTTTTGTATTCTGTAATAGTTTTCAAACAAACAAGTGAAGCAGGATTTGTTTTTTCAACAAAATGTTAGCAATTTCGTCCTCCTGCTTCAGAATAATAGTTGAGAGTGATTACCATCAGTGTGCGGTATCTGATATGCAGTAATAAATTTCAAAAAAGAGAACGGTGTGTAGTAGAGGAGAATGACCGGCGTACATGAGATGACTGGATGAGTTGCTGTCCCCTGTATTTTTTTGAAAGATATTAATTAGTTAAAAAAGCTTGATTGAACTGGTTGCCTTAATATGAATAAAGACATTTACAATTCCTACTCTGACAATATGCCGCACAACGATGCCGAAGCAGTTTGGGGCAGTTGCGTGGAAATAATAAAGGATAATGTAAACTGGCGTACTTTTCAAACCTGGTTTGAACCGATTAAAGCGGTATCGTTGCAGAGCAACATACTCACCTTGCAGGTTCCCAGCCAATTCTTTTACGAATGGCTGGAAGAGCATTACGTGGAACTCTTAGGGAAAACCATCAAGCGTATATTAGGTAAGGAAGGAAGGCTTGAGTACAGGATAGTAATGGACGGGGGCGGAACACAGCGCAACCAGGCATCGGTAAATATGCCCGGTGGCATACGTAATACCCCGCCGAGGGACAATAACTACGTAGACATGCCCCTGAAATGGGATGACCCTACTAATATAAAAACACCTTATGCCATTCCCGGCCTGAAGAGGATGCAGGTAGACCCCCAGTTGAACAGCAACTACGTATTTAATAATTATGTAGAGGGTGATTGCAACAGGGTGGCGCGCTCAGCAGGTTTGCATGTCGCTCAAAAGCCGGGAGCTACTTCTTTCAATCCATTAGTGATATTTGGCGGTGTAGGCTGGGGTAAAACCCACCTGGTGCAGGCGATAGGTAACGAAGTGCGGAGGCTGCACCCCAACAAGACTGTGCTATATGTAAGCGCCGAAAAGTTTATCAACCAGTTTATAGACCACTCCAAGAACAATGAGATTAACGACTTTATCAACTTCTATCAGCTGATAGATGTATTGATACTGGATGATATTCACTTGTTTGTACCGGCGGCCAAAACACAGGATGTTTTCTTTGCAATATTTAATCACCTGCACCAGAGCGGTAAGCAAATCATCCTGACCAGCGATACTCCGCCAAAAGACCTGGAGGGTATGCAGGAAAGATTGTTAAGCCGTTTCCGCTGGGGGCTGAATGCTGATATACAGCCACCGGATTTTGAGACCCGCCAGGCAATACTGGAAATGAAGATGCACCATGAGGGCCTGGTGATGCCTGAAGAGGTAGTGAAGTATGTAGCCTACAATGTGCAGAGCAATGTACGCGAACTGGAAGGCGCTATGATAGCCTTGTTTGCACAAGCTACCCTGAACAAGAAAGAAATAGATATAGAACTGGCCAAGCGTGTGATGAAAAACTTCGTGAAAACGTCCGCGCGCGAGTTGACTATCGAGAATATACAGAAGATGGTGTGTGACTACTTCAGCCTGCCATATGATAAATTGCTGGTGAAAACACGTAAGCGCGAAGTGGTGCAGGCGAGACAAATAACCATGTACCTGGCTAAGAAATTTACCAAGAGCTCGCTGAAAAACATAGGTGAACACTTCGGTGGTTTCGACCATACTACAGTAATACACTCCTGCCAGACGGTGGAAAACCTGATGGATACAGACTCTGAATATAAAGAGAGCGTGCTGGAACTACAGCAGAAAGTGCAGCTGGCCAGTATCTGATGTATGATAATGATATTAAAATCGATAAGCCCTATAGTATACCTGTAGGGCTTTTTCATAACTTGTGCATTATGTAAAAACAAGCTAACTATGTCTTTCCTCTTAGATAAACCCGCTACAGAGCTGCTCAATACTTTTAGTAAAGGTATTGGCATGCCCGGCTCTGGTTGCGTAGCCGCCCTGTCAGCTTTATCTGCAACACACCTGCTGGTGTCGGTATGCAAACTGACTACCACCAAAGAAAGATACCGGGAAGTACATGGCGAAATTTCGCGGGTACAAGAGGCGCTTGAAACAAAATATATTCCCCGCCTGGCAGCTATTGTAGATGAAGATGCAGGGGCTGTAAAAGAAATGCTGCGCTATAGGATACAACGCGATAAAGAAACTGATGAGCAGAAGAAAAACGAGTTGCAGCAAAAAGCGGATGAAGGGCTGAAAAACGCCACTGATACCATGATAGGCCTATGCGCTACTTGCCTCGACATTATTCCCATGGCATTAGAAGTATATAATATAGGCTTGAAATCGGCAAAAGGTGACACTGCTGTAGTACTCAGCAATTTATTGTCGGGGGCATCCTCAGGGTTGTACACTGTACTTATCAATATTAAAACGGCTAAAGAGCAGGAGTGGACTGCGTCCCTAAAAACTGAAATAGAAACCTTTTTCGGCAGGCTGCATGAGTACCAGCATATCTTCAATGGCAAACTGGAAACTTTATACAATAAGTCCAGGTAATTTATCACATCCCCCGATTGTCGTAACTTCACATACATGGAAGACAAACTTTTCATGCAGGTAGATGAATACATCAGTAACCTGCTGGCGCCTGTGGATGATGTATTGGGCCATGCTGAGCGCGCTACCCATGCGGCAGGCATGCCTATGATTAATATCTCGCCCGTGCAGGGCAAGTTCCTGCAGGTATTGGCTAAAATGTGCGGTGCTAAAAAGATACTTGAACTGGGCACCCTGGGTGGCTATAGCACTATATGGCTGGCAAGGGCTATAGCCGATGATGGTGAAGTAATAACGATAGAGGCTGATGCCGGTTATGCCGAAGTAGCCCGTAAGAATTTTGAATTTGCAGAATTACAGCACAAGATAGATATACGTATAGGCAAGGCACTGGATGTATTACCGGAAATAGAAAAAGAAAGACTTGCCCCGTTTGATTTGATATTCATAGATGCCGACAAACCGCCCTACCTAGAATATTTTCAGTGGGCTATTAAGCTTGCAAGGCCGGGTTCAATAATCATTGCTGATAATGTAATACGCGAAGGAGCAGTGCTGGATGAAAACAGTACAGATGAGCGTGTGCTGGGTGTAAGAAGATTAAACCAATGGCTGTCGGGCAATAAGGCAGTAACGGCTACTATTTTGCAAAATGTAGGTATCAAGGAATATGACGGTATGGTAGTGGCGGTTGTTAATTAAAGATGCCATCATTATAACCCATAAACATTATAAAACAGGTTATATCCGTTATTTTGTATTTTTGCAGTGATGCAGAAGGATAATTTCCCCATAGATAAGATACTGGCCAACCTGGGTATAGAAGCGCTGAACGAAATGCAGGAAGCTTCCATAGCTGCCAATAGCGAGCATGATAATGTGCTTTTATTGTCGGCCACAGGGTCGGGTAAAACACTGGCCTACCTGTTGCCTGTATTACAGCGGATAGATACAGCCAGCAAGAATACACAAGCTTTAATCGTTGTCCCCTCGCGCGAGTTGGCTACGCAGATAGAAGGAGTGTTTAAACAAATGGGTACGGGGTTGAAAATAACCAGCTGCTATGGCGGGCACAAGAGGGAAATAGAAGAACAAAGCCTGGTAGAGCAGCCCGCTGTGATAGTGGGCACCCCCGGCCGCTTGGGCGACCATATACGCAGGGAAAGCATTAACATGGACAGTATTGAAACCCTGGTGCTGGATGAATTTGACAAGACCCTGGAACTGGGTTTCCAGGAAGAGGTGGGATTTATACTTGATTCATTGCCCAATCTTAATAAAAGGATACTTACTTCGGCCACCGAAGCGGTGGAAATACCGGAGTTTGTCCATTTTACAGAACCTGTGAAGCTGGATTTTATTTCGGGCAATGAAAGCGAAAAGCTGCTGGAAATACAGAAGATATTATCCCCCTCAAAAGATAAAACAGAAGCCCTGTTTCAGCTGCTGTGCATGGCCAACAACCGTTCTTCCATTGTGTTTTGCAACCATAGGGATGATGTGGAACTGGTAAGCGGGAAAATGAAGGATAAGGGCATCATGAATGTATTTTATCATGGGGGCATGGAACAACAGGAGCGCGACAGCGCTTTGTGCAAGTTTAAGAATGGCAGTGCCAACGTACTGGTAACGACTGACCTGGCAGCGCGTGGATTGGATATACCATATATCCGCTACATTATCCATTACCACCTGCCCCCAACGGAAGATATCTTCACTCACCGCAATGGCAGGACGGCACGGATGGAAGCCAGTGGTACGGCTATACTTATATTGTCACCTACAGAATATTTACCGGCATATATAGATCCTGAAATAGCTGAAGTGCCATTGCCCGCCCAAACTGTACTGCCCGAAAAACCCAAATGGGTTACCCTGTTCATATCTGCCGGTAAAAAGGACAAGGTGAACAAGGTGGATATTGTGGGCTTCCTGGCTAAGAAAGGTGAGCTGAAAAAAGAAGATATAGGCCTGATAGATGTGAAAGATTTTTCTTCGTTTGTGGCCGTGCGTCGGTCTAAGGCGGGGTATGTAATGCAACAAGTGAAGGATGAGAAACTTAAGAATAAGAAAGTTAAGATATATACTGCCCGGTAACCCTCTGTGAAGCGGTGGTTAAGATTCATAATCTGTTGTTTGCTTTAATGTGTAAACCCCTAACTTTGCACCCTCGTTAAAAAAACTGACATGGCAGACCTGTCTACATTTGACCCCAACTCGGTGGGGCTGACATCTAACAATATATTTGGTTTACCCTTTTCAGAGGAAGATGCTGAACTGGTGCTGTTGCCTGTACCCTGGGAGGTAACTATATCTTATCGTGACGGTACATCACGCGGGCCGGAGCATATTTTCAACGCATCGCTGCAAATAGACCTGTACGACCCGGATATGACGGATGCCTGGAAGAGGGGGATTTGCATGTTGCCTATTGATAAGGAGATGCGTACCAAGAGTGATTATAAGCGTCAATGCGCCGAGCTCATCATCCGCCACCTGGAAGACGGGGGTATAGTCACAGAAAATGAGTACCTGACAGGAAAGCTGAAAGAGGTAAATGAAAGCTGCACATGGATGGTAGGCAAAGTGCAGGAGCAAACGGCAGCCTTGTTAAGTAAAGGCAAAAAAGTAGGCCTGGTAGGCGGCGACCATAGCACGCCATTGGGTTTTATCAAGGCATTAACTGAATACCATAAAGACTTCGGCATACTGCAAATAGACGCTCATGCCGACTTGCGCGAAGCTTATGAGAACTTTACCTACTCGCATGCTTCCATTATGTATAACGTGCTGAAAGAAGTGCCACAGGTGAGCAAGCTGGTGCAGGTGGGTATACGCGACTATTGCGATGAAGAACTGGTGATGATACGCCAGAACCCCGAGCGTGTTTCCACCTGGTTTGACAAAGAGATAAAAGAACGCCAGTACGAGGGTATTACCTGGAAAGCCATTTGCAAAAACATAATAGACGAACTGCCGGAGAAAGTATATATCAGCTTTGACATAGATGGCCTGGATCCTAAGCTGTGCCCTAATACAGGTACTCCTGTACCGGGTGGTTTCGAGCTGGAGCAGGTGTTTTACCTCTTCAAATTGTTGTATGAAAGTGGCCGCCAGCTGATAGGCTTCGACCTGAACGAGGTTTCCACAGGGCAGCAGAATACAGACGGCATAGACAATATAGTGGGCGCGCGTGCATTGTACAAGATGTGCAATTTCATGCTGGGCAAATAGCCGTTAAGTTTGGGCTAACAGTATATTTCCATAGCTAAAAGATATATTTTAGCGACATGAAAACCACTGCTTTGCCAACCGCCAAAAAGAAACTGCACAACGCCTGGGCTATGTACGACTGGGGCAACTCAGCCTACAACCTCGTTATTACATCCACCATTTTCCCGGCATATTATATTGCCATCACTACCGATGCCAGCAAAGTGCCATCTGATAAAGTTTCCTTTTTCGGACTGGAGATTACCAATACGGTTTTGCAGGATTATACGCTGTCCATTGCTTATCTCATTATCGCTTTTATTTCACCTATACTTTCTTCTATTGCCGACTACCGTGGGAATAAGAAAAAGTACATGCGCTTCTTTACCTATGTAGGCGCAATTGCCTGCTGTGGCTTGTTCCTGTTTACCAAAGAGAATATTGAACTGGGCATCGTCCTATTCGGTTTGGCGGCGATAGGCTACTGCGGCAGCCTGGTATTTTACAACGCCTACCTGCCCGAAATAGCCGCAGAACATGAGCGCGACAGGGTGAGTGCCAAGGGTTTTGCATATGGTTATATAGGTAGCGTATTGCTGCAGATAGTCTGCCTGGTATTTGTCCTCAGTCCTGATACATTTGGCATGGATGCTGGCAGCGCTTCGCGCTTCTCCTTCCTGATGGTGGGGCTATGGTGGTTTGGCTGGGCGCAGATACCCTTGCGCAAACTGCCTAAAGGGCAACCGTTGGAGCAGCACCCTGAATACAGCGTCATTTCCAATGGTTTCCACGAGCTGAGGAAAGTGTGGCAGCAGGTGAAGCAAATGCCGGTACTACGTACCTATCTGGGCGCTTTCTTTTTTTACAGCATGGGTGTGCAAACAGTAATGCTGGCTGCAGCGGCATTTGGTGCTAAAGAACTTGGCCTTGAAACCTCCCAGCTCATCACTACCATACTCATCATACAACTGGTGGCTATTGGTGGTGCGTATATTATGGCCAGGCTTTCTGAGCGCTTTGGCAACCTGAATGTACTTATAGGCGTCGTGCTGATATGGATAGGCATTTGCATCTATGCCTACTTTATACAGACGGTAATGCAGTTCTACATCATAGCCACCTTTGTAGGGTTGGTAATGGGTGGTATACAATCACTCAGCCGTTCTACTTACTCTAAGTTGATGCCCGAAACCAAAGACACTGCCTCTTTCTTCAGCTTTTACGATGTGACGGAAAAACTGGCAATCGTTATCGGCTTGTTCTCGTTCGGTTTTATAGAACATATGACCGGCAGCATGCGCAAATCTGTACTGGCAGTGCTGGTATTCTTTGTCATAGGCGGTATCATTTTGTACCTTGCACGCTCTATTGCTAAGAAGAAGAATATACAGGCATCGATAAGATAAGACCACTTCTCACTGTTAATCAGACAATGTTTTTAAATGAAATTACATACCATACTTGCGGGATATTTCAAATTGGATGGCGGGGCTATGCATGGTGTAGTGCCCAAAAGCATGTGGCAAAGGGCCAATCCCGCCGATGACAATAATATGTGTAGCTGGGCCATGCGCTGCCTGCTGATAGCGCATAACGACAGGCTGATATTGATAGACAACGGTATGGGTGACAAACAGGACCCGAAGTTCTTCAGCTACTACCACCCGCATGGGGAAGATACTGTAGAAAGCTCCCTGGCCAAAGTTGGCTATACACCCGCTGATATAACCGATGTTTTCCTCACCCACCTGCACTTCGACCATTGCGGTGGAAGTATCAAACGCGAGGGCGATCAACTGGTACCTGCCTTCCCCAATGCTACCTATTGGAGCAACAAAGCGCATTGGGACTGGGCTGTTCATCCTAATGCAAGGGAGAAAGCATCTTTCCTGCCGGAGAATATACTGCCGATACAGGAGAGCGGTAAACTACAATTTGTAGATACACCTGATGGTGAAGAGTGGCTGCCCGGTATACGCACACATTATGTAAATGGACATACAGAACAGATGATGCTGCCACGTATAGATTACAACGGAACAACCATCCTCTACTGCGCCGACCTAGTGCCGAGTGCCGCCCATATATCTATGCCCTGGGTGATGGCTTACGATATGCGCCCGCTGGATACATTGGCTGAAAAAGAAAAACTGCTGAACCTGGCTGCTGACAATAACTGGCTGCTGTATTTTGAACACGACCCGAAAATTGCCTGCGCCCGCCTGGTAAAGGACGAGCATGGCCGCATCAGGATGAAAGAGGAAGTACAACTTGAGCAAATAAACTGATATATGGCATATAAGGGAAAAGTCATTGCCAATCCCGTAACCGGGCAGCAGATAAAATTTATACAAACTGCAAAAGACACCGGTGGTCAATTGCTGGAAATGGAATCGGCCTATGCCGCAGCATCCAAAGAGCCGCCACCGCATTATCATCCGTACCAGGCCGAAGACTTTGCTATACTGGAAGGTGAGATGACTGTAAGAATGAACGGAGGCCTGACTGTCCTGAAAAAAGGGGATAGCCTGCATGTGCCTGCCAATACCGTACACTCAATGTGGAATGACACATCCTCAGTCGCAGTGGTTAACTGGAAAGTGCAGCCCGCTATGGATACTGAATACTTTTTTGAAAACGCAATGGGCCTGGCAAAAGATGGTAAAACCAAAGCAGACGGTATGCCACATTTCCTGCAGGTTGTATTGCTGGCATCCAGGTATTCAGGAACATTCAGGCTGGTGAAGCCGCCATTTGCAGTGCAGAAAATACTGTTTGCTCTTTTGAAGCCTATTGCCTACCTGGCAGGGTACAGGCAGGGGTATAAAAAGTATGAGAACTGAAACACGGTTGGTTAATAATTTGACGCCACCCAGTTAATTAATTTTTCAAGATTGGCACGATTATCCGGGTACTTGTCGGGCAATGATTCCAGGAATTGGAGCCTGCCGGTTTTATATGCCTTTATTCCCACTGTGTTGTATTCCCGGAAAATGCCGTGTTCCCATTCCAGCAGTTCATCATAACTGCGTTCCACGATATTCATATCGTACTTGTTGAAGGTAGCCGAAATCGGGGAAACGTTTTCATGCCTGGCTGTCGCTAAGATGGCTTCGTAAATCTCAACAACGGACGAGTCTTTTTGATTATCACACAAACTCAATAGCATATTTGCAGACCTTTCCTCGTTGTCGGTGCGGGTGGCGTCGTAAATGATATCATGAAAGAGGGAGATAAGCTCCAGTTTTTCTCTTTCAGTTGTGCTAATGTTGCCTTTGCTATAATCATCCTCTATCTGCCGGAACAAATCGTATAGATGTTCCTTGCTATGGTACGCCCTGTGTGGCTCCTCCCATCTTTCCAGCAGTTCGTCTGCCGATGTATGGATGCGGTATTTATCCAGCAAGTACTGTATATCCGGCATTGAACAGGTGTTTTTAACTGCCCCTGGTTCCTCCCGTCTTAATCATCTTTTTGCCTCCGCCGCCCGATGGTTTGGCTGATTTGCCTGCTGTTTTGGTGCCTGCCAGCATGTTTTTGGCTGATTTGCCACCTTTTTTATTGTCTTTTTTATCGTTTATATGAAATCCCATATTCTGTATGCTTTGTATAAAAGTAATGAAAAGATAGATGCTGTGAAATGTTGTATTTGTCTTAAGGTGAAAATTATGGTTTTGTTAACTGGTTGATTGTTAATTGCCGCCTTGGGCGGGTGTTGTAAATATTGTTGTTTTTCAAGGAGCTCAGTCTGCTTTTGTTCCCGGTGCCAGGGCGGAATAATATAAGCAAATTTACTAAATATTGATGTTAAATACAAATAGAATATTGTAATTATTTTTCTTTTACCATAGTATATTTCAGCGGACCGCGTATCAGCAGGGTGCGCTCTTCATTCTCCATGGCTTTGTACAGTAATATGGTATCGCCTTTTATCTCGAATATATAAGGCTTCTGGGTTTTGGCGCCCTTGTCAAAAACCATTTCGTCCAGGTTGGTCTGCTCATCGCCAATGAAATCGGTAAAGATATAATAAGTGGTGTGCGCCCCTATGCCTTTGGCCATACCGTCGTCGGTCAGATCGCCTTTAAAACTGTTGCCTTCATCATCGGTCACATTGTATTTGCCTGAAAACAACACCTTATTCGCCATGTATTGCAGTCCGTAAGGTTCACTTTCATCGGTGAGCGGACCTGTTACTTTCGTGAAGTTTCGTGTATCCAGCAGCTTTTTCTCCTTGTTATAGTGTTTCAGTTGCAGTACGGTGTCTTTGCCTGCAATGTTATATCCCAGTTCATAAAAATTACCGCTGCCATCTTCGTCAGTAAGCGCGGTAGGGAGTGATTTCGCTTCCTGCCCGGGCCTGAAAAAGAGGTAGAAAGTCATGCCTTCATGATTGTTGAAGCTGGCGGAAACTATGGTCGTATCGCCATATATAGCTGAGGGGTCAATTTCCATAGAAACTACGCCCTGCAAAATGCCTGCAGACGCCTTAGGTGATTTTGTTTTTTGCAGGTCAGTGATATAATCGGTCATCACCCAGGTGCCTTTTATGATAGGAGAGAAAGCGGAATGTATATCAGCAGGTGCGTTGTTGTTTTGGGTTTCACCTGAACTGCATGCTGCTAACATATGCGTGGCCAGGAGTATGAGCAGTAGTTGTTTCATCCGAAAATAATTATTGCGTATAAAATCTGAACTTTTACATGCTTGTTTCATAGGTTCAAATATAAGGATGTAATTAGTTTTGCGTGGCAAGTCGGGTGTTTTTGTAAGACAGAAATTCTGTTAACCGGGTTGCTCCCGGGTTTAACTACAGGGAATATTTTGCTTTTGCAATTTGTTGATAGCGAATTGTTTATAGCATGTTTGTTAATTTTTGTTAAGTACACGCGTGTTTTTTTCGTGGAAGTAACATTAATAAAAAATCCCCCGTGGGGTGCGGGGGATGAAATATATCGCTTGTGTTGTTGTACCTGTTTTGGAAGAGGCATATATGACCATTTACTACAACAAATATACGTTATTTAGTTGATTGTGTCAAAATTTTTTTCTAGTTGAACCATGCGCAAAATAGCAAATAGGAGGTTTTGGGATGCTGTATCGCTCCGGAAAACAAAGGGTATACTATCCTTTTTATGTGTAGATTTAGGTAACAAATGGAATATGACAAACCCCCTTGTGCGGGCCATAACAGATGAAAAATCCGATACGGCAAATAAAGAATTTCTGGGTGTCAGACACCAGTTTCATAACGCTGCTGGGTATGCTGTTCCTTATGGTGTTTGTAATGCCGGTGCTGATTGCGGAGCATACGGTCAGCATTGTTTTTATGAACATGCTGTTCCTGCTATTGTATTTCATAGGGATATTTTCAAGTAAAGAAAAATGGAAGATATACCTGGCTTCCGTACTGTTTATAGCGCATGTGGTGTTACTGGCTATACGGTTTGACGATTCGCCCAACGAATTTTACCTCGCAGAAAGGTGCGTGGGGCTTATCAATATGAGCCTGTTTATTTATATCAATATCCGCCTGCTGTTCAGAGACGAGGAGGTAAGTACATACAGGGTTATCGGCGCGGTGAATGTGTACTTATTGATAGCTATTTCCGGAGCTTTTATTTTAGAAATTTTGGCTATTACGACGGATAAATCTATAGCGGGGAATGTGGTATTGAGCAACAATGACCACGATTATGCGGTGTATGTTTACTATAGCCTCGCTTCGCTTACCACTGTGGGGTACGGGGATATTTATCCTGATGGTATGCCGGCCAGGATGGTCTCCGTCATGCTGTCGGCTATAGGAATATTGTACCCGGCAGTTATCATAGCGCGGTTGGTTACTATCAATAAGCACAGGGGTGGGAAGGAAAAGGGGGTGAGGGGATAACCGATTTTTTAAAAATGTTCAGAGCCTGAATCAATATTGCCAAAGTGAATTTTGTTGTGTATCGCAGGTGGCCCCCAATCCACCTGTTTGAGTTTTCTGCCCATATATAAATTACACCCGCCCGTTTAACAAGTTATAAAATTTCGCGCAGTTTTAATACAGAAATTCACCATGGATTTTATGCCACCGCCCTTTCTAAAATCCCGGTAGATGCCGAAAACCCGTGAAAATAGTAGGCTTATTTAAACAATCACACTTATGAAAAAGAGTTTTTTAACTACTACTCTGTTGTTGGCTATAAGCATGGCAGCAACGGGGCAGGGGTGGGTAGGTAACAGTTCTACTACTCCCAACAGCATGTATCCTGTCAACAGCGGGCTGGGCATCGGGCCACTGAACATTGGTATTGGCACCAATTCGCCTACAGCGCAGTTTCATACTACCGGCGATGTGCGCTTCGAGGGCATAACACAAGACGATTTAGTCACAAACATTTTGGGCACTGACGCTAACGGAAATGTATTTTGGCGCGATGCTAATACACTCCTGAACGGCGCATGGTTGCTAAACGGCAACCCTGGAACAAACCCGTTAACGGATTTTATTGGAACTACAGATCCTCAGCCGCTTATTTTCAGGACCAACAGTGTAGAACAGATGCGGATAAACAACACTGTAAATGGCGTTGGCCCTGTGCAGATTGGTCAGCCCGGTGTCGGGGGTAATTTCAATAACGGCAACCTTACAATATGGGGGAGGGATATTGTAGGATTATCTTTCCCGTTTAACATCAACAGCGATGTTGCTAATATGAACTGGAATACATTACAAAGCACATGGCCGGGTAATTTGAATACTCAAGGACGGATGATGAGATTTACTCAGCAAGGCGGCCAGATTCCAAACTTATATTATGATATCGGTATTGGTCGGCTGGGTGAATTTTTCTTAACGGGACCCACTACACCTCCAGGCGGGGGACCCACTCCTCTTCAAAATAAGACATTTGTAATAGACATTGCTAATAACGTAGGCATTAACCTGGGAACAACCCCGTTGGTAACGGCAAACTTCCATACCAATGGTACGGTTAGACACCAGAATTTGCCTCCGGGTGGTGGCAATATGTTGGTAATAGATGGTAATGGCGATGTGTGGGACAGCCAGATACCTGCTGCCGGCACAACGCTCCAAAACCTGTGCGGAACAACTGACCAGGTAACAAAGACAGACGCCAATGGCGACCTGGTATGTAGCCAGATATATGACGATGGTACGTCAGTGGGTGTGGGCAGTAGTTTAAACTCCGCATCAAACTATGGTTATACCTGGGCGGGTGGCCTGCAGGGGCCTACATTGCCTCCATCTTCCGGAACCTTACGCCTTAAAGTAGATGGCGTAACAGAAGCATTAGCATATATAGCTACGTCGGATGCCAACCTGAAATCGGATATCAGGCCTGTGGAACGTGCTATGGAAATAATAAACCAGTTGGAAGGGAAAACATATACATGGAATGCCGAAGTGCTAAAAAAATCCAATGCAGACAATGGCCGTCAATATGGTTTCCTTGCGCAGGATGTGGCTAAGGTACTACCGGAAGCAGTAGTAGTAAATGCCGCTGGCAGATACGGCATGAACTATAACATGCTTATCCCTGTGCTAACAGAAGGCGTTAAAGCGGTGTATGCGGAGTTGCAAAATGAAAAGGCGAAAAATGCACAATTGTATGAAGAACTGGACGGACTGAAGAAACGCATGGAACATCTTGAACAACTCATAACATCTGAAACAGTTATAAAAAACACCCCGACACCTGGTACTGATGAGCCTGAATTATTCCAGAACGCTCCTAATCCGTTTAACAACGCTACTGAGATTAAATATTATTTGCCTAATCATACTGAACAGGCAAGCATTGTAATATTTGATGTGAACGGCAATCAGCTACACAATTTTGTATTGCATGACAAGGGTTATAACAGTGTTACGGTAAACGCCGGAAAACTCGTAGCCGGTACATACTTATATAGCCTGAACATAAACGGACAAACCGTTGACACGAAACGTATGGTGCTGATTAGGAATTAACATAACGGCTGGTTTAAGACATCGGGAATATCATCAGGCGGGGCATGCCCCGCCTGATGATATATAGCAACTCATACTATCGGCCCCTTAGTACATGCTCTCCTCAACCATTAACGCCATGCCGCTGTTATTAAATGACGTATGGCAGCCACAGCGAACAATATAATAACGATACATAGAAAACGGCTTTCGAAACTTGCCCTGGATACAAAACAAAGTGCAAAGGCGGTGAACCTGGTGCACGTTGCAGATAGCAGTGCCGGTATCACCCGCGAGCGGATTAAAGATGGGTTTGTTTATTACAGGCAAGGCAAAGTAGTGCGTGATAAAAAGGTATTGCAAAGAATACAATCGCTGGTATTGCCACCCGCATGGGAGCGCGTATGGATATGCGACAATCCTGACGGACACCTGCAGGCAACAGGATATGATGCCCGGGGTCGGAAACAGTACAAATACCACCCGATGTGGGTAGCCATGCGCAACCATGCCAAGTTCTCGCATATGTACGAATTCGGGCAAGCCTTGCCCGATATCAGGAAAGCGACAGAAAAAGGATTGCGGCAAAAGGAACTCAGCCTGCAGAAGGTACTGGCTGCTATCGTTGCCGTAATGCAACATACCAGTGTGCGCATAGGCAACAGCAGCTATGAAAAAGAGAATGGCTCGTACGGGCTGACAACGCTGAAAGATAAACATGTAGTGAACAAAGAGGGGGATATGCAGTTCATTTTTACCGGGAAGAAGGGTGTGCGCCAAACGGTATCGCTGGACGATAAGAAACTGGCCCGCATAGTGCAGCAATGTAAGGATATACCCGGGCAGGAACTGTTCCAGTATTATGACGAAGATGGCAGGCATTACCCGGTAGATTCGGGCATGGTGAACAATTACATAAAAGAAATAAGCGCACACCCGTTTACCGCCAAAGATTTCAGGACCTGGTTTGGCAGCCTGAAAGCGCTGCAACACCTGAAAAATACCGACTGGTGCGATACCGAAAAAGGCCGGAAGGAGAAAGTAATAGAAGCTATAGACACGGTGGCAGCCCACCTGGGCAATACCCGTGCCGTATGCAGAAAGTATTATATACACCCCGGCATACTGGATGGCTATAATGAGAACAAACTGGCAGGACTGCTCTGCGGCGATGCAAAGATGGATGGCATAGCGGGATTAACAGAAGACGAACAAGTGCTGATGAAAGTGCTGGAGATGCAGGCGAGGGTGGAGGTGGGATAGTGTTGCCACGCATAGTTATTTACATACGGATATTTAACATAGGGTTATTACCTTTGCGCCTTGTATGACAAAAGTGAGGCTGGTAAATAAATCGTCGCACCCGCTGCCGGAGTACCAGACCGTCGGCTCGGCGGGTATGGACCTGCGGGTTTTTCTATCAGAACCCGTGACGCTGCAGCCGCTGGAACGCAGGCTGATGCCTACGGGGCTGTTTATGGAACTGCCGCAGGGCTACGAAGCGCAGATACGCCCCCGCAGTGGCCTGGCCATCAAGAGAGGCCTGACACTCATCAATACCCCGGGAACAATAGACAGCGATTATCGTGGCGAAATAATGGTGCCATTGGTGAACCTGTCGGCCGAGCCGCAAACCATTAACGATGGAGAGCGTATAGCACAGATGGTAATAGCGAAATACGAACAAATAAGCTGGGAACCGGTAACCGAACTGGAAAGCACCGAACGGGGCGCCGGCGGATTTGGCCATTCAGGCATTCAATAAACTTGTACTAATATATAAAACGAGCATAATGAACATAATAATACCGATGGCGGGAATGGGCAAACGTATGAGGCCACATACCCTTACTACTCCGAAACCGATGGTGCATGTGGCAGGCAAACCCATAGTGCAGCGTATGGTAGAAGATATCATCAGCACCTGTAAGCAAAAAGTGGAAGAAATATCTTTCATTATATCACCTGCTTTTGGCACAGAGGTAGAACAAAACCTGCTGGCAATAGCCGAAGGTTTGGGTGCTAAAGGCAAAATATGTTACCAGCACGAGGCGCATGGAACAGCCCATGCAATACTGTGCGCAGAAGAAAGCCTGAAGGGCAATGTGTTCATCGCATTTGCCGATACCTTGTTCAAGGCGGAGTTTGACTTCGATACCAATAAAGACGCAATCATCTGGACACAGAAGGTAGAAGACCCTTCGGCATTCGGTGTAGTGAAGCTGAACGAAAAAGAAGAAATCACCGCCTTCGTGGAAAAGCCGAAAGAATTTGTGTCAGACCTGGCTATCATAGGTGTGTATTACTTCAAAGACGGCGAGAACCTGAAAAAAGAACTGCAACGCCTGATAGATGAGGATATTAAACTAAAAGGCGAATACCAGATAACTGATGCTATGGACCATATGCTGAAAAAAGGCATGAAATTCTACACCGACCAGGTGGAAGAATGGCTGGACTGCGGCAACAAGGACGCCACCGTATATACCAACCAGCGCATACTGGAGCTGAAGAAGAATAAAGAAACAATGGTACATAGTTCTGTAACAACACATAATTCTGTGATAATTCAGCCATGTTATATAGCTGAGGGCGTAGTGATAGAGAACTCTGTAGTAGGCCCGCACGTATCGCTGGGCAAGGGCGTGAAGGTGGTAGATTCAAGGATTACCAACAGCATTATACAATCAGATACTATTGTTAAAAATGCACGCATAGAAAACTCTATGTTGGGTAAAAGCGTAACTTACGAGGAAAAGCCGCAGGACCTGAGCCTGGGCGATTTTTCTACCAAGTCATGATTGTATTAAAGAAATCCATACTAGCCGCAGCCCTGGGTATCGGGTTGTGGCTGCCTGCATCTGCGCAGGAAACAGATACCATTCCCCCGCCTATAGGAGAGCAGAGTAAACTGAACGCAGTAGTGCTGCATTATGACGCAGTGCGCGCCCGTAATAAGGGAGATAATACCGAGGCGGAAGCAAGGTTGCGCGAAGCCATTAAGTTTGACCCGGAGGGTGCAGGCTTGTATTACGACCTGGCGCGCATTAATATGGCCCGCAGGCAGATGGCCGAGGCGGAAAAGCATATCAAAAAGGCCATAGAACTGGAGCCTGAAAACAACTGGTACATAGAGCAATACGCAGGGCTGCTGCTGGAGGAGAATAAATTTACGGAAGCGGCAGAATTGTATGAGCAGATAGTGGCCAAAGACGAGCATAATAAGGAATACCTGCAAACTATAGCCTACCTGTACCAGCGGGCGGGAGAAAAGAAAAAAGCCGCGGCAGCCTACGAAAAACTGGTGAGGATGTATGGTAACGACGAGGAGATACTGGAAGGCAAGCTACAGATGCACCTGAATAACAATGAACTGGACGAAGCTGTAAAAGTGAACAACCGCCTGATAGAATTAGCACCCGGCGAAAGCAGGTACTACATACGGATGGCCGAAATGTATAATAATAACGACAAGCCTGATAAAGCTGCTGAAGTATACAAAAAGGCAGAGGAAATGTTTCCCGACGATGCGGGCATACAACTGAGTCTGTCAGAATATTACAGAAGAAAAGGTGATAAAGAAAATTATAAAAAATACCTGCAAAAAGTAGTAAAAAACAATGCACTCGGCGCTTCGGAACAGTTAACCGTTTTAGCCGGTTTTGTGATGGCTGCTGAAGATAGCGCCGACAAAGCATTGGGCCTGGTATTGGCTAAAGATATAGCAACAGCCCATCCTGAAGACGCTAATGCTATTGCCAGCTATGGCGATATGCTGGGCATTACAGGCAACCTTGCCGGCGCAACGGAGCAATACAAGAAATCTGTAGACATAGAACCTGCCAACTATCCTGTCTGGAAAAACCTGTTGTCGGCCTACCTGCAGGCGGAGATGTATGACTCAGCGCTGAAATACGGCGAGAGGGCGTTGCGTTTGTTCCCCAACCAGGCGCAGTTGCATTACATGAGCGGGATAGCCTATAGTCTGAAAAAAGATTACCAGAAAGCGGTTAATGCCATAGAGCGCGCGGCGGATATGATGCCCGAAGAAAATAAAGGCGAGCTTGCCGGGATGTATGGTATGCTGGCCGATGCTTATTATAACCTGAAAGATTATGAGGCATCTGACGGATATTTTGAAAAATCGCTGAAGCTTGCACCCGACAACCCTACTACACTGAACAACTACGCCTACTATCTGTCGGAAAGGGGCGAAAGGCTGAACGATGCGGAGCGGATGTCTAAACGCTCGCTGGAGCTGGCGCCGGAACTGCCTACCTTCCTTGATACTTATGGCTGGATACTGTACAAACAGGGCAATTATAAGAAAGCTAAAGAATACATAGAGAAAGCTATACAGAAAGAAGAAGAGGGCGCCAGCGGCACACTATGGGACCACCTGGGCGATGCCAATTATCAATTGGGTAACAGAGACGAGGCCCTGGGAAACTGGAAAAAAGCTAAAGAACTGGGTGCTGATAACCCCAACCTGGATAAGAAAATAGCTGATAATAAGCTGTATGAATAGAGCTGTGCTGATATGGATACCTGTGCTGTTGATGGTATTTGCCTCGTGCAAACCGGGTAAGAAATTGGCACGCAAGAATAAAATAATAACGGACAGTGCCTTAGTTGATACAGTAGTGGCCGTGCCGGTGCCGCAGGTAGAAATATTTGATGCAGCCGGGGGAAATGTAGTGGAATTGCCTGTAGATACTGTGAACTTAGAACCCGAAAATAAAATAGCAGGCCCTGCATTAGAGCCATTGCTCAACAACAGCATAGCGTTCAATACGTTCAAAGGTAAGGCGAAGATGAACTATAGTGGCGGGGGAATGAACCAGGAGTTCACCGCCAATATCAGGATGGCGCGGGACAGTGTCATCTGGATACACATCACGGCAGGCATGGGACTGGTAAATGTAGCCCGTATATTCATTACTCCGGATAGTTTCAGGTTGGTAAACTATTTGGACAAAACAGGTATACAACTGCATATATCAGAAGCCAACCAAATGCTGCCGGCGCAGGTGGATTTTAAAACTTTGCAGAGTTTTATTATTGGCGAGGTATTGCAGACACCTTACCAGCGGGTAGCAGGCACCAGGGATATGGGTGATATGTGGGCTATGGATATACAGGGGCTGAACACCAACCAGCAGGTGAACTACAATAAAACTGACAGCACCATCCACAACCTGCAGGTATTGTCTACCAATGGCGGCTTTGCAGGCGTTATACAGTTTGATAATTATACCCAGGTCAGCAGCCGGAAGTTTGCTCTGAACAGGGCTATCAATATCAACAGTAATAATGAACTGCACCACCTGGATATGGTATTCAACAATGCCAGCTTCGATGAAGCACTGGATTTCCCCTTCACTATTCCTGATAGTTACAGCCTGAACAAATAATGCGTTAAAAATACTGCTAATTCGTAAGGCAACAGGAAATTTCCTTTGTTTCCTGTTATATTTGCCACACTTATAAGAATAAACGGCACAGGAATGAAAGTAGTTATATTTGCAGGCGGCAGGGGCACACGCATAGCTGAAGAGTCAACATTGCGCCCCAAGCCCATGATAGAAATAGGTGGCAAGCCCATACTCTGGCATATCATGAAGATATATGCGGCCTACGGGCATACAGAATTTATCATTTGCCTGGGGTATAAAGGCTGGATGATAAAAGAATATTTTGCCAACTACTTTCTGCACAATTCTGACCTGACAGTGGACCTTGCTAATAACAACCAGGAATACCACAACAGCAATGCTGAGCCCTTTAAAGTTTCATTGATTGATACCGGGCTGGACACTATGACAGCCGGCAGGTTGAAACGTGTATTGCCCTATACCAACAACGAACCCTTTATGCTGACCTATGGCGATGGTGTGAGCAATGTAAATATCGATGAGCTGTTGAAATTTCATAAGGACAGCGGGAAGATATGTACTATGACGGCCATACAGGCTACCAGCAGGTTTGGTGTTATCAATATGGATGAGAAAGGTATAATAGACAGGTTTGAAGAAAAACCTGCGGATAGCGGTACCTGGATAAACGGAGGCTTCTTTGTAGTAGAGCCTGAAATAAAGAACTACCTGCCCAACGATGCTGATGATGTGATGTGGGAGCGATACCCGATGGATAAACTGGCGGAAGAAAAGCAGATAGCAGCCTACAGGCACAACGACTTCTGGAAATGTATGGATACAATACGCGACAGGGAAGAACTGGAACAGCTTTGGGAAACAAAACCACTGTGGAAGAAATGGTAACGGCTGATTATTTACGTTCAGTATATAAAGGTAAACGTGTCTTCCTGACGGGGCATACAGGCTTTAAAGGTGCGTGGATGTTGCAAATATTGCAATGGCTGGGTGCGGATGTAAAAGGCTACGCACTGGCCCCTGAAAAAGATAATGACCTGTACATCCAGGTGAATGGTAACGAACTCTGCTATGCGTCAGTAGAAGGTGACTTGCGCGATTTGGATATGCTGCATGGGGAGCTGGTGCGTTTTCAGCCGCATTTTGTTTTTCACCTGGCGGCGCAGTCATTGGTGCGGCGCAGCTACGAGCAGCCGGTAGATACTTTTATGGTAAATACACAAGGCACAGTGCATATGCTGAACGCCATGCGTGATGTGCAGCAGCCATGCATCGGCCTGATGATAACTACCGACAAGGTGTATCAAAACCCTGAGCGTGGCACACCGTTTAACGAAGATGATAAACTAGGTGGCTACGACCCGTACTCGGCGAGCAAAGCAGCTGCGGAGATAGTAATAGAATCTTACCAGCGTTCGTTTTTTAATCCTGCGGATTATAGCAAACATCAAAAATCAGTAGCCTCAGTAAGGGCAGGCAATGTAATAGGCGGGGGTGATTTTGCGGATGACCGTATCATACCCGATATTGTGCGTGCGCTGGAATTTGAGCAACCCGTAAACCTGCGCAACCCCAACTCAATAAGGCCCTGGCAGCATGTGCTGGAGCCGCTGGGAGCTTACCTGTACCTGGCAGCTAAAATGAGCGAACAGCCTGAAGTATATAGCACGGCATTCAACTTCGGCCCCAATGAAGAAGATATGCTGACGGTGGAAGACCTCACAAAGATATTCATACAGCAGTTTGGCAGGGGCAGTTACACTATAACACCTAACGAGGGTGCGCCCCACGAGGCGAAACTTTTGTTGCTGGACAGCAGCAAGGCAAAGCAAACCATCGACTGGCAACCTAAACTGGATGCATGTACAGCTATACGCTGGACAGCAGACTGGTATGCTGACCGCGAACATACCGCCCACGAAAAGTGCATGACGCAGATAAAAGAATACTTCGGAGATTTAAGCTGATGTGGCAATTTACACCCATACTGAACGGGGCGTTTATCATTGACATGCCCGCTTTTTATGACGACAGGGGCAGCTTTGTCAAAACATTTCACGCCACTACATTGGCCCAGCATGGCATCAGTTTCGATTTAAAGGAGAGTTATTTTTCCCTGTCGAAGAAAGACGTGATACGCGGTATGCATTTTCAAACACCACCGCACCAGCATGCCAAAATTGTATTTTGCCCGCAGGGTGCGATACTGGATGTAATCATAGACTTGCGCAAAGATTCTCCTACGTTCAGGCAGTTTTATGCGCAGGAACTGAGTGCTGAAAATCACAAAGCCTATTATATACCCGAAGGTTTCGCGCATGGGTTCAAGTCGCTGACAGACGATGCAATCACTTATTATTTAGTATCGTCAGAATACAGCCAGCAGCACGATACGGGTATTTTATACAACAGCTTCGGTTTTGACTGGGATGTGGACGAGCCGGTTATTTCCGCAAGGGATTTGTCATTCCCTGCTTTGGGGTATTGGGAGAGTGTGTTTTAAAACAAATAATTATGAACAAAGAACTGAAACAACTCGGAATAGATAAGAAGAACGAAGGTGCGTTTACCGGTACTAAATGGAAGAAAGCCGGTGGCGAAAAAATAGTTTCCTTTTCGCCGGCGGATGGCAAAGAGATAGTATCTGTGAACGCTGTAAACCGCAAAACATACGATGCGGTAGTAGCGCAGTCGCAAGCGGCTTTTGAAGAGTGGCGTATGTGGCCCGCACCCAAACGCGGGGAAGTAGTGAGGCAGGTAGGCGAGGCATTGCGAAAGCACAAAGCAGCATTGGGCAAACTAGTGAGCTACGAAATGGGCAAGAGCCTGCAGGAAGGCCTTGGCGAGGTGCAGGAGATGATAGACATCGCCGACTTCGCAGTAGGGTTATCGCGCCAATTGTACGGGCTGACGATGCACAGCGAGCGTCCGCAGCACAGGATGTATGAGCAATGGCACCCGCTGGGTGTGGTGGGTATTATCAGCGCTTTCAACTTCCCGGTGGCGGTGTGGAGCTGGAATGCCTTTATAGCATGGGTATGCGGTGATACCTGTGTATGGAAGCCATCTGAGAAATCATCTGTATCGGCCATAGCCTGCATGAATATCGTCAGCGATGTATTTAAAGCCAACAAAGTACCCGAAGGGGTGTGCGGCCTGGTAGCAGGCGCTCGCGAGGTAGGGGAGTGGATGAGCAATGATACGCGCATACCGCTGGTATCAGCCACAGGCTCTACGCGTATGGGCAAGGCGGTAGCTGCTGCGGTGGGTGGAAGACTGGGACGTTCGTTGCTGGAGTTGGGTGGTAACAATGCCATCATCATTACCGAACATGCCGACCTGGATATAGCTATGCGTGCAGCCGTGTTTGGCGCAGTAGGTACATGCGGACAGCGTTGTACTTCAACGCGCAGGTTGATTATACACGAAAAAGTATATGACGCGTTTAAGAAAAAACTTGCCGCTGCATATAAGCAACTGAGCATTGGCAACCCGTTGGATGAGAAAAACCACGTAGGTCCGCTGATAGATAAAGACGCTGTGCAGCAGTATATGAACGCCCTTACGGCCTTAAAAGAACAAGGGGCAAAAGCTATAGTGACAGGTGGTGTGCTGGAGGGTAAAGAATACAAAAGTGGTTGTTATGTAAAACCCTGCATTTACGAAGCCGGTAATGATATGCCCATTGTGCAGCACGAAACCTTTGCGCCGATACTGTACATCATGAAGTACTCAACACTACAAGAAGCAATAGCCATGCAGAATGGCGTGCCGCAGGGATTATCATCGGCTATCATGACACTAAACATGCGCGAGGCGGAAACATTCCTTTCGCATATAGGCAGCGATTGCGGTATAGCCAATGTAAATATCGGTACCAGCGGTGCGGAAATAGGTGGTGCGTTTGGCGGCGAGAAAGAGACAGGCGGTGGCCGCGAAAGCGGCTCTGATAGCTGGAAGGCGTATATGCGCAGGCAAACTAACACTATTAACTGGAGCGACCAGTTGCCCTTAGCACAAGGGATTAAGTTCCATATTTAAACACAGGAAATGATAACGATTGCTGAAACGAAAGATGCCGCGTTGCTGTCCTTGCTCAACGAGGAAGTGCAAACCCTGCATCATAGTATGCATCCGTCAATTTTTAAACCATTTGACAGGGATGCAATTGCAACAGCATTCAATAATCAATTATCCAAGTCTTCTTGCAAAGCATACATAGCCTTAAAGGGGGAAACTCCGGTAGGTTATGCGATTTTCATAATAAAGGAATTGGAAGAAAATCCATTTAAATTTAAATGCCGGTCGTTATATATTGACCAGGTGGGAGTACTTGAAGGTTATCGCAGGGAAGGTGTTGGCAGAATGCTGCTAAGCAAAGCTGAAGCGCTGGCCAGCGAACATTCTATCAACATTGTGGAACTGGACCATTGGAGCACAAACCAGGATGCCGCTTCTTTCTTTGAAAAAAATGGCTATACCACCTGTAGGAAATATTTGAATAAGGATATTGGTTGACCCTTATTCATCGTAATATTTCGCCTGGAATATCGCCAGTAGGTAAGTGCCGTTATAGAGCAGCAGGTGCTCACCATTCAGTTCGTAGCGGTTGGTATTATTCAGTGCGTTAAATACGTAATTTTCTTTAGTCATATCATCGCACAGGCGCAGGGTGGCGGTAGCCTCAAACTCCAGGGATTCTTTAGTAAGTTCGTAACTGCCGGTAATGATATTGCAGCCTGCATATCCTTCCAACTGGCTTTTTTTGTCCAGGAGTTTTATGTAGATATCACGTTCTGTAGCTGGTGTTTCTACCATTTTGCCATCCATTTCGTACAGCGACCAATAGGTATTTTCCAGGGTGGGCGGTTTACGGGGCTTCTCCTTCTTTTTCTTTTGCGCGATGGCATCGATGCTTATAGTGCAGAATATGCTGCATAGTACAGGTATCATCAATAAGGCCCTCATGTATCTCATAATTGCGGTTTTACGCGTTAAAAGTAATGAAAAATGTTGGGCTGTAATAGTACAGCATTAGCGGGGTTTATATGCAATACGCTAATGTATGCGGCTTGCATAGCGGTTCAGGCATACTAATAGTTGCGGTTTTTTGAAAAATATAACTGTATTTGAAGTCTGAAAATGGGTATAATTCACCTTAATTATGTAGGTTTGGGGTATTAATTTTTTATTTTATGAATTTATTTGTTGGTAATCTGAACCCGCAAACCAGTGAAAACAGTCTGCGTACGCTTTTTTCTGAATTCGGTGAGATAGTTTCTGTAAAGATTCCTATTGATAGTGAAACGGGTTTGCCCCGTGGCTTTGGCTTTGTAGAAATGGCTGACAGGTTTGAAAGCTATGATGCTATTGACAACATTGACGGCATTTATTTTGAAGGCCAGGTAATCAGTGTAAAAGAATCCAAGCCTAAAAATGGCCAGGGCAGTAACAATCGTGGCAACAGCCGTGGTGGTGGCGGCTTCAGGAGTAACGGCGGTGGCGGTTTCAGGAGTAACGACCGCAGTGGTGGCGGTGGCTTCAGGAGCAACGACAGAAGTAATGGCGGTGGTGGTTACAGGAGTAATGACCGCAGCAGCAGTGGTGGTGGTTTCAGGAAAAGCTACGACAATGACCGCAGCAGTGGTAGTGGTGGTTTCCGCAGGAGTTACGATAATGACCGTAGCGAAAACCGCAACCCGAATTCTGAAGACCCTAACAGGCAGCCCGGCAGGCGTTTCAGCCCCCGCGGCCCACGCCCCAACCAGGGTTAAACTACCTGTTCAATAAAAAAGACCAGGGTGGTATGGATGTATGGCATCTATACCACCCTTTTATAGTTTCATGCCTCGTATCGCCAATTTATAACCGGCTTGTAAAAGGTTTTGTTGCACGGTTGAATCCCAAAGCAAAGGGTTGGTATGGTTCATATGTATAAAATGAATTTTAGCCCTTGTGTCAGCATTTTCTTTTGAGAATAATTCCATCGTTTCCGCAACAAAAGGATGAGGAACTTCTTCCATACGCTTGCCGGGCAATTCATCTGGGCTATAAAAAGTGGCATCGAGCATTGCTATGTCTACCTTGTTCACTTCTTCGATTATATTCTTTTCCCATTTACTCCATTTGTCTATATCGGGTATGAACAGGTATTTCTTCTCACCTGCAATAATTGTAAAACCTGCTGTTTCAGAATATTCATCCCTATGAGGTACTGTGAATGCCTGTACCCTGGTATTACCGTTTAAACCTGTAATTGAGTTTGCCGATATCGCTTCTATTTTGATGTTCTGCAACTGTACCAATTGCTGCCAGGGCCCGTTTTGTTCCAGGAAGGATTTCATTTTAGGCAGGGTATATACTGTTATGTTTTTAGCCCCTAATGCCTCCCTGCCCAGTTGGGCCAGGCCTATATAGTGCCCCATATGTGCATGTGTGATGAATATGCCATCGGGCAGATACCTGTACAAGCCACCGGTCAGTTCATAAAAGTATTGCAGTTGCTCTTTTATGTCAGGTGTTGCTTCAAACAGCCACCATTGTTTTGTTGCAGGGTCTGTTATGGCAAAAGAAACCACATACTGTTTGTTGGCAGGATTATTCCATGCTTGTTGACAGCAATGTTTTTTGCAACCAATATGCGGGTAGCCACCATCCTGTGCCACACCTAATATTAATAGCCGGGGTTGTGCATATGTGCCGAATGTCAATACCAGGAGGAGCAGTGTGAAGAATAGTTGCTTAATATTCACCTTGAATGTATTCATATATGGGGCGAAAATTATAGAATAAAATCTTATCTTTAATAGCCTTGGTCTGCTATGATGAAAAAACTCCTGCTTATCCTCATATCAATCATTATTGCGCAATCATTTGTGTTGGGGCAAAACCTTGTGCCGAACGCAGGTTTTGACGTAACAAGTCCATCTTGTCCTAATACGCTGGGAGACCTGGATACTAACGCCCTCCCATGGCGCTCGTACGAGGACTCACCTGATATGTTTCACGGCTGCGGATTCCAGATGCCGTCCAATCCCTTCGGCTACTCAAAGGTCATCTGCCTATTGTCGGCTCTTGTCAATTAGAAATTACCAATCCATTAGGCCAGTTGGTATATAAAGATGAAGCGGTAGTGAGCAACGGTAAATTGTATAAACAAATTTCCATGCCTGAAATTCCCGCCGGGATGTATATGCTGAAAGTTCTTACAGGAAATAGTGTCGTCCTGTTGAGGTTGCAAATAAGTAAATAACGAAGGTTATTTATTATGTAAATGACTTATATTTGAGTCAGGTAAACGACACTTTATGACAAAACTGTTATCTGCTTTAGCTATTATATTAATCCTTCCTGTCTGCTTATATGCCCAACCGAACCTTGTACCTAACGGTAATTTTGAGAATTATACAACCTGCCCCAACTCGTTTTCGCAGGTGGGCAACAGCACGGGATGGCTCTCATGGAACACCTCCGGGAGCCCGGATTACTATAATACTTGTTTTACAGGCTCTAACGGGCCCAGCATACCCACAAGTGTAGTAGGTTACCAATGGCCGGCAAGCGGCAATGCCTATATGGGTATTTTTAACTCATCGGTTCCTAATATAGTTAAGGAATATGTTACCCGCCCTATCCCCGCTTTACAGGTTGGGATGATATATGAGATATCAATGTCAGTTTCCCTGGCCAATTTTTCATCAGGTGGTACTAATGACCTGGCTGTATACTTCTACGATGCGGGTCCCTCGTCATATGCCGGCATTGGTATTGCGCCCATCTCACCTAAAGTTAACTGGACAAACACGACAATAACCGATACACAGAACTGGGTACGCCTTAGCAAGACTTTTATTGCCGATTCAGCCTACGACAATATAGCCATCGGCGGTTTTTTAGGTACCTCAACCGTGAATTATGTGCCCGTTACGGCGAACAGTGGCATTACATACTATCTCATAGATTCTGTTGTATTAAAGGTATATGATTCACTATCGTTTGTTTACAACGATTCATTAAAATGCTCCGGTGATACTATACAGGTTAATTACATTTCATCGAAGAAAAAACAATCAAATAACGTATTTACCCTTCAGTTATCGAATGCATCCGGCAGTTTTGCCTCGCCGGTTAATATCGGGGCTAATACGTCAGATACTTCAGGAACAATAACCGCTGTGATACCTTCCAACACCCCTACCGGCACGGGTTATAAGCTGCGGCTGATTGCATCCAATTATCCTGATACTTCACTGGTAAGTATTAATATTAAAATAGGTAACGGCCCTGTAGCCAAGCCCCTGGCCAACAACAACGGACCAGTATGCGCCAACGATACTTTGAAATTATCTGCAACCACGACCACTTCGGGTGTCACATGGTCATGGTCAGGGCCCAACAGTTTTACTTCGGTGATTCAAAATCCTCAAATTGTTTCACCGCTTCCCGTAAACAGCGGTAATTATATCGTGACTGCCCGCCTGTATGGGTGCACAGCTAAAGACACAACCTCCGTAGTGGTGAATGCCGGCACAGGCCCATCAGGTACTACAGCTACCACCAATGCACCTATATGTGTTGACGATACTTTAAGATTGTTTGGTACTGCTAACGGAACAGGTAACAGTTATAGCTGGACGGGTCCGGGTAGCTTTACATCTAATCAACAAAATGTTGTTATCCCGAATGCGGGCATAGCCATATCAGGAGACTATGTACTCTACGCCGGTAATGGTAATTGCATATCCCGCGATACGGTGACGGTGGTGATAAAACCCCGCCCTGCCAATTTCAGCGCCAGTTCTAACGCACCTATCTGTACCGGGGAGGCACTGAACCTTACCGCTTCTTCCACTTCCGCAGGTGTTACCTATGCATGGACGGGCCCCA
>CAZEZM010000013.1:0-99889 GCA_964515955.1 uncultured Flavipsychrobacter sp. | reverse complement strand
CAAAGATGCGACGGGGTTCAAAACATAGGAAATTTTCGCCACCTGTTAACGCCCGATTTGCAAGCGGTTAACGGGCAGTTAACAAATATAAATATCATAAACAACTGATAATCATATTCTTATGCCTATGTCGGCAAGAGAACCGCCCCGTAGCCTGTATTTTTTTACAGGAGTTTTCAAATGCCAGGCCGCATCTACAAAAAGTGAAAAAGGCAATATTGTCAATAGTTCCATAGGATATATAAACTCAAACAGCCAACTGCAAACTCTTGACTATCTTTGCCCCGAAATAATATAATAATGCTTCCGATACAATTATTCAGGCAAAACAAGGATTTGATAGTCGCGGGACTGGAAAAGAGGAATTATAAGGAATTGGAACTGGTAGACCGTATTATAGAGCTGGATGAGCAACGCCGCAACATCCAGGCAGAAAATGACGGACTGCTGGCTGCCACAAATGCCGCATCGAAAGAAATAGGCAAACTGATGGCTGCGGGCCATAAAGAGGAAGCAGAAAAAGCCAAAGCAGCAGTAGTTCAAAACAAAGAAAAGACCAAAGAACTGGGTGAGCAACTGAATGTCATGGAAAAAGAACTGCATGAGATATTGGTAAAACTCCCCAACCTGCCCCACAGCAGTGTGCCTTTTGGCAAAACACCGGAGGAAAATGAAGTAGTGCGCCAGGGAGGGAGTACTCCTGATCTTTCCGCACAAAAACTGCCACACTGGGACCTGGCGGAAAAATACAACCTGATAGATTTTGAATTAGGCACTAAAATCACGGGCAGCGGGTTCCCGGTATATATAGGCAAGGGTGCAAGGCTGCAACGCGCGCTCATCAGTTATTTTCTGAACCATAACATCAATGCCGGCTATACAGAATACTATCCCCCGTACCTGGTAAACGAGGACAGTGCTTATGGCACAGGCCAATTGCCCGATAAAGAGGGGCAGATGTACCTGACACAGGATAATTATTACATGATACCTACAGCCGAGGTGCCACTTACTAACATTCATAGGGATACTATCCTCAGTGAGTTGCCGGTAAAAATGACGGCATATACCCCGTGCTTCCGCCGCGAGGCAGGTTCTTATGGCAAGGATGTGCGCGGGCTGAACAGGGTACACCAATTTGACAAGGTAGAAATAGTACAGATAGTGCATCCTGAGAAAAGTTACGATGCACTGGAAGAAATGGTGGGCCATGTAGAAAAGCTATTGCAGGAACTGGGGCTGCAATACCGTATTCTGCGCCTGTGCGGCGGCGACATGGGCTTCACCTCCGCCCTTACTTACGACTTTGAAGTATATAGCGCTGCCCAGGAACGCTGGCTGGAGGTAAGTTCTGTTTCTAACTTTGAAACTTTCCAGGCCAACAGGATGAAAATAAGGTATAGGGATGAACAGGGCAAACCACAACTGGTGCATACGCTCAATGGCAGCTCGCTGGCGTTGCCGCGCATCATGGCATGTTTGTTAGAGAACAACCAGGCGCCGGATGGTATTAAGTTGCCTGAAATATTACATACGTACTTCGGCAGCCCGGTGATTAATTAAATAGTGCTTTTGATATTTTACTTTTTTATTTTTGACTTATCATGATACAAAGAATACAGTCAGTATGGTTACTTGTGGCGGCATTGTTGAGTGCATGCGTTTTTATGTTGAATATGCTTAGCATCAACTATGTTGACCCCGCTACAGGTACAGAGATAACCAAAGGGGTAAAATTGCTGGAATACAGCTACGTACTTGCATTGCTGGCAATTGTATTAGTAGCGTTGCCACTGATTGCGATATTCATGTTTAAAAACAGGAAACGCCAGGTAAATATGGCTCTACTGTCTATCGTTTTGAACATAGGATTTATTGCCTTCCATCTTACATTCATCAAAGACCATTACCTGGACACGCTGAAAATACCTGCGCAAAGTACCTCTTATGGTATTGCCTCTTTTCTGCCTGTGGCCGCAATAATATTCCTGGTGATGGCTATCAGTGGTATCCGCAAGGATGAAAAACTTGTACGCTCTGCCGACAGGCTCAGGTAATTTAATTAAGGGCAATCATCACCCCTACATGGAGCCCTATATTGCTGAAGGGTGCCTGGAAAGTAGGGATTACATTAGTATTACCGTTGTTGTTTGATTTGAATTCATACCGGGTTTCTTTCTCGGTTGGCGATAGCTGGTTGAGTACGCTCTGCCCATTTACATCAAAAGACGTTATTACGGATTTTTTGTAAAACAGGTTCATAGATAACAGGTAGAGTTCAGCCCAGAATGTCACCTGTTTGGCCATTTTCATTTTAGCGCCTACAGAGCCTGTAACACCGGGATTGAACCGCATCCTGAACTCTTCTGTAATATTCACCCTTGTAGTTACATAGTCGTTGTCAGCAGGATTGTATTGTTCCCTGACATAGGCCAGCTCCTGGAATATGGCGGTTTTTACCGGTAAAGTAATACCCCCGCGCGCATATGCGTTTATCTTTTCGCCACCTGACTGAATGACAATAGTTGGGGAAATCATAACCGGCAAATTGGCCTGTCGCGCTACATCCATCCGAATCTTTAAATCCGGTTCCTCAATATACAGGGTAGAATTCATCTGCGGTGTAGCTATGCCCAGCCCTGCCGCAACATCCACACCTATATGCTTGCCAAACATCATGCCCATGGCTAATATACCTTGTAAGCCGGTAGTGTAAGATACCCTTTTCAGTTCAAATGAATTGGAGTTATTGCCCGGCAGGTTGATGCCTGAATATGTACCATTGATAGGCAAAACAGATACGGAACTATAGCTATATACAGGTGCCTGCACCTCGCCGCCGTGCGCTATGCCGTAGCCCAATCCGCCGCGAAAATATGCCTGTTGCGCATTTGCCGAATGAAGTATGCATAAAGACAGTATAATAGGTAGTACCAGTTTTTTCATTGTTGAGCTGTTAGTTGCTCAAATATAAACTTAAAAGCGTGTTGAATGTTCAACACGCTTTTGAGTTATTCCTCATTTTTTATGCTTTTTCATGACGGTTTCTATTTCTTCCACCGTTATGGGTATGTCTTTAAAGAGGTCTATATGCCCGGTTTTGGTGAGCCATATATTATTTTCTATACGTATGCCCATCTGCTCCTCCTCAATATACAGCCCCGGTTCTACTGTAAATAACATGCCCGCCTGCACAGGTTCGGTACGTGTGCCCAGGTCATGTACATCTATACCCAGATGGTGAGAAATACCATGATATAAATATTTGCGGTATGCGGGGTTAGCCGCATCCTGGTTTTTAATATCCGCTTTACTGATCAAGCCCAGTTTCAGACATTGTTTTTCAGCTTCAGTTCCCACCTTATTGGTATAATCTACTACTGATATACCGGGCTTCAATATACCCTTAGCGTAATTGTGCAAATGCAATACGGCGTTATATACTTCCTTCTGCCGTTTGCTGAACTTGCCGTTAACAGGTATAGTACGTGTAAGGTCGGCAGCGTAGTTGCCGTAATATGCACCAAAATCCATCAGCAACAATTCTCCGTCTTTACATTCCCGGCTATTCTCTACATAGTGCAGCACCCGCGCCCTGTTGCCCGATGCGATGATGCAGTCATAAGCATGGCGGGTGGCCCGGTTGCGCAAAAACTCATGGGTAATTTCCGCTTCTATTTCATACTCCATTACACCCGGCTTCACAAAGCCCAATATGCGCAGGAACGCCTTATGGGTTATATCAATCGCTTGTTTTACTACTGCAATCTCTTCAGGGGTTTTTATACCACGCAGCTCTTTCATGATACGTGCAGCACGTTCATAATTGTGCAGGGGATAGCGCCGCATAAAGTTGTGGACAAAATCCAGGTCGGTGCGCAGCAGCGTAGTATCCAGCCTGTCGTTTTCATTGCTGTTCAGGTACACATTATCTGCATGGTGCATCATCACCTGCAATGTTGCGTCTATGCTATCCAGCCACTGTATGTTTGTTATGCCCGATATAGCAGTAGCTTCTTCTTTGCGCAGCTTGTGGCCCTCCCATTTCTCCAGGTGCTCGTTGGGGCGCAGCAGCACCAATACTTCGCGTGCCAATTTATCCGGGTTATCAGGGTACAATATCACCATGCTTTTTTCCTGTACCACTCCACTCAGCCATACTACATCAGAGTTGGGCTGGTAGGTATACATAGCATCTCCGTTGGTAGGCAATACAGGGTTACCCGGGAATATGGCAACAGAGTTGGGCTTCATCTTTTTGATAAAACGTTTCCTGTTTTGTTCGTACAACTTTGACGGTATTGGCAGATATTTCATTTCGTAATTTTTTAATTATAAGGCTGGTGAAGTTAGGAATTATCACAGGAATAAAAATCCCCGGTTTTGGTTTCGCCTGCTTAACTCTTCACCACAGGTTCTTCCGTCACCCAGCTCTCTTTGTTCAGGTGGGTAACCGTTACCGGTATTTTGTATTTATTTTTCAGGTAAGCTGCAAGGTGCTCGGCCGCGTACACTGAGCGGTGCTGGCCACCCGTGCAGCCGAATGATACGCTTAAATGTTCGAAACCCCGCGCCATGTAATCTTCCACATTAATAGATACAAGGCCTTCAGCATGGGCCAGGAATTCACCCATGCGGGTTTCCCTGTCCAGGAAATTTTTTACGGCTTCGTCATATCCTGACAGGAATTTATAGTCTTTATAACGCCCCGGGTTTTTCACACCTCTGCAATCGAATACATACCCGCCGCCGTGGCTGCTTTTATCTTTAGGTACACCGTTCTTCTTATACGAAAAACTGGTGATCTGAACCTGCAGGTTTACATTCTCCGAAGGTTCAGGTACGGCATAATATTCCTGCATAGCGGCCGAAGATATATTGTCCAGCAAGGCACGCAATTCGGAATAAGTGGGTATCTGCGTATGTTCATGCAAAAACGCATTCAGGTTTTTAAGCGCGGGCCCTATACTGGTACGAAAATGCGGTTTGTTTTCCAGCAAACCCCTGAAACCATAAGCGCCTAATACCTGCAGCATACGCAGCAGTACAAATTGCAGGTATCCTTTCCGGAAATATATTTCTTCTACGCGGCTTATTTTCAGGTCTTCCATGGCGGTTACGTACTTGTTCAGCATGTCTTCCTTCCATGCATCGGGCAGCTTGGCTTTCGCTTGCCATAGCAATGAAGCCAGGTCATATGCTGGGGGCCCCTGCATGGCGCCCTGGTAATCTATAAAGAACACCTTGCCTTCGTGAATCATGATGTTGCGGCTCTGGAAATCGCGGTACATGAGCGCCTGCGGCTGTATACGCCCCAGGTCGCGGCTGAGGGATTCCATTTCATCCATCAGCGCATTCTTATCATAGGGTATCTTTTGCAGGTCGGCGAAGTAATATTTGAAATACAACAAGTCGGCCATGATGGCTTTCTCGTCAAACTGCTTGGATGAGAAACACTGGTTGTAATTACATTCACGCCCTGCCAGCCATTGCACCCTTACCAGTTGCTCTACCGCTTTGTGAAAATAATCTTTCACTTTATCAGTATGGCCTTCTTCCATCAGCAGGTCGAACAGGGATGTACTGCCCAGGTCCTGCTGCAGGTAATATCTTCTTTCGCGGCCTACCTTGTATACTTCGGGTACGTTTATTTCATGCTTGCGAAACAGCTCTGTGAAATAGAAGTAGGAATTATTTTCCGCTACGTTGGAATTATAGGTGCCTATGGCTGAAATTTTATCGGCCTTGAGCCTGTAATACCGCCTGTCCGAACCCGATACAGGCAGCGGGGTAACCGACTGTGGTTTGATATTAAAATGGTCTTCAAAAAGTTTTTCTAACGCGCTAATGTTATCTGTAACAGATACTGTCATATATTTTTCTTAGGATACTCAAATAAAATTACTCTCTTCTCTACTCTGCTGAATTCATTCCATGCATTCAGTTCAAATTCTGCGCCAACAATGCCGCAGGTGGGCATATTGTCAGTATGAAACGAGGGCGACAACTCGTTGACAAACTGCGTGATACCGGGGTTGTGCGCTACTATGAATACAGTACGCACATTGTCATCCACCTCGTACAACACTTCCTCAAATACCGCCGGGATGCAATGATACAATTTATCGTACCATATTATCCCGTTAATGTCGTAGCCCATGGCGGCGGCTATCTTTTTGGCAGTTTGCGCGGCACGTTTGGCAGTGCTGCTGATGATGAGGTCAGGTTGGATATTCAATTGCTTCAACCGTTCGCCCATCATCGGTGCATCTGCTTCACCCCTATCGTTCAATGGCCTTTCATAATCACTCTGCAAAGGGTTTTTCCAACTCGACTTCGCATGCCTGATCATAAATAAACTTCGCCGCTCCATTACTTCTGTTTATAGTATTCCAGTTTCAATTCTTTACCATCAAAAGCGGCATAGCTGTCGTAGCGTATCCAGTCGCCCAGGTTGATGTACAAACTATCGCCCGGCAACGGATATTCCAACGCTATATGCCTGTGCCCGAAAATAAAATAATCAATATGTTCCTTCTTCAGCGTATCTAAACAAAACTGAACCAGGTATTCTTTTTCCGGCCCCTGAAATGTTTCTTCTTCTCCCCCTGTGTGTTTCGGCCCGCGTTGGCTGAACCATTCGGCCATGCCTACGCCGGTATCCGGGTGTATCCTTCTATACAACCATTGTGCCATTTTGTTGCGCAACACGGATTTTAACAGCTTATAACCGTAATCTCCCGGCCCCAGCCCATCGCCATGCCCGATGAAAAACTTCTTCCCATTGAACTCGCGTTCTACAGGCTTGTGGTGTACGGGTATGTTCAGTTCGTCCATAAAGTAGTCCACCATCCACAAATCGTGGTTGCCGGTAAAGGCTTCAATATGCAAACCGCTATCTGACAATTCGGCTAACTTGCCTAAGAAACGTGTATATCCTTTGGGCACTACTTTGCGGTATTCAAACCAGGCATCGAATAAATCGCCCACCAGATATAGCTGCTCTGCATCGTGCTTTATTTCGTCCAGCCAGTTGCATATGCGTTTTTCGCGGGCTATGCTGGAGGCACGGTCGGGGATGCCGAGATGAAAGTCGGAAGCGAAATATATTTTTTTGCCCTCGGGTAACTGCATGGAGTATGCTGAATACAGGGGTGCAATTTAACTCAAATAATATGTTTATCCGTTAAACGCCTTGTTAATAGGGGCAAAACAGGGCATTAAAAAATTTTATTTGGAAATTTGAAACGGCCGATTATATCTTTGCACCAGTTCTTTACAACGATGCTTATCAAGAAAGACCGAGGGATATGGCCCGTTGACGTCTTAGCAACCATCAAGGTGAAAGCCTTGAAAGGTGCTACTTCCATCCTGCAGCAATGCGGGGCAGATAAGTCAGATGCAATAGTTTGCAGCTACTAACGCTACGGCGTTATTAACATAAAACTCAAAGCTCTTCTGATTTTATCGGAAGAGCTTTTTTGTTTTACCCCCACCCCTAAAGAGGTGTTAGGTAGGCAAAAAGCTCATCCGGTAAGTTCCTGGTAAGTATTCGCAAGAACCCACGAATACGTCACATTTAAAACCAGGAATAAAATGAGTACAGTAACAGAATTGATCCACAGCATTCCCGTTGACCCGTTGACAGGCGCTATATCCGTGCCTATTTACCAGACATCTACCTACGTGCAGGAGGCGCCGGGTGTGAACAAAGGCTATGACTATGCCCGCAGCAACAACCCAACGCGCGAAACGCTGGAGAACATCATCGCCCAATTAGAGGGCGGCGCGCATGCATCAGCCTTCGGCAGTGGGCTGGCAGCTATTGATGCGGTAGTGAAGCTGCTGCAAAGCGGTGATGAGATACTGGCCGTAGATGATATATACGGCGGGGCTTTCAGGCAGTTTACACATATCTATCAAAAGTTTGGCATTAACGTCAACTACGTGGATACTACTGATGTGGCCAATGTGTTTGAAGCATTGACACCCGCCACCAAACTGATATGGCTGGAAACACCCACTAATCCCACGCTGAAAATCAGCGATATCGCAGCCATAGCTAAGATTGCACAGCAACACAATATCCTGCTGTGCGTGGACAATACATTCGCTTCGCCGGCATTGCAGCAGCCCATCCTGCTTGGAGCAGACATCGTAATACACAGCGCCACCAAGTACCTGGGCGGCCATAGCGACCTGATAGCCGGGCTGGTAGTGACCAAGACCAAAGAGCTGGGCGAGCAAATCAAGTTCATACAAAACGCATGCGGCGCTATACTCTCACCATTTGATAGCTGGCTTGTGATACGCGGGCTGGAAACATTGCACCTGCGTGTACAACAGCATAGCACTAATGCACTGGAGTTGGCGGAGTTCCTGCAATCTCACCCTGCAGTGGATAAAGTCTACTATCCCGGATTGAAGACGCACCTCAACCACGAAATAGCAGCACGCCAGCAATCAGCCTTTGGGGGTATCGTCACTTTTACTTTAAAGAACGACACCGAAGAAGCCGCTAAGAAAGTAGTGTGCAATACCAAACTCTTCAAACTGGCGGAAAGCCTGGGCGGTGTCAAGAGCCTGCTGTGCCACCCTGCTACCATGACCCACAAATCGATACCCGCTGAAAAGCGCCGGACAGCCGGCGTGCAGGATAGCCTGGTGCGCCTGAGCGTAGGGCTGGAGCAGGTGGCAGACCTGAAAGCCGACATCGTACAGGCGCTGGATAAGCTGAACAAAGCAGTACAGGAGCCCAGGGTATTTGAATATCAATAATCACAACCAATATCAATATTGTCTAAACACTTAAAAACAATTACAAAATGTCTAAACAACTGAACATCGGATTATTCGGATTTGGTGTAGTGGGCGAGGGCCTGTACAAAGTATTGAGCCAGACACAATCGCTGAACGCCACCATCAAAAAAGTGTGTATCAAACACCCCGACAAAAAGCGCTCGGCACCACAGGAACTGTTTACAGCCTATCCTGAGATATTACTATCAGACAGCAGCATCAACGTAATCGTAGAGCTGATAGACGATGCGGACGCGGCTTTTGACATCACCAAAAAAGCGCTGAAAGCAGGCAAAGCCGTAGTGAGCGCCAACAAAAAGATGATAGCCGAGCACCTGCCCGAACTGCTGCAACTGCAACAGGAGTATAAAACTCCCTTGCTGTACGAAGCTGCCTGTTGCGCCAGCATTCCCGTGATACGCAACCTGGAAGAGTATTACGACAACGACCTGCTGCAAGGTATCAGCGGAATTGTCAACGGCTCTACCAACTATATACTCACCAAGGTGTTTGAGAATAAGGTAAGCTTCCACGATGCACTGCTGGAGGCGCAGTACGAGGGATTTGCAGAAAGCAATCCCGCCCTGGATGTAGAAGGCGTAGACGCAGTGAATAAACTATCCATCATACTCGCGCATGCTTATGGCATAGTGGCGGCGCCAACACAACTCACCTACTCGGGCATACAGAACCTGGACCCCTACGATGCTGTGTATGCCGGCGAAAAGGGCTACGAAATAAAACTGGTGGCGCAGGCTAAAAAACTGCCGGGCAATAAGGTAGCCGCATTCGTACTACCGCAGTTTGTAAAAAAAGACAGCCTGCTGCACCGGGTAAAAAATGAATACAACGGCGTAGTGATAGAAAGCGGGCTGGCGGAAGAGCAATTCTTCTACGGCAAGGGTGCGGGCAGTTTCCCAACGGCATCCGCGGTACTCAGCGATATATCGGCGCTACGCTACGACTATGCTTATGAATACAAAAAGCTATACCGCGACAATACGCCTGCACTGGCTGACGAGTTTTACCTGCGGGTGTACGCCAGCTTCGACGGGTTGTTTAACGTGCCGCACGACCGTTTTGAGCGCATTGAAGAATGGAGCAGCAATGATAAACGCTGCTGCGTGACCGGTATAGTGAGCAGCAGTCAACTGGCTGATACCTACTGGTGGAAGCAGAAAGGCGTATCACTCATCCTGCTGCCCGATGCATTTGTGGACAAACTACCGGAGCCTAAGAGGGTGCAGGAGGAGGTGTTGTTTGTGTAACGAGGACACAGATTTTGTGCAATCCGGAACAAAATAGAGATGTTTTGTTCCGGATTGTTGCCAAAGTGTTGCCAGATTTTCAGAAAACAAACCCGCACAATTTTATAAGTAACTGGTTGTGAGCGGGTTGGTGATTTTCACCGCCTTAGCGGGACAAGTGTTCCGAAATGTTCCCATGTTCTATGTTTTCCATCGCGAGTCTCCACCCCCGGCTCGTACCTCGCCACCCCTGCTAGCGGGGGACAGGCAATTTGTTCCAAAATGTTCCCGGAAATTTACACTTCGCGAGTTCACCCTATCCCGATAGCTATCGGGACCCCGGAGGGGGACTTGTATGATAACAGGTTTTCTAGTCGGTATTCAGTGTGTCAAAGAGCGTTTTGTTGCATTCTTTCGGATAATGCAATTAATGCGTAAATATACGTAAAATTGCTGTGATATTTTGTTAATGGCAGTGCGGTTTTTGGTGGTTGGAGACAACTCCAACCACATGGGAAGTTGTCCCGGATTGATGTATCTTGGTTTCAATAAATACCGGAAAATGAACCAAGTTGAACTAAGAAAAACCCAGAGATCTGACCTGGACATACTTTTTGACTACCAGGCGGATGATGAAGCGGGGTATATGGCTGCCTTTGTAAGAAATACCTGGAAAGACAGGGACGCCTATATGGCAAAATGGGAGAAGTTTTTAGAGGATGATAGTATTAACTCATGGACGATTCTTAATAACGGCACTATAGCAGGCAGTGTTGGCACCTGGATAATGGACGGTGAAATACAGATCACTTATGGAATAGGGAAAGAGTTTTGGGGGCTGGGACTAGCCACCAGAGCATTAGAGCTGTTTCTCATGAACATGCACATCAGGCCGCTATATGGCAGCGCTGCATCAGACAATATCCGCTCTATTAAAATTCTTGAAAGAGCAGGCTTTAAACGTACAGGCACGGAGCGGGCGTTTGCCCTTGCCAGGAATGAGGAAATAGAAGAGGTGCTTTTCAGGCTGGATGGATAGCTGGTTCGCTACGGTGTCAACGGCAGATAAATTACGGCACGGGCCGTCCGTAAGGTAGCCCGTGCAGTAGGAAGCATTTAATCCAGTTTACAGTCGATAGTGCCGCCTGCCAAGCCAAAGGTGCTGCGCAGGTTGTCTTCAATATTGTCGCAGGTACCTTCTGCACCCTTTTTTGTAGTCTTCTCGATTCCGGTGGTCTGTGTTATTGAGTACGGTGTACCTGTACCCAGGTCGATAGAGATGGTACATTCGCAATCATAGTCCTTTTTACAAGACAGGAGGCCGGCGCTGCAAACAGCAACCAGTAAAAACATTTTAATCTTTGAGTTCATTGCGGTTTAGATTTAGCCTCAAATATAGAGGGTTTGTGTGATATTTTTATGAATGAAATCTCTTGTTCTTTATCTTTAGTTAGTTGTGTCCCATACCGATAGTTTATACGAGGAGTTGCAGGCGAAACTGGCGACAAGCGACGGCGCTGATCGCAGAAACTGGGGCAGGCTGATTGCAGAGCATGATGCGGATATGGAGGAATTGCTGCCACTGTTGTTTGCCGAAAGAAAAACGGCGCAGCGGTTTGCCTGGCTGCTGAGTGATATAGGGGAGGCTAATGCTGAAAAACTGTTCAGCGTATTATCTTATGCTTTTGAGAAAAAGCATGAAACGGACATACCTGATTTTGAACAACAGTTTGTTAAGTACTGGCGTATAGCCGGGATACCCGGGCAGGATAAGGGCATGGCTATAGACCTGATGTTTACCCTGCTGACAGACCCTAAGGTGGGCCCGCATATCAAATCAGTATCTGCAGAAGTGCTTTATAGCCTTACTAAAGAATACCCCGACCTGGTAAACGAACTGAGGCTGTGCCTGGAGCATGAACTGGATAAGAATACGTATACGTTCAGGAAGAAAGCGGAAGGGATATTGAGGCAATTGTAGTGGTTTGTGCTGAACTGCTGATCTATTACAATCGGAAATAACCCAGGCATTGTCGCATACTGCCATTATGTGTACGGATTTTTACAACCACCTTTGTATCGTTGATGTTATACTACAACACAGCATACACGGTGGGGCAGCGACCACGATAAAAAAAGGACGCTTGCGCATAATATTCGGAGCCTTGCCAACCGACAATACAAAACAGTCGTCTAACAATCACATGATATTAAAAATGAAGAGCATTAGTATTTTTATTGTAATAGTTGTTGCCTTTTTAAGCCCACTCCATTCATCGGCACAGAGTTTGAAAAAAGCTTTGTTTTTAGGTAACAGCTATACAGGCGTAAATGACCTGCCTAAACTGGTATCGGACGCAGCAACATCTGCAGGGGATACATTGATATTTGACAGCAACACTCCGGGTGGCTACTATATAGCGCAACATCTCACCAACCAGGCTTCAATGGCTAAAGTAGCCGCGGGAAACTGGGACTATGTGATACTGCAAGACCAGAGCCTGGCATTAGCTTATCCCTCCACTTTTATGAACTTCCTGGTATATGCCGTGCAAATGGACAGTACGATAAAAGCACAAAACAGGTGCGCACAAACGATGTTTTATGCCACATGGGGCAGGAAACCGGGGAACAGTATGTGTGCACACCACCGGAATGTGACCCCTCCAGGTTAATCGTCCGTACTTATTACGAAATGGATAGTGCAATAGGCAGCCATTACAAAGTATTTGCAGATACACTGAAAGCTTCTGTATCTCCCGTGGGTGCTGTATGGCGCTACATCAGGCGGAATTACCCGGCAATAGAGCTTTACCAGCCGGACGACAGCCATCCCTCTATAGCGGGTAGCTATGCCGCGGCCTGTTGTTTTTATACTGCTATATTCAGAAGAGACCCGACACTGATTACCTTTAACGCAGGGCTTGCCGCCACAGATGCAGCCAGTATCAGGACAGCAGTAAAAGAGGTGGTATATAATCATTTGACCGACTGGAATATTGGCGTGTACGACCATTTGTTAGACAGCTCGTGCCTGCGACTGAGTATAGATGACACCTACAGAAAAACACCAGTGTGGCGCATAGCGCCCAACCCGGTAACTGATATATTAACAGTGGACCTTGGTGGCTACGAAGCCGGCAGGGTAATAGCTGTATATAATGTGTACGGCAAACTGATAAAAGAAGTGGAGACAACACAAGGCACGGTAAGCATTGACTTTAGTGCATATCCGCAGGGGATTTATATTATACGTGCATCAGATAATCCACGGGCCTACAGAGTGTTGAAAAGGTAGGATATAGTGAATTATTGCTGTTTCATATCTTCCGCAGGGGGATGTGGAATACTGAATAGAACTCACGCACTAATCATCAGCTTGCGAATTTTGAATACCGGTCAGAGACCGGGTGATTTGCTTAGACACGGGTCGACCTGCGGAAGACCCGCGCTAGAGGGGAATATTAGCTAGGAATATAAATACCGTCCTCCTCCTCAACGCTTATCTCACTTTCGAAAATAAAGCTTTTGAACTCACGTCGTGTCTTTGTTTCCATTGATTCAAAGACTAATTCAACAACATCATCAATTATTTTTCTTGCAAGTTCGACGTGTTCGAGTTCCAGGTTATTGATATTGGTCGGAATATCTGAGTGATCTGGAATTTCAAGAATAAATTCATAGTTATCCTCTGTGACGATATATCTTTCCAAAGATTTTATCAAATTAGCATGTACGTAGTCGTTCCTAAGGTTTACTAACATTAGATATTTCCTAAAACGTTCATCGCCGTCATTAATAGTTTTAACTCTAAATCCATCACAATAAATTGGTGCAATCCTCAGTTTTATATCAATTTGCTCCCGGTAAATTCTTTGTGCCAACCTTTCGGTTCTCAGTTCTGGTTTTAAATATAATTCGTAAAGTATGTTTAGAAACCCTTCAAAAGAAGATAGGAGCATCAAAAATGCAGACCTATATAAATCACTTTTCTTGTCTAGCAGGTCAAAAATACTATCTCTTTGCTCTCCAGCATACATTATTGACTGATCAATCTTTTTTGAAATAGCAACTAAATTCTCTGCAGTTGAATAGTAGGTAACAAAAGGGTTTTCGAGTAGCTTATGTTTAGAATTTTTAGCCTTTGCTTTCAGAGTATTTTTCTTTTGTTCAGCTAGCTTTTCAAGCAAAGTATTAATACATAGCCCCAACTTGTTACTTGTTTCATGATCTTTACTATGATAAATAGCTATGGATGTGCTTAGCAATTTCCAATCATAAACTTCAACATAGAAATCTTTAAATCTAAAGGTCCACTGCCATTGGCTTTTATCTTCATCAAACCTATCTGAATTTGGATTTCCGAATTGCTCTTTAAGTATCAAATAAACCAAGTACGGACTAATATTCGGCTTAATTAATGCGCTTCTTAGATATACACCTTTGTTGTTTGGTATATCATCACTAAATAGCTCAAGCTCTTTCAGCTTCTTTAGCATAGAACACAAATTTCATTATATAAATACACAAGTAAAATATTTTTATGACTATAAGTATACACGCCTATGAGGAGTTTTGTTGGGTTACTATTTTTTTAATGACCTCTGGCATATATTGATGAATCAAACCCAAATACACATTAATTCGAGTGCCAATTAAAGCTCCTGGTACGACCCCACGCTTTTCTTTATGATGTTCAATTATTATTGCTGACAATAATTGCCTAAGTTCTGTATTTTGCTGAAGTGAATCGTCTATCTTCAGATTGGAAACTCTGATTATAGCCCCCCCACTCATACCTTGAGGTATTGGAGCAACACTCCAATTATCATTTACCAACACTTGCTGTTCATATGACAGTGCAATATGAGTTTTTGGATCGAATTTTAATTTTATATAATCATCGGCAGTTAGTTCAATTGATGCGTATCCTTCTCTTTTCGAATTAACTTTATTTCCTGATGTATTAGACTTTTTTATTCTGAATCCTGCTGAAATATAAATTTGATTATGCTTCCTCTCAACAAATTGAGAAAAATCAAAATCTTCAGGAGTGATAGCCATAGCTTTTAATGACTCCGATAATTCGGATTGGACATGAAACACTGATGCATCATATATATCTTTCCCGGGTAGGTCAATTTTACCTGTACTAAACCTTTCTCCGTATAATATTTGGACAGGATTTCCTCCACCATCACCTGTGATAATTTGATATTGCCCGAATTCAAGAAATACATGTGTAGCGCTGAAAATAAAATATGTATTGTCGATATTCACTAATACCCCAGAACCAATTTGCTCTGGTTTTTCCTTGGGTTTTTGGTGCCCTTTAGTTTTGGGAACACTGTAAATAGGTATTACGGACTTTTCTACAGTTTGTGGAACATTAAGAGCAACGTTTATTTTGTCTTTGTATTTCTGAATGAATAGCTGAATTTCCGGTGACTTCAAATCTATATTTGGCTTCATGTTGTTAGTTAAAATATTTAAAATGGTCAATTATTTCTAGCTCGCATGCCTAATAGACTAGTCAAGATAAGTCATTTTCAACCTACGTCCCCTAACTAATGTAAGCCTTGCTATCCTACCCCACCAGCGCCAGCTCGGCACGTTTGGCCATGAGTTCCGGTTTTTTGAAGTTGTCCATTTCCTGCAGGGCACTTTGCAGTATGGTTTTGTAGGTGTGGTGCATCTGGTATATCATGATGCTGTAGAAGAATGCTTTGTCCAGCATCTTGCGGTTGTTGGCCAGGCTCCAGCCTATCAGTTTCCAGAAGTATTTGCGATTGCTGTCGGCTATGCCCAGGCGGTAGATGATGAGCAGCGCCATCCTGATTTGCTTCATGGTCAGCCGTTCTTTTATCTTCAGCGTGTTTTGAGGAAAGCGGTAAGTGGCGAAGAAATTCTTCAGCCGTTGGTAAGAGCCTGCGGGTGTATAGATGTGGTTGATGACCTCTATAAAACCCCTGTACAACACCTGCGGGTCCATAATAGGTACGATGTTGGTATCGCCCTCGGTAAAGGCGAAAGGCTTGGACAAGCGGCCTTCTATTTTTATGCGGCGGTACAGGTCGGTGCCCGGGGGTGCTTTCAGTATGTTCACTATCGGCAGCGGTATGCCGCTCTCCTGTATAAACTGTATCTGCCTTTTGAAGATGGTTTCATCGTCGGTATCGAAACCCACTATAAACCCGCCTGATATAATGAAGCCCTTACCATGCAGCTCGTGTATGCTGTGCAGCATGTTCTTCTTCAGGTTCTGTGTTTTGTGCGATACTTTCAGGCTCTCTTCCGACGGGGTTTCTATACCTATGAATATATGCCTGAAACCCGCGTCTATCAGCATCTGCATCAGTTCTTCGTCGTCGGCCAGGTTGATAGTGAGCTGTGTAGCGAAGTAGAATGAGGGCTGCACCCGCCTGCGCCAGGCTATGAGCGCGGGCAGCAGTTCGGCCTTCAGTATACGTTTGTTGCCTATCAGGTTATCGTCGGCAAAGAGTACGAGTTGTGTATGTTCGTCGCCGTTGATGGCGTCCAGTTCTGTGATGATTTGCTCAGGTGTTTTGGTGCGGGGGCGGCGGCCCAGCAGGGCAGTCACGTCGCAGAAGTCGCACATATAGGGGCAACCGCGCGAGTATTGCACTATATCGTAGAGGTATTGGCTTTTGTCGACCAGCTCCAACATGGGCAGCGGCGATGTGGTGACATCCGCAAATTCTTTGGTCTGGTATATGGGTTGGGGGTTGCCGTTGGCCAGGTCGGTCAGAAAAAGGGGCAGGGTTATCTCCGCCTCGTTCAGCACAAAATAGTCAACACCCGGAAAGCGGTAATGCTCGTGGGTGAAGAGTGTGCCGCCAGCTACTATCTTAACCCCCACTTCATTGCACCTACGGATAATTTCCCCGGCAGATTCTTCCTGCACATTCATAGCGGAGAGGAAAACATAATCGGCCCAATGTAGGTCTTCATCACTGAGGGGGGCTACGTTGAGGTCGGCGAGTTTTTTCTCCCAATGCGCGGGCAGCATAGCAGCCACGGTGAGCAGGCCCAGCGGCGGATAGGCCGCTTTCTTGTCCACCACCTCCATGAAATGTTTCATTGCATAGAAGGTGTCCGGCATTTCGGGATATACTAAGAGTATGCGCAAGACAGTTGTTTAAGCGACCGTAAGTTAAGTATTTATCATTTAGGATTTATGATTGGTGATTTGTGAGTGGTGTTACATTTTTACTACTCAACTCCCTGCCCAAAAGTAAGCAGGTTATTATCTGGGTCGAGCAGGGCAAACTCGCGCTGGCCCCAGGGCTTGGTGTGCAGTGGTGCGTTGGGGTGTATAGATACGTTATTGTCCAACAGCGATTGGTACAATGTATCTATATCGTTGGTACGTATATACACCTGTCCGTAGTTGTGTTCAGGAAGCAGGTCTTTGTGTTCGAAGAAATGTATTTCGATATTGTCTTTGCACAGCATCAGATATCCGTCATAATCGCCGCCTGACTGCTCGAAGCCTAATTGATGGATATAATAATCACGCGTAACTTTCTTATCGCGCATGGGCAATTTCGGATGTATAGCTGTCAGCATATTATTTCAGTCTTTCGAGTACTCCTTTACGTTTTACAATGTTCTTATAATCCCACTGTATGTCTTTTGATTTTTTCAGCCAGCGTTTGAGGTCTTTTTTATTCACTTGTTTTACGTCTGTATATCTTGCTTCAGCGGCTTTAAACTTACCCTCAACCGCAAGGCCAGGCTCGTCAAAGGACTGACCACTCCAGAACAGCAGGCGAATACAATCTTTGAGTTTACTGTAGCCCGTTACGGGGTTGCCATCGAGGAACCAGACGGGGTGCGCGTGCCATATTTTATGTTCCGCCTCGGGCAGGGCGCTGCATATTTCGTTATACAGCGTGTCTGCAATAGCCCTGTAATCTTCGGGCAGTACGTCGTGGTATGCTTTTATGTCCTGGTTCATTGTAAGGTGATTATGATGCAAATTAATTATTTCTTCATGCTGTTTAGCACCACCTCCAGCTTGTCGAAGTTTTCTTCATTCTTATCGGGGGCGAACTTGATGATTTTATCGCACTCTTCTTTGGTAGCAAACTGCATACGGAAGGTGAGGAGTGTATTGCCATCGCCAGTATCTTCAAACGTAGCCACTACGCGGAACAGGGGTTTGGAGATACGGTTCCAGGCTATGAGGTTGGGGCTGTCTATAGTAATAAACTCGACTTCATTCTCGTAGTTGCCCTTCTCCGGCCCGTGCATGGTAAAGCGCCACCTGCCGCCCGGCCTCAGGTCAAATTCGTGAAAGGTATTGGTAAATCTTGCAGGTCCCCACCATGCGGCTAATAGTTCCGGCTCTGTCCATGCGCGGAATAGTTGTTCACGTGATGCTTTGAATACCCTTGAACTGAGTATTTCGCAATCGGTCGGGGTGTTGAAGAAGTTTGTTTGCATGAATTTTAGATTTTTGAATAATGTACACACAAAACATTGCAGGACTCGAAAAACCTGTTTCCCTCGGGGTTCCAGTTTTGCCTGTCGTTTATACCTTTGAACAGCGGGATGCCATTGCCCAGCAAAACAGGGTTCACGAATAAATACATTTCGTCCACCATATTGTGGGCAAACAGGGTATGCACTGCGCCCGGGCTACCGAACACCAGTATATCACTCTTTTGTTTTGCCGCCGTTATTTCCTGCAACATATTATCATCGATAAACCGGACTTTGTCCCTGTCCTTGCCCTGCATTGAGTTGGATAAAACGATTTTATCGACTTTGTTGTACCATGCTGAATGTTCTTTAGCATGTTTGGTAGCATTTTCGCCCTGCCCTGCTGTGGGCCAGTAAGCCTCCATTATCTCGAAGGTATTCCTGCCATAAAGGGCGGTACCAGCAGCAGGCGTTAAGGTCCCGACAAAATCAAACAATTCATCATCGAAGCTTATCCAGTCCATTTCTCCATTGGGGCCGCCTACAAACCCATCAAGAGAAATATGTTCAGAAATTATCAGCTTTCCCATAGTTGCCGTTTTATTGGTGCCATACAAAAATGCAAACAAATATTGGTAAGTATGGGGTGTGAAAACGACAATAAGCGGGTGGGTGTATGCTAACCATCCTGTTAATGTATATTTTTGGGTATGCGTCGCATGCTTTACCGACTAATTTTTCGATACGCTTTTGTCCTTGTTGGATACCTCTACTTGCGTCTGCGTTACGGAAAATATCATAAACGCAGATTAATAATAGATTTTGCATCGGAATACGAATACGCAGGGCTTACGATTATTGGTATACCAGTGCTTATTTTAATTATCGTTGCGTTCTCATGGGCATTAATACATGTAGGTATATTTCTGCTCAGTTAATCTACACCCTTTCCTCCGCCCCCAGCCCAAACAGTGCATAATCATACACCGCGGGGTCGGCGGGATTCATGGCACGTAGCTGTTTCGTTAGTTGCAGAGCGTTTTGCCAGTTGCTGTTGTTATTGTCTATTAATCCCAGCCTGTGCGCTACGCGTGCTACGTGTACGTCCAGTGGGCAAATGAGTTGACGGGGCTGTATCTTCTTCCATATACCAAAATCTACGCCCTGCTTGTCTTTGCGCACCATCCAGCGCAGGTACATATTGATGCGTTTGCAGGCGCTCTTGCGTGCAGGGGTAGATATATGTTTGCGGGTACGTTCGGGGTGTTCTATCGAGAAGAAGTAATTGTGAAAATGTATTAGTGCCTGTTCTACGGTTTCCTCTTTATATGTTTTACCGGGCACAAAGGCATCTTCCAGGGAATCGTGCTGCGCATAATGCCATTGCAGGAAATGGATGAAATACAGCAGGTCGGTAGCGTTGAAGGTGCGGTGTACAAAACCGAGGAAGGGTTTTAAATCTGTATCCTTATGGTTCAGTATGAAATCGTAAGGTGTGTTGTCCATCAACGCCATCAACCTGTTGCAACTGTTGATGATGCTGGTCCGATTGCCCCACGCCAGCACAGCGGCAAAGAGGCCGCTTATTTCTATATCCTGCTTTTGCGTAAAACTGTGGGGAATGGATATGGGGTCGCCCTGAATAAAAGAAGACTGGTTGTACAGCCTTCTTTTACTATCCAATAAGTTTTTTATCTGTTGCTGGCACTCGTCCATATTTTAGAATATCCCCAGAAACTTCTTTTTCTTCTTGGGTACATACACTTTCATCATGCGCATGTCTTTGTTGGGGCGGTCCATCTGGTTGCGGGGCTCGGCCACTATTTTCTCTACTACGTCCATGCCCTCTATCACCTGCCCGAATACGGTATAGTTGCCATCCAGGTGCGGGGTGCCGCCTATAGTTTTATATACTTCGCGTTGCGTGGGAGTATAGTTCCTGCCGTTGCGTTGAGACATCTGGTCCAGTTCTTCACCGGTAAACTTCTTGCCCACCACTATATAAAACTGGCAGCCCGACGATGATTTGTTGGGGTTGTTATCCCTTGCAGCAGCCAATGCCCCGTATTGGTGGAAGTTGGTATCGTTGATTTCGGCATCTACGCGGTAGCCTACATCGCCGTTTCCCAGTGGTGTACCGGGGGCGGCTTTTTTAGAGTCGGGGTCGCCGCCCTGTATCATAAACTGTGGTATCACCCTGTGGAACAGCGTACTGTCAAAAAAGCCCTCATTCGCCAGCTTGATGAAGTTGTCCCTGTGTTTGGGCGTATTGTCAAACAGCACAAGGGTGATATTGCCGTATTCGGTTTCTATCACTACCGTGTTGGGGTTGGTTTTCTTTTTGCCCGCCCATGCGGTGGTCAGCAGGCACAGGCTGAGTAATGTAAGTAGCAGCTTCTTCATAAATGATGCAATAAATGCTAATTTAGATACCGGATTTAAAAATTTAAGGTACGAACTTACAGAAAAACCTGATGTACCGTAAATATTAAAGCATGAATACCAGGAAATACGTAAAAGGGATTGCCAAATTATTGCCCGAATGGTCGTGGAATATAGACCTGCGCAAACCGCTTACGTCTTTCAACCCCACCAAGATAGAAGAACACCGCGAACAGAAGGAAACGGAGCCTATTTATTCGGTATTCGACTTCAATGCAGAGGGTTATGAAGAGAAAAAACAGGTAGCTTTTGAAGACTGCACCCAATACATCACCAGCGGGCGCGTTACCTGGATAAACGTAGATGGCATTAAGAAGAGCGAGGTGGAAAAACTATGTAGCCACTACGGGGTACACCACCTGTTGGTAGAAGATATCATTAGTATTGGCCAGCGGCCCAAGATGGAGGATGCGGGTGAGGTAATATTCTGCCTGCTGCCCATGCTGTACTACAATGTAAACACCGGGGAGGTAGAAAGCGAACAGGTGAGCATACTGCTGGGGAAGGACTTTGTGATATCCTTCCAGGAAGACCCCAAACGTGATGTATTTGACCCTGTAAGGGAGCGCATACGCATCGGCGCATCCAGGCTCAGGGGCCGCACTGCCGACTATCTCTGTTATAGCCTGATAGACATTATAGTGGACAGTTACTTCGGCATTATAGAAAAGATAAACGACCGTATAGAAAGGCTGGAAGATATACTGCTGCTGCACAAGCGGGAACAGGCCACGCTTTCACGCCTCAGCATATTGCGCAGGGAGGTAATGGTACTACGCCGTTCCATAGGTCCGGTAAAGGAACTGGTACAGGGTTTTATAAAAAGCGACAGCGACCTGCTGGAGTTTGAACATGAGAAATACTACAAAGACGTGCTTGACCACATAACCCTGGCCAACGAATATGTAGAGAACCACCGCGATATGGTGATGAACCTGCAGGACCTGTCGATGAGCCAGATAAACCTGCGCATGAATGAGGTGATGAAGGTGTTTACCCTGCTGGCTACGCTGATGGCACCCGCCACGGTTATCGGCGGTATCTTCGGCATGAATTTCGATGTATTGCCGCTGGCACACTTGCGGGAAGGATTTTATGTAACGGTTGGCCTGATGCTGATAATACCGTTGCTGATGCTGATATATTTTAAACGGAAGGGGTGGTTTTGATATGACACAATCCGAACAGCCGCTTGTCAGCATCATTATGACCACTTATAACAGGGCTGGCTATATTGGTGAAACTATTAAAAATATACAAGAGCAAACTTATACTCACTGGGAGTTGCTGATAGAAGATGATGGATCGGATGACAATACTGCTGCTATTGTGGAGCGTATAGCCGATACCAGGATACACTACACCTATCATAAGCGCACAGCTGTTACCGGCAAGCTCAAAAACCGTGCTATGCAGCGGGCAAAAGGGGTGTACATAGCTTTTATTGATTCTGACGACCTTTGGGTGGCAGAAAAGCTGGAGCGGCAAGTAACCCAACTTGAGCAAAACCCCTCTGCAGGTTTTTCAGTCACCAACTGGCGCGATTTTTGCCAGCCGGGAAAACTTGAAGCAGCATATCATAAACCAATTACCGGCATATCCATAGCTAACATTTTCACAGAGTACTGTACGGCCAGGTTATTGTTTCATATTACCACACTTATGTTCCGGAAAAGCTGCCTGGCAAAGACCGGTATGTTTAATGAAAACAGGTTGTTTACCGATTACAGTTTTATAGGCATGCTGGCATATTATTACGATGCCGTTATAATCTATGAGCCGATGATGCATCGTCGTATCCACCCTGGCAATAGTGTAACTGCGAGCTGGTTGGCAGATTTTGAAGAATACCAGGAAACAGTAAAGAGATTCATAGCTGATGGATGGATAGATTACAATACCGTAAGGCAAACATTATTCTTCTCTTATATTAACCTGGGAGAAAAATTCATGGGCATAAAAGATAAACATGGCGCAATTAAAAATTACTTAAAAGCATGGCAATACAAGCCTTTCAGTATTATTCCCGCTAAAAAACTGGTAAAAACCCTATTTTTGTAACCCGTTTCTTTTGTCTGCATCTACGCCTACCCTGAATAATATTGAATAACTTTGAAAAAGGACCGGCAGCACATCTGCCGGTGGCATGATGCGCGTATTATTTACACATTCATATTTCTTAAGGTACGACCCTAAGCAATGGGCCACTATGCAGCCTTATGCCCCGCTGGGTACCATATTTGCAGCTGCCTGGCTCAGGCAACACGGGTACGATGTGCGCCTGCACGATGTAATGTTTGCCACGGGGCCTGAAACTATACAGCCCGTTCTGGAAGAGTACCGCCCCGATTTCCTGGTGATATATGACGACGGGTTTAACTACCTCACCAAAATGTGCCTGACCAATATGCGGGAGGCAGCATTTAAAATGGCTGAGATGGCGAAAAACTATGATTGTAAGGTCATAGTTTCTTCCTCTGACTCTACCGACCATTTTGATATGTACCTGGACCATAATGCAGACTATGTAATTATAGGCGAGGCCGAGCAAACATTGCTGGAACTGGTAAACGCCCTGAAAGCAGGCAAAGACAATAATACTGATATACCGGGGCTGGCAACACGTATTGACGGGCATACCGTACATACCGGGAAAAGGCCTGTGATGAACGACCTGGATAGCCTGCCATTGCCCGCATGGGATTTGGTAAACGTACAAGAGTATCAAAAAGCATGGCGAAACAGTCATGGATATTTTTCCATCAATATTGGTACCACAAGAGGATGCCCGTTTAAATGCAATTGGTGCGCCAAACCTATATACGGTAACAGGTACAACGCCCGCAGCCCTGAAAACGTGGTGGAAGAACTCGTAATGCTAAAACAGAACTATGGCTTTGAGCATATCTGGTTTTGCGATGACATCTTCGGGTTGAAACCCGGATGGGTGAAACGGTTTGCAGAGCTGGTTCAGGAAAAAGGTTTGAAATTCAGGTTCAAAATACAATCGCGAGCCGACCTACTGCTGAAAGACGAACAAATAATACCGCTGGCCGCCGCAGGTTGTGATAATGTGTGGATGGGTGCTGAGAGTGGCTCGCAGAAGATACTGGATGCTATGGACAAAGGCACTACCATAGAGCAGATAGAAGAGGCTACACGCATGTTAAAGAAACACGGTATCCACCCGGCATACTTTCTGCAGTTTGGTTACCCTGGCGAAACTATTGCAGATATCAACATGACACTGCAATTGGTAAAGCGCAACATACCTGATGACATAGGTATATCTGTTTCATACCCATTACCAGGTACCAAGTTTTTCGAGAATGTAAAGTCGCAGCTAAGTGGTAAAACCAACTGGACGGACAGTGATGAACTGGCGCTGATGTTCCGCAATACTTATGAACCGGAATTTTACAAACAACTGCACCGTTATGTACACGCTTATTACAGGCGCTTACGTGCGCAGCACCAGGTAAGCACTAATATGAAAAGAGGGATGGATAAAATTAAAACCATAATGAAATTACCTTACTATAGTTGGCAGGCCAGTACAGAATTAAAAAAACTGAATGACATACAGCCGCTGAGCGTAGAACATTGATATATGTACACAATGGGCAATACGGATAATGAGGTAAACGTAAGTGACGCTTTTTCGAGGCAGTCCGTAGTATTTGACGAAATTGACAAAGCGAGTTCATCTATTGTGTGGATGCGGGAACGTGTGCGCAGAGAAGTGCTGTCTTATATACAACCCCGCAGCAGGATGCTGGAACTGAACTGCGGCACCGGTATCGATTCTATATACTTTGCGCAACAGGGGTATAATGTAGTAGCTACGGATAATGCAGACGGCATGTTAGCGCAGTTAAATGATAAAATTACCACCCTGGGTATCAGCGATAAAATATCCTCAAAGAAATGCTCCTTCAACCATATTGATAGTTTAAACGAAGGAATGTTTGACTATGTTTTTTCCAACTTTGGCGGGCTTAACTGTACTGATAAATTGTATGAAGTAATACAAGGTATTGACAAGGTGCTTAAACCGGGCGGATATTTTACATTGGTCATTATGCCCCGGGTTTGCCCCTGGGAAATGATTACACTGTTCAAAGGATATTTTAAAACAGCATTCCGCCGGTTCAAAAAAAATGGCACCACCGCTCACCTGGAGGGGCTGCATTTTTATTGTTATTATTATAGCCCGCAGTATGTAATACAACATGCCGGTGCAGCATACGAAACTGTAAGCGTAAAAGGCCTTTGCATTACAGTGCCGCCACCGTTTATTGAAAACTTCTTTGAAAAACATCCTAAGGCTTTCCGATTGCTGGAGAATATTGAAAATAAGATATGGAACAAAGCACCTTTTAACCGGTGGGCAGATCACTATATCATAACCATGAAAAAGTTGCCATGATACTTATCTCGCCAAAAGAAAGATATACAGAACAGGAAGAGTTGTACATCACAGTGCGCGACGCCGAAGAACGCGTAGTAAGCGATGACTTGTTGAAACAACTTCCTTATCCCCCCGAATCATACTTGCACCATAACGAATGGAAGTTGAGAGCTGAAAGCTTTCTTCGTTTTACTAATTATCTGAACAAATATTATACAGGTCAAACGCTCAGGATATTGGATATTGGCTGTGGCAATGGTTGGATGTCCCACCGGTTGTACAAGCAAGGACATTCGGTGACAGCTATTGATTTGAATATTGCAGAACTGGAGCAGGCGGAGCGTGTATTTGGTACGGATGAGAACCTGCTATGGGTATATGCTGATATTTTGAAGGATGAGATTCCGAATATTCCTTTCGATATTATAGTGTTCGGGGCCAGTAGCCAATATTTCAATGATATTTCCATTTTGACCGGCAGACTAAAACCCCTGCTTAAGCGTCGTGGAAGTATTCATTTACTGGATACTTTCTTTTATACAGAAGATACTATTGCCGGCGCCCGCCAACGTACTGCAGAATACTACAAAAAATTAGGCTACCCGTTGATGGCAACTTACTATCATCATCACCTCATAAATGAATTAAAACGCAACGGGTACAAAAAATTATTTCCGTCGTTATTTTCCGGCAAAGGCAAACCCGAATGGTGGATGTACAAAGCCGGGTAATCAAAACTGCAGCACCGGTTTGTCGTTTATTGCCAACACTTTTTTCTGGTAGTTGAGCGGATGCTGCTTAGATACATACCATTTGGTTTTCATAGCTATTTCGTAGTCTTCCATAGGGTAGTTTTTACGTTGCCATTTCAGGCGCCACAGCTTATCGGTAATCAGCATCAGTGCCATGTTCAGCCGCTCAGGCCATATCCTGTTCAGTACCCATTCTACTGGCTTCTTAATGGATTTTGCCGACGAGGGCACCCTATGTTCTGCAACAGGCAACCCCATATTGGGGAAGTGTTCCTTTATCCAATTCTTGTTATTATCAATCAGCGCCTTATGCAGGCCACTGTTAAAAACGGGTACAAGCGTTGCCAGTTCAGTAGCAGTGAATATATTTTTTTCCTCAAGGCAAAGCCGGGATTCATCTATAAAATAATTCATGCAAAACGAATGCTGCCTGTTGACCACAAAGGTGATTTTTTTAAACAAGTGCAGTAATGTCCTGCTTATCCACAGGCGCTTTTGCGATGTGATTATGAAGAAGTCTATATCAGATTTTTCATCGGCATACCCTTTAGAGAGTGACCCCGAAACACAAACTGATTTTACAAACGGAAAGGCAGCAATCAGTGCCGCGCATTTGCGCGCTTCTTTCATTTTTTCCGCAGCCATATCTGCACCTACCAGCCTTTTCAGAAATATCTGGCCCGAATTTTCCAGTGAGTACATATTGTGGGCACAAAAAATACTTTCATCGCGCACCATAGCAGCTAATGTTTGCTGCAGTTCTGATTTAGCTACTTCGGTTTGCAAAAAAGTATGGATTTCATCGGCATAGAGAGGATGCCGGAACACATGAAAATACTTTAAAGTCTTGAGAATATAACTGCGCAACAGTACATCGTTAACTGTAGCCGCCTCGCTTTCCTGTACAAATAGTTTATCGCCTATCATCCTTAGAATGATTCAAAAGTTACGGAGCGGAATAAACCATGGTAAAACGAGCAGGTAGATAAACAGGCCATAAAGATACAAATTTGGACATTCATACGTATTAAAATTTATGACTGGATATTAATACCGCTCTTTATTAGATTTATATACGAAAAAGCATAGTCTACACGCCCAAAAGTTCTATTTTTGCCGGAATAAATATTTAATACATACTAATAAAAACTGTCGATGCCTGCAGATAATAATCAACCGGTTTCTATATATGACAGGTTAATCGCTGTCCTCCATTCATTTTATGTTGGTATCAGGAAGAATATATTGTTGTTTTTCTTCTGTATAATATTAGTACCCGGATTGTTCATTTTTATGAACATGAAAAAATCAAATACATACAAGGCATCCTTTACGGTAATGTATGAAGAGCTGGTAAGAAAAGTATATGGGGATAGGCTCTCCAAGCTTAACCTACTACTGGAAGATAACCCTGAAAAAGCCCGTAACATGCTGGGCCTTTCTCAAAAACAAATGAATTCGCTCAAAAGAATTGAGGCTACCAATATCCTGGGTGAAAACCTTACAAAAGACTTAAATGTAGACCGCATACCCTTTATAGTAAACATATACCTGAACGACACTAACAACGTAAAGGAAATACAGGAGGGTATATTGAATTACCTGGAAAATGCCAACAGCTACCTGATAGGCAAACGGAAATTGAAAATGAAAGAGATTGAGGATGAGATAGCCTTTATTGACCGGCAGTTGAGGATGATGGACAGTTTGAAACAAAAATTCCAGGTAGGCACTATAACTACAGGTGGCAGTAATACAAATACATCAGAAGGTTCGCTTTATTCTCTATCCTACGAGTTGTATAAAAAGAAACAGGAACTACTGAAGAAAAAAGAAATGCCGCTGAACCTATATGTAATAGACGATGCCATAGTACCTACCAGGAGCAACAGGTCTTATATATTGATGACGGCAGCAGGGTTATTTACCGGTTTACTGTTATACATATTCATGGCTTATATAGTGCTTCCGGTAATCCGTTACAGAGAAGCTTAGCCCCTCTTTTCCTGGCATAACTCTATAAGCACACCGTTAGTGGTTTTTGGGTGCAGAAAACATATCAGTTTGTTATCTGCCCCTTCCTTAGGTTGTTCGTTTAGCAGGATGAACCCTAATGCAGAGAGTCTTTTCATTTCCGCTTCGATATTCTCTACCTCTATTGCTATATGATGTATACCTTCGCCCTTTTTCTCAATAAACTTGCTGATGGGGCTATCGGGCCTTGTCGCCTCCAATAGTTCTACCTTCGACTCGCCCAATTGGAAAAAAGCAGTGCTTACCCCCTCATTTTCAACCACTTCTGTCTTATAACAGGGTGTATTCAGCAATTGCTCAAACAGGGGAATAGATTTCTGAAGGTCCGCTACTGCTATGCCCAGGTGCTCAATTTTCAACATAAAAATCTTATAAGTTTTAGATATGGCTTCATTTAAAGCTACAATGTACAAAATGAACGAATACGCTGATTAGTACGTAACTTTGTATACCAACATTATCAACGTAATCAGAACATGAGTGTGAAATTGCCAATATACCTGGATAATAACGCCACTACGCCTTGCGACCCAAGGGTACTGGATGAGATGATACCATATTTTACCGAGAAATTCGGTAATGCTGCCAGCCGCAGCCATCCCTTTGGGTGGGTAGCCGAAGAAGCTGTGGATTATGCACGTGAACAAGTAGCAAAACTGATCAACGCCAGCCCCAAAGAAATCATATTTACTTCCGGCGCTACAGAGGCTGATAACCTGGCCCTGAAAGGTGTTTTCGAGATGTATAGCTCTAAAGGTAATCACATCATTACCTGCACTACCGAGCACAAAGCTGTGCTGGATACCTGCAAGCATATAGAAAAACTGGGTGGCGAGGTTACTTACCTGCAGGTGCAGCCTGATGGCCTGGTAGACCTGGGTGAACTGGAAAAAGCAATTACATCTAAGACCATCCTTATTTCCATCATGTACGGCAATAATGAGATAGGTGTAGTACAGCCCATACGCGAAATAAGCGCCATAGCGAAAAAACACGGTGTATTATTCTTTACCGATGCAACACAGGCTGTAGGTAAAATACCTGTGGATGTAGAAGCTGATGGTATTGACCTGATGGCCTTCAGCGCGCATAAAATGTATGGCCCCAAAGGGGTAGGCGCATTGTATGTACGCCGCAAGAATCCCCGTGTAAAGGTGACCGCACAGATGGATGGCGGTGGCCATGAGCGCGGTATGCGTAGCGGCACTATGAACGTGCCGGGCATAGTAGGCTTTGGTAAAGCCTGCGAGATAAGCATGAACGAGATGGAAGCAGAAGCTGCCCGCCTGAGTGTAATGCGCGACAGGCTGGAGAAAGGCTTGCTGGAACTGGAAGAAGCTTATGTAAACGGTAATGTGGAACACCGCCTGCCGCACGTAGCCAATATCTCTTTCAAATATGTAGAGGGTGAGGGGCTGATGATGGGCTTCAACAAGAACATTGCACTGTCCAGTGGTTCGGCATGTACATCGGCCTCATTAGAACCATCTTATGTATTGAAAGCATTAGGTTTGGGTGACGACCTGGCGCACAGTTCTCTGCGTTTTGGCCTGGGCCGTTTTACTACCGACGAGCAGATAGACTATACTATCGGTGCGATAAAAGAAACTGTATTGAAATTAAGAGAGATGAGCCCGCTATGGGAAATGTATAAAGAAGGCATTGACCTGGACGCTATTGAATGGGCGCATCACTAACCAAAATAAAAAGTAAAATATTATGGCATATTCAGAAAAAGTAATAGACCACTACCAGAACCCCAAAAACGTGGGCACGCTGGATAAAGCGAAGCAGAACGTAGGAACCGGCCTTGTGGGTGCACCTGAGTGCGGCGACGTAATGCGCCTGCAGATAGAGGTAGATGAAACTACCGGCCTTATCAAAGACGCTAAGTTCAAGACTTTCGGGTGCGGCTCTGCAATAGCATCATCATCGCTGGCTACAGAATGGCTGAAAGGCAAAACAGTAGACCAGGCACTGACTATAGACAATATGGATATAGTAGAAGAGCTGAACCTTCCCCCGGTAAAAATTCACTGCTCGGTATTGGCTGAAGACGCTATCAAAGCGGCTATCAACGACTACCGCGTAAAGAATGGTATGGAAGAACTCGTATTGGACGAAAAGAAACATTAAGGGATAGTGACAATAACTTTTTAGTGGTTGACGGTGCATGTGTTTAGAACGGTTTGTGTTGCAGGCAAAAGCACTTTCAGCCACTTTATAAGATGCAGAGAATATGATACACATCAGTGAAAAAGCAAAGAAAAAGATTGAGCAGCTAAAGCGCGATGCCGGGCTGGACGATTCTTATTTTCTACGTGTGGGAGTAGTAGGCGGTGGTTGTTCCGGCTTGTCGTACAAGCTGGATTTTGACAACGAAGCACAGCCTAATGACCAGGTATTTGAAGAAGGTGATGTAAAATTAGTTACAGACCTTAAAAGTTTCCTGTACCTCTGCGATACTGTACTGGAATTTTCAGACGGGTTGAATGGCAAGGGTTTTCATTTTGACAACCCCAACGCCAGCCGTACCTGCGGTTGTGGCGAGAGTTTCTCGGTATAATATTTACAAATATAAAGGAGCGGGTAGTAACTGGTTACTACCCGCTCCTTTATATAGTTAGTTGCCTATTGGCCTGTATTTTCTTTTCCGGCAATTGCATTCAGTTGTTTTTCTGCCTGTTCCAGCTTTTCTTTCTTGTGTTCTATTTTATGCTCGGTTTGTGCTATCAGTTTAGTAAGATGGTCCCGCAGTTCAGCTTCTTTTTTCATGCCGGGGGTAATGTTTTCAATCCCCTGCTGAAAGTCAGCCAGTTTTTCTTCTTCTTCTCTTAGTTCAGCCCGTATTTTGTCTACAAATCCTATTGTCTGGTTTACCCTTTCTTTCTCTTTCTTCTCTATTATGTGCTTGCGTTTCTCCCGATTGGTGTCTTTACGGTTGAAGAAGTTCTTCCTTGCAGCCAGGAACCTTTCCCATATTTCGTTGCTGTGCTTACGTGGTACTGGCCCAATCTTTTTCCATTCATCCATCAGTTCATTCAACTCTTCTGTAGACTCCCGCCATTGTGTAGAGTCTTGCAGGTCTTCAGCTCTTTTCAGCAGCGCCAGTTTCTGCGCATAGTTGTCCTCCAGCGATAGTTTGAATTCTTCAAAATTCTTGCGTTTGTTATTGAAGAAATAATCGCGCGCTTCATTAAAGCGGTTCCATATTTCGTCCGATTTCTCTTTAGGCACCCTGCCCAGCTTTTTCCATTCCTCCATCAGGTTGGTATAGGCCAGGGTGGTTTCATTCCATTCAGTGCTTTCCTTCATGGCTTCCGCCTGTTCTACCAATGCCAGCTTGGCGTTGTAGTTGTCCTCCTGCTCTTTATGTATTATCTCAAAGTGCTGTTTCTTTTTTTCGAAAAACACATTGTTGGCCTCTGTGAAACGTTTCCACAACTCTTCGTTCTTGTCGTGCATGGTGCGGCCTATGCCTTTCCATTGTTCCATCAGGGCTTTAAATTCATCTGTAGCTTTCTTCCAGTCTTCAGATGCTGCCAGCGCCTCGGCCTTGTCCACTATTTCCATTTTCAGGTCCAGGTTCTGCAGCATTTCTTTATTCACATCTTCCTGGTGTTCCCGCTTACGCTCAAAGAACTTGTCCTTAGCAGCTTCCAGCCTGGCCCATAGTTCATCATTTCTTTTCTTATCCAGGTGTCCTATCTGCTTCCACTCTTCCGCCAGGTTGCGTAGCGCTTCCGTAGTTTCTTTCCAGTCTTCGCCCACAGACATTCCTTCGGCTTTTTCAACCAATGCCAGCTTTTTGGCGTAGTTCTCTTCTGTCAGCTTGGTTATTTCCTTGTCCAGGTTTTCTACTATCTTATATATGGTATGGAAATCGCCCACAGCACTGGCATGGTGCAGGTATTCTTTCATCCGCTCCACCTTACCCAGTAGTTTTAGCTTATCAGGCTCAGCATTCCACTCATTCACCAGTTCGGTTACTTTAGCTTCCACTTCCGGAAACTTTTCTACCAGCAGGTTAAATAACATGTCTGCATTATCAGCGGTCAGAGTACCAACGGGCCGTTGTTTGTAGTCGTTGTACTCTTTCAGCAATAATTCTCCCTGTTCATTCAGGGTAAACAATGATTTGTGGTCGAAGGATTGTTGTTCCCACCATGCTGACAATGTGGTTGCCTGGTTGCTGTCTTGTGTCATAACCGGTTACTTTAAAGAAACAATTTGCTGCCTGTTTATTATATACAATGTACTATCAGCCCTGGCCAAATACCTTTTTTAAAAGATCTGTGACCCTTGCCGATGGATTTTGCCTGATTTTATTTTCTTCCTGCTCTACTGTTACAAACAATCCGTTCAATGCCCTTTCGGTCACATAGCCGGTCAGGTCAGGATTTACTTTTGTTCTTGTAGTAGGTAGCCTGTTGTAGATGGTAAATACCTGCGACCAATATTTGGTTGCATCCACTTTGCGCAACGAATTTTCGATAACAGGGCGGAAGGCGTTAGTGAGTTGTTGTGTAGTCCTGCCCTTCAGGTAATTAGTAGCGGCGCCGTTGCCGCCACGCAGTATGCTTAACCCATCTTGTATAGTAATGGTACGGATGGCGTCTACGAATATGGGTGCCGCTTTTTGAGCAGCATCTTCAGCCGCACGGTTCATGGCCAGGATGGCCTTGTCTACTTCGCTACCCATACCTATAGAGCGCAATGTTTGTTCTACCTGCCGCACTTCGGGGGGCATCAGTATTTTTATCAGCTGATTGCCGAAATAACCATTTAAAGCGGAAAGCTGGCTGCCGGCATTGTTAGAACCTATTTCAAGGGCTTGTTTCAGCCCCGCGATTATTTCGGAATTGGTCAAATTGCTGCCGCCATTTCCGGTTTGTTCGTTTAATATCTTTTTACCCTTGTTCAGTATATCTCCAAACTGGGCTTTACCCTGGTGTACAAACAGTAACGGGCTGCACAATAACAGTATGAAAAGCTTTTTCATAACTACAATTTACAACTTTTTCATACTACAACCCTCAATGTTTAAAAACCTCCTCCGCCATTGCCACCCCCGCCATTATCATCATCTTTGTCTTTGATATTATCACGGTCCTTATTTGTGTCCGGGGTATTATCTGTTTTATTGCCCCTGCCATTACGTTTCCTTCCGCCAAATCCCCTGTTTTCGCTGGTTCCGAAGCGGTAAGAGAAGGTGATGTTGCCTATACGTGTTTCCCTGTCGTTGTAATTACTTTGCAAATATTGCCCGAAATCAAAGTCGGTAGTGTATTTGCGTGTATTGAAAATATCAGAAACATTTAACACCAGGTTAGCTCTTCCCTCCCAGAAATTTTTGCGGACTGCAACGTCTATCCAGTACACTTCCTGCCTGAAACCCTGTGCTACCACTTTGGGCCCTTCGTAATTACCATTTACCTGTACTGAGAAGTTTTTAGGGAGTTTTACGGTCGTATTCAACTTGGCAAACCAGCCGAACCCGCTATTGTCAAGCGCGGGGTCAATATTACTGCCCAGTATCTGGTTATAAAAAAGGTTGGTATTTAAAGTCATATCCCATACTCGTTCTACCAATTGCACCTGGCCGGTAAGTTCCAGGCCATAAGTGAGGCCGGCATTCAGGTTGCGGCGTTGGGTTAGGGATTTACCATCACTATGCAATATCCTGTAACGCTCTATCAGGTTTTGTGTGTATTGATAATAGCCGCTTACAATGATATTATGGCCTTTGTCGTACAGCTTATTATAATTCAGTTCAAAGTTGTGGATGAACTCGGGAACCAGGTCGGGGTTGCCCACGCTGGTATCCTGCGGATTCGACAGGTCTACAAACGGCAACAGGTGCCAGAACCTGGGCCTGTGTGTACGCCTGGTATAGCTGAAATACACACTCTGGCTCTTTGGAAGCTCGTACGACACAAAGGCTGAAGGGAACAGGTTCAGGAATTCATTTTTGTAATTACCCTTCACCTGGGTGGTAGTACCTGCATAGTAGGCATATTCCATCCTCAAGCCACCCTGGTAGCGAAACTTCCCCACCTTGTCGCTCCAACTGGTATATGCCGCATATATATGTTGTTGATAATCATATCCATTGAACAAAATGCTATCTATTGTAGCTCCCGTACCTGCTGAATCAGTGGTGGGTTTATTATCACTTTTCAGCCAGAACATCTGCGATTTTAACCCGGCTTCCAGTTTGCCGTTTTTCGTCAGCATGGGCGATACATAATCTATTTGCGAATTGAGGCTATTGTTACCACTGGTATTGGGTGCATCCTGGTATATAGGGCCTTCTGTCAATACATCTGCTGAGTTGTAGGTATTAGTAGTATACTCCTGCTCACCATCCCTCCATGAGGTGGCATATGTAGCATTGGCGGTCAACTCTCTTTCTTTCTTTGCAAACTTCCTTTTGTAATCAAGCGATGTAGATGAAGATAACGGCCCGCCTCCCGAAATGAAATCACGCTCCCGGCGGTATGCCAAATCGTTTTCTGAATTATACTCGCTGAGGACAGAGTTGCCCTTGCCACCCCAATACATCTTATTGATGTTTTGGGTCAGTGTTACACTGTTATTAGTGTCAATCCTGTACTCTGCGCCTATACTATTGAAAAAGCCATTGAACATACGCAGATTATCCTCGTAGCTTTCTGACAGGCCACTGTTGAATTGGTTATCTCTTAATGTAGTATTTCGCTGGTAGTTCCTGTTTTGACGATAACTGCTGTTGAGGAAAATATTCCATTTCTCATTTTTCATATTCAGGTTCAGGCTGCCGTTATATTTATCGCGTGTTCCGGCACCCAGGTTAATGCTGCCGTTGAAGCCAAATTTCTTTTCTCTTTTGGTAATGATATTAATAATACCGGTCATTCCTGTTGCATCGTATTTGGCAGATGGATTGGTAATCACCTCTACCTGGTCGATGCTGGAAGCGGGCAGGCTTTGCAATGCTGTGGTTTCGTCGCCGCCCAGCAGGGTGGCGGGTTTACCATCTATCAGTATGGTTACATTGCTTTTACCCCTCAGGCTTACGGCGCCATCCACGTCTACTGATACGGAGGGTACATTCTGCAACACATCGCTGGCGCTACCGCCCGTACTGGTAATATTCTTATCTACATTAAATACTTTTTTATCTATACCCATTTCCATCATGGGGCGCTCGCTCACTATCTGCACTTCTTCCATCATCTGCGTAGTAGTGTTTACGTTTATCCTGCCCAGGTTTTTCACCTGTTCATTCTCGTTTATGCTCACGCTGAGCATTTTGGTATTGAAACCTATACCAGTGATACGGAGTACAAAAGAACCAAAGGATACAGGTGATATTTCGAACTGGCCGTTCTCATCTGTAATGCCGCCATTTACTACAGATGAATCCGCAGTTTTGAGGAGCGTAACAGTAGCATAGGGCACAGGGATATTCTTAGCACCTACCACTGTTCCTTTTACTGTACTGTTCTGCGCATATGTTGAAAATATATTGCCTGTTAAAAAAACTATTAACGCGATTAAACTTCTGCCCACAATTAACTGTCTGTTGATAAAAAATAAAATGCAAATGTATGAACATTTAAGCAGCCGGGCTGTTAAAGCCATTGATATACATGCAGATACATTTGATAATCAAAGGAGACAGACGGATTTTCTTTGTAGTGGTTTAATGGCCGGCAAGCCATTAACATAGATTTACCGTATATCAATAAATTATGTACAAAGTGCAGAAAAATATATTGAACATAAGAAGCAGGGCGCGTAATATATTGCTGGTAATCCTCAGGAAAATATTCTATTACTAACCATAATTCCCATTAGCAGTATGTATTATGCAGCCTTTGCAGTACACCTATACTGCAAAGGCCGCTGATAATATATATTTATACCCCTCCGAAACGCAATCCTATAGAGAAAGGGCGCTGGTCGAGGGCGTTTTCAGCAAGCGGTGTCAGTTGGTAGCTGGCATACAACCTGAAGTATCCGTCCAGTCCCAGCTCTGCAGTGATGCAACTGTTAAAGTCGCTGAAATTGAATTTGTCATGGTTCTTCTGCTTACCACGTTCGTTGGATACTTGTTTTGTCCACGATGCCAGCCTATAGCCACCTGTAATACCTACACCATATACAAACCATGCTTTGTGTGCCGCTTTGGTTTTAAAGGTCAGCATCAACGGCACGCTCAGGTAGGTAAAGCCCAGCTTGTTTTTGGTAATCGTGTGTACTGTGTCCAGGTAAGCCATAGGGCTCACTTCATTGATATAGGTCACCGGACGATTGAAGCGGAAATTGTACATCTGCAGCCCCACACCTGTACCGAAGTATATCTTTTGTCCGCCGCCATTCACCAGTTTCCAACTGGTAATTACCGGCCACACGTTCACATTCCACGATTTGCCACTACGCAGGTTAAACAGGTTTTCATTCTGATAAGCATCGGGTACATTCAGCAGGTTTTGTGCGGCTGCGCTGTTGTAGTTACTTTTATCCTGTATGGAATTGAGCCCTATATCCACAATACCCACCTCTACGTCAAACTTTTTCTCTACTTTATTATCCTCCTTTTTAGTTTCAGAGTTGATGGCAAAGCCATCTGAGCCGAGGGATATGCTCATTTTCTTCTTCTCTTTCTCCTGTGCCGTAGCTGCGTTGCCCGTAAATAAGGCTAAACCTACTATTGCAAATAATATCCTGTATTTCATCGTATTTATTTTTTAAAGCTTTACTGTAAATAGTTCTTTTTTACCAATGCGGAAGCTCACTTCTGCGTCTGTATTTTTTATTTGTTCTCTTATTGTTTTGACGGTGTTGAGTTTTTCATTTACTTCTTCTTCCAGCCGCTCCAATCCGGCAGGTTTTTCACCCAGTACTGCCGCTATAAAGTTATTTTTCTTGTCTGCAGGTTGAGGGATGGTAGCTTCGGGCTCCTGCTGTTGGGTTATTGTTTTCTTTTGCGGGGTAGTTGCTTCTGCAATATACCGTGCGGTGTCTTGTTTCACTACAGTTTTCACTATCACCTCTTCTTGTTCTGCCACGGGCTGTACAGAGGCCGGTGTCTTCTCTGCCCGGTGCGGTTCCGCTACAGGCTTGGTTTTGGTTATCGGGCGTATTGTCTCCACGGCAACAGTGTTCACAGGTGGTTTTGAATGGAGCTCTTCTTTTACTTCCGGCTCTTCCTGAATAACAGTGGGCGGGGTAGTTACAGGTGCTGTTATTGTTTCTTTTTTAGCTATGGTTGGCGCGGCCAGTTCTTCGTTATTACGGTTTATACTGAATAAGACTACGAAAAGTATGATGCCTGCTGCTGCTGCATATGTTTTCCAGTTGCCCAGCCACATAGTTCTTCCGCCGGGTTCTGTTTTCAGCAACGCCTCCTTGCCGGCAAACACTACAGCCTCGTCAGGTTGCAGGCGGGTAACGGAATAAGCATGCAGCTCCGCTTTCAGCCCGGGGTGCTGCTGCACAAAGTCCAGCAGGGCTTGTTCCTGTTCAGGGCTTAGCTCCTTATCTGCATACAGCAGCATATACTCCTCATAATTCTCCAAATTCACCATAGCTTCTGTTTTTTTATATTACGTGTTCCACACTTACCAGGTAGTCTTTCAGTGTCTTTCGGGCGCGGTGCAGGTATACTTTTACCTGCGAGTCGGACAACCCGGTTATTTGTGCTATTTCATCATAACTATATCCTTCGTAGTCCTTCAGCAATACCAATGCCCGCGCCTGGTCGTCCAGCCTGGACAGGGCCCTGTCCAAAACCTTCTTCAGGTCGCTGTTAGTGGTAGTTACCACCCTGTCATCCCTTACTTCTTCTTTGTAGCTGATGCGGTTCTGCTTCCGGTACAAGTCTACCGACTGCCTGTATGCCACCTGGAAGAGGAATGACTTGGCCTTGGCCGGAGCCACATCTTTCCTTTTCTGCCAAAGAACTTCGAAGCTGTTTTGAGTAATATCCCTTGCGTCCTCGCCATTGCCCGTGCACTTGCAGGCGAAGCGGTACACCGCATCAGACCACTCGCGTACGCAGGAATTATACTCATTAAGCTCCATTCGTATAATAAATCGGGGGACTTGTAGAAAAGTTACAGCAAAGAGAAGAATTTTTTTGAGGGGCGAGGTGAAAAATTGAAAACAATCACTGTTACCAGTCCGTACTGCCCCGTATTAAAACTTACCGTATAAGCGGTATAGTGCATGCATAATCAATTTTGTTACTTTGTTGCAAACTAATGGCTTATGAAATTACTATACATATCATTGATGCTTGTCCTTGCCGGCAACGCAGTCAATGCGCAGCCTATACTTTCCAACGGTTTTGGTACCGGCACGGCATTGATAGACGGTACGAATTACAAGAAGACCGCGAATATTGGGACTGGAAATTTCGGCAATGTATCCGCTTCTGTTAATGGCCAGCTATTCTATGCTTCCGGAGCTAACGCCACAGCCGACAAGATATACTATATAAATATCGCTAACAGCGCCATCGTTGATTCAGTATCACTGCCGGGATCCGGGGGCGATATGTCATCTACCAACCTGTCTAACACGGTATTTTCTCTCAGGAGCATGGCAGTATACCGGCTAAACCCCCAGACAAAGGCTATAGACAGCTTAGTACTTGCTGGCAAACCCAACAGGATAGAAGAACGCCCGGGAGCTAACGAAGCATGGGTGGCAGCAGACAGTATGATATACATAGTAGATTATTCTACAGGCCTGAGTGCTGGTGCCACTATTGATATTTCGTCCAACAAATTCGATAACTCAGATGTTCGGTTCAGCAAGGGTGGTACCGTAGCCTACAAAGCGGCACTGAATATGAAAAAGATATTCAGGATAGACGGCGCTACCAAAACTGTTGTCGATTCGTTTGATACCTCGCCGGCCGGCCACGCAGCTATAGAGGTGTCGGGCGATAGCAGTAAAATCTATGCTGCAAACGGAACCAACGTTTACATGTATTCCGTAGCCACTAAAATGCTGTTAGATTCTATGGTATCCGACAAACCTATTATGAACCTCTACCGGCATCCCACCAGGGCAGAACTCTGGGCTGTACATCATTTCCACGATTCTGTTTCGGTATTCAATGAAAGCAGCAAAGCGCTAATCGCCAGCTTTGACATCGGCAACGACCCGTTTTTTCTTGCCTTCGCTACCGGCACAGTAAATATTAGCGGTATTGCAGGTAAGAATGCGCCCATTTTATATCCTAACCCTGCAAATAATGTTCTCCATGTATCTGTGGCCGGAAAACGCAAAGTGCAACTGGTTGTTTATGATGCCTTAGGCAGAAAGGTGTTGGAGCAATCTGCGCAAGCGGGCCAAACAGCAATAGACATAAGCCTTATGGCTACCGGCAATTATTACCTGGCTGCTTATGATAATGGGGCTTGGTTAGGTTCATCGGCATTTATTAAACAGTAGATAATATTTATAATATTCAGCCGCACACGGTATGACCGGGTGCGGCTTTCTCTTTATCGGCATTTTACCTATTAATTTTCCAGGCGGTTAACCTTCCCGCCAAAATCTTAAATTTACCGCATGGCTGATAAAAAACTATTCCTCCTAGACGCTTATGCATTGATATTCCGTGCTTACTATGCATTGATACGTTCGCCGCGCATCACCAGCAAGGGCAAGAATACCAATGCACAGTTTGGCTTCACCAATACACTGTACGACCTGATACGCAAGGAAAACCCCACCCACCTGGCTGTGGTGTTCGATACATCTGCTCCTACGGAAAGGCATGTTGATTTTGCAGATTACAAAGCCAACCGCCAGGAAACACCCGAAGACCTGGTGATAGCTGTACCGGATATCAAGCGTATTATAGAGGGGTTTAATATACCTGTAATGGCAAGCGATGGTTTTGAGGCCGATGATGTGATAGGCGGGCTGGCATACGAGGCTGCAGATATGGGTTATGAGGTATATATGGTAACGCCTGATAAGGACTACGGACAATTGGTGCGCGACAATATATTTATATACAAACCCAGCTACCAGGGCAATGGCGTGGAGATACTTGGCCCGAAAGAAGTCTGCGAAAAATGGAGTATCAAAAGGGTAGACCAGGTAATAGACATGCTGGGCCTGATGGGCGACTCGGTAGATAACATTCCCGGCATACCCGGCGTGGGCGAAAAGACAGCCGCCAAGCTATTGGCCGAATATGACACGCTGGAAAACATACTGGCCAATGCGGACAACATTAAAGGAAAGCTGGGCGAGAAAATCAGGGATAATAAAGACCTGGCCATTATGTCGAAAAAACTGGCGACAATTATCACCAATGTGCCGGTTAACTTTCATGAAGAGAACTTCCGTGTGGACCCGCCGAACAAAGATGTACTGAGGGAAGTATTCGCAGAGCTGGAATTTAAAACCCTGGGCAAAAGGATATTGGGTGATGACGTGCCTGTTGCGGGTGCTGAAACAACCGGAGTTGCAGATGCGAATGTAGCACTCGACCTGTTTGGCAATCCCATACCACAGGCCAAGGCTGCAGCACTGTATGCAGACGTAGCCGTAGCAGAGCCTGTTGCAGAAACAACGACCATACACGATTTAGCTACAGCCGCCACCACACCACACGAATATATATTGGTGCAGGATGAAGCTGCCGCAAAGCAACTTGCTGACGAAATGCTGCAACAAAATGAAATAGCCTTTGATACCGAAACAACCAATATAGACGCTAACATGGCAGATATGTTGGGTATGAGTGTATGCTGGCAAAAAGGTAAAGCATATTATGTAGCTATGCCCGAAGGCAAAGAAGCTATACAGCAATTCCTCAACATATTCAAACCTGTATTTGACAGGGAAGACATAACATGGGTAGGGCAAAACATCAAGTACGATATGCTGATGTTTAAATGGTATGGTATTGAGCTGAAAGGTAAAATATATGATACCATGCTGGCGCATTACGTGATAGAGCCCGAAGGCAAACACAACATGGATGCCATGAGTGGCAAGTACCTGGGCTACGAACCCATATCTATAGAAACACTAATAGGCAAAAAAGGAAAAAGCCAGGGCAGTATGAAAGACGTGCCGCTGGAGGATGTAAAAGAATATGCTGCGGAAGACGCGGATGTAACCCTGCAACTAAAACATGCACTGGACCCGCTACTGGACAAATGCGAAGTGCGTCCCGTATTTGCCGAAGTGGAAAACCCGCTGGTGCCCGTGTTGCTCGATATGGAATTTGAAGGCGTAGGTATCGATATTAATTTTTTGAAAGACTACTCAAAAGAACTGGAGCGGGACATAAAGGCTGCGGAAGAAAGTGTGTACCAACAGGCTGGCATTGCCTTCAACCTGGCATCGCCCAAGCAGTTGGGCGAAGTGCTGTTCGACAAACTGAAGCTGGACGATAAAGCCAAAAAGACAAAAACCGGGCAATATGCTACAGGTGAAGATGTATTGCAAAAGCTACAGGGCAAACATGCGATAGTAGATAATATACTTGTCTTCCGCGAGTTGAGTAAACTGAAAAGCACCTACGTAGATGCACTGCCTACCATGATTAATCCGCGTACAGGCAGGGTACATACCAATTTCAACCAGTCGGTAGCGGTAACGGGCAGGCTCAGCAGCATCAACCCCAACCTGCAGAATATACCCATACGCACCGACAGGGGCAGGGAAATAAGAAAAGCATTCATCCCCCGCGAGAGTGGCTGGGTATTGCTTTCTGCCGACTACTCGCAGATAGAACTGCGCATTGTAGCATCTATAAGTAACGACGAGGCGATGATACAGGCCTTTAAAGACAATAAGGATATACATACCGCTACGGCTGCACGGGTGTACGGAGTGGATGAAACTGAAGTAACCAAAGAAATGCGCCGTGCCGCTAAAGCCGTCAACTTCGGTATCATATACGGGCAAACGGCTTTTGGCCTGGCAGGTTCACTGGGAATAGGCCGTACCGAAGCCAAAGAAATAATTGACAACTACTTCATACAATACCCCGGCATCAAGCGGTATATGGACGATACTATCAACTTCGCCCGGGAGCATGGTTATGTACAAACACTGAAAGGCCGTAAGCGCTACCTGGCGGATATCAACTCGGCCAACCAGACAGTGCGGGGCTTCGCCGAGCGCAACGCTATCAACTCGCCCATACAGGGTACAGCCGCCGATATGATAAAGCTGGCCATGATAAAGGTGCATGATGCTATGAAAAAAACCACGTTGAAATCAAAGATGATTTTGCAGGTGCATGATGAATTGGTATTTGATGTGCCTGAAAACGAGGTGGATGAAATGAAACAATTAGTGGTGAGCAGTATGGAGAGTGCTATGTCATTGCCTTATAACGTTCCTGTAAATGCAGAAGCGGGCGTAGGTGTCAATTGGCTGGCGGCACACTAATTGTTCAGAGCATATATTGCACAATGTTCGTCTCGATATAATTGGCTAAACAGTTCATTAAACACGGGTGTGTAAGTGGCCTCTATTTCGGGCATTTTACGTGCGTCGCAAACCATTATGTGTATTTTTTGCCGGTTCATATATTCTCGTACATTCAATATATTTCCTTCCCATGCTCCGCGTGGCGCATTCATCCCTTTCCTGTCAAAGTATACAAGGGCGGTATTAGCAGGCCCCTCATCCAGTACAAAAATGGCACTGTCCCTGCCTATGCCCAGTTTATCCAGTTTTTCAGCGCCACCATGCATCCAGTTCGACCGCAATGCCTTTTTTATTCCGGGGTAGCGGTAATCTTCAAGTAGCATACGGGAATTGAAATAACTATGCGCAAAAACAATAAGTATCAACAATGTTGTAACTGCAGCACTATTTAGCAGTAGCGCACCTTTCGATGTATTTATTGTATTCCTGACTTCAATTATGCCTGTCAGCAATGCTATAGTAAGTGCCGGCATCCACATAGACATGAAATAATAATCGTGGTGAATAAGTTGATGCCCGAATAAAAATGTGGTAATTGTAGTTCCTGTAAACATGATTACAAAAAACAGCAGCCATTTGTTCCTGCTTTTGTTCATATAAAGGGCAAGCGAGCCACTTATAAGCAGCAAAAAAATAAAAGGGTATTGGGGTACTATAAAGTATTCATTTATGTATGTATGTCTCAGGCTGTATGTGAAATACAGTTTTATTTCTTCCCAATTTTCAAAGGGTAGTACTCGCAATACAAAAACATAGCCATGGTAGCGAGCGATAAGGTATTGGTTGTAAAAATAATAGGCGAGTATTACAGACAGGGAAGCAGCACATACCCATACTACTTCCCATTTCTGTTTTTTCGTCTGGCCGTTTGAAAATAAAAAAATGTTCAGGAAAGCGTATGACATACCTGCAAGCAATACTATGCCTAATGTCGTTTTGATAAGCGTGGCAACGGTAAAAAATATTATGGCAGTACGCAATGAAGAAAATCTTTGGGTGGATAGCCATAGGTAAAAAAAGTAAAAGCCGATAAAACTGGTACCAACCGCCGCAGCATCGGGCATTGAGGTACATGCGTAATAAGCAAAAACAGGCGAGCAAAACAGGAAAAAAGGAACGAATAAAGAAATTACTCTGTCTCGTGTAGCTTTAAATGCTGTCAGATACAATGCCAATAATCCTGCATACACCATCACTAATGTCAGCAAACGATATATTGCATTAATATGCTCCCTGCCGAAAATATGTGCCAATGCCGCTGTGGCATAACTATGTATTGGAAATTCAGCCGCTACTATCCTGTCTTCAGCGGCCATATTATAGGTGCGGGGTTTGAAAAAGTTCATACCCTCATCATAGAATTGTATAGCCAGTGCCAACCTGTCTGCTTGTGCTTCTTCATGTAATCCGTAGGGCAGCGCAAACAAGAAATCATGGTAACGGATACTGCTGATTACTAAAAAAAGAATGGTAAAAACAATAATGCCGGATAGTGTCTTATTTTTCATATCGGTTATAGCCTGGCAGACAAAATACGGAATATAATATTGCAATACTATCCGGCTTTCCTGAACGGGTGCTTGTTTTCCCATGCACCTTCGTTGGTGGTGGTATTATTCTGTGCCTGCATGATGCGGCTGCGCACCATTCCGTTCTTAATGTACAGGAAAGTGGACAGGTACCGCGGCTTGCAACCCAGGCGCGCTTTGGCATCTAAGGCGGTGCGCCCCAGTATCAGTTTCGGTTTGCGGTAGTGTATGGCCTGTTCTATGGCGAAGAAAAGTATATTGAAATACAGGTTGAATTCTTTGTTCTTCTCATAGTCGAACCCGATGTAAAACATATCAAAAGTATCCTCGTACACCCATGCGCTGAAAAAACCAATAAGCTGCACACCTTCGTATATGCCCCATACCTTCAGCCTGTCGTCCTGTTGTTTCAGCATGGGTATGAAATCAGGACTCAGTAAGCCTATACGCACCTGCTGGTGGTCGGTTACCTGTTGGTATAGTGCATACAGGCTCTCTTTATGTTCAGCCACCTGCGCCATATCCAATTCCTTTATGTCCAGTTCATGCCAGCGCTCTCTTATTTTCCTGTATCGTTGGGCGTATTTGTGCTTCAGCGCGTGTTCATAATCATTTATAGTTTGCCAGGTAGCGGGTATATCCATTTCCATAGATATATCGTTGCGCAGCATCATGTATTGCGGTTCGTAGTTGCTGAAGTATTTATCCAGCCGGGCGGGCATATCTTTTATCAGCACCGCCGATGCACAGCTTTTGCGCATGGCGGCATCTATCGCCTCTTTGTAATAGGTATATATATCATAACCCGATATGCCCCCGGCACAAAACACAGAATCAACATCGTGGCGGAACAGGTGGCCACTCACTAACAGTTTGGGCCTTGCTATACCGGTATACAATTGCCAGGCTACATACTTCCATGGCTCCACCATGTTATGGTTCACATGTTTTGTCTTGAGCTGCAACAGCTGGAATCCTGCTGCGAGTACGGGTATATTGTTATCATACACCAATGCGTAACTAAAACTGATATCAGGCAATGAAGACTGCTCGGCAACTTTGAGTTGCCGACTTTGCAAGAAGTGGTCTTGGGGTGTTAAACTGTTCCATTCAGGCGGCAGCGATGCACTGTCGGTAAATAGTCGTACCTCTACGCCTTTATGCTTATTGCTGCAGTTTGTCAAGGTTTGTTTTTTACCATTTCCACATGAGGGATGTTCACTTCTGTAAAGATACCACCCTGCTGCCTGTAGCCCAGCTTTTCATAAAAGCCCTTCGCCACCATACGCGCATGCAGCATTATTTGTGTATAACCCTTGTCCCGGGCAAATTGTTCAGCATAGGCTACTAGTTGCCTGCCTATGTTTTTTCCCTGCATATGTTCGGCTACGGCCATCTGCCTCAGTTGCACCATCTGTTCATTACGGGGAGTAAGAATAAGGCAGGCTACAATAATATCCTCTTCTTCCGCCACCAGTATATACTCGTTCACTTCATTACCCAGGTCCTCATCGTGCAGCGAGAGCCCCAGCGGCCTGCGGAGTATTTCTTCCCTTAGGGCAAATACATCTGCATACTCTTTATCATGGGGTGTGATAGCTTTGAATTGAAGCATAATTGTTAATCCAAAGTTAGTTCGGTAATGGTATTGCTCTTGATGATGAACTCCTTCATCTTAGGTTGAGGGTTGGGCACCAGCGGGTCAGCAATATAAAATAATTTATACCTGCCCGGCTGTATCAGGAATTCAAATTCTGTTGCATTACCTTTTACATCCAGCGGCTGAAACCTTTCGTACCTGTCCCCATGCTGGTAATGGAATTCTGACTTAAATCCCTTAGGGTTATATACTTTTATCTGCCCGGGTTCGTCGATGCCTACGTAAACGGTAACACCGAAATCAAGGTCGACATTCCGTACTGTTCTGGGGTTGGTATTAATTTCTATGTGGTAATTTTCAGGTTCGTAGGGCAGTATTTCCGTGCAGGATTGCTTTACGATATTATTCCTTTTTAATGCCATGCTTACCCTGGCAGAAAACTCTTTCACCGGCCTTTTAGAGTTGGTCGGATAGGTAAATGCCAACGCTCCATCGGTAACAATCAGGTCAAGTTCATTCTTATTGTTGCTGCGCACCTCTATGGCCTGCCATACCATACCTTCTTTCCCGGTAATAGTAAGGTTGTATGTGCCCGGCGGCACATTTTTCTGTGGCCTGGGCTTACCGTACACATCTACGTCCCTGTAAAATTTGTGTACAACCTCGTTGGTCCTCATATCGCGCAATACTACTTCAGGGGCGGTCTGGTAGTATTTGCCCTTACCGTCAGTAAAGTTAATTATAAGGCTGGTTTCGCCCGTTTCTTCGCGTGGCTTTATCTTAAATTCTGTTGTCTTTGGCGTGGGCCTCGGAGCACGGGCTACCGGTGCAGGTGCGGTGGCTGCCGGCACCATAGGCTTATACACAGGCTCTTTGGGGCGCTCGGGTTGGGGTGCCGGCTCAGGCTCGGGTATATTTATTACCAGCACAGGTACTTTCACCTGGTTAAAACTACCTTTGGAAAAATACATAACAGGTAATATCCTCTTCCTGGTAGTTACCATACTTATTACATCTTGCCTGGGTTTAGGCTGCACATCTGCCACAACTATTTTTGATGGCTTTGGCGGCTCGGGTGGTGGTGGTGCAGGCCGTACAGGCTCGGGTTGTTGCGCTACTTCCTTTTTAGGTTCAGGCTCGGGGTCGGGTAGTTTTACTTTAAACTCCGGCGTGGTTACTTTCAACACACTGGGCGCCTGCCTTGCCGTTTCTATAGCTTTGGCCACAACTACGGGTTGGATAAATGTGTTGCGGTATGCCTCCACTATCTTCCCTACCACGGGTTCTATCTCATCGGGCGTGGTTACCAGCAGGTATTCTCCCATACAATCGTATTGCTTGCGCAGCGGGGCGTAGTCTACCAGGCTAAGTATATAGGGCTTAAAATCAATTTTCTTGCGCAGCAATTCTGCCACCACTTTACATATATCCCCTTCGCAGCTTTCACCTCCGTCGGTTATCAGTATCAGGCTGTATTTATTATCGCGCAGGTTCTGCATGTCCTGCTCTGCTGCTTTTTGTATGGAGTAGGCAATTGGTGATATACCCAGCGGGTGCAGTGCCGCCAGTCTTAGCTGCATCTGCGTATAGTTGTCGCGGCTGAACATTACCTCCAGTTTACTGTCAAAGCAGTTGTTGGCAGACGTGGGGTACTGGTGCCCGTACACACGCAATGCGAATTCCACCTGGTTGTTTACCGCATACACACTATCCATCAGCCGGTCTATTATTTTAGCCGCCGCCTCAAAACGGATATTATCCTTTGTCCATTCGTGCAGCATGCTCGACGAGCCGTCCAGCAATATCAGTATGCGGGGGTTCTTTTCTTTCTCCTCCTTTTGCGCAAGTAGCGTGCCCGGAGCGCAAAGCAAAACAATCCATAAAACAAAAAAGTAAATGCGCATTCTTCAGTACTCAATAGCTACAAACCTACATTAAAAGCCTGACTATATTATACCCCGTACGGGGGCAGGAAGATATATTTAACTAATTACCTTTTTTATACCCGGAATGGAGTGCGCTATACTGCGCACTCCATTCTGTAACTTAAATTTTGCGTATCTCGCAGGATGCGGTGCCGTATCCCATCAGTTCATTCTCCAGTTCGGTTTCTGCCTGGTCACAGGCTGCTTTCGCATTTTTCTTGGTTTGTTTGCCAAGGCTTTCTGTTGTAGAAGTACTGAATTGCCCGAACATAGGCACGTTCATGGTGACATCACATGTGCAGTTGTACTCCTTCTTGCAGGATACAAATGCCATGCTGAACAATACTGCCAGCGCAAGGGTAGTTGCGGTTTTTTTCATAAGTATATGTTTGGTTATTGAAGAGTAATAATAACATTTTTTATGCCAGAAATATCCATATACCGGCGTCAGTATTAAAATTTTCACGTAACTTAATAACCGTATGCAAGAACGGATAAGCAAGATATTCAGGGGTGTATTCCGTTTCCTCCCGGTGCAGTTGTTCCTGCTCCATTTCCGTAAGTACCAGTTGTTCCTCTTGTTCTGGATTATACTGGTGCTGGTTATCACCGGCGACTTCGCCGCCATATTCGGCGCATCTACTCTTTTTCTTTCGCCTGAGTACCTGGGTCAGACCAATTTTCGCAGTATGTTTTTGCTGGGGGGCGCTATGGCTGTATTTGTTATGGCGTGGCATATCACCACATTCATTATCAACCATACGCGCATACCATTTATAGGGGCGGTGCGTTTTGCGTTTATCAAGTATTGCCTCAACAATTCATTGCTGCCCTTACTCTTTCTTGTTTTTTATACTATAGTCAGCATCCGGTTCCAATTGTTTCACGAGAAAGCGGGCATCGTGCAGGTACTGCGTATACAGGCGGGCTTCTACCTCGGCTTTGCTATAGTCATTATTATCTCTTTCGCATATTTTTTCAGGGTAGGGCGCGATTTGCTGAAGACAGTCATAGGCCGCATCACCAACCCAAAACTGATACGCAATATCATACCTTACGACAGCCTGGATATAGAGCTGGATCTGCTGAAGGCGGACACCTTCCTGACGGGGAAGTTCAGAATCAAAAAATTCTCAGATGTAGAGAGTTACCACCCGCGCCTGCTCAATACCGTAATGCGCAAACACAGCCGCAACGCAGCTACCGCTACATTATTCGCTATACTGGTTTTATTCCTGCTGGGGCTCTTCAGCGAGCAGCCTACGCTCAGGGTACCGGCGGCGGCCAGTTTCCTCCTGCTGTTTTCTGTGGTAATGGGTTTAGTAGGTTCTGTGAAATACTTCCTGCGCAGTTGGGAGATACTGGGGTGGGCGATGATTATATCCGTAGTGGCCTTCCTGGTAAAAGAGCGGGTGGTGGACCTGCGTAGCATCGCATACGGCCTGGATTATAAAGCCGAACAACCGGAATATAAGTATAATACACTAAGGGCAGTATTTAACAAAGAGCGTTTCTATATGGACAGGGATGCCGAGCTGCACAGGTTGGATAAATGGAAAGCACAGGTGGCCGACAGCAATGGGAAACCTCCCCTGGTTATTATATCAGTAAGCGGCGGCGGCACACGTGCTGCTTTCTGGACATTCCGCTCGCTGCAGTATGCCGATAGCCTGTCGGGCGGCAAACTTTTCAGGCATGCTGTTATGTTCACAGGCGCATCCGGCGGCATGATGGGCGCCGCCTACTGGCGCGGGCTGCACCACCTGCACCAGGAGGGGAGAATTGACAACCCTTATGAGGCCGCTTACCAGCAAAACATAGCCAAAGATCTGCTCAACTCCATTGTGTTTTCGCTGGCGAGTGTAGACCTTATATCCCCCTTCAACAAAATATCGCTGGCAGGGTACTCCTATTCCAAAGACAGGGGTTATGCTATGGAGCAGGAAATGATACGCAATACCGATGGCGTACTGGACAGGAAAATTGGCGACTACAAACACGCTGAAGCCGAGGGCCTTGCCCCTATGGCCATTATCAATGGCACCATCATCAACGATGGGCGGAAACTGATGATGGCCACCCAGCCCCTGGGTTATCTCACGCAGTCGGAGTACGACCTGGAGCATGAAACCTACCCGGCAATTGACGCAGTAGATTTCGCCGCTTTCTTCAGCGGCAACGACCCCTATAACCTGCGGCTCACCACCGCACTGCGAATGACGGCTACTTTCCCTTACGTATTGCCGGTGGTCAAACTTCCTTCACAACCCAACATCAATATTATGGATGCCGGCCTGCGCGATAACTTCGGCATGGAACTTTCCAGCCGGTATATACATGTGGTGCGCCGGTGGATACGCGAATATACCGGCAACGTCATCATGCTGCAGATACGGGATACCCGGCAGTTCGAAGTTTTCCCCCCATCGGAAATGAATACCCTGGGCAAAATGATATACGACCCCTTGTTTGCCATACAAAACAAATGGGAACCATTCCAATCGTACAGCCACGGCTATATAAAAGACTACCTGGAAGCCTATATGGGCGACAAACTGGAATATGTAACCCTGCAATACATTCCCGAAGAAGGAAAAAAATCAGCCGCGCTCAACTTTCACCTCACGGCCAAAGAGCAGGAAGACCTGCTGAAAAGCATACATCATACAGAAAACGCCAAAGAAATACAGAAGCTGCTGAGGCTGCTGGCAACCGAATAGCTTTAGTACATTTGCCCCCAATGAAAGTAACGGGTTTCACCTTTATCAGGAATGCTATTAAATACGACTATCCCATAGCCGAGGCTATCCGGTCCATACTGCCTGTGTGCGATGATTTTGTGATAGCAGTGGGCAAGTCGGAAGACGGCACCCTGCAAATGATACAAAGTATAGACCCCGTCAAAATACGGATTTTTGAAACCGAATGGGACGACAGCCTGCGCACGGGCGGCAGGGTTCTGGCCGAAGAAACTAACAAAGCTTTTCGTGCAATAGGCGATGATGCAGACTGGTGTTTTTACATCCAGGGCGACGAAATAGTGCATGAGCGATACCTGGATACGATAAGGGAGGGTATGCTGCACTGGAAAGATGATAAACGCGTGGACGGGCTCTTGTTTAAATACCTGCATTTTTATGGCTCTTACGATTATGTGGGTACCTCATCGCGCTGGTACCCGCACGAGATACGTATAGTGCGAAACGATAAGCGCATTTATTCCTACCGCGATGCACAGGGTTTCCGCAAAGGTGATGACGAGAAGCTGAACGTAAAACTGCTGGATGCCTATGTATATCACTATGGCTGGGTAAAAGACCCCCGTGCCATGCAGCGCAAGCAGGAAATATTTCATAAGCTGTGGCACGATGATGAATGGGTGGAAAAAAACGTTTCCAAAGCTGAAGTATTCGACTATGCCGCGCATATCGATGCTGTAGAAAAATTTACAGGCACGCACCCGGCTGTAATGCAGGAACGCGTCCGCAACAGCAACTGGCAGTTTGAATATGATATATCCTTCAACCGTACATCATTTAAAGAACGACTGAAACAGTTTGCCGAAAACAAGCTGGGCATAAATATGAGCTACCGGAACTACAGGATGGTGTAAGAGTTGATGATTTGATATGTATGATTTCTTCACTAGGACGAGATGATATCCGGTAAATAATTATAGTCACCTGCCCGCCCATTCGTGGGTCACTTAATCAAATAAATCATAGTTTAAACGGTATTTTAATTTCATGTAATCACATAAATATTGTATATTTGTTGTAAACATCCCTGTATAAGGGGCTGTCCCTAACAATTCGGGATGCGTGATTGTAGTAAAAACAAAGTAATTATCGCATTAAATAGTAACTATGCCACACCAACACCATCATCGTATTATATCCTCCCGCTCCACAGGCGGGATTTTTATTTCAGCCATTTTCCCGGAAAAAATACGCACAGAGTTAACAAAAGTTAACAAACAGCGTATAATGCATTTATTGGCAATGACTTGTAAATGCGTGATATTGCTTTCAGTTAAACATGGTCACACCAGAGTTAACAAAATCAGTACGTTTTCGACCAAAAAATCACCACTTACTACTAATTACTTACCCCTTACTACTAACTTCTTTAACATTTCCCCAACACTTCGGTAAAAAATGCAGTCTATGTTGATTCCGGTGGGCATGGTAAGTAGTATCAAATCCTGTATGGCGCTGTTAGCAGCGTTCATCCTGTGTAGTATATGCACAGCGCAAAACCTTGTGCCCAACCCCTCTTTCGAGTCGTACAACAGTTGCCCCGTAGGCATATCAGCCCTTGAGTTTTCTCCCGGTTATACCAATTTCCCCACGGTACAGTCATGGGTCAACCCCCTGCAGTCGGGCTCTGCAGATTACTTCAACAGTTGCGCCTCCGCGGTTTCGCAGGCATCGGTACCGGCAAATGCTTTCGGCACACAGCCCCCCCGCACGGGCAATGGCTACACTGGCATCATTGCCTGGGAAGGGGCTATACAAAACGGCACCCTCACCAGCACTTTTGGCGAATATATCCAGTGCCGGCTGCTGCAGCCTTTGCAGGCAGGCGATAAATATTGTGTGAGCCTGCATGTCAGCAATGCCATTTCGCCGGGGGTGTACAATTTTGTGGGTATAGACGAGCTGGGGGTAAATTTTTCGGCCACCCAGCATACCCAAACCACGGGTTATTCCATGTCTATGCCCTACCATATATCCAACGCACCGGGCAGGTTCCTGGGCGATACGGCTAACTGGGTAAAGATAGCCGGGGTATATACCGCCACCGGTGGCGAAGAATGGCTGACACTGGGCTGGTTCAACAACGGGGCGGCGCCTGCCTATCAAATGGTACAGCCATTGGTGGCCAACCCCGCAAATAAGTTCAGGTGCTACCTGTATATAGATGATGTCTCCGTTATGCCCATCAGCAAAACCGATACAGTGTATTCCGTACTGGATACATCTTACTGTACCACCACCCCGGTACAAATGTCGCTGAAAAGCATGGTGCAGTTGGCCGACTATCAATGGAGCAATGGCGCTACTTCAGCAACCATCCAGGTGACAGGCAGCGGCACCTACTGGTGCATCGCCAATACCGGTTGCATCACCTATATAGACAGTTTTAAAATACAGTACAAACCAGCTCCCGTGCTGAACCTGGGCAAAGAACTGGTCAACTGCGAAAACAAACCTGTGACCATCAACCCCCGCTACCCGCTGGCAGGCACCACCTACCAATGGAGTACCGGCGCCCAAACTGATAGTATCACGGTACTACAACCCGGCTTATATATACTTACGATAAACAATCAATGCGGAACACAAACAGATTCGGTTCGCGTATATATCCAGCCCCCAACACCCCCGCCAGCTCCTGCCGATACTATGATTTGCCAATTTGTTCAAAACCCGCTCATCTCGGTGTCAGGCCAGGATATTACCTGGTACACCCATGCAAACGGAACTGTTGGCAACCCCCTGCAACCACCTGTCGTTACACTCGAACCGGGCACCTATTCCCTCTTTATCACCCAAACCATGGGCAAGTGCGAAAGCGATAAGTCGCCCGTAAATGTAGATGTACACTACACCCCGCACGAAGAGCTGGCCAATAAGGCCGTGATGTGCGAAAACAACCTGGAAGTAATAGGCAAACACGCCGACGGCGTTACCTACAAATGGAATAACGGCAGCAATAGCTGCTGCGTATTGCCCGACAAGGAGGGGCTGTACCGCCGCGCTACCAACAACGAGTGCGGCTCCTATGTAGATTCAGTATGGGTGTACCATATGTCTTGCGAAGACTGCATAACATTCCCTAATGCGTTTGTACCAGTAAAAGGTTCAGCCAACAACATATTCCGCCCGCTGCTCAAGTGCCCTGTAGACGAATTCAGCATCCGCATATATAACCGCTGGGGCAACCTCGTGTACAGCTCCAATGATGTAAACGAAGGGTGGGAAGGCCGCTATAATTACGACTGGGCGCCACAGGGTGTATATATATATGTGGTGGAATACCTTGCCAAAGACAAGAAGCAGAAACAGCACATAACGGGCAACGTAGCCCTCATCCGCTAAGGCAGGGTGTTTTCATATTCGGGAATAATATGGACCCGGAGGGCTGCAGGCAAACAATAACAGTAATATAATGGTAAATTTGCGCTCTTATTCATGCGGGCATCATTTACCATAGCACTTGTAGGCAACCCCAATAGTGGCAAAAGTTCTTTATTCAACAGCCTGACAGGCCTCAACCAGCGTGTGGGCAACTTCCCGGGCGTAACGGTGGATAAGAAAACCGGTAGCTGCCGGATAACCGACTCCATCACTGCAAGTGTGCTGGACCTACCCGGCACCTACAGCCTGTACCCCAAAAGTGCTGATGAACAGGTAACCTGCGAGGTGCTGCTGAACCGCAACCACAAGGACAGGCCGGATATGATTATAGCCATAGCAGACGCGTCTAACCTGCGGCGCAACCTGCTGTTCTGCTCACAAATCATGGACCTGGGCATACCGGTTATCATTGCCCTGACCATGAATGACATAGCCCGACAGAAAGGAATAGAAATTGACGTAGAAGAACTGGAAAGGATGATGGGCGTGCCGGTGGTCAAAATCAACCCCCGCAGGAATAAAGGCATCCCCCAGCTAAAAAAGGTAGTAGCTGATATGCGGCTGGCAACATCTGCTGTACACACCCGGGAGTTCATTGACATAAAGGCCCATGCAGGGGATTGGTTGGATGAAGTGCAGGCTATATGCAACCTGGAAAGCAGGTACAGTGCGCTGCAAGTGGCGTGCAGCTATATGGATTTATCCTTCCTCAACGCTGCACAACGCATACAGATTGCGGCCCTGGTAGACCAATCAGGCTTTCATAAGGCCAGGGTGCAGGCCGAGGAAGTAATGGACCGCTACAAGAAGATTGGCACCATTATGGACAAGGCTGTGGCAGAGGCGAGCCCGCTGAAACAGAGTATGATGACCGACAGGCTGGATAAGGTACTGTTGCATCCCCTATGGGGCAACCTGGTATTGCTGGTGGTCTTGTTCATGATGTTCCAGAGCATTTTCTGGCTGGCTGAGTACCCCATGACCTGGGTAGAGGGGCTCTTTAGTTACACCAGCGGCTGGATGGATGGCATGATGGCCGACAGCTTTTTCAAAGATCTGCTCATAAACGGTGTGTTGGCGGGCCTGGGTGGTATCGCCATCTTCATACCGCAAATCATGATACTGTTTGGCTTCATCACCTTGCTGGAAGATACAGGTTATATGGCCCGTATCAGTTTCCTGTCAGACAGGCTGATGCGCAGCGTAGGCCTTAACGGGCGCTCCGTAATGCCGCTCATAAGCGGTATGGCGTGCGCCGTGCCCGCGGTGATGGCAGCCCGTACCATACAAAACAGGAAAGAAAGGCTCATCACTATCATGGTGACACCGCTCATGAGCTGCTCGGCACGCCTGCCGGTATATACCATACTTATCGGGTTGGTAATACCCGATAAAAGCCTCTGGATATTCAACCTGCAGGGGTTGGTACTGATGGGTTTGTACCTATTAGGCTTTGTAATGGCCCTGCTGGTATCGAAGGTGATGAGCTGGATGATCAAAACCAGTGAACGCAGTTACTTCCTGATGGAACTGCCGGTATACCGTGCCCCCCGGTGGAACAACGTAGTAACCACCATGATAGAAAAAGCGAAAATATTCGTGGTAGATGCCGGTAAAGTCATCATGATTATCTCTTTGATTTTATGGGTGATGGCTACTTTCGGTCCGCCGGCAAAGATGGACGCTGTTACCGTTAAATATGCTGAATTAACCAGGCAACACCCGGAGCAGGCGGTTGAACTTAAAAAGCAGGAAAGCACAGAGAAGCTGGAAAACTCGTTTGCCGGTATTGCAGGGAAGGCTATCGAGCCAGCTATACGCCCCCTGGGTTACGACTGGAAAATCGGTATCGCCATCATCACTTCATTTGCGGCCCGCGAGGTATTTGTAGGCACTATGGCCACCCTCTACAGTGTGGGCAGCGATGAAAGCAGCGATACCATCAGGGAGAAAATGCGGGCTGCCCGCAGGCCCGATGGCTCACCCGTATATACATTGGCATCGGGGGTATCATTACTTATATTCTACGTGTTTGCCATGCAGTGCATGAGTACGCTGGCCATAGTAAAAAGAGAAACCCGCAGCTGGAAATATCCCGCTTTACAATTCGTTTACATGCTGGGCCTCGCTTATATCTGCGCCTGGATTGCATTTCAGGCACTGAGCTAACCTGGTTTATTAACGTATAGTTAACCGCATTTTTACGCTATGCCTATGTAGGTTATTAATATAACTTTGGGGGATTATACTGGAACGAAGGCTGTTTAGCAACGGCACAAACAAAATTTTAAAAAACACCCTGCGGCAAGGAGTGTTTGTATAACAAACATGCTTATGCAAGAAGTATCAGACTTCTTTAAAAGCCTGTTTAAGCAGCAAGATTTCCGCGCCTTCTGGCAATACGGAAACTGGACTGACTTTCACGGCTGGCTATACATAATCAGCGATTTGCTGGTGTGGTCGGCATATTTTGTTATCCCGTTGCTCATACTCGCCTATGCACTCAGGAAAGGCAATTCCATCCGTTTCAACAGCCTGTACTTCTTGTTTGCTACGTTCATACTGCTATGCGGGGCTACTTTCTTTGTTGACGCGTTGATGTTTTGGGTGCCGCTGTACCGGTTCAGCGCATTGGTGCGTTTTATAACCGGCATCGTCAGCTGGATAACCGTTTTTGCAGTAGTCAGGAATATGCCGAAGTTATTTTCTCTGCGCTCAGGCGACGAAATGCAGGCTGAGATTCAACAAAGGATAGAAATAGAGGCGGAATTGACTCAAAGGAACGAGCAACTACAGGAAGCGGAAAGGCTTGCCAAATTAGGCTACCTGAAATGGGATGTCATCAACGAAAAGATAGAGTATTCTGATTCTGTGCCGGAAATACTGGAAGTAGCCAACGGACAAAAGCTTACCTACCAGTTACTTTCATCCATTATTCACGATGAAGATGCCAAAAACCTGGAAAAAGTAATAGATACCATTTTCATCAAAAAGTTTTTCCCAAACTTCTACTGCAGGGTGCATACGCCTAATAGTGGCGTAAAGCACCTGTTGGTGGTAGGACAGTTGATACTGTCGCCCGCAGGTACCATCATAGCAGTTAAGGGTACTATCCAGGACGTAACGGAGCAGAGGTTATACATACAAAAAATCCAAACTCAAAACCAAAGGTTAAAAGATATTGCCTGGATACAATCACATAAGGTCCGCGCCCCGGTCGCTTCCATACTTGGGTTGGTACAGTTGTTCAACAAAGAACAACCAGATGACCCTATGAATATGGAAATTTTACAGGGTGTAACAGAAGCAGCCCAAACATTAGATGAGGTGATTAAAGAAATTAACGCTAAAACAATGAGTGATAGTGTTGCGGAGGGTGATGCAGAGCCTGTATAGCGGTAAATAATACATTGTATTCACTATCAGTTGCTTTATAATAAATTTAGCGTATACATATTATGGAATACGGGCTAATGCCCGTCTGCCTGTAAAGCGGGTTATGAAAACTACCATCATCTGTGTGCTGGTATTGTGTGCTGCTGCATGTAATAACAGAAGTGCTTCCCAACACCAGAACACCAATCCTGTACTAATAACAAACGCCGGTAATAACATACTCACGCGCATTCAACCCCCTGAAGGTTATACAAGGCGGGCAACGGATGGATATGGTGAATACCTCAGGCAACTCCCTTTGCTACCGTGTCATACCCCTGTACGGCTATATAACGGAAGGCTGAAAAGCAGGCAAGATGTTCACGCAGCTGTAATAGACATTCAGACAGGAAATAAAGACCTGCAGCAATGCGCTGACGCTGTTATGAGGTTGAGGGCGGAATACCTGTACCAGGCAGGTATGGCCGACAATATACATTTCAACTTTACCAACGGCTTCAGGGCAGATTACAGCAAATGGGCGGCCGGCTACAGGATAACAGTAAAAGGCAATGAGGTACGGTGGGAGAAAAGCGCCGAACCCGCAACTGATTATCCCTGTTTCAGGAAATATCTAGATATAGTATTTACTTATGCAGGCACTTTGTCATTATCAAAAGAGTTGCAACCGGTGCCTATCCGGGATATACAACCGGGTGATGTTTTGATACAAGGTGGTTCGCCGGGGCATGCAGTAATAGTGGCCGATGTGGCAGAAAATGAACAGGGGAATAAAGTATTCCTGCTGGCACAGAGTTATATGCCCGCCCAACAGATACATGTGTTGAAAAACTTCAACAATGGGGAAATAAGCCCGTGGTATAAGCTATCTGAATCCGGTGACTATGTGTCCACCCCGGAATGGGATTTTTCCGCCAAGGATTTAAAACGCTTTGAATAGTAGCATATTAACCACAAGCGGGGCTACTGCCCCACTTGAAGTATATAAATAGTATTACATATTCTGTATCGCTTCCTGCAATGATTCAGGATTTTGTAATGCTTCCCAGCCTACCGTACCTATAACAACTATCAACATTACTATATAGCTGAGCGAGAATACCAGGGCTATTATAGCACAAATACGGCCGGCATTCAGGTTGTTGTAAGAGCCTTTCGTGTACATATACGGATTGGCCTTGTATAGCTTCATATCTTTTGATGCCAGTACCAGAGCTATAATACTTAATATAGCACCACCGCCATAGCAGCAGCAGGTAATAATTCCTACAATGCCTAATATCAATACCGCTGTAGCGTTGGGCAGTGATACCTGCGGCTGATTAAAATCCTGTTGAGGCTGGGTGTAATCTGTCATATGAGTTGATGGTTTAGAATTTTATAAATATAGTTAATAGCCATTACGGCTACCGTAATAATAAACAATATTTTCAGAATATTGGCCCCTTGCTTAAAGCTGAATGTCAAATGAAGTAACAGGAATGTCAGTGTAACCAAAATAAATAGTGTAGGAGGGTATAAATTCCAGGAAGCTATCATATCTCCCTTAATTAACGCCAACACAGAGCGTTGCAATCCGCAACCCGGACAGTCCAGGTATAAGAATTTTTTGGACGGGCAGGTCAGCAAGTATTCTTCAACCCGGATAGTATCAGCTACTGCCAATGACATCAGGAGGCGGATTTATTCTTTTCGTATTCGGCTATCAGCATGGGGCGGGCCTGGCTGTAGGTAGCAGCTATTTGCCTGCCCAGTGCGGCAATCTCATCTTTGCCTGTGGTAGTACGGGCTTCTGCTATATCCCTCCCCATAGCCTCTATCTTCTGCAATCCTTCATACATGCCCCTCACCTTCACTATACCCGCGCTGGATTTTAGCGCATGGGCCTGCTTGTATATAGCATCGTAATCAATACCTTCGTCTGTTAATCTCTGCAGATTGCTTAACCCGCTATCAACAGTATTGAGAAAAATCTCTAACAATTCATATTTGTATTTCGGGTCACCGCCTGATAATTCTTCGAGTAAACTAAAATCTACTATATGTTCCTCCATATGCTGAATGATTGATAAATATTGAAAATCAAACCACAAGCCTGCAAAAATATAAAAGATGGCATGGTATTTTCTGTGTATCAATAAATTATTAAGTTATAGTAGGATTTAATAATAATTAATGTTTATTGTATTAACAACCAGTTGATTAATCCGTATTATTCAGGTGTTAGTGCAATAAATAACAAAATATGCAATAAAATATTTAGTATTTGTTAACTTTGCATCGGAAACAGAGAGATAGAAACCGGATTATATGGTATTTGTAGCTGTATGTAAATTGTTGTTACAGCAATAGATATCACCAGATTAAACAAAAAATATGCAATATAAAATACGTATCCTGCCGCGTTGGTTTATCTTCCTCCTTGACCTGGCCTGTATACAGCTTTGTATTTTCTTTTCATTTATTTTAAGGTTCAACTTTAACCTGGAAGAAGTAGCCCATTATAATATTTCTTTCATCCTGGTTGCCTCCCTGTTGTTGAACGGTATTTTATTTTACCTGTTGAAGAGTTATGCGGGTATTATACGATACACAAATATTGAAGACACTTTCAGGCTGCTGATAGTAAACTCAATTGCAGCGATATTTTATTTCTCTATCAACTTTGGCGTCAACTTCTTTGCAGGTGATATGAACCTGTTCCCCACATCGGTAGTGGTTATCAACTTCTTCATTACCAACTTTGTACTGATTACCTACAGGCTGTTGGTGCGCTATACTTTCAACTATTATAAGGCCACACAAAGTGAAACTGTAAAAGTACGGGCGGCTGTATTTGATACGGGCGAATACGGCCTGCAAACTAAAAAGGTAATCAACAACTTCCCCAGCAGTAATATACAGGTAGTAGCGTTTATAGATGACCTGCTGAGCAAAAGCGGGAAATTGATGGAGAATATTCCTATTTATAACACGGACGACCATAGCTTTCAACGCCTGAAGGAAGAAGGAGTGGAACTGTTGATTATTGCTAACAGGAATATATCTAAAGAACAACTGGTGCTCCTGGTAGATACCGGCCTGAAATATGGTATGAAGGTGCAGCAGGTACCGCCCATACGCGAGTGGTTAAACGGCCAGCTAGGGGCACAACAACTGAAGGATATAAAAATTGAAGACCTGCTGGAGCGTGAGGTAATAAAAATACATAATGACAAGATACACTTCGAACTGAAGGGAAAAAGGATACTGGTAACCGGTGCAGCAGGCTCAATAGGCAGCGAACTGGTAAGGCAATTGATAAATTACCGTCCATCACTCATAATAATGTGTGATAAGGCGGAAACCCCTATGCACGACCTGCACCTGGAAATACTGGAAAATTACAAACATGCCAATATAAAAACTTACCTGGGCGATATAACCGACCGTATCAGGATGGAGCACCTGTTTGAAATATATAACCCGGAAGTTGTCTTCCATGCTGCGGCGTACAAGCACGTTCCGCTGATGGAAGACAATCCGTCGATAGCTGTGCTGAACAACGTGCTGGGCACTAAAAACCTGGCAGAACTGGCCGTAACCAACGGTGTAGAGAAATTTGTGATGGTATCAACCGACAAAGCGGTGAACCCCACCAACATTATGGGTGCTACCAAGCGCATTGCGGAGATATTTACCCAGAGCTATTATAAAGACCTGGTGAAAGTACAGTCAGACAGCATTGACAAGCATAAGATTACCAAGTTTGTGACTACCCGCTTTGGCAATGTACTGGGTTCTAACGGGTCGGTAATACCTAGGTTCAAAAAACAATTAGACAAAGGCGGGCCAATCACCGTTACCCATCCTGAGATTACACGTTTCTTCATGACCATACCCGAAGCCTGTCAATTGGTAATTGAAGCTGGTGTAATGGGACAAGGCAGCGAGATATTCGTGTTTGATATGGGCAAACCTGTGAAGATAGTAGACCTGGCACGCCGTATCATAAAACTGGCCGGTAAAGAGCCGGATGTAGATATAAAGATAGAATACACCGGCCTGCGCCCGGGTGAGAAACTGTATGAAGAGCTGCTGAACGACTCGGAAAACGTAATGCCGACGTACCATGATAAAATCATGATAGCCAAAGTGGCAGAATACGACTTTGAATTAGTGCGGGAAAAGGTGAATACACTGATAGCCAGTGCCAAACAGCACTATACTCTGGAAACAGTTGGCCTGATAAAAGACCTGGTGCCTGAGTATGTCAGCAACAACTCTGCCTATCAGACAAACAGCCACGCAGACAAAAAACTCTCACAAGGGGGATAAACAAACTAAAAACTTATACTGATAGCCGCACTTAACGTGTGGCTATTTTTTTGATAGTAAGCGCGATGATGCGCAGATAATTGAACAAGGTAGGTGATGAGATGTACGCCTGGTTGAGCCTTATCTTTTCCGGCATTACCTGTTCTATATAATACTTCTCCGGCTCAGGCTGTGCCGCCAGCAGGTTGTTTTCGTCTATAAACGTAATGGAAGCTATATCGGTGATGCCTGGTTTTAGATTTAATACTTTTCGCTGTTCGGCTGTGTACAGGTCCGTGTAGCGTTTCACCTCAGGGCGCGGGCCCACGATGCTCATATCGCCAATGAGTACATTGAAAAGTTGGGGTAACTCGTCCAGCTTATATTTCCTGAGAAAAGAACCGAAGGGGGTGATACGAGGGTCATCACCGCCATAGGTCAGCAGGTCTACCTTGTCGGAATGGGCACGCATAGTACGGAACTTATACAGGTAAAATTCACTGCCGTTTTTCCCCACACGCTTTTGTTTATAAAAGACATTGCCATGTGTATCCGTTTTGATGCGGATAGCAATATATAAGAGGAGCGGACTTAGTATTATCAATCCTGATAAGGAAAACAGGACATCAATCAACCTTTTCATGAAACTACCTCAATGTACGCTTTTTCTACCTGTTCCTCAACATAGGCGCAATCCTCATCGGTAAGCTGTACATAGATAGGCAGCGATATTTCGCAGGCATAATTCCTGTAAGTATCAGGATAATCTTCCAATTTATATCCACGCTCTTTATACACTGTAAGCATAGGCAATGGCAGGAAATGCACATTAACACTCACACCCGATGCCATTATTTTTTCTATAATGTTGTCTCGCTGGTCTTCAGAGATACCCTTTATGCGCAACTGGTACAGGTAATGAGATGAAGCTTTATGGTTGTTATACCCGGGGGGAATGATAGCCCAGTCTTTATCTTTAAAGAAATTAGTATAGTGGTCATACACCCGCCTTCTTTGCGGCAGCATAAAATCAGGGTATTTGCGCAGTTGTGCCAGGCCTATCGCTGCACATACATCCGTCAGGTTTGCCTTGATGCCGTCGGTAACTATGTCATAGCGCCAGCTTCCTGTCTTCTTTTTGGCGAAGGCGTCTTTATCCTGCCCGTTCATAGAATTCAGTTTCAGCCATTTGTACACCTCTTCATGACTGAAGGGAGCAGGCAGGTTCAGGCAGATGATACCACCTTCAGCTGTTGTTATATTCTTAACACTGTGCATGGATATAATAGAAATATCGGCAAACTGTACTGCCGGCTTTCCATGATATAAAGCTCCTATTGAATGGGCTGCATCAGCAATCACTACCGGGCGTCCGAATTGCTTTTGTATATCATTTGCAGGCTGAAACTGTTTAACCACATCGTCAGCCGATACGAGCGGATTGATAGTATCATAATCACATGGCCATCCCCCTATATCCACACAAAGTATAGCTTTGGTGCGTGGGGTAATAGCCTGTTTTATTTTTTCGGGGTCAATGTTGAAATCGTCCAGAACATCCACCATCACAGGCGTGGCACCTGTATGCAAAACACTCAACCCTGTAGCCGCAAATGTGTAGGCGGGAATAATCACCTCGTCTCCCGGGCCGATACCCAGCCATTTGAATACCAAAGCTGCGCCTGATGACCATGAGTTGGTACAAACAGTTCTCTCCAGCCCGAACATACCGGCGGTAAGTTCTTCCAGTTCACGCACCCGGGGGCCGGAGGTTATCCAGCCAGACCTTAGTGTTTCCGTAACAGCCGCTATCACATCATCGTCAATATATGGCGGCGCAAAATCTATTTTCCGCATCTTAATTCTTTAGGGCGTATATACGTTCTATTATGTCCACCACCTTCATGCCTTCAAGGGCATTGGTCGTTATTTCCGACCTGCCCTTAAGTACATCCACCGCATTCTGAATAACAAAATGGTGGTTGGCCTTAGCAGCCGTATAACCTGCTACCTGTTCAACAGGCGAAGATATACTTTCCTTTAATTCATAGTCTTTTATATGGCAATATTCTAATTTGTCCATATACTGCCCACCTATTTTCACCGTACCCTTCTCAGCTATTATCACCATAGTGCTTTCCATATTCCTGTCCCATACTGAGGTAGAGTAGCTGAGCGAGCCCATGCCGCCACTAATGAAGCTGAAGCTGACAGCAGCGCTGTCCTCAAAATCTATGATGCCCTTATGGTTGTTGTTGGCAAACCTGGCAGTTATATTGTTAACATCGCCAAAGAGCCAGTACAGCAAATCGATATAATGGCTGAACTGGGTGAATAATGTACCCCCATCCAGTGCAGCGGTGCCGTGCCAGGTATTACCTGTATAGTATCGTTCATCCCTGTTCCAGTAGCAATGTACATCTACCATGTATATATCGCCCAGTTTGCCTTCCTGCACCAGGTTGTTCAACCATTGCATGGCAGGCGAGTAGCGGTTCTGCATCACGCAGAATACCTGTTTACCGGTGGTACGGGCGCATTCCAGTATGGCATCACAATCTGTGGTTGTCAGTGCAATCGGCTTTTCAATAACCACATGTGTTCCGGCGCTCATACATTGTATGGCTTGTGCAGCATGCAGGGCATTAGGGGTAGCTATACATATTATATCGACTGATACACCTGATTGCAGAAAACTATCCAACGAGGTAAAAAAGGGTACGGAGTAGGTAACGGTCGCTTTTACTTCCAGGGTGGTGTTTTCATCTATTATAGCTGCCAGCTCAGCTTCAGGATGCGCTGCCACCATATCGGCATGGCGGGTACCTATATGCCCCAACCCCAGTATTGCAAAACGTATCCGCTTATCTTTCATCTATCCCCACGAATTATTTCCTTGCCATAGTAAATGCGATGTATTTGCTACCTGAAGACAGGAATGGCTGTAAACAGCTGTTAATCAAATACATCGTATGGTTGACTGCTTTGTTTGAGAAAAAGGTTGGTAAAATACCAAATGTTTTGGTTTGCACAAGGCTGAAACTGCCGAATAATTTATCTAACTCCGGTAATGACAGGTAGTACCATCCTTTACTCCCTTTCAACCTGCTGCGCATAAAACGGTTGAGGATGCCGCCCTGCAGGTTTTCAGCAGAAAAAAAATATCCACCGGGCTTCAATAGCCGGTGGATATGCTGCATAGCTTGTTCAAGTGCCTCGAAATTGCGTGATGAGGACCTGCCACGGGTGGGTTTTACCCCGCCTATTACCGATTTGCCGATGATAATGTCAAACTGTTCCTGCGGCCATTCATCATTTACTATGTCGAGCTGTTTGTACTCAATTCTGTCGCTTACCCCATATTTTTTGTGCAGTGCAGAGGCTGAGGTTGCAATATCTGTAATGTCTGTGCAGGTGACGTGGAAACCCATCAATGCCAGCCAGAGAGACAAACCCCCATTGCGTTCGCCTATCGCCAGGACTTTACTATCACGGGGCAGTTGTTCCAATACAGGCTGCCAGTAATGCATCAACCGCGACCAGTTGAGTACATCCCATTCAATTATATCCTGTACGGGAAAATCATTTGTTGCCCTGCCTGCCAATATCAAGTAGTGTTTTTACAATGCGCTGTGCAGTTTTGCCATCCCACAAGTCGGGGATAGCGCCTTGCTTCCAGTTACCTGTAAAAATACTATTCAAAGCGGATTCCAGTTTATTTAAATCATCGCCTACCAATTCGTTGGTGCCGATAGTTACCGTTTCGGGGCGTTCGGTATTGTTGCGTAGGGTGATGCAGGGTACCCCCATCACGGTGGTTTCTTCCTGTATACCCCCCGAATCGGTTACCACAGCCTTGCAATGGCTGACGAGGTATATAAAAGAGAGGTAGCTCAAAGGTTCTGTTACCAATAATTTCGGGTGTGTGAAGCCTGCAGCTTCCAACGATTTCATAGTACGCGGGTGAATGGGGAATATGATATGATAGCCCGGATTGTTTTTTACCAGTGTTTCCAATATGGCTTTCAGTTTTGCAGGGTCATCGGCATTGTGCGGACGGTGCAGTGTCAGTACCAGGCATTTTGATAAATCAAGCCCATATTGCCTGACTAACTGGGGCTCGATAAGGCGGTGCCTGTTCATATACAGGCTGTCTATCATGATATTGCCTACATAATAAACATGGGCGGCATTTACACCCGTACGCATCAGGTTTGCATTAGCTGTTTCGGTAGGTGTGAAGAAGTAGTCGGAAATAGAGTCCGTTACCATGCGGTTAATCTCTTCGGGCATGGTCATATCAAATGAGCGAATACCCGCCTCTACATGCGCTACTTTTATATTCAGCTTTTTAGCGACAATGCTGCATGCCAGGGTTGAATTTACATCGCCCACCACTACTACTATATCGCAAGGGTTTTCCAGTAACTCCTGCTCAAAGCCAATCATAATATTGGCCGTTTGTACCGCCTGTGTGCCGGAACCGGCATTAAGGTTGATGTCAGGCAGGGGTATACCCAGCTCGTCGAAGAATATACGACTGAGGTTATCATCGTAGTGCTGGCCCGTATGCACCAGGCGATAGCCAATTTCCCCGCCTTCATCGCGCACCCGTACTATCTCCCTGATTAAAGGAGCTATCTTCAAAAAATTCGGCCTTGCACCTGCTACTATCGTTACCTTCATTATTTTCCTTTGAGCAAAAACTGGTTAAGGTGTTCTACCTGTATTTCGCGATTGAACACATTTCTTGCTGCCTTGATGCAATTCGCCTTTATCCTGTCTAATTGTTCTTTATCCATTGCTGCCACCTCTTTTATCTTCGTTGATATTTCAGCATAGTTACCCGGTGTGCATGACCAGCCTGTCCGGTATTCGTTAATGATACGCTCACCTTCGCCACCTCCGGAAAATATTATCGGCAGGCCTGCAGCCATAGCTTCGTATATTTTAGAAGGGATAGCTCCATAAATCGGTGTTATCAATGGAATTAAAGTTACGTCATACTGCATCAAGGTTGCCGGTATGGCTTCGCGTGATACGCTTTTGTGCAGGAAGATTCCCCGCTGCGGGTTCTTAATTATGAAATCCTGAATCTCATTCTTCTGCGAGCCTTCGCCGTATATATGCAACTCTGCACCCAGTGATGTAAAATCAACATGGGTGCAAATGTCCTTTACCCCCTGCGCAATACCTAACAAACCTGCATACACTATGCGCAATTTACCTGACGGGATAATCGTAGCCGTGTCTCTTATTTGTTCAAAGCGATTGAAGTCAACGCCATTGCGGAAGAGTATAGTTCGTTTGCTTCCGGTTATCTCCAGCCTGTCAGTTATTTCAGACGACTGCCCCATGCAAGCGAATGAACGGCGGTAAAGGTACCGTTCCAGCTTCTCCAGCCGTTTATACATATACCCTTCGGAGATGGCACCCAGGCGCAATGCAGATAATGGCCAGATGTCTGATACGTTCATAATGTGTTTTGCTCCTGCTATACGAGCTAAAGCAAGCCCTGTAAGTCCGAGTGTAAGCGGTGGTGACTCTGTAATAATATATGAGGGTTTAAAAGCCCTGACACGGGCTAAAGAAAACATAGCTGTGAAACCGAATGACAACATACTGACGATACGTGGGAAAGATTTTTTGGAATGAGATGCATACAGTGCATATCGCCTGATATTGATTCCGTCCGTTTCATCCTTCATAGCAAACAAACCACGATACCCATCGAATACACGGCCGGTAGGATAATTGGGCATAGCCGTGATAATGAGTATTTCCCAGCCACGTTTTTGCAGCCCAATCACCGTTTCGTAAAGACGGGATTGTGGCGCGCCCATTTCGGGCGGAAAGTATTTAGTGAGCAGTACTAGTTTTTTGTTCAAATCAGTTCCGAATAAAAATGTTTCAGCTTTCCTGATGCCGGGCGTTCTATATATTGCACCCTGTTCAGTATGATGTCCAGGCCGGGCTCAAGATATAAGCTAATTTTCTGTTTTACCAATTCCCTTTCCTCAGTTGTCAAATCGCGGTCGGCAACAATATCAAATATGAATTGGTGGCTTTTAGTTTGCCTGATGATAAATTCTTTTAATGCACCACTGGATTCCAAAACACTGCGGGATATATAGTAAAAGGTGAGGCCCGCCGCTTTTTTGCCCGAGGGCAGAAATATCATATCATTGGTGCGGCCATGCAACTGTCGCAGGTTACGGTGTATGCCAATCCTTGTATTATCTATAACTCCTACATCGCCGGTTTCGTACCGTATCATAGGCAGTGCGGTATTGTATAATGATGTGGAAAGTACTTTCCCGTCTATCGTTTCTGTGAGCAGGGTTTCTTCAGTCAGTTTCCAGTTGCCATCGGGGGCATCAAATGCGGTGATGCAGGTTTCTGATAAGCCATATTCGCGTATATGCGGTACGCCGAAACCTTTTACTAATATTTCATGGTCTTCGGGCGTGGATGTTTCCGATGTGCTGATACAGATATTGACCGAAGGGCAAATTTCCTTTAAAGTTATACCCTTGCTGATAAGGTAGCGGGCGAACATAACTAATGCGCTTGTATACCCGTAGATGTAATCAAAGCTGTTGTTCCTGAATCGGTTCATAAACCGCTGCATAGCCTTATCCGACAAATCGAATACACTGAACCGTTCCCGGTTCATCAGCCTGTCTTTCAGTACCTCTGCCTTGTGGGCAACAAATTCTTTAGGTATACCGTAGAAGCGGGCTTGCCTGGAAGCAAATGTCAAACCATGCCAACTATACCTGTCGACTATTACTGCCCATGTCATGGCATGGGCCATCTTATCCTTAGCATAATAGAATGGCGTGCCGGTGGAACCGGATGTATTACCTGTATGACAGTTTTTAAGATTGACACCCTTTGTGATGATGCTGTTTAACGGCTGCTGTAAATTCTTTTTAGTAACAATAGGTAAGTCTTCCCACCTGTCGGGGAGTGTATTGCCCACAAGTTTTCTGTACAGGGGATTATGCTGATGATGAAAGCGTACCTGCTGCCATGTTTTTGCTTGTTGCCAATTAATGAACTCGTCAGTGCTCATAGATTGCAGCCGGGCCAATTCAGTTTTAGCTTCTGCAAAAGGATAACCTTTTAACTGTAATATTTTCTCAAACAGGCTCAAGGCTTAGTTAATGAATGTAGCAGGTTTTGCCATTTTATTTTGATGATGTCCCAGTCATATCTTTCAACATAGCCCCGGGCATTATAGCTAATGTTTGAAGCCATACTGCTATCGCCCAGGAGTAGTGTAACAGCAGAAGCCATTTCAGTAACATTGTCAGCATTGGTAAGCAGCCCGTTTTGTTTATTGTTAATTATATAGGGTATACCCCCAACATTGGTAGATACAACAGGTAATCCGAGTGCCATGGCTTCCAACAAACTTACAGGCAGGTTATCGTAGTTAGTTGTGTTGATGAAAATATCTTTTTCCTGTGCCAGTTTTGTCCATTCCTCTTTACTCAGCTTACCTGTAAATGTTATTTGTCGCTCTACACCTAATTCAGCACTAAGTAGTTTGCATTTTTCCATGCTGCCATCAACATCAGGACCGACCATCGTAAGTTCTACATCGGGGTATTGGTGTTTCAACTCGTGAACGAGATGCACTACCATTTGAGGATTATATGTTTCATGAAAGGAACGCACCCATAATAGTTGTGGTTGCAAATCGGTGCGCTGCTTGAAAGTATAGGCATTCAAAGAGATGCTATTTTCGATGACGGTTCCCTTATATCCGGCCTGCTCCAGGTAATGCAACAGATAAGGAGAAACGGCTATGTTGGTCACGCTGTTATCAAAAACAGTTTTGCATTTGCCGGGAGAACGCTGAAACCGTGAGGGCAGGTTGCCACCGTGCAGGATAGGTATATATTTTATGCCTAGCCATCCGCACAGTTTTGCAGCCATCCATGCATAATAAAATGCTGTAGTGCTATAGGTGTCTATTAAAACCAGTTCAACTTTTTTCCTGTATTTCCATATACTATATAACATATCCCGCAAACGAGCGGACTGCTTCAGCCTATTGCTGGAATAGTAAAGTGTATGCCCCTCCCGTTCCAACAATGGGCCGAGTGTGTCTATAGCTGTAGGCGTTCTGCCATGTGCAGCCAGTTTATTTCCTATATATAATATGCGCAGTTTATTGTCCGGCACGTGCCTTTCTTATATATACAGGTATAGCTGCCAGTGCATAACATACGATGGTAGTATTGGTGCGCATGGCAGAGTGCATTGAGGTAAGTAATGCCATACAAAACAATGCCGCACTTATACCCATCCACAACCTGTACCGTTGTTTGCGTAGCCAGTAAACAGGAAACAGCAGCAAGACCATGGCCGCCAACAAACCACCTAATCCATGTTCGCTCATCAGGCGCGTTACTTCAGTATGTGCTGCGGAATCAGGTGGTGCGCCATAACGCGTTCGTAAATCTTTTGCGCCGCCTGGCCCGGCCCCAAACAGGAAATATTCTTTAAATATATTCCAGTCGGCAGTAATGAGCGTAGTACGGCCCGACGTAACCTTATTCCATGTTTTTTCCTGTTCGCCGGATATGGTGGCGATGGTTTCTCCGCTATAACGTTGTGTGAGTTTATGCCCGGTCAGTTCATCTACCTTATTAAAAACCAATACTCCCAGTGCAGCGAAAACAATCATGATGGCGGAGTAGCGGATAAACGTTTTCCTGTTTACTATCATAGCAAAGCCGATGGCAACGTACACGGAAGCTACAGCTGTAAACACACCACCACGCGAAAAAGTGAGAAAGCTGCGGAAAAACAAAAAAGCAATCAGCAGGTAACATGCCCAGCGTGCTACTATCGGCCTTTTGAGTAAAAGCAACAACATGGTGTATAATATACCCAGCCCCAATACGGTAGCTACCTGGTTGGTACCACCGCCGGCTGCTTTGAAGTTGGCCCCAAGCATAAAGTTGACATTGCTGATGGCCGGCGTTTTCAGTATGAGGTACATGACAACAAACACTATGGGCATCAAACCAAACTGCAACGTCTTTGCAAATCCCTCTATATCCCATCTTTCGCGCGCTGCCAGCATAAGGAGGAATGCCAATTCTAATGTAGGCAGGATATTAAATATCCACTGGTCGAGGCTAAAACCCGCCAGGTTAACAATAAGGCTGGGTAATAATAATACGATAAGTACTACCCCTGTTTTATACAATGGTTTGTTGGAAGAAGTTTTTATATGATGCAGTAATATAGCAGCTATGGCAAAGAGCAGGTAATATTTCCCAATCTCATCGGGTACAGCAGCACCTTTTACCATGCGCGCCCATACCTCTACTATGGGTGAGGCTGCAATGCAATACCATATCCAATCCTGCCGGCCGGATACTAGTGCAGCCAATGTGATGATAAATATTGTAGCCCATATAGCAGTTACCAACAGAGGTACATAACATGCAACTGTACCGACTGCAACTAATGCAGCTACCTGTAGTATGTTGAGCTTATTTGCCTGGTATGCGCTCATTCATCAATATTGTACACCTTAGCCATGCGTTGCCTGAAACGTTCGTATGTGAATAACCTGCTCATTTCAACTGCTTTTTGGCCTATAGCAGATAGTTGAGTATGCTCCGCTACTCGATTAAGGGTTTTTATTATACTCTCCGGTGTATTATCAGTCATCAGGAAACCGTTAACCCCATCAGTTATCTGCCGGGTAATGGCAGACAGCGATGTAGTAACCGGTATGCAGCCATAGGCAGCTGCTTCTGCCACTACCTTCGGGAAACTCTCCGAGCTGCTGGGTAATGTCAGGAAATGGGCCTCTGCATATAATTTATTCAATGCCTCCCTACTAATGTCACCGGCAACTGTAATTCGTATTCTTTGATTAGCCCTTGCACTTTCTGTTACCTCATCCAACAGCCTGCCCCCCCCTACAATATGCAATTGTGTATAACGCTCACTGAGTTCTGTACGCTCCAACGCCACCAATAATTGCATAATACCTTTAGAAGGCATCAGGTTGCCGACAAACAATAGGTGTAATTCTTTGCTGAAGTCTTTTTGCAGGCCAACGGCATTCATTGCTTCTATTTCGTGCCCGTATATGCATGGGTTTTGCATGTCGTGCACGTTTGCAGATTCTTCTTCATTTTTCCCGCTGATAATCACTTTAATATTAGGCTTACGCACCCGTTTCAGCAAGCTCCTCTGTACCCGGTAGGTAAATGGAATATTTTTGTCCGTCCACTCGCCGGCGTATTTGTGCGCGTATATCCTTTTTTTATCCAGCATGGAAAGTAATATCATCAGGAATGCAGGATGTGATGGTGCGCGTGTGTGTACATGAGTAGCATTGGGTAAATATTTTAATATTCTGAACAGGAATACAGGGTATGCCAACAACACAAAGAATACATTTATCCAGCCGTTGCGACTGACGCAAGGCAACATCTCTGCATGTATCTTATTGCTGTCTTCCGGTTTCAGCGTGCCCTTCTTATGTAGAGTCCTTGCTCCCAACCAGATGATATTATCGAACATGTCGCTGATGACCTTCAACTCGCGCAATACGGGGTCGAAGACCAGCAATTGGCCTGCATCATAATACATAGCTGTATCAGATACTACTAAGAGTGTACGTTTTTGTATATCTCCAGGCACCTGTTAATATAGTCTTCGGGGTTAAATTTCTTTTTATATAGTTCGCGCATCTTATGCGGTAATTGAGTATTAGTAATTATTTCCCGGATGCGTTGTTCCCATTGTGATGGTTCAAAATTCTGCATGAACAGTTGAGGTAGTTCAGCTGCTATTGTTTCAGCTGCACTGCCTGTTTTGTGAGCGATAAATGGTAAACCAGCGGCCAGGTATTCTATCAGCACCAGCGGTCCAGTTTCCTTAGGCGAACAATGTATGGCAAGATTATATTCCTGATAAAGCCGTGAAAAATCAGTTATACCGGTAATGATACGAATACTTCCATCATTGCCTGCCAGTGTAAGTAATTTATTATAATAGTCCTGTTCAATCACATTGCCGTATATATCCAGCTGCCACCCCGTATACCTGCACAATTCAATAGCGAATTCAATATTTTTCACCTGCCTGATGTTGGCAACTATCATGGCTTTTTTGCCGTCTGACTTAATTGTTGAATGCTTGATTTCAGGCATGGCTGTATTTTCAAGCAGGAATATATTTTGTTTGTCAATGCCTAAAGTGTTTTCTGCCCAGGTGGTTTGCTCTTTATTTACACCTATATAATATCGTGGCTTGAAAATGCCTTTAAGGCGTACCGGGATGTCCGTTGTAACGGTAGCATGGTCGTGCAGCATAAGTTTATACCTGCCACCAAACAGCAGCTGTGCTAACCTGGTATAAGCATATACATGCCTGAGGTGGGTATGTACAATATCGTACTTGCTACATATAGTATGTGCTTTATACAAAGTGAAAGGGTTAAATTTATTGCCCCTGTCCAAAACATGAACTTTCAGGCCACTATCTAATTCCTTGTCCAGCGCGCCACCAGCTGTAAAAAGTAATACACCTGTATCCGAACTGCGTTCTGCAAGCAGCTCTGTGAGGTTGACGAACAAGCGTTCAGCTCCGCCTGTTTCCAGCCTGTCTATTACATGCAGTACTTTCATTGTGCAGCCCTTCGTTTAGCTAACTCTTCGTTGGCAATAGCCAGGTTGTGCTTATAGCCTTTGCACAGTGCAGGTGTTTTATACAAAAGAAATAGCAACCGGGCGATTTTCTTCAGAATATTTCCGTTGATGATAAGCTGGTTCATGTACTTGATACGAACGTGGCATTTCAACTGCTTTTCAGAATAATATTTTTTGGCAATAAATATTTCACTGGGGCCCGGGTTCAATACTTTAGTAATGGTATTCTTGGTCATAAAGTTAGTCACAACTCTCGCATTGTGTGCCCGCAACCCCCCTGACGGAGCCCGGTGATGGCCTATTTCAGCCGATGGGTCAAATATCATTAAAGTGCCATTTAAATGGCAACGCATAGCCAGGTCATGGTCGGCTTTTACATTCCGGTTAAAAAACATATCCATTTTCCCCGCCTGTTCCACTACCGATTTTTTGATTAGCGTAATGGGAAAAGTATCGGACATATAATAATGATGATTGACAGTGCCATAGACGATGCCTTTCTCCCGCACGTTCGAGGCAACCATATCGGCATCGAAGCGTTGCATGGTTTGCAACATTTTTTCAATGAGCCCGGGTTGAATGTCATAAGCGTCATCGCCAAAAAAGAAAATGTAATCTCCCGTGGCCTCATCTATCAGTTTATTCCAGGCAAAGCATTGCCCTTTTTCATCTTGCGGGAAATAGCGGATGGTAAGATTCGGATACTTACTAAAATCAATATGCTGTCTTCGCTCATTGTCAGTCTGGTCGGTAATCAATACTTCATGCGGTAGTATAGTTTGTTCATTCAACTCACGCAGTTCCTCTTCCAGGTAGGGATATCTGTCAAGAGTGGGTGCGAGTACTGAAACAGTTGCAGGCTTTACAGGCGTATTTGTTTTTACAGATGAATATAAGGCCGGTAGTGCCGGAATAGATTTTATGTTTTCTGTACTACGCCAGGCTTTTAAGTTTTCGAAAAAGCCTTGTTTATTGAACAATACCCATCGTTGCCATTTTTTAGTAAAAAACTGTCCGGCAAACACCCATTCGTCTCTGAGAGGTATGTTGACAATATCTGTTACTGCTTTGTTTAGCAGCGCAGTATGATACCGGATAATACCACCTTGTTTCAGTACCTGGTAGCCATAGGCTACGCCTGCCATTTCAAGGCTGTCATAATCTGTTGCGAGTAGTCCTGTCTTTTTGAGTACATTCGTCCTGATAAGACAAGCGCGGAAATTCAACCGGAAATTACTATGGGTAATATCGTCTGGCCCATCCGCATTATACATCCATGTGGGGTGTACGTAGTTGAGTACATCCGGCAGGCCACGCGTGCCTAACCGCAATCCCGCATGAAAAATATCAGCAGGCTTTACCATCAATTGTTTTATCAGATCAACATCGGGCTTGCCTAATGCATAGTCCCAAAAAACTATCCATTCGGCGTCAGTAGTTACAATGACCTCGCTGACAATTTCATGCAGCTTTCGAACAGTTAGTTCCGATGAATACGATGTCCCGTATTGCCATTGCACTTTGGCAGCATCTTCAGAAAAATATACCAGGTCAGCTTTCATTATGCAATTGCCTGTAAAAGGCTTCAAACTTTTTCAATTGTTCCTCAATCGTGAAATTATCTGTTATGCGCTGCCTGCCAAGCTTACCTATTGCGAGAAGCAGTACCTTATTGTTGTAACACCATTCCAATTTTTCTGCTATTGCCTTTACGTCATAAACAGGCACAACGAAGCCGGTTACGCCGTTCTGAACATTTTCTGACAGGCCATCTGCATTAGTTGCTACAACAGGTAATTGCATAGCTTGTGCCTCCAGCACGGCATTGCTGAACCCCTCTGATATGGCAGGGTGCAGAAATACATGCGCTTCTTCCAGGTGCTGTTTTACATCTTCGGAAGTATGTGCAGGTATTATGCGAACTTCCTCTTCAAGACCTAACTCCGAAATAGTGAACAGTATAGGTTGTTTATAGTTGCCATCAGCAATTATCCGGTAATCAACGGGTATGCCTTTAGCTTTTAACAGCGCTACAGCCAGTATACCGTATTCATATCCTTTTTTCCATGCCAGCCGGCCTAGGCTTACTATGACAAATTTATCTGAATTTTTAGATTTTCCGGGCGATGTGAAAAAAGCAGTATCGATACCCGGTGGGATTAATGCTTCGGTTTTATTGGGGTGATAACCACGTTTTATAGCTCGTTTTTTTAAATCATTACCCAGGAAATGGAACCCGTCAAAATTCTGCCATACCTTTTTATAGTAATCTTTGTCTTCAAGCCCTGTATAGTTAATATCATATCCCCGGAAGCTAACGCTCGCTTTGCAACGGACATAATCTTTTATATCGCTGAATTGGTGTGCCAGCGTACCGTATTCAAAGTGTATGATATCGGGCTGTAGAGACAATATGGGGAAGTACAAACTAAACCGTGTGAATATTTTCCGTGTATTCCATCCATGATTTTTAATAAGTCTGTACAGTAAGGGCCAACTAATATGTGGTGCAAAAAATAATCTTGCCAAGTTTTTGAATAACAGCCTGATTATGTTCTTTGTATCCAGCTTATCGTAAAAGAGATGAATATTCTTTGACGGTAGCTTATCAGCATACCTCCGGTAAAACAATTGCCGATTGGTATTACTATCCCAACAAATAAAATGTGTATTGAATTTTTGGGACAGTCCAAAAAGCTTATACTTCAGGAAATCAGTTGCCGGTAATGGAACTGAATTTGCAACCAGGAGTATTTTTAGCTTCCTGTTCATAGCTTTAATAGCGCATCTTTGAATTTTTCGTCAAGCTTTTCTTTAAAGTCGCCGGTTATTCCAAACCTGTGCTGGAACCCATGTACTTCATAGCCGCCTTCTGCAATGTGTTTATCCGCAGGCAAGTATATCCTTGTACCTGCGAGGCACCCTATTTTTAGGGTTGGGTAGTCGTTGAACACGGCTGCAATAATATCTTTATATTCAGCCAATACTTCAGCTGAAACTCCTATAAACTGGATGTTTTCCGCAAAACTCAACCTCCTGAAGTCAATACTATATGTGCTATCGTCACCAATTATTTCATTTAACGGCAGATTGTAATGGGTGGTTGAAAGTTTTGTAACAGGTGTATTAGTTGATGATTTCAGTACTGCTTTTGTTTCTTTCCACAATAATCCGATCCACTCCAGGTAGTGGCTGGTGGATGGGAAACGTGTGTATTTAGGCCCTAACTGGAAAAAGTAATTAATCCTGTCTTTTAGACGAGTGTGTGTGACAGGCGTTACGTCCGGCTTTATATTTCCTGCAAATCCGATGAAGTAGAGCACAGGTAATTGTTCATTCTGTAGGTAACCTCTTAGCTCATTTCTTATCAGTCCGGGAAAATCAGCAGATACCTGGCTGCGGTGCCTAAACCCGACGGGGTGACAGGCATAGTTCCATAACACCATCTCTGACTGGCCAGCCTCATTTTTCAGGTGTATGAGATGGATGTCATCATCTTTCACTCCATCATAGTCAGGATACATCAAGGTTTTCCAATATAGCTTCCATCCACCTTTAGGCCGTAATAATTTTTTCCGCCGGTTGACATTCAACGATGATTTATCTGTTCCGTACGACACAGAAACCTTTTTATACTCAGCAGTCAAAGTATTTTGTGTCAGATGTATTAGTTTATCTGCTACAAGTTTATAATAATTGTCGTCAACTCTTCCGAGGCCCGGTTTCTCCCTGTCTAACCCCGGTGCGAAATGTGTATGAGATGCAGTCATCCATATGTCCTTTTCCTGCAGATTGTATTGAGCGGTGAATTTTTCCAGTATTATTTGAGTAAACTCTTCGGGCACAAATAAGGTGTCTATAGAATAAAGCAATACATATTTTCCTTCCTGCAGCAATACAGCCAGGTTGATTTCCAACCTGTCATGTATCTTGCTGTAAGCGCCGTGGCGCTCTGCAAAACCGGCAAGTGCAATGGGCTTATCGGGCGTAATATCAATACTTCCGGCGGAAAGGAATAAGTCCATAGATTATTGTTTACGTTTTATGATGTGGTGGTCTATTACCAATACGTCAATTTCAGAATTCAGCAATACCTCAATAGCCTGTTGGCTGTTTGCCACTACTGGATAACCATGCAGATTAAACGAGGTATTGAGTACACAGGGTATACCAGTTAACTTCTTAAATTCACTGATGATTGCATATAGTTCAGGGTTTCTTGCTTCGGTTACTGTTTGTGCCCTTGCAGTAAAATCTGCCTGGTGAATGCCACAGGTTATTTTATCCCTTGCTTCTTCCCTCGTGTCAAATGCAAACATCATAAAAGGAGAACCTTGCTTTTGTAAAGACACGGGAATGTTTATCATTGTTGCTGCATCCTCCCAAAGCATTGCCGGTGCGAAAGGCATCCAGAAGTCGCGCTTCTTTACACTTCTGTTTATCTTATTGATATTTTGCAGGCGAGACGGATTAGCCAATATGGAACGGTTGCCCAATGCACGCGCACCAAATTCCATTTTTCCGTTGCAATGCGCAACAATTAAGTTGTCGCTCAGCATAGTTGCCACGCTGTGTGCTATATCAGTTGATTTTTCGACTGTTATTTGGTCCGCATATTTATCTAAAGCGACAGGTAAATCTTTTGAAGGTTCCGGGCCGACTGTATAAGTATTCAATAAGCCACTGGCTTTGGCATACTTGCTGTTGTGTACATGGAATGCAGCACCGAAGATATTTGACTCATCACCACAGGAGGGGAATATATCTATATATTCTACTTCAGGTAGTTGAGAAAGTAGTTTATTAAGTTTCACATTCATGAACACACCTCCTGAACACAGTATTTTCTTAATACCATACTTCCTGATATTTCCCTTTATCCAACGTACAACAATATCTTCCGCAAAAGCCTGTAACCCGGCTGCAATATTATCAAACCGGCTACCGGCCAGGTCTTTTATTACTTCTGCAAAGAATACAGAATGGTTGATGAAGTAGGGATTGGCAAATTCCGTATCGTCATTTACAAGTTTCAGGTAATGTTCAAAAAAGCCTTTGTATTTTTCTGCGTAGTCTTGATTCACATACGGTGCCAGCCCCATCAGCTTATATTCATGTTCATGACTGCGAAAGCCCAGGTGATGTGTGATGGCGGAGTATATATTGCCTACAGAGTATTCATTTCCGGCAGATTTTCTCTCAATATTTCCCTTATTTCCTATGCTTACAGTTGAGCGCAGATTGTCGCCACCACCATCAAGGGTGAAAATAAGGTATGGCTCATCTGTATTCACAGCCAATCCATAATATACCGAAGCTGCATGACATAGATGGTGCTCTACGTGCGTCACTTTTTCCCTATCCAGTCCGTAAGTTTCAAGTTGTTTATACAGTTGTTCATTAAAACTTTTATCCGCTCTTTGTTCTTCTTGCGCCTGTATATGTGATGTATATAAGCCTGCAGACTTCAGCTTGTTTTTAATATCCAGTTTGGTACGTTCCAGCCTGACATTATACGCCAACAGTTTTCCGTAGTTATAATGATAATCGTAACGCCTGTAAAATTTTTCGCGTGATATTTCATGGACCACTTCATCGCAAATAGCTATGTCGGTTATATCTTTTGGATTGAAATAACCCTCTTTCAAGAGATACTGTAGCGCTTGGCCGGGAAAGCCAAACCAGTTTTTAATCCGGTTAAAGCGTTCCTCCTCCACACAAATAACGGGGGAACCGTCTCTGAAGAGCCCAACAGAGCTGTTTATACCTGCGTTTATCGCTAATATTAAACTCAATGTTTTGAATTTTGTTTTGCCAACATAGTATCTAACACTTGTTGCATTAACGCAGCAGTGAACTTTTCGGCCCCATCAACATTCAGGTGCTCAGGGTCAAATACATTCCCTGGCCAGATGTAGTCGAGTTGCGAAAGGTTGTACTCTTTCAGGTCTGACACATCAATGTAATTAATGTTTTCATGTTGTAATCTTGCTATTTCTTTGTCAAACCATGAATGCCCCCCGGTTTTCAATATTATATCGTTGTATAAAGACTGGGGCAGTTTTAGGATGGCCAATTTACAGCCTCTTTGCTGTAGAAAGTAAGCAAGATGTAATATTTCATGTATCCTCGCCTCATCAAATGCATTATCTTTACTGGTAACAGCCGCGGCAGATTGCATATACCTTATGAATATTGTTTCGTTATCCAGGTATTTTTCGTCTACAGCTTTCCGGTACATATTCCCGCCTCTGAACCAATCATCGTATTTGTTCTTCAGGACATTTGTTACGTCGTAACGCAACTGGGGCATGCATAAATACCGTTCAATCAATTGGTCGAATGTGACTCGCTCTCCCTTACTCTTTATCGCATCTTTCACATACTCATGGCTATGTTGAGTTTTATAGCTTGTTAGCATTTCTACCCTGTTCATGCCGTAGAGCACAACCGTTCCGGGTTTAAATTCCAATCCTATAGAGTCAGCATAACGCATAAACCATGATGCTATGAAAGGAGTGTTATTACCCGTAGTGAAATCCAGCAAGTATTTGTCCGGGTGCTTTTCATAAAACACCTGCCTGCTGAAATCGCAAAAGAAGATAGAACTGCCCAGTAATATTACATCGGGTGCATGGTGTTTCCACAACTCATACCGTAGTCCCGGGTGTTCTCTTAATATATGTGGTTGGCATTTGTACCTGAATTGCGGTAGTGTGAACTCAGCCGAAACAGGTGTTGAAACAGGAAAGTCATTATTGAGTATGGCATTGTCGTACATGCCGTACATTCTGTTTAGAATAATTTTACCATGTTCAGTATGGCGTTCCACGAGTTTAATGCGGTGAGTATGTTCATTGAGTAAACTCAATTCCATCGGTTTCAGGCTAAGCTGGTTAGGATATTGAGTGTAGTATGCTTTATTTGCTGCCAGTAATACTACTAGCAACGAAAATAATATGATGAGTATACGCTTATACCGCAAGTTGTCAAAAATTGAAATACAGGAACTGTGGATTATCGCCCAGCAAGACTACGGCAAACAGGAATAAAGAGTATATCCAGATAATCCGGCCTATTCTCAACCTGCTGTTTAATAATAGCTCCTGCGAATTTTTGAAAAACACAGCTATCAGAAAAAATACCCCCAGATATAATAGTACCCGGTTGGAATAAAAAGGTTTTTCCAACAAAGCACTGTTCCATTCACCAAAAGATACTATGCCAGAACGAGCTAAGACGCCAATCCTCTGCAAGCTTTCGGGCAGTACTATACCCGACATTCCTGTCATCCCCTTCAATACTTTGATTGCATCACCCCAACTGGTGGCCCTGAAGAACACCCATGCCGCATTTACAAACCCAAATGTGAGTACCCATGACACAATAAGAGGCAACTTAATTCGTGTCAACAGGAACAAACGTTCCACAATAATAGCCATACTATGCAGGAAACCCCAAAAGACAAAGGTCCATGCTGCGCCATGCCAAAGCCCACCAATAACAAAGACTACTAACAGATTGTACATTTCCCTGCCGAATCCTTTTTTATTGCCCCCCAGTGGTATGTACAGGTAATCGCGCAAAAACCTGCTGAGTGTGATATGCCAACGTCTCCAGAAATCACCTATACCGGTTGCTTTATACGGCGAATTGAAGTTTATCGGTATCCTGATATTGAACATCAATCCCAATCCTACCGCCATATCACAATAGCCACTGAAATCGTAATACAGTTGGAAGGTATAAGATAGTGAGGTAATCCATGCTTCAGCAAAGTTGAGGGTTTGGGCTATATCAAAACCCTTGTCGGCCCAAATTGCAAATGTATCTGCAATAACGACTTTCTTTACCAGTCCAAGCATTACGAGCATGCTCCCACGCAACAGGTTTTCGTAGTTGATATATCGATTTTCTTTTTGTGCGAACTGCGGAATCATCTCACAATGGTGCACAATAGGCCCTGCAATTAGTTGCGGAAAGAAGGCGACAAAAAGCGAATAGTTAACGAGGTTATATTCTTTGGTTAGCCTTTTGTAACAATCCACCAGGAACGCAACCTTTTGGAAAGTAATGAAACTGATGCCGAGTGGTAATATTATATCCTGTATGCGGAATGAAGTATTCAGTAAGTCGTTGGCGTTATCAATAAAAAAGTTGCAATACTTATAATAACCCAACAATGACAGGTTAACTGTCACCCCGAAGATTAGTAGAGCTTTCCTGCTAAGCGGTGTTTTATTTAATGATAACTGGCGGCCAACAATGAAATTGAACAGGATAGTGAACAGCAAGAGCAATACATAAACAGGGCTCCACCAACCATAAAAAACTATAGAAGCGAGCAACAGAAAAAATTTGCCACTTTCAAACGAGGTATATTTATTCAACAAGAAATAAATACTCCATGTCAGCGGAAGAAAGACCAATAAGAACCCGTATGAGTTAAAGAGCATTTACTTGTATACTTTATCAAGAAATACGGCGAATGTCAGCAGCATGGAAACAGTATAGCCGTTAGCTGCTGTGGGACGAGTATGTAAATCACCCAGCAATCCTTTTATTTTATCTTCAGGCACTATTTCGTTCAACATTTTGTTGCCTAACAATCTCTGTTCCAGATTTCTCTTTCCGTTCGGATTCAGGTAAAACACTTCCCAGTTTCTTTGTACCGGTTTGGTTTTAGTTATAGTCCTTTGCAGTTTTTTTACAGCCCTGTACGCAACATTCCTGTTATTGAAATATTTGTAGTTATACAAATCCGCATCATACTCCTGCCAGGTAATTCTTGCCAGGTCTTCATGATATTGTTTCATATAGGCAATCTGTAGCTCCCGGTTTTTCACTAAATATCCGGGTATGGTACAAAACAAATCAACTATACGTTTATCGTAAAAGGGCAATACGGGCATAACTGCTGCCTGGTACATACGCAGGCTGGCGGCTGTCCACCGGAAAGACCATTGATTTGTCTTGTAGATTTTCATCAGGAAATCCGCACTGTCTATATTGGTGTGTTGTGATACGAAAGATTGGAAATAATCGTTCAGGTACGCGGTACTGTCTTTAATATGCGGCCGGCAAATATTATCCAGCAGCCATTGCGAACCTTTTTTAATAATTTTCTTCTGAAAAGCCGGAACTAAATCTGTTTCATGTTCCACATTCATACTGTCCATCCATACATCGCCCCAATGTCCACCAACTACCACGTCAGCATTGTGCTTCAACCAATCTGCGGCAGATGCCTGGCGAGTACCATCTACATACTGGAATAACTCAACAGCCTCAGCAATTTCATCCAGTTGTTCAAACAAATAATCCGGTAGCTGGTATGCATGTATTGGTATATGCCTTGCTTTGGCTATTTGTATCCCTATTTGTATCTCAGGCGAATTAGCAGTATAACCATAACAAAGCGCCTGGAGGTTCTTAAAGCGCAAGTTATCGCCCGATGTCAATTCACCTGCCAGTAATCGGCTGTCTAATCCACCTGAAACAGGTATAACCGTTCGTTTACTATCAGTAGCAATAGCCAATGAAGATTGCAAAATGCTCTTTAGCTCATCAGTAAAATCTTCAGCCACTCTATCCGTGGGGTGGTATTGCCATTGCCACCAGCGTTTTTTTTCCAACAGGTTCAGGTCTGCATCAAACTGATAATAGCTTGCAGGTTCGAATATATTGATGCCTTGCAAATAGGTTGTGTCATTGGGGAAATATCCCATAGCCATGAAACCCGTAATGCCTTCCCAACTCAGATGCTTATCCTTCTTTGCTTTTGCCAGCGCCAGGTAGTTAGTACTTATGGTTTTGTCTTCTGACCAGTAAGCATGATAACTGCCCATGCGGTTCGTAAATACGTATTTATCGCCGGATGTTATGGCAGTAACGAATATGATATAATGCCCTGTAGGGTCATTGTATTTGTTGTCAGGATTGTGGATATAACTGACACATCTGTTGAGCAATTCCGGTTTGTCAATCTTTTCATATAATTGCCCTATCAGAATCAGTTTATAGCTTTCGTTTTCAACTTCAGTAATAAAGTCGCTGTTACCGGGTAAGCTAAACCATACATTGCCTGATACACAGTGCCAATCATTATTACAACCTCGCTTGTACAATGGCGCAACACTGCTTATCCATATATCGTAAAAGGCACTCATCTACGTTTCATCAGCTTGCTGTACAACGCTTCAAATTTTTGCACTTCCTTCTGAATGGTATATTCTCCATACACTTTATCCAATGCTCTTTCCGCCAGCTCTTTCGGGTAAGATGGCTTGTGGATGAACTCCCGCATGCAGTCTGCCAGGGAATCTACTTTTTCAGGTTTGAATACTAATCCTGTTTTTCCATGTTGTATCAAATCACGGTTGCCGGCCACATCGCTTACTATGCAAGGCGTACCTGCTGCCATAGCCTCTAATATAGAAACCGGGCAACCCTCTTCATGACCTAAATAAGTAGAAGTAGACAGTACAAATGCGTTACTGGCATTCAGCAGGCCATTCACGTTTTTATAATGTCCGGCTATTTTCACCCTGTCCTGCACACCCAGTTTTTTTATCAGGGCGTCCAGTTCGGCTTTGTATTCATTATCTCTTATTGCACCAGCTATGATTACATAAGCCTGCTCCACTTTGGCGGCAGCTTTTATCAATGTCGCCTGGTCTTTAGAACGTACAAGCTGTGCAATACTACTTACCATCAAAGCCTTATCCGGAATGCCAAACTCCTGCCTTGCAGTCATATCATATCCCGGCTTAAACTTGTCGGTTTCCACTCCTCCTGGTATCAGATAAACTTTGCGCTTATATCGTTTAGACGCAAAGAATGTCTCTAACATAGTAGTGTTTCGTGCCACGACAGCAGTAGAAAACATGGTTTTCGTTTTCCATGCTTTTCGTCCCCAATTCATATTCTTCTTTACATACAGGTATTTTGCCCCCGCCCGACGTGCTACCAGTGCTTCAGAAAAATCTGACGACCAATTGAATGATTGCCATATATCAAATTCAAGTGACCTAAAGTCGCGGGCATAGGCCCGGGCTTTCCTTATTTTAGTTGCCAGGCTCGCCTGTTCATCAGCTATAAAGGGTTGTACCACTATGGGCATCTTTTTTGCTATCACTTCATCAAACAGTTCGCCCCCTACGTGTTGCACGCCTATCCATGCTTCAAAAAGGTTTTTGTCCAGGCGCTCCGCGATATTCAGCATTTCTCTGCCGCTGCCTGCGGTTGTAAGGTTAGGTAATGCAAATAGTACTTTTATCTTTTCCAATAATCAGTGCGTTAGTAATTATAAAATTGTCTGAATTGCTCTGCAAATATTTGTTTGTTGTGTTGTTGTACAACTATATTTTTGGCTTCAGTTGCAATGCCAACCCGTTGTTCCATATTCAAAGCAAAAAAATGGCTTAAGGCTTTATTCATGGCGTGTATATCTCTTTCAGGCACTATATATCCCGACTTGCCGTCTTGTATTACTTCTGCCATGCCACCCACATCTGTTGTGATGACAGGTGTGCCTATAGCCATTGCTTCCAATACCACATTGGCTATCCCCTCTTCCACACTGGGCAGCAACAACACATCATGTCTTTCTATTTCCTTCAGCACTTCTTTGTGCGACAATCCATTTATTATACGCACGTCAGCTTTTATGTCTTGCTGGTGTAGCTGGTAGAGAATACTTGCAGGCGTCTTTCCTTCTGCAATCAGAGTATAGGTAAATGGGATTCCTTCTCTTTTTAAAACTGCCAGCGCATCCAGGGCATATTCATAGCCTTTCTTCCAAAAGAAGCGCCCGACAGAAATAATACGTAACTCCCGGTGTGGTGTTTTGGGCTGTATTTCTTTTTGTAGCAATTTGTCATCCACAAAGGAATAGATGATATCGGTAGCGTCCGGCCTTGCTCCATACTGTGCTGCCTCACTCGCAATGGCTTTACTCACGGCGTGAAACCTATACACTTTGGGAAATAAACGCAGGTAGCTTTCTTTTATCTCAGGAGTAGTTATGGGTGTATAGTTGATGTGTGCGCCGCGCAGGCTTACCAGTATTTTGTGAGGGTATAAATCAAACAATAAATCCCGGTTGTGAATAAAAGCGGCCCACTGTATATGTACCCTGTCCGGGTTCGAATATATAACAGGCAGGTAGAACAGTAAGTCATTATACAGCTGTTTAATCCCTTTGCTGTTGTTTACAATCTTAAAAAAGTGCCTGAATCCTGTTGCCAACAGCAATTTGATAATGAACAATAATCTTGCACCTACTCGCTCAGGAATTACTATCGTCTTTACGTTTTGATGATAATTAAATTCCCCTGTCTTTTTGCCGATGATGGTAATGGTAAAGCCATCTACAGCCATTGTATTGACCTGTGCGTCAATAAATGTAGCAGATGGGACCGAGCCCGTAAGAACTGTTATATTCATGAGCGATGAATGCCGTATATCCTGTTGAAAGGTTGTTGCGCTTTAGGAAACGTAGCAGCCAGGAAATATGAAATGGTGTTGAGTTCTCTTGGGAAAAGAAGTTTTACGACCAGGTTATATATTAGTATGACTGCAATAGCTACTATACCTATTATCCAAAGCGGATATATTCCTTCAAAGATTGCTGACAAATAACTGCCGGTAATACCCAAAGCAACTACTACAGCTGTGATACTCAGGAAATAAGGATAAAGGTCCTGATACCAACGCATGTTGGGTAATTCAACTGCGTTCATTGTCAATCTTATGCGCCAGTTGTAAAACACTGCACGTACTATTACTAAAGATAAAGCCACACCCACAATGCCACCATAATAAGCGCCAATTGCAGAACCTACCAGGTGTACCGGTGTAAAAAACAAGTTAACCTTAAATGATTCTTTATTCCTATGATAAGCATTCATCACAACACTGAAGGAACTTGTAACAGTGCGTAGTGCAGAATATACTATGAGTATCTGCATAGGCAATACCGCATCAATCCATTGCGGACCATACATCAGTAGTATAATTGGCTTAGCTGTCAATAGCATGATTCCGAGGAATGGTAACAGTACGAATGAGAAAGTTTTCAGGAAACTGATATAGTGATGGTAGAATTTGTTTTTATCATTCACATATTTGGGCAGTACCGATGATAATATATTATTGGATACCATGATGAGCTGCGTGGTAAACAGTTCCGCCATCTGCATGGCTATATTGTATATACCCAACATACCCAATCCCAGAAGTTTAGCGAGAATAAATTTATCGCCATGGTCCGCCAGCCTTCTTAATAGACCCGACCCTATGAGGTGTTTTGTGAAGTGATATATTTCTTTCCAGCGCTCAGTATACAATCTATTACCGGGTTGCAATTTAGTAGCCCTGTAAAACATCCATGTTTGAATGGGTGTGAGCAGCAGGGTAGGTACGATAAGGCTATATACGCCAAACCCTGCGAAAACTGCTGCCAGCTTGCCTAAAGGAATTAGTATGATAAACGGGGTTTGTATCCTTACCTGTTTATCAAACATCATGTTCCTGCTCAACCATGTTTTAGGTATGACGGCCAGTTGCGAAAACACGAATATCCCACCAACTATAAAGCTGATGCTGGTTATGCGTGGCTCGTTTTGAAATACTGCCCATAATGGCGCAATGAGCAGGAAAACCCCAAGCACAATAAGCGTAATGACAATATTGAACCAGAACGCAGCCCTGAAGGTTTCCTTCACATCATCTTTACGGTATGCCAGCAGGTATTCGCTTAAGCCTGTGGTGCCGAATACAGATACCAGGTACAACAATACTTCCGTAATGCTCACCAGCCCAAAGTCGTAGGGGGTTAGTTCCCGTGCAAGCACAACAATGGTGGTCAGGCCCATCAGCTTTTCCAGCATGTTGCGCTGCAATATTCTTACAAATCCTTTGCCTGCTTTTTTGCCGATACTCATGCGTATCGTTAATGTTGGATTATGCTATGCGGATTACTTTTCCGCTTTCGAGTTGATACTGTTGCCCGCTTTCAGGGCAGGTAGCTTGGCGGTTATTATCAAACGTCAGTTTATGGCCATACTCGCTCATCCAGCCGGTTTGCCTTGCCGGGTTGCCCATTACTAATGCATAGGGCGGTACATCTTTGGTAATAACTGCTCCTGCGCCTATAAAAGCATATTCACCAATATTATTGCCGCAAACCACAGTAGCGTTAGCACCGATAGTTGCGCCCTTACCTACATGTGTGGTTTCATACTTATCTCTGCGCACCACGGCACTGCGTGGATTAGTAATATTGGTAAACACACATGATGGGCCGAGAAAAACATCATCGCCACAGGTAACACCGGTGTAAATTGATACGTTGTTCTGCACTTTTACATTGTTGCCCAACACCACACCGGGTGAAATCACCACATTCTGGCCGATATTGCAATTACTGCCCATTACACTGCCACTCATAATATGAGAGAAGTGCCAGATTTTTGTATCAGCGCCTATACTGCAATTATCATCAATAACTGCTGTAGGGTGTGCAAAAAAACTCATTGATATTAATTACAATCTTGAATCAACCTGAGACCTGTCCAGGCAGCCTTTTACATCATAAATAATGCCGCCCGGTGCCAGCCAGGCTTTCCAGTCCGTACCCAGGAACTCATTATGTGCTACAGCCAATACTACTGCATTGTATTGTCCCTTTTCGGGCATTTTAGTAGTAGTAGTTACACCATACTCATGCATTACCTCATCAGTGCTGGCCCAGGGGTCATATACGGTCAGTGCTATATCGTATGATTTAAGTTCAGCAATGATATCTACCACCCTGGTATTGCGTACATCCGGGCAGTTTTCTTTAAAGGTGATGCCCAGTACCAGGATCTTTGATTCCTTAACAGGCATATCCCTTTTTATCATTTGCTTCACCACTTCGTTGGCTATATATCCGCCCATGCTATCGTTCAGCCTGCGGCCTGCCAGTATTATTTCAGGATGATAGCCAACTTCCTGCGCTTTTTGCGCCAGGTAGTAGGGGTCAACACCAATACAGTGGCCGCCCACCAGCCCGGGTTTAAAGGGGAGGAAATTCCATTTGGTACCTGCTGCAGCCAATACATCAGAAGTATCAATACCCATACGGTTGAATATCTTTGCCAATTCGTTTACAAAGGCTATATTGATATCCCGCTGGGCGTTTTCAATCACCTTGGCTGCTTCAGCTACTTTTATGCTCGATGCCTTATGCGTACCGGCGGTGATGATATTCTTATAAAGTTGGTCTACTTTTTCCGCTACTTCGTCATTTGAACCTGAAGTAACTTTCTTGATTTTCGTTACTGTATGGTTTTTATCCCCCGGGTTGATGCGCTCGGGCGAATAACCGCAATAAAAATCAGAATTGAATTTCAGGCCGGATATTTTCTCCAGTACAGGCACACACTCATCTTCGGTAACACCGGGGTAAACTGTAGACTCATAAACCACAATATCACCCTTTGCCAATACCTTACCTACTGTTTCACTCGCCTTATACAATGGTGTCAGGTCGGGGCGGTTGTACTTATCCACCGGCGTTGGCACTGTCACAATATAAAAATTGCAATCCGCAATATCTTCCAGCTTATTGGTGCAATACAAACCCTTGTCAGCAGGTGGTGCTGATACTATTACAGCCTGCAGCTCATTGTCTTCTACCTCCAGTGTATTATCCTTGCCTGACTGTAGTTCGGCAATGCGTTTCTGGTTGATGTCAAAACCTAAAGTCGGAAATTTTTTAGCAAATTCTGCCGCCAGTGGAAGGCCCACATAGCCTAAGCCTATTACTGCAATTCTTATGTTATTGTCTGCCATTGTTTAGAGTATGTATTACCAGTATTATGCTTTATTATTCAATTTATTTTTTAGCTTTTTGAGTATCCCCTTGTCTTTACTGCCATCTTCAAAATAATCAGCTCCATAGCTACCATAGCCGTATCCGTAAACACCGCCCTTAGTTTTTACGTCATTGATCACCAGGCTCATTTTCTGCATTTTACCTGTTCGCAACAGTTCCTCCGCACTTCTCAACTGCTCTTTGTAGGTATAGTTTATTCTTGATACATACAATACCGTATCCGCATGCCTGCTCAATAACTGTGCGTCTGTAACCAACCCTACCGGGGCTGAGTCAACAACAATATAATCATATTCTTTCTTCAGGGTTTCAAAAAGTTCCTTAACCCTGGGCGACAAAAGTAATTCAGAAGGGTTAGGCGGTATAGCCCCGGATGGCACAATGTTTAATGACCCGACAACACCCGACGGCTGTATTATATCATCCAAACTTGCCTGGCCTATCACGTATTGAGTAAAGCCTCTATTGTTCTTTAAATCCAGTGCTTCGGAAATTTTAGGCTTGCGCAGGTCGAGTTCAAGTAAAGCTACCTTTTCTCCGGACAGGGCGAGCGTAACAGCAAGGTTGAGCGCGACAAACGATTTGCCTTCACCACTCATGCTAGAGGTTAACAGGATTATCTTTTCATCCTCATCAGCCAGCAAAAACTGCATATTGGTGCGCAGCGCCCTGAATTGTTCTGCAATTACTGTTTTACTTTCTTTGAATACAACTATCTCCTCTCCCGTGTCGCTATGCCCTATTTCTGCTATAATGTTCATAGCCGTGAGGTTCTTTATATCCTCTTTGCTGCTAATCTTTACATTGAATATTTCTTTGATGAAAATCCAAAGACCGGGAATAATTATACCCAATGCAAATGCTGCCAGGTATATACGCATGGGCTTGGGTGAAAATGGCACTGTATCACTCTTCGCAGGGTCTACTATACGCGCATTAGCCACGGTCGAAGATTTGGATATAGCATTCTCCTCCCGCTTCTTCAGTAAAAACAAGTATAATTCCTGTTTAATATTCTGCTGTCGGGAGTATTCCAGGTAAATGCGTTCTTCTTCAGGCACTTGTCTTATTTGTACATCTACAAAACCCGCCCGGCTCTCCAGTTCTTTAATAGATACCTGTATCGACTGCTTCATAGTAGCCAGGGAGCGTACCATATCTTCGCGTATGTTTTCCAATTGCCTGTCCAGGTTTTTTACAAATGGATTATCCTCGGTATTGGTCAACAGCATGGCAGACCTTTTGAGCTGAAGGTCGTTGTAGCTTTTCATGGCATTCATAGCGGCATCATCTTCTACCAATAGGGCTGACGGCACTATCCTGTCTTTGTTCCTGTCATCATTTAGGTACAGCTCCAGCGATTCCACAACACGCAGCTTCACTTCTTTTTCAGTCAATTGTTTCGCATACTCACTGGTATAATCCAACAGCATTTTTGATTGTTCTGAAAGATCGGTCAGCTTTCGGGTACTTTTAAACTGTTCAATATCTTTCTCAATACCGGACAGTTCGTAAGTCACTCCTTTTAAACGCTCATCAATAAACTCCACCGTGGCATCCAGTGTTTTATTCCTGTCGTCAATATTCGCCTGCAGGTACGCCTCTATCAATTCATCCAGGATATCTTCTCCCCGTTCGGGTAGTATATCAGAAACTGACAGCTGTAAAATAGATGCCTTATTCATAGGGTCTACATCTAATAAGCGCAAGGTCTTAATCGCCTGGTATTCTGTTGCCTTAATTTCTATGGTACATTGCTCCAGCTTGTATGCAGGATTGGCCAGTTGCCTCCGGTCTTTAATCACCACCGGGCCTATAGGCAGTATTACAGTATCGCCCCAGGCCCCTTGCCACGATTTCTTATTATCTGCTATTGTAAAACCCTTATCTCCGTTTACAGTTAACGAGTATTTGTATCTCAATGGCACATTTCCATTGTCAAACAAAGGCACAAATCTGAAAGGCAAATCTGTGTAGTAATATTCACTTGTTTTTATCCTGCCCGGTGCGTAATAATGGATATTTAACTGAAGCGCTTCCACCACCTTTTTCATCAGTGTGCGGCTTTTGAATATTTCTATTTCGTTTTCAACATTGGCGGCTGTAGTCTGCAGGCCAAGCTCCTGCAACAACTGACCTTCACCCACACTGCCCGACTTCTTTTCGTCTTTTATCAGCACTTTGGCATATGACATATACTTGGGCGTGGTATACCTGAGATATACATATGCTACTATAAGCGTAAATGCTACGCATATGGCCAGCAGTGGCCAATAAGCAAATATGGTTGACAACAGCTTTTCTGTCTTTATGCTGTTATCACCGCCCTTCCGCTCATCTTTAAATATCGGTTCAAGGCTATCCTGCATATATTAATGCGCCATGTATTGTTACAATCGGGTTGCTAGTGTAACTGCAGCTACTACAACCGAAACCACTCCTAACAAAAGGCTGACAGCCCTGGTTGCGCGTTCGTCGCTGGTACCTGCTTTAGCAAATGACTTCAGTGGTTCTACATATATTTTATCGCCCGACTGCAGGTAAAAGTATTCTGACTGCACCAAATCAGTAGTATTCAGGCTTACCCTTGTAAATACAGATTGTCCCTGCTCCTCCCTGATTATTATTATATTACCGCGTTTACCACCTAAGGTAAGATCGCCTGCCAGCCCCAGGGCATCTATAATATTTATCTTTTCGTTACCTACAATATATAAACCCGGGCGTTTCACTTCACCTAATACAGTAATGTAAAAGTTAGCTATGCGCACATTCACCAACGGGTCTTTATAATATTTAAGGGCCCTGCCCCTTACCATTTCTTTTACTTCCATCGTGGTGCGGCCTTCTACCTCCAGCTTACCTATTATAGGAATTTCTACCGAGCCGTTCTTATCCACCATATAGCCTTTTATCTGTGTAGACATACCCGCACTTTCATCTTCTTTGGTATGCTGTACAGTAGTTATGCCTCCGATATTAGCATCAATAGTGGTCACTTCAATATTTAATATATCTCCTTTTTGTATCACCGGTTCATGATATGCTGCATTACGAACACGCTTTTCAACATCAAGGCTATCCGCCACATCCTGAAAATAAGCCACCTGTTTAGAGCTATTGCATGCGGAAATAGCGACGATGGCCATTAATAATGTTGTTATTATAGTATTCTTAATAACTCCTGATTGAAAAGATTTCATCTTGTAGAGGATATTTTGCTCAAATGTAGTGAAAAAGACAGGCGAATTCTATATTCTGCCTTTACTATTATATAAAGTCAGCTTTGATGTCCAACAGGTTAATTGCCTGATTTACTGAGTGATTGAAGGGGAAGCTTAGCCGTCATATTCAAGCCCAATGTATGTAAATACAATATTGCCTTATTACCCTTTATCATCAATATCCTGCCCTCTGCATCCTTCAACGGGCCTTCTGTTACTTTAATATTTTGGCCGGTTTTCAGTTCCACCGTTATTTCCGCATCCTTATAGTCATTCAGAAAATCCTTTATTGCCTGTATCTCCTTATCCCTAACTATACCGGGGTTCCCGTTCCACCATAAAAACCTGACCGCACCCGGAACTGATAATGCTTCCACGCTATCTTTTTTATAATCCGGCAATTGTACAAATACATATGACCTGAAAACAGGTTCGGCCACTTTTTTCTTGCGGTCGCTCCATTGCCTTATTTCCTCTTTCAGCGGGCAATAGACATTGATTCCCTTTTCAGCAAGGCGCGCTGTTACTTTTTTCTCATTCCTGGGCTTGGTATACAATACATACCAGTACTTATTTTTCATGCTTTGTTCTCCCATAATAATAAATATGCACCGCTATCATTACCAGCGGCATTTATATCCCATTCATCAGTATCATATATAATGAACCTCACTTTTTTATTTATCATCTTCTCCGCCTTACCTACCATATCTACCAGGTAGTTTTTGTCAATTTCCCCCACAAATGTCAAATCTATAATACCAGAGTCCCGGCCCAGGGCGTAATCGCCTGTCAGGTATACTTTTTCCAATTTACCCATGCGCTCTATTATCGCATTTATTATCCTGTCAACACCAATATATTTCAGCAATATGCTATGTATGTCCCTGAACAAAGGATGCTTTTCATTGGCTTTATACAATTTTTTATTGCCTTTGTTTTCAGCTACCAGCATATTAGCTTCTTCAAAACGGTTCAACTCTACCCGTACACTATTGGTACTTTCATCAAATTCCTCAGCCAGCCCGCGCAGGTATGCCGTCGTTCCGGGATCGAGAAACAACCGCAACAACAGTTTTATCCTGGTGCGCGATGATATTAATGTTTCCAGCATGTCATTATTTTTAAGAGCTATTTGCCTTTGGGCAGGGCTTCGCCTTTGTCAGCCACATAAGACGACAACAGGTTGAGTAAAATAATTACTCAACCTGTAACAAAAATATGAATAAAAAATACTAAAGTAAAGGGGTGCAGCCCTGTTTATAAGGCCAGTGTTTTGATGTCTTCCTGGGCTTTTACGAAGTCATTGTGCTTACCAATATCCAGCCAATAGCCCAATATAGGGAAGGAAACCAGTTTTTTGCCCTGGCTGATGATGGAATCCATCAAATCAGTCACATTGTAAAATTCGTTATGTGGAATTAATGACAACAACTCCTTTTTAATGATATAAATGCCTGCGTTTGAATAATATGTATAACAAGGCTTTTCTTTCAATGCGTTTACGAAGTTGCCGTTGTCTACCTCCATCACTCCATACGGCACTTCTACGCTGTACATGGTGGTAGCTACAGCCATATCAGCCCCCGACCTGAGAAATGCCTGGAAAAAGCCGTTAAAGTCTATATCGGTCAGCAGGTCAGAGTTCATCACCATTACATAGTCGTGTTCCAGTTCTTCTACCATTTTTACGGAACCCAGCGTGCCCAGAGGTTTGTCTTCATGTACATAACTGATAGACACACCCTTGTCGCTGCCGTCTTTGAAATAATCCTGTATTTGTTCGGCCAGGTAGTTAACGCTCAGGTAAATGTTCTTGATACCGAATTTCACCAGCCTGTCAATATTATGCTCCAGTATGGGCTTATCGCCTACCTGCAACATGGGCTTGGGGGTGTCGGCCGTCAAAGGCATCAGGCGCTGGCCACGGCCACCGGCCATAATGAATACGTCTGCCGGTACTACTGATTGTATTTCCGATAAATTCAGGATTTTAACCACTTTCCTGTTCCTGTCCACTACAGGTACCACCATGAAGTTCCTTAACCTCATGTTGTTGAAATCTGTTTTATGTATTTCGTCCTGGTACACAAACAGCGGGTCGGGCTGGAGATAGTCCATCAGTGAGTTATCAAAGTTCAGGCCCTTGATAAAACCCCTGCGCAAGTCGCCATCAGTAAGCGAACCGATAAGCTTTTCCTGCTCATCTACCACTATCAGGATGGTATTTTTCTTCAGGTCGTTCAGCTTTATCAGCGCATCGCGCACTGTTTCGTTGCTGTATAAAATATGTTTCTTGTCTGTGTTGTACATAGTGTTTTCTTTTTCTTAGTCCTTATATCTGTTGCAAAATATCACCGGCAACAGCGTATAGAAGAAAAAAACTAATGGGATAACATCAGGACAACATGGCGATAACAAACGGTTTACAATTAGGAAAAACAGTTTACGGCCTGAAACTGCTGGGTATATTCACCACCCGGTCTTCAAGCCATTCGGCGTTGGTTAAATCGCCGCACTGGCAGTGGCTGAACATGGGGAGTTTATTCATCAGCCGCCATATAGGGCGTGTCATTACACCGCTGTTATTGGTGGCCTCCAGGAAGGCATTTCTTTCGTCGAGGTTGTTGAGTAGAATACAGTTCAGCCAGTAGTTGGCAGTACTGCCGGGCTGCTCGTACACAAAGCCAATATCCGTTCCTGAAAAATATGCAAGGTACAGTTCAGCCAGGTTGCGTTTGTTGACCAGTATAGTATCCAGTTGCTCCAACTGCGCACAGGCGAGTGCCGCGTTCAGGTTGGGCATGCGGAAGTTGTAACCAAGCTCGTCATGCACAAATTCCCACGGGTGGGGCACTTTGGCAGTGGTAGATATATGTTTGGCGTGTTTGGCCAGCGCTTCGTCGTTGGTAACGATAGCGCCGCCGCCACCACAGGTTACGGTCTTGTTGCCGTTGAAACTAAAGGTGCCCAGTTTGCCAAAGGTGCCGGTATGCTGACCGTTGTAATAACTACCCAGCGATTCCGCCGCATCTTCTATAAGCACAATATGCCAGCGTTCACATATCTCCACCAGCTTATCTATCCGCGCGGGAAAACCAAATGTATGCATGGGTATGCAGGCGGCTATTCTTTTGCCTGTGCTTTTGTTGTATGCCGCACCGTCTTTCACTACCGCATGTTCCTGCAGGAATTGTTCCAACGCATCGGGCGACATCCCCATGGTATCCCTGTCCACATCAATAAACACAGGTGTTGCATTGCTGTGTACTATTGCATTGGCAGTAGCCACAAAGGTGAGTGGCTGGGTAATTACTTCATCTCCTGCCTTTACCCCGGCCACCACCAGCGAGAGTTGCAGGGCTACCGTACCATTGGTAGTAGCCACCGCATATTTGGCCCCGGTTATTTCGGCCATCATTTCTTCAAACCGGTTGACGTACGCCCCTACAGAAGAAACAAAGGTGGAGTCAATGGTATCTGCCAGGTACTTTTTTTCGTTGCCGCCGAAGTAGGGGGCGTGCAACGGTACAAAACCTTCGGGGGCGTTAAATACTTCCCTGATGTATTGAATAACGGAATCAAACATTTTTATACTTGCTGTCGTCGGGGTTCAGAATAAAACCGGCATCCAGCACTTCTTTTATCTGCCTGATGCCATCGGGAACTGTGAACATGAGTTCAAAGCCCAGTTGCTCTTTTATTTTCGAAAAATTGACCCTGTAGTCGCGGGGGTCTTCATTTTTAGATACATACTTCACTTTAGCACCGGGTATCTGTTTCACTATTTCATCTACTATCATTTGTTTCTGATAGTTTTCAGCCGTATCGCCTACATTAAATACATCGAATGCCACCTTTTCTTCCGGCGACTCAATCACTTTTACTACCGAACGCGCCAGGTCGTACACATGGCAATACGGCCTCCAGAATTGCTCGCCAAATACCACCAGTTCCCTGCCCAGTGCCAGTTCTTTGGTAAATTCATTCACCGTCAGGTCGAACCGTGGGCGTAATGATAAACCGTACACCGTAGAAAACCGCAGGCAAGTAGGTTTGCAGGCGTTGGTTTTAGGTTGCGATAACAGGTATTGTTCGGTAGCTACTTTAGTTTCGGCATACAGCGATACGGGTGCCAGATTTGAATCTTCATTCACATACGCTTCGGGGTCATCCATCTTGCCATAGTTGCTGCAGGTAGATGCGAATATGAATTTCTTTACACCCTTTTCATTTGCTGCATCGTACAGCAGTTTGCTACCTTCCAGGTTAGTGCTTCGTGACAACTCGGGGTCCTGTGCACATGCGGGGTCGCCCACTATTGCCGCCAGGTGCGCCACACAGTCCATTCCCGCTACCGCCTTTTCCACATCTGCACGGTTACGTACATCACCCTTTATAAATTCAAAATTCGGGTAGTTAAACATATCAATGATAGGTTCTCCTCCATACATCAAGCTGTCTAATACACGTACATGGTATCCCTTCTCCAATAACTGCCGGGTAAGCACGGAGCCTATATACCCTGCGCCACCGGTTACTAATATTTTTTCTGTCATAGTAGTTGTAGTGTGTTGATAAGCGCGTAAATATATATCAGAAAATTTACGCCGGTACCATTAAAGGCTATTAATCTGCCCCTGATAACATGTGCTTAACTTCTACACCTGTATCATAGGGTTCCTCAATGGCTTGCTTTGCAATAGCGCCATCAGCTCTTCGTGCTGCGTAATATCACGAACTACATCCGTGTGCTTCAGGTTGTGCATGTCCGTTCCCACATAGTCGTACATCCCCATTGAAAATAGCTTTTCTGCTACCTGTTTCACCTGCTTGCCATAATAGCCCGCCAGGGAGTTAATGTTCATCTGCAGGTAACAGCCCCTGTTTTTCAGCTCTTCGTATTTATCAAAATCGTGGTGATAATACATATAACGTTCAGGATGTGCCATTATGGGCTGGTAACCCCGTGATGTAAGCCTGAATATGATATCACCCAGCTGTATCGGCTCAAACATAAAGGATATTTCCACCAGCACTTCATTTTTCCAGATAGTGAGCAGGGGCTCTGTATCTAACAGCCCAAGGAAATAATCATCAATATAATACTCGGCTGCAGCATGCACAGGCATATCTATACCCCTTTCATTCAGTGCAGTTTTAACCTCTGCCAGTTTACTCATTATTATAGCAGATGTATTAGGGTAATGGTCAACTTTTATATGCGGGGTAGTCACAATGCGTTTATACCCCAATTGTTGCATATGGGTTATCAGCTCTATGCTGTCTTCTATCGTTTGTGCGCCATCATCAATACCGGGCAGAAAATGCGAGTGCATGTCTGCCGCCAGAAACGATAAATCCTTCACCAAAGGCTGTCCGTTGTATGCAACCTCTATTTTTTCTTTCTTCTTCGAGCCAAACAGTCTTGAAAACATATAACTATGCCTATTTTCTACCTATAAATGTACGCTATCGCAGTTTTATTACAATAATATTCACCTCTCTGCAACCCCTGATATTATTTTACCAGCATGTTACGGTAAAAGGAACAAAATTTTTCTCCGCTAAAATGCTCTATAGCGTACGCGTAATTAGCATCACCCATTTTTTTCAGTTGTTCACGGTCTTCGTTCAACTCTTTGAGCAGTTGAACGGACTTTGCCACAATAGCATTTTCTTCTGTCTCGTACACCAGCAACCCGTTATTGCCATGTGTTATGTAATCGGGTATACCTCCCACAGCGGTAGAAACAATAGCCTTGCCCCTTGCCATCATATCCATTACCACGATAGGCAATCCTTCGAAAGCAGACGTTAGCAACAATACATCGCTCCGGTCGTACACGCTATGCAGTTTATCCGTCTCTTTTATATTGCCATACATGGTACAATACTTTTGTACATCAACCGGCACCAGGCCTTCCACATCCCCCACAAACGAGAAGTGGATATCAGAACCTTCTTCGTGCAACTGCTTTGCAATCTCCGCTATTAAATGGACTCTTTTTTGCGGAGACCCCCTGCCGATGAACACTACTTGTAATGATGTATTGTTTATTATTCTGCGCTCGGGTATTGGTATTTTGTTGTCTATAAATACCAATCGCTCATAGTATTTTTGGGGTACGCCATCTTTTTCATACTGATGCTCCACGTCGCGTTTTATCTGTGGAGTGCTGAATATTCTTACATCAAGGTACTTAACGAACGCCTGCGAAAAATTGAACCAGGTATTCAGGTGGCACAGTTCTACCTTCCTGGTTTCCTTTTTTACATGGGGGAGTATCTTATAAAAGAAAATGGATTCCCCTCCGAAAATGACCGGGTGTTCGGCCTGGTTTATCCATGACGCTAAAACCCCCCTGAAGAAAAAGTTTATAAAATGATAGAACTTGTTATCAATATACTTATGCAGGTCTATCACTCTCACCCCTTCTATATCAAACAAGTGGCGAAATTTATTATTCCGGGGCTTTTTACTGAAAATAATAAGCGGCTTTGCATCTTTTATGCATTCCGCTATATCAGCATTTACTTTGATAGAGCCGCCTATATCCGCACCCGGGAAAAACAGGAAAATATTATGCCTGGTCTTTAGCCTGAACATCCTGCCCGCAAGCTTGCCCAGCAATATGAATGGGAACATCCCTGCTAATTCAAGATTTCTCTTTACAACGGCGGCCCTGTAATTCATTAATAATATTTATTTAGAATCCCCGGCAGGTAATTATCATCAAACTTAATATTCAACTTCTCCAATATGGGCGTTGTTTCTGAAATATCAATCAGGAATTCCGCCCCCTTATCCACCAATTCATAATTTGCTTTTTTATTGAAGTGGCTTTCAATCGCCTGTATTATCTCTTTTACTTTATAATTCCTGGGGTGTGCGATATTTATTGTTCTGTTTAAGAACAATTCATTATCCAGTATGTATGTAACTATAGTATAAAAATCGTCAAGGTCTAATATGTTCCTGGATGCATTGGCCCACAATTGAAAAGGACTTCCGCTTGTGACACTATTCACGAAAAAATTGAACACAGTTTTGGGGTTGCCCGATGGCCCCGCCAGGTTAGATGTTCTTATAATGGTATACCGGGCTGCTTTCTGCTGTATATATTCTTCCAGCTTCTGCTTGTGTATTACATAGGCCGATTGGTTGAGGGTAGGGTCGTAAATACTGCAGGTGCTTATATAAATGAATGTCTTGCCGGGGTTTTGGGCAATGGCGTTTTTCACCAGGCTTTCCTCTCGTTCATATGCCGATACATCACTGCATTTTGAATCTGATACCCCCGACGCGAAAAGTAGTATTTCATCAATGTTAGCGTATTTGCCAAACCTTTTTGCAATCATTCCATTGCCAACAACCATATTTCAATACCTTAATTATAAAAAAGTCGGATAAATTACATAAAAAACCGCCACTATATGATATAGATAGTTTGTTAATACTAAATAGGGGTGGTTTCCTCTTTACATTTAAGAATACTTTATAAAGCAAAGCAACTACATTTCTGCCATATAATTACATTTGCAGCCAATGGGTATAGTATTCCGCCAGTCGGTAAAAACCACTATTGTTACATTTACGGGTG
>CAZEZM010000012.1:0-100074 GCA_964515955.1 uncultured Flavipsychrobacter sp. | reverse complement strand
GCGAAGAACTGAAACTAACAGCCACCACCACCAACAACGGCACTTATAGCTGGGAAGGCCCTGGCGGGTTCGCATCGAACGGACAAAACCCAAGCCTGGACGATGTTACAGAAGCTGCTGCAGGTATATACTCGGTAACTACCATCCTGGAGTTTTGCCAGGCTACGGACACGACCACCGTGAAAATAAAACCAATGCCTGAAATAACCGCAGTGAGCAGTAACAGCCCTGTGTGCAATTACACCAACCTCAACCTGTTTGCAGAAAGCAGTATAGGCAAATCCACCTTCTCGTGGGAGGGGCCGAATGGATTTAAGTCTGTAGAACAGAACCCGAGCATATTCTTCCAGGACAATGTGGGCGGTACCTACAGCGTACGTGCAACGGCCGACGGTTGTATTTCGGCTGCAAAAAGCACGGAGGTAATAAGCCGCGAAGGCCCGGGCCTGTCCAAAGCAAGAAATAACGGACCGCTACAGGAGGGCGAAAACATTGAATTGTACACCGACAACGACAAAGACAGCGTGGAGTTTTACTGGACAGGGCCCAACGGGTTTACGTCAACCGAAAAGAACCCGAAAATACAAGTGTCCACTTTCCGGAACGCTGGTAAATACGAGTTATTCTCAGTGTACAATGGATGCACAACGTCAACATTCACGGTGGTGGACGTAAAAGACATACTGGGCATTACGCTGGAGCTCTACCCCAACCCCAATGACGGGAAATTTACCATCACGGGTATTACACAAACCGACGGGTTGATGAACATGACCATATTCAACCACCAGGGCAAAATAGTGTACCAGGGCGAAATAATGCCGGAACAGTCTAAATTCAAAACCGAAGTAGACCTCAGGGGTTCAGCCAGTGGTGTGTACCTGCTGCAAGTGATACAGGGTATTGAAAAGAAACGGGTACGCTTTACCATCGTAAGGCAATAGGCCTTAACTTTTCTTAAGGTTTTTGTGGCATAGGGCTTGCACCATTCGTTATATGAATGTTTTTTTCTACTTATTCCTGGGTGTATCATGCCTGTTGCAATTGGGCGCGGCAGCGCAAAACTACAAACCTGATACAGCGCTGCATGTAACCATGGACACATTGCAGGTAAAGGCCCAGCGTGACTGGGCCAACGATACCGTACGCTACCGGTATAACCAGATGAAGTATTATGTAACCACCATATTGCCATATGTAAACGAAGCCGTGCAGCTACAGCGCGAAGTGAACGCTAAAATTGACGCCGGTATCAGCCGCAGAGAACGCAGGCAGTTTGTGCGACAGAAAGAAAACGAGCTAAGGGCACAATACGATGCTGATGTGAAAAAGCTGAATGAAACACAGGGCGTGCTGATGATAAAGCTGATAGCCAGGCAAACAGGTGTGAATATATATGACATACTAAAAGAATATAAAAACGGTTTTGAGGCTACAAAATGGCTGACCTGGGGAAAACTGCATGGTTTCAACCTGGGCAGGCAGTACAACCCCGACAATGAAATAATGCTGGAAAATATTATGGAAGAATTGGGCTATCCTCTACCGGGTTTTTACGGCGAAAAACAAATACTGGGCGCTAATTAATGCCTTATGCTGTAACTTTGCGGCGTTATGAAAATAAATAAGACCGGCATTTTCCTCATAGTATTCTTTATAATACTGACCACTGCATTCGTAACCTACTCATTAAAGTACCTGAAGAAACCCGAAACATTGCCTGTAATGGGTGCCAACACAGGGCATAAAGTACAGCCTTTTGCTTTTGTAAACCAGGAAGGGGATACAGTAACGCAGGAAGACGTCAAAGGTAAAATATACGTTGTAGAATATTTTTTCACCACCTGCAAAGGTATTTGCCCCAAAATGAATGAAAACATGAGTAAGGTATATGAAGCGTTCAGGGGAAATGAATCGGTAATGATACTATCTCATACAGTAGACCCTAAAAAAGATACTATAGCAGCGATGAAGGCTTACAGCCTGCGTTTTGAGGCCGACCCCGCGCAGTGGCTGTTCCTAACAGGCGATAAGAAAGAGCTTTATGACGTAGCCCGTTACAGCTACCTGATAAGCGCAGCCGATGATACCGCCGCTGTAGATATCCAAAGCGACTTCATACACACCGACAGGTTTGTATTAATAGACCGCGACGGTTTTATCAGGGGCAGGTTTTATAAAGGGACCGACATGAACGAAGTAAACCAGCTGATAGGCGATATTAAACTGCTGTTGAAAGAAAAGCCCCTGTCTGAATCAGGCGTTCATAGCCCATCCGAGCAGTAGCCAGCCCACCACAATAAACGGTGCCGGTATCTTAGTGAAAAAGAGGATACAAAAAGTAATAACAGCTACTACTACATTGGTCCACTCAAAAGACATAGCCCTGAACAGTACGAAACCCGAGGCCCAAATAAAACCAACAATAGCAGCATTGAACCCTTCCAGCGCACGATAAATCACCACGTACTGCCTCAGGTTTTGGTAAACAGGAAACAGGAAAAACAATAGTAAAGTACTGGGCAGAAACACCGCGAATGTGGCCACTATACAGCCTACTGCCTGCCACACAGGCCCATACTGGCTCATCACCATACCGCCTACATAAGAACAAATAGCGAATACAGGGCCGGGCACTGCCTGCACCATACCATACCCGGTCAGCAATTGCTCGCCGGATAGGAACGGCTGCATACCCATATCGGCCGGACGGTTCACAAACTGGAACAACATCATGGGCAACAGAGCCTGTCCGCCGCCAAACACTATAGCTCCAAAGCGGTAAAAGTTTTCAAAGAGGTTGAATATCCTTGCATTGGGAAAATCATACACCCTGGCCAACTCACTCAATACACCCGCGGCGATAAAAATTACCGCAAAAATCCACAGGTTCATCCACTTGATAGGCTTGGGTTTTTCTTTTGTATCCGGTATGCGTTTGTTACTGAAATTGCTGATAACGCCTGCCAGCACCAGCAGCACAGGAAATATCCAGGGGAACTGCAGGAAGACTGTGACAATAGCACAACCCGTCATTATGGCCCATGTGGCAACGTGCCGCACGCTGTTTTTCATAATCCGGGTGGCGGCAAAACATATAAACCCTACTGACATAGGGAGGATATACCTGAAAAGGTTTGTATTAATCTCCCTTACATCAATATAATATATCAGGAAAGAGAAGGCGCCCATTAACACGGCTGCAGGCATTACCCACAGCATCAGTGTGACTATGGCCAGCGGTATCCCGCCCCTTTTCAATGCTATGAGGGTAACCGTTTGGGTGGAAGACGGGCCCGGCAACATCTGGCAAAATGCGTTGTATTCCAGCAGTTCCTGCTCTGATACATCTTTACGCTTCTGCACAAAAGTGCGCATCATCATGCCAATATGCCCGTGCGGCCCGCCAAAAGCAGTGAGGGAGTATAGTGCTACTGCCCTCAGAAAAGGTATGTGGCGCAAAAACATATCCCCTGAGATGATTATTCCGAAAAGTACTCACAAAAAAGTGAATTACATAAAGTAGAAAAATACCCCGGCAGTTTGTATCTTGCAGGCGAAATTCTACATAACAAATGGAAATAGTACTTCACAACGCGTTCTACGACACAGTTCAATACGGTTTGGGCATGACTATGTGCTACATCTTCATCATACTGATGACGATAGAACTGATTTATGTGATGGCCAAATACCTTGGCGGCGACAAAAAATAAGCCATTCCGGCAGCAACCAGGTTGAAAGATATTGCCGACATACGGAATGAGTATATACTTGCAGCACTTGATGAAGTAACTGTTGGTGACGACCCCATTGCTTTCTTTACCCAATGGTTTATAGAAGCCCAGAAAGCTGAAATATACGAAGTGAATGCCATGACACTGGCTACGTCGGGCGCCGGCAACATACCACATGCACGCATAGTACTACTGAAGGGCCTGGAAGAGGACGAGTTCGTTTTTTACACCAACTACCTTAGCTCGAAAGGTAAAGACATAGAACATAACCCTAATGTATCATTACTCTTTTTCTGGAAAGAACTGGAAAGACAAGTGCGCATACAGGGCATAGCCGCCAAGATACCTGCTGAAAAAAGCGATGAATATTTCCATTCTCGCCCCGAAGGTAGCCAGATAGGCGCGTTAGCTTCTCCGCAAAGCAGCATAATACCTGACAGGAATACCCTGGATGATAACTACCTGCGGCTGGAAAAAGAATATGCAGGCAAACGCATACCGAGGCCCGAACATTGGGGTGGGTATGCTGTACAACCCGTTTCTATTGAATTCTGGCAGGGCCGTATCAGCCGCCTGCACGACCGCATTTTATTCACCCGGAGGACCGGTGATGGCAAATGGACGAAAGCGCGCCTGGCACCCTGATACCGCTACCCATGTTCCTTATGGCATCCATGCGAGCCATCCTCAATTCAGCTACGTACATAAGTTATTAACAGTCAGACAGAAAATAGCTTAACAAGCGAATAACATGCCAGAAGGGCTTTTCCCCTGTTTAAGGCATTAAATTTGCATTATTACATGTAGAACACCCTGTGGATAACCTGTTAGTTACCTGTGAATAAGTTATCCACAATTGTTTATCCTGTAAGGAAGTCAGCGTATTTTGCATAACATATTTAAGACATGGAACAGCGGTAGTAAACAATGGTTTACAGCCACGCTATCCGGCAAGTGCACTGTACAGCAAAAACATATAAGCGGTTAAGGACGGGAGTTGGCAACTCCCCTTGATTATGTGGGTAATGACTGAAATGAAATAAAGAATGCAGATTACTAACCCAACAAATAAGAACAAGATGCGACAGTTATATAACCTGGTTGCCATGGCGATAGTATTGCTGGCAACGTCTTGTGCCGCACCGCAGAAGACCATATACTTTGCTGAAAACTCGCCGCTGGACCCGCATGTACAAGTAGAGAACATAGAAAAACGTAAAGAAATCACCATACTTCCTGACGACATACTGGCCATCAATGTAAGCAGTATCAGCAGCATTACTGCCGGTGCCGGTACTGCAGACCCGGTAACCATTTTCAACGAAGGCGGTACCACCTATGCTATTACATCCTCTATAGGCGGACAAGGCGGCGGAGGTGGCGGAAGCAACAAAGCCTACCTGGTAGATGCCAATGGTTTTATCGACTACCCGGTTTTAGGCAAAGTAAAAGTATCGGGCCTGACACTGAGGCAGGTAAAAGATATGCTGGCAAAAAGACTGGAAGACTTTGTGAAGGAGCCCGTGGTAGAGGCCAGGATCATCAACTACAAAATCACCGTACTGGGCGAGGTTGGGACACCGGGGTCCATTATAGCATCGAACCACAAACTGAGCGTGATAGACGCTATAGCGCTGGCGGGTGACATGCCTATAACAGGCCGGAAAGACAATGTGCTGATCATACGCGAAACAGAAGGCAGAAGGGAATATGCGAGGCTGAACCTGAACAGCAGGAATGTATTCAGCAGCCCGTATTATTATTTGAAACAAAACGACGTCATATACGTAGAGCCGGCCAGGGTACGCCGCCAGGAAAGCAACGACTTCCTGAGGTTTTACCTGCCAACAATCACCTCGCTGCTGTCAACAGCGATTGCGATATATGGTGTGACACAAATTGTAAAGTAAGAGCGGCGTTGCCACTTAGAATGGATCAAAGTCAACAGCAAATACAAGCCAGGCTGCTTAACCAGCTTAACTCGACATTCGACTTCAAGCGACTGTTCGGGGCACTGCTTACCAACTGGTATTGGTTTGTACTTACTTTGTCCATCACACTCACGGCAGGTTTTTTATACCTGCGTTACACCACCCCTGAATATGCCATATACAGCTCACTATTGCTGCAGGAGGACAAAGAGAACCCTGCGCAAAGCCTGCTGAGCCGCATAGACCCCGAAAATGACAAAACACGTATCAATCTCTTCAACGAAAAAGTGATACTGCAATCGCAGGACATGATTATCAAAGTGGTTGATTCGCTGGATATAAACGTGCGCTACTGGGCTATAGGCCGTGTGAAGGAAACAGAATTATACAAAGATTGCCCCATCAAAATAGAATTTGACAAAGAAGGCTTCCAGGCTAACAGGCGGACAATCACCATCAGGCAGATAGTAGAAGGACAATTTGAACTGATAGAGGGCGAAAGGTCTGAACGCGTATTATATGGTACCTGGATAAAAAGAGACTGGGGGCGGTTTAAAATACTATATGTAGAAGGGCCTGAAGTGAACCGTGGTTACCTTGAGTCTACAGATTTCATAGTACAAATAGAACACCCTGATATAGCCACGGGCCGCATGGGCGGACGTTTTGGCGTAGAGTTGCAAGACGGCCGTACCAGTCTGCTGGATTTGTATTATACCGACAATATCAGGGAACGTGGTGTTGATTTCATGAACACACTGATATACTTCTATCAGAAGAATGAACTGGAAAACATCAACTATGCAGCAGAAAAAACCCGCGAATTTATACAGGACAGGACAGCCAGTATAGGTGACAACCTGAAAGAACTGGACTCGATGACGGTGGGTATACAAAAGACCAATGACGTGGTAGACGTGAAAGCTGAAACCACCGACCTGATGGCCCAGAAAACAGAGTCGGACCGCAGGATAGATGAGCTGATTTATAAAAAACAGGTAATAGAAACCCTGAAAGGTAACCTCGAAATGCCCTACAACGACGATTACCAGGTAATTGCCGGAATAGATGTTACCGACCAAAACCTGAGCGGATTTGTGCAGGAATATAATATGGCGGTGCGTGAACGTGAAAGCTTGTCGCGTAACTGGGGCAAGGCTCACCCTCAACTATTGGATAAAGAAAGTGAAATAGCAGCAATCAGGAAACGTATCATAGATGCTGGGGACAAAGTATTGAAAAATGTAAACAGAGAGTTGTCTCAGGTACGGGAAAATGAACGCCAGATATCAGAAAGGATACGCATGGCGCCGGAAATAGAGCAGGAAATAAAAGATGTAAACAGGAACTATCCTGTACTGCAAAGCATCTACCTGCTGCTGTACCAGAAACTGGTAGAAAATGAAATTTCAGTGTATGCCGCTACTAACAAATCGAAGGTAGTTGTTGTTCCCTACGCATCCGGTGCGCCTATTACCCCTGTGCCTAACCGCATATATATGATGATGTTCCTGCTGGGTGTACTTGTACCTGGCTCCATCATCGTGTTGCGCGAAGTGATGAACAACAAAGTCATCAATGAAAATGATATTGAATCGCAGACCTCTATACCACTAATCGGCTCAATAGGCCGTGCAGAAAATGCCAATACCAATGGTGCAACCATAGTAGTAGGGCCACATGTACGCACCGGTATAGCAGAGCAGTTCAGGCTGATACGCGCCAACCTGGAGTTTATGTCGGCCAACAAGACCAACCGCATTTATATGGTGACATCGAGCACCAGCGGAGAGGGGAAATCGTTTATCTCCATCAATATGGGCATTACCATGACGCTGGCGAAAAAGCGTGTAATAGTGATGGAATTTGACCTGCGTAAACCTAAAATAGCCCAATACCTGGGACTTCCCAACGATGGCGGTATCAGCGGCTACCTGGCGGGTATGTGCGGACTGGAAAGTGTCATCAAGGCATCGGGCATACACGAAAACCTGTATATAGCCAACTGCGGGCCGATACCGCCTAACCCAGGTGAACTATTGGTGTCTGACAAGACAAGACAGTTGTTTGAAGAATTGCAGGAAATGTTTGACGTGATTATTATAGATACAGCCCCTATAGGCATGGTGTCTGATGCATTGATACTATCTCAGTATGCCAGCACCAATTTGTTCATTATCAGGCAGTCTTATACAGTAAAAGACCAGGTACGCATGTTTGATGTACTGCACAAAGACGGGAAAATACAGAACCCGGCCATCATATTCAACGGAGTGGAATTCCTGAGAAAATACGGGTACGGGTATGGCGGCACCTCAGGATACGGATATGGCTATGTGTATGGTTACCAATCGGGTGGACATGGCTACTATGATGACGGCAGCAGCAGAAAAAAGAAAAAGAAAGGGCTGATAAAAAGGTTCTTTACCAAATAAAGAGAGAAAATTTTTCTATGTGGTTATTTGCATGTTAACAACAGGCTGATTCTTAGCTGTTGTATAACTAATGGAATATCATTGCAGAAGGAAAAATAGTTACATATAGCTGATGAAACTGAAAAAAAGATATGCACTCTCGTACGTAGCGAAGCTGTATAATATATTTAACAGGAAGCAGAAGAAAACATTCAACTGGTTAGTCTTCTGGACTTTCATCAGTTCTATCACCGACCTGCTGGGTTTATCACTCATCATACCCGTAGTGGGACTGGTGATGTCAGAAACATTTTATACCACCGTTATCACCAACTACCCCATTTTAGCAGAGTTTAGTAAAAATGAGTTGCTGATATATACGGTTGCCGCCTTCTTCCTGCTTATAGTGGCAAAGAACGCGTTTGGACTGCTGATTAACTGGATGCAGGTAAGCTTTGTGCGCAAACTGTATGTGAGTTCATCTATGAACGTGCTGGACAAAGTGTACAACCGCTCGATGCTGGATATGCAAAAAGAAACATCGAACGAACTGGTGAGCAAACTTACCTACTACCAGTCGGCGCTGTGCAGCAGTGCTGCCATCTCCAGCCTAATCCTTATTAACGAGGCTATAGTATTCTTCCTGACCGGCTTAATCATATGCTTGTACAACTGGCAATTGTTCTTCTTGCTCATAGGCGTATTAATACCCACTATGGGTGCGTTTTACGCCAAGGTAAAAAACATGATACGTGTGGCCGGGGAAGAAAAAAGTAAAAACAGCATTAAGCTATATGCATATGCCCAGGAAATGATATTCGGCTATACAGATATTAAGATAGCCGGCACAGAAGACAAATTCAAAGACCGTTTTTACAACTTCGCAAAAAAATACAGCCACAACCAGGCACAGATAGACTTCATGATGTTCATCCCTACACGAATCATCGAGATAGCTATCTTCTTATGCATCATACTGATACTGGTATATGGCGTATTTGTACTAAAGGACACAGAAAAAATTATTACTACTGTCAGTTTGTTTTCTGTAGTGGCATATCGCAGTATCCCTTCTATCAACCGCTTCGTTATTTCTATGAACAACCTGACTTCTACAGGTTTCATCTTCAAAGACGTGGATTTCAGCCCTACAGAAGAAGAAGATAAAGAGCGCAAAGAGGGCGGCGCTATGAGCTTTAATAATGGTATACGGTTTAACCATGTTGGCTACAAATATCCCGGGACTAATATAGAAATACTGAAAGACTGCGACCTGCAAATAAAGAAAGGTGAAGCGATAGGTATCATTGGCAGGTCGGGCGCAGGTAAATCAACACTTGTGAACAATATACTTGGTTTCTTATATCCCAGCAGTGGCGATATATACATAGATGATACCCGGCTAACCAAAGAAAACATACATAACTGGTGGGAAATACTGGGCTATGTAAGGCAGGAAGTATTCATCATGAATACCACTTTCATGGAAAACGTAGCTATCGGTATTCCTAAAGAAGATATTGATATGGCCAGGCTGCAGCGTGCGATAAAATTATCCAGCCTGAAAGAACTGGTTGATTCGTGGCCGGACAAGGCCAATACGATGCTGAACGAAAGGGGTAATAACTTGTCTGGTGGCCAAAAACAAAGGATAGCCATCGCACGTGCTATATATAAAGGCGCACAGATATTGATATTTGACGAGGCTACATCGGCCCTGGATTCTAAAACAGAAGAAGAAATCACCAACTCTATACGTGCCCTGGGCGACGAGAACCTTACGGTCATCATCATTGCACACAGGTACACCTCGCTGAAATATTGCGACCAGATATACAGGATAGACAAAGGCACCATAACAGAGAAACTTAGTTATAACAGGCTGATGGAAACAGAACAGCACGTTAGCTAAAACAACCAGTTGACAAAATGAGCAAACTTGTATCTGTAGTAGTACCTAATTACAATTGCGCACCATACCTGGATAAATGCCTGGAACACATCGTTAACCAGACATATACCAACTTTGAGTGCATTGTATGCGATAACGCTTCTACTGACAATTCGCTGGAAGTAATCAACCGCTGGGCAAAAAAAGACAAGCGGATAAAAGTATTGACTACGGAGGTGAATATGGGCGGGTTGCGTTGCTACAACAGGATGTTTTTTGAAGCAAAGGGCGACTACATCATGATACAGGACTCTGACGACTGGTGCGACCTGCAAAGAATAGAAAAGCAAGTAGCAGTGCTGGATAAATATGATGTAGGATGCTGCATGACCAACTCGATATTTTATTACGCCCATAGCGAACCTGAATATCCCGCAAAACCCGGTTCGGGGATGGCTAATATAAATACTGAAGACTGGGCGCCTGCAACCATTATGTTCAAGCGGGAAATATTACAAGACATACCGGGATACCACCTGTACTGGGACAGGGTAACCAGTTATGATAATTACTTCATCATGAGCATCATCAGCAAATACGGCGGTTATTACCTGGATGAATACCTGTACTTTGTATGGGCAAGGCCGGACTCTGACCACAGAAGCATAGACCTTACAGACAAAGCCGGGCTAAGGAAACTGATTTCGTTTGACGTATACAAATTCCTGAAAAAACAGCGTATAGAAACCGGTACCGACTGGCTGAAAGACGGGAATATGGAAGCCTTGAAAAGCTATGAGCAAAAACTAATGAGCGACAAGAACTACCTGGCAGACAAAATAAGGATGTTCGCCTGTATACAAATAGATAACGGGAAGTATAAAAACGGGTGGTCGCTGCTGAAGCAGGCAATTAGTATATCGCCCGGATTGATAAAAAATTATCAATCATTGTTATACCTGCTAAGATCTCGAATAAAAACTACCGCGTAGTATATGAAAGTGAGTATCATAATGTGTTCGTACAATACCGGCCAATACATCGGTAAAGCTATCGACTGCATACTCGCACAAAGCTATACTGACTGGGAACTGATTATCAGCGATGACCGGTCAAAAGATAACTCTGTAGAGGTAATACAACCTTACTTAGCAGACCCAAGGATACAACTGCATGTGCAGGAGAAAAACCTGGGTTATGTTAGAAATAAAAATTCCGCTATGCGCCGTGCTACAGGCGACCTGGTGACACAACTGGACTCTGACGATATGTGCCCGCCAGAGCGTATAGCAAAACAGGTAAACGTATTTATCAAGAACCCTGAAATAAAAATATGTGGCAGTGACTTCCAGGCAATTGGCGTGGATGACAAACCGCTGAATGTTATTGAGTTTGATGCATACGCCAAAGGTTATAAAGTAGATTTCCTGATAACAGAACCTGCATTGAAATATCCTTTCTGGTTTCCCGGGCTGATGTGGCGCAGGGAACTGTTTGATGAAATTGGATATTTCCCTGAATACTTCAGTGGTATATATGGCGATGACCACTACTGGAGTTTTAAAGCTGTGCAGAAATATCCCATATATTTCCTCAAGGACTGCCTGTATTATTATCGTATTAACCCGGGTTCGATAACTAATGTGCTGGACGACAAGAGAAAACTGATAGCGCAGGATATAATAGCTGAGTTGCACAGGCTGGTGACAGAAACCGGGACTGATTGGCTGGAACAAGGTAAACCCGAAGAAGGGCTTGCCTTTGAAGAGCGACTGTTTAACAACAAACCACTAATGGCCAAAAGGTATGGCATGTGGGCAGCGAAGGCCGTAGATAAAAAGAACTGGACACAGGCCAAAGACCTATTGAAAAAACATTTCAGTCAAAGCAAAACGGACATAGCGGGGTACAGGACACTACTCTATTATATACGCAGCAGGTATTTAAGCAAAGGATGAACATTATACTGGCATCAGAAGTAATACACCCGGGCGGCGCAGAAACATTTATACTTCGCCTGGCACAGGCCTTAACTAAACAAGGGCATGATGTACGCGTATTTGTATTTTATAATCATTTATTGAACCGCGAATTGTGTAAGCTACTTGCCCCTGATGTGGAAATAGTTGCCGCCGATATACCTGCAGCCGGTATTTTAGGGAAAATAGACGGGCTGTTCTTTCGCATGGGCATAGACTATAGCCTTCGCGATATATTTATAAGGAGTACGCTGAAGAAGCTGATAAAAAAACAAAAGACCAACATCATACACAGCCACCTGCTGAAGGTGGACAAACTGTGCCTGGATGTGGCTGCAACTGAACATATTCCGGTAGTAGATACCATACATGGCGATTATCTGCAGTTTTTCGAGAAAACGAAGAAAGGAATTGTTATACCCTTATTAAATTATGCCCGTAAAGCGCAAAGCAACCTTAGCCGCTTAGCTGCGGTAGTATGTATATCTGATAAACAGGTTGATTTCTTCAATAAAGAATTTTCAAAGGAAACGAAGGGGAAGGTCAGCAAAATATATAATGGCTACGAAGGCAATATTACCGTACAGCCTGCTGAACTGAAAACGCAACTGGGCATAGCGGCCAATGATTTTGTGTTTGGCATGGTGTCCCGCGGTATAGCTGAAAAAGGCTGGCAGGTGGCTATAGATGCCTTTCTGCAACTCGACAATAACCATACACACCTGGTGTTAACGGGTTCCGGCGATTATATTACTTCCCTAAAAGAAAAATACCAATCCGAAAAACGGATACATTTTACGGGACACGCTGACAACCCCATCAACTGGATCAACATCTTTGATGCGGGATTGCTGCCGTCCACCTACCCATCAGAAAGTTTGCCTACGGTCGTCATCGAGTATTTGTACTGCGGTATTCCCGTAATAGCCAGCGATGCCGGTGAAATAGTGAATATGACGGGGCAACGCAATCATCCGGCCGGCATTATAGTGCCCATAAAGGATGGTAAAGTAGATGTGGGGCAGTTCAGCCATGCCATGAACAGCTATATAAACAACAAAGAATTATACAGCAGGCATAAAGAAAATGCCACCACATGCTACCAGATGTTTGACATGAATAAATGCGTGGCGGCCTATACCCAAGTGTATCAAGAAGCAATAAATCAACACCATAAATACAAACAGCTATGAGGTTTGCCATAAGAGACGATGATACCAACTACTACACACAGCCCGAAGAGCTGGAAAGTTGTTATGGCCAGGTGTGGAATGATTTCCCGCCTACACTCAGCCTGATATCGAAAGTAAAAGGCAACTGGCTGCATTGGGTACACCAGATATATAAAGACAAGCAAAATACAGACTGGGAGGCATGGAAAGCAGATGATGTTATTCATCCTATAGAGAAAAACGAGCGATTGGTGTCTTTTTTGAAAGAAAAAATAGCAGCAGGCAAACTGGATGTATCTTTTCATGCCAGGCACCACAGAAATGGTGACCCTGTGCCGCCGGAAGGCAGAAGCAACAATTATGTATTAGGTGCTGAGTACTTTACTACCCGCTACCTGGCCAACGAAATAAAAGCTGAAGTAACTCATCTGAATAACCTCCTGCATGCTCATATCACTGTATTTACTCCGCCCCAAAACCTATTGAGTGAAGCTGGGTATAAATCAGTATTGGACGCAGGCCTTAATTTATGCGGAGGAGGTATCCCATTTTACAAAAAAGAAAAAAACCTGAAAGGACTGTATAATATGAGCAGGCAGTTTACATTCAAACTGCTGCATTGGGATGCTGACTACCCACGGGTACTTCGGTACAAAAACCATAATGAGATAGCCTATCACTACCCCTTGCAGCCCACTACCCGGCTGGATGCGTTGAAATATGACTTTGATATGGTACGCAGGTATGACGGGGATTTTGTACTGTCCACCCACTACGTGGAATTTGACTACCCGATGGTGTATGATGAAACACTGACAATGAAACAGGTATTGATGGACTTCCTGGATTATGTTTCTAAATATAAGGTTGACAAAATGTCTTTATCTGAAATGCTGAAATAGATAATGAAGAAGCAAGGGAAAATATTAGTAGTATCATTCCAGTCGCTGACTGCCAAGAGTGGTGGTGGCATGGCGAAGCTGGGCTACTATGTTTCAGAGCAGTTGCATAAGCGGGGTTTATTGAAAAAATTCATCATATCGTCAAAAGGTAAGTATGAAACTTCATTCCCATCAGCGGCAGTTTCAGGGTTGTCGAGGTACTACCTGTTTGTACTAAACAAGTTGAACAGGTTTATCAAATTACCCGACTATAGGTTCCGGTTGATACAGGAGCATTTATTTGACATTCAATGCTGTGCGCACATTACCCCGGATATAGATATACTGTTTACCACCAATGCCCATATGAAAAGGACATTTGCTAAAGCAAAAAAAATGGGCATTAAAATCATTTACGTACCTGCCAATCATGAAGAAAACTATATCTATAAAGTAGTTTCGGAGGAAAATAAAAAGCTGGGTATCGACAGGCCGGAACCGTACACTTATCAACCCAGGATAAAATTTTATAACGATTCGATAGTGTATGTAGATACTGTACTGTGTACTTACCCCACAGTGTACGAATCTTATGCGGATACCGGACGTAAGCACGAAGTAATAAAAATTAATGGCCACCTGAAGCCGGACTTCAAACCATACGCATACAAGGGAAAACCTGCGCGCGATACATTTGACGTAATCTACATTGCTACCACCGTTCCACTGAAAGGATTGCAATACCTGCTGGAAGCGTGGAAGCAGTTGATGTCCAAAAGCGGGCATGACAATTTGAGGCTACATATTATAGGTCGTATTGACGGCGCACTGAAAGAGTATTTTGATACACACTTTAAAGGCTTAAAAAACGTACAATACCTGGGCCGTGTTGAAGATATTACTACAATACTTGAAAATCAGCACCTATGCGTTATCCCCAGCCTTACAGATGCGGGGCCTTATGTTGCACTTGAGGCGGCACATTATGGAGTGCCTGTTGTATTGACAGAAAACTGTGGTTCAGCGGAATTACTCAGTCGTAAACCTGGTGGCTGTAAAGTAATACCCATCAGGGAGACTGCAGCTATAAAAGATGCCATACTTTGGGCCTATGATAACAGGCAGGAAGCCATACAAATGGGCAGGACAGGAAAAGAGTTACTGGATGGTTACAGTATGGAAGCGTTTATTATCAATGTTACTGATTATCTTGAACAAACACTGGCAGCATACAATAAGTAAATTATGGGTAAAGTAATGGTCATATCTTTTCAATCGTTAACTGCCACCAGCGGGCAGGGAATGGCAAGATTAGGCTATATCCTGTCGAAAGAACTGCACCGCAGGGGCTTACTGAAAGTATTTGTGGTACATTCAAAAGGGAAATTTGAAACACCATTCCCCAGTGAGCCGGTATCATTCTTTTCACGCTACTACCTGTTTGTTTTAAATACATTGAATAATATTTTCAATTTCAAAACGCATAAGTTCCGCTTTTTGCAGGAGTGTCTGTTCGACTGGTTTTGTGCGCAGAAAATTAACAATTCAATAGATATAGTTTTTGCCACGCAGCCCTACCTGAAACGCACCTTCAGAAAAGCGAAGCGGCTGGGCATTAAAACAATATTGTTATCCGGCACGCCGGAAGACAATTACATGTATGATATAGTAAGTGAAGAAAATAAAAAACTGGGGGCTACGGAAATTGATTCATATACATACGACAAACGGAATCAATATTTCAATGACACCATGCAATACCTGGACGTTGTTATTGGCTCCCTACCCACAGCATATAAAACCTATGCTGTATCCCGTGTTTTCAAAGGTAAAAACATCAACATGACCGGGCATATGACACCCGACTTCCCTGCCTTTGATATTAAAGATAAAAAAAATACTACCGGTAAGTTTGTGGTGGGGTACCTGGCATATACAGTAGTATTGAAGGGGTTACATTACCTGCTGGAAGCATGGGAGGAAATAGTAAAAGAAAATGATGCAGCCGACATACAGCTATTAATTGGCGGCCCGCTTCACCCTATTGTTGATGAATATGTAAAAAAACGTTTCAACAACCTGGAGCAAGTGCAGTTTCTCGGGCAAGTAACTGACATAGCAGGCTTCATGAAACAGCTAGACCTGTTTGCTGCCCCCAGCCTGATAGACGGTGCCCCTGTTTCCGCATTGGAGGCGGCACACTATGCCGTACCTGTTCTTATTACGGACAATGCAGGTTCCAGCGAATTGATTGGCCGGGGGAAGGGTGGCGGATATATAGTGCCTATAAGGGACGCACAAGCTATAAAAGAAAAGATACTCTGGGCATATCAACACAGGGAAGAAAATGCTGCGATTGGTATCAATGCGAAAGAGAACATGGACAATTACAGTTTTGAAGGCTTCATCCAGGAAGTGAGCGACTATTTAGAAAAACAGTTGAATGGCTGATAAGAAAAATATATTGTTACTGGGCTCCGAACTGGGCAAAGGCGGCGCAGAGCGCTCTATATCGCTGCTAAGCTACCACCTGGAGCAGGCGGGCTACAATGTAGTACTTTGTATACTTTCAGGCAAAGACAGGACACAATACTATAAAACCTGCAAGGAAGTAATATTTGTTGACCCGCCTGAAAGCAATAACGCCTTACAAAAAATAAGCGCCTGGCGGTACAGGCTGAAGAGTATAAAGGAAATAAAAAGGGAATACAACATTGATGTGTCCATCAGTTTCCTTGAAGGGCCGGACTATGTAAACGTACTAACCAAAGGATGCGAAAAGATAGTATTGAGCATCAGGGGTTCTAAAATGTTTGATAAGGTAATCAGCGGTTGGATGGGTGTTGTACGCAAGAAAGCTTTGATACCTTTTCTGTATAAACGGGCGGATACCATTGTTTGTGTTACACAGGCACTTGCTGAAGAACTGCATACATACTTCAATATCAGATACAACAAACTGAAAGTTATTTTCAACTTCTATGAAGTGGAAGATATACTGGCAAGTGCCAATCAGCCGCTGACGGCTGAAGAAGAAAAAATATTCTCGAAGCAGGTTATTATCACCTCTGGCAGGTTGCACGTAGCTAAAGAACATGACAAACTCATAAGGATACTGAGGCAGGTAAAAGACCATACTGATGCCCGGCTGATGATATTAGGTGATGGTGAATTACATGCCGAACTGGAAGCACTTGCCATCAACTTGAATTTAAAAGTATGCAACTGGAACGGCAAGTATGAAGAGGCGGATATATACTTTATGGGCTTTCAGAAAAATGCATTCAAATTTTATAAGCATAGTACCTTATTCGCACTTTCATCATCCTGGGAAGGATTCCCGAATGTGCTGGCAGAGGCTTTGATATGTAATAAACCTGTAGTAAGTACAGACTGCCCCACAGGACCGAGAGAAATACTACACGTTGCAGGGCTGGGACACAACCCGATATCACAGGCTATTCGTACTCCTGTAGGTACGCTGTTGCCATTGTTACATGATATAACAGAAGATATAGCCAACCAATGGACTGATGAAATTAACTATTGGCTGGATAGCCCTACCCCATCAACGGACGAGTTTAATAAATTAACCAATCGTTTTACTTTGGATACGCTACTCAGTGAGTGGAAAGAAGTAATCGGGTAAATACCCACAAGAGTGACCATACTGATCATAGATAATTCAATAGCATTTACAGGCGCATTCAAATGCGCGCTGAACGAAGCTGAATTGCTATCTGGTGAGCACAGGTTTATTTTTGCACTTCCTAATAACAGTACACTTGTACAGACACTCAGGGACAAAGGCATTACCGTGTACACAATCCCCATGGTTGAAATAAAGCGCTCAATAAGTAGATTACTACTTTATCCATTTGCCTTGTTGCGCAATACGATAAGCCTATTGAAAATCATACGGAAAGAACAAGTGGCCGTAGTGCAGGTAAACGACTTCTACAATATGCTGGGGGTGATGGTCAAAATATTTGGGTTCAAAGGTAAACTACTGACCTATGTGCGGTTTTTGCCTTCGGTAATGCCCGGCTTATTACGCAACCTATGGGTAACTTGTGGACTGAGATATTCTCACAGGATGATAGCTGTGTCGGATGCAGTGTTGAATCAACTACCTGAACATACGAAAGCAATGCGGATCTACGACCCGGTACAACTTACAGAAACGTTACCGGAAAAAGATTACGCTGCAAAAGTCCCTATATCTATATTATACCTTGCCAACTATATACAGGGAAAAGGGCAGGATGCTGCATTGGAAGCCTTTGCACAGTCATACGAACAGAACAAGAATATAAGGCTCACCTTTATGGGTGGAGATATGGGTTTAGAAAAAAACAGGACGTTTAGACAATCTCTTGAAGAACACACTAAAGAACTTGGCTTGACAGACGTGGTTCAATTCGCCCCCTTCAACAGTAATATTGAAACATCTATAAAAGAAGCAGATATAGTGCTGAACTTCTCCGAAGCAGAATCTTTTTCCATGACTTGCTTAGAAGCCGCCTTTTATGGTACGACACTAGTAGCCACCCGATGCGGCGGGCCTGAAGAGATTATCAACAATGGATATACCGGCATTACGGTACCGATAAAGAACATAAACGCTATGTCTGATGCAATCTTGCGTTTAGCCGGAGATACTGCATTACGCAAGCAATATGCCACAGCAGGCAAGGCATACGTAAGAAATAAATTCAATACAGAAGAGTATAAACAACAGATGCGGCAAATATTAACTGCAGCAACATGAACGCGAAAAAGGTAAAAGTTTTATTCATGGTTCCCTACCCTGTGCGGCATGCGCCCTCGCAGCGCTTTCGTGTTGAGTTGTTTGAACCCTATTTGCAGGAAGCAGGCATTGTATATACTATCGCACCTTTTATCAGCGCCCGCACCTGGGATATATTATATAAAAAAGGTTCCGCCATTCAGAAGGCCGTCGGTATCATAAAAGGTTATCTAAAACGCTTGAAAACTGTATTTGTTGACGTACATCAATACGATTATGTATTTGTACACCGGGAAGGAGCGCCGATGGGGCCGCCTGTATTTGAGTGGATAGTGTCGAAGCTATGGGGCAAAAAAATGATTTACGACTTTGACGATGCTATATGGATACCGAACACCAGCAGCGAAAACCGTTTTGCATCATGGTTGAAATCATTCTGGAAAGTACGGTACATCTGTAAATGGTCGCATACCGTAGTTGGTGGAAATGAATACCTCTGCAACTATGCACAGCAATACAACAGCAACGTAGTGTTGATACCTACCTGCGTGGATATGGAGCGTATGCACAACGGTGTTAAAGAGCATACTACAGGACAGGTAACTATTGGTTGGACGGGAAGCCATAGCACTATACCTTACCTGGATGAGATAATGGATGTACTGGTATATGCTGAAGAGGAACTGAACACAAAATTCATATTAATAGCCAATAAAAAACCTGAATTGCCTTTGCACAATTGGGAGTTCATCCCCTGGAATGAAGCCACTGAAATTAAGGACTTACTGAAGATAGACATAGGTGTGATGCCCCTGAAAGACGACGCATGGAGCGAAGGTAAATGTGGTTTTAAGCTTATACAATATCTGTCATTAGGCATACCAGCAGTAGCCAGCCCTGTAGGCGTTAACAAAGTAATCGTTGAGGAGGGTATCAACGGATATTTGTGCAGCACTCCTGATGAATGGAAATATGCTATTAATGCATTGGTATCTGACGTGGAACTCAGAAAAAAGGCCGGGGCAGCAGGCAGGCAGAAAATGCTGAATGAATACAGTATTGCCGCTAACAAAGAAAAATTTACCCGGGTATTCCTTTATTAAACCAGGCCACTTTTCTTCGGCTGACTATACCAAAAGACAACAGGCTGATTTGAATAGGGAAGTGCTTGTAATACACCAATACCAATGTCAAACCATAGAAAGGCAGGCAAGGAATACGATAGCGGGACAGCGTACCGAAGTTACCCGATGATACCCCCACCGCAAATGCGAATACGAGGGTAAATATCATACAAAACTGGATAGTAGGGTCAGAAAATACAGTTCGCCAAAACTGCATAAAACCGACCGACACGAACACTTTTATGGTCACCAGTAATAATATTGTGGCTTCAAGGGCGTTAATCAGCTGAATCACCTTACGTGTTTCCCACAAGTAGGGACGGAACAGGGTTACATTTACCGCTGCCGGAAATTTTTTCAACATGCCGAATGCAGAAGGGTCCATCTCTCCAAGGTTATAAGCACTACCCTCGTCACCCGACTGCTCCTGTATGTAACTGCTGATCAGGTAAGATGTATTTGCAATTTTATCCAGCGAATATTTACCTAACACTTCCGAATACTCCTGCATCACGTACACGAAACCTCCGATACAGACAGCCATCACACCAAATTTCAATACAAACCGCATAAAAGCACTTCTTACCTTATGCGAATAACTGGCGAGAATCCAGAATATGATAGCCGGGATAAATGCGATAAGGATATACAGTTTGATAGTAGCCAGTAATGCAAATGCAATGGTAGTGCTGGCTACCGTGCGAAAACGAAAGTCCCTGTTGATTAACAACCGGAATGCACCGTAGGTCAACCACCCCAGGCTGAACATACAAATCGTATCCTTGAATATACCTGACCCCCACATAATAGTACTGGGAATAAAAAGGGTTGCTATAGCAATATACTTTGTGTAGTCAGGGAACTTGGTAGCGAAAGTGCGGAACAAAGCCCAGATACCCGAAAATGCGATAGCAGCCAATATCACCGCAGTAGGCAAGAAGGTGTTGAAAGTAAATATCATTAATATAGCCACGATAGTACATACGGTATATTCCGCAGGGGCCTGGTACCAGTCCATTTGCGATATATACTTGGAATACCCCCCTTCATACCATTCCGGTATGCGGAATAGCATATTATACCACTTGGTAAAACTCTCGTCGAAGGCGCTGTTGATGAGTTTGGCATGCCAATGATACAGGGCTGTGTCCCCCCAACCATAGTAATACCTGTAGATAAGGCTGATAAATATCGCTCCGCCTATTTTGAATATAAGCCCCGGCATAAAATACTTTCTCCAGGGATGGCCTACAGGATACCTGCGCTCACGTATCTGGTATGCAATAAAGAAGATCGCTACCAGGTAAAAAGGCAGTAACAGGAAGTCGAGAAATGTTATAAATTGCAGATAATCTGATTCGTGCATTGCCCCCGAATTTCTTTGTACCTAAATTTGTCAAAAACAACTACTCTGCATGTGTGGTATTACCGGTTATTATGCCTTTACCAATAACGCTTTAAGCAATATAGTAAAGGTAAAACAATCCACTGAAAAATTGTATTTACGCGGCCCAGACTGCGGGGATATTTATACACATAATAACATAGCGCTTGGCCATAGAAGGCTTTCTATCATCGACACATCGACTGGTGCCTTGCAGCCCATGAATGATTTGAGCGGAAGATATACCATAGCCTTTAACGGTGAAATCTTTAATTACAAGGAATTATCAGCTAAATATCTGGGAGGCGTATGGCAAAAGATTGGCGGGCCTAAAACCACTTCCGATACCGAAGTACTGCTGTACCTGTTGATAGAGTATGGTAAAGACTGCCTGGAATGGTTAAGCGGTTTTTTTGCATTCGCATTTTATGATAAAGAAACAGGCAACCTGCTGATAGCCCGCGACAGGTACGGCAAAAAACCCTTGAACTACTATGCCACTGCCGATGAGTTCGCTTTCTCTTCAGAAATGAAGTCGCTGCTGGAATGGGGCATACCCAAAAAGCTCAACTACACCGTTTTGCATCAATACCTGCAGCTTAACTATATCCCTCAACCGCAGAGCATGATAGAAGGCGTAGCAAAACTGAGGCCTGCCCATTATATACTTATCAATGCTAAAGGCATACAGGAATACAAACCATATTATGAAATAAAAATTAACCAACAGGCCTATAACAACTATACATACGACACAGCGCAAGAAGAACTGGTGAAGCGGATGGACAATTCCGTGCAGGAAAGGATGATATCAGATGTGCCCTTAGGTGCATTCCTGAGCGGCGGTATTGACTCCTCAGTTGTTGTTGCACTGGCCAGCAGGTACACCAAAGACCTGAATACATTTTCTGTAGGGTATAAAGACAATGCTTTTTTTGACGAAACAAAATATGCCAAACTGGTAGCTGATAAATACAAGACTAACCACACTGTATTCTCGCTGACCAATAACGATTTCCTGGAGCATGTATATGACGTGCTGGACTATATGGATGAACCCTTTGCTGACTCATCTGCTATACCGGAATACATCCTTTGCCACCACACGCGTAAGCATGTAACTGTCGCGTTAAGCGGAGATGGCGGTGATGAAGTATTTGCAGGCTATAACAAACACGCAGCAGAATGGAAGATGCGGCAGAGTTCGTTTGTGAACTCTTTAGTAAAAGCAGCCCTGCCATTGTGGAGTGCCTTGCCTCGTGGCAGGAGCAATAAAATCACCAACCTATTCAGGCAGTTACACAGGTTCGCCGAGGGGGGTAGTTTATCCGTGAAAGACCGCTACTGGCGCTGGGCTTCATTTAATACCGTAGGCCAAACTAACAGCTTGCTCAGCGACCAGTCAATCGCCCGGGTAGATTATGCGCTGATGGAGCAGGAAAGGCAGGATATACTGAAACATTTCACGGGTAACGATTTCAACGAACTGCTGCTGACTGATATGAACCTGGTGCTGACAGGAGATATGCTGGTAAAAGTAGACCTGATGAGTATGGCCAACAGCCTGGAAGTGCGCAGCCCCTTCCTGGATTACAAAGTGGTGGATTTCGCCTTCTCACTGCCGGAACAATACAAGATTGACGGAAGTATGAAGAAACGCATCGTGCAGGACGCCTTCCGCAGTATGCTGCCCGAAGAAATATACAACCGCCCCAAACATGGTTTTGAGATTCCGTTGCTGGATTGGTTCAGAAAAGAACTATGGGGGCTGATTAATGATGATCTGCTGGAAAAGTCCTTTGTGCAGCAGCAAGGTATATTTAATGTGGAAGCTGTAGAACAACTGAAAAAGAAACTGCACAGCAACAGCCCTGAAGACAGTCACGCCACTATATGGGCTTTAATTGTATTCCAGTACTGGTGGAAAAAGTATTTCATCAGTTAACGGCCTGTTACCGGTTGGACAGGCAGTCAAATTATTGTATCATTGCACAACTAAAAAGTTACATGCCGAGGGTATTACGCATACATAACAGGTTAATCATAGGAGGCCCCGCCATCAACGTCACTTACCTGACGAAGTATATGGCACCCGAATTTGAAACCATGCTGGTAATAGGTGATAAAGACAGCCATGAACAGGATGCTGACCACCTGATTACCAACCTGGGCCTGAACCCTGTGGTAGTACCCGAAATGAAACGGGATATCAGTCCGCTGAACGATGGTTACGCCTACCAGAAAATAAAAAAACTGATTGAAAAGTTCCGGCCGGATATAGTGCATACACATGCTGCCAAATCGGGTGTAATCGGCAGGCTGGCGGCAGATGCCTGCAAAGTACCTGTGATACTGCACACTTTTCACGGCCATGTGTTTCACAGTTACTTCAGCAAGTTCAAGACCAATACATTCATACAGATAGAACGCTACCTGGCCAGGCGCTCCACAGGCATTATAGCCATCAGCGAAACCCAGAAACACGAACTGGCCAATGTGTACCATATCTGCGATGAAAAGAAAATAAAAATCATCCCCCTGGGGCTGGACTTAGATAAGTTCCAGATGCAGCAGGATGTTAAGCGTGCTGAATTCAGGAAACAATTTGACCTGAAACCTGATGATATAGCCATAGGCATCATCGGCCGGGTAGTACCGGTAAAGAACCACAGCCTGTTTGTAGCCGCTGCCAAAAAGGTACTTGACCAGACATCATTACCTGTTAAGTTTGTAATAATAGGTGATGGCGATATGCGCCCGCAAATGGAAAGTGAATTTGCCGCTGCCGGTATCGATTATACCTACTACCCTGTTGACCCGCGCGAGGCTACTGCATTATGTACATCCTGGCAAACGGAAATGGATTATGTACTGTCAGGACTGGACATTGTAGCGCTTACCTCCCACAATGAGGGGACACCCGTATCGCTGATAGAAGCACAGGCAGCAGCAAAGCCGGTTGTTTCTACCAATGTAGGCGGTGTCAAAGACGTCGTAACCGACAACCAGACTGGTTACATCACCGAGCCCGGCGATGCGGACACATTTGCTGAAGCATTGCTGAAACTCATCAATAATCCTGAAAAGAGAAATTACTTCGGGCAACTGGGGCGTACATTCGCCCAGACCCATTACTCATACCAGCGATTGGTAAAAGACATGTCAGCTTATTATTACGACCAACTGGCTATGGCAGGTGTTGATTACCGCAAACAACCCATCCGCCCAGTGTCTTCCAGTCTTGAAGAAGATTAATTCATTGCCTTAAAGAATTCAACTGTCTGAACCAGCCCATCCATAAAGCGTTTGGTGGGTTCGTAGCCCAGCAGGTTTCTTGCCAGCGAAATATCTGCTAATGAATTACGTACATCACCGGCCCTTGGCTCACGGTAGGTAGCTTCATGGTCTGCATTCAGAATATCACGTATCTCATTGTATAAGAAGTTAACAGAAAAATTTTCGCCAACTGCTATGTTATACACCTTCCCAAAGGCTTCTTCATTCTTCGTCAGCATCCCTCTTATATTGGCCTGCACTGCATTGTCAACAAAGGTAAAGTCACGCGTCTGCTCTCCATCGCCGTTTATATATACAGGTTCTTTCTTCATAATACCGCTTACAAACAAGGGTATCACCGCAGCATATGGGCCGTCCGGGTCTTGCCGGGGGCCGAATACATTAAAGTACCTATACCCTACCAGCTTCATACCATATAATTGTGCAAACACACCTGCATAAAGTTCATTCGTCTTTTTAGTAACTGCGTATGGCGATAATGGATTGCCTACTTTCTCCTCCCGCTTAGGCAGGTTGGGTTCATCGCCATATACAGAGGAAGATGAAGCATATACAAAAGTCTTAACACCGGCATCTTTGGCGGCAGTCAGCATATTCACAAAGCCCCCTACGTTTACATCATTACTCGTTATCGGGTCTTTAATAGAGCGCGGCACAGAACCTAATGCCGCCTGGTGGCTCACATAATTTATACCTTCGCATGCTTTGCGGCACACTTCAGGGTCGCGGATGTCACCTTCTATAAACTCAAAATTGGCGTAACCGGTGAACAGGTCAATATTCTTTTTAAGCCCTGTGGCCAGGTTATCCAGCACACGCACCTTGCCTGCTCCGTTCTTCAATAAGTATTCTGTAATATGAGAACCGATAAATCCGGCGCCACCCGTTACTAAAAATGATGCTTTACTTATATCCTCTGTGTGAAACAATGACATCTGTGTATTATTTTATACTAATAAATGTTATCCCCTGCCGGTGCAGAGGTGGCAAACATATTGTAAAATACATAAAACGGATAGCCTGTATATACTCGTTAACGAATTAATTACAGGCACAAAAAAACCGTTCGTATCCGGAACGGTAATTTTTTTATGGCTTTTATGACTTAAGCTTTCTTCTCAGCTTTTTTGTCGGCCTTTTTGGGGCGTGCGGGGCGGCTTACACCAAATGACCCCATGAATGTCTTGCCCTTTTTCGTGCGCTTGTCGCCTCTTCCCATGTTCTTATTTTTTTAAATTAGGCTGCTAAAATACGAAAAAGGCATGAAACTCACGTTACATGCCTTTTTTTGTTAAGACAAACGGCTGATTATTTCTTACCGCTGATCTTAGTAGCAAATTCTTTACCAGCCTTAAACTTAGGCACTTTACGTGCTTTAATTTTGATAACCTCGCCAGTTTGGGGGTTACGGCCATTACGTGCAGAACGCTCAGATACAGAAAATGTACCGAAACCTACCAGCGTAACGCGGTCACCTTTCTTCAGAGCGGCAGTAACTGCACCTGTGAAAGAATCCAATGCGTCATTAGCTTGTGTCTTAGTAATGCCTGCATCTTTTGCAACTTTGTCAATCAATTCAGCTTTGTTCATAGACTCAGTGTGTTTGGTTGTAAATAAAACTTGTTTCGTGTTGAAGCAAATATACTCACGTTTGGGTCAGTTCCAAATATCCCGCAAGGTTTTTTTATTCGTTAAAAGCCTTGCCAGTATGGGCTTCCCACAGTTTATTCACAAATTTGACACCAAAACGGGATATTTTACCGTCCGGAACCCTTATTTGTCAACTATTTGAACATATTGGCAAGAAATTTGCTATATTGAAACTCCCGTACAGTAAGCATTTCAGGGTATAGTTATTCAATATCTACACCTGCTCCATAATGGTACGGAAAGCTATAAACCGGTCTCCAAATTTTTCAATGCCTTTAGCCCGCATTGCTGCAGAGTACGCAGATATATAGTTATTGTAATCTTCCATGTTTTTGCAAAAGTATTGTGCGGCGTAAGTTGCTCCTTCTGTATCATCTATATCCAACAGGCGAAACAGCTTTGAATCAACAAACAGGCCTGTTTGCATCAACTCTGGCATGTGCTCATCTTTCATCCATTGCAGCCACTCTTGTTCTGCATCATGGTTTATCTTGATAGTTACGTTATACAATATCATACTATTTTTTTTCTGCTACCATTTTTTCTCTATCGTATCCAGGATGGTAAGATAGTTCGCATACCGCTCGGTGGATACCTGGCCGTTCATCACAGCTTGTTTTACAGCACAGCCCGGCTCGTTGATGTGCAGGCAGTTATTAAACCGGCACCCGCTCATCAATGCACGCATCTCGGGGAAATACTGGGCCAATTCCTCTTTTTCAAAATCAATGAGTCCAAATTCTTTCACCCCGGGCGTATCAATTATCCTGCCGCCGCCCGGCATATCAAACATTTCAGCGAATGTAGTAGTGTGCTGTCCTTTGCCGCTCCAATCGGAAATTTCTTTTGTTTTAAGCTCCTTACCCGGTATCAGTTGGTTTATCAAAGTACTTTTGCCTACCCCCGAATGGCCACTGAATAAGGTAGTCAGCCCTTTTAACCGTTCCGCAATTATTGCTACATCTTCTTTGTTTGTGGCTGATAATGCAAACACCTCGTAGCCGGCGTTAGTATATATATCCTTCCATTCCTCCAGCGAAGCCTGTTGCTTGCTGTTCAACAGGTCAATTTTATTAATCACAATGATGGCGGGGATATGGTAAGCTTCTGCAGTTACCAGGAACCTGTCAACAAAACCTGTGGATGTTCGCGGGTTGGCTATAGTAGCTATCACCAGTGCGGCATCTATATTGGCTGCCACAATATGTTTCTGGTTCCTGTTTTGGGGCGATACCCTTACAATGTAATTATGCCTGTCTGTTACCGTATGTATGATACCTGATTTATCGTCAGTATCCTCCACATCGTACAACACATAATCCCCTACTGCTATGGGGTTGCTCGATGATATATCTTCATCTATTTTCAACTTACCCTTTACCCTTGCGTTCAGAAAATTGCCTTCTTCGTCGCACACCAGGTACCAGCTTCCTGTCGATTTATATACCAGTCCTTTCTGTTCAGGCATCCTCTATAGTTTACTCGTATCTTAATGCGACAATGGGGTCTAACCTTGAAGCCTTTAAAGCAGGGTATATACCGGAGATGACCCCCACAATGGTACACAGGCTGATGCCCATGATTATCCAGCCCCAGGGTACAATGAATGCCGTTTCAAACAGTAGGCCGAACAGGTTGCCGATTAATATACCCAATATTATGCCTGTCACCCCGCCTATCAGGCTTATCAGTACAGATTCTGTAAGAAATTGCTGCTTGATGGTAGAGGCCCTGGCGCCTAATGCCTTATTAATACCTATTTCGCGGGTACGCTCCGCTACCGATACCAGCATAATATTCATGAGCCCGATAACTGAACCCAGTAACGTGATAATACCGATAAACAATGCCGCCCAACTTATGACGCTGATACTATCTATCAGCATACTGGCCAGGCTGTCGTTCTGTTGTATGGTAAAGTTATTTTCCATCTCCACGGGCAGTTTCCTTATTACCCTGAATAAACCTTCCGCTTCCTGCTGCGCCATATCTTTATTGGTGATGTCATCTACCATCACATTCAGTACAAATCGCTCATTATCCGTACCGTATACTGCCCTGGCATTTTCCAGTGGCAGAAAAATCAGGTTGTCTGCATTCATAATCATACTGCCGCCTTTCGATTCTGCAATGCCTACCACCACATACTTAGTATCACCTATAGAAACCGTTTTGCCAACAGCGCCTTTATACCTGCTGCCAAACAATGTCTTTGCCACGCCATTGCCCAATATGCATACCGCGCTGCCAAACTGCAATTCAGACTGTGAGAAATCGCGCCCTGCTTCCAGGTCTGTATCCGATATTTTCAGGTAAGCCTCATCAATACCCATTGTATTAATATTCGGGTTGGTTTTAACTGAACCATACTTGGCGGTAGCGGTGCTGGTGCCCGACATAGACATACTGATATCGGCCGGGTATTCATACCGTTTTTTAAATTCCTTCGCCTCCAGGTATGTTATATTCTTGCCTTCGCGCACACTGATTTGTAACCCATGCGACCGCCTTTGTTTGATGATATCGCCTGTTATCTGGAAACTGTTGGCCCCCATCTGGCTGAAGCTGGTATATACCCCAGCTTTCATCACCTCAATGGATGTCAATATCCCAATCAGCGCAGTAATGCCCAGGGCTATGATAGCTATGGTAATAGCAGACCGCAGCCGGTTGCCACGTATAGCACGGTATGCCAGGTTAAGATTAAACAGCAACCTTGTCATTCTTCATGTATATTATTGTTTCACAAAACGCTCGGTCATCACTTCCCCGCCCTCGTGATGAGTGCCCTTCAATATGTATGTGCCTGTTGGTAATGTTGCTGTATTAAACTGGATGAGGTTTTTACCTTTCCTGCATTTTTTGGTGATCAACTCATGGACCATTCTGCCGTTAATATCATAAATGGAAAATGTAACTGCTGCCTCACTTTGCATGTTGAAAGAATACGAAAGATATGTATTTACCGGGTTAGGGTATACCACATTCAATTCTTTTCCCTTTGCTGTTTCTGTTACACCCAGGGCCGGCGAATTGAGCTTAGCAATCCAGTTGCCATATTGATTATCGGCCCTGCCATATATACCCACTATCCACACAGATCCTAACGAATTGAAGTCCACTTGTGACCCTGTATAATCTCCCCAGCGTTGCTCTTTGCCTGCCAGTCTTTTAATACTTCCTTCACCTGTTTTAATTCTTACTATATCCGAATAGTCTTTAGCATCATATAATACCGCTGCAAGCCCCGGATTATCATTCGGACCGGTGTAGTTGAAGGTGATGATGGACTGGTTCAGCCCCCAGCCATTGCCTACAAACGAAATATTAGGATAACCAAAGTCTAGTGTATCCACCGTGATAAGATGGACGTACGAAACAGCGGGGTTGGTCCTATAATTGCTGATTTTACCATGAAATACTGCAGATGAACCTGTACTCGTATCTATTGATGTGCTTACAAACTGAATTTCATCGTAAATAGCATAAGCGCCCAACACCCGGCCATCATTGGTTGCGAGCACTACTGAGGTATCAGGTTGCCGGCCATTAGGTGGTACCCCATAGGCCACGGGTGATTTCAAAGCCTGGACGGTTAAATTCCCACCGTTAGCGATTGTGCCGGGCACCTTCACCAGGAAGATGGTATCATTCTGTACATCAAAATTCCTGTTGGACAAAAAGTATTGTTCGTTGCTTTCGGGTAACCATCCTGCTTTTACAGGGAATAAGTTGCGTATGGGTCTGCCGTCGAAGTTGATACCATCCCATATCTTGTAATTCAGCGTAGCAGCACTGTCATAACCGTCTTGTTTGTTTATCTGGTATATTACAGTTTCACTAAAACCTAATTGCCAGCTTACATTATCTTTTATCTTGTTACCGGTCAGAAATATCTCCTCGTCCGTTATGGATATTGCCGGGTAGTCGAACCATGTAGTATCATTTTTATAATCTCCGATAAATTTATAAAATGACCATGCACCTTCCGGGTCGTTTGTAAGAGAGAAGGCAATCACGATATAATTATTGCGATTGGTACTGTTCAGCATAACGCATATGTACCGGTCTGCCTCAGCATCATATAACACTTTTGGATCGTACCTGTAGTCATTGAAAATATTGTTCAGGCCTACCGGCTGCGAAAAAGGTTTCAGGTCTATACGTTTGCCCATATCGCCATTCTGTCCATCCAATACCGTAATGCGGCTATTCAGCACATTGATAATTTTTTCGCCTTTTGATATAGCCAGATCATTATCCGGAGGAATACCCGTCAACGTATCAGCAACAAAGTTCTGCGCTACAATGGGTAAAGGTGCCGCCGTAGTTTTACGGGCTGTACGTGCCGCATCTGTTATTTTCCTGGGGAATATTTGTGCAGATTGCAACTTAGCCGCGCGCAGTTTCATCTTATCTATATTACCGTCAGGATTGGGTGCCTCCAGGTTAAGCACCTGCGGGTCAAAAGGGTCCGCTTCAACTTCTTTCAACACAGTTATGCCCTCCAGCTTTGCTGTAAAGGAATGGCTTTGGGCGTTTTGCCCGTACACTAATGATGATGCACTGAATAATAACGCAATGGAGAGTATAGCTCTGTTCATCCGGTTCATTTTGTCTAAAATTAAGAAAACCGCTGCATATAGCTATACAGCGGTTTCCCAAATAGTATTTAAATATGATTATTATCCCTGCAGGGCCGCGGCACCACTCACTATCTCTGTAAGCTCGGTAGTAATAGCTGCCTGGCGGGCACGGTTATAAGAAATCTTGAGCGAGCGCAGCAATTCGTTGGCGTTCTCGCTGGCTTTGTCCATAGCAGTCATACGGGCGCCGTGCTCAGATGCATTTGCATCCAGCATGGCCTTGTACACCTGTGTATTGAGTATCTTAGGCATCAGCTCCAGTATCAGTACCTCTTCCGAGGGCTCGAATATATAATCCGCTTTGCCGGTATTATCCCCTTTATTCTCCACCTTGGGTATCGGCAGGTAGGCTTCAGCCACAAATTCCTGCGTAGCGGCATTTTTAAATTTGCTGTATACCAGCTCTACCCTGTCAAACTCTTTCTTCAGGAAGGCTTCCTGCGCATACACAGCAGCTTTGCGCACATTATCAAAACTCAGGTCTGCAAAAGTCGTCCAGAAGTCAGCTATTACCGGATAGTTGTGCTTAGTAAAATATTCATAGGCTTTTTTACCTATTGGTAGTATGGTAACATTGCCATTGGCATGTTGCGCGCTGTATTTTTCGGCTATTGATTTGCGAACGGTTTTAATAACATTGGCGTTGTAACCACCACAAAGACCACGGTCGCTGGTAATGGCAATGAGCAATACACGCTCAACAGGGCGCTCTTCAGCTAATGACAGGTCTACATCGCCAGAACTGTTGCTTACTATATTACTCAACATATCCTGCAGCTTTTCTGCATAAGGGCGCATTTGTACAATGGCATCGGTAGCACGGCGCAATTTTGCAGCACTTACCATCTTCATAGCCTTGGTTATCTGCTGTGTAGAAGTAACTGATTTTATACGATTACGAACCTCCTTAAGCTGTCCTGACATATTAAAACTGAATATGAATATTAAACTGGGCGCAAAAGTACGACAAAAAACCTTCAAACCTAAAAAGGAAGCCTGCAAAAATCTGTTTTTACATCCTTATCTCATTTCAGGGGCTGATGGTTTATACGTAGCTTTGCAAGGTACACATAACAAATAATAGCTTATACTTAACTTATTGTTATTATTGCCTTCATAAAACAAACAGAACTTCAGGATGATGGAAGGATTGAATACAGACGGATTATTGCACAAGACAAAGGTTATAGCTACAGTAGGCCCTGCCTGCAATACATATGAAAAACTTTTAGCACTTATAGAGGCCGGTGTAAATGTTTTCAGGCTCAATTTCTCTCACGGTACACACGAGGAACACAGGGAGGTAATAACACATATACGCAATATCAACGATAACTTCCCTTTTAATATAGCCATACTGGCCGACCTGCAAGGCCCTAAGCTAAGGATAGGCGAGGTAGAGAATAACGCCCTGGTATTGAAAGAGGGTGATGAACTCTACTTTACAAATGAAAAAGTGATGGGGACTATGAATAATATATACATGTCCTACCCTGATTTTCATAAGGATGTAAGAGTTGGGGAAAACATTCTGCTGGACGATGGAAAGATCGAGATGAAAGTGGCCGAGATAACCCCTGATAAAAGGGTAAAGGCAATAATAAAGACACCCGGCATACTGTCATCCAAGAAAGGGGTAAACCTGCCGGACACCAGCATCTCCCTTCCCTCATTATCCGAGAAGGATTTGAACGACCTGGATTTTATTATCTCGCAGGATATTGGCTGGATAGCGCTCTCGTTTGTACGGAAGCCTGATGATATTACAGCCCTGCGCAACATTCTGAAAGAAAAAGGCAGCCATGCCAAAATAATAGCCAAAATTGAAAAACCCGAAGCGCTGCAACACCTGCGTGAAATCATATTGGCCAGCGATGCTGTAATGGTAGCCCGCGGCGATTTGGGGGTAGAACTTCCGCTGGAACAAATACCAATGATACAGAAAAACATCATTCGCAAGTGCATACACCGCGCCAAGCCGGTAATCATAGCCACCCAAATGATGGAAAGCATGATAGAGCGTACACGCCCCAACCGCAGCGAAATAACAGATGTGGCCAATGCCGTACTGGAAGGCGCCGATGCGGTAATGCTGAGTGGCGAAACAGCTATGGGGAAATATCCTGTGGAGGTGGTACAAACTATGGTGAGCATTATTCACGAGGTAGAAAAAGAAGAAATGGTTTACAACCGCAACCTGACACCTCAGCCACATTCACCCTCATTTATCAGCGACGCGCTGTGCTATAACGCCTGCGAGATAGCCAAAGACGTAAAAGCGAATGCACTGGTAGGCATGACACAATCCGGCTATACAGGCTTTATGTTATCGAGTTACAGGCCTCGCTCACCTTTGTTTATTTTCACTAAGACAGTGTCACTGGTCAACCAACTCAGCCTGAGCTGGGGTGTGCAGGCATTTTATTACGACAAAGAAGAAAGCCTCGATGAAATTTTCGAAGACCAGGTGAATATCCTGAAATCGAAAGGATTGCTACAAACCGGCGACGTCATAGTCAGCACAGGCAGCACGCCCGTACGCCAGCACTTACCTACCAATATGTTGAAAGTATGGAAAGTGCAGTAAGACTGGTTATATGGCGATTGGGTAATTAACCTGACACTATAGCTTTATCTACTACAACCATCAGAGCGTCAATATCTTCAATGCTATTGTATATATGCGTAGACACCCTGATACAATTGATACCGTTTTCAGGTACTGCACGTACTCGAATATAATTCAGTGCACAGCTTTTATAAAAATCATTGTAATGCACACCTTTTATCCTGAAACTGTTCACCGCGCAATATGATTGCTCTTCAGAAGGCGTGAGCAATTCTACTTTATCGCCTAACGATAATAATCTTTGTTGCAGATAGCCCCCCAGGTATTTTATACGCCTGTTTACATTATCCATGCCTATACTATCCAGGAAGTCGATAGCTGCCATTACTCCTTTGGTCAGCCCGAGCGATTGTGTGCCGCCAAAATACCGGTGTGCGCTATCAGCATACGGTGGCATATACCCCGGCGATTGCACCATATCCCAATCGCCACCGGAGCTGCCGCCGCCAATAAAATATGGCTGCAATACGGCCCCGAAACCGGCCCGGACATATAAGAAACCCGTTCCTTTAGGGCCAAGCATCCACTTGTGACAGCAACTGGCATATGTATCGCAGCCCATATCATGCAAGTCCAGCAGCAGCATACCCGGCCCGTGTGCGCCATCTATACATGAATAAATGCCTTTATCACGCGCCAACTTGCATATTTCTTTTACAGGTAATACTTGCCCGTTTGTACAAGGTATATGCGGCACTGCTATTACCCTGGTTCTTTTAGTAATTAATGCCGCTATTCTCTCAAGGGTTTCAGCAGCTGTAGGTGCGGGTGTAAATGTTTTCAGAATTATACCATGCAATTTCTGCCTGTTGAGCCAGGGCAGGGCATTGCCTACATGCTCCTGGTCGGTAATAATTACTTCATCGCGCCGTTTCAGGGGTACCCCCCAGCATGCTATATTAATACCCTCTGTTACGTTATGCGTCAGGGCTATTTCATTCTTATCGCTTCCGGTAAATTTCGCCAATGCTCCTATACTATCTTCATAACCACCATAATCGCCATATTCGTCACTCTTCATCATTCCTTCGCGCACGGCCTCAATTACGGGGTATGGCGATGGCCCCATAGTTCCATTATTCAGGTATATTTTGTCTTTTGTCAGTGGGAAAAGCTGTCTTACATTATTCCAGTAAGCTCTATCATCGTCGTCAACCTTATTGCCATGTGTTTTTGCCTGCAAGGCAGCTGCCGTTACATCCAGTTCACTAAGTGAGCAGGCAGCAAAAACGGATGCGGAACGAAGAAAGTTCCTGCGATTAAAATACATAGGGGTCAAGTTTATAGGTACAATATAGAAAAAAGTAAATTAAAATTCTTTAATAAATCACTTTACCCTTACCAGGGCATAACTATACCCGTCAACATAATTATCTGCAAGTCTTAAAGTGTCACTATATATGCCTTCAACCTTCCATTGTACTACACCTGTTATTACATAGATGTTATTCCCGGTAAAAATATCCCGGTTTTCCTCCCAAGCATAGGGTGCTTCTTCTCTTTTCCCGGCTTTTTCTGTTATTAATTTGCCCCCTTTCGTAAGGGTATAAAAAGTACTGTCAAACATATGCCTGTCATCGCCGGTAATACCACCTATAGAATATATAAGCCTCCACCTCTGGCCGGCAACATGCTTCTTGATAGTATCCAGGGGTTTGTCGTACAGCACAATATCTGAAACAGGCACAAATACCTCCTCTGTATTTGCTGAAGATTGGGTTTTCTTGCTGCTGTTGCAGGCAAATGCAAATACGACTATGGCAGGTAGCAAAAATACGGTGGCATTGAGTAGTTTCATAAATAGCAGTTATCCGGGTAAAAGTAGTAAAATTAAAATGTTGCTTATACACCAAAACGCGGATGGTACTTCTCCAGTGTCTTCCTCAGGTACGACCTGTCAAGATGTGTATAAATTTCTGTAGTGGTAATGCTTTTATGCCCCAGCATCTCCTGCACGGCACGCAGGTCTGCACCCGCCTCTACCAGGTGCGTGGCAAAAGAATGCCTGAGCGTGTGCGGATGAATGTTTTTCCTGATACCGCTCTTAGCAACCAGGTCTTTCAGTATCATAAAAATCATTACTCTTGATAATTTGCCTCCACGCCTGTTCAAAAACAGAATGTCTTCACACCCTTTCTTGATTACAGGCAAGTGCACACGCACATGTTCTTTGTATAATTTTATTTGCCTGACTGCCTCGCCACCTATAGGTACCAATCGCTCTTTATTACCCTTACCTACTACCCTTACAAAGCCAACATCCAGGTACATATTCGACATCAGCAGTCCTGTCAGTTCGCTTACACGCAGCCCGCAGCTATACATGGTTTCCAGCATCGCCCGGTTACGCTGGCCTTCGGGCTTGCTGTGGTCTATAGCTGCGAAAAGCAACTCAATTTCGTCTATAGCCAGGTGTGTCGGCAGCGCCCTCCTCAATTTAGGGGCTTCCAGCAGCATGGTGGGGTCTTCCTTTATAGCCTCTTCCAGCAACAGGTAGCGGAAAAATGATTTAATACCACTGATGACCCTGGCCTGGGTATTGGCAGTCAGCTCCAGTTCGTTAATGTGTGCAAGAAAAGATTGCAGGTGCTGCAGCTCTATAGTCGCGATGCTTGTACTGCTGTATTGGTTGAATATATATTCACCCAGCATCTCTACATCGTGCAGGTAGGCCGCGACTGTATTGTCCGACATGGAACGCTCGAGTTGCAGGTAGGCTTTAAACCCTTTTATATAAGCGGGCCATACCCTGTGCTCCTTACTCATTTCTCATTTTGTCCAGCAGTTCACCTATTTGCCTGGCCTCGTCTTTTGTGATATTTTGGTTCAGGACCTTAAAAAACGGTTCGATGTACGGATCCAGGCTATCCAGCAGGTCTAAACCCTTTTGGGTGATAGCAATATCTACCCTGCGACGGTTCTCTTTGCATTCTTTCCGCGTCACCAGCTTTTTGGCCACCAGTTTATCTATCAACCTCGACACGTTGGACATTTTCTGTATCATTCTGTCTTGTATCTCATACAGGTTCATAGCCTCGCCATGCTGGCCACGCAATATCCTCAATACATTATATTGCGGTTCGGTTATGTCAAATGGCTTCAGCAACTGGCCCATCTTTTGCTGTAACCAGACGCCTGTAAACATAACATTCAGGAATGCCCTTACATAGGGATCCTTAATTGGTTTGGTGATTAAATGCTCTTCAACTGTGGGCATAACTATATTTTTACGTAAGAGGGAAGCACAAAAATAAATAATTATAGTATTTTCTTAATATTGTTCAAACAAATATTATGCTCAATATAACAATAATCAACGGGCCTAACCTAAACCTGCTGGGCACCCGCGAAACAGATATATACGGTAATATGCCTTTTGAAGCATATCTCGAACAGCTAAAAAGCAAATATCCTGATGTGAACCTTACCTATCACCAAAGCAATGTGGAAGGCGAACTGGTGAACCACCTGCATAACTGCAGGGGCAAGGCAAATGGCATTATCTTCAACGGGGCAGGGTATACCCATACCAGCGTTGCCCTTGCCGATGCCATTGCGGCTATCGGCATACCTGTTATAGAAGTACACATTTCCAATATCTATGCCCGCGAAGAATACCGTAAAACCTCGCTGACGGCTTCCAGATGCGTTGGTTGTATTACCGGACTGGGGCTGACGGGGTACGAACTGGCGCTGCAATATTTCATCAACTCAGGCCCTGAAGCCTCTTAGGAAAGACGCTATATCCATTCGTTTTTTGCCTTCCTGTTGTACGTCATCGGCATATAGCCAGCCATCAGCAGCTGCGAAACGGAGGTAAGTTTTTCCATCTGTATCATAAGTACCGGGAGAGTTATTATGAGCCGCCACTTCTATGTGCGAAGTATATATCTTAAAAACCTTATCCTGCAGCACGGTAAAGGCTACCGGGTAGGGCGACAGCCCCCTGATGAGGTTATGAACATCATGCACCGGCTTGTTCCAGTCAATACGCGTATCTTCTTTGAATATTTTGGGCGCATGTTTGAGTTCGGCCATAGGAATGTCTGCCTGCGGTATTTCCATTAGGTTGCCCTTAGCCAGGCCCTTTACCGTTTCCACCAGCAGTTCGGCTCCAGCCTGCATGAGTTTTTCATATACCGTTCCTACATTGTCTCCGGGCATTATTGGCACTCGCCTTTGCAATAGTATATCACCGGTATCTATGTCGTGTTTGAGTTTAAAGGTCGTTACGCCTGTCTCTATCTCACCATTAATAATAGCCCAATTTATAGGCGCCGCACCTCTGTATTGCGGTAGCAGCGAGCCATGTACGTTTATTGTTCCCATAGGAGGCATATCCCATACGGCCACAGGCAGCATCCTGAAAGCAACCACCACCTGGAGGTCTGCTTTGTAAGATGCCAGTTCTGCCAGGAAATCAGGGTTTTTCAGTTTTTCAGGTTGCAATACGGGCAAATCCTGTGTAAGGGCGTATTGCTTTACTGCCGACTGTTGCAATTGCATACCCCTGCCCGCTGGTTTGTCAGGTGCAGTTACTACTGCAACTACATTCGCCTCGGCTTCTATCAGTGCCTTCAGCGAGGCCACAGCAAAATCGGGTGTACCGAGAAAAACTATTCTTATATCTTCAAATACCGGCATAAATATGGCTGCAAAGCTAAGGTCTTGTTAATACTAATCACAGTATTTTAAACCTTTTAGGCCTAATTTCGTCTATCTCGTATACCCTCGCGGTTCGATATGCCCAAAACTATTAATGAAACAGATGATAACCTGCTGCTGGCCTTCTTCAAAGAAGAGGACAGCAGGGAAGCTGCTTTCACCGCGATAGTAAAGAAATACCAGCAAAAACTGTACTGGCATATACGCCGTATGGTAGTAGAGCACGAGGACAGCAATGATATATTACAGCATGTGTTTATAAAAATGTGGCGCAACCTGGATGAGTTTCGCGGCGATGCCAATCTTTATACCTGGCTGTACCGGATTGCCACCAACGAAACCCTCACCTGGCTGGAAAAGGAAAAACGCCGCAGGGCAGTATCATTGGATACCGAAGAGAACTTGCTGAGTGAAAAACTGGAAGCGCAGAAAGGATTTGATGCCAACAGGCTGGAATGGAAACTGCAACAGGCTATACAATCCCTACCCGAAAAGCAGCGTATCGTATTCAGCCTCAGGTATTACGATGAGATGCCTTACGAAGAAATGGCCAAAGTGCTGAGCACTTCAGAAGGAGCATTGAAAGCATCATATCACCATGCGGTAAAAAAAGTGGAAACATTTATCAAAGAGAGTTAAACGACAGTATTATTATATAGTCAAACAAACAATGGCAAGCGAACGTGACATATTGAAAGAACTGGAGAGCATGAACAGCCCCTTGTCAGCTATAAGCAGGGATATGCCTTTCAAAGTACCACAGGGTTATTTCGATAGCTTGCCGGAGTATGTATTACACAGAGCAAGTGAAAAGGTATCTCTGCCCGGCACTGCCATGCCCCATATCGTACACGAGAGTTACTTTGACAACCTGCCGGGGCAACTTCTTGAAATAATAAAAAAACAGGATGAAAAGCCTGCACCGGTTACGAAACGCATCAGCCTATGGAAAAATATTCGCTGGGCTGTAGCTGCTATACTCATACTGGCTATCGGCATAGGTTCATACAGGGTGTTCAACCCCCAACCTGCGTCGGTAGAACAGCAACTGCAAACCATATCCGACGAGGCGATTATGTCTTATGTAGAGGATAATATTTACGCTTTTGAAACAGAGACAATCATCAACTATGTGAATACTGCTGATATAAATGCAGCTTCCTTACAACTCAACAAAAACGATATAGAATACTACCTGGAAGAAACAGGTTGGCAATAAAATGATGATGACTATGAGAAAGATTGGATTGCTTGTATTGACTTTGCTGCTCGCGTGTACTTCTGTATGGGCGCAACCCGATAATCCCAAACACAGGGAGCGCATTAAAGCATTGAAAATTGCTTACATAACCGAACATGTAGAGCTGAGCGCTGAGCAAGCTGAAAAATTCTGGCCGGTGTACAACCGGTTTGAGAAAGAAATGCACAGCCTGCATCGTGGCTTTATGGAAAAATACCGCAGCGACAATCCCGATACAGACCCACGCATCGCCCACGAATATATTGACGCTAATCTCGACTTCCAGGAACAAGCGCTGGAACTGAAGAAGAAATACAAAGATGAATTTCTGAAAGTGATTTCCGCCCAGCAAGTGGCCGACCTTTACCGGGCAGAACGCGGCTTTAAGGAAATGCTGTTGAAAGAATTAGGACGCAGGCAGGATGCTCCTCCGCGCAGACGATAAGCTAAAGGGTAGCTACAGGATGCCCCACATCGTGGTAAAAAAGGAATTGCCAGCCTTCAGCCTTACCCTGTTCAGCATATTGTTCGCGCAGGGCTAAGGCTTTCTTACCATCATAGTCGTACTTGGCAACATATTTTATTTTCATCTGCTTGAGTTGAGGGGCTTCATCACCACCAAAAAATATTTTGTCCTGACCATCATCAACCAGGTACACAATATGCTGGGGGCTATGCCCACCCGAATAAAAGAATTTGATATATCCGTCTATCACGCCTTCTTCTCCTTCCAGCCAGTTTACCTGTGGCGATGTCAGCAGCGGCTCTATCTCATCAGTATGAAAGGAGGGATATCCCTGCTCCATAGCAAACCCTACTTCGGGTTTATAGATGTAATAATCAGCTTTAGGGAATGTGTTTTTTACCAACCCGCTTTTATCCTTGTACACTACCCCGCCGGCATGGTCTTTGTGCAGGTGCGATAAAAGTACTTTGGTTACATCTTCAGGTTGATAGCCCAGTCTCTTAAGATTGGCATGAATTTGTAACACCCCGTCTTTTTCGTATCCCAGGCCAGTATCCAGTATGATTACATCTTTTTCAGTAACAACCAGGAATGGTTGAATCTCCACCAGCAACGAACCCGTAGGCCTGTCGTTCAGTTCATCTTTATCCTGGTCAAATGGAACAAATTGCTTGTCGTGCCCTACTGTAAATACACCTTCTGATAAGGGGAATACCTCTGCCATAAGGCTGCAAAGTTAAGGCATCAGCGTATCATAACCTGACGGTCCGCATCCAGCCGCAGCAGTATGGCCATCAATATACTGAACGACAGCAGCGATGTACCGCCATAACTGAGCAAGGGCAATGTAATACCGATTACTGGCGCCAGGCCTATAGTCATAGATATATTGATGGCGAAATGGATAAAGAAAATAGATGCCACACAATATGCATATATACGGCTAAACGCAGACCGTTGCCGCTCTGCAAGCACCAGTATGCGCAACATCAACCCCAAATACAGCAGCACAAGCGCAGTACTGCCCAGGAAACCGAATTGTTCGCCTATGGCACAAAAGATAAAGTCGGTGTTCTGCTCAGGCACAAATTCATTTTTGGTGGATGTCCCGTTCAGGAAACCTTTACCTGTGAGCCCTCCGGAGCCTATGGCTATTTTCGACTGCCATACATTATACCCCGATATGGTACTGCTGCCTTTACCCCTGTCTTCCGGTGCCAGGTATTCATCCGGCACGCTTTGCCCCAGCGTGGTATATATTCTCTCTACCTGGTGTTTTTGCAATACATTTTTAAAAATAAAAGGCACCACTAATTGTGAAAACAATACGCATATTGCCCAGATACCTACCAATATTATAGCTACCATTTTCTCGCGGCGCAGTACTTTGCGCATCAACACAGCTATTAACAATGCTAATCCTGATACGATATACAGCAACACGGTTTTTTCTATCAGCAAAGTAGCCAACGTAAGGGCTATAGTAGAGAATGCAATAATCAGCACTATATGCGGCAGCCCCTCCCTGTACATCACCAGGAAGAAGCAGATATATACCAGCGCAAGTCCCGTTTCCTGCTGCAAAACAATTAAAACCGCCGGTACCAATGCCAGCGCCGAACCTATTAACCGATGCTTCAGCGTGTTAAAATTAGTTTCAGGCGAGGATAGGAACTTGGCGATAGCCAGGGAGGTAAATATCTTGGTTATCTCTCCCGGCTGAAACTTCACGCTGCCAAAACCCAGCCACGACGCCGAACCCTTGACACCTACACCGATAAATACAGTAAGTATCAGCAATATAAGTCCAACCGTATAAGAGAGGTATGCTATTGATGAAAAGAACTTACTATCTGTAAAAATTATCAACAGCCCGGCAAACAATGATATACACAACCATATAAACTGGCGCATATGGCTTTTGCTCATCATAAATATCGTCGGGTCGGTACTGCGATATTCTACTGAAAAGATGGCCAGCATGCCTACAAAAACCAATACAAGATATATCAGCAATGTAATGCCGTCTACCCTGCCGAAAACCGATTTGCTGGTATTTGTCATATTTCTATACTCCGTATGTTTTTTTAAGCCATCTTTTTATCCTTATCGAATCCTGTACCCGTTGGGTACTGTCATTCATGCGGCTACGCTCTACACTTCTCTCCCAACGCACTCTGTCTTTAACCCGCTGTACCGAATCAATTGTATATACATATGGATTAATAAGGTTAGCATTATAGAGCCTGGTTTCCAAATGCTTCCTGTTGTTGGCAATGGTATCTACCAGGTATTTCTCCATCATCAGGCTGGCTACAGGGCCCGCCCAGGTAGCGCCAAATCCCGCATTCTCCACAATCACCGCTATTGCTATTTTGGGGTCTTCCCTGGGTGCAAATGCCACGAACACCGAGTGGTCTTTCATCTTTATTACCTGCCCGCCTACTTCAGCCTTATTCTCTACCGTACCTGTTTTGGCACATACATTTACGCCGGGCAACATCGCTACCCTGCCAGTGCCTCTTTCCACCACATCCTGCATACCAAGTGCCACAATATTAAACACGGTATCGGGTATATTGGTTACCCTGTGCCTCACCTGGTATTTTTTCAGTATCGTGTCTTTAGTATTACCCCCTATCGACTTTACTAAGTGAGGAGTATAATAATATCCTTTATTAGCGATAATGCACATTGCGTTAGCCAATTGCACCGGTGTCAGGGCAACCTCGCCCTGCCCCATGCCTACAAACAGCATGTTACATGAATTCCAGTTACCACCGTACATGTTGTTATAATAAGAAGAGTCGGGCAACAACCCGCCTTTTTCATAGGGAAGGTCTACCCCGGTAGGATGGCCAAAACCGAAGTCAGAATAATAATCATGCCAGCGTTGTACCCCTTTCTTCACGCTACCATACTTTTTTGCATCCACCAGCATACGCAGTATGTGTACAAAGTAAGCATTGCAGGAGTTGGCCAGCGCAGCCCTCAGGTTGGCAGCGTGCCCGCCTCCCGTATGCGTACAGCCAATACGCCGGCCGCAATTGTAATAGCCCCCCATACAAGGAAAACCAAATGACGGTGAAATAACACCTGCATCCAGCGCTACCAATGCAGTCATAGGTTTCAGGGTAGAACCCGGCTGGTATACACCTTTTATAGCCCTGTTATACAGCGGCTTCGTTGCATCGAGGTCCAGCTTTGCGAAATTTTTCGACCGGTGCCTGCCCCTTAGCAGGTTGGGGTCATACGATGGCGAACTGACCATAGCCAGAATACCACCGGTTTTAGGGTCAATGGCCACCACACTGCCAATTTTTTTCGCCATCAATTCTTCGCCATAGGCCTGTAGTTCAGCATCCAGGTGCAGTTCAAGACTCTTGCCGGCTACAGCGGGCGTATCAAGTGCGCCTTTTCTATAGGGTTCTGTCGGGCGATTGAAATTATCACGTTCCAGGAAGTGGATACCCCTCTGGCCCCTCAGTACATCTTCGTAAGTATATTCCAACCCGTTTATGCCCAGGTAGTCGCCCTGCCGGTATGATGCATATTTAGGCTCCTTTAGTTTCGACGGGGAGATTTCACCTATATAACCCAACAGCAGGGCCGCATGGGGTTCGGGGTAAGTTCTGATATAACGCTCATTTAGTTCAAACCCCGGAAAGGCGTATATATTCTCCTGCAAGCGGGCAGCCTGTTCCGGCGTTAGTTGTTCTATCATTACACTCTTTCGGCGCGGGCCGTTCTTCACCGCTGCACGGTGAAACAGCCTTCTATATTCAGCAGTATCAATACCCAGCGCGTTGCACAGCATCATAGTATCTATGTCGTCGGGTACTTCGTAGGCTGTTACTGCCAGGTCGTACACCACCTGGTTATACAGCATCACTTTGCCCTTCCGGTCATATATCACGCCACGGGGCGGGTATATTACTTTTTTTGTAATAGCTATGTCCTGGGCCAGTATTTTATACTCATCGTTAAAAACCTGCAGAAATAATAGCTTGACAATTATCACCAGGGCAACACCTGTGAAAATAGACCATATGACGTACCTGCGAGGCGTTGAGGCAAAAGACATGCTGCTGAAAACTATTCCTATAAAGCTATCACAAACGTAACTGAAAAAATAATTCTGAAAAAAGTTTTGGCAAATTATTCTCACTCTTTACCTTTGCAACCCCAACAGGGTGATTAGTCCGATGGTGTAATGGTAGCACTACAGATTTTGGTTCTGTCTGTCTAGGTTCGAATCCTGGTCGGACTACTCAGGGAAAGGATAGCTAAATGCTATCCTTTTTTCATTTGGAACGGCTTGCTGCACACCTACCTCTGTCCTACCGGTTGAAAATGTTCCAAAATGATGCCAGTTTTTTGAGTTTAATTTTTTAACCGCAGAGAGGCTAAGACACGAAGGTGGATTTTGTTCCCAAATGATTCCATGTTTTGTGGTTTTAGGAATTGGAACATTTTTCTGATTTGCGGCCATATACGCCTGTTCCCTATCCGGGCAGTTACAGGTGCTGATGATATAAGATATTTTATTCATAATGATAGTTTTACCATTACAAATATACTCATTTTTAACCATTTAAACAATAACAATAACAGGCTTGGCGAGGCATATCCCCTAAACAGTGTGTCTTTCCTATGACAGCATTTATGCCGATATACGTACGGCATTATCGATACTTATTCATTCTTTCTGCTAACTTATCGTTGCACAAATTACCTATGCTCCCCTCGTGGGTATGGGCCAGGCCCGATATATCATATGTAAAACTCCCGGAAGCTACTTCTTCACCTACCCGCCTGTATGCATCCCTGAACGGAATGCCATTGTTTACCATATCGTTTAACTTATCTACAGTGAATATGTACCTGTACCTTTCATCGGCCAGTATATCCTGGTTTACCTCAATATGTCGGAGCATCAGTACTGTCATATCCAGGCAAGATTTTAAAGTCTCAATTGCCGGAAATAATACCTCTTTTGTCAATTGCATATCTCTATGATACCCGGATGGTAAATTATTTATCAATAGCGTAAGTTCATTGGGTATAGCTTGTATCCTGTTGCATTTTCCTCGTATCAATTCAAACACATCAGGATTTTTTTTGTGGGGCATAATACTGCTACCTGTTGTCAGTTCATCGGGCAGGGTTAAAAAACCGAAATTCTGACTGTTGTACAGGCAAACATCTGTACTCAACTTTGACAATGTAGCCGCTACAGCGCTCAGTCCGAAGGCAACAAACTTCTCCGTCTTACCCCTGCTCATCTGTGCGTAAATGCTATTGTAGTGCATATCGCCAAAACCCAATAGCTGTGTAGTCATAGCCCTGTTAAGAGGGAACGATGAACCATAACCCGCACCACTGCCCAGGGGGTTTTTATCAGTTATTGCATAAGCGGCAACAAGCATTTCCATATCATCTGCCAACGCTTCGGCAAAGGCACCAAACCACAAACCAAAAGAAGACGGCATAGCCACCTGTAGATGCGTATAGCCAGGCATCAGCTTATCAGCATTACGGTCGCTCAGGCTTATCAACAGGTCGAAAAGCTCCAGCACTTTAGATTTTATCGTACCCAATTCTTCCTTCAAATACAGCTTTATATCTACAGCCACCTGGTCGTTACGGCTGCGGCCACTATGTATCTTTTTGCCGGCATCTCCAATTCTCTGTGTCAGCATCCACTCTACCTGCGAATGTATATCCTCGCATTCAGGCGATATACTAAACCTTCCTTCTTCAATTTCAGTATAAATAGCTTCAAGTCCATTCTTAACCGAAGCATATTCGTTTTGAGTTAACAGCCCCACATTACAGAGCATAGCCGTATGCGCTAACGACCCCAGGACATCGTATTTGGCCAACTCCATGTCAAAATTCCGGTCATTACCCACTGTAAAACGTTCTACTAGTTCGGATGTAGCCACGTCATTTTTTTTCCAGATTTTCATAATAGCCTGTTCAATATTTGTATATATGTTTCAATGCCATCTTCTATTTCAGATATATAAATAAATTCGTCTGCAGTATGACTTCGGGCTGAATCCCCGGGCCCGATTTTCAGCGCAGGAAAATTCATAAAAACCTTATCAGACAAGGTTGACGAACCAAAAGTTGTTTTACCCAATGCCTTGCCAGCGGCTACTAAGGGATGATCAACATTAATAGAGGTTGATCTCAGCCTCATACTTCGCGGCACAATATCACAACTTACATGCTTCCTTATCTCTTCTACCAACTCTTCGTTTGTATAACATTCATTCACCCTTACATCCACAGTAAACCTGCATGATGCGGGTACGACGTTATGTTGCGTACCCGCATTTATCATGGTTAAAGACATCTTGACAGGGCCCAGAATTTCTGACACCTTAGGGAAACGGTAGCTTTGAAACCACATGATATCATGCAATGATTTGTATATGGCATTCTCTCCTTCATCCCGTGCAGCATGTCCTGCAACACCTGCAGTTTCACAATCGAGTACTACCAGCCCTTTTTCAGCAACAGCCATTTGCAGTAGCGTTGGCTCCCCTACTATAGCAGCATCAATATTCCCAAGCTCCGGCAATAGCGCGGCAATACCATTTTCGCCGGAAATTTCCTCCTCGGCAGTGGCAGCAAAAACAAGGTTATACTTCATATCCTGCCTGTCGTAAAAATGCATAAAGGTTGCTAATAATGACACCAAACACCCTCCTGCATCGTTACAACCTAAGCCGAACAGCTTACCATCAGCCTCTTTGGGTGAAAAAGGGTCATTTGTATAAGAACTATTGGGCTTCACAGTATCGTGATGGGAGTTGAGCAATATCGTAGGTTTAGTATCATCAAAGTATTTATTCACTGCCCAAATATTATTCATCAGCCTGTTGGGCATAATGCCATGCGATTGCAAAAACTGTTGTAATACCATAGCTGTGCCCTGCTCTTCTTTACTAAATGACGGAACTGTTATCAATTGCTTTAGCAATTGTAATGCCTTAAGAAATAACACCTCTTGTGAATAACTACTCATAATACTTCTGTGCCGGTTTTACCTGATAAAATATCTTGGAGCGATGCAGCGTTACCTATTGCTACTCTCTTAACTCCGCACCGTACAGCGTTGCAGGCATTCTCTAACTTTGGTATCATACCTCCTGAAATAACCCCTGCGCAAATCAATTCATCAAAATCACGCACACTAATACTATGAATGATTGCGCTTTCATCATCAGCATTTTTCAAAACCCCTTCTTTCTCGAAACAGTAAATCAGTTGAACATCCATAGTTGCAGTCATGGCCTTAGCAACTTCTTGTGCAATTGTATCAGCATTTGTATTGAGCATACAACCATTGCGGTCATGTGTCAAGGATGCAAGCACAGGCACTAAACCCATGTCAAGCATGCTTGTCAGTATCTTTGTGTCAATACTTGTATCAGTCATATCCCCCACAAAACCATAATCAATATCAACAACAGGACGTTTTATGGCATTAATAACCCCTGCATCTGCACCTGTCAGGCCAATAGCGTTACAACCTTTTGACTGCAGGGCTGCCACTATATTTTTATTGATCAATCCACCATAAACCATCGTCACCAGTTCAAGTGTCTGCATGTCAGTTTTTCTCCTGCCATTAATATATTGAGGCTGTATGCCCAGTTTCAGCCCTATCTGCGCGGCAAGTTTCCCTCCTCCGTGCACCAGTATTTTAGGGCCCTCTACCTTGTTGAAATCACATATAAATGCCTCTAACTTACCTGCATCATCAATAATATTTCCTCCGATCTTTATTACCGTCAACATATTTTATAATGTTTTTAGGATTTCGGCCAATACCGCCTGTGCTGCACATACCCTGTTGGCAGCCTGTGCTGTAACAATACTGTTGACCGAGTCCAATACTTCTCCACTTAACTCCAGGTTTCTACGCAACGGCAAGCAATGCATCACCTTAGCATCGTTTGTAGTAAGTACCTGTTGTTGCGTCAGCATCCAACTGTTGTCTTCCGTCAACACTTTGCCGTATTCTGACACACTACTCCAATTCTTCACATAAACAAAATCTGCACCCTGCAATGCTACCTGCTGATTATATTCTATGATTGCATTTCCGGTAAATGTGGCATCTAATTCATAACCGTGCGGATGAGTAATAATAAAATCAGCTTCACCCCATGTGGCCATCCATTGAGAAAATGAATTAGCCACACATTGGGGAATGGGTTTAATATGTGGCGCCCAGGTAAGTACCACCCTGGGTCGGGCTAACAGGTTACGGTGTTCTGATATTGTTATTATATCTGCAAGGCTTTGCAAGGGGTGAAGCGTCGAGCTTTCAAGACTGACTACAGGTATCCCTGTATATTTTATCAAACTTAAAAGTAATACCTCTGCATAGTCATCCTCTTTATTTATTAACGATGGGAATGTACGAACCCCAAGCACATCGAAATAAGCCCCTAAAACAGGTGCTGCATCCTTAATATGCTCAACGCCCGTGCCATTCATCACCACATCATCTTCTAATTCAAGTTTCCAGCCATCCTTATCTATATTGAATACAATTACTTCCATACCAAGGTTACGTGCGGCTATCTGTGTGCTTATCCTCGTACGCATACTGGGATTCATAAACAACAATCCCATGCGCTTACCATACCCTAATGCCATGTCTGACAACGGGTTTGCTTTATACGCAAGTGCTTTTTCAACTAATTCGTTTATATCCGCAACATCAGATACAGAAGTAAAATGCCTCATCTCAATTCAAAGTATTCAAATAATCTATTTCTTCTTTTATTGCATTGACCAGCATATCCAACTCAGCATAACCGATGGTCAGCGCCGGCAATATCCGTACGGTATGAGGCTTGGCCTCACCCGTAAATATGTTATGTTTTTGCAGCAGGTTCCTGCGTAAATCTTTGCACCTATCCGCTACATCAAAACCAATCATAAGCCCGCGGCCGCGCACATTCATCAACCCGTTAACCTCTTGAAGTTGTTCTTTCAGGTATTCACCTTTTTTATCAGCCGCTTGTATCAACCCTTCATCCCTGATAACAGTCAGTACAGCCAGCGCGGCAGCACAAGCCAGGTGGTTTCCCCCAAATGTTGTACCTAGCATGCCATGCTTTGGCAATATACCCGGTGCAATAGCAATGCCACCTATCGGGAAACCATTGCCCATACCTTTTGCCATACTGTATATATCGGCTGCTACACCAGCATAATCGTGCGAAAAAAAATTACCACTGCGGCCATAACCACATTGTACAGCATCGGCAATATATACAGCGCCATACTCATCGCACAAACTGCGTATAGTACGCAAAAAATCAATTGATGCAACATTGATCCCCCCAACTCCCTGAATTCCTTCAACAATAACGGCTGCAATTGTATTTCCATGCAATGTGAAATATTCCTTTAATGCTGTGGCATCGTTAAATGGCAGAAATGTAACATTATCAGTTTCATTAACAGGCGCTACAATATTCTTATTATCAGTTGCTGCCACTGCCAACGATGTTCTGCCATGAAACGATTTTGAGAAGGTAACCACCTTGCTGCGCCCTGTATGAAAAGAAGCAAGTTTAATGGCATTCTCATTAGCCTCGGCGCCAGAATTGCACAAAAACAGTTGGTAATCAGTTTTACCTGACACTTCGCCTAACATGGCGGCAAGTTGTTGCTGTATTGGTATTCGTATAGAATTAGAATAAAAACCAAGCCTTCCCAACTGCTCTTCAATAGCTTGTACGTAATACGGGTGGCTATGCCCGATGGAAATAACAGCATGACCGCCATAGCAATCAAGGTATTTCACATCATTATCATCCCATACGTAAGAGCCTTCACCCTTTACTATAGTTATATCGTTTATTGGATATACATCAAATAATTTCATCGCTGTTTTTTAGAATGAAGTTGATTTAAGCAATAACCCCGTTGTTTCATCAAGGCCGAAAATGAGATTCATATTTTGTACCGCCTGCCCCGAAGCGCCTTTCAGCAGGTTATCTATGGCAGCATGAGCTATCAACTTACCATCTACATGCTCCAGGTGCAACAGGCACTTGTTCGTATTTACTACCTGCTTCAAGTCAATCATATTCCGAGATACGTATGTAAAGGGATGTTCCTGATAATACTGCTCATATATCTCATATGCCTCTTCTATGTCCTTATCAAAATCCGTATATGCAGACACATATATACCACGGGTAAAATCGCCCCGCCATGGAATAAAATGAAGTCCGGAAAATCCCGACTGTATATTTGTAAGCGTCTGCACAATTTCATCTACATGCTGATGCCTCAATGCTTTGTAGGCCTGGATATTGTTTGCCCTCCATGCGAAATGTGAGCTTGGCTGTAGTTTCTGTCCCGCTCCCGTTGCTCCTGTAATACCCGTAACATGTACTTCCTTCAGTAATTGGCGCGAGGCCAATGGCAGCAACGCCAACTGTATGGCTGTAGCAAAACAACCCGGATTGGCCACAGAGGTGGCACTGGCAATATTCTGCTTGTTTGCTTCAGGGAGGCCGTAAACAAACTCCCGGTTATCTACCTTCTGCGAAGCCGTCAGCCTGAAATCCTGCGACAAGTCTATAATCACTACATATGCGTCAATCGAACGAGAAGTGAGAAAGGCCTTAGACTCATTATGCCCGGTACACAAAAAAAGCACATCAATATCATCACCCGGTTCAGAAACAAAACACAATTCAGTTTCTCCCAGCAAATCAGTATGTATTGATGCCACTTTCTGCCCCGCATTACTTCTGCTATGTATAAAGGCGATGTCCACTGACTGATGAAGCAACAATAACCGGGTTAACTCACCGCCAGTATAACCAGCACCACCCACTATTCCGGCCCTGATTTTCTTATCCATTCTCTTCCACCCCCTCTTTACTTTTGTTAATTGCATGAAAGATGGCAACCTGGTTTCCAAATATTTTAGCAAACCCTTTCACATCTTCGCCATCCCAGGTATTATTCATCTCTCCGTAAGCACCAAATTTGTTGTTCATCAGGTCATGTTCACTTTGCACCCCTGTTATCACAAACCTATACGGGTAAAGCGTTACGAAAACATCACCTGTAACATTAGCCTGGGTATCTTCCATAAACTTCTCTATGTTACGCATGGTGGGGTCCAACATCATACCTTCATGCAGCCAGTTACCATACCAGGTACTTAGTTGATCCTTCCAGTACATTTGCCATTTGGTGAGCGTATGCTTCTCCAATAGATGATGCGCCTTGATGATAATGACCGGGGCGGCAGCTTCAAAACCTACCCGGCCTTTAATACCAATAATCGTATCACCTACATGAATATCGCGGCCTATGCCGTATGGCTGTGCCAGGGCCTGCAACTGCTGTATTGCGTCAACAGGGTGCAATCCTGCATGTTCATTGATTCCCGTCAGTTCGCCATTGTCAAAGTGCAGCATTATCTCTGCAGGTTCCGTAGCATTCACCTGTGTTGGCCAGGCCTCTTCAGGCAAATACCCATTGCTATTCAGTGTCTCCTTGCCCCCTACAGATGTACCCCACAGGCCTTTATTGATACTATATTGGGCTTTTATGAAATCGAAATCAACCCCATTCTCTTTCAGGAACTGTATCTCCTCCTCCCTGCTCAGTCTCATATCCCTGATAGGGGTAATAATTTTAGCTGCCGGAATCATGCTCTGAAAAACCATATCGAAGCGAACCTGGTCATTTCCCGCACCTGTGCTACCATGCGCTACATATTCAGCGCCCATCTCCTTCACATATTCCGCCACTGCTAGGGCCTGCAGCATCCGTTCAGCACTCACACTCAGGGGGTAGGTCGCATTCTTCAGCACATTACCATACACCAGGTAACGAATGCATGATTCGTAATATTGCTGCGTAACGTCAATAACTTTAAAAGACGCAACGCCTAATGACAATGCCCGCTGCTTTATATGTTCCAGCTCTTCATCACTGAACCCTCCTGTTTGAATAGTAACAGCGTGAACATCGAGGTTCATCTTCCTGTTTAAATAAATAGCGCAAAATGTAGTGTCTAATCCTCCGCTATATGCCAATACAACTTTCTGTTTCATAATTTACCAGGTTAACGATACCAGTACTTTTGATTTTTTAATAAATAGTCTTTTTATGCGCAGCAAACGCTCATATATCTTAGCTTTCTTCTTGAATTGAGTTGCTGTAACCTCAGGCGGAAAATGATCTTTCGGATCATACAACATGGCTGTGCACAGGCAATTCATACGTCCCTTACTCATCAATATTTCATAATTCACGCAGCTTGTGCAACCGGCCCAGAATGCATCATCCTGAGTAAGTTCTGCGTAAGTAACGGGCTCATAACCCAGATCGCTGTTTATTTTCATAACAGCCAATCCCGTTGTCAGGCCAAAAATCTTTGACTCAGGGTACAGCGTTTTACTCAGTTCAAATATTCGTTTCTTGATTTGTTTTGCCAATCCGCTCTTCCTGAACTGCGGTGCTACAATAAGGCCTGAATTGGCAACGTACTCACCATGGCTCCAGCTTTCGATATAACAGAAACCGGCCCATTCCCCATCGCTGGTAAGTGCAATCACTGCCTTCCCCTCAAGCATTTTTTTCTCTACATACTCCGGGGTCCGTTTAGCAATGCCTGTACCCCGGGCTTTGGCAGATGCAGCCATCTCTTCGCATATTACATGCGCATAACCGGCATGGTGGGCACCAGCCACCAAAACCATGAACGTTTGGTTCATTATTTCATAATGTTAAAAATGTAAATAGATACGCGATGCCGCGTGATGTACACACGCAGATCAGGCAGTCGAAAACCGGCAAGCCGATTTCATCAACAGTCAATGACTATTGGAATAATGTGTATCAACGTCGCAACCAAAGACAGGCAGTATGGTTGAAAAAAACTGAGCCAGTTACAGGTTCAGCAAAAAACCCACCCCTGAAGCCTGCACCTTGTGCAGCCTTGCAGTTAAGCGATTGTAAGAAGGTTTTTTTCATTCTTGATGTTAATCTAAGAAGTATATAAAATTTTGGAAAGCGCAAATGTATACTTTTTTGACAAATACCAAATATCAAGGCTGATATTTTTTGGCATCTTAAATCAAAATCTCGCCGTCCTAAATGTGTCATAGCGACAGCAAGGTATGGACATCTCTACCCACAGCCCTAATTCTTCGACTATGGAAGCCTCGAACCGTTATAAAGATTACCATTATTTACTATCAAAAACACATTTTCATCCCACTTCTCCTTAACTTCGTAACGATAGTTAACCTTACGTAAAGAAAGGTATATATCGCACTGAAGTTCTTGACTTAATCGACTAAAAAATCGAGCAAAATTATAACTTGCTGATTTACAATATCTAAGAATTAAACGAGTAGTTCTGGTCGGACTACTCAGGAAAAGGATAGCTTAACAGTTATCCTTTTTCATTTTGTACACCTTGCGGCACCTCTTCCCTCGGTCTTAAAGATTGAAAATGTTCCAAAATGATGCCTGAAACTGGAATTTCCCCCTGGCTAGTCCTAAATGGGCGTAGCCCGCACCTGAAATGTTCCAATATGATGCCTGAAAACCGGATTTATAATTTTGGAACATTTTGCTGAAGTGGGATCATGTACGCCTCTTCTCCAACCAGGCTGGCACAAGTGCTGACGATATAAGCTATTTTATTCATAATGATAGTTTTATAATTACAAATATACTCATTTTTTATCATTAAACAAAAACAATAACAGTCCGCCGGAGAGGTTTACCCCTCAAAAACAGGGTGTTTCACCCTATGACGGCAGATTGTAGTTTCGTATTATTGACCATTGGTTATAACATCTGCGCCCCGCTTCACCACGGGACACGCAAATGTACAATGACACTACTAAGCAAATAGTCCACTTTCTTTAGACGAATTACAATGCAAGAGTTCTTCATTCCGTCTTTTTTTTCAACGGTTTATTCATTAGCTATCATAGCCGGTATTTTTATTTCGCTTGACTGGCTGGGTAAGGCTGTTTTTAATAATCCCGGAACATATTGGAGTGCCGCTTACATAGTTTCCGGGCTGCTTATTGTTTCCACTATATTATTTATTCTATGTTATTGCGAACTAATATCCGTTCTGTTATTAAGACTATTACCTATAATGTTTCTTACGTGGTCTTTGTTAATTATAGCATTAGACCACACATACAGAAAAAATACCAAACAATTTATTAAATACTCAATAAGTCATTTAAAGGGCAATCGGTTAGTTAACATATTAATTGCCCTATGCCTGTTGGGGTTCCTGGTTATGTGTTTGTCTACACCAACTGATGCCGATTCACTTGACTATCATATTGGGATACCTCTTGAGATATTACAAAATCAGGATTTAAATTTCAACCCGGACATCCTGCATTTCAGGTTTATAGGTTTGGGAGAAATGATCAACCTCATTGGACTGGCTAATGGCTGCCCGCAATTAGGTTCTACGTTACAATATTTCTTGTTAATACTTTTTATACAAATAGCCATTAAGCTAAACGGGAATACGAATTCTGCTTTGTTTATCTTATTTATAATAGGAATCCCTGTTTTATTTTTTTTACTGCCTAGTCAGAAGCACCAACTCACGGGTATATTATGTACAAGCATTTTCTTTTACGTACTATACTATAAGTACACTGATATTAATACAATCGGGTTTGCTCTATTGTGTAGTTTGTTAATCTTTCCTGTAACGATTAAATACTCTTTTATTCTGTCAGTGACATCTATATGGGCTTATATAATACTTATTCATGTCAGGCAGAAAACCTATAAAGTATTACTACATAGGTCAGCACTATTTATTCTTTTGTTGTTATTTTTTTATTCCCCTGTTCTATACTACAAATATCTGCTGTATGGCGATCCCTTATCCCCTTTATTGGAGAAATATGTACAATCACCAAGAATTGATGTAATTAATTTTTCCAACTATATAAGAAATTATACAGATGGCGGATTCCCATTTCCTCTTAGCTTAATACTGCCAAAGTCATTTGGCATTATCTCCACCGTAATTGGTGTCACATTTATTATAGCGTTATTTACAATTATTAATAAGAAAAGGGTACCTGTATTGATTATCGTGGCTTTATATTCGGCCCTCGTTATCTCATTTGGGCAGAAAACATCAAGATTTTTTGTTGAGCCATATTATTGGATGTTGCCCACCTTATTCACTGGTTTTCATAATAGGTTAATTATTAAAACTTTAAAAACCATAGGAGTTTTTAGTCTTACAGCAATTGTTATTATTCAACTCATCGTTTTACCAGGTTTTATCTCTGGCGTAATCTCTGATAAAGGAAGGTATGAACTATTAAAACTCAACGCCCAAAATTTTGCAGAAATTGAATGGGTAAAAAGCGTAGTACCTCCCGATAAAACTGTTGGCCTGAACACACGATCAAGGGCATTATTGAGAGATAACGTACTTCCAAGGGAATATTATCGCATATTACTGAACACTAATATAGCACTACAGTTGCGTATTGATATTTTGAAAAAGTATTCGGTTGAATATATAGTATTAAATAATGATGATAAAAAACTGATTACAGAAATCAGCCCTTATTATAACGCAGTTTTGGTAGACGGGCCGAAGACATTCAGCCATGCATCACGAAACCCTGTGAACAGAAGAAGGAATTACGCTCTTAATATCTATAAGATTAGCTTATGCAGGTAAGTTTTCTAACAAGTTACAGGAATATTTAAAATATAGAACCACTCGACTATCTTTAGCTGCGGAAAAACATCTTGGGCGGCAAACTAAAATATTATAAGGAACTGGACGGGCTACGCGGATTTGCGGCGCTCACTATTTTTTTCTTTCATTTTCTGCACGGGCAGAAAATCACAGGGGTGTTACCAACCGCTGCTATGAAGCTGATATCGTTTGGCCCTACTATGGCCAATTTGTTCTTCGTTTTGTCAGGCTTCCTCATCACACAGATATTGCTTTCGGCCAAGGGGACGGAAGACTTCTTTTCCCGCTACTATACGCGCCGCGTTCTAAGGATATTTCCATTGTACTACCTGGCTCTGGTAATCTATTTTTTCGGGCTGCCTTTGTTATACCATCGCACGCTCCCAACGTGGGACAGCCAATGGTACAACTGGGTACACATGCAAAACCTGCCGCTTACTTTCGGATGGCCACATGCAGGGCAGAAATATTTGTGGTCGCTTGCGGTGGAGGAGCATTTTTACCTGCTATGGCCATTGCTGGTATTTTGGTGCAATAAACGGCAGATGATAACCATTAGCGCGGTAGTTTTTGTAGTTGCTGTATTTTCGAGGTTTATACTCATTCAAAATCACTACCCTCCATTCTATTTCACCTTTTCAACCATGGATGCGCTCTCAATAGGAGCTATTGCTGGCATATTCAATTACCATAACGATTTGCCGAGGTATAAGACAGTAATAAAAGCCATAGCAATTGCAGCAGGCATTCCGACAATAGTACTATGGTTATTGTTTTTCGGCACTAAGAATAGCATATTCCATACCCTGATGCCTGTAGCTATAAATATATTTTATGCCTCGGCTTTATGCCTTATCATACAATCGGGCGAAAGTAACAGGGTAAAAAAAATACTGACAACCCGTGCACTGATATTTTTGGGCACTGTCAGCTATGGCCTTTTTATTTTTCACCCGTTCTGCATCTCATTTACCCGTAGGATATTAGGTCAATACCATACCGGCCTTCAATTGGCTGTTTCTCTTATTGCATCAATCGCTGTCGCCACAGCCAGTTATTTTCTGTTTGAACGATGGTTTATGGGATTGAGGATATATAAGGGGGCACACAAAAACACTTTGGTAATAAACAAAACTGAAGTATAATAAAGAATCAGACAGAGTAATCTGTTAATTTATCACGGGTGGCTTCATGTCTTGTACCCCGGCAAGGCGTTCCTCACCAGTTCCATGAACTCTTGTCCCATTTATAGGGCTTTGATTGGCTGATGGGATCAGGTAAAGCAACACGAGGTACGGATAGGTTTCGCCAAGTAAACGCCCGGCACCAAACCCTCCGATAAGTAATATAAATCCTGCTGCACACAAATAATTTAACGTTCGGAGCCTGTCTTTTTTAAAACAAAGTGCTACAAGAAAAAATAATAAGCCCTGGGTAAGAAATGCCTGGAAAAAATAATCCGTCCTGGAAAAACTATCAAATGTTTTCCCAAGCAGATGCGACAGCAAAAATTGCCGTTCATTGCCGGTTGTAAGGTTGATGCGAAGCAAAAGTAGCGCAACAAATATTCCAAGTAGTATAAATGAGGTTTTGACGAAAAACGAAGATTTCCTTTTCGTTATAAAAAAACTGCTGCCGGTTACCAGGCTTAGAATAATAAAAAAAAGCACAGTTGTTTCTCTTGAAAAAATGCCTATTAGCCCTCCAATTATTATATACCGATATCGACGACTAAAGATACCTATAGATAACAAAACCGATGCCACCCACCCGAACCCCTGCGACATTGGCGCAATAATGTTGACAGGCACCATGAAGTAACTACTGCAAAGGGCTATACATACAAAGTATGTGATATTATTTTTTTGCTGATGGCCATAAGTGACGACAAACCATATTATCATTGCAACAGCAACTATAAAAGCAATGTAATTGGCCAACAACAAGGCAAAGAAATTCTTCTGCATGTTCAGACCTCTGTAACTATAAGAATTTGCAAATGATATTTCACCTGGATAATACAGCCCGGATTGCTTTACAGCATACGCTACCAATACAGGTAATTGCCGTAATACATGCGGTGCACGGGTTACAGAAAGATTCAAAGGCGAATCCACCATTTTGCTATACTTGAAAAAATCCCTGTTGCCAAGTACAGGCTGGCCGTACTTGTAACTTGCATAAAATACGCCATACGTAAACAGGAATATTAAAACGCAGTATTTCAGAAAAGACAGGATATGTTGCCCCATTTATTCAGTCTTATTACGGTGCCCTCTACTGCTATTCATAGGGGGTAATGATCAAATCCTGCAGGTCAAAGACTACAAAAAAGGATAACCGTCCCTATGAAAACAATTACAGCGCGTTTAAGTAAATATGTTTTTAGTCATCAGGCAAACATACAAAAAAGCGAAGTGGCAGTTAGCCTGGCTGACTCTCCCTCTTAAACAAGCCCGTAATTTCAGCAAAGGCAGGAGCAGCCTTCCCGGTAGCTGCGGTGGTTAACTGGTTGAAATCACCATAGTGCAATGTGCCATTTCGTTGCCAGGATAGCTTCTGCCGTACACCGGCTCAATTACCGGGGGGGGGAAGGAATGTCCCCACCCTATTGACTTCTCTGAAAGGAAGAAATATTTTTTACGGGGCAAAATAGATATTTTTGGCGGCAATGACTGAAAAGCAACAATACGCCGTTACAAAACAAATGCGCGAAACCCGCAACGGGCATAGAGCATTTGTGATATGGCTAACAGGTTTGTCAGGTTCGGGTAAATCTACCCTGGCAAACGAGCTGGAGCAATACCTCTTTTTGCAGGGTAAAAATGTATTTGTGTTGGATGGTGACAATATAAGGAACGGGATTAACAAAGACCTCGGCTTTTCAAAAGAAGGAAGGAAAGAAAATATCCGCCGTGTGGCCGAGATAGCAAAACTTTTTAGCAGTGCAGGCTTCATTACCATAGCGGCATTTATATCGCCCTATGCCGCCGACCGGCAGCTGGCACGAGCAATAATAGGCGACCATAATTTTGTAGAAGTATACCTGGACGCAGATGTGGAAGTTTGCAGCCTGAGAGATGTAAAAGGACTTTACTCAAAAGCCAAAGCGGGACTTATAAAAGAATTTACGGGTATCAGCGACGTGTATGAACAGCCCGGCAACCCGGAAGTAACCCTTCAAACAGGCACAGACACTATAGATGCGTCATTGCAACAACTTATTTCCTGGCTTACCAACAATCAATTTCTTGCATGATTACGCACTTAGACGAACTTGAAGCAGAAGCCATATACATTATAAGAGAAGTATTCGCCCAGTTCGATAACCCGTGCATACTCTACTCAGGAGGTAAAGATTCAATAGTGCTGACCTACCTTGCGCAGAAAGCATTTTTGCCCGCGCGCATGCCATTTACATTATTGCATATTGATACGGGGCACAACTACCGCGAAACGCTTGAGTTCAGGGATGCATTTGTACAGGCAAATAATATAAACCTGGCTGTAGGCTATGTGCAGCATAGTATAGATAAAGGTACTGTGGTGGAAGAAAAAGGCCCTTCGGCCAGTCGCAACAGGTTGCAATCAGCTACCCTGCTCGAAGCCATTGCCGACCACGGCTTTGACGCCTGTATGGGTGGCGCCCGGCGCGACGAGGAGAAAGCACGTGCCAAAGAACGTATCTTTTCGCACCGCGACGAATTCGGGCAATGGCAGCCGGCAAACCAGCGCCCTGAACTATGGAATATATATAATGGCCGCAAACATTATGGCGAGCATTTCAGGGTATTTCCCCTCAGCAACTGGACTGAACTGGATATATGGATGTATATACAGCGTGAACAGGTACCCTTGCCGCACCTGTACTACGCACATACCCGCGATTGTATTATACGCAACGGCGTGATATATGGCGTTACAGAACACATTACCCTTCGTGCAGGTGAAGAGGTGCAGCAGTTGCAGGTACGCTTCCGTACTATGGGCGATGCTACCATTACTGGCGCTACCCGCTCGGACGCAATCAACGCCGCAGCTGTGATTGCCGAACTGATGGCAGTTAATGAAACAGAACGAGGCAACCGTATGGACGATAAACGGTCAGAAACCAGTATGGAAGACCGCAAAAAGGAGGGTTATTTCTAATGGAACTATTACGACTGATAACCGCAGGCAGCGTAGACGATGGTAAAAGCACCCTTATAGGCAGGCTGTTGTTCGACTCTAAAGTATTGTTGCAAGACCAGCTCAGCACGCTCGAAAAATCGAGCCGTAAAAAAGGGCTGTCTTACATTGACTTTTCCTTAGTGACTGATGGGCTAAAAGATGAACTGGAACAGGGTATAACCATCGACGTAGCGCATCGCTACTTTACCACCGGCAACCGTAAATATATATTGGCCGACACCCCCGGCCACGTGCAGTATACCCGCAACTTTGTTACCGCAGCTTCTACCGCCGGCCTTGCTGTAATACTTATAGACGCGCGCAAGGGCGTAGCAGAGCAAACCCGCAGGCATTCCCTTATAGCATCGCTGATGGGCATAAAACACCTTGTTTTCTGCATCAATAAAATGGACCTGGTGAGTTACGACCAGCAAGTGTTTAATAACATCAGGGCCGATATAGAGGAATTCTCCGCAAAACTGGAAGTACACGACATCCGCTACATACCCGTTTCGGCTCTGCATGGTGATAATATTGTATCGCGTTCTGAAAAAATGCCCTGGTATACAGGATGGGGACTGCTCGAAACGCTGGAAAATATCCACATTTCCAGCGACCGTAACCTGGTTGATGGCCGTTTTCCCGTGCAGGCAGTCATCAGGGTAGATAATGATGAACTACGCGATTACCGCGCTTGTGCCGGGCAGGTGGCCAGCGGTATATTCCGTACCGGCGACGAAGTCGTTGTACTACCATCAGGCATGGAATGTAGCATATCCCGTATCGAATTGGCCGGACAACCAATCAACGAAGCCATGCCCCCCATGTCCGTATCTATGATATTGGATAAAGACATAGACCTGGCACGGGGAAATATAATAGTAAAAAAGAACAACCGCCCGCAGGGCACCCGACATATTGATGCACTTATCTGCTGTCTTGACGAAAAAAAGGCCTTAAATAAAGGCGACAGGTATGTGCTGAGAACCGCTAACAATGAAACAATTGTTAGCATTGATGATATTTATTATAAAATAAATATTAATACTTTTTCTAAATCGCACGGTATTGAGGATGGTTTGAAAATGAACGATATATCGCGTATTAAGCTGAAACTGGCAAAAGAGGTGTTTTTCGATATGTATAAGGTGAACCGTAGCACAGGCTCGTTTATTTTAATTGATGTGGCTACAAATAATACCGTTGCTGCCGGACTTGTCCGTTTAATTAACATTGAGTGATTTCATTTTATTATTTCCTTTATTAATTTTACATCGCATGGAATTGAATAGCGAAACTTTAGTTGCCCGTAACAGGGGTATAGTGGCTAACATGGTAGGTGATGAAGTAGTGATGATGGATATGGAGAGTGGCAAATATTTCGGGGTGAATAAAACCGGCTCTTATATCTGGCAATTATTGGAACAACCCACTACATTAGGTGAACTTTGTGACAGGCTGGTTGCTGATTTTGGCATTTCGAAGGAACAATGCACTATTGAATTCAAGCCATTTATAGAGCAAATGCACAAGGAAAAAATTATTATTACACAATAAAATATTATACATTAAAACAATAACAACCATGGACGGAAAATCTGTACAAATGGAGGCAAACAAAAATGATGTCAACCAGCAACCATCGTTTCAGTGGGAAACACCTGTATTATATACAGAAGAATGGTTGAAAACCTTAGGTGGCGGTATCACCGATATAATTGAAAACGGATTTTACCATACCTAAGAAAATCTGAGACATTTTTTCCGATTGCTATTCCTGTTATTTTCTATCAAATTTTTTATACAACAAAGGGATATTTATTAATCATTATAACAATAAGTCATGAGCAACGAATCTATGCAAACGCAGGAAAATATTAACAGCCAACAACCATCGTTTCAGTGGGAAACACCTGTATTATATACAGAAGAGTGGTTGAAAACCTTAGGTGGCGGTATCACCGATATTCTCGAGAACGGATTTTACCATACCTAAATGCCTTTAAAAAGCTGTCGTTACTTAAGCGACTGTATTTGCCTGATGTTAGCTACTGGCATGCTTTGCATAGAGAGTTGCATCTGGCTTTAATTTAAGGTACGTCATACACCGGTAACATTGGTGAAATTAAATATCACTATGTTGCGCGGTGTATTATGAAAGCAATTATTGTTTTTACCTTGCAGTAATTGCTCTTCAGTCAACTTGCCCTTGACGTTCCGAAACTATATATACCGGAGAATGACTTCGGGTATTACGTGGAACATACCTACCACACCTGGAAAAGTATCTTGTTTAAAATCGATATAGGGGCATGTCTCAATTAGTAGTTGACAAAAAATTACACGATTATTATTTCAATGGATTATCAATAAGGTCTGAGATTCCCTTTTCTGAAGTCAGGGAAAGCCTAATCGGTTTTTCGGCAGGTGATGCGAGGCAAGTGACCATTAAATATGGTGAAGTACCTAAAATTTTACCGGCAGCAACATATACCAATCCTGTAATATCAATTGCGGCTACAGAGGTGCTAATACATATTGAAGGCACTGCCTGGTATTATATAGACGCTGAAAACAATGTCACCGTAGAGGCATACCCTGGAGTGCCTGAATATGCCGTACGCCTGTATATATTCTCCATCGTCCTGGGCATTTTGTTGCATAAGAATGATATATTTTGCCTTCACGCGTCCTGTATTAAGGTAAAAGATGGAGCTGTTATTATTGCGGGACAATCAGGGGTTGGCAAATCGACCCTCGCCCTTGGTTTGTACTTAAAAGGATATGAAATACTGAACGATGATATATCTTCTGTATTTCTTAATGAAGACAAAAAGCCATTGGTTTACCCGGGGGTACAGCATTTGAAGCTCTGGTCGCAAAGCCTTGAAAAATATGAGTATAATCCCGGTTCTTTTGCCAAACTGAGGGATGAACTTGAGAAGTACAGTTTCCCGGTGGAAAGAAATGACGAGCAACCACTGCCCTTAAAAGCAATATATTTTCTGCACGAACGCAATGAAACTCCACTTGAAAAAGTGGAATTGCGCACAGCTATAGAAAAAATTAAAAGATTACGAAATCATACATACCGTTATAAGCTGGTTCAGCACCTGCAAAAAGCCGAGGCTCATTTCCGCCAGGCATCAGGCATCGTACCTCGTGTTCCTTTTTTCGATGTATACCGCTCTCCTGCCGTGCCTCCTGCCGGCTTTGTTAATTATATGGAAGAGCAATTCTCAGCACTATGAAAAAAATAGTCTGGCTTGCATCATACCCCAAATCGGGAAATACGTGGACGAGGACATTTCTCACAAATCTGCTTGAGCAGAACGATGAGAATGTCATCAACAACCTGGTAGCTCCTATAGTATCCTCGCGGGGTATAATTGAAGAATTCCTGATGCTGGAAACCTCTGAACTTACCAACGATGAAATTGAAAAATATATGCCTGCTGTACTGAGGGAATATGCAAAAGTAGTGAACACGTCACCGTACTTTATGAAGGTACACGATGCATATACCCATACCACATCGGGCGAACCGCTTTTCCCCGCCGAGGCAAGCATTGGCGCGGTGTATATTGTCAGAAACCCGCTTGATGTAGTCGCTTCTTTTGCCCATCACAATGCCGATACCATAGATAATACAATAAAGGCCATGCAAGACGAGAATTTCTGTTTTTGCAACAACCCTAAAACAATAAAAGGACAGGTAAGGCAGAAGTTGTATAGCTGGAGTAAGCATGTACAGAGCTGGCTGGAGCAGAAAGATATGCCCCTGCTGGTAATACGGTACGAAGATATTATTGCAGACCCTTTTGCTGCTTTCAGCAAGGTTGTTCAATTCAGCGGCCTTACAGCCGGCCATGAAGAAATAGAGAAGGCTTGTATAGATTCATCCTTTTCAAAACTTAAACAACAGGAGGAGCAATATGGCTTTAACAACAAACGCCCGGGTACCGAATCATTCTTCAGAAAGGGCAAAATGGGCACATGGAAAGAAAGCCTTACAGAAAAGCAGGCACAACTGGTAATTGACAGCCATAGGGACGTTATGCTTCAGTTGGGTTACATTAATGACGAGGGGCAGCCTCTATATTAGTAAATTAGCGCATGAATTTCTTTGGAGGCATATACTACAGGCAGGGCCGGAACACGGAAGAAGATGTTCATTTTTTGCCTTACGGTAAACAAAACGAAGCCTTAGCCGGTTCCAATACCGTTTTTATTTTTCAGGAACCTCATTCAGTTTCACAACGAGGGTCGCATTTATTTTTGTTAACCGACCTCGTTTTGTATAACAAAGCCGAATTGGAACAGCTATTATCAAGTTACGGAGCCACCAACGAAACGTTGGTATTACTGGCTTACCAAAAATGGGGAAGAGATTGCGTCAGGTATATAAAAGGCGATTTTGCCGGGGCCATATGGGATGGCTCGAAAGAAGAACTGTTCTGTTTCAGGGACCGGTTGGGCAATGTGCCATTCTACTATTATTTAGACGAAGAAGTATTTATATTTTCAAATAAAATACAATTCATAACCCATCACCACAAGGCTGCTGGCATAAGTGAAGAATGGGTGGAAGCCTTTATAACACAATCTCCACAAAACACAGTTCATACTCCCTATACACATATTAAACGGTTGCCTCCTGCATCTACCTTTGTAGTGAGCAAAACATCTGCATTCCCGGACAGATATTGGACGATTGGTGATAAGCCGACACCCGCCCCTTCAAATATTGATGAAGCAATAGAAACATTAAGTCATCTTATTGAGCAATCTGTATGGAACAGGACAGGCAATACAAATGAAAGTATCGGAGTAGAGCTGAGTGGAGGGCTCGATTCTTCAGCCATTGCAGCCATTATAGCAAAAAGAAGCGGAAAAGGTTTACACACCTACTCCAACAAAATGCCCGAAGCATACCGGGGACATTATAAAGGATTTGACGATGAGTATAAAAAAATAGAAACCATAAAAGAATATCTCGGAATAACTAATCATACCTACCTTGATGCTGTCACCCACAATCCCCTCCTTTATACTGAACAGGCTTTAAATGCGATCGGGTACCCCACCAATATGAATGTGAATATTTACCTGCAGAGTATATATGAACAGGTCCGGAAAAACAATGTGTCCGTACTATTGTCGGGTTTCGGCGGCGATGAAATGCTGTCTGCTAATTTAAATAGCATTCGCATAAAACATTTGATAACTTATGGCAAGCTAAACAGCGCGGCAAAGCAAATCCGCAAACAAGGCCATCCCTATGCTAAATCGCTTCTATGGGTGTTATATAATTATATATACAGGTCGCGTTTCGAGCCGCAGGCAAATCCCGTAAAAAGTAAAATCATTAACAGTGTACTGCTTAACCCGTATAAACATAAACCCTATTCTGCACCGGTATTATCTCAGGACAACTATATTAAGGGATGGCATGAGTATAGAATAGGTTTTGCCGCCACGGTAGAAAGATTGGAAACCGGGTACCATATATCAGGCGAATATGGAATCAGGTACCTATACCCCTTGCTGGATAGCGACACCCTTGATTTTTTTTACCACCTGCCCGACGCATGGAAATTGGACCATAAGTATGGCAGGGCATTATTTCGGAAAGTGATAAAAAGTTTGTTGCCATCTGAAATCGTCGAAAGCAGGAAGCCAACCAACACCGCGGTAATACCTGTTATTAAAATAGAGTCCGAAAAATATTTTGATGATGTAAAAGAATACCTGTTATCAATGGTACCGCAAAACCCAATATACCGATATATTGACCGTGCTAAATTAGCAAGCCTTATTTATAATGAGCCAACTGCCATGGTGACTTATGAAATGATGAAAAGATTAGCGATGCTTGCAATGTTCTTTAGCAAAAACAAATAGTGGCTGCCATTGTGCATGTGAATATGGGCAGTAAATTCTGTATTTTGAGTAATTTTGGTTGTTGTTTAGCATTTCGGCTAAACTCTCCGGTATTTTTTTCATCAATCAATATGTATTGTACCGCATGAGGGCTGGCAAACTGAAAACTTTCATAGCACTGCCGTTTCGGGACAAGCTTTTTTTTCTCGATGCTGTGCTGCTCCTTAGCATTTCTAAGATGGTAGTGGTTACCCTGCCATTTAAAAAAGTCGCACCTTATCTTGGAAAAGTTAACGGGCCGATAGATGATCAGCTTGACAGCCTGCAGGCTGCTAAAGCTGAGCGTGTAAAGTTGTTTGTACAAATGGCTGCGGGTAACGTTCCTTTTAAAAGCGTTTGCCTCGACCAGGCAATGGCAGGCACGCTATTGCTCAGGCGGTTCAAAATACCATCCAACTTATGCCTGGGTGTAAAGCGCAACGACAAAGAACAAAAGCTGGACGCCCATGCCTGGGTAGAATGCGGGGGACGTATACTGATTGGAGGCCAGCGCAGCCTGCAATACAAAAAAGTGGCACATTTTGCAAATAGTCCTAAGCAAGCTATATCTTACACGGGTTTATGATGCAAGCCGTTAATGACAAAAAACACCGTGTCAAAAGCTTTCTTACCGATAGCAGGAAAGGCTTCGCTATGGTATGGCATATAAGTAAACGTGTTACCCTCATAAACCTGTGCCTGTTTGTGCTCCAGGCCTTTTTCCCGCTGTTTTCATTATTCGTGCTCAAAAAGCTGATTGATGTTACCATCGCTAATGGTACTATCACATGGGAGTTGTGTGGCAGTTATCTTATCCTTTTTGCCGTTTTACAAATAATTTCGGCAATGATTACGCAGCTCTCATCCTATTATCAACTGGTACAGCAACAGTTGGTGGCCGATGAGATAGCGGGGCAAGTGCTGCATAAAGCCATCGAACTGGACCTGGAGTATTATGAGAACCCCGGTTTTTACGATGATTTGCATGCTGCTCAACAGCAGTCGCTGCACAGGCCGTCACAACTCGTTAGCTCCCTGCAAGGTATCATACAGGGCATTATCAGTATTGTAATGCTCTCCGGGTTCCTGATGCTTGTGCATTGGTCGGTCATTTTTATGGTTGTTATTCTGGGTGTACCTATGGCTGTAAGCAAACTTTTGAACAGCTATAGACAGTACCTGCAGGACAAGCAATATATCCCTCTGCAACGGAAAGCCTTTGACTACTTTCAATACCTGACAACAGATGCTTATGCTAAAGAAGTACGCATATTCGATTTCGGCAAGCGGTTTATTAACAAATTTCTCAACATCCGGCACACCATATACAGGGGAAAAATCGACCTGCAGAAGAAATTTCTGAAACAGAGCTTGTTTATCCAGTCGTTCGAGATAATCGCTACTACCATTATATATGCAACTATCATCTTTAGTGCTGTTACGGGGCTCATTACCATTGGTGGATTGGTTATCTATTTCCAGGTATTTCAAAGGTTGCAGGCGGCTATTACATCATTCTTCCAATCGGCTGTAAACCTGTTTCAAAACCAACTGTACCTGCAACAAATTATGCAGTATTTGTCCGCCCCGCATATTGTTAACGAAGCGGTTGATCCCCGGCCTTTTCCCGCACTTAAGCATGGAGTGCAGGTGAGGGACCTGAAATTCACATATCCCGGTACGGAAACGATTGTGTTAGAAAATATAAATATGCAATTTCGGCCCGGTAAGATTACTGCCATAGCAGGAGAAAACGGTTCGGGAAAATCAACATTGATAAAACTGCTATGCAGACTGTATAACGCTACGGGTGGAGAAGTACTGATAGATGATTTGAACATAGCAGATATCGCAACACCTGCGCTAAGGCAAAATATATCTGCCGTCTTCCAGGATTACGGGAAATACTACATGAGCATTGGGGATAACATAGTGCTCAATGAGGAGCAGGTAGACAGCCAACGATTAGATGAAGCAAGCAGGAAAGCCGGATTGGCTGAAAAGGTAAACAAAATGCCAAAAGGATATAAAACTACTTTGGGCAGGACGTATAAAAACGGGGAGCAGCTAAGCGGGGGACAATGGCAAAAGGTAGCTCTTGCAAGAGGTATGTATAAGCAGGGTAAAATATGGATACTGGATGAACCTACCAGCGCAGTGGACCCCGATGCAGAGTATGAGCTGTTTGAAAACCTGAAAGCAGATATTGATGGAAGGATAATAATAGTGGTGACACACAGGCTGTATAACCTGAAAATTGCGGATAACATTTATTGCATGAAAAATGGCAGTGTCGTGGAAGAAGGCAGCTTTGATGAACTGGTTGCAAAAGGTGGCGTTTTTTCGAAAATGTATAGAAAACAGGTAGGATGATAAGTGCCAGGTTGATAGCGGAAAAATACGGTGCTGAAATGGCTGCGCTTATCCTTTTATGCAGGCTTCAATATAATACAATCACTCCCGTTGAAGTACAGACCTTCATTAATTCGCAATCATTAAACTGGGAATTATTTCAAAAAATAATAACGCTTCACCAGGTAAGGCCCTTCGTGTACAATGCTTTAACTGCTAATGCTATTCAAACCGATGCAGCCTTTTACAATAAGCTAAGACTGACTACTACACGCATAGCAACCGGCAATTTGCTGAAACTGAAAGAATTGGTACGCATTCAACAATTGTTGAAAAAATCGGGCGTAGAAAGCATACCTAACAAAGGTGTTCTTTTAAGCAAAAAACTATACGACGATTATATAAGCCGGGAGACTTCAGACATTGACTTCATCATAAATCCCGGGGATTTTGTCACTGCGATAAGTGTGCTGGTTGCAGATGGATATGAGTGCGTAAATTATTATAATCCGGAGTACACGGATTTATTTTTAGAATCAGATCATGAGGTTAAATTTGTTAAAAGCATTTCTGGCGAGGAGTATAAAATAGAAATACATTGGGCTATTACCCACAAAATGATGGCCATACCTTTTCGTGCTGAAGAAGTATTTCATAACACCGACAGGGAAAATGTACTTAATCATGAAGTTGAAATACTAAGCCTTTCAAACACCTTTTTAGTCTTGCTCATACATCACGGTGTAAACGATGTTTGGCGTACAGTAAGGCACTCTATAGATATAGCTTCATTTATATACAAGTACTATGCTGATATAGATTGGAAAGAGATGGAGCAACTGACCCGGAAATACAAGATATATAAAACTACTTGCTTGGGATTATCAATGTGCAGGGAAATATACGGCGTAGAAATACCAGGTAATTTCGCTGCAAATGCCCCGCTGTTGAAGCACGTAATACATAATATGCTACGCTTCCCTCCCATCAAACGGAAAAAGTTGTCTACTGAAAATATTATCCAGCAATTCAGGCTTAGGGATTCAGTACCAGATAAGATACGGCTATCGGGCGCGTATGCCGGCACGGCACTGCTACCCAACATTCGCGATGTAGAAGCATGGCCGATACCTGCAAAATGGGGATTTGCATACTATTTTATCAAGCCGTTCAGATTGGCATTAAGCTACTTACAAAAACAGCTTAAAAAATAACCTTTAAAGTACTAAAAAGCTGCAAATTCTCTGTAAAGCGGGCCAAAAAACGTCCAAAGCAGGAAGGGAAAAGGGATGCTTGTAAAAGCATCCCTTTATTTCAAACTACTACAACTTTCTTTATTCAATAGTAAACACATCACCACCGTTCTCACTGAGTTTTTTCATTAACTGGGCGTTACCCATGCTATAAACACCATCAGTAGCCAGGTTATATGTATTCGGCCCGGCAAACCACTGGTTGATATTCATCATTAGTTTTCGGTTAGTAATGTTACCTCCCCGCACCTCAATATTAGCCTTAATTCCTGCCCGGACTAAAAACCCATTATTACCAATATGCATAGCATAACCTAACTTGCTGGTGCTGTCTATCCAGTGTCCCTCCAGTTTCAAAAAGTGATAACCTCCCCCCATCACATCCGGCCAGCCCATATTCACATTTTCCGCGGTGGCGGGCAATGAATTAGATTTGTTTTGTCCTTCATCCAATCCGATATGAAATGACACGGAATCGTATATCATTACCGGCACGTGCCTGAATAAAAAATTCATAGCCTGCTCCGCATCAACATATAATATCGTGTCCGAAGAATATTTCACGTTGCCTTCTTTATACAGTCTGAACCGGCTCAGGTAGTAATGCACCTTTGTGACGCTGTATAGGTTACCAGCAGTATTGGTGTACATCAGGCTGTCAAAACAGAGCGGCTTCCCATCCACATGATAACCCACATTAATAGCCAGGTCGCCGGTGAGTGGTGCCGGTATTACATTTTCTTTTTCCTTGCGACAGGATGTAAAAGCTATAGCAGCTATCATTATTCCTGTCAAAGCATTTTTCATAATCATATTGTTATCCAAAAATTATTATCAATAAGAAGGTTTGCTGAAACTTGTATCAGTAATAAAGGTTTCGTCTGTAAGTGTTTTCAGAAACGCTACCAGTTGTTGTTTTTCCACTGCAGTCAGGTTCAGGCCGTTCTCTTTACCTTCTTTAGTCATTATAGGGTCTATATTGCTCACACGTTTCACTTGATGGTCGTAAAAATCAACTACTTCTTCCAAAGTTGTAAACCTCCCATCGTGCATATAGAATTTACGCAGGGCTACATTGCGCAGGTTAGGCGTCCTGAACTTACCTAAGTCACCAGGGTCTTTTGTTACATTATAATATCCTTTGTCCATTTCCTTAGTGTAAAAACTATCCAGGCCTGTATTGTGCATTTGCCCGTCGGTAGTAATCATAGCTGTATGGCAGTGGAAGCAATCACCTTTCTCTGAAAAGAATATCCTCATGCCCATCTCCTCGTTATAGGTCAGTCGTTCTGTACCCTTCATATACCTGTCATACTTCGAGTCTTTTGAAATCATTGTGCGCGTAAACTGTGCCAGGGCATAAGCTATTTCGTGGTGGGTAATATAATCCACGCCAAAATACTGTTTGAACAGCTTCCTGTATTTTTCGCTATTATTTATTTTCTCCAGGTTGGTTGCGAAGAACTCTTGTGTTTCAAAAAGCATCACATCTTCCAGTGTACCACTCTTAGAACCGTCCCACATAAATTTTCCATGCCATGCCAGGTTTACGTGGGAGAGGACGGGCATATTATTTACCATACCGGGAATGGTAAACCCATGCGACTGGAAATGGCAACCGGCGCATGCACGTCCATCGTTTGACAATATATTGTCGTAATACAACATACGCCCCAATTCTATTCTCTCCACGTATGGCTTATTGTCTTCCGGTATGTACATCTCCGGAAAGTGTGCCGGCTGGATTATTTCGTAAGGAGTTAATTTGTAAGTAGTATCCTGCTGAGTCACGGGGGGTGGAGTTGATTCCTTTTTGCAGGAAACTGCGAGTACAATGCTTGTAGCCACCACAGCTAAGCCCTGCAATATTATTCGGCCTGTTCGCATATCGTTTGTTTGTTATGTAAAGTTGTTTTTTAAACCCCGGATGGCATATGACAAAAATCACCGGCCTGGCTGATAAAAGACATTTTAATCTTTTATTAAGGTGGATAGGTTTGCAGTATGAAAAGGCTATTCTTGTTTTTTATACTCGTATCCGGCATTAACTCTACTAACGCATGTAGTGTATGTGGCTGCTCTGCCAGCAACCAATACCTGGGAATATTACCCAATTCAAAAAGCAGTTTTGCAGGTGTACAGTACCTGTACAGAGAGTTTGAGAGTACACATGAGACGATAGAAGGTGCAGAGCCTGAAATATCAAAAGATTATTACCATACAGTACAGCTATGGGGCAGGTACAACTTGTTCCGCAACCTGCAGGTGTTTGCCTTTGTACCTTATGTATATAACGAGCGGATAGAAAACCGTGTGTATTCAAGAAATACAGGATTGGGTGATCTAACCCTGTTGGCTAACTACAGGATACTGGGCGCAAATTGCACCGGCAAAGAATGGCAGCACAACCTGCTGGCAGGCAGCGGCATAAAATTACCCACTGGCAAGTATGATAGAAACGATATAATATATAACGAAGGCCTGCCCAATATTCAGCCAGGCACTGCCTCCTTCGATTTTATACTCAACGCAAACTATACACTGCAACGCAATAACACCGGCATAAACGCTGACGTGTCATACGTAATAACAACCCCAAACAAAGACCAATACAAATTCGGCAACAGGCTGAGCGCCGGGCTGCTGGCTTTCCACACTTTTACAGCCGGGCCAGTTAAACTCATACCCCAGGCCGGTGGCAGGTACGAAAGAAACGAGGTGGATTACAGCAATTACTACTATTCTGTAAAAAACAAATACAGCGGGGGCAACATGTTGCTTGCATCAGCCGGTGTACAGGCATTCCGAAATAATGTAGGTGCACAGGCTATGCTGCATATCCCGCTCTCTCAAAACTATTCGGGTGGAATGGTAACTAACAGGTATAAAACTGAATTGGGTATTTACTTATTATTCTAAACATAAAAAGATGAAACGCTTAATGATTATTACAGTGCCGGTGTTAGCGCTCAGCACTTTTCTATTCTCCTGCAAAAAGGCTGAAAACATTCCTGCGCCGGCTGCTCACGACGAAACAACAAAAATAACCATCAATACACCTTATGAAAACCAGGTATTCAGCAAAGGTGATACTGTATTTGTAAAAGCATTTGTAACCTGCGCAACGGAGATGCATGGATGCCAGTTATATATCATCCGGAACAATACCGACACTTTGTTTACCAAGGCGCAACATATGCACGGTAAGGAAATGATGATAAGCGAGCAATGGATAAACAACCTGGATGCCTCGGCAGATTTGCAGGTAGTAGTGTCAGCTGTTATAGACCATGATGGTGCTACTGCTGATAAAGCCATACCTTTCAAAACACAATAACTGCTTTACACAACTTCGTATATCACACCAGATGCAGGTGTCTCGTACAGTTCAATTCTACTAAGCCCCGGAACAAGGGGCTTTATCTTTTGCCACAGCCAGCTTGCCAGCAATTCACAGGTTGGGTTATCTAAACCATCAATATTATTAAGGAATTTATGGTCCACTTCTTCTACTACTGATTTTACAGATTTCTTTAATTCTGCAAAATCAGCTACCCAGCCTGTATGCTCATCTATGGGTCCTGTTATATACACTTTCAGCCGGTAGGTGTGCCCGTGTACATTGCGGCATTTATGGCCCTCGGGCACATTGGGCAAAAAGTGTGCGGAATCGAATGTCAGTTCCTTAAAAATTGTTGCTACCTGCATATGTTGTCTAATTCAATACCTTTTCCCAGTTATACTTTTGTCTTATGCCTTTCGTTGTCCTGGTGAATTTGATATTGTCAAACATAACAACAAACAATTCTCCCGGTATCAATAGAGCAAGCGGATAGCGTTTATAATAAGCCTTTTCGGCTATATCTCTCAATGTCCTATCCACAACCACCCTACCGAAAAACTGTACCCCCGCATTGTCTAATCCGCTTTTAGATGAATAATATATAGTACCGGCTACCGCTACATCGTGTTGTAGTACGGTACTGTGCAGCGATGATGGTGATGATTTGAATATAACTCCTCCCGCATCGGGCATACAAGCGTAGAGGCAATTAAAACAATATGGTGATGCATCTTTCACATAACACACTGCTGCCACCTTATTTTCTTTTATGAACTTTGATATTTCTTCTGGACAGAGCATCCTTATAATTTGATTTTTCTTCAGCACTTTCCGGCGTCAACTTCGGCACCAACGTGGGATTGGCATTATCATCCAGGGCTACAAATATGAAATACGCATCGCTGATAGGATACATCTCGCCGCTCAACACCTTCCTCGACCACGCCCTCACGTGTATTTCCATGGATTTGTCGAATGACCTGGTCACCTTGGCATTAATAGATATTATATCACCCACTTTTGCCGGGTTTTTAAATTCAACTTTGTCAATAGACACGGTAACGGCAATTCTGCCGGCGTGTGTCTGCGCACATATAGCTGACGCTGTGTCCATCCACTGCACCAATCTGCCCCCCTGCAACATACCCATCGGGTTCGCATCATTAGGATACACCACTTCGGTCATTATGGTTTCAGATGCCGATGGCGGTTTCTCTGTTATTTGCTTCTGTTTAAACATAGCAATACAAAACTGGGTCCAAAGTTGCGGCAAAATAATTTTCGGCTCTATGACAAGTATCATCTTTTAAGAAACAAAAAACGCGAAAGATGATAATAATCATTATGAAGACAGATAAATAAAGCCAACTTTGCTACCCGCCCTATCGCATTTTAATATCACTTCATAACTATGTCTGAACTACATACATTTCACATCCCGGTATTAGGACTGGGATACTCAATAGATACACCTGTAAAGGTTGCACGCTTTGGCATTTCATCGGTAATGTCCATTATGGACGATGAACTGCTGGAATTAATGCGGGAGCATCATTGCCAAAAGAATGGCATGGTGTACAAAGCTATTGAAAAACAGGAGCACGACGTCCGGGCAAGGAGGATAACTGCTTACCTGGATGTCATCCATGATATTGTCGTCCAGCAGTCTGTACGCCTGAAAGAACAATCATTCGGGCAAGGCAGTGAGCTGGATAAATATTTTGAATTGCTCCCCGAAGGGTCTGCAACAAAACAAAAGTACATGCAGCTGTCACTTATGCAGGAAAGCCTGCAGAGGAGCCGCATGGAACAAGAATTGCGGGATACAATTACCCCGGGCAGTATTGATGTAAACATCATGGCCAAAGTAGATAAGCTGAACCAGGACAAAGCAGGTCAACCGCTTCCCCAGGAATTTTCAGATGCTTTAGCGGCGCTGAGGGGATTTGCCAACAGCAAGCTCACATCCTCGGTTATTATCTCGGCAGGTTATAACCCGCGGTTGTATGCCTATCTCGAAAACTTCAACGATTTCTTTCCTGATGAACAAGGCAGGGTAAAGAAGAAGGTAATATTGAAAGTAAGTGATTACCGCTCGGCATTGGTGCAAGGCAAAATATTTGCCAAAAAAGGCATCTGGGTATCAGAGTTCAGGATTGAATCAGGGCTGAATTGCGGCGGACATGCTTTTGCAACCGATGGCCTTTTGCTGGGGCCGATACTGGAAGATTTCAAAAACAACCGCAACGCTTTAACAGCAGAGTTATTCGAATTGTGTATCCATGCACAAAACAGCAAAGGCATACCCTCTTTCACTGAATGTCCTAAACTGAAGATAACCGTACAAGGCGGTATAGGCACTGCTGAAGAGCAGGAATTCCTCATGACGCATTACCACCTGGACCGTACCGGCTGGGGCAGCCCGTTTCTATTAGTACCCGAAGCTACCAATGTAGATAAACTGACCATAGAGCAATTGGCAACAGCAAAAAAAGATGATTACTACCTCAGCCATGCCTCACCTTTAGGTGTGCCGTTCAACAACTTCAGGAAGAGTTCGGCCGAAAAGCAGAGAAAAGAACGTATTGATAAGGGCAGGCCGGGAAGTCCCTGCTACAAAAAAATGCTCGTGTCCAACACAGAATTTACTGCGCAACCCATCTGCACCGCATCGCGCCTGTACCAACACCTGAAAATAAAACAACTGAAGGAACAAGAACTACCGGACGAACAATACAATACTGAGTATAATAAAATAATAGAAAAAGATTGCCTTTGCGAAGGACTTACAGTACCTGCTTTGCTAAAGGAAGACATAGCTGTACCGCACAACCTTTCAGCCGTTACTATATGCCCCGGCCCCAACCTGGCTTATTTTTCAGGCATATTTTCTTTGGCTGACATGATAGGGCATATCTATGGCAGGAAAAATATTTTGAACACGCTGCCCCGCCCCCATATGTTTGTAAACGAACTACAGCTATACATCAATTACCTGAAAGATGCTGCAAGTGAAATAAACCTGAACGCAAAACGCAGCAAATACCTGGCAACTTTTAAAACAAACCTGCAGGAAGGTATTACGTACTATCAAAAGCTGGCGCAGCAATTTATCCAATCCATGCAAAATGATTTAAGCATGGCTGAAAAAGAATTGCAAGCTGTTTACATACCTGCTGCAACCACCTGACATGTTCCATATCAGTTTCAAACATGATGATTATCATCTTTTAAGGAAAACGTCATTTCTATTTTTACACCGCTACATCGCGATACAGGAATGTTAAGACTGGTATGGGGAATATTATTTACAGCGTTTTGCCTCTACACAGGTTGGGTGTATTTGTATTGCGATAAAAAAACAGAAATAGTACAAGACAATCCATCGGTAACCAAAGGCTGGCACTTGTGGCAGCAAAAAAATTGCCAGAGTTGCCATCAACTGTACGGCCTGGGTGGTTATATGGGCCCCGACCTGACCAATATAGCCCGCGACAGCAGCAAAGGCAGGCCATACATGCACACCTTTATCAAATACGGCACAGGCAGAATGCCAGCTTTTAATATGACCGATGAGGAAGTACACCAGGTAATAGACTTCCTGGAATGGGTGGATAAAAGCGGTGTGGCACAGGTGCCTGAAGAGGCCGTCCATTGGTCGGGCACATATATCATAGACAAATAAACATGCCTTTACATATACGCCTATATACAAAATTTGTTTTCCTGCTATTGCTGGCTACGCTGGTATTCGGCATGCTTTCATCATGGGCGTATCTGTATCCTGAGTCATTCAACCAGTACCTGCCTTTTTACCAGTTGCGCCCCATACACACATCCTCGGCCTTATTCTTTATTATAAGTGCCGCCACGCTGTGTATTATCCTGTTTAATAAAGACACCTTAGGCAGGGACGCAACCACAGGCATTTTCGAAAAAATATTTATCACTACCTGGATTGGAACCATCTTAGTCATATTTACCTACTACGGGTTCAGGCAATTTGGTGGCCGTGAATACTGGGAATTTCCCGCCTGGCTTTCCATCCCATTATTATTTAGCTGGGTGTCGTTAATGATTGGCTACTATAGGGGCTGGTTGAAATGTGCTGATAAAAAACCATTGTATATATGGATGTGGTCAACTGGCATCCTGTTTTTCTTTATCACATTCATCGAGCAAAATCTCTGGCAGATATCCTGGTTCCGGCAATCATTTTTACGGGAGCTGACTGTACAATGGAAGGCCAACGGCTCTATGGTGGGGGCCTGGAACCAGATGATCTATGGTTCTTCGCTATTCCTGATGGTGATGATAAGCGGAGATAAGACAATCGCCCGGAATAAAAAAGCATTCTTCTTTTACTTCCTTGGGCTTACCAACCTGATGTTCAACTGGGGGCACCATATATACAACCTGCCCGCACACGGCGCTATCAGGCATATATCATACATCATCAGCATGACTGAATGGCTCATATTCATCAGCATCATACAGGGCTTTAAAAACAAACTGGGTGAAGCCCGCAAACTACGCCACCTGCTACCATACAAATTCCTCTTAGCAGCCGAATTCTGGGTATTTGCTAACCTCCTGCTGGCCTTGTTTATGTCTATCCCGGCAGTCAACCGTTATACGCACGGCACACATATTACCGTAGCACATGCCATGGGCACCACTATAGGAATTAATACTATGATATTACTCGGTGTATTGGGTTACGCACTGGATATTGACCAAAAAATAAACTCAGGCAGAAAACTATTTACATCAGCATACAACCTGGCACAGATAAGCCTGTTGCTTTTCTGGCTATCGCTTATAGCAGCTGGTATTTTAAAAGGTTACAGGAGCGTTGCACTGAAAATGACTGTATTCCAGGAAATGATGGAACCGGTAAATAATATATTAAAACTATTCGCCGTAGCAGGTATAGGTGTAGCAATTGGCATAGCCATAATAGTAGTGCAATACTGGCAGGCAGCCGATAAGAGTAACAGAATTGTAAAAGATGTTAAATAAAAGATGTTTTTGTCTTTTATTAGATGGCATGTAGTATATTTGTAAAACGATGAATAACAGAAAGCCCATAAAACGCAGCAATGAACTGGCACCCCTGTCCAGGGACCATCACTCCGGGCTATTGTTGAGTTGGAAAATAAAGACAGGTATACAAAAAGCTATCAGTGCTGATAGAATTGCCAACTATGTTGTATTTTACTATCGCGCTCACCTCGAAGAACATTTCAGGCAAGAGGAAGAATATATATTCTCATTGGTTGGTAATGTGAGCCCCTTGGTACGGAAGGCCCTGGCTGAACACAGAGAGATAACCGGATTGATAACGCAACTCGAAAACGAGAAACCTACCGGCTATGAAAACTTGGAAAAACTGATGAACCTGTTAGAAACACATATCAGGTATGAAGAGCGGGAACTGTTTCCCTACATTGAGCAAAAGGCTGAAGGGCACCTGCTTAAAAATGCAGGAGAAATAATTGCTGAACTGCACAATAATATTAAAGAACCCGCCTGGAATGATGAGTTCTGGGTTAGAACTATATAACAATGTTTTCAAAAACCTGCGAATACGCTATACGTGCTACTATATACATCGCTTCAGAATACAAAGATGAAGAGAAAATAGGCATCCAGGATATTTGCAAAAATATTGAAGCACCTCAGCACTTTACAGCTAAAATACTCCAGGTATTGAGTCGCCACGATGTAGTGAGTTCCAAAAAAGGCGTACATGGTGGTTTTTATATTTCAGAAAACCAGCTTGACACAAAATTGATTGATATAGTATTTGCTATAGACGGCGACCATGTGTTTACCGGTTGTGCGTTGGGTCTCAAGCAGTGTTCTGAAACGAAGCCCTGTCCTATCCACCACAAGTTTAAACCTGTGAGGGAAAGCCTGAAGAAAGTACTGCAGGACACCACTATAAGAGAACTGGCTAATAATATTAAGAAGGGAAAATTTGTTTTGAAGGCATTAGGGATATAAAAAATTTGCTTAAATAAAAGACAAAAATATCTTTTATTATGATTATCAATAGAAGGTCTAAAAAATTCTGGATTGGCATTGCTTTAATCAACCTGGTCGTAGTAGCGATACTGGGTTTGGTACTGCGTAGTAAAATACTGTTCCCTCTTCCGTTTATTGACTTTAAAAACACGCTGCACGCACATTCGCATTATGCCTTCGGTGGATGGGTAACACTGGCCCTGCTCACGCTGCTCACTTATGAAGTACTTCCTCCGAGCATGACGCGTAAACGAGTATATAGGTGGTTGTTGGCAGGTATTCTACTGAACGCTGTAGGAATGCTCATAAGTTTCCCCTTGCAGGGTTACGGGTTGTACTCCATTCTATTTTCCACCCTTTTCATTTTCGTTACTTATGGGTATGGCTATGTATTCATAAAAGATGTATTGAAAACCAAAAACAGCCGTACTATAAAACTATTGTCCATAGCCTCTATAGTATACCTTGTCATCTCATCTGTAGGCCCTTTTACGTTGGCCTGGTTGCTGGCTTCCAAATCAGGCAATGCATTCCTCTACAGGGATTCTATATACACCTACCTGCACCTGCAATACAATGGTTTCTTCACATTAGCAATCTTGGCGCTGTTTTTCAATCGTATTGAGCATTTGATGAACAAACGTAGTGCAAAGATGTCCTACAGGTTTGCTCATATCCTCAATTTCACGGTACTCCCATCCATGTTCCTGAATTATCTGTGGCACTATCCTAACACAGTATATAGAATCTTAGCCCTGGCCGGCAGCATATCGCTGTTGGTGTGTATTATATATTTCCTGGCAACAGCATGGTCAGTCAGGTATATTTTTAAGAAGAACATCAAGGCAGTTAAAATAATCGGCATTACAGCCATGTCCGCCTTCGTACTCAAAATGGCCATGCAGGCTTTCACAATATTCCCGGCATTGGGCAGCCTGGTATTTGCCAACCGCCCAATGATAATCGCCTTCCTGCACCTGGTATTGCTAGGCTTTGTGTCACTATATCTAATCACGCACTTCTTATATGCGGGTTATATGCAGATGAATAAGCGGTCAACTATTGCAGCTTATGTGTTTGCTACCGCAGTAGTAGCCAACGAACTGGTACTGTTTATGCAGGGTACCGGGGTGATGTTTATGACCAACAGCAGAATGTATAACTGGCTACTCTGGGGTACAGGCATATGGCTCGTTGTAGGGTCTGCTATGATGGCCCGGAGCTACTACACAGCCAAACCGGTACTAAAATCTTCACTAACAACACAACAAATACCAACAACAGTATTTCCAAGCAAAAACTATAATAGATATGAATGAACAAAACTTTATTGACGTTACCGTCATCGAGCCAAGACTTAAGCACCCTTCTATCTTCAATGCCTTTGACGGTATAAATTCGGGTGAGGCCATTGTAATACATAACGACCACGACCCTAAACCGCTCTACTACCAGTTGCTGGGCGAGCGCGGCAACTGCTTCTCATGGACGTACCTGGCAAACGGCCCTGAAATATGGGAAGTAGAGATAAGAAAAAACGACGACAAGGCCGGCCAGGAAACATTGGGCGAAATAGCGGCGAAGGATATGCGCAAGGCCGATGTATTCAAAAAGATGGGGCTCGACTTCTGTTGTGGCGGAAAGAAAACACTCGAAGAAGCCTGCCTGGAAAAAGGGCTGGATGTAATGAGGGTGAAAGATGAATTAAAGTTTGCTGAAACAAAAGCAAGGGGGCAGTATGATTTTACATCCTGGAAGCCTTCTTTCCTGGCAGATTATATAGTGAATGTACACCATAGCTATGTAAATGAAAACGGGCCGGTATTAAAGGACCTGGCAGACAAAGTAGCATCCCATCACGGACGCAGCATGCCCTACCTGCAGGAAGTAAACAAAAAGGTGCGCGAATTGGTATGCGAACTGACTACACACCTCAAAAAGGAAGAACAGGTATTATTCCCGTACATAAAAAGCCTGGAAGCGAATGCAAAAGAAGATAAAGGCTTTAGTACCGTACAGGACCCTATATGGGTAATGGAGCGCGACCATGAAGTAGCCGGTGAAATCATGCGCGACCTGCGGGAATTAACTACTGACTTTACAAAACCTGCCGGTGCTTGTAATAGTGTAGGATTATTGATGCACAAACTCAATGAATTTGAATCAGACTTGCATATACATATTCATTTAGAGAACAATATCTTGTTCCCCAAGGCATTAGAAATGGAAAGATGATGATTGCAGTCCTGTAAACCCTATTCTTAAAATCATAGTTTATGATAACGATACAACCCAATACAAAGATATCCGCGATAATAAAAGCCAATGCCGATGCGATTGAAGCAATAGCCTCTATCAATCCGCATTTTAATAAGCTCAGAAATCCCATTTTGCGGAAAATACTGGCAAGCAGGGTTACTGTATCCGAGGCGGCGAAAATAGGCAAATGCAGCATAGCATGTTTTGCAGACAAACTACGCCCCTTAGGGTTCGACCTGAACTGTGATGAGGTGTGTGACAAACAGGTGCAGGCAGATGTGCAAAACAATATCGAACACCATGCCGTGCTCGATGTAAGAAACGACCTGGCCAAAGGAAACGACCCTTTCAATATAATCATGAAAGCTCTGGCGGATATTCAAACAGGTGAAACCTTGCTGCTGGTAAACAGCTTTGTCCCTTTCCCGCTGATTAAGATACTGGAAAGAAAAGGCTATACAATTACAGTAAAACAAATAGCTGATGATATAGTACATACTTACCTGCAAAAATGTGAACATAATATAGCGGACAGTACTCACGATATACCTGGCTACCAACCTTTCGATGAATTGGTGAAACAATATGAGGGAAAGATGGTCGTCACAGACGTCCGTCATTTACCCATGCCACAGCCTATGTTGCATATACTGGAGCAACTTGAAAAATTACCTACCGGAAAAGCATTGTATGTTCACCATAAAAAGATACCTATGTTCCTGCTGCCGGAACTGAAGCAGAATGGTTATAAATATGCAATAAAGGAAGATGCGGGCGTTATACTGATGCTGATATATAAGAGTGATGCATGAAACCTGCCGACGAACATATATCCCGCATAACCTCCGTAGTACCGTATTATATACTTGCAGCCGTCAGCTTCGTTATTTTCCAGGCACTGCTTATAGTATCCCTGCCCGAAATACACTTGCATTACTTTCAGCCAAAGCTACTGGCACTGACACACCTGTTTGTATTAGGCTGGGGGACGATGATGGTTTTCGGCGCTGCCAACCAGTTAGTCCCTGTCATAGCCGAAACCAGGCTTTATAGCTCTGTCTTGGCGGTCATTAATTGGATATTACTAACAATCGGCATTCCGCTATTGATATGGTCATTCTGGGTATTCCAGTTCACATGGATTACCTACACCGGCGCTTCCTTGATTATAATAGCCATCATTCTTCATGCATTCAATATATACAAAAGCATATCAGCCGGCAAGAGTAGCATCATTACAGATATACTGTTGATGGCGCATGCATGGCTGTTCATTACAGGTAGTATCGGGCTGCTATTGCTCATTAATTTAATCAGCCCGCTTTTTCCTGAAGAGCACCTGCATTACCTCAAGATTCATGCCCCAATTGGCATGGCTGGTTGGTTCCTGCAACTCATTATAGGGGTTAGCGCCAGGCTGGTGCCCATGTTCATACTCAGCAGGAAGGAAAACACTAAACTCTTGAACATTACTTTCTACACCCTCAATGCCGGGCTGGCGTTATTTCTTATTGAGGGGATGATATTTCATAGTTTTTATGGCAGGTACATCTACTTGCTGCTGGTGGTTGCCGGGCTGGCTGCCTATGCAGCATATATACGGGGATGCTACAATAGCGCGCTGCGCAAACAAAAAGATGCCGGCATGCGACAAACCTTTATAGCTATATGTTTCATTCTTGTAGCACTTGTGCTCTTCTTTATCGTCATTTGGATGGGGGCTGGCGTGCAACCCCATTTTACAACTGTATTTGGGCTGGCATTCTTTTGCGGATTAGTCACCATCATCATCATGGGCCAAACCTTTAAAACCTTGCCGTTTATTGTCTGGATGCACATAACCAAACCCAATTCCCTGCCTGAATTGATGCCTAAAGACTTGTTTAATGAAACATGGGTAAATATCCAGTTATGGGTGTATCTGCCAGGCTTGCTTTTACTACTCACGGGTCTGGCATGCAATTTGACAATCATATTACACATCGGGGCAATTTTAATGCTCATCGCTGCAATAATATATACAGTCCATCTGTTGTATGTAGCAGGGAAACTTAAAATGAAGCAGCTATGAATATTGACATTACAGATCCTCATTACGCGGTCAAAATGAAAACCATCCAGGCACTCTATGGAGTAAAGGACCCTGAGCTGAATATCAATATAGTAGACCTGGGTTTGGTGTACGATATACACATCAACGAAATGCAGAAAAAGGTGTCAGTAGAAATGACCCTGTCAACAAGGTCCTGCCCCATGGGCAATATCATTACCAACCATGCCAGGGTGGCTATTGAAGATGAACTGGCAGGTTACGATGCAGAAGTAGAGCTTGTGTGGGAACCTAAATGGAACTACGACAATATTTCAGCGGAAGGTCGTACAGCTTTGGGATTATAAATCTTTCCTTTTAAATATCCTTACCGATAATAACAGCGGCAGGAATACCCAGAACAACAACCAGCTAAAGGAATAAATGGTACCCGCGGAAGAGCCCAGGAACTTCTTAAACAATGCTCCCGAATATCCCATCAACACAGCCACATCCAGTTTCAGCAACATCAGGACACGCGCAAGGTCTATCGGGTTGAAGGATAGTATGCCGACCACCACTTCATCAATAGGATAATCACTGAACGAATAAATGAACATCATGAGCAGTCCGTCAAAAAGTATGGTAAAGAATAAGGATAAGATAATAGCTGCGCCTATCCCCCTTGTCTTGTCTTTGAATAATACAAATATCAGCAACGCAAACGAAGAGAATATCAGCGAAAGCAATACACCCGTAGCAATAAGGGTAAAGCTGGCAGCGCCGGCGGCCAGTACCATCAAAGGTGTACCTATGCCCACTATATAGGCAAGCGACAAGGAAGTAGCCAGGCCAATATATTCTGCCAGTAACACTTTCTGCCTTTTAATAGGCTGTGCCAATAGTAATTCTATAAACTCTATGGAATTGAAAAAATAAATAGTGGCGAACAGGATGCTGATAATGGGCACGAATAACAACGAAATATTCATCAGGCTCAGCAGCCCTTTCGAGGTGTTGGCATCAAACCCCAATACACTAATGGACAATACCGCCAGTATCAGCGTGTACACCAGTACTGTTTTGTTGCGTACCAGGTCCAGGAATACATATTTAACGATGGTTTTCATGCTCAATTCCTTTTTTATGTTGCTGGCCTTTGATGATATGTGCTATTATTTTGTTCAGCCTTTCTTCACCGGTTATTTCCTGCAGCTCTTCTGTACTATTGTAAAACAGTGGCTTCCCATCCTGCATATAGATAATGTGGCTGGTTATCCCTTCCAGGTCGCTCAATACGTGAGAGGTAATCAGTATCAGCTTACCACTATCCTGCTCCTGCATTATCTTTTCTTTCAGCAGTTCGCTGGACACGGGGTCGAGGCCGGCTGTGGGCTCATCCAGTATCAATATATCCGGAGAAAAAAGGAATGCCAGGCAGGCGCTCACCTTTTGCCTCATGCCGCCGGAAAGGCTGCGCATAGTTTTGTGTTGTATTTTCTTCAGCTCAAATCCATCTACCAGGTCGTTATCATAGCGGGTGTTTTCGTACCTTATTTCCTTTATCATGTTCAGCACCTGCTCTATGGTCATATTTTCCGGGTAGCGCCCTATCTGCGGCATATAGCCTATCTGCCCCCGGTACTGCCAGTTATTCCTCACAGCCTGGCCGTTTACCTTTATTTCGCCTTTTTCCGGTATTACCAATCCTAATACCGATTTAATCAATGTAGTTTTTCCGGAACCGTTAGGGCCCAATAAAGATATGGTCCGGCCGCTCTCCAGTTGCAGGCTTACATCGTCCAGCGCTTTAAACCTGCCAAATGATTTGGTTATATGTTCTATGCTGATCATTTCAAATCCCATTTTTTCATCACAGGGCTATCGTCTTTCAGTTGGTCGGGTATGATGCTCGGCATCACCTTCTCTACCTTGTCCAGAATATCTGTAAGAAAGCTACGATATAATATCATAGCAGTTGGTACTTTCTCTGTCACCACTGCATACAGACTTACAGGATAGTAGGGTATGTCACCTACGTTGTCCCTGTCCAGGTCGTAGCCGTCATATTTATCCCAGTAGTTGTTTTTAAACACATTCATCACCATCGTGCCATTGGTAGCTACATCAAACGAATTGCTGATAAAATTATTCTGTGTAAAGCTACCATTGCTCGAGCTGGCCTGTATCCGCATAGCCCAGCCATTATCTTTGAAGATGTTTTTAGAAGTGTGAATCCTTGTTGCCCCTTCCATATATACACCTACTGTATTCCTGATAAACAGGTTGCCTTCTATTTTACCATCTGTTATTTCTTTGAGCAACAGGCCATAAGCTGCATCACCCCAGTTGTTCTTAAACACGTTACCCGTCATAGTTACCCGATTGGAAAACATGACAGCTACCCCCGAGCCATTGCCGGAAAAGGTATTTTTAGAATATACATCGTCATGCGAAAACATGAAGTGCAGGCCGTACCTTAAATTTTTCTCGGAAGTATTATTTACAATAATGGAATGGACCACAAATTCCAGGTAGATACCATCTCTGTGCCCCGACACCTTATTGCCTTCTATCCTCAGGCTATCTCCCCGCCACACATGTATCCCGTTACCGCTGTTTTGTTCGCTCACCGCACCCGAGCTGATGATATTATTCTTTACTAAGCAATGTGCACCGTTCTGCACATATACCCCGTATGTATTATTCAGTATCTTATTGTTGCGCACGGTCACATACTTAGCTTCCTGTATGCGCACAGCCGCCATATCCTGCATGCTGGATATACCCGTGTTTTGTATAGTCAAGCCCTGCAAAACTATCCCGTTCGCCGACAACACAAATATTTCAGACTTCCGTTGCCCGTCCACTACTACATTCCCCTTGCCTGAAATAAATAATTTCTTACGCACATGAATATCATGCTCATTATATACCCCTTCATGTATCACGATTGTATCACCTGTTCCGGCTTTGTTTATTGCAGCCTGTATAGCAGCTTTACCCGGCTTCACATGTATAGTGTTGGCGTAAGACATTGCTGTGAATGCCATGAGGGATAAAAGAGATAATATATTCTTACCGGGCAGCAACATTTATTGAATTTTCTCCCAGGCTAATATATCCGTTTGCAGGCTGTCAGCAAAAGGTTGGGCTTCTTCTGTATTTACAAAGGCTGCATAATTGCCATTCATAGGGCTGGCGAAGTATTCATGTTGTACATAAGTAGCTTGCCTGGCATCTATTACATCATTCTGCTGCTCTGAATATTTCTCTACATACACTTGTATTTCCCCTTCATCCACACTATTTGCGGTCATATATTGTTTCAGGCATAGTATATCGTCAAACTTATACACCTTACCCTTATCCGTTACCAGTTCAGCTCCGTACCGTGCATCTATGATGGTCATCTTACAATGCACGCAACCATCGCTTCCATAGTCTATAGGTTTATACCCCTTAGAGCAGGATGCCAGCAGGGTAACGAGTGGCATGAACAATATTAAAAGTATCCTTGTCATTGCGTCTTTGCTTTAGATTTCTTCCATTCATAAAAACATACAAACACCATTAAGGCACCCGCAGCTATATAAAACCATCCCCCCACGTGCGGCTGGGATAATGCCTCAAAGTTCAGCATTTTCTTATACCCTATCAGCGGCGGCTGGTATGCCATACCCGGCACTTTGATGGGTGCGCTGGGGTCAAGGTCATGGCCATATTTATACAGCCAGCTATAGAAGTCATAAAACGACAACAATCCTATCACTACAAATATACCCGTCCATATATAATAGTACCGCTTACGGTTAAGAACTAATACCAACAACCCAAGCGCCATAAAAGACATCATAGTTATGGGCAGGTACACAAATTCTTTAAAGTCTTCTTTATGTATGGTCTTCATGCCAATGTAGTGGTTCAGTCCATTGATAATTTCCACATCACCTCCCACATCGTTTATCCATATCTGCATAGACAATCCGTCAGGGTATTGCGGGGCTCCCAGTTGTATATCCCACATAGGGAATGCCCAGAGGGTAGCCAGGAACAGAATCACCGCTACTATACTCGCCTTGCCTAATGTTGTTAATTTCATCTTTCCTCGTTTAAGAAATAATGGTAGTACCCGTTTGGCGGGGCACTACCATTATTCAACTATTCATTATTTAACAGCTACCCCGGGGGCTGTTTCCCCTATACCAAACCTCAATGGCACATTGCTTCCTTTGGGTGACACCCTCAGGTATCCTTGCATTTCCTGGTGCAGTGCAGAGCAGAAGTCCGTACAATAGAACGGATACATGCCCGGTTTTTGCGGAACGAATTTCAGCGTTGCTGTTTCGCCCGGCATTATCAGCAATTCTCCGTTCGGGTTGTTTTTGATGGCGAACCCGTGAGGAATATCCCAGTCTTGTTCCAGGTTAGTCACGTGGAAATACACTTCATCACCTACATATATCCCTTCAATATTATCAGGCGCCAGGTGAGAGCGTATAGCCGTCATGTACACATCTACACGGTTGCCGCTACGCACAACCTTTGCTTCTTTTTCTCCCATGGCCACGTACTTGTGCTTATTCTTGTTGATGTCATAGATTTTTACGCTCTTGTCTTTGATAACGCTTGCAGCTATACCTTGCGCGTAGTGCGGCTCACCTACTGTGGGGAAGTCCAGTATCAATTCCATCTTATCGCCGCTTATGTCATATATCTGTGCAGATTGCGCCAGCTCAGGACCTGTAGGCAGGTACCTGTCTTTGGTTATTTTGTTATAGGCGATTACATATTTACCCCATGGCTTTTTAGTATCGCCGCCGGGTATGCACAGGTGGCCTATCGAATAGTATGTAGGCACCCTGTCTACCACTTCCAGTGTTTCAATATTCCATTTTACTATTTCAGATGAAAGGAACATAGAAGTATAACCAAATCCTTTGCCGTCAAATTCTGTATGCAATGGGCCCAGGCCTGGTTTCTTCACTTCGCCGTGCAGTACTGATTCGTATTTCAGTACTGGTATACCGTGGTAGTCGCCTTCAAAATCGTTGGCTGCAATCGCTTTAGTCAGTTTGTCAAAAGAGAAAACAGGTATCAAGGCTGCCAGCTTACCACTGCCTACTATATATTGGCCGGTTGGGTCAACATCGCAGCCGTGGGGCGATTTCGGGCAAGGTATCATATACACCATACCTTTCAGCTCGCTATGGTCCAGCACCACTACTTCATTTTCTATTTTAGACTCCGCCTGTTGTGTTTCTTCATTCAGGTGGTTGTGGGCATACTCAACATTTACTTTTTTGCCTTTGCCGGATTTTACATACTCTTCTATTTTCTTCCAGTTCAGCGCTACTATAAAGTCTTTATCTTTTTCAGAAGCCGAAACTTCCAGCAAAGTGTGCGCCTGCTCTGTGTTGTAAGTAGAAAAGAAGAACCAGTCGTGAGACGGGCCTTTACCACCGCGGCTCAGGTCCAGGTCCATACCGGGCAGTACTACCTGGAACGCTATGTTCATATTTCCGTGTTCTTTATCTACACTGATAAAGGAGATGGTGCTTTTAAAATTCTCTTTGAAAGAGCTGATGGGCACATCGCCTTCTCCCAATGGCACTGAGAACCTGGTACCAGCTATCACATATTCCGTGTTTTCGGTCAGGTAGGGCGATGAGTGGTTACCGGCACTATTCGGCAATTGCAGTATTTCTACCGTTTTGAAAGTGGTCAGGTCAATACGCGCCACACGCGGAGTATTATTGGCGTTGGCAAACAACCAGCGTCCATCCTGTTCACCATTTGTCAGCGATATGGTCAGGTGGTGCTGGTCGTCCCAGGGCACCTGTCCTACCGTAGTATTCAGCATGGGTTTGCTTTCCTCGCTGTAACCATAGCCGTTTTCCGGGAACACTGAAAATACGGGGATAATCTTCAACAATCTGCCCGACGGAAGGCCATATACGGATACTTGCCCGTTGAAGCCGCCGGATACGAAATTGTAAAATTCATCGTACTGTCCGGGTGCAACATATGCTTTAGCGGCTGCATTGCCTGACACTACCGATTCGGCGTTTTTCATTTTGCAACCCTGTAGTATCGTAAACGTGCCCAAACCGAACAACGTGTACATTAGGAGCTTTTTCATAAAAGAGAGATTTGTTATTTGGAGTTTAAACTTATTGCTATTGCATATCGTTCTGCCTCATGAATTCCAGCACCCCGCGTGCTTCTTCATCAGACAGGTTTTGGTTGGGCATACGCACCATACATATTTCCAGCATAGCCTGAGATTCTGGGTCTTTCTCCAGCATCTCATCTACATTGGTTACAAAGTTCATGATCCATTCAGGGGTACGGCGTTCTGTCACGTCTTCCCATCCCGGCCCAACCATTTTTTCGCCGGTCAGTTTATGGCATGCTGCGCATTTTACATCATATACATTTTTTCCTGTTGCAAGCATACCTTCATCCAGCGGGTTAGTCAGTTCTACATTCTGGAACTTACCGATGCCTTTGTCGCTTACTGCCGGAGTTTCTTCTACCATAGAGGTGGGGGCTTCGGATGTTTCTTCTTTTTTGTCGGCATCTCCGCCGCAACTGTACAATAAAAATGAGGTCGCTAATAAGATAGTTGCTGTTAAAATGTGTTTGGTGTTCATATCCATTAATTTTTAAATTACATTATAAACTAAAGTTAGCTATATCTCAACAATTTATAATGGTTTTTGTTTACAGGTCAAAAGTCGTACAGGATGCCAATATAAAATATGACGTTAGTCATATAGGGGACAAAAAGGTCTTTTTTTAACGAATTAATTGCCTGTAGCGGATTATTTTTTTCTGCCGGCTCTATCGGTAATAAATAACAACTCATGTTTCCGCCCGAAAACTGACTTTTGTCATTTCTTCATAAATAAAATCAGTTTAGCCTGTGTATTTATCCTATACATACATCATATATACCTGCTGGCACGGATACCCAAACGCTATCAACCTATCTATTTTTGCGTATTCACAAAAAATGAATTCTATGAAAATAATATACACATGGTTAACTATGTTGGTGATGACAATCGCGGCTGTTTCATGCTCCAAAACATCCGACCCGCAGCCCAACAACAACAACAATAATAATAACACGACAGATACTAACTTCTACTTCACAGCTAAAATTGATGGGGCAGATTGGTCGGCCGACATGCAGAGCAGCAACACATCTATCAGTTCACCCCACCAGGGGTCTCTCAGCATACAGGCGGCGCTTACTACTGTCACATCAGGCGTTTTCCTCATCAACCTGTACAATTACAACGGCGCGGGAAGCTATACAGTGGGCACAGGAGGCACCAACAGCTACGCCCGTTATATGACAGGCAGTGTGGCTACAAGCAATTACTCTGCATGGAAAGCAGAAACGCCCGGCAGCACAACTACAGGTACTTTCACCATCACCAAAGACGATGGCACCATAGTGGAAGGCACCTTCAGTTTCGATGGTTATAGCGAAGAAACCAAAGACACAAAGAAAATTACGGATGGTAAATTCCGCATGAAGAAATAACAAGCCCCCTATTTTCAAGCATAGACAGAGGGTGCGTTTGCACCCTCTTTTTTCTTTTATCTATTGCCTTATAAATCCAAGCTCACAAAAAAGCGGTTGCTTCACCAAAGCAACCGCTGCACTATCAGCTTTAATAACTTCCTGATAATTTTATGAAACGACATACCGGGACGTCCTTTAGTGCCCCGGTTTCGGCTCCGTCATACTAAACCAGTTGCCGCATCCGTCTGTCACTATGCATTCCAAACCGTAAAATTGCTCTTTTGGTTCGGTCACGTCTATATCCTTGGCTTTCATTTCCTCGTAGGTCGCACGGCAGTCAGGGGTTTGCATCACACCGCCACCCATTTGTCCCTGTTCCAGCAGTGTTTTAAAGGCATTGCGGACATCATCTTTCATCATCGGGTTATTGTTCACCGGCATCAGCACTACCTGCAGGTCCGGCTGGTCGGGAGGTGTCAGGGTCAGCCACCTGAAACCGTTATCCATTTTAACGTCGGTATGCACTTTAAAACCCAGTTTGTTTACATAGAAATCGTACGCCTTTTCCTGGTCCAACACGTACAGGGATGTGTGTGATAATTTAGTTACCATAAATTTGAATTTAGAACACAAAACTATATAAGCTGCCTATTACCCGTTTCTCGAATCTTGCTATTCTGTACCCTCGTACCTGCTGAGTACACAATGAGGTATGAATATTTTAGGCTGCTCGTCAGCGGCTTTCCGGCGTTCCAGGGCGTTGTTGCGAAATACCTGCGGGCTTACACCGTTTTTCTTTTTGAACATTGTGCTGAACGAGCCCAGGCTTTCAAACCCCACATTCAGGCATACCTGCGATACGCTCGCATCCTGCTGCCCCAGCATCTTTTTCGCGGCTTCTATACGTACCTGTGTCAGGTATTCATGGGGTGTCTTCTTATAAATGCGGGTAAAAAGCTTATGAAAATGAAAGGGGGAAAAACATGCCTGTTCCGATACTTGCTCCAGCTTTATCGGCTCGTGCAGGTTATCATCTATATACATCTTGGCGGCTACCACCCGCTTATATATGTCGGGGTCCATTGACATAGGGTAAAGATATTGGATTTCCCGAAAGATATTACTTCATCATGTAATATTCCTGTTTGTCCGCATCGCTTTCAGCGATTTCCTGATAGAAAATACATGCATAAACACCGCAGTAGGCATGAATGCCGCTGCTATATACACATAGGGCAAACGCGGGAAATCTGTACTGATGGGAATACTATCATAACCCCATATCTGCGGCTTTACTATCAGGCTGATGAATATGAACACAATATTAGCCAGCAACAGCAGGCAGCAGATGTTCCACGCTATCACTGCCTTATGAGGTAGCAACTTCCGGTTATACGCCAGGTAACCGACAATAGGTGCGGACAACCCCGCCAGTATGTCAAAATTCCTACCTTCAAAGCTTACCAACTCCGGCCCCAGTCCTTCTTTGTACAACCCCAGTATCAGCAGTTCCACCACTATCCTGAAAGATTGGTAATATACCGTAAATGCTATGGGAAAGCCATCTATAATATCCCGGAACTTTTTTGCAGTAAAGAACCATGCAATGATGGCAAATGCGGGCAATACCACGAATAGCACCAACTTAGGCGGCAGGCTGAAATCGGCCAGGAAACCCGTACCCGCCAGCACGGAAATATAGCCCACCCATAATGCAATGAAAGCAGCGTAACCTCGTACAAACCTGTTTCGCCGTTCGACTGTGTACCCCGCATTAATTGCAGCTTTGTTCATCGCCCAACCGATGGCAATTAGAATAATAAGTAGAAGTGCATAATGGCTTGCCTGTAGCATGAGACAAAATTTTCATAAAGATATTACTTCCCGTGGTGTCAGGAGTTTCTATGTAATCGTGGTGTCAGGAGTTACCTCCTGACACAATTACATTCTCTACATTACCCGTGGTATCAGGGGCTACTCCCTTCCAACGGTGCCGGGAGTCGCCTCCCTCCCTCGTGGTGTCAGGAGTTACCTCCTGACATAATTGAGTTTTTTTACCTTTGAATTATGGGATTAAGAAACAGGAATGCTTATAAGGAAGAGCAGTGTTTTTTTGTCACAACTACATGTTTCGGCAAAATGAAATTACTGGCAATTCCCGGAGCAAACAATATTGTTGCCAACAGCTTGAATTTTCTTACCGGGAAGTATTCCTGTCATATACTGAGCTACGTAATTATGCCTAATCATATTCACCTGGTATTATACTTTGACAAAGAAAACAGGTTGTCGGATTTTATGCGTGACCTGAAAAAATTCACATCAGTACAAATCAGGCAACTCATAGATAAATACGACGAGCGGCAATTACTTGACAAGCTGCGGTTTGATAGCAGAGGGCAAAAGTTTAAAGTCTGGACCGACAGGTTCGACGACGTGTATATTGCACGCAAAGAAGTATTATTGACGAAAATTGATTACATACACAACAATCCACTACAGGAGCATTGGCAACTGGCTGCTTTGCCCGAAGATTACCCACATTCCAGCTCCGCCTTTTACGAATTTGGAACAACATCTGAGGTAGTAGTCACTAACTATGCAGAATTCTTTTAGCTGTTGTGTCGGGAACGTTACAGTGTCAGGAGGTAACTCCTGACACCACAATTAGCTATCGGGATACGAACCCTAAGCCGAGGAAAAGACTTTGCACAAATACAGTTTTTTACGTATTTTTGTACTAATAAAAACACCACCTCACCATGAACCCACAGCTTAAAAATAACCAAATACCGGATACCCGATGTTTACATCGCAACGAAACACCACCTAAACACCCCGCCACCCACGGGGCTTTGTCACTTGCCCCGAAGAAGGCGGGGTGCAAATTGTTAACCCTATGCGTTATCACATTTTACTTAACAAAAGTTAACAAAATAAAATGCACGATGTTGTATATCAACGACTTAAAGCGACATAATATCAAACGTAAACTACCCCCAAAACCGCATTACTTAACAAAAAATCATCTTTTCATTTCATTTTTTTACGCTTTACTTTTGGCATAGCATATGGCAGAGAATAACAATCTATATACGGAAGACAGTATCAAATCCCTCGACTGGCGCGAGCACATCCGCCTGCGGCCGGGTATGTACATAGGCAAGCTGGGCGATGGCAGCAGCCCCGACGATGGTATATATATACTGCTGAAAGAAGTGGTGGACAACTGTATAGACGAATACACCATGGGCTTTGGCAAGCGCGTGGAAATAAATATTGACAAAGGCGTGGTAACCATCCGCGACTATGGCCGGGGCATCCCCCTGGGCAAGGTGGTGGACGTGGTGAGCAAGATAAACACCGGCGCCAAATACGACAGCAAAGCCTTTCAGAAATCGGTGGGGTTGAATGGTGTGGGTACCAAGGCTGTGAACGCCCTGAGTAACTATTTTAAGGTAGCCGCCTTTCGCGATGGCAAAATGAAGGAAGCGGAATTTGAAAAAGGCATACTCACCAAAGAACATAAAGAACAGAAAACCGAAGAGCCCAACGGCACGTTGGTTACTTTCATCCCAGATGATACAGTATTCAAGCACTACCACTTCCTGAATGAATACATCGAAAACCAGATATGGAACTACTGCTACCTGAACGCCGGGCTGCAAATCAAGTTCAACAACCGGGTGTATGTGTCTAAAAACGGTCTGCTCGACCTGCTGGAGAACAAAACCAATACCGAAACCAACCGCTACCCCATCATACACCTGAAGGGTGATGATATAGAAGCGGCCATCACACATACCAACGACTACGGCGAGGATATCTATTCCTTTGTTAACGGGCAGCATACTACGCAGGGCGGTACGCACCAGGCGGCCTTCCGCGAGGCTTTTGTAAAAGTGATACGCGACTTCTTCAAGAAAGACTACGACGCTACGGATATACGCCAGAGTATCAGCGCGGCTATTTCTGTGCGTGTGCAGGAGCCGGTGTTCGAATCGCAGACCAAAACCAAGCTGGGCTCACAGTATGTTTCAGAGGGCGGCCCATCTATGAAGTCCTTTGTGCTCGATTTCCTATCAAAAGAACTGGATAACTACCTGCACAAAAATCCCGCTACCGCCGATGCGCTGAAAAAACGCATAGAGCAGAGCGAGCGCGAACGTAAAGAACTGTCGGGCATACGCAAACTGGCCAACGAACGGGCTAAAAAAGCCAACCTGCACAATAAAAAGCTGCGCGACTGCCGCATACATTTCAATGCCGAGCCACCTGCTAAGAACAAAGAAGAATATATCGCGAAACAAAAAGAAAGCACCATATTCATTACCGAGGGCGATTCAGCGAGCGGAAGCATTACCAAGAGCCGCAATGTGGAATCGCAGGCGGTATTCAGCCTGCGCGGTAAGCCGCTTAACTGCTTCGGCCTCACCAAAAAGGTGGTGTACGAGAACGAAGAGTTCAACCTGCTGCAACACGCACTGAATATTGAAGAAGGCATGGAAGGGTTACGGTACAACAACATCATCATAGCTACCGATGCCGACGTGGACGGTATGCACATCCGCCTCCTCATTATGACTTTCTTCCTCCAGTTCTTCCCCGACCTGGTAAAGGGCGGCCATGTGTACATATTACAAACACCACTGTTCCGCGTGCGTAACAAGCAGAAGACCATCTACTGCTACAGCGACGAAGAGCGCCGCAACGCCATAGCCGAACTGGGCAGCAAACCGGAGATAACACGGTTCAAAGGATTGGGTGAAATCAGCCCCGAAGAATTTGCACAGTTTATAGGCGACGATATGCGCAAAGACCCTGTGCTGCTGGGCAAAGATGATATAAAAGAACTGCTGAGCTATTACATGGGTAAAAACACCCCGGAACGCCAGAAAGACATCATCGAAAACCTGCGCGTGGAAAAAGATTTGGTGGAAGAGATAGCTGTGCCGTAATTATGAAAAATATTATAAACACCATTCTATCAATATTCATGTTATCAATACCCGTGATAACATCAGCCCAATACTCCATCAAAACCTCTAAAGTTGACAGCAATATCTACCTCTACACCTCCTATGGCGATGCAGGCAATTATAAAAATGTAGATGCTAATGCTGTAGTAGTAGTATCGGGCAATGAAGCCATGCTCTTTGATACCCCCTGGGATAGTGTACAGGCGGAACAATTGATAACATGGGTAAATGACAGCCTGCACAAAAAAATCATCCTATCGGTTATTACCCATGCCCATGCCGACAGGATAGGCAGTATAGGGATTATGCACCGGCACGGCATCCCTACTTACAGCCACTACCTCACTGCGCAGGAAGCCGTGAAACGCGGGTATCACAAACCTCTGCATATCTTTTACAATGACGACACTACATTCCATTGCGGCAATATCGAAGTAGTAGCCTACTACCCCGGTGCCGGGCATACTATTGATAATATTGTATTGTACATACCCTCAAAGAAATTCCTCTATGGCGGGTGTTTCATCAAAAGTGGGTTCAGTACAGATATTGGTAATATAGAAGATGCGAATGTAGCCGCCTGGCCTGAGAGTCTTGCAAAGATGAAGAACCGGTTTAAGAAAACAGGTATCGTTATGATTATCCCCGGCCACGGTAGCTGGCAGAGTGACAAAGCCATTGAAAACACCCACCGCCTGCTTACGGAAACCAAAGAAAGCAATTATTAACTGAGTTTATTTTTCCCCTATATTCGAACTATGGAAACAACATTAGGTATAGGCTCCCGGGTGGAGCATCCCCATTTTGGCAAAGGTGTGATTGTAGATGTATCCAGTGAACTGTACATCATCTGGTTTAAGTCACAGGGCGGCACCAAAAGCATCAACAAAGAATTTGACCTGAAAATAATAGAAGCCGTAGAAGGCGGTGCCGCCGCAGCGGGTGGAATTACTTTAGCTGACATAGAACAGGCATTGGATAATATACTGGAACGTCGCCTGCACGAAATGCAACTGGTACCCATGGCCAACAAGTGGAACAACGGTATGCTGATACTAAAGCCCGCCGAAGAATCGATGCAGGCTAAAGAAATGCCCATCGAAACATTTTTTCATAAAATAGTAATGGTGCGCGACAAGCTGCGACTCATAGAGCAGAAAATCAACGCCCACAAAGTATTGACCGACGAAGAAAAGGTAGACCTGCAGCAATACATCACGGGCATATATGGTTCGCTCACTACTTTCAATGTATTATTCAGGGAAACACACCATCAATTTAAAGGCGCAGGGGGATGAGTTATTCATCCCCCTACCCCATGATGTGCAGCCAATTGAAAATTTCTTCCCTGGTCTTGCCTGTCTTTTCCTGTAGTCTTTTCAAGAGTTCCAGCTCTTCACCTAATTCCCAATCCAGGTCCCGTTCATCTATATCCGGGTATTTCTCCTTTACTTGTTTCCTCAGCTCGGGCCATCGTTTATGAAAATCAACCGTATTCACTTTTCTTACAGAGATTTTATCCAATCCACTACTTCGTCGCGTGTCTTGCCCAGCTTCTGCTGTAGTTTCCCTACCAGCTCATCTTCCTTACCTTCTTCATATGCCAGGTCATCATCTGTCAGGTCGGCGTACTGTTGTTTTGCTTTGCCTTTCAGTTCATTCCATTTTCCTTTGATTTCTAACTTGTCCATTGTTTCTGTTTTTTTAGTTACAGTTATTATAACACAGGAAACAGGTCCAAGGTTCGCCAGCTATGTTAATTCATTGATAATTGCAGTGTGCCCAGGATATTCCAACGATAATTTTTCTTTGTCCGCCAGTTCAAAATCCGCGAAGTCAAAACCCGGCGCAACGGTGCATCCGCACAGTGTATATCCGCCTTCTACTTCTACCCTCGAGCCAAACCAGCTACCTGCGGGTATAATTACTTGCGGCCTTTCTCCATTGTCAAAATCTTTGCCTAACAAATGCCTTACCAGTTTCCCGCCTGTTTGTATTTCATAAATACATAATGCCGCACCATCATAATAATGCCACAATTCGTCTGAAGCAATACGATGAAAAGCGGAGAATTGCCCGTACTCCAGCAAGAAGTAAATACTGGTAGATGCTGCGCGGTCGTCCCGGTGCCCCGGCTTTAACACTTCTTTGGGTAATACATGTTCCGCCCTGTATATCTCCCTGAAGGAGCCCCCTTCTACGTGGCTTTCAAGGTGCAGCTTGTCTTTCCAGTATTGCGCGTTGTATGTTATTGCCATACCGCAAAGCTATAAGATTTGTTAAATAGGCGTAGCTCAACAGTTGTGCCTCTTTGACTGGCATATTTGTTGTTTTACTTTTAGCATACTAAAGATTCAGACGATGCTCACTAGAATAACCATAGCTATATTGGCGGTCAGTACACTCTTCATCAGCTCTTGTGTAAAGAAAGAGTACTATACCGTAGAGCCACCGGCAGAACCACAGGTGCCTCAATACAATTATATCTTTGATGATGATTTCAACAGCAACATCAACAACTGGGCGTTCAGCGATCCTGACAATGCTGCTTATGTAACACTGGTCAACAGCTGGCTGAAATATACCTACATGCCGCCCAACGATGGCACTAATACTGTGGCCATCAATACAGGCGCCAAGCTGCACCGCAACTTCCTGGTACAGACACGCATCCGGTCAGACTACGCTATGGGCCTCTGCTTCGGGGTGTCTGATAATGACTATGGATATTCATTCTTTATAGATAACGATGGGTATTTTGCTTTGTACAAAGAAGGCTCTGCTAATGAAAGCGTCCAAACCATCATGGACTGGCAGGCCAGCGAAGCCATATACCGCGACGGGTGGAATGATGTAGAATTTGAACAGGTGGGCAATTACTGGACAGGATATATCAATGGCGTAAAAGTATTTGAAATACCTGCCAAATACCTGGGCGGGCAGCAAATAGGCTACATAGTGCTGGCAGGTACTACCGGCTACGCCGATTACCTGACCGTACAATGGTAAGCGGCAGGATATTCGTATATTAGCAGGTATAAGTAACCAATAAGGCAGGCGAATGGATGACAACGGAACGAACGGCAAACCCAAAAATGTAAACAACCCTGTTTCCAAACAGGAAAGATTTTTCCTCGAAGGGCCGCACTCCAGGTGGTCAGAATTCTTGTTCATAGTCAAGGTAATGCGCGAGTTCATACGCGGGGCGAGAAAGCTGCATTTTATCGGGCCATCAGTCACCGTATTCGGTTCGGCACGGTTCAATGAGAAACACCCTTATTACCAGCAGGCTATGGAAATTGGCAGGCGGGTTGTGGGGTTAGGCTTCAATGTAATGACAGGCGGCGGCCCGGGTATTATGGAAGCAGCCAACCGCGGCGCTAAGGAGGCGGGCGGGCGTTCTGTAGGTTGCAACATCATTCTGCCGCACGAACAGATGCCCAACGACCACCTGGATATCTGGGTAGAAATGGACCTCTTCTTCGTGCGTAAAGTATTGCTGTCGAAATACTCTTATGCATTTGTAGTACTGCCGGGTGGTTTCGGTACTTTAGACGAATTTTTCGAAGCCCTCACCCTTATACAGACCAACAAGATGGAGCGTTTTCCCATCGTACTCATGGGTAAAGATTATTATAAGTATATTGATGAGCATGTAAAGCTGATGATACAGGAAGGAACCATCGGCACAGAAGATGCAAAATTATTCCTCTTTACCGACTCGATAGACGAGGCAATGGCGCATATACAAAAGTACGCTGTAGAAGGTTTTGGGTTGAAGAAGCAGAAGCTGGTGAAGCCCTGGCCTGTATTGGGCGAACGCAGGGGATAACTTACGCGTATTTGATAATCATTGCTTCCAGCACATTGATAACATCGCCGCATTTATTGTTCAGCTTCAGCAGCATGTTATAGTGGTCCGATAATTTTATCATGTCCACCGTACTTGTCTCATTATCAAAAAGGCCGGTAATGGCTTTTGTAATAATCGTATCAGATGTACCGGCCAGTTCACGCATCTGTTCCAGTATCTCTACCTGGCTGTGCAAGCCCTTGCGGTCGCTCAGGCCCTGTATAATTTCGCCCAGCAGCTTTATGTAATTAATAAGCCTGCCCGATACCTCGCCTGATACTGTGCTTTGCAGGCTGATATCAAAATAATACACCTGTTTTGCAGTCCCCCACATATAGTCGGCTATATCGTCGAGCGACGAGGATATGAAGTGGATATCTTCCCGGTCAAATGGTGTGATGAAATTCCTGCCGAGTTCTACAAACAGCTTATGTGTTACCTCGTCATTCTTATGTTCCAGCATTTCTATCTTATCCAGCAGCGGCTTCCTCGTTTTTCTGTCATCTACGCTCAAATGTTGCGAAAACAGCCCGGCCATGGCATCGAGGTTAGTCGCTACCTGCTCAAACAATTCATAAAACTTCTTACCGGCAGGCGTAAACAATTTGGATATAACGCTCATAACTCACAGTTTACTTGTACCCAAATCTAAGCCCTAACTACGGGCAATAGTTCCGGGCGACAATAACTTAACCTTATGATAATAC
>CAZEZM010000011.1:0-103486 GCA_964515955.1 uncultured Flavipsychrobacter sp. | reverse complement strand
GGTTGCAGACATGGGAAATTTTCAACGCCTGTTAACGCCCGATTTGCAACCCGTTCACAAGCGATTAACAAATTTTATGTTTTAATTATATGGTTATCAATTAGTTGCGAATAAAACATATTTTAGGCTCCTGGACCGGGAAGTTATTTCAATCAGGAAACTGGAAGACAATTAAACCTTTTTAAGTACCTAAATCTGTACTTTATTTTACCTTACAACATGTATGGAAACAGAATATATCATCAACAAGCTACAGCAAAACATATCAGTATTTGAGGCTGTATTAATGAATATAGGGCGCGAAGAATATATATGGAAGCCGCAGCCGGACAAATGGTGCCTGTTGGAAGTAATATGCCATTTGTGTGACGAAGAACGCGAAGATTTCAGGGCAAGGGTGAAACATATCCTATTTACACCCGGCGATGAAATGAAATCCATTAACCCGGCAGGCTGGGTACTGGAAAGGAAACATATGGAGCAAAGCTTTGATGAGAAGGTGCACGAGTTTATCATGGAAAGAAAATCATCAGTAACCTGGCTGCGGTCGCTAAAGGATGTATCATGGAATAATACCTATCATCACCCTAAACTTGGGGCTATGTCTGCCGCAATGGTATTGGCTAACTGGCTGGCGCACGATTATCTGCATCTCAGGCAGATAACAGGATTGAAATACGGTTACCTGGCTGGTATTTCCGGTCAGGATTTGTCTTATGCAGGCGATTGGTAAAATATTTATCGTTCCAGGTGCCTGTTGCTTTGGAAAGGCACGTACATATACAAGTAGAGAATACGCGAATACCGCATAGTCCAGGGTTGTATCAATATTACTACCAGAGTGCTGACAGTCATAAAATAATAGAGGCTGTTATCAAAATAACTGATGCCGAATATTGGCCAGTACCAGAAGAAGTTCAGGAAGAAAATAACAACTGTAAGCGCGTAGTTGATGCCGGGGCCATTGTTCGTTTCGTTTACCATTTTTTGCCCGCAAACAGCACAGTTATCTACCAGTTTCAGGCTTTTGCCAAGTGGGAACACAGTTTTGTTGACAAACGCATCTCCTCTTCTGCAGTTGGGGCATTTCATTTTGATGATGCCGCCAATAAGAGAAGCCGGCTTAGTATCGTGTGCGCACATAAGGCTGCAAATTTACCTTTATTCTTTGAGGAAGGCAATGAGCGCAGGCAAAACGGTAACTGTTATCAGGAATTCTGTTCGGGATTGCGGTTGATAAAATACTGTTTTTCGCCCTCTATCAGCAACACCCGTACGCTGCGCAGCCCATTATCGTCATAATCCAGCAGGGCCTGTACAGGTTCGTTGTCGGCGGGGTTATAGATATATTCCAGACCGTCTATAAGTACGGTTTTGCCTGTTATGATTATTGAACCGGAAGATTCCTCATGAATTACATGTTCTGAGCCGTCAGAAAGAAAAGAGATATATTGCGTACGGTTGTAGGCATAGGTTTTGCCACCACGGCTGAGCATCCTATACAATATGATGGCCAGTATTGCGGCTATTCCCAGTAATATCGGACGCATTATTGATTCCACTAGAATATATTTAAGTATTTCCTGAAACGAAAAATACTAAAATTCAATTATAAACAGGTAATTCATAAAGATTTATTCATAAAGAATAAATTGCCTGTAGGTGCAAAGTAAACGATTAAAGCATAATACCTGTTAGTCCATTTTTCCACGTCATGTTCATAACCCTCAACCCGGCTAATAGGGGAATACCCCTTCGGGATTGTAGAGATTACTGATAGAATCCAGAACCTGCTTGTTGTTAGGGTTAGTGGTTTTTACATTCATGATAACAAAATAGTAATTGGTATCTTCTTCAATTACTTCAACAGGCAGGCCTTTGGCGCTTAATGAGCGTTTGCGGGCATAAGCTTCGTCTTTGTTGTCAAATGTGTTGAGGACTGCTTTTAGTGTTATGTATTTGGCAGGTGGCTGCAGTGGTGTCACCGGGCTGCCGGTTTTTGCGTTTTGTGGTGTAAGGGCATTCCTGTTTTGTTCAGTTGCCGGTGCCGAAGTAGGGGTGGCCTGTATACTTTCCCCAGGCTCGTTGCTAAGGCTGTCAACAATAGCAGAGTCAACAGGCAGTATAGATTCTTCTGCAAATTCTGTTTGTTCAGGCTCTTCACCTATATCTTCCGGCAAGGAAAGTGCCGGTTTGGCCGTGCGTGCCTTAGGTGCCATATAACGTTCGTAGGCATAATACGCACCCCCTGCCATTACAATAAGCAAAAGCAAAACAAAAATGATCCTGGCCCAATTCAGCCTTTCCGGTTCTTCCTGTTGATGCATATACTGCTGCATATGTGGCGATGCAGGTGGCTGGCCCGGCGTGGCCAATGGAGAACCTATAGGTGTAGTGGGTACATATGGTTGATGAGGTATAGGCGGCCGTTCGTTATGCTGTAACGATACTCCTTTCTGGGCTTTTATGGGTGCTGTTTTGTATTGCAGGTGGGGGTCCGTTATGAAACCTATCCTGCCGTCTGTAAAAGTAAATTTACCCAGGTGAGGCAGAGGTACGAGATTGCCTGCCTGCAAGGTGTTTTTTGTATCAGTACTGAAATCCCTTAATGCATTGGAAGCCTTGGTTATACTGATTTGCTCGTTGGTGGCAATATAGTTGGCCAATGATTCGTCAACATTGCCACCCTGCACCATAATAATCTCGTGCGAAGGTGCCTGCAGGTTTTGACCGTCATATGCAGCCGGTTTCCTTGAGAACTGCAAAGTGCCCAAACCATGGACGTAACATTGCTCGTTCTTTAGTAAAAATAACCCTATATATTTCGCTACATCCATGTATTAAGAAAAATCGGCCTTCCTGTTTAGGAGTGTAAAATAAATAAATAGGGTCAACAACGGAAAATTATGTACCCCGATATTTAAAATTTCAGCCTGACACCCGCAAAGATGTTGAAACCGAAGGCATCATAGCCATACCAGCGTTGGTATTTGCTATTGAGCAGATTGTTGGCCTGCACAAAAACATTAAGACGTTTTATGATTTCATATTCAGCGCCGCCCCCTATATCCAATATTGAATTCAGCTTAAGAGACCGATTCCCGTTGTCTAAAGCATACAATTCGTCAATAAACGATATGTATGCATTAATGGTTAATTTTTCAACAGGTTGCACCTGGATGTCACCTGTAAAATTTACACCGGGCCTGTGCCATACTTCAGTATAAGATTTCTTTACAAAGTTCATCCATTGTCCGCTGAAGCCCACGGATAATGTTTGAGCAATATGGTAGCGAATGCCTGCCTGCAGGCCTATAGCATTTACTTTGTTGTCGTATACAACCAGGAATTGTTTTTTATCCCCTACAGTGTCGTTGATGAATAGAGGTAAATCGTTGAACTGCCACCAGCTTAGTTTTCCATCGAAACTAATGTGTTTGCCCAGGTTGCTTTTAATGCCGGCATACAATTCTGTTGACTGCGTTTGCTGAACATTGTACAGGTTGGACATGAATGGATTAAGTGTGGCCAGTTGCCGGTAGCTGTTTTGAATGAGTTGCCCCTTCCAACCTGCTGTGAGCATAAACTGTGTATTAGGCAACATGAAGTTTATTTCAACATCTGGTAGAAAGTATGGGGTATTGGCTTTGCCCCATGTAGGAGAAATACCTGCATGGCCGGTAAATATGCTCCTGTTAAAGCGTATGCCCGGTGCCAATTGGAATATATTGTTGCTCTGTGTATTGGCTGCATTCCTGAAGCCGGTAAGTGTTACATCAACAGTGGCATATATTTGCAGGTTGCTGTCAATTGTATATACGGCAGGTATATTGATGCCAAAAGTTGTTTCTGAGGCATCGAACCTGTCGGAAAACACACCGGCTTTTACTTTTGGATGGTAGGTGAATTTCTTTCCGTCAGCCAGTTCGTCTTTCATGTCAACAGCCAAATCAATATCAGTAAATGATTGCCGTACTGTGCCAATGCCATAGCTATAAAGGCTATGGTCGTAGCCATAATAATGATACCTGTTATTATGGATACCTAACTCAGCTCCGAATGCCTTGCCATTTTTGTGCAATACACCCGCGGCATCCAATCCTGTAAGAGAAACTTTCTGGTCGCTGATACTGCCGCTTTGCGACAAGTGTTTCAGTTGTATCGCTGTTTCATAATTATCACCCTTTAAGCCGCCAATGCCTGCATCCAGGTAGAGTGTGGACAGGTTGCCCCCGCCCAGTTTTATATAATTTTCATATCCAGCCTCCTGTTCGCTGAGTGCGAGTGCAAGTGGCCTGAGGGGTAATGAACTGTAGGAATAAAACAATGTCTGTGCCGGTACATAATGTTGGAGCAGAGGTGTGGTTGTGTCTACAGGCGGCAACGACGGGGTAGGCTGAGGGCGTGCACTACGTTTTACTTCGGGAGTGTACGACTGGATAATCTCAATAGTGGCCCCCTTTATAACAGTATCTTTAGCCGCACCACGTTGTGCTTTGGCGGAAAGACTGCATAACAGCCATAAAATTGATATTGCCAGAAACCTGCCGTGCATGTTTAATCCGATAGTTTAGTTTTTTTGTTTTCCAGTTGTTTTACCTCTTTCAGCCTGTCTGTCGCTTCTTTCTTTAATTCAGGTATTTTGCTGTTTTTTATTATGCTTTGCAAAGTGGCTTTCGCATTGAAATAATCTTTTTGCTGCACCAGTATATCAGCCAATAGAATAAAAGATTTCACTACCCAATAATCGTTGCCCGCTGATAACTGAATAGTGTTGTTTGCTGCTGCTTCCGCCTCTTTCAGGTTGCCCTGCAGGTAGTGTATAAAAGCAATATTATACCTGGCTTCTGCAGCCGTGGCCGCTACACCCGCTGTTTCCAGTTGCTGAAACAATGGCAGGGCATCATTATAATTAGCAGCCATGAGCAGTGAATTAGCTTTTATCAGCAAAGCGTTTTCTTTAATCTTATTCTCAACACTTGTAATGGATAGTAAAGTATCCGCATAGCCTGATGCGTTATTGTATTCTTTCAGTTTATTATTAGTCAGCATCAGCCCGTTGTAGGCAGCCAGGAGGTTGTCTTCGGTCATTGCAATATTTCTCAAATCGCCGTAATGTTTCCTGGCAGTGGGCATATCGCCAAGGTCGTAGGCTATCGATGCGGCCCGTCTTGCACTGTTTTCAGCAAAGTTGCTCCAAGGCGCTACCAATACTTGTTCATATTCAGCCAATGCATCTTTGTACTCTTTTAGCTGATAATGGCTTTCCGCCTTATAATAATGGGCTTTGACTGTAAAAGCCCCATCGGGGTATTTTTGCAAGTATTCGCTCAGCAGGTTTTTGGCTTTTGTCCAGTTGCCCCCGGCGTACTGCGCTTCTGCGGTGGCATAATAGGTGGTGTCCAGGTTGTTTTGTTCTGTTCCGGCTATATTGTGTTCTTTCAGCAACCGCGCATAATCATCAGCCTGCCCCGCCTGAATATAAAGACTTTTAAGCGCGTCCAGGGCTGCAGTTCGTTCTTCTGACGCGGGGTATTCCTGTACGATACGTTTGTACGATTCTATTGCTTTCTGCGCATTTCCTGATTGCTGATACGCAAAACCGATTTTCATCCATGCCCTTGGTGCCATATTGCGTATTTCATAGGCCTCTGTCAGGGGCATCATGGTGTTTATGGCTGCGGTGTATTTGCTGTCTTCGATATAAGTAAGCCCCAGTTCGTACCGTGCATCGTTTTCATATTTAGACGCAGGTGTGCGCCCGACCATACCGGCCAGTATTTCTGATTTGCTCTTGTTGTTGCCTGACAAGCCAAGTATTACGGCTTTCTGAAAACGTGCGTAGTCTGCATCGGGTGTATTGGCTGCTATTACCTGATCATACAATGCTATTGCTTTGCTGTAATCTTTTTGCATGAACACGGCGTCAGCTTCCTGCAATACAGTTGATGCTATGAATGCAGCATCGGTAGTATCAGCATTATAGCGCGCTTTGCTGAAGTAATTTTGTGCGTCTTTAAAATCTGATAGTTCCATAGCTGCATGCCCCATGGTTATCAATGCATTTTTTGCGGTAGCATCGGGGCTTAGCATCACTACCCATTCCTTACTACCCCTGCCGTTAATGAACTTGTTGCCATAGTCTATGGCAGCCTTGTAGTTTCCGGCCCTGTATGCAAGGTCAGCTTTCCAGAAGTATGCAGCTGTAATATAAATTTGGTCTGTACCACCGGCGAGGGACATATTCAGCAAGCTGTCGGCAAAACCATGTTTGCCTGCCTGCATTTGCTGCATAGCATATCCGTAGGTTACCTTCTGGTATATCCTGTTATAATTGTCATCGCGCCTGTTTACATCCTGCAATGCGTCATAGGCTTCGGCATAGTTGCTGGTGCGTATCAGCAGACCCGAAAGCAAGGTTTTAGCCTCGTCGCTGTACTGTGATGAAGGAAAATCAGCCAACAACAGGTTAACATAATATATCGCATCGCTGGTATATCCCAGTTCGTAAGAGAGTTTTGCAGCTATCAGCATAGACGCTTCTTTCTGGCCGGGGTTGAATGGCATGTCTGCGCAGATGCTGAATGCATTGCGCGCACTTTTTTTATCACCTGTTTTCAGGTAGCAGTCGCCCAACAGGTAAGTGGAGCTTTGCCCCAACGAATCCCTGGTTTCGCTCAACTGCTGGAAGTAGTCAATAGCATATTCCCAGTTCTGCACCTGGTAGTAGCTGTATGCCATTTCATACAAATCTTCTTTCCTTATGCGCTCCGTATTTTCGTAGTAGTATTCAAAATACGGCAACGCTTCCGTGTATTTCTTTTCTTCAAAATATACCTGTGCCGCCAGCAGGTGCAGTTCGTTATGATAAAATGATTTTTCAGGCCGGTTTATAAGCCTTAATGCGTCTTCAAGGGCTTTTTGCTTATTGCCGGTGAAGTAGTGGATTTCTGCAATGTAGTAGGGGACTATATTGCTATACTCTTTTTTGTTCTCAATGCGGTTAAAGCTATTGAGGGCATCCTTGTAATTGTTTTTGTTGTATGCCAGCAGGCCATAATAATAATTGCCCGCATCATAATATTTACCCCCTAATTCTCTCACTGATGCCAATAGAGGCTCTGCCTGGTTGAACTGGCTGTTGTTGAAATAGCAATATGCAAGTTCGAACTTGGCATTAATCACTTCCTCATTTGAGAGATTGGCTACGCCGGCAAGTTCATAATATTTTATAGCGTCAGCGTACCTGTTGTTTTTAAAATAGCTTTGAGCAAGCGTGTAAGCCGTGCGCTGCTTATATGCTGGGTTGGCGGTGTGGCTTATGAACGCCAAAGCTTTGGTTTCTGCATCAGCTTCATTAAGCTTTAATAATGATACTGTGTATATGTACGCAGCCTTATCTTCTTCGCTAAGGGATGCAGGAGTAGTAGCAGAGTGCGACTGCTTATTGAACAGGGTTACAGATTGTGCAGCAGTCTTATATTTTTCCTGTGCAAATAATTCTTCTGCTGACTTCAAATGCATGTTGGCCGGTATATGTGGCGCATGCAGTTGCGCTGACGCCTGGCTGCTAAACAACCATAAGCAGGTACAAACGGCAAAAAAACTATGGGCAATCTTTTTATCCTTCAAAAATGTCATTCAACTATTTAATAGTTAAAAGTTCCAGGTAGCGTTCAAACTCGGGAACAAAGGTAGCTGAAAAACACGTGTATTATCTATGCGTTCTATATAAAATATATTGTTCCTGTTGTAAACATTTGTTAAACTCAGGGTGGTTTCTATGTTTGAGTTTTTGCTCAGATCAAAACGCTTGCGGGCCGATAAGTCGAACCTGTGATAGTATGAAAGGCGCCCTCCATTTATTTCGTTGGCATAAAGGATGCCTATCTGGCCGTTTTGACTCAAATAGTTGGTGGCTATGCCATTCTGCTGAATATTGTTCTCTTCATAAAAGCCCTGTGTTTGTGTGAAAGGGAAGGGGGAGCCCATATTGAAACGTGCTGATATCTCCCAATCTCTTTTCTTACCTGCTGTATATGATCCCAGCAGGTTGATGTTCCAGCGCCTGTCAAATGGTGGCGGATAAGTTGCCACTTCTGTAACACCTACAAGGCCGGTTTCCCCTGTTACAGGGTTGCGTACTGTAGTTACTTTATTGCCGTCAAGCACCAGTGTTTTATACTTTACCTGCTGGTAGGATACAACACCCCACAGGTATATACGCTTCATATTATACCTGGCGGAAAGGTCGATGCCATATGCCTCGCCGGTGCCTGATGTGAAGTCAGGGTCCTGCACATTTACTTTTATACGGCTCAGTTCGATGTTTTGGTAGAAGTTTTTATACCATGGTTCCAGGTTCAATTCTACATTCTGAATATCCACTTCTATACCAGCCAATGCGTGATATGCGCGTTGCAGGTTTGATTTTACCCGCTCATTATCCGTATTGTTTATGGCCTGGTCAGGACTTAATACAAACCCGCTGAAGAAGTTTACTATATCACGATCGCTCTTTGTGCTTAATATATTCTGAGAGTACAGGCCACCGGCTGCTTTAAAGCGTACATTAGGTGTTGCATTGAATTTAAGGCCTATACGAGGCTCCGGAGTAAATACATCCAACGAAGAGTAATACTGCATCCGGAACCCGGGTTCCAGGATAAGTTTCTCCCCGAAGTTTTTGCGATATACCGCAAAAAGCGAACCCAGTGTATTTCTTCTATCTAAGTTGGTAGATAAACCCAAGGTGTTTTGATAGTCAAGCCTGGTATATAAACCGCTTACTTCAAAACCGTATTTGAGCTGGCTGTAACCTTTAAAGAAATAAGTGAAATCTATACCACCCTCAAATCCCTCAATAGAACTGGACCTGTTGCGAAAGGTTATCTCGCTTGCGCTGATATTGTACCTGGAATAGGCAAACCTACCATTGATAAGTGCAGAACTTGTACCCGGGGTGATAACGAATGTAGCACCACCGCCGGTTGCCTGCCAGTTAAATTCAGCATTTGCCAATTTCGTATTCGGGTTGATACTCTTGGCTTTGTCATCGAAATTGAAGCCGAATAAATTTAACTTGCTGCCGTTGTCTGCATTAATGGTTACTTTCCCATACACATCGGTAAAGCTGTAGGGTAGCCCGCTTTTAAATGGCTCACCCAGGCTGCCATATAAAGACTTGGATGTTTTATCAAGATAACTGTGTTTCACTGACAGCAAAAATGTGCTGGAGGCACCACCTTCTCTTTTAGCCTTTACTATTGGCCCTTCCAGCATTGCCCTGGCCATGATGGGTGATAACGAAACCTTACCTGCGTGGCGGTTTTTGTTTCCATCTTTTGTAGTGATGTCAACAATTGCGGATGTACGGTTGCCATACTGAGCATTAAAGCCTGCGGTTTGTATTTCTACGTTACGGATGGCATCGGTTTCGAAAACAGAGTATAAGCCGATTGAATGGAAAGGATTATAAATAGTAATGCCATCCAGCAAAATGCCTGTTTGAGTGGGAGAGCCTCCGCGTATATACAACTGGCCCCCCTGATCTCCTGTAAATATTACCCCGGGAACTACCTGCAAATATTGGGCAATATCAGGCTCGCCACCTGTGCTGGGCAACATTTTCATTTCGCGAGGGGTGACTGTAATGGTACCGGCATTAATCTGAGTTACTTTTTCTGTTTTGCGGGCTGTTATCTCTACTCCCTGTAGTTCTGTATCCTTTTGAGACAGGAATATTTTTTTTGTAACGATAGAGCCGTTCTTTACAGTAATAGACGCCTTAAACGTATCATAGCCTATGAGAGTGGTGATAAGCGTGTATGTACCTTCGGGTACCTGGGATATAGTGAAATAACCATCTACGTCGGTTTGGGCACCCATCTTGGTACCCTGTAGCAATACGTTGGTGAATATCATAGGTTCTCCGCTGGCTTTGTCATATACAAAACCCTTGACGATTCCTGTGCCTGATTGTGCGTAAGAAGAGGCGGAAAGGATTAACACGGTTATGGCTAATAATCCAAAATTCTTGAATATAAAGGTTACGTTTCTCATTGGAAATATGAAATATCTGCGAAAAGTACTGCTTTTATCCCTTAACAGGAAAGCGGCAAAGATAGGAATTACACTATTGTGGCAAAAAAACATCCGCATGGTATTAATATTTAATGGGTAAAGTGTAGGCTGTTTTTTATTTTACATCTGTTATGAAAATTTTCAGCGCGTCACAAATCCGGGCTTGCGACACATACACCATCCATGCGGCCAAAATCAGCTCTTACGAGCTGATGGAAAAGGCGGCATTAAAATGTGTTGAGTGGATAAATGAAAACTTGCCTACAGACTCTGTTTTTATAGTACTATGCGGGTCGGGCAACAATGGCGGCGATGGTCTGGCCATTACCCGTATGCTGCACAGGCAGGGGTACAGCGCCAAAGCGTTCCTGCTGAGGCTGAGTGACGAACTGACCGAGGATTGCCGGAAAAATTTTGAAAGGCTGAACAGTATTGAAAAAGGGTTAGTAGAAATATTGCCCCAGGATAGCCTGATAGCTGATGTGCCTGAACATGTGATAATAATAGACGCATTGTTAGGTACTGGGCTCAACCGCCCTGCCGAAGGCTGGGTGGCAGATTTTATTGAGCATATTAATGAACTACCCAATAAGGTAGTGGCTATAGACATACCCAGCGGCATGCCTGCGGATATCATTCCGGGCAAAGGAGCACCTGTAATTAACGCAGCTGATACGCTTAGTTTCCAGTTTTATAAAAGGTCATTCCTTCATCCTGAAACAGGTAGGTATACCGGCAGGATACATATCCTGGATATAGGGTTGTCTTCAACTTTCATCACGTCTACCCATACCAGCTACTATATTGCTGATGAAAATACAGCCAAAACTTTGCTCAAATTGAGGGAAGCCTTTACCCATAAGGGAGATTATGGGCTGGCATACATAATAGCTGGCAGCAAAAGTATGATAGGTGCCGCAGTGCTGGCTACCAGGGCTGCATTACGCAGCGGAACAGGCAAGGTGAAGGTGCTGGTGCCTGAGTGCGGGTACGACATCGTGCAAACTTCAGTGCCGGAAGCTATGTGTTATGTAAGCGGTGAAACCTGTATTAGCAGGATAAAAGACTGGCAGGGTTCCGTAGTGGGTATAGGCCCAGGACTGGGAACTAACGAAGCTACTGTAAGGGCTTTATCTGATTTTATATCTGCCTGCAAAGAGCCGATTGTGGTAGATGCTGACGGATTGAATATATTGGCTCTACAGCCTGATTTGCTCCATAAGCTACCTGCCGATAGCGTATTGACACCGCACCCAAAAGAATTTGAACGCCTGTTTGGCGCTACTAAAGACAGCATGCAAATGGTGGAAGTAGCACGCACGCAGAGCATGAAGTATAATATATACATCGTGTTGAAAGGGCACCATACTGTGGTAGTTACCCCCGAGGGAGAATGCTGGTATAACATGACCGGAAATGCCGGTATGGCCACGGGTGGTAGCGGCGATGTACTGACAGGCATCATAACCGGCCTTATGGCACAAGGGTATTCTTCTTTCGATGCGGCAAGGCTGGGGGTGTACTTACACGGCCTTGCAGGCGACTATGCAGCTGCAAAATGGACGGAATGCGCTATGCTGGCCGGTGATATTATTGACAACCTGGGCCATGCGTTTAAAAGCCTTACGCAAGCTTAATTGAATTCGTAGCCTATGTCCTTCCTGTAATATTTACCCTCGTATTGTATATGCTCAGCATTGGCGTAAGATGTGGCTAACGCTTCTTTGATGTCCTTGCCGAAAGAAGTTATGGCCAATACCCGGCCACCGCTGGTTACAATTTGTCCCTCCTTATTAGCAGTACCCGCGTGCAGCAGCATACTATCCTTCACTAGGTCAAAGCCGCTCATTATTTTCCCTTTAGCATAGTTCTCAGGATATCCTTCTGATACCAGCATTACCGTGCATGCAGCTTCCTGTTTGAATTGTGCTTTTGCCTCATCCAGCCTGCCTTCGTGCATCAATACTATCAACTCCACCAGGTCGTTTTCCAGCCTTGGAATTACAACTTCAGTTTCCGGGTCGCCCATACGGCAGTTGTATTCTATTACAAATGGTTCGCCATTTACTTTTATCAATCCAAAGAATATAAAGCCCTGGTAGGTGAGGTTCTCTTCTTTCAACCCTTTTACTGTAGGCTCTATAATGCGTTCAGTGACCTTTCGCATAAAAGCATCATCGGCAAATGGTACGGGGGATACCGCACCCATACCGCCCGTGTTGGGGCCTGTATCTCCTTCTCCTATACGTTTATAGTCTTTTGCCTCGGGTAGACGGATATAATTTGTACCGTCACTCAATACAAATACAGATAACTCTATACCGTCCAGGAATTCCTCCACCACCACTTTTTTACTGGCATCGCCAAAGCGGGCTTCTTTTATCATGGAAGTAAAAGTTTCTATAGCTTCCTCAGTGCTTTGAGCTATCACTACACCCTTGCCTGCTGCCAGTCCATCGGCTTTCAGTACTATGGGCAGACTGTGCTTGTTCAGGTAGTTTATTCCCTCTTCGAAACTCTCTTCCGTAAATTCCATATATGCCGCAGTGGGAATGTGGTGCCGCTGCATAAACTTTTTGGAAAAGGCCTTACTTCCTTCCAGTTGAGCACCCGCTTTAGAAGGGCCTGCAACTATTATATGTTTCAGCTCGGGGTCGTTTTTGAAATAATCCCATATACCTGCCACCAGCGGATCTTCCGGCCCGGGCACCAGTATATCTATCTTGTCTTCCAGGCAAGCCCGTTTTATTTCCTCAAAATCTGTCACAGGAATATTCAGGTTGCTGCCATATTGGGCAGTACCTGCGTTGCCGGGTGCTATAAATAATTCTTTACATAATTTACTTTGGCTCAGCTTCCACGCCAGGGTACACTCCCTGCCACCACTACCTAATAACAATATATTGTATGCGGACATTACCGGATGTTTTACAGATAAATATATCCTGCTGCGTTAGCTAATCAGGATATAATGGTTATTTTAACGGTTCAAAATTAACCAAACAAGGCTTTTCTACAGGAAAAACTTATCAACTGTTATGAGCGATACACAACAAACTACTGCCAAAAAACATCCTAAGGCGCTGCCGTACTTGTTTTTTACGGAAATGTGGGAGCGGTTCGGCTACTACCTTATGCTGGGCATATTTGTATTATATATGATAGATGTGCGCCGCGGCGGCCTGGCAATACCTGATAAAATGGCCGATGATATTTTCGGAACCTTTATAGCTTTTACCTACCTCACTCCTTTCATAGGCGGTTTCCTGGCTGATAGAAAATTCGGATATGTGAAATCGGTATACGCGGGTGGTATTATGATGGCTGCCGGGTACCTGGGCCTGGCTATGCCGGGGCTTACGATGTTTTATGTATCCGTTGCGCTTATTATCATAGGCAATGGTTTCTTCAAGCCCAATATATCTACGTTGCTGGGCAATATTTATTCAGAACCGGAATACAAGGCCAAAAAAGACAGCGGATACAACCTGTTTTATATGGGCATCAACATCGGGGCTTTCCTGGGGCCTATATTGGCCGCTTTTATGCGCAACAAAGATGGCTGGCCGGCAGCTTTCGCTGCTGCGGGCGTGGGTATGCTTATTGGCCTGGTAGTATTTTCCATCGGGTTGAAACATTTTAAACATGCCGATGTGTTGAAACCCGTAGAGAAGGGTGACGCGACTATGGGCAGGGTATTCGGCGTAGTATTTCTGCCGGCTATAGTTGCGGGCATATTAGGTTGGCTGTTGCCGGGCAATATCCTGGGCAGTGACAGTACAGATGCTTTCATCGCTGCCGCAATACCCGTCATTATATTTTATATTTCACTTTGGGCAAAAGCTAACCCCAACGACAAACGCCCCATTGCCGCGCTGCTGGTCATATTTGCCCTTAGTGCGTCTTTCTGGGCAGTATTCAAGCAAAATGGCACCGCCTTGACACGCTGGGCGAAGTATTATACAGACAGGGAAGTCTCCCAGGTAATAGAAAAACCTGCGCGCTTTTTCTACCAGGTAGAAACTATGCCTACCAAAATTGACTCTGTACCTGTGTATGACGAGCAATTCCAGGCGGTGAAAGTGGATGGGGTAGTACAGAAGGAACTGGGCAGGGACGTGTACTTCCGCAACCTGCCACCCGAAAAACAACCGCAAAATGATGAGCCTGTTTACCTCATAAGTACAGAATTGTTCCAATCGGTCAACCCCTTTTGGGTAGTGGTGCTTACGCCATTGGTCGTCGGATTTTTTGCCATGTTGGCGCGGCGAAAAAAGGAACCGTCCACAGCTACTAAAATAGCTTTTGGCTTGCTGATATCAGCCTTGTCTACCCTGGTAATGGTATGGGCAGTGTATTATGGTAGCAATGGAGAGGTCAAAGTATCGCCTATGTGGCTGGTGGGTTGTTATGGTGTCATTACTATTGGAGAGCTGCTGTTGAGCCCGATGGGATTGTCCCTCGTATCCAAACTTAGTCCGCCACGTTTAACTGCACTGATGATGGGTGGTTTTTTCCTTTCCACATCAATAGGTAATAAAATGTCGGGCGTACTGGCCAGTATGTGGTACGATTATGAGAATAAGGCTAATTTCTACCTGTTCAACTGTATGTTGTTGCTCATTTCAGCAGGGTTGGCATTTATGGTGCTGAAATGGCTCAACCGTATTATGAAAGAAAAGAACCTGCATTAACACTGCTAACGATACAGTAAAAAATACCGCCTTGTGCGGTATTTTTCTTTTACGGCACTTTCACCGCCGCCATTTTTTATTATCTTTCGTAACTCATTTTAAAATTAATCACATCTATGTCTCAAACACACGATGAGAAAGAGCTCGGCACATCGGGCGATTTGCCAATTCAGGAAGCTCCCATAACCCCTGTCAAAGGACACCCAAAGGGTTTATACTGGTTGTTTTTTGCCGAAATGTGGGAGCGCTTCTGCTACTATGGTATGCGTGCGCTGCTGGTACTGTACCTTACAAAAACCCTGATGGTTGCCGATGAACGCACATTCGCCATATACGGAGCATATACGGCATTGGTATATGCTGTAACCGTTCTGGGCGGCAAGCTGGCGGATAGTTTATTAGGTTACCGTATTGCGGTCATCCTGGGCGGTATACTCATGGCGATAGGCGAGTTCATGATTTTGGGCGGCGGAGAGTTCTGGCTGCTGATGGGTATGGCTGTAATTATTTCCGGTAATGGTTATTTCAAGGCGAATATCTCCAGTATAGTGGGCCGTCTCTATCCTGATGGCGACCCTCGCAGGGATTCTGGCTTTACCATCTTTTATATCGGCATCAATCTTGGAGCTTTCCTTGCAACGACTGTTGTAGCCGAAGTTGGAAATGTGTATGGTTATCAATATGGTTTTGGCCTGGCTGGCATAGGTATGGTAATTGGTGCGATAGTATTTATTTTCGGCCAAAAGCACTACGAAGGGCACGGCCTGCCGCCTGATAGAGAGAAACTGATGAGACCTGTTTTCGGCCCCCTGAACAGGCTGCATATTACAATAATAGCTACCCTTGCCATTATCCCTGTTTTCTACCTGTTGCTGAACAATAGCGCGGTAGTAGGGTACTTGTTGGCGGCAACGGCTGCATTCGTACTGTACCTGCTGATATCGGCAGGGATTAAAGGAGGTAAAATACTACGCGACAGGATGCTGATATTGATATTACTGATGTTCTTCAATATTGTTTTCTGGGCGTGTTTTGAGCAGGCAGGTTCTTCGCTTACGCTATTCGCAGACCGTAACATAGACAGGGTTATATTTGGCTGGGAAATGGGTGCTGCTACTACGCAGTTCTTCAACCCCCTGTATATACTCATATTTGGCTCTATCTTTTCAGTAATGTGGGTGAAGCTGTCTAACATTGGTAAAAACCCGAACATTCCTATGAAATTCGGTTTAGGTATCGTGCAGTTAGGTTTGGGTTATTTAGTGGTATGGCTGTTCAGTGGTATGGTAGATGCAGAATACAGGTTGCCGCTTTTTACACTGGTATTCCTGTACATGCTGCACACTACCGGTGAATTGTTTTTATCACCCATCGGACTATCAATGGTGACTAAACTGGCGCCAAAACAAATGACCGGTATGGTGATGGGGGCATGGTTCCTCTCTATTGCAGGTGCCAACTATGTAGCCGCTATCCTCGCTGCATTAACGGGCGCTGAACATGGTGAAGGCGGAGTAGAAGCCACAGCCCAGCAAACGCTTACCCAATATGTGGACATCTACACACAAATGGGATTGATAACCGTGGGTATTGGTATGATATTGGTCATATTCAGTAAACCACTGAATAAGATGATGCACGGAGTAGTGTAAAATTATTTATTACAAAATAATGATAAAGCAGCCCGATAATATGGGCTGCTTTTTTCTTTTTATAACCAATAAAACCACTAATTTGGCTGCTTGTAACTTAAACTATACCAATGGCAGAGACGCTCAACGAGTCGTTTGACTTAAAACAAATACAGGATTTTAAAGGCAAGTACCCCAAACAATTGTGGGCGCTCTTCTTTACAGAAATGTGGGAGCGTTTTTGCTTCTATGGCCTGCGCGGTATGCTTACCGTGTTTATGGTTACAGAGCTGCTGATAAATGAAAAAGATGCCAACCTGCAATATGGCGCCATACAGGCATTTATATACGCCTTTACATTCATAGGCGGTTTATTTGCCGATAAGATACTGGGTTTTCGCAAGTCATTGTTTTGGGGTGGATTGCTGATGATAGCCGGTAGCTTTATTATTGCGGCATCGCCAAAAGATATGTTTTATATAGGTACCTGTTTTACCATTGTAGGCACGGGCTTTTTTAAGCCTAATATCTCAACCATGGTGGGTGAACTGTACCGTGCAGGCGACCCGCGCAGGGATGCAGGTTTCGGCTTGTTTTATTCCGGTATTAATATCGGTGCCTTCCTTGGGGGGATGGTCTGTGTGTGGTTAGGTAAGCACTATTCCTGGAACATGGCTTTTGGCTCTGCAGGCATCGTGATGATTATAGGTTTATTGACCTTCCTGTTTACACAAAAGAGCATGGGTCCTATTGGTCTATCTCCTTTAAAAGACTGGGCGCCGGGTAAAAGGAAAAGATACGAAATCATGGTGTTCATAGGCTCGCTGGCGGTAATGCCCCTGATACTGCTGATGGTGAGCAAAACAGAATACACGGATTATTTCATGTATACCATAGGGCCGTTAACGCTCATTTACCTGGCTTATGAGATGTTTAAGCTGGACAATGCAGAAAGGAAAAAGTTGTTAGCTGCACTGGTGTTTATTGTATTCTCTGTGTTCTTTTGGGCGTTCTTCGAGCAGAGTGGTGGTTCGCTGAGCTTATTCGCATTGTACAACCTGCACGATAACCTGTTGGGTGTCCCGATGGACCCCAACGTGGTGAACAATAGTGCCAACTCGGTATTTGTTATCATATTCAGTATAGTACTGGGCCTGTTGTGGATATGGATGGCTAAAAAGAAAATAGAACCCAACTCTGTAGTCAAGTTTGGCCTGGGTTTCCTGTTCCTTGCAGGGGCGTTCTATACATTCTACTCAACCCGCTTTTTTGCAGACGATACCGGTAAAACCTCTTTAGAGATATTTACACTGGCTTACCTTGTAATTACTTTTGGTGAACTATGCTTATCTCCTATCGGTTTATCGCTCATGACCAAACTTTCGCCTAAAAAGCTATGGGGTGTTATGATGGGTATGTGGTTTTTAGCAAGCGCTTATGGCCAGTACGTAGCAGGTATATTAGGTGCAGGTATGGCCAGTGCCGATGAAAATGCCTCGCTTACAGACAAGCTGATGGCCTATACAGAGGGCTACAAGCAACTGGGCATATATGCATTAATAGCAGGTGTCCTGCTCATTGTTATTTCTCCCGTTATACGCAAGCTGATGGGGGAGGTGAAGTAGTGGAAACTTGTTATGATATTCTATGAGAACGTCCCGCAATGCCGGGACGTTCTCTTTTTATTAATGTTTTATGAACTTATATGTTTGTTGTCGCTCTTTTGTTTCCAATTTCAGTAGGTATAAACCAGGCTGCAATGACTCAATACTTATGCTATTGGACATGCCGGCCACATCAGTTTGTAGCAATAACCTCCCGGCTACATCAGTAATGGTCAGCGACACCGATTTGCCTGCGGGCAGTTCAATATTCAGTATATCGTTAGCGGGGTTGGGGTATATTTTTGCTGAGAACTTAGCCATATAATTATCCTGTACAGATACTTTGCAGGCTATCTGCATTGCTTTCTCCAGTACTTCATCCCTGCCTGCCCTGATACCTGCCTGTGTAGGGTAGACAAGCGAGTCGGGTACTATGCCTATACGTTGTGTACTGTCGCCATTGGGATAATATACCCCTAAAGTTGTAAACCCAGTGCGCATAATGTCGTTTGTCAGCTTAAAGAAACTTACATTACCGTCAGCTCCGGCCGTTGGGCTGCCTACCTTTACAACATCAGGCATTGCTTCAAATATCATACAGCTATATTCGGCATGACTTTGGGTTTGTTGATTCATAAGTAATATTATTTTTCCGAGGTAAGGGTCAGGGTTGTTTGCGGATCCAAGGAAATGATTGAACCATAAAAATAATCCCGGGTAATTAACGTCTGGCTCTATTAGCCTGGAAAACTGACGATTGTCAGGGTATAGATAATTAGCAAGAGTAAAGGCAGTCCCATTGGGATAATTCCTTATGTCGAATATGATAACAGGCTTTTGACCTATATGCTTATACATGAAAAAAACATCATTTTGCTCTGTATTCCCCATATTCACATAGGCGACATTACAGTCTAATGTTGTCCACACTGCATTTGCAAGTGTATCTATTGGGTGGTAATCATTAAACCAATTCTGGGAGAAATGATAATTCCTTATTGCTGTAGTTGTATAGTTAGTATTGTTTATGTCTTTTAATACGATATCTACAGTGCTTCCTTGCGACCCTCCCAGAATATACTGGCACATAAACCTTCGAAATCTATCAGGATTACCGGCCGAAGTATATGGTCTGAGACTGTCCTCCCACTGAGTCGGCGTCAGTCCCCCTACAGTGACAATTTCATCACCAACAGCCACGCCGGTGATACCTGATTTTACTACAATGTATTTATTAGGCACATACCTTAGTAATATTTGAGGCACAAAGGCCTGTTGAGATGATGTGTTTTGGTTGTACGTAAGCCCTTCAACATGCGCATCATCAAGTGCAGCTGTCATTTCCTCAATTAACAAATTGAGTGCAGCAGCATTTCCAACATTTGCAATATCAACTGCATATTTGTGCAACGTACTGTCCCAGGGAATATCAAGTACATAATTGTAAGGATTAAAATAGTTGATGATATTCCAATACTTAAATAACATCAGTAGCCTTTCACTTTCCGACGGATAGGTAACATATGTATTCAGGTCCAACATCAAGCTATCGTGCGGAAAAAGCAGCCAGCCAGCCAGACTTGAAGGATTGTTTTTTACCCAGCAACCCGCATGTGGGCGGAAATTATTTTTTATAGTTTCTAATATAGTTTTAATATCAGCTCTTATTGCGGGATCATTAATCCAGCCGAAATTTAGGTTTCGGGACAATTCGGGTGCTGCCGGGGGTGGATGTGGTGTAACGGCAATGGACATTGATCCTGCAGCGGCAAGCATATCGCCCAGTACGTTATTAAAGTCATTAACTGTTGAAGCGGCTTTTACGGCAGGCAAATATTGGATAAGAACGCTATCCCAGTTTACATTACATACCGATACTTCAGAATGATAGTATTTTGTAAATCCCCATACTTTGCATGTGTAATATAGCCTGTCCCGATAGCTTATAGGTTGTGCAATTGTATTTAAAGTGAAGAAAAATAAGGCGCAGAATAATATTAGGTTTTTCATAGGTTGTGTATTTTACATCGAATATAATGCATTTAAAATTTTCATCAAGTCATAGAACTGCAAATTCTTTTTTTGTTTTCTCAAATATCAATCGTAATATTGCGATTGAATAGAGCGAACTATGGGTATTACCAAATCTGAATTGTTTACTAAAAGGCAGAATGAACTGGCGGCTATGGCCAAGGCGCTTGCTCATCCTGCCCGGATAGCAATACTACAGGAATTGCTCAAGACGCAGTCCTGTGTATGCGGCAGCTTGGTAGACACAGTCGGGCTGGCTCAACCCACCATATCTCAACACCTAAAGGAGTTGAAAAACGTAGGACTGATACAAGGCAACATAGATGGTACCAGTGTATGCTATTGTATCAATCCCAAGGTGTGGGACGAATACAGGGAGTTTTTTACTATGTTTTTCAAGGAACTGCCTCATCCGGAGGGTAATTGCTGTTAACTATTTTTTTGTCTCTATTCATCGCAATATTGCAATAACACAATAAATGAAATGCTATGACTAATCAGATGCAAATGAGCAACTGCTGCGACTCTGGCAATGACTGTTGCGGCGGCAATACCGATTGCTGCGAAGGGCTGGGTTGCTGCTAAACTGTAACTGTTAACCGGGGTAATCATTACCCCGGTTAACTACCACAAAATTAATAGACGAAATGCTGGGTAATTAAACTATCAATCGTAATATTGCAATAATTAGTTAAAGAAAGAAAACAATGCAAACAGAACAAGAGTTGAAGGAGTTGGTAAGGCAGAAATACAGTGAGATAGCCTTGCAGGATAAAGAGACAAATATGAGTTCCTGCTGCGGCGCAGGCGGTTGTAGTACAGAGGTGTATAACATCATGAGTGATGATTATACTAAAATGGAAGGGTACAATGCAGATGCAGACCTGGGGTTGGGTTGCGGGCTACCCACTGAATTCGCCCAGATAAAACCCGGCGATACGGTTATAGACCTGGGCAGCGGTGCGGGTAATGACTGTTTTATTGCACGTGCGGCCACAGGCCCTACAGGCAGGGTGATAGGTATAGACTTTACTGAGGCGATGATAGAAAAAGCCCGTGCCAATGTAGATAAACTGGGCTATAACAATGTGGAGTTCCGCCAGGGTGATATAGAGAAGATGCCGGTAGGTGGTAATGTGGCCGACGTGATAGTGAGCAATTGTGTACTGAACCTGGTGCCCAACAAAAATAACGTGATAAAAGATATATACCGTGTGTTGAAACCCGGCGGCCATTTCAGTATATCGGATGTAGTACTGGTAGGGGAATTGCCGGAGAAACTGCGCAACGTAGCTGAGATGTATGCGGGCTGTGTAAGCGGGGCAATACAGAAACAGGTGTACCTGGAACTGGTGGCGCAAAATGGGTTTAAAGATATTACCCTGCAAAAAGAAAAACCTATTGTAATTCCTGATGATATACTGAGCCAGTACCTCTCAGCCGAAGAGATAACGGAATTTAAAAACAGCGGCACAGGAATATATAGCATCACTGTTTTTGCTAAAAAGCCGGAAGCTGAGGCATGTTGCACGCCTGGTGGTGGATGTTGCTAAGAAAAAATGAGAAAATATATCGCTGAACTTATCGGAACTTTTGCACTCGTGTTTTGCGGCACGGGTGCAATCGTCATCAACCAGGAGTCGGGTGGAGCAGTCACCCATGTGGGTATTGCCATCACTTTCGGGCTGATAGTAATGAGCATGATATATGCACTGGGCAATGTTTCGGGAGCGCACATTAATCCGGCCGTGAGCATTGCATTTACGATAGCGGGTAAGTTTCCTGTAAAGAAGTTAACACCATACATTGCAGCGCAACTTATAGGTGCATTACTGGCGAGTGGTACACTAAAACTGCTCTTCCCCGCCAATCAATATTTAGGGGCCACAATACCTGCCGGCAGCGATATGCAGTCTTTTGTATTGGAGTTGTTACTCACCTTTTTCCTGATGCTGGTCATATTGAATGTAGCGCATGGCAGTAAAGAGCAGGGCATGTTTGCAGGACTGGCTATCGGGGGAGTGGTAGCGTTAGAAGCGATGTTCGCCGGCCCGATATGTGGTGCCTCTATGAATCCTGCCCGGTCCATCGGGCCCGCGTTAGTATCCATGAATATGGAGTCTTTATGGCTGTACATCGTTGCACCGGTAGCGGGTGCTTGTGCGGCTGTACCTGTCTGTAATTTTTTAAAAGAGAAAGAATGAACAAGAAGATATTATTCGTTTGTATAGAAAACAGTAACCGTAGCCAGATGGCACAGGCCTTTGCATTAATGCAGGGGGCAGAGGCTTATAGTGCAGGTTCAAAACCATCGGGTATGGTTAACCCTAAGGCTATACATGCTATGGACGAATTAGGGTATGATTTATCCACTCACGAAAGCAAATCACTGAACGAGGTGCAAACTTACGCACCTTTTGATGCAGTAGTAACTATGGGTTGCGGCGATGCCTGCCCATGGATGCCGGCGAAGAAACACATTGACTGGCAGATACCCGATCCGCGAAATATGGAACCGGGCGAGTTCAACGAAGTCCGCGACCTCATTAGCAGACAGGTGCAGCAATTATTACAGGAGTTGTAACTTATTCATAAGCCTAAATAATAAGCGGGTGTGCACATTGCACACCCGCTTACAGTTTGAATAGTCTTACTAATGCCCGGTTTCCGTTACAGGTACGGTTATTTCCTTAGCAGTTTCTTCTGTTATTGCATAAGGTATGCCGCCTTCTACTGCCTGTTCTATGTCAGGGTCCCAGCCTTTGCCAAACACATAATAATTACCCTTGTTCAGGTTGGTAAAAGTAGCCACAGGCTTGCCGTTTTCCATCACGCATTTTACTTCTTCGTCGTAGGTTGAAGGTTTATCCTGCGCATTGTACTTCAGGTAAATAGTGCAACTGTCAATATTATCGCCGTGGTGTTGCGGCGTTACCTTCAGTGTGGCATTACCTCCTTTGCCGCCCACAGTTATAGTTTCGTCTCTTTCGCAGGCCGTTAATGATAACATAGCCCCCAAGCTCATTATAGCAATGCTATTCAGTATTGTTCTCATACGCTCTTTTTATAAAGTTACTTATTCGTTGCCTACAGATGTAATGCTGAACATGTGTTGATAATTGTCTGCAATTTTTAATGAAGTAGGGCTACCACCATGAGTAGTAGTAGCAACCTGGTCGATTAATATCGGATTTGCAGGGCCAAACCACTTGGCGGCATCCGCTTTAATTTTTATAGACCCCGCCTGTGTGCCTACTACCATATTAGTTCCAAAGTTCAGGGTAATATTCCTGGGTGTTTCTTTACCCGCTTCTACACCTCCTATATGGTATATCACTGCATTGTTTGCTGCTTTGGATTGCGGAGATGTGCCTTCCAGTTTAGCTTGTATATAACCGGTGCTCCAACTCCAATACATATCACCGTTCACTGTCGGGTCAAGCTCGCCGGTCTGCGCGCCGCTGGTATTGCGTGGCACGTCTACACCTATTATGAACTTCATGCCTGTATAAGTACCGGCGGGTACATCTTTTACATGAAAATGCATAGTTGCGTGTTTGTCGCCGCGCAACAGCCTGTAGCTTTCAGGCTCCGCATACTCAGTTCCATCCGCTTTTACGAACACGATATTGGTTATCCAGTAGTTGAACATACTTATTTTTATCTGTTCGCTGTTCATCGTTGTGTACGTAACAGTATTCAGCTCCAATTCGTCATTGCCGAAGTAGTTTTCGAAATTGAAGTGTACCTCGTTGGTGGTGGGTGGGGGAGTAGGTTCCGGTTTCTTCTTACAGCCATATGAGCATATTAAGGCCAGTGCAATAGATAATGATATAAACTTCTTCATGAATAATATTTTTTCGTCCTATATACAAGACAGTCAATTAACAGTTACGGTTGGTTTTTTGAATTCCTGTTTAAGTTTTTTTAGAGTTGTGCAATAAAAATGCCACTTTGTATAAAGTGGCATTTTAAAAATAAGATATTTTCTATTACGGTTGCTCGTGATGCCCGGAATTATCTAACTGTAAATACAGGTCGTATGTTTTTTCCAGTGTGTCTATTACCCTGAAATGGGCGCCGCCCATTACCTCGTCATTGCCCTGTGGCAGCTTGTAATCAGTCCCTTTTACATAGAAATAATAATCACCCTGTGTAAGTGTTTCGAAAACTGCTGTAGGGTTGCCGGCATCTATTGTATCTGTTGCGTCAAAGCTATCAAGCGCCGCAGGCATAGTTTTTGCTGCAAATTTGATATATACCACACCCGTATTGATATTAACTTTGTGGTGCTGTGGTGTTACTTTTATAGTTGCCTTACCACCTAATCCGCCGGTGGGTAGCTTAACAGGTTCAAGCACTTCTGTTTCTCTGACACAGCTGGTAAGTATTGCAGACACAGCAAATACGGCGATGATTTTATGTGTAATACGCATAGTTTTATTATAATGTATTATTAATTAGTCCCGAATTTATAAAAAAACTGTTGGAATGTATATATCCGGCAATAAATTATGCTGAAAAAGACCCGTTTGCCGTTATACTGAAATGACAAAACGGTTGCTTTAACATATTATATATCCTGTATTTTTACCCCGTTACTAACACACAGGTGCACATATGGCCAGGTTTTTTGTATTAGTCTTCATATTCGCCGCACTTTCATCGTGCTGCGAGAAGAAAATATATTGTAGTTCTCAAATGCTGGATTTTGCGTTTACAGGTTTCGACAGGGGGGAAGTACGGAGCTTCACCCTACGGCGGTTCAAAGAAGGAGATCAATGGGGGCAGGTACTGGATTCAGCACAATTTATTTACTATGGCCAGGCACCTGTTACTTTAAGGGCTGATACACTACCGTTTTCTGATTACCGTACTGTAGGTGTCTTGAAAGGAATATATTCCGGCAATGACTGGGCTATATATTTACCTGCTACCCGCAAGACTTATTATATTACTACAATGTTTACTGAAGAGAAAAAATCAGAACTGGTAAGATGCGGCGATGATAAAACTTCATGCACCAGTGCTATAACCAACTTCGCTATAAATGGTGATTGGCAAAGCGGAGGGTTTATTTATATTCAGAAAGGCAAATGGTAATTATTATTTGATGATGGCGGTATGTAACACCGTTTTTTTATGCGCTCTTTCCGCACGATGCTCTTTTCTCTTTTCACGTTCAATCAGTATGAACGCATAAGCCATGTATGCTTTCAATAATAATCCAACCGGGTATGTAACTAAGTTTCTCATCTGTGGTTTTTTAAAAAGCTCTGTTTTGTTGTTTTTTATTTGTTCGTCATTATTTCTATGCAAATATGCAAAGCTGTAGTGCGCTAAAGAAACTTTTCAGCAGGGTTAACCAGCCCTTTAAAACCGCTTAACAAACAGTTAGGATTTTTTGCTGAAAAGGCTGTAAATACTGATGTTTTATTTGTTAACAGGTAGTGAATCCCCAAACCATTTTTCGTTAATGTTTTAACGCACTGTTTTTAGGGTGAAAACAGGTGTTAATTGCTGGTTAACGCATAACAGCACCTCTCGTTAAACCGTAGAATATATTAGGAAGCTATGGAAGCGAGGGCAATATTTGCATATAAACTTTTAAAAAATAAAAAGCACATTTATGAAAAAGCTATTTTCAATGGCGTTACTGTCAGTATTGGGTTATACTGCCAACGCACAACAATCATCATCTGCTACACAAGCAGTAAATGTTCAATTGAACAACGTAATCGACATTACTTTCACTGCAAACGGTTCGGATGTAGGCCCATTGGTTGAAATGCCATTCTCTACAATTAACGATTATGTAAATGGCGTAGAATCTGCCGGCCAGGAAATCAGGGTAAGGAGCAACAAAAACTTCAATGTTTTTGTAAGGACTAACGCTGAGAATTTCACCTACACAGGTGGCGCAACACCTACACCGGTTATGCCCGTTGCAGGTGTGCTTAGCCTGATCGTGGTTTCTGACCTGACGGGTGGTACTGTACCTGGTCCGTTCTCTACTTCTACTTATTATACTTTAAGGGATTTCAACCAGGACCTGATTACTAACGGTACTATAGGTGCTAACCAGACATTCACTGTTAAGTATAAGGCTACCCCGGGTTTCACTTATCCTGCAGGTACTTACGATGTAGGTGTTGTATACACTGCTACTCAACTGTAAATACAGGCCTTATTTATATAAGGGAACAGAGCGGGGCAGCATATGCCCGCCCCGTTCTGTTCACCTTCATACCGGCCATTCTGATTTGTTTTCTTAAATCCCCTATAGGGTACGCCGGTTCCGGGTTTTTGGAACAGAGTACCTGCCATGTATATACCCTGCTACATACGATAGAGGCAATTGTTGTATTCAGGACAAAAAAATTAAACACCAATGTTAGAGCAGGCTCAAAATACCAGGCTCGACTGGCGCATCATTAGTTGGTTGAGAGGGCTGGCAGCGTTTTACGTAGTTATTAACCACTCGCGTGGTGCCTTGTTTTCAGATTCTATGATGTACGAACAGTACGTCAATCCTAAAGACAACTGGCATTGGTGGGAGTGGGCACAGATCACACTCATGAACCACACATCTTTAGGCTCAGAATTTGTGATCCTGTTTTTCCTTTTATCAGGGTTTTCTATTGCACATAGCCTGAGAAACAATACAAACAACGCCAGTTTTTACAAGCGCAGGCTGGTACGCTTATACCCCCCATACCTGTTGGGGATATTGTGGAGCTTTGTAGCCCTTTTTCTGATATGGGCTATTGTACCTTCAATATATTACAATGCCAGCGACGGTTTTATTTCCTTTAAGGAAGTGTACGAGAAGATTTCATATTTCCCTACGCTCTTGTCTAACCTTTTTTATATGCCCAAAGACAACCACCTTACCCACCAATACTGGTCGTTGCCGTTCGAGGTGGTTTTTTATATGCTGGCGCCGTGGATGATTAAAAGGTTCAAAGCCTTTGGAGGCTTAATGCTGGCATTATACATCATAGGCTGGCTGGTGTACGGCAAGGCCTACCACAACCCCGATCACACTAATGTATTCTTCCAGTTCAGTATAGAATATGGCATATATTTTATCATTGGGATCTTGTTCTATAAATACAAAGACAGTTTTATTAAGAACTTCAAGCCCGGCCGCATAACATCTGTAGCTGCTATTTTAGTGCTGTTTGAGATGATGGTACTTGCTAAAGGCTACCTGTTTGGTGGCGAGCACAATAAGATAACCGGCATTATGACGGTTGGGCTGACATACTTGTTGTTATTCTCTGCGCTCAAATACAATTTCAGGATAAAATGGCTGGAAAAAATAGGCGATTACAGTTATACACTGTATGTTACCCATTGGGCAACTATCTTTGTGGTGAAGATATTTGCTGTTAAACTGGGGTATAATTATTACTATATCCACAACCTGTTCTTCTGGCTGTTGGGTATCCCTGTTTGCCTTGCTACCTCATACCTCCTATACCTGTTAGTAGAGCGTCCCAGCAATCAGTTTGTAGAAAAACTAAGAAAGCAACCGGGCAATGTTATCAAGCCCAAACCGCTTTCTATACCACCGGGCGGCACAAAGGTTGCCCGCTCATAAAGATATAAGGCTGCTTTCATAAGCAGCCTTAATTATGTTATCTTGCATGGGATGAAGAAGCTGATTTTTGTAGTTGCTGCCTGCATTGGTCTGCAAGCCCGGGCGCAGGTAGATGTGGGTGTTGGAGCAGAATTAGGTTTTCCGCTAATGTTCAATGGTTTTGTAAAAGGCCATAATCACGCATCTGGCGTGCCCGGCGCCAGGCTGGTTGTTAATTATACACCCGGAGAGGGACAATTTACAGGCTCATTGGTTGCGGGTATAGCCCCTATGATACTCCCCGTGGTACGTTTTAACTCAGGCCAGGATGTTTTGTATATGAACTTTACCAATACCAACCTCAGCCTGTTGGGTCGTTTTCGTAAAGAATTGAATAATGAGGCCGAACTGCTCTATGGTATTGGCGTAGGGGTGAATTCGCTGAAAGGGAACCGGGTGCAAATAAGCAAAAGGTCTGATAATGACATTACAAGAATTATTGAGGATTCCAGCTTCTATAACAAAGCCACGTTACCTGCTTTTTACCTGAATGTTGAGTATATACGGCCACTGAACAGCACTTCAAAAGTTTATTATGGTATTGGTGCGCAGTTGCATTACATATACTTCCTCGACCAGGGCACAAAATACAGGGTGGATATAATCGATAAAAACCTGCAATATTTCACCCTGCAGCCTGAATTGACAGGGCATATGCTCAATCCCATGGTGTATATAAATCTCTATTACAGGTTATAGTTTTTCTTGTTTCAATTTTAGGTAACTTCATATAGTGAAATATGCAGTTGTGATATGTCTTTTACTGTTGTCTTGGGAAACAGTGGCACAGCATACGAATGTTGATAAGAAAACTATTACCGATTTGTTGGAGGTGGGGGATACAATTGTTTTTGCAAGTGATACTAACTGCGTAGCAGGTTTTAAGGGCCCGGGAAACAGCCTTAAATGCATCGGTACAAATAACGCAATATTTAAGCATAAGAATATTAATTACACGTTGTCCGAGTCATTAATTGCATATGTGCTGGTTGGAAAAGATACTGTCGGGCCCGGAATATTTGTAACGGGATACCAACCAGGTGGTGCGAGAGCCTTTACGGCCATGATATCCTGTGCTGTAAAGCCTGCTAAAGGTGCTATACTGTTAAATGCTGATCATTATACTCATGTAAGTGCGGGCAACCGTACCGACAGTTGCGATTTTGTATGGGCAGGTCAGGGTAATAATTGTATGGAATCATCAGCTAAAGATAAAGATACCCTTGCCTACGCCTTAGAGCAATATTTCCTTGAACACTACAATCTTCGGCATGCATGGTATTTTAACTATACTCAGTCACAGGATTAGGGGTATTATCATTATTTTTGAAACACATGCATACTCATATAGTCAAGGTTAATTTTGTTGTACTGCTGATTGTTAATTTGTTATTTGCCGGCAATACAAGCGCCCAGCAGACTGTCAAATGCGCATTCGACAGAACAGTTCATTCAGTTATCAAATCTTACCCCGCACTCAGCGATACTTTCCATTCGTTGACACAGGAAACGAGGGCTGCATACAAAACCACCCTTACAGGTACACCCGTTATACCTGTGGTATTTCACATAGTACTTACACAGGCCCAACTGGACCGTATAGGTGGTATACAAGGTGTTGAGCAGCGCATAGACTCTCAGCTGGCAGTGCTCAACCGCGATTTCAATGCACAAAATGCAGACAGTACCAACATCCCGGGGCCGTTTAAACCGCTATATGGTAACGCAAGCATGCGTTTTGGGCTCGCACATACAGCGCCGGACGGCTCTGCAACTCCCGGCTACACAATAACCATCACGAATAAGAATGGCTTCAATATAGAAAATGAATGGGGCTCGGGCTTTGGCTTCAGTGGGGCAAAATATACATCCAACGGAGGTACTGATGCATGGGATACAGAAAGCTATCTGAATATATGGGTGATTAATCCGCTGGAGGGCGGCGCGGCTACCAATATACTGGGTCTGGCCGTGCCCACATGGCTGGCTACTGACGATTATGGGATAGACCCTGCTGAAAAGGGTGTTGTAATGCATTATGGCGCTTTTGGCAAGAGGGCTGTTATTGGTGATTATTATGTAGCAGGATCGGATATGGGCAGAACATTGACACACGAGGTAGCCCACTACTTCAACCTGCTGCATATATGGGGCGATGACGATGGCAAGTGTCCCAATAACGGAGGCATTGACGATGGTATTGCAGATACCCCGCCGCAGGCATATTCATCATCCGGTTGTGCGAACTTTCCTAAATATGACGGTTGCAGCCGCACCGGCAATGGCATTATGTTTATGAACTATATGGACTATTCCAATGACCGATGCCTGTTGTTGTTTACACACGGCCAGGTGCAGCGCATGAGGGGTACGTTGGAACCAGGCGGAGATACTTATCCCTTCACGCAACAACCCTGGTTGCTGGAATATCCTTCCGCAACAGCCGGGTTGAATGAATTTACTGTTTACCCCAATCCTGCCGACGACAGGATAAACATAGTCTTCCGCAGGCAACCCCAGGGACTCAGGAGTATTTATATTTCCGATATGCTGGGCAGGGTAGTGGTGGCCAGGGAATTTGATTACCAGTCGTCATTTTACACATTCGACGTCGGCAGCCTGCATAGTGGTATTTATTTTGTGGTGCTCAACTTCAACGATACAAAGGAAGTGAGGAAGGTGACACTTCGCTAAATTCAAATTATTTAAGTTTGTACCCTGGTACAAAGACAGATATAAAGCAAATGAAGATACAATGGCTCATACTGCCCCTGCTGGTGCTCGCAGTAGCTTGTGGTAATGACACAGAACAGGTAGAAGAAAACCCTTTGTTCAGGCGCGAACCCGCATTGAATAAAGTAACAGAAGAAATAAAAAAGAACCCGCAAAATGCGCAGTTGTATTTTGAGAGGGGGATACTGCTGGACAGGTTGGAAGAAGATAGCCTGGCGCTGATAGACTATAAGAAAGCCATATCCTTAGATTCCAATCGCGCGGAATATTACAGTGCTATTGGCGATATGCTGTTTGAGCATAAGGACCTTGATGGAAGTGTACTATGGCTGGAGCGGGCATTGAAAGTAAACCCCGAGGATAAAACTGCCCACCTGAAGCTGGCCAAGATGTTTTTGTACATAGAAGAATATAATAAGGCGCTCACCGAAATAAATACAGTATTGAGGCAGGATGTGTACCACCCCGAAGGTTATTACCTGAAAGGCATGGTGTATAAAAGCCTTTCGGATACAAACAAGGCGATATCCAGCTTTATGACGGCCCTGCAGGTGCAACCCGAGTACCGCGATGCGATGATACAACTGGGTATTATGAACAGCATGAAAGGTGACCCTATTGCACTGAAGTATTATGACAATGCTTATACACTTGACACTATAGATGTGTTCCCGCTATATGCACGCGGTGTTTTTTACCAGGATAGGGGCGACTACGAAAGTGCCAAGAAGGAATATATTAACGCTATAATGAAAGACAGGAATTATACCAGTACCTACTACAACCTGGGTTATATATATATGCAGCAGGATTCTTTTGAAAAAGCTTACCGCCAGTATGATATACTCACCAAATTAGACCCGACTGACGCCGAGGCCTATTTCAATCGTGGTTTGTCATACGAAGCTATGGGTAAGATAGCAGAGGCTATCATAGATTATAAACAAGCCCTTGTTTTCGACGAACAATACAAAGAACCACAGGAGGCGCTGAAACGCCTGAAAGCACAATGATATGCGCTTCCATGGACTTATATCGCTGATGATTTTGTTTGCAGGACCGCTCCGCGCGCAAGAGTATTCCTTGAACAGGTTACCGCTCAATCAACCCATAACTGTCAGGATATTGGGTTGTGATAAAGAATACCTGCATTGCTACAACCTGTATGGTTTTGAATGGAAGACCCCGGATGATTCTATAACAGGTGAGTTCATAGTGCCCAAGGATGTAGATAGTTTTCAACATAAGGAGATATTGAAATTGAGATTGTGCCGCATAAAAGAATTTGCGATAATGACTGCCGGCCAATGCAGGAAAATACCCGTAGATATAGGACTACAACTGGAATACCCCGGACAGGAAGAACGCATATTCCTGAATTTTGACCCCGCCGGCCCGGACCCTATATTTATCCCCTGTAATTAGTATATTAGTATCTGGATGCTGGGGTTTCGTTTTGCCTTTTTTTTAATTTTAGTAAGTTATGCTATTCTGTGGCAGGGTGCTGCTGCCCATGCACAGGCTAAAAAGGCACCGCCGGCTAAAGATGCTAAACCTGATACGCTATTCATAATAGAAAAGCCAAAAGAAAAAGCCAAAATTGACTATTCGGCCGACATGAAAGAAACGGTAATAGTAATTTACCCCAACGACACCGCACCCAAACCCAAAGTAACATATAAGGATACGGTAATAATTCTGAAAAAAGGATTGACTAAAGAAGAATTGGCAGCCCGCGAGAAAGCTGGTATAACAGAAACGATGAAAGCTAATAATTTCTGCCAGTGCATAAAGATGGATATTGATGTACGGCCGGTATTGCAGTTGGAAACATATCTTACCTACAATTTTATCTTCAAGAATAATTGTAAAATAGATGTATGGGTAAGTTCAAAGCATTTCAGGTTTACACCCTACAACGCATTTGACAAGCCGGTAAAAGTGCTGCGCAAACTCAGCTTTGTAAAACGCTATGATTATCCCGATTTTGTAAAGATTGCACCCGGTGAAACTTATACTTTCAGTAATGCCGATGACGCTTTTTTTGAATACGATTTGCAAAAAGGCGAAACCTATAAGTTTGTTTTTGAACACCGCAACTTTGGAGAACGTAGTAAAACCGCTCCGGAAAAAACCTACCTCTGTGGCCAGAAACGAGTGCAAATGATAACGGTAAAGTAGGCTTGCAAAGTATCTGGCTTTAATCCATAACTATTTTGCTTTTCATGCATATAAGCCGGGAAAACATTATGGCAGGTAATACACGGCCAGCAGTTTGTATTGTGTATATGCTTTTGAAGCTGCACCAAGTTCGAAGAACTTGCCCTCTGTTTCCAGGTATGGAGCGGTACCTATAAGCCTGCCATTGATAAAGAAATAATATTTGTCTGCGTACTTTCGGATGGTATATCGTGCAAATTGATTGTAATAATAAATATCACGTCTTTTATATAGCTTGTTATGGCATTCCCCAGTATTGCCATTGCGGCTATGGAAACCATAATATTTGTCGTTGGTAAATGCAAGCGTGTTGTAAGTATAAGAACTGCCTTCTACCGCCCAGGATATATACCCATCGCGTAGCCTGTCATATGTTTCCCCGCAAAATACTTTTGCAACAACCACTATTTCAAAATTGCCTTTATAAAGCGCTGGTATATCCATTGTAGTATATACAGCTTCATTGCAGTTATTCAGCAAGTAAAGCACCCCGTTATTGATACTCCCACCCGCGCATTTATTGCTAATGTTCAGTGGTACATCTGTTGCTTCTGTAAAGTCGTTGTAATAAGCTGTTGTTTTTACATTATCAAAGGCATGGTACCTGCGAGGGTTGTATTGCCCTTCGGCATGAAGATATAAATGCAACAGTATTATTACCCGCAGGTATTTCATAATAAAGCAGTCTCTAATTATGAAATTATATCTTTGATAGTAAATAGTGGATATGTGAGTTGTTAAAAAAATGTGATTCAATACTGTCATACCTGGTGGTATGCAAGGATTATTCCCAATCTCCATTCAATTTCAAAACCTTTTCTATCACATCCCGCACGCAACCCATACCGCCATTGACGGGTGAAATGTATTTGCTGATGGCTTTTATTTCAGTGCATGCATCGGCTGGGCAGGTAGGCAGGCCGCACATTTGCATCACGGTATAGTCGGGCATATCATCGCCCATATATAATATGGTTTCCGGAGGGGTAATGTATTTAGCTATCAGTTCATTCAGCAAGGCTTTTTTATCCTGCACCCGTATATGGGCCTCTGTCATGCCCAGGTTGTGAAACCGGGTTTGCATAGCGGCGGATGTACCCCCGCTGATAATCCAGAGGTTATAGCCTTTTTTTACTGCCAGTTGTATAGCATAGCCGTCTTTGATATTGACGCTGCGCAGCAGGTGGCCTTCTTCTGTAGCCAGCAGTTGCGCATTGGTCAGTACGCCGTCTATATCAAAGACGAAAGTTTTAATCGGGGTAAAAAGCTCCAGTACGTTCATTTATTTCTGGTTGTCGCGCCACTCGTACACCCAACTGCTCTGTATCATTTCCAGGTGGCCTTCGTTACATTCTTCGCGTTTACCTTCAAAATTATCAATTTCCAGCACCCATTCCAGCAGGTCGGTAAAGCGTACCCGGTATATCTGGCTTTCGCCAAACTCATCACCATATTTTTCGTACAGCTTCAGTGCTATATCCTCGTAATCATTCCATTTTATCGGCGGCTCAAACATATTTTAAGTCAAAAGTTAAAAGTCAAAAAGAAAAAAACTAACTACTATCACCTAACTACTAATTACTAATCTCCATGTATCAGGCTCTGGTCGGGCAGGGTCACTTCGATTTCCCCGCTACCGTCTTCCAGCACGCATTGGCAGCCCAGGCGCGAGTTGAGGCGGGGGTTGCGGGCCCTGTCTATAAAGTCTTCTTCTTTATCAGTCAGTTCAGGCAGGTTGCCTTCGCCCTTGTCTACATACAGGTGGCAAGTGCTGCAGGCGCATACCATGCCGCAGTTGTGGTGCAGTTCTATATTATTCTCCAAGGCTACTTCCAGTATGCTGATGCCCGGCTCAACATTTTCTATTATTACTGGTTCCAGCCCTTTCTGTTCAAACTTAAATTTTACGCTATACATTATTGTGTGTTCACTGTATTCAGGCGCAAAAGTAAGGTATCGCAGGCTATTCTCCCTTATCGGGCCTATACATCTTATCTATCGAGGTAGTGATGGCTTTGTACAACGCCTGCCAGTCGTGGTTTTGGGCCAATAATTCCAGGTGTCTTTCTATGGTCACCATATCGCCGCGGCGGGCCGGGCCGGTCTGCAATACTTTGGGCGAAGCGTTGCGTATGCGTTCTGCTGTCTGGCTCACTATGGGGAAGAGCAGCGAGAAAGGCACTTGTTGTTTTTTACATACCTGTTCGCTCACGGCCATCAGGTGGTTGGTGAAGTTGTTGCACAATACAGCGCAGAGGTGCAGCCACTGGCGTTGCTCCCAGCTTACGGTATAATAGATATCTGTTATGGATTCGGCCAATTGTTGCAACAACGCTTCAGCATGGTCCGTACTTCCCTTGATGGTCACCGGCACTTCCCTGTGCAGGGGCAGGTTGTCCTTTACCAGCGAGTAGATGGGCCAGAGTACGCCCGCATGTGCTGCATAAGGCTCCAGTATCATCCTGCTCAGCGAGCCGGCTGTATGTATCAGGGTGGTATGTTCAAATTTGAAATGGGATGCTATCTCGATGATGGCATGGTCTGTAATAGCCAGTATACAGCAGTCAGCATCGTCTTTTATATCATCAAGATTGCCTAAAGCAGGTGCTTTGATATGTGCTGCCAGTTGAGCGGCGTGTTCAGTATTCCTGCCGTATATACCCTTACATACATGACCCGCCTTAGCCAGCCTTGTGGCCAGGAACCATGCGGTATTGCCCGTGCCAATGATGTAATAGGTCATTTGTGTGCAAGGTAGTAATCGCTCATCAATCGGTGTATTTTTTCTTTCAGGGCGGGCAGGTCGTCCAGTGTCATGCCCTGTGTAGGTACCGGTGCCAGGAAGTGGAAGCGAATAGGCAAAGGCCTTGCCCAGAGCTTCTTATCGTGGGGCAGAATCCTGCCGGTATTGAAAATCACTCCCGGCACGATGGGTTTCTGGGCCTTAATAGCCGTAATAAACGCACCGTCGTAAAAACGCTGTATAGGCTGGTTAGTTTTGTTGCGTGTACCTTCGGGGTACAGGCACAGGTGCAGGCCCATTTCCAGCGCTTCCTGCATATCGGTAAAGCTCTTCCTGCGGCTGGTTTCATTTTTCCTGTCTACAAGTATCGAGCCCGCTTTGTATATCACACCGAATATCGGTATCCGCGCCATCTCTATTTTGGCCAGCGTTTTATTAGGGCCGGGTATCCAGGGCGATGAAACCGGAACGTCTACCAGGGAGTTATGGTTGGTGACTACCACATAGTTTTCACCTTTCTTAAAATGTTCTTTCCCTTTGCGGAATACAGGGCAGCCTACCAATGGCATAAACACATTCATCCATAGCCTGAAAATGGGGTGCATTACTTTAGCCCGTTTGGGCTCAGGTAGCAAAGATGTAAGCCATATCGGTATCACCACTATCAGCATCGTAGCCACGAATAGTAGCATCCCCAGTACGAAGTAGATATGCCCTGCTATTTTACCTATTATTTTCATTCAGCCTGCAAATTATAAACTCCAGTCGATAGGCGTTAAGCCATTTTTTTGTAACCATTCGTTTGTCTTGCTGAAATGCCTGCAACCGAAGAAGCCGTTGTATGCAGATAAGGGAGAAGGGTGGGCAGCGGTAAGCACCAGGTGCTTAGTAGTATCAATCAGCGGAATCTTGCTTTTGGCAAACCCGCCCCATAGCAGGAACACCAGTTTATCCTTCTTGTCTGACAATGTTTTAATCACACTGTCAGTAAAAATATGCCAGCCTATCTTGCTGTGCGACATAGGTTGATTTTGCTCTACTGTAAGCGATGCATTCAGTAATAATACGCCTTGTTTTGCCCATTTTTCCAGGTTGCCGTGGTTGGGTGGTGCTATGCCTAGGTCAGCCTGTATCTCTTTAAACATATTCACCAGCGAGGGAGGTGCAGCCACGCCCATAGCCACAGAGAAGCAAAGCCCGTGCGCCTGACCGGGGTTGTGGTAGGGGTCCTGCCCCAGTATCACCACTTTCACATCCTCAAAAGGGGTAGTATTGAATGCATTAAATATAAACGGCCCGGGTGGATATATGATTTTCCCCGTTTGTTTTTCCGTCTTGAGAAAGTGGACTATCTGTTCAAAATACGGTTGGTCAAATTCGTGACAGAGTACCTGTTTCCAGCTTTGTTCTATTTGTACATCCATGCAGCTGATTATTTGCTGTCAGCAGGCGCTTTCTGCATAATGGTAAATGAGCCGCACACATCAGCCTTACCTTTTACTTTTTGTGTCAACACTACCAGGTATATATCTGACTTTTGCGGAACGAATGAATAGATGATAAAATTTGTGTTGTCGCCTTTTTTTATTGTTTTCTCAGCCAGTTTATTGTCCTTACCGTCATACAATTCAAAATATATTTTGCTGGCATTGCCATCGCCCACCAGTATGAATTGGTAGAGTTGTTTTTCTGTCAGTTGTATAGCTATTGGTGCCGGTTGGCCGGGCGCCATACTCAACATAGCGTCTTTATATACCTCCATGCCTTGCGCCTTAAAATCATGTTTCATCTGCTCGGCTTGTACCCGCATCGATTTGTTAACACAACCCACGCGGGCCTGCTGAGCATATGCATCGGTTAATAAAAACAAGAATGAAGCTATAAATACAATAGTTCGCATGGGCGTCCGCTTTATCAGGCTAAGATAAAGATATTCTGCAGGAATAGCGAAAGGTAATCAGTTATAAAATTTCGCCTACATGTTTGCGGATGTTGGAGGCCAGTTTCTCCATGGGCAGGTCGTTCATGTCATTGCCAAAGGGGTCTTCTATCTCTTCGGCTATCAGTTCAAGACTGGCCAGTACGTAAAACACAATCGCAACTACGGGTATCACTAAATATCCCAATGTATATACATAGCCGAAGGGTAAAGTCATTACATAGATAAATATAAATTTCTTAATAAATGCGCTGTAAGAGTAGGGGATAGGTGTGTTCTTGATGCGCTCGCATGCCCCGCATATATCTGTAAACGCGTTCAGGTTGTCGTTGATAAAGAGCAATTGCTCACCGGTCATTATACCCTGTTTCTGCATGGTTACCAGCCTGTTGCTCATCAGTATGGCTACCTGGTTGGGAGTATGTTTGTTGTTATCTATCAGCTTCAATTCAGGGTGCTCCACTTCGTCCAGGCTGTAGCGGGTGTTTTCCGACTGCAGGTGGTCTTTCAGCACCGATGCGTACATAGGTATGGCATTACGGAAGAAATCCCTGTTCTCTGCATCATCCGCGGGAAGCAGGCTGTTGATTTTTATGGCCAGGTTCCGGCTGGTATTCACCAATGCACCCCAAAGTTTACGGCCCTCCCACCAGCGGTCGTAAGCAGTGTTGGTGCGGAATACCAGCAACAATGACAGGGCAAAGCCCAGCAGGTTGTGCATGTTGTAAATATTCTTCACCGTCGGATGCTCGCGCATGTTCAGGTAGTTGAGCTCCAGGAAGGCTATCAGCCAGGTGTACAACGATATGATGATGATAAGCAGTGATAACCGCCTCAACGTATCCGATTTGTGAAACTGGAACAGTATGTCGAACCATTTCTTTGGATTGTATATGCGCATATAGTTGTGTTAATATATGTATCAGCGGATGTCTACATGCAGCAGCTGCTCCCCGCCCAGGTACCCGTCCAGTTTATCGTACACTGTTATGGGCCCCACACCTGCGGGTGTACCGGTAAATATAAGGTCACCAATGTTTACAGATATGTACTGGGAAACAAACTCAATAATTTCGTTTACTGTGTGTAGCATATTTTTAGTGTCGCCTGCCTGTACGCGCTCACCGTTTTTATGCAGTTCGAATTGCAGGTCGTTCAGGTTCATATCCGGGGTTATTGGTATAAATTCACCTACCGCCGCCGAGCCGTCAAACGCTTTAGCCAGTTCCCAGGGTAACCCTTTCGATTTTAACTCCTCCTGCAAGTCGCGCGCAGTAAAGTCGATACCAACGGTTACTGAATCATAATATTTGTGAGCAAATTTTTCACGTACGTATTTGCCGTTTTTGCAAATCTTTACCACCAGCTCACATTCATAGTGGATATTATCCGTAAACTCTGGATAGTAGAACGGTTTGCCCGGCAGCAGCAGGGCGCTTTTGGGCTTCATGAAAATTACCGGCTTGGTGGGCACTTCGTTATTCAATTCCTTCGCATGATCTGCGTAATTTCGCCCGATACAGATTATTTTCATCTCTGTGTGTTTGTTTATTTAAGTATGTAATGTAATGAGTCGTGTAAAAATAAAATTTCCTGCCGAAAAACCACTAATAACGCTGACTATACCTGTACGTATCGGCGATATTAATTATGGCGGCCACCTGGGCAACGATGCCGTCCTGTCCCTTATACACGAGGCCAGGGTGCAGATGCTGGCATCTTTCGGTATGACAGAGATGAACGCCGGCGGGGCAGGGTTGATTATGGCTGACGTTGCTATAGCGTACAAAGGCGAAGGTTTTTACGGCGATACATTAGAGGTGGATATATATGCTGTGGAGTTTACCCCTATTTCATTCGACCTGCTGTATCACATTTCGGCAATACGCAATGACGCTAAAATTGATATAGCTCACGCCAAGACAGGTATGGTATGTTTTGATTATAATATCCGCAAAGTGACAGCTTTGCCCGATGCACTAAAATCTCGTTTAGAAAACTTATAAAATTCAGGATTTTGATTTACCTTTGCCGTCCTTAAAACGCATAACTGCAATTGGCGAGGTAGCTCAGGCGGTTAGAGCGCAGGATTCATAACCCTGAGGTCGGGAGTTCAAATCTCCTCCTCGCTACCAGTAAAATCAAACCTTTCAGGTCAAAAGCCTCGAAAGGTTTTTTTATTGGTACAACATAGGTACAACAAATTGGCAATTTAACACTCCTCTTAATTACATATAACAGGATTGGAAAGAATAGAAAATAAAACTCATGTCACATTCTCAAATTGTCGCTTTGAAAATGTGTTTAAACCATATATTTTTGAGTTCACGCATTATATAGGAATCCCCCCATGTCTAAAAACGCAAACTTTCAAGTAGATCCCAAACTGGCTGAATTATTAGGAGAAACCTATAAATCTACAGAAGATGCTATAAAAGAGCTGGTTGATAATGCCTTTGATGCTGACGCTGATAATATTTGGGTGACGTTACCCACACCATTAACTCCCGAACCTATTGTTACCATTTCAGATGATGGTTCAGGGATGAAAGAACAAGAATTGAGAACCGAATATCTAAAAATTGCAAGTAGCAGGTTTTCGCGAAAAGGGGACAAGACATTTAAGAAAAAAAGGGTCGTAAAAGGAAGAAAAGGTATTGGGAAATTTTCAGGTCTAATGGTCGCTGAGATTATGGAGGTCAAAACCAAGGCTGGAGGGAAAGAAACAACATTGACAATAGCCAAGCAAGAACTTGCAAAAGGACAATATGACCTGGAGAAAGTAGATTTGCCAATTATAACTTTAGAATGCTCGAAACAGGAACATGGAACGACAGTTACGTTGAAAGGTCTTAATCAAAACTTCAATTTTCCGAATGCAGAAAAACTTAAGCAAATACTAATCTGGGAATACGGCCGAGTACCTGATTTGTCAATATACGTCAATGGGGATTTAATAGGTATTCAAGACTTTCAAGGAAAAACTATTGAGCGAGAATTAGTTTTAGACAATGGTAAAACCGCTAAGCTTATCTATACAATAACAGATAAGGTAGTCAAACAATCAGGGCTAATTTATCGTGTCGGAAATAAAATAGTTGGGCGGCCAGAAAACTTTCTGAAAGATGATGAAATAATTCCTGATAAATTAAAAAGAAGGATTATAGGTGAGATAGTTTGTGATGATTTAGAAGATTTTGTAACTGCTGACTGGAGTTCTATTGTTGAAAACAGTAAGCTAAATGATAGTATAAAAGAAAATGTTAGCCAAGAACTGAAAACTTCATTAAATGAAGTTTTCAAAACTGATATGCATTTAGCACGGCAACGTTACCAACAAAAAATAAACCGAGAGTTAGAAAAATTACCAGAATATAAGCGACAGTTTGCAGAGAAATCATTACAAAGAGTGATTGAAAAGTTCTATGGAGAACCAGAGGAAAAGGTAAATACTATTATATCGGTAATGGTTGATGCAATTGAAAAAGACTATTACTGGAGCGTCATACAAAATATTGAAAACACGCGTGATGGCGATGTGGAAAAATTTGCCGAAGCTCTTTGTGAGTTTGGTCTACTTGAAATGTCTATTGTTACTGGACAAGCCACAAATAGACTCCGTTTTCTGGATGAACTTGATTTATTGAGTTCTAACCCTAATACGCTTGAAGCTACAATACATAAGGCTCTGGAGAAGAATTTGTGGGTATTAGGAAGTCAGTATTCTCTGATATTTTCCAACAAGACGCTGGCAACTGGTATTGCAGCATATCTGGAAAAAGAATTTACTGGAGCACGAGCAAGTAAAAGACCAGATTTGTTTCTTGGCGAAGATATAACAAGAAAACATCTTCTAATTGAGTTCAAGCGACCCTCTGAAACAATTGGTAGGGATGCGGAAAACCAAGCCCTAAAATACAGAGATGACCTGAATTCTATAATTCATGGTAAAAAAATAGAAATAATAGTCATGGGCGGTAGGGTCGATCCCAACATATCATCACATAATGAACGTGAGGATGTAAAGTTCCTAACTTATACGGATATAACGTCAAGTGCTCGAACGCAGCTTGAATGGTTATTACGAGAGTTGCATGCTGATTAATAATTCAAATGTTAGTACATTGGTAGAAGAGATTACTAGATTATGTCACCTTATTTAAAAAATGCTTGAAGGTGCAGATATTTACATTAAAGTTATCTATGTACATAAAACAATATAAAATCCTGGCAGAGTAGATGTTAATAGATAACGAAAATAATAACCTTAAAGTCCATGAATGGATTTCTTCATACACGGAATCCGGTACCATAGATATAGTTACAGGCTACTTTACTGTTGGGGCTCTGGCTTGGTTATCAAAAGAAGTTAATGATAAGGTCTCCGAAGTTAGACTGGTACTAGGGGACATTGTTAGTATAGATAGTGAAGAAAATCGCCCATTGGATTTATTAAATGAGAACATCAATGTTGAAGCTGCACTAAAATTAAATAAGCTTGCTCAAGAAGCTGTAAGATTTCTTAAACAGGACAAGGTTACTGCTAAAACTCTCGAGCCTAACTTTTGTCATGCAAAATGTTATTTATTTAACCCGGAAAAAAATGATGATAGAAACAAATATTTTTTATCTGGTAGCTCTAATTTAACTGAAGCTGGAATTGGCTTAAAAGAAACCAATAATATTGAACTAAACATTGCAGAAACTGGCAATAATAATCAGTATAAAGAGTTAGTCGAGTGGTTTGAGTCTTTATGGCAGAGACCTCAGGCACATAAAGAAAAAACATTGGTTTCCCCAGATGGAACTAAACGAAAAGTTGACTTCAAGCAATATCTGATAGATGAAATAGAGCGGATATTTATAAAATATACGCCACGAGAACTATACTATAAAGTTCTATTTGAATTATTTGGAACTCAGATATTGGATGGGGAGAACGACCCAGAATTCAATAGGCAAATCGGAAGACTTGAAAATTCAGTTGTTTACAACAATCTCTATGAATTCCAGAAAAAAGGCGTTTTAAGCCTCATACGTATGCTCCAGAAATATAATGGTGCGATACTTGCGGATGCTGTTGGTCTTGGTAAAACCTGGAGTGCATTGGCTGTAGTTAAATTTTTCCAATTACAAGGTAGAGAAGTTATTCTGCTTTGTCCAAAAAAACTTGAACATAACTGGAGGCGTTATTTACGGCATCATGGGTCTAGATTTGAAAAGGACCAGTTTGAGTTTTTCCTCCGCTTTCACACAGACATGAGTGATGAAAGGTTAGAAAAATATAACGACAGATATGATAAATTATTTAATAGCGATAAGCCCAAACTAATTGTAATTGATGAAAGTCATAATTTAAGGAATGACAAATCAAACCGATACAAATTCTTGATAGAGGAAATTCTCAAGAAGAATGATGATGTCAAAGTTCTATTGCTTTCTGCAACCCCGATAAACAATTCGCTGAACGACATACGCAATCAATTTAAATTAATAGTTAAAGGTAATCCAAACGGATTCGATGAAAGCTTGGGTATAAAAAATCTGGATTATTCTTTTAGAGCAGCACAAAAAGTATTTAATGAATGGCGAGAAGGGATTTCTCCACAAATTGGAGATTTTATCAAACAATTACCAGCGAGTTTTTTTACAATAACAGATTCACTTATTGTAGCCAGAACAAGGAAGATGATTGAAGGGCAACAAACCGGACTCTCATTTCCTATAAAAACAAAACCAATTAACCTATTTGTGACGCCTAGTCAGTTAGGAAATTTCGAGTCCTTTGAGGAGTTATTCGAGCATTTTCCACCTATGCTTTCCGGATATCAGCCATCTTATTATTTGGACGAAGACAATATTGAGGACCATGATGTACTGCATGATGAGCGTCAGAGAGACCGCTTTTTGGTAAAGATGCTATATATTTTGATGGTAAAAAGATTAGAATCATCTTGGTTCTCATTTTATGCTACGGTCCAAAAAATTAAAGATCATCACCAAAATGCTCTTGATAAGATTAAAATTTATCAAGAAGAAAAATCTAATGGTGATTTGTCTGAGGGCAATTTGTCACTTTTTGATGACGACGATTTGCAAGATGAGTTTGAAGAACTCACTTTAGGTAAGAATCGAAAAATTAAATTGTCTGACATTGACGCAGCGGGAAATCTGGACAAGTTCAAAAACGATCTAAAAAAAGACTTGGATGCCCTGGATAATATTTTTATTAACCTTCAAAAGTTTGAAAAAAAGATAGATAAAGAGACAATTAGGCATGGGAACATTAAATCTGAAGATGATAAACTTCAGGTATTGATTAATGAAATAAACAAGAAGAGAATTTCTGGAGATAACAACAGCAATCAAAAAGTTGTAATATTCACTGTATATCGTGACACTGCTCAATATCTCTTTACCCAACTGAAAAGTAGAGGCTTTGAAAAAATAGCAATGGTTTCTGGCACAGGCTCTTTAACAAGTGAGTCCGGGGAGGAAACAAAAAACTTTGAACCTATTCTTGAGCGTTTTGCGCCTTATACAAAACTATTCAGAGAAAAAGAGTGGGATTTCCAAACTAAAAAGAATGATATGGAAGCCTTCTATGAATGGATAGATTGGGTTTCACAAAAACATCCAAAAACATACCAAAAACTACAAAATCCAATTGATATTCTAATAGCCACTGATGCGTTAAGTGAAGGTCAAAACTTGCAGGATGCTGACATGGTTATTAATTATGATATCCATTGGAATCCAGTAAGAATTATTCAACGTATGGGACGAATTGATCGTCTTGGGAGTCCTAATAGCAAAATATTCGGTATTAATTTTTGGCCATCTAATAACATCAATTCATACTTAAACTTACAAGGAAGAATTGAACAACGAATGGCAGCCATGAAGCTGGCAGGTGCCGAAGTTGACCATCAATTTTCAGAAACCTTCCAGAAGATGATACATGACGAATCTCTGGACCAGAGGATGGCGAACAGGATGATGGAACAAATGCAAGTCACATTTGAAGACTTAGATGGCGAAGAAACATTTGGTTTTGATAATCTATCATTAGAACAATATAGACAAGATTTACTTGAAGAATTAAACCGTGATAAAGCTAAGTATATCAAAATGCCCAAAGGCGTGTACACTGGTTTTAAGGGGTCTAGTGAAATCTGCAATTCAAATGGATTAATTGCCCTATTAGGATATCCGGCAAGGCAACCTAAAAACCAACAACATGAATATAAAATCTTTGATTTGATATACATCAACAAAGAGGGTGAAGAAGTTTTACTCAATCAGAAAGAAGTACTTGATGCACTTACGTACCATAAAGAAAATGAAAGGTCTATTCCCGATAGTATCGACAAAGGCGAACCAGAAGCAATTCAAGAGCTTGTTAATGCTATCCAAAGATGGCTAAAAAATCAAATTTCTGAGGAAATCAAGCAAGATGATGGTTCCACAAAAAAAATAATGGGGTCCGAGGCAAAAGACCTTCTTTCAAAAATTCGCAAGGGGGATAAAAACGCGTTATTAAAGATAAAAGAAAACAAACCCGTAGAAGAGAAATTCCAAATTGGAAATTTTGATTTAATAACTTGGTTTTTAGTATCGGTATAGATTATGAGACTTTCACTATTTAAAGAAATTGGATTCATTCAGGCACTAAAAAACTTCTTTGGTGAACTATACGTGCCTGTAAATTATGTCACTGAGCATCCAACCTCCGCCCTGGAATTACTTAAAGATACTTATAAAGACAATGATACTTTTAGGCTCATAAATGAAGTGTACTTTGTCGGAATGGTTGACGATAGTGCATTTGAGGGTAATTCAAGTTTAGAATTAGCACAGATTAAGTCGGACTATGATGGTATTTTGATTTTTGGGGTCACTTTAAGTGACAGGCCTAACGGTTTACTCCCCACGCGTGCTCAGTTGGCAGAAATTTCAAGGGCGTTTAATCGAGAATTCTATTATACACCTGTTATAATAATATTTAAATACAATAACCATTTGGCGTTTGCTAATACTGAGCGCCTTAAGTATAAGCAGGAATGGAGGGAAGGCGAAAAGGCGGGAAAGGTAACGTTACTCAGAGATATAAATATTGACAACCCTCATTCGGGGCATCTACGCATACTTTCTGAGTTGAAAATACCCACATCAGGGACAAATAAAGTTGCCTCATTTATTAAATTGTATGAGTATTGGCAAGAAGTTTTTAGCGTAAATGTTCTGAACAAAAAGTTTTATCAAGAGCTTTCCTCCTGGTACTTTTGGGCTATTAAGAATGTCACTTTCCCAGGGGCTCCCACTTCAAAAGATACGTACAATAAGAAAGCAAAATTGGAAGACTTAATACAGGAGCATAATGCTACCAATGTCATTCGAATGCTTACGCGTCTATTATTTGTTTGGTTCATAAAAGAAAAGAAACTTATTCCAGAGGACCTATTCGAACTTGATACACTACAGGCGGATATCCTAAAAGAAATATCTCCATTTCATGAAACACAATTGTTCAAACAGTCGAATAAGGATAGCGTATATTACAAAGCCATTTTGCAGAATTTATTTTTTGCCACTCTTAATTGCCCAATTGATGGAGATAGCTTGGATAAAAGAAAGAGAGGCTTCCGAGGTGATGGTTATGGTACACATAGAGGCATTGATTACCTAATGCGCTATAAGCAGTATTTTCGTGACCCTGATAAATTTTTAGAAAAGCTGAATAGTACAGTGCCGTTTTTAAATGGCGGTCTTTTTGAATGTCTTGATGATAAATTTAACAATATTTATATTGATGGTTTCTCCGACCAAATGGTAAAAGGAGAATTACTTGTAGTCCCAGATTATTTATTTTTTGGTTTAGAAGAACAAGCAGATTTAAGTGATGTTGTGGGAATTGATGAAAAGAAATATAAGAATGCGTCTGTTAAGGGACTTATTAATATCTTGAAGTCATATAAGTTCACTATTACAGAAAATACACCGATCGAAGAGGATGTAGCACTTGACCCTGAACTGTTAGGTAAGGTATTTGAAAATTTATTAGCAAGCTATAATCCAGAAACTAAATCTACGGCTCGAAAGCAAACCGGCTCCTTTTATACACCTCGTGAAATTGTAAACTACATGGTGGATGAAAGTTTAATTGCTTACCTTAAAAATGCAATAGCTGATTGGAATTTAGACGAAAATGAAGTCGATAAAGAACTTCATATTCTCACTTCCTTTGATAATATAACCCCATTTCAAAACTCGCCAGAATTGCAAAAACAAATTATAGCTGCTTTAGGCAAATCCACTATAATTGACCCTGCTTGCGGTTCTGGAGCCTTCCCGATGGGCGTTTTGCAGAAAATGGTACATATCCTGCAAAAACTTGATCCCGATAACAAAATTTGGAAAGAAGTGCAATTGAAAAAAGCAGGAGAGGATTCTATGGCTGCTTTTGAAATAGAAGACAAGAACGCACGTGAAGAACACTTTTTAGAAATAAACAATGCATTTGACCAGAATATTAATGACCCAGATTACGCCCGTAAACTATTTTTAATAGAGAACTGTATTTATGGCGTGGACATCCAGCCAATTGCAGTCCAAATATCTAAATTGAGATTTTTTATATCGCTGGTAGTCGACCAAAAAGTCAATACAGAAAAGGAAAATTTTGGAATACGACCACTACCAAATTTAGAAACTAAATTTGTTGCTGCAAATTCCTTAGTAGGGATTGACAAACCAAGTGCCCAGCTAAAATTATATGATACAAAAGAAGTTAAAGCACTTGAGACTGAGCTTAAAAAAGTTCGTCATAAACTTTTCAGTGCAAAAAGCAAAGAAACAAAATTGAAATACAGGGAGCGTGATGAAGAGTTGCGTAATGCTATTGCGTCTGAATTTGAAAAAAGCGGTTGGAAAGCTAATACTGCTCAGAAATTAGCAGATTGGGATCCATATAATCAAAACAGTTCTTCTTCATTCTTTGATGCGGAATGGATGTTTGATATTACAGAAGGGTTTGATGTAGTAATTGGTAACCCGCCGTATGTCTTTACTCGGGATGTGGAATTTGGTGGAGATTTTAAGAAATATATTGAGGATGAATATTTTGCTAAAATGATTAAGGGCAAAAAGTCAAAATCAAATCAATCAGGGAAAATAAATCTCTTTGCAATTTTTATTGTTAAAGGAGAATTTATACTTAAGCAAAACGGGTACTTGTCATTCATTGTTCCTAATAACATTCTTCGAACAACAACTTATGATATCGTAAGAAGGTATATGCTTGAGAATTCTCATGTAGAACAGATTGTTGATTTAGGGAGTGGTGTATTTGATAATGTTACTGCCTCTACAGTCGTTCTAGGTATAAGCAAAAGAGATACTACTTCAAAGACGAAAGTTATTACAGAAATAAAGAACTTGGAGAAATACGATTTTGAAACAAAAATATTTGATCAAGCTCAATTTTTGGATAACGTAAGTTTTTCATTCAATATCTATATGGATGAATTGTCCTTAAGAATATCTAAATCCATTTCAAAAAATAGAAATCTTCTAGGGACATACTGTATAGATATTATTGAAGGTATAGTAGCACATAAACATTTAATATCTGATACAGATGATGAAAATCGTGTACCGCTAGTCGAAGGCAAGGATGTTAAGAGGTTTTATATTAATCCACCATCTAATTTTCTTAACTGGAATATTTCAGAAATACACAGAACCCGGCCAGATTATCTATGGAATGCTGATAAGAAAATAGTTATTCAAAGAATAAGTGGAGGTAAAAAGCCTTTGGTATGCTCAATAGATTTGAATAAGTATAAGACATTTGCTTCAACAAATAATATCCTTCTTAAGGAGGAGTATGATTCATATTACTATTTTATTGCGGCGCTAATTAATAGTGATTTGTTGAACTGGTTCTACGCAAATAATTTTTCAAATAACTCTACCCTTACTGTGAATATATCTAAGACTTATATGGATCAGTTGCCAATTCCAGAATTTTGCGCTTCTGTTAGTTTTTTATCTGAGATTCTTCATTTTATTTCTAAAAAGGATACTGAAAGCGTATTTCCAACTGTAATAAATGCAATAATATTTAATCTCTATTTTCCCAAACATATGGAAGGGCTAAATATTGAGGTATTAAAGCTTGTTGAGTCTGATATAAAAACTGTTACAGATGCACAACTATTTGATAACTTATCTGATAGTGAAAAGTTGTCGGTTGTTGAAAAGCTTAATTTTAAGTGGTCACATCCAGATAGCGAGGTACGTAATCGTATCAAATTGTTTGCAGTAAGAAGTCCTGACATTTTAAAACCGATTTTGGAAAGCTAATGCATAAGATTAAAGGAATAGAAATACAAAACTTCAAAGCCTTTCAAAAAGCTCAGTTCTTTCCAGTCAACGGAAAACATGTTTTGATTTATGGGAATAATGGGTCTGGTAAATCTTCGCTTTTTTGGGCACTTTACACCTTATTGCAGAGCAGCATTAAGAGTGAAAGCGAAATCAAAAAATATTTTAAGAAGTTCGTTCTATCTGACAAAAACACACATCAGAATTTAAGGAATGTGTTCATGGATGAAGCAGAAAACTCATTCATAAAGCTTACTTCAATCAACATAGAAACAGGTAAAGAGGAAACTTACACTATTTCACAAGACATCAATAATACCAATAAAAGTACAGATACATTAATACAAGAATTAAACCTAGCTAGTGATTTTATTAATTACAAACTTCTCCATAATTTTTATAGGGCCTCGCACAAGGAGGAAGTAAATCTTTGGCCGGTATTTGAACGAGATATTTTCCCCTTCTTGACGGATGGCACTCAGAATTGGTTAGATGATATTATTGTAAAAAATACAATAGACATTCCTAGAGCACCTAAAGGCCGTGCTGTATCTTCTGGGAGGAGAACAGTTTATGAAGGTCAACTTGTAGCTCTAAATGATAAAATTCAAAACTTACTCTTAGAAATATCAAATAACGCCAACTCATTTATAAAGGACCATTTTTTTGAAGGTAAGGATGTCGTTAGAATTTCTCTGTCCTTTGATAGAAAATTCAATTTCAACCTTGTCAAAGAAAAAATCTGGGAAAATAATAGACAGGGGCACCGACATGATAAGTTACAGATTAAACTTGGTGTAGAGATTTACGATGAAACTAAAGCAGACAAATGGCATAAGATTGAACGTGTGCAATCGTTTTTAAATGAGGCCCAGCTTACAAGGATTGCAATTGGAGTGCGTATTGGCGCATTGAGGACGCGACCTCTTGCATCTGCAAAGTTTAAAATTCTGGTTTTAGACGACATGCTAATAAGTCTTGACCTTTCTAATCGAATGGATATTGTCCGGATTATTCTGAATAAAGAAGATAAAGATGAACTCAGATTTTTCGACAGTTTCCAAAAGATTATTCTAACACATGACAAGGGGTTTTTTAATCTGATACGAAGAAATACTGATGATAAAGATTGGGTCTATTTTGATTTCAACAAAGATGAGAAAGACAGTTCTGCACCAAAAATAAGTGAAAATCTCACACCCCTACAAGCGGCAATTAAAAATTTTGAAGCTGACGAATTCGAAAATTCTGGCAACAATCTCAGATTGGAGGCTGAAGCTATTTTGACTTCTTTCATTGATCCTGAAATGAAAAATATAAATAAAAGTTTCACTACCCTAAAAAACAAAATTAGGGAGGCTTATAATGAAGTGGTAAATGATAATTATATTAGATTTAAAAAGACACTTATAAAGGACTGGGATATTGATAAAATACGAAAAATAAATACAGATTTTCAATCAGACGTGTCCCTTGAGCCAGGTGACATAGGAAGGCTAAACTCATGTAAAACACATCTGTTAAATATGTTTGTAGATATGAGTGAAAAAAGCCTTGTCAAAGAAAAGGTTTTACACGATTTAGACGAGATTTTGGACAGGATATTGAATCCAGCTTCTCACCACGGGGAAAATCCACTGCACCGTGCTGAATTGCTAGACGCTATTGAAAAAGTTAAAGCGTTAAAAGAGCATTTAAAGCATTAGTATACTGGTTTTTTTATTGTACAAAACATTCCGTTTGCTGCTAGTTCTTTTACTTCCGGCTTTATGTAGGCTGTATAATCACACGGCATGAAGCATAAATTCTGCGGCTAAGGTCGCCTTGAAAACGCCGTGAAGTGGACAAGCAAGGATTTGCCGCTGCGCGTTCCTCCTTGCTTGCGGCGTTTCTCTTCGGCTGGTTCCTTGCCTGGAATTAAGCTTATTCCGATGATTATTTAACCGCCAGCTTGTATAGCGCGTGGCCTGCAACATACAGGCTGGCACAAACAGAAAAATTTATGAGTACAAGTTTGAAAAAGGACCAGCAGAACGGAATTGCTAAACCACAAATGCCTGATGTGAAGGCTCCCATTACAAAACCTGCTCCACATAAGCAGGAAACAAGTGCAAAACCGTCATTAGAAGAACGCATCCAGCGCGTAGAGGAATTACGTTCCCTAACAATGAAAAGGCAACGTACCGTAGAAACGCTGCATAATGTGCGAACATTCAGCTTTGCAAGCGATGACAGTTGTGTACTAACTTTAAAAGACAGCAAAGGGCAATCCTTTGAAACCTGCAATACCAATTTGATTAACTTGCTGACAGGTTTTCTGACCACATTGCTAAATGACAAAGTTTCATCTTTAGACGATGAGATTTTGGATTTTAAACTGTAAAAACACAGTTTGAAAATATTACTCCGTGGAGCAATCCACGGAGTTTTTTTTATGCTTGGTCGGCTTTATTCATCCATTCTGCTTTTTGGCTAAGCGAAGGGCCGTTGCCATACTTGGGACGGTTGAATCTATGCCCCATCAGTTCTGCTTGCACCCGGTCCGGTGCATCGACAGCTAACAACCTGTCCTGGAAACTATGCCTGAATGAGTACAGGGTGTGTTTTTCAGATGGGTATAAACCATTACTCCGCAAAAATTTATTGATGATGTTAGTCAAGTTATCCGGTATGGCGCTATAACGCTGAAAACCCTCAGGCTTGTTTTTAAATGCCTCAAGGGCAGGGCCGATAAGAGGTATCTCCCGTTCACTGTGTGGCGTTTTTAGTTCACGTTCTTTTCGGTCTTTGATGCTGATAAAGGGTACATCAGCATGAGTATGAATGTCAGACGGCAGTAGTCCGACGATTTCAGAAGGACGCGCCCCGGTTCCGGCGGCAGCGTAAATAAACCACTTCTGATCTTCGTCCAGCTTTTCAAGTTTAGGACTGTTCAGAATTGCTTTAATCTGTTCATCTGAAAACGGCAATCTTGTCTGTTTATGCCTGGACTTGATTTTTATCTTTTTGAACAGGTTGGTGATATCCAGTTCTAGCTTAAGATTATCCGATACCGTTTCTAACACGACTTTCAGATGGATAAAGTCCTTGTTGGCGCTATCAGGGTTCATCTTATCCTTATCTATCCGTTTCAGCCACCAATCGCGAAAAGCAAGAATGTCCTCACGGTTGATATTTGTGATAGTTTTATTACCAACTACTTTGATGAAGTTTTTAATGGCACGGATACGGGGATTTTTCCATTTTCGTACTTGGTCCTCTGATTTATTGAGCAACTTGTCTTTTGAATACCCCCAATACTTTTCAAGGGCAATCTTTAGGGTATGGGAGGGCAGGGGCTTGCTGCCCAAAACCGCCTCTACCTGCGGTGTGGTGGCATTCTTTAACACCAATAATCGCTCTACCAGTTCAAGGATGGGCAAGTTGGCTACCATCGACATAGGCTGATAGGCAAATCCCATCTGACGGGCGATTTTGAGCGTTTTGTCAAAGACAGCATTATCATGTGGTTTATTGTTTTTAACCAAGTCCAGCCAATAGGCTTCCACCTGCTCGTTAAAAGCGGCAGCTCTTTGCCTTGCTATAGCTTTGCTGTCGGTTTTCAGAGAGACACGGATAGTGTCCCTTGTGTCGAGTTCACGGACATGTTCAGGCACTCTGCGGTTGTAGTAATAGTAACTACGAACTTTCATAAGATGTGTCATGTTGTCACCAAATTTGTGTGAAAAAATGTGTGACAATCTAACATCATGCAACAAATGATTCGTTGTACAAAATGAAAATTGTGATTGTTTTTAAGAAGATATATGCCAGTCAACAAAGGTAAAACTGGCGGACAGGATGAAATTCTCATGGAGACTCCGTTTACCGCTATTTTAGTTGAATTTCCGGCATTTGCGCCGAATTTATATTTTCACTGTGTGAACTTTTTTGTCGCAATCTTTGTGAAAAATATTGGCTCCTATTATAGGGTGCTATTAGAAACTTGTCAATTTTATTTTCACAGACTCTATTTTCACCAAATAAATAAAACAGCTTGCTTTGGGCAAGCCTGTTTGAAACATACCGCGAGGAAATCCTTTGCGCTACCTTCCTGATGGTTGAGGGCAAGCTACAGCGGAAGGGTGAAATAACGCATGTGATCGTAAGCAAATGCCACGATATGCGAAGATGCTAAAGCAGCTTGGCGAGGCAGATGATAATCACAGGCAGTTGCAGACATTATCCGCAGCAGATATCAACGATGGCACGTTTCGCGCTGAACGTAACCCTGCGAAATCAAAACCTTTGTATCAGGGTGAGCTATTTGGACAGGGTAGAAATTTAAAATAATCATTATATCATAGCTTTATATGATAATATTTGGACATCTAGGTGATGTACAAATGTATAGATTGTACAATTGCTGGATTTTCACAAAATATAGCCACTATGGCACTATTTGGAACATCCGGAAACATTGTCATGCCATATATGCATTTTAATGGCATTTTAACTGCCATAATATGCACGCCAAAAAAATGTTGGAAATTTTTGAAACCTTTGTCCAAAAAGGATTTGAGCTATTTTATATAGTAGAATATTGAGTATGACAATGTATTTTGGCACGCACATTGAGCAAATTTCATATGGCTAACAGGCCGATAAATGATAGATGTATCCCTGCTTAGGGATGTGAATCCAGGCGATAAGGAGAGAAATAGTTATAATAACTTACCCTTCACCTTCTTTTACTTCCCCCAGTATATAACGACACGGCAAGATTTGCGTTATGAATACGCATGTCAAAATGTGTGAATGGCTTTGTGTGTAGGATTGCTATGTGGTTGCGGTACACATCAACTGTGTAATCAAAAACTCGTAATAAATGGCAGAAGTCTACCAAGATCAAACTCCGGAGCAGGCACCTGTAGATGGAGAAGTAAAAACAAAAAACAGAAGGCCATCAATTCCAGATAAGGTCCTGCGCAAGCTATGGGTAAACGCAAGCGGCAGATGTCAATATGATGGTTGCAACAAGTATTTACTGGAACATGCTTTGCTAAAGGTGCATTACAACATCGCCTACGTTGCGCATATTATTGCGGCAGAACCAGACGGCCCACGCGGAGATGTTATTAAGTCTCCGGAGCTTGCCACTGACTATGATAATCTCATGCTCCTTTGTGATGAATGCCACAGACTCGCAGATAAAGAAGATGTGGCAGGCCATCCAGTAGAGCGCTTGACCGAGATGAAGAAAAAGCACGAAGCGCGGATCCAACTGGTAACAGGAATAATGCCGAACCGCTCAACCAATCTGGTATTGTATGGCGCAAACATCGGGCAGCTCAATCCGCTACTATCGTATAAAGCAGCCGCGATGACTGTTTTACCGGATATGTTCCCCGCAAACAGTTATCCTGTTGAGCTATCTCTTGAAAATTGTGCGTTTCGTGATAGCGAACCGGCCTACTGGCAGTTTCACGATCAAAACCTCCGCCGTATGTTCGGTCAGAAGGTCATGCCTATCATTGAGGCTGGCGGTGATCAACACTTTTCAATATTCGCCATGGCACCCATGCCGCTACTCATACGTTTGGGAACGTTGCTGCCGGATATCTACCAGGTTGATGTCTTCCAACGCCATCGCGAACCCGCAACCTGGAACTGGCAGGATGATCCTGCCAGTTTGAACATAAACCTTTTGGAGCCACCAGTCAAAACGAATCGGCCGGTTCTAAATATTTCTCTCAGCGCGACCATTAATGATGAAAGAATACATGAAGCTATCCCAGGTGACTTGAGCATCTGGACAATCAGCATTGATGCGCCAGGCAATAACTGCATGATCGCTAAAAAGCATCTTCAAATTTTCAGGGAAGTGATCAGACGTGCAATGGACCGGATCAAAGCAGAGCACGGTCAGAAAAGCGTCTTAAATGTCTTTCCTGCCATGCCACTGTCTGCGGCGGTAGAATTTGGCAGAGTACGTATGCCAAAGGTCGACATGCCGCTTGAAATCTACGATCATAACAAAACAACAAACACATTTATTCACGCTTTAACTATCGACTAATTATGTACGATATAACAGAACAACAGTCAGGTACACTCGGCAGCTTTTTTGAAAAGCTTGCGGATGAAATTGATCTCACCAAGACCCAGCAGGAAATCGCTATCAAGCGGTACGAGGTAATAGGTGAATGGCTTGCGGCAGAGGATTCACCGCTTAATAAATTCAATCCGCGCATTATATCACAGGGTTCCTTCAGAACAGGCACGGCGGTAAAACCGCCAAACCGCGAATGCGAATTTGATGTGGATCTCACATGCATTCTGGAAGGCTGCCTGCCGGATATACAAAAGGCACTCAAAGAGTTGGTCGGCGAGAGACTGGAAGGCCACTGCGCCCGGTATGAGCTAACCCTCTCCGAACACAGGCGCTGTTGGCGCATCCATTATAAGGAAGCATCAGGCTTTAGTTTTCACCTTGATATAGTTCCGGCGATGCCCGATGATTACCAATGGATTTTGGATCAAAAGGTAGATGAGCGCTACGCAAAAGAGGCCATCGTCATTACAGATAATGATGACAGGAACACTAGCTATGTGCAAAACACAGACAAATGGCCGAAAAGCAATACTGAAGGCTACTCGCTCTGGTTTATCGATGCGTCAAAGTTCAATGCAGACAAAATAAAAATGTTCTCCGCAGATGTTGTCAAAGCACTAAACGAAGCGGTAGAAGACGTACCAGTATTTAATGTGCGTATGCCTCTGCAACGTGCAGTACAGCTTATGAAGCGCCACAGGGACACATTGTATGAAGACCACAAGGATAAGCCTGTATCGGTCTTGCTAACGACCCTTGCTGCACGCGCTTATCTTGACACCATGGACAAGTTGCAGCCGCAGTCTTTTTATGATGTATTCGTGGAGATCGTAAACCGCATGCCGAATTACATCGAAAACAGAAATGGTGTTGATTGGGTTCCAAACCCTGTGAATCCGGCTGAAAATTTTGCAGATAAATGGCAGCATCAGCCGGAAAAGAAGGTAATATTTATGACTTGGCTTGCCACTTTGAGGGCGACCATCCTGCAGAAAGCAACTTTGAATGAAGGGCAACAACAAATAACCAAGATGTTTTCCAATTCGTTTGGCGAAACATCTGTTAAAAACGCGTTGCTGGAAATAGCGGACAGTATGCGCACCACACGGGATGCAGGCAATCTAAAAATGGCCAGCAGTGGCCTTTTGGGAAGCGCAGGCGTTGCAACGGTAGCGAAACATACGTTTCATGGCAAAAAGAGTTAAGCAGGCGCCATTATCGCTGGCATTGCAGGAGGCATGGCTTAAACGTCTATATCCTAAAAGCAAAGTCAGTATTTCACGCTCTCGGTTATATTGGGAAGGGACTTTGTGTCCTTCCCCAATAAGCCCTGAGTATCGCGTTGCCCTAACCTATAGCCTCATGGAACCGCCGCAGATATTCGTGTTAAGTCCTGATCTTACTAGGAATGAAGAGGGGAAGCTACCGCACGTATACTCTACCGAGTTTCAAAAGCTTTGCCTTCACTATCCGCCAGAAAGATGTTGGCATTCAAAGATGTTAATTGCACCACTGATAATACCGTGGGCAAGTGAATGGCTATATTTCTACGAAATTTGGGTAGCGACCGGTAAATGGATGGGCGGTGGTACACATAAGGAAGACAATGAATACCGTGACATGCATTTTGTAGATAGGTAGAATTTCTTACAAGAATAACTTTATTGAACTAATAGATATTTATGAACACAGATAAAGAAGAGCAGAAGCAATTTGCAGTTGGTATTACGAAGGCTGCTATTGGAGCTATCCCGGTTGCTGGTGGTTTGTTAAACCAGCTAGTATTTGATATTCGGGGGAAGGTTAAGCAGGCCCGTTACAATTCTTTCACTGCGGAGTTAGCAGATTACATAAATTCACATTATGATGTGCAACTTGATATCGCACAGATTGAACAGGAGCAAATTGGTGATTTTTTTGAAAGTGTGGTAATTCAGGTTGTAAAAACTAGCGCTAAAAAGCGGATAGATGCACTCAAAAAATTATTAGCACACCAAATAGTTAATCCTGATAATTTTGATTACGCCGAAGTGTTGGCTGAATTGTTGGCTGGAATGTCAGAGTACGAGCTGATGATATTGCAAAAGATTGCAGAGGATGGCGGCACCTACGCAGACCATTATAGCGACTATTATAACGCAAAAAGTGAGTTGGACATTTTACTAAGTCGCAGGCGAGAAAGGCAAAGGGATGTTTTTGATGAAGACGATTCTTGGATTACATCGCCTGCTGATAGTAGTCTGCAAAGACAAATTGAAGAACAAGAAGGTGTAGTCAAAGGATTACATGACCGTTTGCAGGAAATGAATTCTGCGTACAAGCCATCAACATATAACCTCGATGCACCCACCTACCATTTTCACCTCACACAACTACTGAGAAAAGGTATCATTGCGGACGAAAGTGGAGGGCTTGGAGCATCTGCATCCACTGTGGTGGTACCTAATCAGGTTGCCTTTGATATGCTCGCATTTTTAACAAATGAAAAAAGTTAGACGGGCAGGATTGCATATAAATGCTAAATGATTGATTTTTTAGGTTGAAACCAGTTATAAAAAATGTTAAATTAGGCAATATGGCAAGATGTACAGCACCAAGATATGGCCATCGCACTGCAAGCGGCCGGGCAGCGTGCCCGGCTTGTGGAGGCAGCTATAGTCGCTATAGTGGATATAGTGGCTACGGAAGTAGCTATGACAGCTATCAATCAAGTTCAAGCAGATCTTATTCTTCATCAGGTGGCGGCGGAGGGTCAAGCCGCACTTCTAAACCTCGCTGGTCGGGCGCAGGTTCACCTGTGTTTTATACACAAGCCGAGGTGAAGACATTAACACCATTCCGCGAAACCGTCGAAAGGCAAACAAGTAAACCTGATCTTCGGGATATCTTTTTATGCCATGCTTGGGATGACCGGGCAGGGGCTGCAAAAGATTTGCATGACATGCTCGAGCAACGCGGTGTTACAGTCTGGTTTAGTGAGAAGGACGTAGCACCTGGCACACCGTTAATGCGCGAAATAGATAGAGGACTTGCAAAATCCCGTATTGGTATAGTCTTAGTGACCCCAGCTTTTTTGAGTCGGATAAAGGGGCAGAGTATCGCCGACAAAGAGTTGTCTGCACTTTTGGCAAGAGACCAACTCATACCTATTGTTCATGGTACTACCTACGAAGAACTCCGCGATGTCAGCCCTATGCTTGCTTCTCGAAGCGGCCTAAGTACAGGAGAAAACCTGATGACACAAATCGCTGCCCAACTCGCTGAATTAGTGGCAGTAGAAGACGTAGTGTAACTTAACGTTGTAGGGTAAGGTGCTGGATGAATCATTGCCAAGACAATAATTTACAATAGAGGCAATTTCCACAACTTGGAAAAATATACTGGCAGACTGCCCGACATAGCGTTTATCACCGTTGCCATTTCTATGCTTAGGCTTGCGTATGTCTTGTTCTGACTTTGCAAACCCGAAAGTAAATTCTAAAACCTATGGGAGCAGTTATGCCAAAATTAAACGCCCCGTTTATGGATGTAGTCTGGCCTTTCAGGCTTTCGATAGCTACAAAAAATCCAGGATAAGAATTGATGGTTATAGCTATATCAACAGTCCTTTTCTTGATGTAACTGTTGGCTGAGCAAATTGCTTTTAAAGTCAGACTTCGCACATACGTTGTAGGGAATGATCGAATTGAACCGAAATTTGTGAAGCTGGGATATTCGGGATGGAAGCTTCGTCAAAAATTGTAGATAAATCTATTTTAATGTGCTCGTCAGGTTGAATTAATAAACAGTACTCTGCGAATTTTCGATTGCCAAGACTAATTATCGGAATTCAATAGTGCGTTAAGAGCAATCGCTTTCAAATCTGCATCTGCCTGTCTTTGCTGTTTTTCATCGTGCAGCCGTTTGAATATCGGCAGGTATTTATCACCGTATTTTGTGACTATTCCAGCAATAATCAAATAGGCCGTATCAAACTTTTCATCAGTCAATGTTTTATTTTTCTCCATTACACTCCTCACTTTCTTTGCGTCCAATATACTGATTCGCTAACCGGTTTGGGATTTTTTCTTCAAACACTTAAGAGTCATCCGTAGGATTACTTAGTTGCCCGCACACAGTTGTAGGCATTGACTTATATGCTTGCACTTTGTGATATATTTTTCATTTTTTCTTTGACATCGCTTATTCATTTCGCATATCAACACACCGTTTTGTCAACCCGAAAAAAACTCAACAGTCAATGTTGAGAGTGAAAGAGGTGTTTATTGAATATGCATGATTCCGACCAACTATTTAATCGCAAAGAAGCGGCAGCCTATATTAAATACAGTTACAATACGCTCGCAGTTTGGGATAGCTCCAAACGCTATGACCTGCAGCCGATAAAAATCGGCAGAAGCATCCGTTACCGGAGGTCATCCTTAGATGCCTTTCTGGAAAAGCACCGTTTGAGCGCGTTTTAACCAACCAACATCATCATTATACAAGAAAGTAGCACAATGGATATTGTACAAGCTAAAGCTATACCCCTGCGCCGAATTTTTGAAGTCTGGGGGATTTCTCCCATACCCATAAAGAACGGACTGTATTTATACCAGGCACCTTTTGACAGCGAACGAAAATCCATGCTGGTGGTCAATCCTGTAACCAATACCTGGGTTGACCCTATGACCAATGGGGAAGGCGACACCATTCAACTTGTCTGCCTTTACCTCCTTAGCGAAAACCTGAACCATAGCGTCATGGATGCGCTGCGCTGGCTTCAGAATATGATTGGCAACAGGCATCCGCAAATTATGCCTCAAGGCCACCTGCCGGATTACCAGAAAGTTGACGGAATGTTCCTGGTGAAGGACGAAACCTATCTCAATGACCATTTATTGATACAATATCTGGAACACCAACGGGCTATCCCGTTTTATCTTGCAAAGAACTACTTTAGGCAGGTTAGCATCCTGAACACGGTTAACGGCAAAAGCTTTGTCGCATTGGCCGTTGAAAACGAAGATGGCGGTTACGCCATCCGCAACTCACTGCATAAAGCGCATATCGGCAAACATGCCATTCGTTTTGTTTGTGGTCGCATACCTAAACCTGCTTCTGTACACGTCTTTAAGGATATGTTTGATTACCTGTCAGCCATCCTTGTGCGCCAGGGCAAACCCTTTGACGGGGATAGTATCATCCTGAACAGCTATGATTGCTTGCAGGATATGACCGCCTATATCCGTAATTATGGCTATGAGTGCTTGAATAGCTGGCTGGACAACGATGTGACCGGGAATAGTTGTACTGGCGCACTAAGGGAATTTTGCAAAGCAGAGCAACTAGTGCATTACAACCAGCAGGCTCAATACAAAGGCTTCAAAGACCTAAATGAATATTGGGTAGCCCTTCATCCACCTGGCTCTAACGGCATTCGGGGCAGGTAATGGTTGCATCTGCCTTCTGTCGGGTGACGGTTTCGTTACAGGTGATTAACCGAAGCCGTTCCCGCCGCCAACTATAATTTTCCCCTCCTTTCAGCATTCCTCGCGAAACAAAATTACAGCCGGCTTGGTCTCTAAGCCTTCGGTTGTTTCATCCCCTGTCACCATCACACCAACAGAAAGGCATTATCCATGCAAAATACACCAGCCCCAACACCTGCAACAGACAACAAACCTCGTGTTGATGTTCACCAGAAAGTAACAGATACGATTATTCAGCACCTTGAAGCGGGCACAACGCCCTGGCAAAAGCCGTGGCTTGGCAATGAAGTATACCCGTTCCGTATGCCTAAAAACATGGTTTCCGACAAACCGTATAACGGCATCAATGTCCTTTTACTCTGGTGTTCGTCATTCGCCCAGGAATTTGCTTCCAATGAATGGGCCAGTTTCCGCCAGTGGAACAAAGAGAAAGAAAGCATCCGCAAGGGCGAGAAGGGGACTATGGTTGTCTATTACGACAAGATTGAAAAGGAAGTAGACGGTAAAATCGAGAAAGTCCCCTTTATTAAATCTTATGTGGTATTTAACCGTTGCCAACTCAATAGCTATCAACCCGGGACAGAAATCGTCCTGCCATCAGAACCACTGGCTGAACGATTGGAGCAGGTTGAAAGCTATATCGCCAATACCAAAGCCGTTATCAAACATAAAGGCAAGAAAGCATGTTTTGTCCCATCCAAAGATGAAATCCACATGCCGAAGAAAGAAGCCTTTATTGATACAGACCACAGCACGGCTACTGAAAACTATTATAGTACGCTATTGCATGAGCTGGTGCATTGGTCAGGCCACCCCAATCGCTTAGACCGTAATTTCGGCAACCGTTTTGGGAGCCATACCTATGCAGCGGAAGAACTGGTCGCGGAACTCGGTGCGGCTTTCCTTTGCTCCGAACTGGAAATCACCCGTGAGCCACGCCAAGACCATGCAAACTATATCGCTAACTGGCTAACAGCCCTTAAGAATAACAAATACCTGGTTACCGCTGCTGCTAACACCGCGTCCAGAGCTGTGGACTACCTCTGGCACTTGCAGCCGCAACCCGGTCAATAAACTAATTCTGAAAAAGAGCGTAAGTACATTCATACCTGCGCTCTTTTTCTATGCCGTTTTCAGGCAGTGCGTATTGTTGTTCAAAGCAAGGCTGTTTCATGTAAGTCCCATTCATATTGCTGGGGTGATGGTTCCTTACAAGTGCTAACTACGGGCGCTCATTTCTCTAAGCAGTATTTTCGCTCTGGCTGCGCCATTCACCCGCCCAACCAAAATACAGCTTGTTCATTCGCTATACCCTGCGTTGTACCACACTTGTAACCATCAACCAAAATGAAAGGAACATTCCATGAAACTCTTTACAAACCAACAATACCAACAACTGCTAAAGAACGGCTACGAACCGGATAAAAACCATCCTCCAGTAGTAAAACTTGTTTTGCCAGGAACGAATTGTGTTTGGTTGCTTTCCGAAATTGATCCAGATAATAAATCAATAGCATTCGGACTATGCGATTTAGGTATGGGTTTTCCTGAATTAGGATATGTTTCTCTTGAAGAACTTTGGGAAATTAAATCACCAGGTTTTGGGAATGCAGTTCAACGAGCAGCATTATTTGAAGGTATTTATCCGATGTCTGTGTATGCGGCTGCGGCAAGAATGCGAGAACGCATTACGGAAGAAGAGTCTCTTTTAAACCAATTTAACGCAAAGGAGTTGAGTTGCAAAGTGAAGCCTAAACCATAAAGTTAAAGAGGTGTGTATTAATAGTCTCTACACGCCTCTTTAAATTTAAAAATCTTGTTTATGATTGTGTTGTAGGTACCAATAACTGAATATTTTATTGGACGCGCTAACTACGGGAGCACATTTTTCTAAGCAGAATTTACTCTCTGTCTGCGCCATTCTCCCGCACCCAAAATACCACTTAGTTATTCAAAAAACATAGCATTCGTTTTAAGCGGTATGTTTAATCCAGTCTTTTGAAATATTGTTTAGCACTTCTGTACACGATTCATTCACCATATGAATAGGGATACCGTCGCAGTTTCCTAACATTTTAAGTGCACATGAGATTACTTCTGCATGGATAAGATCTACAATCTCATCAGGGCAGCTCTTAATGTAAAAGTTTACGGCAGTTCCATTTCTTACAAGGAAAATGTTCTTGCGAGAACTGAGTTTGAATTTTGTTATGTTTGCACTAATAGAGGTTTGGGAAATTGAATTTTCTTTAATGCCTTCAACATCAAATTCTCCACCACGTGAACCTGCACTCACTAAAACAGCGTTGTCTTTGCATTTAAGTATATCTGCGTAGCTCATAGATTGGGCTGCTGTAGCTGAGAAGATAATCGCTGCACTGCTAATCAAGTCATCTCTTTCTCCAATTTTATAGCCTTTTATGAAGGCTTTGAGCTGAGCAAGATGGCTACTGTCATATACAGAAACCCTAAGCTTATGTGCATGTAGTGCTTCAGCAACATTTCTGCCTATCATACCATAGCCGATGACTAAAGCTTCTCGTCCAGGAAAGGACACTCCGAGTTCCCTCAATATACTGTTTGAGGCTATGGCTGCTGCCTCAGCAACATAACACGCCTCAATTTCTTTTATAGAACTTCGAGCGACTGAAAATACAGGTACTTCAATATTTGTGATATTGGCGATGTATTTATTGTGTCCGAAGGTGGTGACCTCAACAACCCCTTTTAAAGTATCCATTACCATTGAAGAAATACGTGTCAATGGTTTAGCAAAATAGCCACCTACTTCCAGAATTAGGATTGGCTTGCCATCGACTTTCGAGCATTCGTGCGCCTCAAGTACAAGGTCATCAAGATAGGTAGTATTGTCATACTTTTCATAGGGATGCACCTCTACGCGATACGTCATTTCCAGCCTTGTTTTAACATCAACATCAAGTGAGAAAGGCTTTCCCAAGATGCAGAATATTTCAGCACCCGTCTCCGCTAGTAAATTGATAAAGTGTTCGGTATCCCGCAACAGATGCTGGAGCAAAATGATACGAGTGTTTTGCATTTTAGCTTTTGCTGCGTTACGTTGTAATTGTTCATTACAAACCCTAAGCTGGATTTCGTGTGGTAAATACATGTTTCTGTTCTTTAAGTGGTTTGCAATACTATTCTTTTCTAATAAACCTATTGGTCTTTCAAACTGACAGCCTGCGACCGTCTTTGTTATTAATAAACATTAAAAGGTTCAAATGCAGAGGTAACTGGCTACAATCACAGGGTTTATGGAGCTGTATGTAATAATGTTGTTGTTTCCAATAGCCATATCCTGTATTCTTGGTGCGCTTAATAGATAGTCGTCAGAATGGAGGAAACGTTAATGTTAAACAGCAAAATATTTGAAGAAGATATTCCGGAGTTATATAGTAGCGATGATGGTGAGGAAGGTCCTAACTATGAAAGACAGGAAGCATATAATAGGCAGTCGCGCGAAATGCAAAAGGAAGTTTTAACGGATGCTCATACAAAGCTTGTGGCCAAGTATGCGTTTAACAGCTTAAGCGTAACAGAGAAGCAAGCGTTTGACCAAAAGTTTGCCAATAACAAATTTGTAAAATTCGAGTTGAACGATATTTATAGGTTAATTGAACAACAGCAACTAGACAGTTACGAGCAGTACCTTGCGTTGGAATAGCATTCTTCAAAGTGATTGAAGACTACAGTAATTGCTTCTGCTCCCATGAACCATTTGACTATTAGGTCTTCCTATTCCTGCTGTAATTATTCAATCTGCCATTTTCATTTTTTTTAATAGCTGCCGTCAATATACACGGCAGGGTAGCCCCTTACATAAGTGTTGCTAGAGGTAGTTTGTAGCCATCGTCGGGTAGGGACTGTTTAGGTCACGATTTGTACTTGCGATTATTATTCGGTACTAAATTTTAATAGGTGAATAATGGCTTCGTAGGCGCAGTGTTTAATCTTCAGAATGGATGAAACATTAATATAAAACAGCACTTTTTTTTTTAGAAAATCCTGTATTTGTATTTAGAAAAAAAATATCTTTAAATAAGCACTAACGTTTTGTGTCTTTTTACGACTATATAGACAGGAGTATCAAAACACACCTGTCGCTCTAATAGTTATCATCAATTATCAAGGTAAATGTTCGAAAAATCTATTATTTTATGTATCTGCATCCGTCAACACAAGAAGACGATAACCACTTCCAGGAAGTGCATCTGCAACCCCAGCCACGTCCTGCCCCCGGCAAGGGACGTAGGAAAAAGGGCAAGGCTACATCGGGCATGAATACTTCTGCCAAAAATCTTGCGCAGATTAAAGAGGAGAAAATTATCCTGGATCAGCCTTTTTTCGTATCCGATCTAATGGATGCACGTATGACGAACAGATTTTTTGAAGCACTGTTCAAGCATTTGATAGAAAGCACCACTCAGCATTTAAGTAAAAAATACGGATTACGTGATGAAGCGCTTACTGAAGATATCGTTGCAGATGCGATATTCGTCCTGTTGGATAAAAAAGGCTGGACGGAAGGACAAATTAAAGAGTATGCCTGGGGCATCATTTGCAACAAGATTGTAAATTACTTTAAAGACAAAGCTAAGAACGAAATTGACTATAATAAAGATGTCAATGAGTGTTCTGTTGCTGAAGAAGATGTTTTTCAAAAGAAAGGCAGACAGCAACTTAGGAACGATTGCGTGAATGCAGTGGAGCAGTTATCACCTGAAGAAAAAGAGATTATTAAGCGTCGTTACGTGGAAAAGAAATCTTTCGTTACGATTGCTGTTGAACTGAATAAAGATGACGGTAATATCAGACAAAAGCATCACACTGCAAAAGATAAACTCAGGAGGATAATAGACAAATAAAACAATTGATAATTTAACAATGCTGACATGATACAAGATAAAAGAACTGTCCGGAGCCAGTAACTCCCGACTCTTTTGAATTTGAAGCATTCGACTTTCCAAGAGAAATTATTGCCCGGAAACTGTTTGGGCAAAAGTTAAACCCAGCCTACGCACAGCAATTTAAACAGCTGAAAAAACTTAGCCCGACATTTCAGAGCATCGTAGATGCGATGGAAGAGACAATAACGGCAAACGGGTTCCATTCTTTAGAACAATGGATGGATTATGATCTCGGATTAACCAACAGGTTCTCGGCCCTGATGCAAAATCGCTTTGAAACAATAAAAGAAGCGGAACCAATTGCAGAGTCCCGAGTACGTGTAGTACGCTTCCGGAATAATGCACCTGTACGAAAAAAAGAAGTAAACAAAAATGCAGCAGTCGCTTCGACTGTTCCCATCCAGGAAGCAATAGTAAGAAAGGCCGTTGAAATCACTAAGTGGAAATCAAGGAACCAAAGGTTTAAGAAGGAAAACCCGCAGGAGAGAGACATAGCGCGGACCAAGCGAACTGAAGCTGTATCGTTTAAAAAAATAAAATTGGCAGCTAAAAAAAATGTTCGAAGAATGAAAGCAAGTAGTAGTTCCTGAAGAATTTGCTGAGGCTTGTATTTGTAGTGGCAACTGATCTGCAACTCTTTACTATGTTTGGCAAAGATTTTCTGTACGCGATGATTGAAGGCTTTATACTTCATAAGTAAACAGCCATAAAAGATAATCTCTCGATGTTGGGGGCACAGCTTACGCAACATCTACCTGCAGGCAGGATATAACCAGTTTGTGGTCATGTTCCGAAGTAGAGCCTAATCTTATGATGTACTACCCTTTCGAACTGCGGCAGGTAATTGGTAGTGGCTTCTGTCTGTTCAAGTAGAGCGGAATTGACTATCCATCGGAAATTATTAATGTCGACAATTCGAATACTTTATATGCTGCGTGATATCGCGATTTGTACCTTGGCTTCACTTAAAGATAAGTAACTCAGCTGGCTTAAAAAGGGATTCCTTCCTTAAAGGCATCAACAGTTACATGCAGGAGATTTAATCGGGTCACTCCCGACACCAAATAAAATTTTCCCCTGCCGTCGGCATTCCTCGCGAGGCAAAATTTGAATTGGTTTGGTCGCTATTCCCCGATTGGTCAATCACCTGCAACTGTTAACCCCTAAAAGAAAGGAACTACAATGACACAGTGCATCACTACAAATCCAATCAACTTTGCCACTGGTAAAGAATACCAAAACGACAATGCCCAATTATTGCAGGAGGCAATGACCCAACAGGGCTATAAATCCCACGAATGGGCTACAATGAAGCAATGGAATGCCCAGAATGAAACCGTTCGTAAAGGCCAGAAAGGTGTACGTATTACGTTCAACACCCGTGCCGGAGAAACTACGGCGTTTCTATTCAACCGTGAACAATTAGTTGTTTACGGGTAAACTTAAAAATTTATAAGCGGAGCTTCCAAAAGAAGCTCCGCTTTCTACTTTTCAGTAATAATTATTTCATTGACGACAGGTTTATCAGCATTGGTATCTAAAGCATTATAGCGGCTCTCTGAACAGCGTATTACTTTGTTCACCTGCGCCATTAGTTCATAAAAGAGTTGTTCCAATCTTTGCCCTTTTAGTTCCAGAATGTGCGTGCTGAACTCCATTTTAATGCTGTTTTGTTCAGGGTTGTATGCACAAGTAACAAGGTAGCTGTAATTGAAAAACTGCATCTTCCCATCCGGCAGGACAAACGCCAGGTTGCGCGTATTGCCGAATGAGGGATAATAATCGGGATTATTATCACCACCCGGCTTTTCAGTCGGGTCATTGTCTTTGTATTCGTCAAACTTCAGTTTAAAGTCCTGGCTCATAGTCCTCGTAGGTGTTGAGTTGATCTATTAATTTATCCATTTCCGGTTCAGGGTGAGGGGCCTGTTCTATGGCAGGAGTAGTGTCCTGCTGGCGTTGCAGCATCAGCACATGCTCCATGTGCAAGGCACTATTATTTTTCACCAGTTCCATTGCCCCGGTTCTGTCACCCGCCTGGCTGGCCCGGTGCAGCAATTCTTCTTTGTCGTTGGTGTAGATATGTACCTTTTCCCTGGCGCGGGACACAGACACATAAAACTGCTTAGCGTTTGTCGCCGGAAACGTAGCGGCAGGTTGCGCGATAAAGACTTCATCCACCGTCTTGCCCTGTGAGGCGTGGGAAGTAAGGCAATGGGCATGAGCGATATTGCCGAAATCGGCATCGATCTCATACATCATCTTGCTGACGGAATTGCGCAAGCTAAGGCCGTTCTTTTTACTCACTGCCATCACTTCCAGCACGACACCGTTATCCAGTCTTTGCCTGTACCTGTCAAAGCCATTTTTGGTAATCTGTATTTTGTCGCCTTTGGCAACGGCAATCTGTGTTTTTTTAAACACATCAAAGTGCTCCGGCTTGCTGACATCCAAACGCAAGGATTTGCCATTACCGTCATTTATAAACACCTCACTTTCTGTTGAGGCTGCAATCTCCCATCGGCTGCCCCGCTTAATGCCTTTTTGGTTTTGGTTGAATTGTACGGTTAAGCCAGGATTGAGGTTCCGCCAATCGGTCTTTTGGGCAGTGGTCAGGTTCAAGTTTTTCAACCTGTCCGCTTCAATTTCCCGTTTACCGATAAAGCCTGCCTGTTTCAGGCTTTCCCTGATTTCCCTTGTAAGGCGTTCCCCATAGTCATGGGTCGGGGAAATCACCAGCACATCCTTACCAGCATTAACGGACGCCATATAATCGTTAATGAACCGGGCATAGGGTTGCTTAGGGTCAACCTGCTTAATGGCATCTATGGCATCCAGTTGCTGAAAACCTTCCCAGATATTGCCTTTCGACAATTCCGCTACCGCGCTGCGGTAAGCGGCAACCTTCTGCCGATAGATTTTGTCCACCTCAGCCGTGCGAATACCACCTACCGTATTGAGAATGCGCAACGCATCCCCGCGCACCACACTGGCGTGTTGCCTGGTATCACCCCCCAATATCAGCCTTGCCTTTTGTTTTGTGGTTATTTCCAGTAAAGCCGCCATATCCTTTGTGCCCAGCATCCCAGCTTCGTCCACCCATAAAACCTGTCCCTGCAATTGTAGTTGCATGGATTCAGAGTTGAGCAGGGAGGCCACCGTTTCAGCTTTCCCAAACCCTTCCTCCCGCAATACGCCTCTTGAGGCTCTTGCAGTAGGGGCAACAACCGTCACCTTTTTTCCTGCATGTTCTATATGCTGAACAGCTTCCGTCATGAGCGTGGTTTTACCTGCCCCCGCAGCCCCCCGGACAATGGACACCATATCGGAAGAGGTTAGGATATGCCTGATAGCATCGGCCTGCTGCCCGGTTGCCCTTAGGGATGGCAACGCATCATACAAGGGTACAAACCCATTCTTTCCGGCACGGGCAAGCTGCACCATGCGTTGTTCTTCCTGTAACACCTCCTTAGTGGTACAAACTGTCCCGCCGCCTTCCTCTATCCTGATTAACGCCTCACTGGCTTCCAGGCTGCTTAAAATGGCTTCAGGGCTAACTGACGACCCTATGCTATGCTTTAAGGCTGTCGCCGCCAGCTTATTGAACGGAACCACTGAAGCCCGTTCAAAACTATGCGACATTGTGTAATCCCTGCATTGCTCCACCGTCAGGTTACGGGTTTTTGACAGGTCCTGTGCTTTGCCAGGGGCAAAACGAATAGGGGCGTTATCGGGTGTTTCTTTAGTCACGGATTCCTGCAGCCTGATTTGTTCTTTCCATACCTCTTTTAATTCCGGCATGGTCAAACCCTGTTGCTTTTTGGCACGAGTCCGTGCGCCAAGTTCGCTCAGGGCTTTCGCATCAGTAATGCCTTTTTCTTTTGCCACCCGCCCGATTTCATCGGTGCGTTTCGAAAACAGGTCTATGACCGATTGCGGTATGCCAACAACCTCAAATGACTTTTCGGTTGCCCTAACCTGGTAACCCAATTCAACCAGCTTATCGGCAAGCCGCTTATGAAACAGGGCCTTGAAATACGGTATCTCCTTATTGATTTCCCGAAACTTTCCTGCCTTCAGCCTGTTCTCCGTTTCATCCCAGGTCATGTTAAAAACGAAGCAATGGGCATGAAGATGTGGGTCAGGGGCGAAACCTTCGACAGGACGAGCCGTCTGGTGGACAAAGTCTGCCCAAACCATCTCGCCAGTCTTTCGGTCTTCGTAAACGCCGCCCTTGCGTACCCGCACCCCTGCATGAGCCTCCATGTCCTGCATGGTTGCCGCTACGCAAGTGCGGAAAGCATCCAATATATGATTGTCCTTTGCCAGTGCGTGAAGCACAGACACGGATTTAGGCACATGGAAATTAATGTCGTAACCGATTTTTCTTTCCTTTTTCGTGCGCGGGGTGAGGGGTTCCCCCGTGGCCGGATGGCGGTTTTCACACAAGGCAAAAAAAGCCTCACGGGTGACCGCCCCGGTGATGCCCAGACGATTTGACAGGCGGCCTTGGAACGTCCCGTTCAGTTCCTGCCCGTCCATATAGTAGTCGGCTTTTATCAGTGCTTCTGTATAGTATGACTTGGCATGTCCTGCCGACATGCTTTGAATCATCCTTATCATGCGCAATATATTTTATCCCTGTTGTCTGTTACCGCTGATTCGCAGCAACAGATTAAAACACACCAGGGCTGTGCTTAGGTCAGCATTCTGAATTCGTATAACTCAGTATAACAATTTCTATCAGACTTTTCCCCTAAGCACAGCTTAGGGGTTATTTTACCTCCTGTGGTTCGTCATCGTTAACGATTTCAGCATCCATGTAATCATCGTATAATTTCTCCCTGGCCCCCTTATCGGTGGGTCTTTTTGCATGGAACTCAAAGCCGCGTTCAGAAGGTATATCGTTGACAAAGATGTTGTACATATCCTCGTTGCAAATCATTTCATCTATCTTATCCATGACAAACTGGTCGGATAAATAGTAGGCGGCGGTATACCCTAACGAGTATATTATCCCGCATCCTGCAAGCACCCAACCAATGGGTTGCTGCAAGAATGTCAGTATTATTCCGGCTATAATAAATATGCCCGGTTCAATAATTGTCGCCATATACCTTGAGTTCTGGTTGTCTTTACTAATCCGGAATTTAAACAACAAACGGTGCGGATCACCTGCAGACAGACTAAAGCGTTGCATGTCCCACACGGAAGGATTGTTCTTGATTTCACGCCATCTCAGGAAAGCTGAATACAAAAACAGGAAGGTGTATAGGTACCAGGTACCATAATTGATGAATAATTTACCGTAGTCTATATTGCCCATATAGTTGGTGGCATACAATGTTGGGACGACAAGTAAAATAATTCCAATGACAGAAGTAAGGAAAACATTAAAATAGCGTTCTCCCATGTTTGAACGGGTAATAACTTCTATTGGCACTCTGAAATAATACGATAGCCCAAGGAATGTGGACATAAGGATACTTTTAAGAAGTGCCGGCCTGCCAAATACTATATGGTAGTACGTGTTGCGTTTTTTCATGTGTCTATGTTTTTTAAAGTGAAAAATGCTGGTTGAAACTGAGAATTTTAAAATTCGCGTCTTTGACTATCTGCCTGCCCTGGGTATGGACGACCCCATCCACCATGTGCTTATTCCCTTTGCCACCGGTACGCAGGGAGACAAATGCTTCGGGGCGCATGATATATTCAAGGTCGTAGCTATAACTTTCAGTCGTGGAATATTCACCCGCTATTGTTCTGGAGTGCTGGTCTCTTCTAAAATAGGCCTGTCCGATGAGTTCCGAGGCGTATTTATTGGTTTCGACATCCGCATTTGCATGAAATATCTTCGTGCCTAATGTGCCAAGAAAACTTTGCACCTTATAATTAGACCCTTCGCCGCCCATATTGGCGAAGTAATTGGGCAGGTTCTGGGAGATATAGACAGTAGCAATCCGGCTGCTACGTGCCGTAGCCTGGTATGCGGCATCATGCTCATGCAGGAAATTTTGCGCTTCATCTGCCCATAGAAAGACAGGCCTGCCATTCTCCTCAATCCGTCTGCGCTCCATTGCCCGTTGCCAGATATATTTGAACATGATTTGCGCATCACGTCCCATTTTGTGGTAATCTTTCACGGGCAGGTTGAGCAGGATGATTTTGCCTTTCAAACAATCCTCTGGTGTGAAATTAGAAGGGTAACGGCAGAACAGGGAATAGGTCGGTTCCCGCAACAGGTTATATAGAAAGCCTATCAGGTTAAAGTCGATAATCGAGCGTGTCTTATCGGCAATGTTTTTAAACGTGTCTGTAAAGAAATTATTGACAAAGCCCATCAGCCTCACATCGGGAAGTTCCTCTGATATGAGCCTGGTAAATGCGGCATCATCGGGGATATTGTTCCTCCATCCCGGCGGTTGCGCCTCTTTCCAGTCACTGACCTGTTTAGCCAGTTTTGCCATCACAATTTTGTGGGCGGCATTAAAGGGGTTATGCTTTTTTGTAGGCGGTGCTTGTTCCTGTTTATTATCGGCAGTTGGAACAGGTTTAACAGGGGCAACTATTTTCTTTGGGGCGGATTGTGCAATCTCATAGAGCATCTGCACAGTTGTCTTGCCATAGGCTAGCTGGCATAGGTCAATGGCATTGCCGAGCACCATTTCCAAAGCACTTTCCCAAAACTGGTCTTCCGGCTTCTGTCCGCTTGCATCACGGCTGGCGTTTATCACGGTTTTCAGCACCTGAACGATGTTCAGGGTAAAAGACTTATGATTGCCTGCAATGGTAGATTCATACTCCAGGAAGTTAAAATGATACCCCGAGCCGGGTTCAACGATAATCAGGTCCTGTAATCTTCCTGCCTTGCGGCAATAGTCCTGCCACAGTTCTTTTTCATCATGCTTGGCAGTGAGTACCAACCCGCCAAAACCATTGGATAAATATTTAAGGGCGATAGTCTTGCCGGAACCTGATGTTTTGCCTGAACCGATACCGCCGAATATTTGTAAGCCTTCTACAGCATCGCGGATAGTCCATGATGCAGAGTAGTCTGTTGATGATAAATCTATAAGGACCTTATCCAGGTCAAATTGTTGTTGCATGGGGCAGTGATTATTGTCGTCAAAGACAGCACAGGCGCAAGTATAATAAACAGAATCCTAAGATAAAATCCGTGAATAATACCCCTGTCATTTGGGAAAAATACCCTGAAAAGAACTGCGGGATTATCTTTATTATGGCGGCGAAATCAGTAACAATTTTAAATCATTTACCAATGGCGAAAATGCCCCCTGCAATGGAAGAATTGCTGAACAAACTTGAAGAGCCGGAAGACATCAGGCGCATACAGGAGCGATGGAATGAATGTGTAGCAGCAAATGAAAAATATGAGCTGAACTATCCAATACAATTTGGCAACATCGTTGAAGCCAATCGCAGGTTTGGAGAAAATAACAAAATCCCGACACCAGCCGAACAGTTGCGCATGTATGAAACAATGGTCATTCAGGAGATAAACGACCTTGCGGAAACAAGGCAGCAGGAACGGGAAGAACTTTATGAACTGGAGGAGCAGCAACCACAACAAGCGGCGCAGCTACCTTCAGAAGACAGGATGCGGGATTTTCAGTTGACTTTTGACGACATAGGTCACACGGAACAGGAAGAAAAAACGCCACAACCTGAACAAGGGGAGAAAAGACGGGATATAGACCAGTCGCAGGATTTAGGGATTACCTGGCTCAAGGAATATCAGGCACAGCAGGGAGCAGAGCAGGAGCAGCCAACCCCTAAGGAAGAACCTGCAAAACCTTATGACTTTAACCTGGTATTTAAAGGTATCGAAGACATGGAAAAGGAAGATGCGATTGAGCCTGAAATGGAGCAGGAACGGGAAGATATGGATATGGAGTATGAATAGTTACTCGATTTCAATATCCAAATCATCTTTGTTAGCATCCCGGTCAGGGCTTTTATCTTCGTAGTCATCATCCGGCAGTGGCTGCATCCAAGTAATATTCAGGTCTTTACCCGTTTCATGCACCTTGCTTTTATCCATGCCAAGTTCTTTTTGAAGTTGTTCCCGGCCATCTTTAAAGCCCATTGCGCGTTCTGACTCGATGTTGTCCAGTGATTTTGCCATGATGTCGGCAAGTGTCGGCATTTCCTGTTGCAGCAGGTAGCCCTCATTAAACCCCTTCACGTAATCAGCGTGTGGCTGTTGTTCCAATTCTATACTCATGGTTAGAAAGTTTCTTTTGCGTGTTGTTCAAGATATGCGTTGATACTGTCGCGGTCATAGAGAATGATACGTTTTTCAGGCTGCGAGAAACGGATTTTCCCTTCATCCCGCATTTTCTGCAAAGTGGTCCTTGATTTAATATTCAGCATCAGCATGGCATCTTCCTGGCTCAACCATTTAGAAGCGGTAGGCTGCATAGTCGCCTTAAGCCGTGCGACCACTTCTTCTATCATGCTGTAATAAGCAGGTTCTTCAAAGCAAATAACTTGCATGGGTTGGGGTGTTTTGATTTCAAATATAGTAATTTGTATTTACGTTCTACAGTCTAATGGCAATTGGTAATGTGTTATTGATGCCAGGACGGCAGCCGACGATATTCTCTTATATGTGCTGCTTGAAGTAACTTTTCTATATCTGTGGGAAAGTCAACGTTGATACCCTCATAAGTAACCCACCAGTAAATTTTTATCATATCTATTTGCTCTCGGCGCATTTGTTGGGGAAATGCGATGTGTCTTTTTATCCTCTTTTTCTCGCCAAATCTATTTGGATGATATCCATTTATTAAACGATCCTTCATTCCACCTCGCCGATGTTTTATTGTTCCGTCTTTATTACGCTGTCCGCTAGAGCCAATGTAGATAAGCGTTTCTATATTGTTGCTATCAACTTTATATATCAAGTATACGCCGCTCTTATCTGAGGGAGCATTGCAGCATTCTTTATAAGATTCCTGCAATTTGTAAGTGAAAAATCCTTGTATCGGATACCGTTTTAAAATTTCATGCATGGTTTAAGATAACGAGAGTGATAAATTTAAGCAACTCTATAGAATAAAAAAAGCCTGCCTGAAAACAGGCAAGCCCCTATAAACCCTATCACCATGAAAACTCTTAAATACACTACAAATATACTGTAATTTGAAATAGGTACGGCTTGTTTCATTGACAAAGGGGGTATAAAAAGCCCCCTTTGTTTATTTAGTCAGCATCGAATTGACTAAGCTTCAATAATCCTTACTTGCCGAATGTTTCCAGCATACATTTTGCCGTTTCCATGATTTTTTGCGTTTGCCTTTCCTTTATACCGGGCAGGTCTTGGTCTGCATCATTTAGCTTGAACCTGACAGCTTTAATCGGAGATACAGATACTTTTTCAAAGACAGTTTTAGGCACTTCCTGATGCACATACCACATCCTTAGGGGGACATCCAGTACACGAATAGTAATCGGGGGTAAATCTTTGGGTGCAACAATCTCTATTACTTCGTTATTCTCAAGTTTGATACTGACTTTATCATTTTCTTTAAAGGGAATGTCAGGAAAGTCAGTATTAAAAGTGATACGCAATCCCAGGAAATATTTGCCATTTGCTTCATACATGATAAGTTCACGCATTGCCAATTGCGTCCCAATCGCCATTTTGGCGAAATTGTAGGTTTCGGTTGTCCACTCATCCTTTTGTGGCGTCACATACTTGCATTGCGCCGTCGCTATAGTTGCCAGACAAAAACTTGCAATGATTGTTAATAATAACTTCGATTTCATTTTATTCTGGTTTTCATGGTTATTTAATGATTGAGAATTTACCCCTTAGATTATCAGCCTGAATAAAATATACGCCCTGCGGTAGTTCATATACGTCCAGCGTTGTTTTATGGGTGTTGCTTGCTATCTGTTTAACAACCCTGCCGATATTGTCCACTATTAGGATATGGCTTGGAATACTTGCCGAGGTTGATAATTCAACTATTATGCTGTTGGTTGCAGGATTGGGGTATAATACCATTCCTTTATCATGCGTGGGAATTTCAGACACGGACACGCTGCCATAATCTTCATAATAGAAATGCAATGTGGCAAGAGGAGGCGTGAACTGTCCGTTTCCGGTATAGAAAGAAACATCAATACGCTCATAAAGTCCATTGCTATTCAAAGTATAGTCTTGCTTTGTCAGGGTATCATATCCCATACCGCCATCATTCATGCTGTATTTTCTTTTAACCAGACCGTTTGCATCCAGTTCCACGATTTCACCCCAATCACTTTCCCAAAACTGGCCTGCACTATCCCAATATTGCCTTATATGGTTCGTAAAATGTGAAGCAGAGCCTGTATAGGTAAACGTATCGCGATATTCCAGGCGTGATACACCGGAGATTAGCGTATTCGTGAGAATACGGTTGCTGCCATCATAAACAATCTCATTCCTCAAAAAGGGCTGACCCGATATAACACTGGCATGCTTTGTCAAATATCCGCCGCTATTATAGTAATACTCAATATTGTGATAAGGGGTAGGCGCTCCCATGACTAATTCTATGCTGTCCAGTATTATTTTGCCCTGGCTGTTATACATGAAATTGTGCCGCAGCTTATCCCCATAGCCGGGAGTGCTGGTGGAATCGCGCTGTGTTACTGTCGCAGGACTTCCATTGCTGTTATTGACGATAATGTATTCATAGGTCTGCTCTTCATCTTCATGCAGGCCATGTGTGAGGTGATTATTTGAATTATAGCTAAACACCGCCTTATTATATTGCACAAAATTGAAATTGACATCACGATGATAAACCACTGTTGTATCAGACTGGATATACTGCACAGTGACCGGGTCGATGGCTCTAAAGCGGATTAACTGATTTTGACCATTATTGAAATAGCTCCACCCGTGCGGATGTGACGAACCCCGTAGCTGGCTGTTATAGACATGGCGCACACTATCTGTGATAACTGTATCCTCATAACGGCTATGTGCAATAAGCCGCTTGTTGATTGCTGTACCCTTATAACTGGCATCAGTTTTTAGTTGTTGAGAAAGTATGCGACCCGTACTTGCGGTTAATGACAATTGCAAGTGTTCGGGGGTAAGCCTCTGGCTTTGTGCCTGCATGGTTGCCAGGCATGTGACGATTAACGTCAATAGTTTTTTCATTCCATATTAATTTAAGTGTGACGTGCGGGAAATAAAAGAGGCGTGAAACCTAGACACCCCGTTCCAGGCACTTGCAATGCCCTCTGAGAATGAATAAGCCCACGCCATGCGGCGCGTCTTACATCATTTTTCTCAGAGTTTGGAAAGTTGCAAGTTTCGGAACGAGAAAAAGCTGTAGTCAGCTATATGTTTATGTTGTCACACTTAAATTAGATCATGCACAAAAATTTGTTTCAATCCAAAATTACTAATTTATTTTCGTTTAAAAATTATATATGTGGGGAACAATTTTAGGCATTGTTGGCATTTCATGGGGTGTATATGTTTTCTTTTATGACCGTAGCCCGAGGTTGAAATTCGCGGTAGACTACTATGATAACTTTCTGTCTTCAAATGTTATCAAACAGGGATACAGGATGACACCAGCGCATAAGTTTTCGATTATCAATATCGGACGTGAGAAAATAATTATAGATAGCATTTCATTTCAGATGGATGTCAACAGGGAAACGCATTATTCACCAATATCTAAATTTCCAGGCAATAGATATGTTTTAGAACCGAAAGATGAATGCACCTATTTGGTAGATCATGTTTCAGAGGAGTTTGGAAATCTTTTTGAAGACTGTGAAGCAAAAAAGTTTCGAGTTATTGTCGAAGATAAGACCCGCAAAAAATTCGTTTCGAAGTGGGTCAAAATCTTGGCTCAATAGGTGTCAAACAAATTTGATAAATTTGCCCTGTGCAAAAGCATGGGGAAATATTCTCAATTACCTATAAAGGTCAGGATGTAAACGTCCAGCCATACACCTTTCAAAACAGATTGTTGTTTGCTATAGGCCTGCCCCTAAAGCAGCTTATCGTCACGAAAACATTTAAGCCGGATGGCACGGAGTTTTGGACTTCCATCCCACAAGGTGACCAGAAGCTTGCCGAAGCAATCGGCAAGCTGATTGATGATAAAATGACGACAAAACAACAAACACTGTTTTAATTATGTGCTACTACAACGGGGTTAAAGTCAATAAGCTGGAGTATATTGAACTGATGCGGATGGAAAAAGACATCAGGCAGTTCATTCAGTCCGATATGACTTTGGTAAATGGGTTCAACTACGGTGACTATCCGATTATCAAACCGCTGGACAATGCACGAGATTTTGAAATAAAGTTGGCGCACTGGGAATTCCTGCCGGAGTTCGTGAAAAAAGCCGAAGACCTGGGCGAGTTCCGCAAGAAATATATTACGATGAACGCCAAAGGTGAAGACCTTCTCAAAAGCCGCATGTATGCGGATGCGGCCCGCAAGCGCAGGTGCTTGGTGTTATCATCGGGCTTTTATGAATGGCGCGAGTTTAAGCCGGAAGGTGCAAAAAAGGCACAGAAATATCCCCATTATATTTCACTCCCAAACCGTGAATATTTCTTTATGGCTGGCATCTGGAATCCGTGGATAGATCAGGGAGTTGAAGCGACTGGTGAATTGCTTGATACCTTTGCAGTGGTGACGACTGCAGCAAATAGCCTGATGGCACAGGTTCACAACACTAAAATGAGGATGCCAACCATTTTACCGGAAGATTTGGCAATAGAATGGCTACAACCAAATTTATCCGACGAGCGCATTACAGAGATTGCCACCTATCAGTTTCCTGCATCTGAAATGGCAGCCTATCCTATCAATAAGGAGTTCAGGGTGATGGATAACCCAACTGAGCCATTTGAATATAAGGAACTACCGGCGCTTGTAAACTAAATCATCATCCGTATTTTCGGGGTAACATGCGCCGGAAAATAATAGAGCCAAAGCCACTGCGTAAACAGATGTATATCATCCTCGGCACTTGCTGGAAGTGCAAGGAGTCTATGAACCTTGCCCTGATTGATGGCAATGTAGAAATTAAGCATGGCAGCGTATATGGACCGGAAGCGTTTTCAGAGGCTGAAATCAAGCTGGCGGAAAGCAATAACGTTATCATACAAATGCACCATTCAGGAACCAGGAATGAAGATTATCTTGCAAATACCTGCACGCATTGTGGCACATTTTGTGGGCAATTTTACTACTTTGAGTATCTTGAAGATGCCCGTTATGGGTATTACCTATACAAGTCGATTGATTTGGACTGACCCCTATGCATAGTGATGCTCAATGACAGTCGAAATTGCCTCTTTCATTTCATGCGCACCATAAGACGCGACACCCTGAATTTTAAACCCTGGATTTAAGCCATGCTCCCAAACCATTAGAAACGGCTCTAAACCTGGAGAGGAAACCTCATATTTGGTTTCGCCAAGCACTTCATTATACAACGGTAAAATATTGACCTCATAATTATTCCCATTGACGTTTATATATCCTACAAACTCTTCCATACACTAATTTAGAATAAAAATATTATTCCCGCCAGACGGGCATTCCCGCCCAAAGTTACCTTAAAAATTAAACATTTGTACAAATTATTACGATTTGAAGCATACTTTTGTTGTACGTATGTGCAAATAAACAAATAGACCTATGGAATGTGCAAGAGAAATCGCAACTATCAGCCTGCCTAATAAAGGGGGGCTTATTCAGCAACTGCAACAGGAAGTCTACGCCCTCCAGCGATTGAAAAAGGTGAAATCTGATGCACCAGATTTGGGAATCGGGGCTATAGCCAAAGCCTTTCCTCAAGATACATTTCCAACGGGTGCCGTTCACGAGTTTATCAGTTATCAAGCGGCAGATGCTGCCGCTACCACCGGCTTTATGATTGCCCTGGCGGGACGGCTTATGCAGCAGCAAGGGTCCTGCCTGTGGATAGGCACGAAACGCACCCTATATCCGCCCTCCTTAAAGCAGTACGGCATAGATGCCGCCCGCGTCATCTGCATAGACCTCACAAAACCAAAGGAGGTGCTTTGGGCAATCGAAGAAGCATTGAAATGCCAATCCCTATCCTTAGTCGTGGGTGAAATGACAGAGATCACCTTCAACGATTCCCGCCGCTTGCAGCTTGCGGTCGAGCAAAGCAATGTCACAGCGCTTTTGCACCGCTATAATCCCCGCAGTGAAAATACGCTTGCTTGTGTGGCGCGCTGGAAAATCGCCTCGCTGGCAAGCAGCAGCGATCCTGGGCTTCCCGGTATGGGGTTTTCAAGGTGGCATGTGGAACTATCGAAAGTCAGAAACGGCAAGCCAAGTGCCTGGGACATTGAATGGTCTAAAAATGGCTTTCAGCACCTGTCTCCGCAAACCTCGCCGCAAGAAATTCCAACACGCAAAATCGCTTAACAATGGCCAAGCGTTTTGTTTCCATATGGTTCCGTCATTTAACGACGGATTGGCTCACCCGTCGCAAGCCGGAACTGAAAGAAATGCCTTTCGTCTTTGCAGCCCCTGAGCGTGGCCGCATGGTCGTGAAAGCCGTTAACCCGGTTGCTGCCGCCAGCGGCGTCTTTACTGGAATGGTAGTAGCCGATGGCAGAGCCATCTTGCCGAGTTTACAGGTCTTTGATGACCAGCACGGCAAAAATATCACCCTTCTGTCTGCACTTGCCGAGTGGTGCATCCGCTATACACCCATTGCCGCGATAGACCCGCCCGATGGGCTGATTTTGGACGCCAGCGGCTGCGCCCATCTTTGGGGCGGTGAGGTGCCTTATCTGAAAGACCTGTTAGGACGGTTAAAAGCCTTCGGCTATATTGTGAGGCCCGGCATGGCTGACACCATAGGCTGCGCCTGGGCAATAGCACGCTATGGACAAATAAATCCCATTATCGTTCCGGGCGGTCAGGTCGAAGCGCTAAAGCTGCTACCACCTGCCGCCCTAAGATTGGAAGCCGCAACGACTGAACGGCTCGACAAGCTGGGGCTAACCGGGATTGGCAGTTTTATGACGATGCCTCGGGCAGCCCTGCGCAGGCGTTTTGGTCAGCCCTTGCTCATGCGATTAGATCAGGCTTTAGGCCAGGAAATTGAAGTTGTGATCCCTGTAAAACCGATTGAGCCGTTTCAGGAACGCTTGCCAAGTCTTGAGCCAGTGCGAACCGCGCCAGCGATAGAATATGCTTTGAAGGAACTCCTTGATAAACTTTGCAAGCGACTGACAGCCGAAGAAAAAGGGCTGCGCAAGGCTGTCTTTAAATGTTATCGCATCGACAACATTATCCAAAGCATCGAGATTGGCACTGCAAGAGCATCGCGCAACCCCGGTCATTTATTCAAGCTACTGGAAATCAAAATCGGGCAAATCATGCCCGCCCTGGGGATTGAACTTTTTGTCCTGGAGGCTCCTGTGGTAGAGCCGCTTTCCAGTAATCAGGAGGCAATCTGGAATTTCAGCTACAACCGCCAAAAAGAACTTGCTGAATTGCTTGATCGAATCGCTATCAAAGTGGGGATGCAGACCATTCACCGCTATTTGCCGGATGAGCATCATTGGCCAGAGCGTTCTTTCAAAGAGGCAAAATCCCTTGAAGAAGAAGCAACCACCACATGGCAAGATGAACTGCCACGCCCGGTGCATTTATTGCGTGATCCCGAAATAATTGAAGTGACAGTAGCCATGCCGGATTATCCGCCAATCCTGTTTCGACATAAAGGCAATTTGCATCGTGTCAAAAAAGCTGATGGCCCTGAACGCATCGAGCAGGAATGGTGGATTGAGCAAGGTCTATACCGCGATTATTACTGCATCGAAGATGAGAAGGGTGCGCGTTATTGGGTGTTTCGCTTGGGACATTATCGTCACGACGACCCCAAATGGTTTATTCACGGCTACTTTGCCTAAAACGGAAAGCGATGCAATACACAGAACTACAGGTCACATCAAATTTCAGTTTTTTGCGCGGGGCTTCGCATCCCGAAGAACTTGTCAGCTATGCAGCCGAATTAGGCTATACGCATATTGCCATCACAGATCGCAATACTCTTGCAGGAATTGTCCGCGCCCATAGCGAAGCAAAGAAAGCTGGCATCCGTCTGATAGTCGGTTGCCGCCTTGACCTGATAGACGGGGCAAGCCTGCTGGCATACCCTACAGACAAGCTATCCTATGCGCGCCTTTCAGGCTTGCTTTCCACAGGGAACTTACGCACGGAAAAGGGTAAGTGCGAACTATACAAAGCAGATGTATATGCAGCAGCCGGAGGCATCAAATTTATTATCGTGCCGCCCCGGACTATTAATAGCGAATTTGTTTTTGAAGACGACTTTATCAGCACAGTTGCTGAATATAAAAGCCACTTAGGAAGCCAGGTTTATTTAGGTGCGGCGCGCACCTATCAGGCCAATGACGCCAAGCGTCTATACAGGCTGGCGCAGTTATCAGATGATTTTGATGTGCCGCTTGTCGCTGTCAACGACGTGCATTACCACACACCCGAACGCCGGGAGTTGCAGGACATCATGACGTGTGTGCGCGAAAAATGCACCATATATAATGCAGGGTACAAATTGCATCAGAATGCCGAGCGTTATTTAAAAACCGAAAAAGAAATGCTGAGGCTATTCTTGCAATACCCTGATGCCATCAAACGCACACAGGAAATTGCAGAGGCTTGCCAGTTCTCTTTAAGCGAACTCAAATACGTTTATCCCGAAGAGATTACCAACGGACGGCCACCCTTTGAAGAACTGCAAGACCTGGCATGGCAGGGTGCAAGAGACTTTTACGGTGAGCCACTGCCTGAAAAAGTAATCACCAACATCAACCACGAACTGACTTTTATCAAGCAGATGGATTATGCCCCGTATTTTCTAACGGTGTATGATATAGTGCGCTTCGCGCGTGAGAAAGGCATTCTTTGCCAGGGCAGGGGTTCAGCAGCAAACTCGACTATTTGTTTTGTCTTAGGTATTACATCTGTTGACCCTACTAAATTCGACTTGCTCTTCGAACGCTTTATTTCATCTGCACGCAATGAGCCGCCGGATATTGACGTGGACTTCGAGCATGAGCGCCGCGAAGAAGTCATCCAGTATATTTATCAGAAATATGGCCGCGACCGCGCAGGCATTGTCGCAACCGTCACACAGTTGCACCAAAAGGGTGCAATACGTGACGTTGCTAAGGCAATGGGGATGTCCGTTGATGCCATCAACCGACTATCGAAATCCATTTGGGAATTTACAGACGAATGGTTTGAAGGCAACCGCATCAGCGATCAGGGCTTTAATCCTGAAGACAAGCATCTTATCAAAGTGCTGGAACTGACAAGGCAGTTTATGGGATTCCCCCGCCAGCTTGGGCAGCATACGGGCGGGTTCGTCATCACGCAAGGTAAACTCACCGATTTATGTCCGATTCTTAACGCACGAATGGAAAACCGCACCAATATTGAATGGAACAAGGACGACATAGATGCGCTCGGTTTCCTTAAAATAGACGTGCTGGCTTTGGGTATGCTTACCTGCATCCGCAAAGCCTTTGACCTGGCTAAGCAACATTACGGATTGGCATTAACCTTAGCCAACATTCCGCAGGATGATCCCACCGTCTATGAGATGATTGGACACGCCGACACAATAGGTGTCTTTCAGATTGAAAGCCGTGCGCAGCAATCTATGCTACCGCGCCTGAGGCCAAAAAACTTTTATGACCTTGTGATTGAAGTTGCTATTGTGCGACCTGGCCCCATTCAGGGTGACATGGTGCATCCCTATTTGCGCAGGCGCAACGGGGAAGAACCTGTAACCTACCCATCCAAAGCCCTCGAAGAAATCCTGGGCCGGACTTTGGGAGTGCCATTGTTCCAGGAACAGGTGATGAAGATTGCCATTGTTGCAGCAGGCTTCACACCTTCCGAGGCAGACGAACTGCGCCGTAGTATGGCGACCTTCAAAATGAAAGGCACTGTTAACCAGTTTGAAAGACGGCTGATCGAAGGTATGCTGGAACGTGGCTACACCCACGACTTTGCAACCCGCATCATGCGCCAGCTTGAGGGCTTTGGCGCATATGGTTTTCCTGAAAGCCACGCCGCCAGCTTCGCTTTGCTCGTCTATGTGTCTTGCTGGCTCAAGTGTTATTACCCCGACATCTTTTGCGCGGCATTGCTCAACAGCCAACCGATGGGCTTTTATCAACCTGCCCAGCTTGTCAGCGACGCGCGCAAGCATGGCGTCGAAGTCAGGCCAGTAGATATAAATCATTCCTCTTGGGACAATACAATGGAAGAACAAGCAGGAAACTATAAAGCCTTGCGGCTAGGTTTCCGGCAGGTCAAAGGGATGCGGGAAGAGGATATACAAGCCCTGATAAGTGCCAGGTCTAAATCCTACACCCGCATTACAGAATTAGTGGACGTTGGTGTCTCAATAGCAGCAATTGAAAGGCTGGCTGATGCCGATGCTTTCCGGTCTATCGGGCTTGACCGCAGGCAAGCGATTTGGGAAGTATCCGCCCTGGCTGATAGACCCAAAGGCATCTATACCGGACAAAGCTCCGAAAGCGCGGCTGAAACGGGCGTTGCACTTCCAGCCATGACGCTTTCCGAGCATGTGGTCCATGATTACGGTAGTATGACGCTATCACTCAAGAAGCACCCGGTCGCTTTCGTTCGCGAAAAACTGACACAGCTTAATATCCTAACCACGGCAGGGCTGGCGGATTGCAAGGATGGTGATCGCGTGAAAGTATCGGGATTGGTGTTGGTACGCCAGCGTCCAGGCACCGCCGCCGGGGTGTGCTTTATTACGATTGAGGACGAAACGGGCTATGCCAACCTTGTGGTGTGGGCAAGCCTTTTTGAAACCTACCGCAAGGAGATATTGCGCGCCACGTTCCTCATGGTGGAAGGCAAGCTGCAAAGGGAGGGAGAGGTTACGCATGTGATCGTGAGCAAATGCCACGATATGTCGAAGATGCTCAAACAACTTGGCGAAGCAGAAAACAATCACCAGCAGTTGCAAACGCTATCCGGCGCAGATAATAATGATGGGACTTTTGTGGACGAGCGGAAGCCATACCAACAGAAATCGGCTTATCAGAGTGAGATATTCCCACAAGGGCGCAATTTTAAATAAAAAATCAGCAGCTATACTATTAAACATATTTGTACAGCTATTAATTGACAAGAAAATAGATTAAGCTAGACACACCTTAGTAAAATGCTATGCTTTTAACTAATTTCGCAAATACAGATCTGAACATGAAGAAAACTTATAACGCGTCAAATTTTGATAAAGGCCTAGCAAAACTGGGTTTTTATTCAAGTGACGACTCATTGTTTCTGACTGAAGAGAATGGAATTCTGCCAGATCCTCAAATTGCATTCCACATTGAGCGTGCGAAGGAATTTAAAGCGTCCGCCGTATACCTAAGGAGGCAACTTAATGGAAGCTATAAAGCGCAAGCATATCTATACGACTATACAGGAAGAAAATTTGAGGAAAATGAACTAACCAACATACAAAAGATAATTTGGAGTAGTGGCGATGCTCCTTTAGCATGTGTATTTTACGATACAGAAATAAAAGTATTAGATTGTACAACACACATCAAGGACGATAACACACCAGTGTACCTTGTTAAAAACTTACAAGTTCTTGGGAAAGTCCACGCTCTTTATAATGAACAATTTGCTATAAAGATAAAGAGTGGATTATTCTGGGAGGCGGAGGAAAACAGGAATAAATTTAAGTTTCAAAATTCTTCATATGATAAGCTAATCGACAATATCAAGTTTATTACACAGGAACTAAAACGAAACAATCCAAATGCAGCCGATAGTTATATTAATAAAATAATCATTCAATCAATTCTTATCAAATATCTGGAGGAAAGAATTGATGATGATGGCAACAAGCTACTATCCAATAAATTTTTCAGGAAATACGATAAAGCAAACACGTTCGCTGACGTATTACGCAAGCAAGGAAAGTTTGTAGAGCTACTCTCCGACCTAAACGACCCTATTCGCGGATTTAATGGCAATGTATTTGAATGGAAGGATGATGAAAAAAAGAAGCTCAGTAACATTGATCTTACTATCCTATCAGAACTTTTAGAAAATAATACCAACTTAAAAACTGGCCAGAGAGAATTATGGCGATATTTTGAGTTCAAATATATTCCTGTTGAACTAATAAGTCGACTCTATGAGGAGTTTTTAGGCGTTGAAAAAAGAGATAAAGGTTTGTACTATACTCCCTCACACCTTGCTAAATTACTGGTAGATGAGGCGATACCGCTTCAGAACTATAAAGAGATAGCGCTTGACACTTACAATATTTTGGATCCAGCGTGTGGTTCGGGCATTTTTTTAGTAATAGCATTTAAGAGACTTGTCCAAATTTGGCGCCTTCAAAATAACATGGCACTTCCCGAACTGCCAGTACTAAAAAAATTGTTACAGAATATTTATGGTGTTGACAAGGAAGAGCAAGCTGTACGGTTGGCATCCTTTAGTTTATGTTTGGCGATTTGCAACGAACTAAAGCCGATTGATATAATAAATAAGCTAAAGTTTGACGATTTAAGCGAAACTAATCTCTTTAATGCAGACTTTTTTTCCTGCAATCAACTGTCAGAGCGCAGATTCGATTTAATAATAGGTAATCCACCATTTAATCGTGGAATAACTGAAAACACTGACGTCTGTGAATTTCAAGAAGAGAAGGTTAAAGTCCCACAAGGTCAAATAGCATTAAGTTTCTTAGCGAAAGGAGTAGCATATTTAAAGCCTGCTGGGCTTCAATGCCTTATAATTAAAGCCTCGGGATTACTTTATAATAGTACTTCCTTTGAATTTAAACGGATACTATTCTCTAAATTAAATGTCGTACAAATTCTAGATTTTACTGCCTTGGCACGAAACAAAGCACTTTGGGACAATGGTGCAGATGTTGCAAGTGCAGCAATCTTCTTGAAAAATGAAGCCCCAAACTTTAGAAAGAATTTATTGCACTTAACCTTTAGAAGAACAAAAGCTACAAAGGAGCGTATCACTTTTGAAATTGATGACTACGATTTGCACTTTGTTAATCGCCATACAGCAATACACAATCAATATATTTGGAAGAACAATTTGCTTGGAGGAGGTCGGATAAGGAATGTCGTCGATAAGTTCGTTGATACACCTGTCTTAGAGACACATCTTAGCAATTTGCAAATGGTTGCAAGCGAGGGATTTATAGTCGGCACAAAAGGAACGAAAAAACCACCATTTGCCTACAAATTAAAAACGCTTCCAACTGAAGCAATTGATGAAGATAGAATTGACTACTCACAGTTGGTAGAAATAAGTAAAAGTACTCGGTTTAATAACATTGCTGACGAAACAATATTTACAGCTCCTAATATCCTTGTCTGGGCTAATATAGGTAAATCGCGTTTACCCGTATTCTTTAACGAAAAACGGTCATTCACATTCAGAGCAAAAGTTATTGGGATATCTTCTGTAACAAAGAACAAGTCATTATTAAAGAAGGTAGCTAATTCCCTTTCAGTACACTCAGACTTTTACCGCTTTTTTATCTATGTAACAAGCGGTCAGTTGTTAATCAACCTCAACACTACAATCCTGAAAGATGATTTGATGCAGGTGCCGTTCCTGGATGACAATATTAAGTTATCGAAAATCGACTTGAAGATAATTTCCGACGTCAATACTTATTCCCAGGATTTCCTTAGGCATGGGGAAAATTCAATAGCAGTTGCAAAAATCCCAACGAATATTTATAAGACTGAATTGGCAAACTATGGGAGAGAATTCTCATCAATATTAAATGCTACGTTCAAAAGTGGTGAAAAGAGATTCCATTTAGCCCATGTCGTGAACTTAGATCAGAATTTTATAGCTACAGTATTTCAATATGATGACAATGAGGCAAAAACGGAATTTCATGCTGACAACACAAAACTTAAATTGGAAGCTCTCACTACACACAAATTGTCGGAGTCGTTGAGCATTAACCGTATAGTGAAAATTTATTCTCAAAAAGATACAATTATCTTCGTCAAGCCAAATCAAACCCGATATTGGTTGTCCATAACTGCCTACCGAGACGCGGACAAATGTTTTGCTGATTTAACCAAATTAGGATACTGATGATTGCGGAAGAGTATCAAAATAACCATACGCCAATAGTCAGTATTCCCAAAGGGAATACTATCGGGAAGATTTTGAGCTGCTTTAAAAAAGCTGCGCCTTTTTTTAATACTGCTATTAGTGACCCATCGCTTTTAAAGCCACTAAATGAAGATAAGTTTACACAGATTTTTGTCGAACAAGTAGATATTCAATTGCGCAAAGATGAACTCAGTATCGGCGTGAAAAATCAATACAGTGATTTATTTTGGGGAACGAAAGGTAAGCCAGATTTCTATTTTCATCTGTTGGAAGAGGGGAAGGTCGTAGAACCTATATTTATTGTTGAGGCAAAAAGACTGCCAGCATATTCGGTTGCGGCTGAGAAGGAATACGTGATCGGTCAGAACCAAAACGGCGGACTGGAAAGGTTTAAGATTGAAAAACATGGAAAAGGCCAGACAGCTTTTGGACTGCTAGGCTTTGTGGAAGAAAACGATTTCGGCTTTTGGCTTGCAAAAATTAATGATTGGATACAAACTTTAAGCCAGGAAACTGGCAGCATTTGGTTTGCTGACGAATTAATCACTAATATTGAAACAAAAGCTATTTATTCATATTTAAATTCAACCCTCAATACAATTACCGAACGCAGATTGGCTGCTCATCACTTCTGGATATTAAATAGTAGGTCTCAAGTTGTCTAATAACCGTCGACTGCACTCCTGTGAAAAACAAGAGTATTCGCGCCTGCAAATTATGTAGGATTAGCGCTTCTTATCAGAAGCAAGCTCATGTTGCACCTAAATTTTTAACAAAAGCTCTTTTATCCGATACTTCCCCTAAACATTCGCGTTACAATAATGTCCTAATTACCTATCACCGCATCCAGTGCATCATCAGCGCTTTTATTTATAAAACTGGCTTGATAACCAATAGTTGTTGATATATTGCTATGTCTGTATAGCTTTTGCAACATTTGTACCGGGATTTTATCGCCGGATAAATTGCCAAAAGTATGCCGTGATATATGCATTGAAATCGTCTTGTCAACTTTTGCCTTTTTAGCCACTTTCTTTAGTTCCCTGTTGATTGGTCCCAATTTAGTTTTGATACGTACCTGCACGGCATATGCATCCTCAAGTGTTTTTAAATCCTTTAGTTCAGGAAATACCAAATCAGTCTCATCTTTAGTGTGTCTATACTGGTCTAATATCTTCATAGCCTTTTCAGGCACTTTAAGACTATCAACCTTGTTATTTTTGCCCATGGCATAAAATAGTCGGTCATTATGGAAGTCAGACCATTTAAGGCGAAAAACATCAGATACGCGCATTCCGGCGAAATAGAATGAGAACAGCCAGATATTACGTGCATGGTGTTCTTTGGGACTATCACTTAATTCAACAGTTTCTATTGCTGCAATGTCAGCAAGATTGCCACCTATCTTCTTGCTTTCGGGAAATTTGATGCTGATTTTGCCTTTACCAAAGGGGTAGTACTTTATATCGCATACTTTTTCTTCCATTGCTTGGCTGAAAATGGAGCGTATCAATGCAAGATAATTTGCTACTGTACGTTCTGAAACTTTACGCTCTGATTTAAGCCAAGCTTTGAAACGCTTGATATGTGGGATAGTAAAATCTGAAAAAGCAATATCGTCTACCAGGAATTGCTTTAAATATTTTACCCTTGGTTCCTGGGCTTGAAACTGGTTATATTTCTGATCCTTTTGAAGACGTTCCAAATACAAATCAGCTTGTGCGAACACAGATCCATTTGAGCTAGGCTTTATTTTCTTACGAACCGCTTTTGCGGTCACATCAGGTTGTGTGGCTTCAAGTTCCAATGACTGGTTATTTGCTTCCACTTTTCTTGTAAGTAGGAGGTTATTTAGCCTTACAGAGTTAGGATGGGATTTTCTGACCCGTTCATTGACAGCATCCCAATCTTTTTCATGAATATATTGCCCCGTGTGAATAAACGAGGTTTTGCGATCTTTTGTTATACGTATGGCAAGTGGATAGGTTTCATTATTTTTTTGTTTCTTGCGCAATACTATTTTTACTGATGTTCCCATGTATCAATGTTTTAGCGAATGTAAAGATACAAAAATGGGTACAACATAGGTACAACAAATAGAGGTTTTTATTGGTCACAAATGTATTTTTATGAAACGAACATCCAGTTAAATAGGTACTTTCAGCCCATTTCGCAATATCGGAATTCATTATGTTCAGGATTCATAACCCTGAGGTCAGGGGTTCAATTCCCCTTCTCGCTACACGACAGAAGCCGCTTTCAGAGTGGCTTCTTTATTTTATCACATCTTGGGTCGAACATAGGTCGAACAATTGTCGCATAATACAGGGGTATAAATAGCGTTACAGGGAGGTATTTTGCCCGTACCATACAACCGACAATATGTCTGTATTTACCATTTGTAGCTCTCGTGCTACTTTAGGTTTTATTTCAGCACACACAACTAGAAGATAAAACATGGCGAAGAAAATTGATTTATACTCGATTGTCATCGAAAAGATCATTGTCCATGATATTCCGAAGCATCAGAAAAATGACCTCTCTGTAACGCCAAATTACAGCCTCAAAGAAAGCACCCTAACAGATGGTCTACGAAATTTTTTCAAAGACAAAGTTACAGTAGCGCGAATGAATTTCCCCCTGGCCGTGCTCACATCTTGCTCCCCCCGCCCAGCACCTTGTAAAGATTAACCAGATTGGCCAGGCGCTGCCGTTCGATTTGAATTTCATTTTGCTGGAAAACATAAAGTTCACGTTGTGCATCAAGGACACTGAGGAAACTATCAATCCCGGATTTATAGCGGGCCTCGGAGATATCATAAACTTTCTGCGCGGCGGCTACGAGACGGCGCTGTGATTTTAGTTGCTCGTCGAGCGTTTCCCGTGCTGCAAGCTCGTCAGAGACTTCGCGGAAGGCGGTTTGAATAGCTTTCTCATAACCGACCACGGCCTTTTCCTTGCGAATTTCGGCCAGATCAAGATTGGCCTTGTTCCGCCCACCTTGAAAGATCGGCAGTGTGATTTGCGGCAAGAAGGCCCAGGCACCGCCTGCGCCACTGGCAAATAAATTGCCGAGGCTTTGGCTGGCAAAGCCGTATGTGCCGGTGAGTGTGATGCTTGGGAAGAAGGCAGCTCTGGCGGCACCGATATCGGCGTTGCGTGCCATTAACTCATATTCTGCCTGCCGGATGTCGGGGCGCATCAACAAAACTTCAGAGGGTAAACCCGTATCCAGACTGTCCTTGATCGCCACGTCATCCAGAGTCGTTTCCGGCAGAAATGCATTATCCTGTGCAACGCCCATCAGCAAGAACAGCGCATTTTTATCCTGTGCGACGAAACGGCTATATTGATGTTGATTAACCCGCGCGGTTTCCACGGCTGTGGCTGCACGTGCGACATCCTGCTCGGTCGAAACCCCTTTTTCCAGACTTTGCAACAAAATATCATAGGTGCGCTGCTGTGCTTCCAGCGTCTTTTGTGTCAGCGACAAAAGCTTTTGATCAGCCAGAAGTTGCAGATAGGCATTCGCCGTCTCTGCAATCAGAGCATTACGGACGACAGTGCGCGCTTCCGTTGTCGCCAGATATTCATTGATCGCCGATTCATTGTTGCTGCGAATTTTGCCGAAGAGATCCAATTCGTATGCGGCAATGCCGAGATTGGCCTCATAAAGCTCTGTTTTTTGCGCTTGGCCTGTGACGCTGCTTTCTTCCGATCTTTCGGCAATCGTTCCATCCCCATTCGCATTGATATTCGGGAAGAGATCAGCACGTTCAATCCGGTAAAGAGCGCGGGCCTCTTCGATATTCAAGGCAGCGGTTCTCAGATCCTTGTTGTTTTGCAGAGCCGTTCCAATCACCAGATGAAACTCGGACGAATTAAAAAACGCCTTCCAGTCCATTTGTACAGCCAGGTCTTCTCCGGTCTGTAATTCATAGCCCGGTACGTCATGCCAGTTTTGCGCCGCTGAAAAATCAGGCCGGGAAAAATCAGGGATCATTGTGCAACCGGACAACATCGTTGCCACGAGTAGAAAAGATAAGGGTTTACGTGTCATGCTCTTGCTCTTTCTTTTTGTCTTCAGCTTGTTTTTTATCCCGGTGGAAATATATAACCCAAAAACCTGTTAGCGCTCACAGCGATAAGAAGCGTGTTATCCTTTTTACAGACGTTAGTATCCGAAATCTGCGACCGGAAAGCAAGCGTGTTACCTGGTGGGCGGAAGGTATGCCCGGTTTCGGCCTGCGGATCGGCCCTAAAGGGAAAAAGGTCTTTATACACCATTACTATAATGCGGCCCTGAAAAAATACCGTAAAAAGACATACGGCACTTACCCTGCATTAACCCTGGCTGAAGCCAGGACTTTATATAGTAAAGACAAAGAAAGTATCATTTGCGGGGATGACCCTGCTGCGGAGCAAGCGGCCCGGAATAAACAACAGAAAGCAATCCCTACAGTTGAAGAACTGATAACGGAATGGGAGGCGCATGGGGAAGCAACGGGCATTAAAAGCATTGCCAACCAGGTGGCTTATGTACGGCGGGACCTCGGGCGCATGTACGGACAGCTTAAAGCCAATAAGATCACTAAGCAGCATATACGGGAAGTAAATAAGGAAATACTGGAACGGGGTAGCCCCGGTGCTGCAAGGGAATCCTGGCAGCATATGCGTTGTATGTATAATTACGGGATGGACTGGTACGAAGGGATAAAAGCGAACCCGGCAGCGGGATTAAAGCCCCCAGCCCACAAAGGCAGTAAAGACCGGGTATTATCAACCAAAGAAATTTATCTGTTCTGGCATGGCATTCAAAATACGGCCATGAACCCTATAATCAAGGGGGCATTGAAAATGGTGCTGGTCACTTTGCAAAGGGGTAAAGAAGTCCGTTACGCCGAATGGCAACGTATTATCAATGAAGAGCAATTTTGGGAGCTACCCAAAGAAGTTACCAAGAATACTGTTTTTCACCGGGTAGCACTTAACCGCTATGCGCTGGATATTATAGAAGAAATGAAGGCCTATACTTCGGGTTGCCCTTATATTTTTGGCATCTCAAAATATCATAAACAAAAAGCAACACCCGAACGAAATGACCTGAATATTATGCGCTATGAAACGCTATCAGAGAATGTCCGGGATAATTGCACGCTCTGGGGTTGTGAGCCATTCACCCCGCATGACCTGCGCCGTACCGCAACTACATTGTTAACAGGTGTAGGAGTGCCGCGTTTCTTTGTCAAAAAAGCATTGAACCATGTGGATGACGATGGCGCTACCACGGTCTATGACCGTTATGCCTATGATTACGAAAAGCAGAAAGTTGCCGAGGTACTGGAATTTGTGCTGGATGAAATTTTAAAAGCCCCTGAAGCTGGTAAAGTTCCACCTGTAACCGAACTCAGGAAAAGCGTGCAGCAGCAACAATTTTTCAGGCATTAATCCTTTGCATTTTTCAAACGCATGGTGCATAAAGCCGGATAGTGCGGCTGTGGCGGAATGGTAGACGCGCATCGTTGAGGTCGATGTAGGCTAACGCCTGTGGAGGTTCAAGTCCTCTCAGCCGCACCATTCATTTCTGCCCGCCAGGTAGTCGGTTGTTCCAGCCATGATTGAATATCATGAATGCGATAGGCTTTGCGCTGCCCTTGCCCAATATGCACCTTTTGAGGAAATGTCCCGGTTTTTTGCTTACGGTAAATTTCACTGCCAGACAGGTTGCAAAGATGTTCGGTTGTTTTTTGCCCTACATATCCGTTTAACTGGATGAGCAATGCAGCGGCCAGTTGGTCAGGCGAGGCTTTTTCAATAATCCTGTCAATTGTTATAATGTCTTTCATATTGGATACTCCTGCTAGTAGGTTGGTTGCAAATTGTCCAAATATTCCACGGCCCTGGCTGAATGAGCCGATGCCTGAAACACGAATTTGTTGTCATTCTTCAATGCCTGTAACCAGCTTTTGATGTATTGCGCATGGTCGGCTCTTGGTTGCTGGCTGATACCGAGTTTTGCACAAAGCATAGCACTCGATATTTCTGCAACAAGTTCCTCGAAGGCATATTTGAATTTTTCGGTGCGGTCTTTGGCTTTGTCCCGGTTCAGCCTGTGTGGTGCTCCAGTCCAGTGCGACAGCTCATGCAGGAGCGTTGCATAGTAGTTCTGTGTCGCTGTTGCATCTGCTGTGTCGAGAAAATTAATAGTCTCCGGTAAACAGATATGATCCTCTACCCGGTTATAATAGGCACAGTCTCCTTTGACATGCCGGATATCCGCCTTGGTGTTGGCGCAAAATTCATCGGCTAAGGCTATGCGTCGTACAAGATCAGTCTCATTGGGCGGCGGGTTTTCCTGGTGTTCATAACCTTCTACCTGGCAGGCATTGAATACAGTGTACAGGCGCAGCATGGGGATACGTTGAGGTGTAGCTTCCAGGCTGTTTTCATCATCAATGAGGAGGGTTTTGTAAAAGACAATCGTGCTGCCTTTTTCACCCTTCTTTACGCTTGCGGCCTGGTCTTTCCATTGTTTGAAAGTTCCCCAATGATTGGATGTGTAGCCCTTTTCCTGCTGGTACATCCATAGGCAAGGCACGTTAACGCCCTGATAGTGTTTACCCGTGGAAGGGTTGAGCGGTAGCCCCTGCGCCGCCAGTGAGGCGAAGGGAGGCTGGTAGTCTTCAACGTTGACCTGTTCCAGCAGGCCTATGATCTTATCGGTGATAGCTTGATAAAAATTGTCTTTGTTTTTGGCGGACATGGTGTTCCCTTTCCGGTTAATCCAGTGGAATTTGATAGAAAACATCAGCAGGCACTTGCTCAATGCTGATCAGATAGTTGATGCGGTTGACATAATGGTAGCCGCTGACAAGCCATAGCCTTCCATCATCACCGTCTATCATTGTCCAGATACAACCCGGATTTTGAATACGGACAAATTCGAGTTCGTCACCATAGGTTTCAAAAAAGCAGCCGTTCCATCCAGCATTCTTGTCAAACGGATTGACGATAAGCGTAAACCGTTGGTCAAACTCATCTTCAGCGAGTTCAATGTAATTTTGCATGTTCATTCTGTATTCCTTTCTTACTTGTGTTCATTACTCGGTTGCAGGGAAAGGGCATTACCCGCATAACGCCCCTTCCCGCAATGCTCAGGCCATCTTTTTGACCAATGTTTTGAGTTCCAGCTTACGGGCGATGACTGTCGCTTCTTTTTTCTGAATGCTGCCACCGCTATCCGTTGCTGAGGGGAAAGCCCTGTAGGATAAAGAACCTGTGACCTGTATACGGGTCCCCTTTTTCAGGCTTTTGACCTGTTGAATGACCTGCGGGCTGAAGGATACCAGGTCGTGCCAGACGGTGGGCTTTGACTGCCAGTCCCCGCTGCTATCCTGAAAACTGTCAACGGTAGCTATGGAGAACGCCGCGAACCTGCGCCCGTCTTTTTCCAGTATCCTGGCTTCAGACCCCAGGTTGCCAATCAGTGTTACGGTATTATTAAATGCCATTGTTTTGTTCCTTTCATCGGTTAAAGTGAAAATGACGCATTCAACACCGAACAACGGACCTGTGCCTGTCATAGCGGGCATTAGCAGGCTTTTTGCGAAGCAAAAAAATGCAATGCTGTAAACCCCACCCTTGGGGCCGCGTCATTGACAGGCACAGGGCTTTTGTTCTGAATGTCGTCATTAATTTTCACGGACGGATGGAAGGGGCTGATATGGCCGTGCCATAATTCGAACACCGGCTTCCATCTGTGGCCGCCCCGGATGCTCAGGAAAGAGGCCTGGCTTCAACGTTATAGGCGATAACGGTAGCTTCCTGTTTTTTGACAGGTTTTTTACCGCGTTGTTTGATCTCAAAGGGACGGTAGGATAAAGCCCCCGTTACTTCGACACGAGCGCCCTTTTTAAAAGCCCGCGCCAGTTCAACCGTATTATTACTGAAACAAATTATCCGGTGCCACACAGGTTCTTTGTTCTGCCAGTTATCTTCTTTGTCTTTGTAGCTTTCCGTAGTGGCCATAGAAAAAGCAGCAAACAGTTTATCGTCTTTCTCAATGATTGCAGGGTCGCCACAGAGGTGGCCGATAAGGGTTACTTTGTTGTTGGACATGCCTTATTCCTTTCTTAGTTATGAACATATTTTTGCCTGTTGGCGGATAGGAATATAGTCTCACCAAATCACATTTGTCAAGAAAAAAAGGGAAAATATTCCTGTATGCAGTAAGGACAATAAAAAACTCCGAAGTAAACACCCCGGAGTTCGAGTATCGCTGATGATATTCAGCTACAGCTTAAACACCAATATCTCATCATCTAAAGCTGACACCTTATCAGTCAGTAAAGTGATAAAATAATCTTTCAACATACCAATCAGGTTGGTGTTACCGGTTTCAAACTTATTACCCGCGCTGTCTCGCAAGGACAACAGGCAGTTTTCATCACTGGTAAAATTGAACGTCCTGACATTGTGCAACGTTTCAATCGTACGCTGGCGTTTCAGTGTCAACGCCTTTAGCTCATCAACCCGCTGGATACGTTCTTCCAATGTCGGTTTCGTAGGCTCGGCAGGTTTTTCATCTTTAACCGGCTTTTGAATTGGAGCCTGTACATTCGGCATTGCTGTCTTTGCAGTGCCATTCTTTTGTTCTTTTTTCAAGTTTGTTGTCATAAATTTTTCTTTGTGCCTGGCTGCCATGCTGGCCACACATAACAGTCAGGCGGTTAAACCATAAATTCCCGGAATGAAAGCTTTAATTCCAGGCAAGAAAAACCCAAAGACACCTGTTGCCACAATGGAGGAACTCGCAGAGGCAAATCCATTGTGGTTCATTTTACAACAGGTTCGAGGGTATCTTAGCCGCAGAATTAATTAGCTATATGACGGGAATGGTTGAATGCTACTGAATATGTTGCCATCTATTGCAGTTGAAAAAGAATATTGGGAACGAAGATTGTAAGTCAGGACAAATATTGAGCCTGCAAAACTTCAAGCTCGTTTCAATGCAAGCTTCTTGTTAAATTGCCTTTGTTTCTTCATTGAATTTTCAATACCCGAAATAGACTTTTGCAGGTTTTGAGTTTGCTACACATAGTTGAAGAGTTCTTTTATAGAAAGATTGCATGCTCCTTTACCAGACACAGTATGCTACGGAACATTGAAAGATCGGTTAATTATTGCTTTCGTACATTTCTTATCGGCGTGTTTTGTCAGCTGCAAACTGCTCGTCCATGTACATGCTCGGCAAAAAAGGGGCACGCTACTATGATATTTAGTGGCAAAAGGAGGTCCTTACTTTCGTAAGGACCTCTTGTCGACAACAGATAAAGTCTTATCAATGCTTCTCAGGAAGCAGGAATACATTAGAAGTGATTTTCTGCTTTACCAATCTTTTCTTTGCAATGTTGCCCCAGCCGAAACGAATCATCATAAGATCGGTGATCTTGTAAACAACAGGCACCACGATCAGCGTAAGGAACATAGATGATATCAGCCCACCGATAATTACCCATGAAAGGCCGTGTTTAATGGCTCCTACACCACCGCTGGCGAAAGCAATGGGCAACATACCAAACACCATTGCTATGGTGGTCATCAGTATCGGCCGTAGCCTGGCCTGATTAGCCCGTATCAGTGCCTCATCAGTGCTATAACCCTCTTCCTTACTTTGATTGGCGAAGTCAACCAGCATAATAGCGTTCTTAGCTACCAGCCCAAACAGCATGATAATACCCATAATGGAGAATATATTCAGCGTATTGTTAGTCAATGCCAACGCAAGAAACGCACCGACCAGTGATAAGGGAAGAGAGAACATTACAACCAGCGGGCGTATATAATTATCATACAGAGCCACCATTATCAAGTATACAAGCAATACCGAGAGCAGCAAAGCGATGCCCAGCGTACTGTTGGATTCTCCCTGGTTCTCCGCATCGCCGCCAAATTTATAGCTTATGCCTTCTGGCTTTTGCAGCTTCTCCAGTTGTTTGGTAAAGTCTTTCGTAACATCACCTGAAGGACGACCAATAACCTGACTTTGCACATTCACAGAGGCGAGCTTATCTCTGCGTTCCAACCGGCTTGGGCCGGAGGATTGTGTTACAGTTGCAAATTCAGAAAGACGAATGTTCTGACCGCGAGAATTGACGAAAATCACATTGCGTACATCTTCAGCGCTACGGCGGTTAAAGTTGTCATAGCGCAGGTTCATATCATACTCATATTCACCCTGACGAAATTTCATACGGCTGTCATCAGCAGTACCCGCAAATGCCGTTTGCAAGGTTCCTCCTATAGTCTCCATACTCAGCCCCAGCGAGGCCATCTTATCTCTGTCGATAGAAATATGCACTTCAGGGTTTCCTTCTTCCACCGAAAGTTTCACAGCAGTAGCACCGTCTATATTTTCCAGTTCCTTTGCCGCAATTTTGGCAAATTTCATGGCGCTATCCTGATGAGTACCCATAATCACCAGATCAATAGCAGCACGGTCGGCAGTACCGAAGATGTTTACTGGTGTTGTCTTAACCTTTGCACCAGTTAACATGGCACCCAGTTCTTTCTTCAATGAAGCAGCATATAGGTCCGATCGCTCATTCCGTTCATTTTCCGGAATCATCGTTACCGTGATTTCCGACTTATACGCAGTAGAAGAAGACATACCGAAACCGTCCTCACTGCTTTGTCCCACGGTGGTGGTAATAGATCGCACCAGTGGCTGCTTCTTCAAAAAGGCTTCAGCTTTCATTGTCATCTGGTTTGTTTGTTCCAGCGACGCATCTTTGGGCAATTCAAGGCCAACAATAAATTGACCGCGGTCACCTTTAGGTATAAACTCGCCACCTATATATCCAGTTCCTAACAACGCAAATGATGCAAATAGCAATATAAGAATGGTAGACAGCGTAATCCTCTTATGGTTAAGCGACCATTTAAGAATTCCTGTTACCCAATTCGTAAACTTATCCAGCTGGCGCTCAAACCAAAGTATAAAACGTTCAAACATATTCTTACCCGTAAGGCGCTCCAGCTTACCAAAACGGGAAGAAAGCCAGGGCACGACTGTAAATGAGACCAACAGGCTCATTGCGGTTGCTATGACCACTGTCAAGCAAAACTCGCGGAGGATGTTAGAAACCAGTCCGCTGGTAAGTGATATCGGAAGGAATACCACGATGATCACTAGAGTAATGGAAGTCACGGTAAGGCCTATCTCTGAAACTCCGTCCAAAGCTGCCCGTACTTTATTCTTACCCATTTCCATGTGGCGGTATATATTCTCCAGCACCACGATGGCATCATCCACCAGAATACCCACCACCAGCGACAAAGCCAGCAGGGACATCAGGTTAAGCGAGAAGCCCAGTGCATACATACCCGCAAAGGTGATTATGAGCGACAAGGGAATAGAGACCATGACAATCAGAGAGTTACGCATACTGTGCAAGAAGAGCAGCATCACGCCGGCAACCAGCAGGATGGCTATAAACAGATCCTTGATTACATCGTTTGCAGACTCAAGCGTAAACTCGGAGCTGTCAGAGGCGACCAACAGATTCAGGTTTATTGATTTGTATTCACTCTTAATCTGCGACAATTGTTTGTGTACACCCTCACTGACCAGTACAGCATTGGCATCAGCCTGCTTTTGTATCTGCATTATGATAGACGGCCTTTGATCCTGGCGGGCCAGTCGTTCCGAATCCTTTGCACCGTCCTGTACGTCGGCTATATCCTGCAAACGTATCTGGGATCCGTCTTTGCCGGTCGCCACTACTAGGCTGCGCAATACATCTATGTCGCTATACTTACCGGACAGGCGTACCAATATTTGGTTGTTCACAGTCCTTAGCTTACCTGTTGGATAGTCAACATTCGCATTGGCGATAACATTGCGTACCGCAAGTAGCGAGAGGTTTGCAGCATTCAATTTGTCCGCATTGACGTTTATCTGTATTTCCCTTTCCTGTCCGCCGACAATGTTTACCTGAGCTACACCCTCAATCCTGGACAGCCGGGGAGCTATACGCTGATCAATGAGGTCATAAAACCCCGTTGCGCTCATATCAGCTGTAGCCGATAGCGTAATGATGGGTAAGTCATCAAGCGAAAACTTGTTCAGAGATGGAGTTTTCACATCTGAGGGCAGACTGGACAGCACGGAGTTAATCTTACGTTGCGCGTCCTGCAAACTGTAATCCACATCTGCCTGAATCGTCAATTCAATGGTAACAATAGATACCCCTTCCTGCGACCGGGAAGTAAGCTTTTTGATGTTTTCCATGGAGGAAACTGCATCTTCTATCTTCTTGGTGACTGTATTCTGTACCTCATCCGGACCAGCGCCGGGATACACAGTTGATATAGTAATTCTGTTGGTGGCAAACTTAGGAAGCAGCTCGTAATTAAGCGACTTATAGCTAAGGAAACCCAATAGCCCCAGTATAGTGAATATCACCACAACGATGGTGGGACGTTTGATTGAAATCTCTGTTATTTTCATTATTATATTTTCTTAATTGTCATCTATCTGTTGACTAGTGTTTTTGAACAGAAACAGCAGTACCATCTGCAAGATTCACCTGTCCGCTGGTGATTACGATCTCACCTTCATTCAATCCGCCGCGCACTTCCACCAGATCGCCATAGACACGTCCGGATGTTACATGTTTTGAAACAGCCTTTCCGTTCTCCACCACAAAAATTGAGTTGTTGCTTACACCCGCATAAAATGCAGCACGGGGTATAAGTATAGCAGGCTTTTGCTTCGGAAGGGTGAAAGTTGCAGTACCGTACATTCCGGCTTTCAGTTGTTTACCGGCTATGTTTGCGATCTCTACTTCTACTGGATAGTTTAATGTTTCATCACCTTTTGCAGCTATGAAGGTAATTTTGCCTTTATAGGTTACTTCAGGATAAACACTAGTAGTGACAGGCACTTCCTGTCCAAGGCGCAGCGATACGACCTGGCTTTCAGGCACATTGACTACCAGTTTCAAGCGGGATATGTCTACGATCTGAAACAGTTTGGTACCTGCGGCCAGATAAGCGCCCACCTCCACATATTTTGCATTTACGACACCGTCAATAGGCGATTTCAGCAAGGTGTTAGCCGTGTTCTTTTTAGCTTGTGTAAGTCTGGCTTGTGCATTGTGATACTGTAGGGTCATATCATCCACCTGCTTCTGGGTCACACCTCCTGTCTGCAGCGCCTTCTGGTAACGTTCCATGTCAATGCGGGCGGCATTGACATTGGCCTGTGCTATTTCAAGATCTGCACCAACAACCTGGTTATCTATTTTGGCTAATACCTGCCCTGCCTTTACAAGTGTGCCTTCTTTTGCCATCAATTGTGTGATACGGCCAGGTGATTCTGCACTGAAATCTATTTGATGGACCGCTTCAAAATTTCCATTAGCTGAGAATGATTCATCTAACGTAGTTAGCGAAGCTTTTTCAGTTAGCACAGGCACGGCCCCTGAAGAGCTTTCCTTTACTATTGCGGTACGCGCCGCATTATGCTTTTTATTACTGTTCAGCTTCCACATGATTAGTGCTATTGTAGCTATAACGATTGCGCTATATAAAATGACTTTTTTCATTCTGTTAACTGTTATTTTGAGAAGTGTTATTATGTTATTGTAATAAAGACCTCAGATTACCTGCTGAGCGTATCGTTTCCAGTTCAGCGATTTTATAATCGAGCAGAGCCTGGGTATAGCTGTTTTGTGCCTGTATAAATGATGTCTGCGATTCAAGCAGATCGGTTAATGTAGCAAGCCCAAGATTGTAATTGGATTGGCTGGAGCTGTAGACCTGGGAGGCCAGTTCTACATTTTCCTTTTGCGACCTGATGGTGCTGATGCTGTTAACGATCTGTGTGCGGGCATTTTGGTAGTTAGCCTTCAAAGAGAGAACAAGGCCTTCGCGACGCTTCCGCAATTCCAGGCCCTGAATAATGCTCTTTTGTGTACGTGCGTTACGTGCAAAGCCATCGAAAATCGGTATACTTAGGCGTAGCCCGAATGAACCCACACCGTACCATATAGCATCGCTATTGCTTTTGGATTTAAAATAGCTGTCGAAATTGTTGGTTACACCATTGTAGCCATAGTTGAAGAATGCATTTAACTTGGGATAGTTCTCTGCGCGAAAGGCTTTTGTCTGCAGATTGCTCAGGCGTATCTGTACGTCCACAACCTGTATCTCGGTACGGTCTTCAATGTCGAAGTCTTCAGCAGGTACATAGCTGGCAGCTTTTTTTTCAATTTCCCTGAGCGAAATTTCTTCTGGCATAATATCCATTTCTGCTGGTAGGCCTATGAGCATTTTCAGATTTGCCATCTGTACAGCAACCAGGTTAAGCTGCTGCAGACGTTGCGTTCTGGCATTTGTCAAGTTTACCTTTATTCTATCCAGGTCTATTTTACGTGCCAGACCATTATCATATTGGCCTTGAGTGGCTGCCACTATGTTTGTCAGTTTGGCAATATTACTGTCCTGTGCACGTATCTGCTCACGGGCGGCGAGTATTCTGTAATATACCTGAGCGGTTTGGTGGATTACGTCCTCTTCAGTTTGACGCGTGCTTTGTTTATAGTAGGCCCTACCAGCCTTTGCAGCTTTCAAAGCAGTAAATACCGAGGCGTCCATCAGCGTCTGGCTGACATCTGCATTGATAGCAGTACCGTAGGTCAATCCAACTTTCAGCGGACCATCCTGTCCCGGACTCTGGAAACCCGGCGGCAAAACCAACACCTGCCGTTTATAGTTATCGGTCAGGTTACCGCTAGCATTTACCTGCGGTAGTGCGCGTGCACGTGTTTCGCGAATCTGTTGTTCTCCAACCTGTTCTTCGTACCTGCTAATGGCCAGTGTCTGGTTGTTCTCCAATGCCAGGTTGAGGCATTGTTTGAGAGAGAGCCGCTGCGTTTGCGCAACTACGACGCCTGGCAACAGAATACCCAAGCAGAAACCATACAATAATCTTCGAATGTTCATTTCGTTTATTTGTCTAATTATACTTGTAGTTTAAGATTTATCTATCACGCTCTAGCCTTTTCCGGTTTACATATGCCGCATAGTCGGGCTATCTCGTCTATGCGGCAGATCTGGATACTGTACGGTTCCAGCACTCTTTTTTAATATGATTTTCTGGTTTGCCAATGAGTTGATATATCCACTATTTATAAAAAAAATCATAGTGCAGAAACGTGTTTTTGACATTTTTCAAGCAGTGCCTCAAATGTGGTGCGTTCTTCAGCAGACAGACAGCTGAATACCAATTCATCCAGCGTTACTATTTCCAAAGCGACCTTTCCGGCAAGCTTTTTGCCTTCCCTTGTCAGCTGGACCATTTTCTTCCTTTTATCAAAAGGATTCTGTGCTGTCGCCACAAGGTCTTTGCTTGTAAGGGAGGTAACGCTACGCAGTATGGAAGATTTATCACGGGCGGAGATATCAGCAATCTCTTGTTGGGAAATAGCACCTTTAAAAAACGGGATCATTAGTACGGGAAACTGCTCGATATGAATTTCAAACCCATCCCTGTCAAAGTACTTATTGATTCTTTTGGCGATCGTTTTATGCAATTCAAAGAAGCGAAACATCAGCACCTGATCGTGGATATCCATCTCATTCATTTTGCAAAGATAATATTGGTTGACCCATCAACCAAATTAATTTTTCATTTACAAATCAATTTAACATAGCTGCCATGCTACCCAATAGATGCACGTCCGGGTAAACGTTGCTCCCAATTTGTATAATGCACCCGGTCCGCCCAGCAATTAACAAAGGTTTGCCAAAGTTTTTACCACTGCTGCCTGGCAGAAGCGACACTTCTTCACCAAGTATCAGTGAATGACTTAAAACTGCTTAATGTTCCCGTTGTTGAAAGAGTAAAGATAGTTTCTAAAAAGCCTTTCCGCTGCATTGAATTATGATTTAGCTGCCAAAGGTGCTTTTTTATACCTTCCCCACGCGATGAGGAACGCAATCAGCATTAGTGAAATGTTAATACCTATGACATTCATTT
>CAZEZM010000010.1:0-112384 GCA_964515955.1 uncultured Flavipsychrobacter sp. | reverse complement strand
ACCGCTACAGAGAAGTTTTTGTTAGAACGAACTTTCAGTTCCTGTGCGTCACTCTCAACACCGTTGGCATAGTCGTTCACAGTTGTGAAAGGGATGGTTACGTCAGCACCGGTAGCGCTGTTGTTACCTGTAAAAGTGATTTCGATTGCATTGCTCAGGGACAATTGTACTGTCTGAGAAGCAGAAGAAGATTGGTTAGCCTGGTTTTGAGCGTTAGCTGCGAAACCGAAGAAAGAGAAGGCTGATATTGTGATTAACTTTTTCATTTTATCTGTTGTTTGTCTGTTTACGTTGTTGTTTGTGTTTGTTTGCTATTGTGATACAAAGATGGGGGCAAGAGGCCCCCATGTCCAAAAAAACGACCCCGGTTAACGCCCGCTTAGCAAGCAGGCAACAAGCCGTTAACAAAAAGAAACAGCCCCGTGAAAACGGGGCCGTTATATTACAACTAGAGAGACAATTATCTTATTCCTGGGTAGCGGTATATACTACATCTACAGCGTAAGTACCTGCAGGGTAAGCGAAACCGGGAGTAGCTTTATACTTCACACTGAAAGTCTGGTTGCCACCACGATCAGCGGCAGTTATCAGGTCCTGGTTGCTGCTGGTCAGGGTAGCATACTCGCTGAAAGAACCTGCTATGCTGCCGCCTGTGCCGTTAGCTGTTACTTTTACAGCCAATACACCTTCTACTGGCATTTCAGGAGCAGGGGTAGTGTTACCTGTATATGAGAACTCTGAAGCGTTAGCTTTTACAGCTATTGAAAAATCTTTGTTGGAGCGCACTTTCAGTTCCTGAGCGTCACTTTCAACGCCGTTGGCGTAGTCATTCACAGTAGTGAATGGGATGGTTACATCAGCACCCGTAGCGCTCATATTGCCTGTAAAGGTTATTTCTATGGCATTCGCCAGGGAGAGATTGGTTGATTGGGTAGCTGCTGTAGCTTCTCCGCCGCCGGCACTGCTGCTTCCGCCACTGTTGCTTCCACTGTTGTTATTGCTGCCGCCATTGCCATTTCCGTTGCCATTATTACCCTGGCCATTACCGTTTCCGCTATTGCCATGGGCGTTACCATTGTTGCCATTACTGTTCTGGCCGCCATTACCACGTCCGTTAGACTGGGCAGAGGCTACTATATTTAATACCAGGCAGCATACTGCTAATAATGTGATCTTTTTCATTTCTTCCTCGTTTGTTGTTTGTTGGTTTGTTGATGCAAAGGTGTGACAGCCAATTGATTCGTATGGGAAAAACAGTGTTTCTTAACGGCTGATTTGCAATCTGTTAACCAGTAATTAACAAAAGATGAAGGGTGCAGAACGGTGTGGGGCTATCCCGTAACTGCCGGAAGGAATGTTTAACTTAAGGAGCTGATTATCAGTATGTAATAATAGAGGTTATAAGAGCCCCTCTACAAAGTACATATTCATGTCCCCCTTGTTTTTAGCGGCTATTTCACCCCTGTAGCTGCAAACGAATTTGCCTTTTATCAGGTCATAAGTAGCCTGGGATATATTAATCTTGCCGGATAAACTGCTTTGCTCCATACGGGCGGCGGTATTTACGGTATCGCCCCATATATCGTAGGCGAATTTTTTAACGCCTACTATTCCTGCTACGACAGCGCCGCTGTGTATGCCTATGCGTATGTCAAAGGTTGTATCCGGCCTTTGTTTCCTGCGTTCCTGCATAAATACCATGATGTCCAGGGCGGCCCTTACTGTATTTTCAGCATGATTTTCCACCTCGGTAGGCAGGCCACATACAGCCAGGTAAGCGTCACCGATGGTTTTTATCTTTTCTATATGGTAGCGGGATATAATTTCGTCGAAAGCCTTAAAGCACGCGTGCAATTCGTCTACAAGCTGCTGTGGTGTCAACCGTTCTCCCGCCTTAGTAAAGTCAACAAAATCGGTAAATATTACAGATACGTGGTCGAAATACCGGGCATCGCTGGAGCCGCTTTGCTTCAACTCCTCCGCTATTTCTTCAGGCAGGATATTGCGGAGCAATTCGTCTGATTTCTTTTTTTCCTCGCGTATTTCAGCAGTCCGTTCAGCCACTTCATGTTCCAGTTCTTCTTTACGGTTGGCCAGCATCTTCTGTTTTTCCTGTTCCTGTTCCAATGTTTTAGCCGAAAGCAATTGTACCTGTTGCAACTGTTTATCCAGGTTTTTCGTGGTTTCTGCAAAGCTCATAGCCAGGTATATCGACATGGACACGGGTATGCTAAGTACTGCTGCAACAGCCAGGGATACAAATGCCTTTCCGGCAATGCCATCTCCAATAGATAATCCATCGTTGACTAACGACAAAGCGAATATTACAAAGAAGAAAAGGGTGGTAAACAATATTCCTACACCTATTATCCTTGCACCTTTGGCTTTTCTGTAAATGGCCCTGATAGTCAGGATGATGGATTCAAGGGTCACCATTATCAGGCACAATAGATATACCACCACCGCCATAGTAAGGTGGAAATACATGACTACGAGGGGTAAAGTACAAGTCAATGCTATTATGCCGAACCTGAGTTTTTTCTTACTGAATAATTCGTTGCTTACTCCACTTAGGGTTATCGTAATAAAAACGCCTAATGCCAGCCCTATATGTGCTACTGTATTTTCGTGGCTGGGGTTATTGCTTATGAATTTTATATAAGGTAGAAATAATGCAGCGCCGACAGATATACAAAAAATGCTGAAATACAGGTTGGATATTGCCTTACGGTGATATAACCACATGAAAAAATGTGACATGCCCAGGGCTATGAAAAAGCCCGCCAGTATAAGCAGGCTGATGCCGGCTAATACCAATATACCCTTGTAGTTTTGGAAAAGACGGGTTGAGGCACCTATTTCAATTTCAAATCCTGCTACTGCGTTTTTGTAATTAAACCACTCCTCCTCTGCGTAGTGGTTTACGTAGCGGACTGCTATTACGTGCCCGCCTGTATCCAGGCTGCCGATGGAAACCGGAAGGCCATGGGGGTTGAAGTACTCAACACTGTCTTTGTGTGGGTGGATTGTTCCGTAGGTGATTATTTTTACGCCGTCCAGGTATATTTCTGAGGCGCCATATTGCCCTACCCGCATTGCAAGCTGCTTATTTTTGAGCGAACTGTCTATATATATGTGTAGCCTGAACCACCCGCGGTTACCCTTAAAGATACTATCAATACCTTTTTTGTATTTCAACTGTGGGTCAAGCCTCATCCATTGACTGTCATCATAGTCCTTCGCAGCCCATGCCGTATTATCGCCGCTATGGAAAAGCCAGTTTTCTTCCAGGCTATACAAACCCGCCAGGCTGTCTTTTGTCAGGAAGGTAACGCCACCGGTCCAGGTTTGGGCGGTACTGTGCATGGCAATAAGCAACAGTAGTATAGTGAGTAGCTTTTTCATGTAATAATAAACTACAATATAGGATAAAAAGGAATTAAGTGTGGGAGTGAGGCAAAAGATTAGCCTAAAAACACAACGGCCCTTACCGGGCCGTCATGTAATAATTCAACTCTTAGAAAAAATGGTATAACCACTTCCTATAAATATAGTGAGCGATTTCGAGCATCGGGATTAAAATAGTTATAAAAATAATACGGGCATGCAGTATATTATTCCTGTAAAAAAAGTGATAGGAGTTTAAACCTTTCTTTATAAGGATAGTCAATTAACCGGGAAAAGGGTAGTGTGCGCTATGGTAAACAAAAACAAACATGCTCTGATGAAACGCCTTTTATTAGTAACATTACCTTTGGCCGGGTTTATAGCCATATCGGCAACAATAGATATGGGCAAGCCGGATAATTATGCCAACCAGGTTATCCCTAATTATATAACCAAAGACAATACCCCGCTGAATAATGAAATAACCGACAAGGGAGCTACCCTGGGCAGGGTATTGTTTTATGATAAAAAGCTGTCGGTAAACAATAGTAAATCCTGTGCAAGTTGCCACAAACAGCAATTCGCCTTTGGTGATACGGCCGGTGCCAGCGAGGGTGTAAACGGCACTACCGGGAGGCACTCAATGAGGTTGGTCAATGCCCGCTTTGCCAACGAGGTACGGTTCTTTTGGGACGAAAGGGCAGCAACGCTGGAGCAGCAGACTACCCAACCCATACAAGACCATGCTGAGATGGGTTATAGCGGCCAGAACGGCGACCCGAACATAACCGACCTAATCGCAAAAATGAACGGCATATGGTATTACCGGGAACTATTCACATGGGTGTACGGTGATGCGCAGATAACCGAAAACAGGATACAACTGGCACTGGCACAGTTTGTGCGAAGTATTCAGTCTTTTGACTCGAAATATGATGCGGGGATAGCACAGACCGGCACTCCGGGTGGGCCTTTCCCCAACTTTAGCCAGCAGGAAAACCAGGGGAAGGCACTGTTTACGCAAGCTCCTGTGTTTGATGCCAATGGCGTGAGAATAGCAGGGGGTGCCGGATGTGCGGGTTGCCATGGTGCACCGGAATTTGACATTGCCCCTGCATCGCGTAATAATGGTGTTATCGGGTCTTTTAACCTGCTCAACGATATTACAAATACCCGTGCCCCTTCGCTACGGGATGTGGTGGATGCAAACGGTAATCCCTATGGGGGCTTTATGCACAACGCAGGGCAGAACGGTTTGAACACCCTGCTGGATGTAATTAACCACTACGACTCCATTCCGCAGAATAATCCCAATCTAGACCCACGCCTGAGGCCGGGAGGTGATTTGCAACGGCTGAGGTTGAGTGCGCAGGAAAAGGCTAATCTCGTTGCATTCATCAGGACCCTAACCGGCAATAATCTATATACTGATATAAAATGGTCTGACCCATTTGCCAACGACAGCCTCACTATCATTCCGGAACCGGCTTATGTACAACAGGCTGTGGCTGCAGCACATGTAAAAGCTTATCCAACTATAACTACCGGAAAGGTAACCGTAGAATATCCATCGGCTTTAACACATACACGTATGCTGGTTACTGATATGAACGGGAGGGTTATACAGAGTGGGTATATCCTAAACAGCATAGACTTGTCGACAGAACCTGCAGGTATGTATATTATGAAGTTTGAAAACGGGCAGACCCTTAAGCTCGTTAAACAATAGAAGGCTTTCATAAGTAGGGGTATATATAAACAGCCCCGCCGTTAACGGCGGGGCTGTGTTTTGCATCAGTCAATTTATTGTTGCCTAATCACCTTGCCACTTGCGACCATACTGCCATTGGCACCTTGTAATGAATACACATAATTGCCGGGACGAAGATTTTGTAGTGGTATATCAATTGTATGTTTAGCAGCACTGTACAGCACGTTGCCACTCCTGTATACAATACGTCCGCTCATATCCGTAAGAGTTACCTCAAGTGCCTCGTTTTGTTTCAGATTTATTTCCAGGTGTGCTATATCATTAGCGGGGTTGGGATAAATGGTTACGCCATCAACTTGTCTTACGTTTTCAATACCAGCAGCAAAATCGGAATACCTGAATAGTTCTAAGCCATATGTGACATTGCGCGCAGTAAAAAAGAGATTTAATCCGCAGTATGTAATATTATTTACAAAGCTACCCTGGGTACCGGGGTAGATGTCTGCTACCATAGTTGGTGTATTGCTGCCATCATACTTCCAGAGCTCAGTACCGTTTGTACCGTCGCTGGCGCTGAAAAACAAGGAATTGTTATAGCGCGTTATTTCGTTGACATATGCCGAGCCTGACGGATTAATGGCATGTACCATAGCGGCATTGTTACTTACGGGGTCATATTTCCATAGTTGGAAGCCACCTAGGGTGTCGCTACCACAAAAGTATAATATACCGTTAAGATCCTCCAGCTTTGCTGACTGATATACACCGGGGTTTATGCCCGGAGATACGTCGGTAATGCGTGTGGGAGCGCTGCTGCCATCGTAAACAAATAGCTCGTAACCGGCAGTGACATCGTATGCAATAAAGTATAGCTTATTGCTCATTACATGAAATTTGGCCGGGCTACTTCCCATATTTCCCGGACGCATGTCTGCTACCATTTGTGTTGAACCATCAGCAGGGTCATAAACATATAGCTCTGCCCCGGTGGTAGTAGATATTGCCTGGAAGTATATTCTGCCGTTAAAGACTACAGGCTCCCTTATATACGAACTCAAACTGTCAACATTGATATCTGTCAGTCTTTCGGTTTTACCTGATGCAGGCTCATGCATCCATAGTTCCTGGCCATGCGAGTCTGTGGCTGCAAAATATAGCCTGTTGTTGTAAGGGAGCAGGTAATTTGGAAATGATCCCGGCGCACCGTCACGTATGTCTTTAACCATACCTGTTCCTCCCCCCGGATGATAAAACCACAGTTCGGCCCCATGTGCAGAGTCGTTAGCAACAAAATAGACTATATTGTTTAAGGCAGCAATAGAATTAATCCCATAATATAGTGAGTTTCTTGTACCGGGCATAATATCTGTAAGCCTGAATGGGGTGTTGGAGTTGGCGTACATGGCCCAGAGCTCATTTCCGTGAGTACTATCAGAAGCACTGAAATAGAGTGTGTTGCCATAGCCATACAAATTAGACGGGTTGGAATTTTTGCTGACACTTGAATTAATATTGAATGAATCCAAGTAAGGTTGTGCATTTATTGTCGCACATAGTATGGCGAAATAAAGAGTAAGCAATGGTTGTTTCATAAAGCAGGAGTTTTTTGATTAATGTATACTTATATAAAGATATTTATTATTGGTGTCTTTTAGCACTACATCGGATAAATATTACGGTTTTAACTGCTGGTTAAAATATTTAGGGTTTATTAAAATTATGCAACAAAACATTTTTTAGAAATAATTTTGCTATTAAAATAATAGTTGTATATTTGCTATTGAAATTACGATTCGCCATGAAACTAAAAAGAAAACAATCCCGCATTATCACTCTTACCAAAAGAGTGCACCTGCCTGGGCTCATCAATTCAAAAGGTTTGGTACAACTGGCAAACCTCAAAACAGGCAGATTGATAAATATGTCTGCTAAAGCCGCTACCCTGTTGCACAATAAATATCCCCGAGAATTTAAAATCCTGTAAATATGACAAAGCCAAGAAAGACTAATGAAGGCACATTGCCTCCCGAACTGTTAGCACCAATTAGCGTCACCCAAACAGAATCAGAAAAAGCCAAAGAACTGACTATTGACGTACCGCCCGGCCATGTATATATAGTAGGGCTGAATGCTGACGGCACCGAAAAAGAAAACAGTGGTTTCTTCTACCCCGAAAGAAGCTACAAACGCATATACGTGGACAAAACAAAATATTCTGTCAAAAAAAAAAGCACATTAACCATTTTAAACAATCACCATTATGAAACTCTCCATAGATCAAGCCAACAAATTGCTTTCTCAGCTCACCGCAGGTGTAACAGTTGTGGCGGATAAACAACAAGCTGACAAAAATGCCGATATCGAAGCCGTATTCAATAACATCAGCCTGGTAGTAGGTAAAGCAATACGCCCATCGTTGGAAGAAGAACTGAAAGCAAGCTCAGACGCTGCATTTACAGCCCGCTACCTGGGGGCCTTGCGCAGTGCCGCTCACAGGGTGTTTAATATACCCCGCCGCGAACTGGAAGAACTAAGCGTAGAGCAATTACTGTCGAAATGCAAAGGCGCTCTGGAAAGCCGTTATACACAAACTGACGCGGAAAAGCAGACAGGCCTGGAAGCTACCGTGCGTGAATATGAACAACAACTGGAGCAGTTAAAGGCTGAACATGAAGCAGCGCTGACAACTGAACGTGCAAAATTTGTGCAACGCGATATAGCCGCACGTTGCCTGGGAATAGTGGAAAAATTACCCCGTAAAGGTGGTGACCTGCAGGAGCAGGCGGAGATGCTGAGTTACAAAATACAGAAGGCGTATGAAGTGCGCTACAATGACGACACCCGCCGCCTGGAACTGTACAGAGAAGGTAAACCCGCAATTACAGAAAATAATGAACCCTTAACCGATGAAGATTTCGCCCGCGAATGGGCCGAGCGAGCAGGCATCCTGGTAAAGGACAACCGCCATATATCTCCCGCTGATGTTCAGGCAGGGCAGCAGAACGGATATATAAGCATGTTGACTGATACCGATGAGCAAACCCCTGGTGCCATGAATGCCATAGAGGCATGGGCAGAGGGATAACCCTCAACTTTCCCACGCAGCCGGACGCGGCGCTGATAATACGTTACAGGCTATTCTTAAAGTCCGCGCCTTGAGCGGAACACCGAAAATATTTTTTAACGCTATTAATAACCGAAAGCCATGAGCTTTAAGAATGCCATGCAGGCTACTCAGAAGAGTATACTGCAATACGCCAAACAAGGCCAGCCGTACGAGGTATTGGCGGCACTGCTGGCAGCAAGACAATTTAATACAACCATAACGGAAACAGACCTGCAGGCTGAAGCGGGCAAGAAACGCCAGTTGAAAATCAACTACTACCCGCCTGTATGCAGCGATACAGGCACCGGCAACGAGAGTATTTGCGACCCCGGTATAGTGGTGGAACCCAAACAGGTATTTTTTGAAATATCCCGCACTACCGCGTCTGCTGTGTATCAACTCAATCGTGATGATATACGATTTGTAGATGGCAACTATACCTTCAGCGACCATGCTAAGGCTGCCATCAATGCGGCACTGCCTGCGGTACGCCGCAAGCTGGCTACAGAAGCTGCTGCACTCATGGTTGCGGGCGTAGGCCTGTTGCCCGATGGTAATGAGAAACGTATGTTGCCCTTCCTGGATAAAACAAATGGGAATATCAACCCCATGGGGCTTTGGGAAGTAGAACGTATCTATCGTGATGCCGGGTTTGCCAATCCTTTTATCGTAGGTGGTACCGATGTATTCCACTGGCGCAAGGCAACGGAAGTAGGCGGCCTCAACGAACAAGGACAGAACATCAGCCGCATGGGCCGTGCCAATGCCTACTACGACAACCTGGTGAACGATGCCTTTGGTGATGTCACCACGGAACACATACTGGCATTCGACCCGCAGATGCTGAAGTTTGTCAGCTTCAACCGCAATGCCGGCATATTCGCTACCGACCTGCAGAACATTGATGCAATAGACGCTATTTACCAGCGCGGCGGTACTGATTATATACAGGGCGTAATGGCCGACCCGCTCACGGGCCTGCTCTGGGATCTGGATGTGAACTATGACAAGTGCAACTACCGCTGGACTTTCCAATGGAAGTTGGAGTGGGATATATTCTTCATGCCACCGATGGTGTGTAATATTCCCGGTGTCAATGGTTTGTTCCATTTCACTACCTGCGCACCCGTACAGTTTGAATGCCCTGAAGGTGGTACGCCGTTAACAGGTGGCACCAGCGATACCTACGAGTGGGATACTACAGGTGAGGTCACCTTCCCGCTGTACGTAAACAAACTGGTATTGGCAGGGCAGACCTCATTCCCTAATGAAACCGTCGCTGATATAACAGAGTTGAAAGACCTGTTCAACGCGAATGTAACAGGATATGTATTTGGCGTGGATACAACGAAGATAACCTACACTGGTTATAGCGCTTTGTCCGGCCAGGTAAATGATGCTACTGATATTTCCTTCACAGCAGCCCCTTAATAGTCCTACCACGAAAGTAACCCCCGTACAGTAGCGCGGGGGCCTTTCTATCTCTTTAACCGGAAAAACAAAAACCATGAGCAAACTAGAAAATATCATCTCGGTACGCGATGTATGCGCGGGTGCGCAGCAGCAATCTTTGAGCGGCCTCGACCTGATGGATGCCCCCGAAATATCAGTGAAAAACCTCGCCAATATAGCCAACGAAGAATATACTACAGGCCTGAACCTGGCTAAGAAAAAAGTGGAGCAGGCAATCATACTCGTGCGTAACGATATGATGAGTATAATGGCTGCCAATAAGGTAATACCCAACCTCTCTGTAAAGAAGCACACAACAGGTGAATTTAAAACCACCATCAATTATCCGATGGAGCCAAAAGAGCGCGGGCTTACCCTGTACAAAAACAGGAAGATAAAAGGCAAGCTGCGCAAGCTGACTATACACAATGTACAGGTGTATGCTTTGGCCGAAGTACAGGGCGCAGTGCTGAAAATTTATGACGACTACGCAGGCGGTATGGTCAGTACTTATAACGTAGACCTGGAAGCGAACAAAGCCAACAACTTTCCGCTGGAATATGAAGTGAAAGGCACCTTTGCCCGTGTGCTGCTGGATGGCACGAACGTGCCGGTAGCAGGCACCTACCTCACCTGCTTTACAGGTTGCAACGGTGCTATGCCCAATGACTGCGCCTATACCAAAGGCTGGTACGACGAACGCGAAATAAGCAGCAAAGAAGGTTTCGGCATCAATCTTGAGTTCAGTTGCGTATGTGATTACGAACAATTACTCTGCGACCTGGCGCAATCCTACATCGGCGAAATAGTATGGCTGAAGAGCCGTCTGCTGCTGGAAGAACACCTTCGCACCAACAGGCTGAACAACTGGGTAGTGTATGGCAGGGAAGAAGCCAAAGAATGGCTGACAGATCTGGAAAATCAATATCGCGAAAAATGGAAAACTTTCACCAACGCTATGCCCGGCATACTCAAACAATTCAATGATGATTGCCTGCAATGCAATGGCATCAGGTGGGTGACCAATATTTAATACTAAAAATAAAAACAGTTATCATGATAACATTCCTTTTATATACCGTAGTAGCATGGCTGGCCAATGCCTGCCTCTCGAAAATTTTGTACATCAGCATACAGCCCGGCCAGTGGATGGATAAACTATTCAACTGGCAGAACAGGCTCTACAATTGGGACCTTGCCGGGCAGGAGTTCCTTGCTAAGGCAGGCGGGCTTTGCGAATTATGCTTCAGCCATTTCATCACATTCCTCAGCTTCTGGCTCTACCTGTTTTTTATGCAGCATGTTTTGGGCTATTGGGTCACCACACCTGTCGAGAGCGTGCCCGCAGCCTGGCTCATCAATATCATATGGTACCTGGTGTATGTAAGTATCGGCACCAACCTCTCTTTGTATTTCATTCATAAACTCTTTCAATCATGAGTATGACGCTGGCGGAATACGAAGCCTACCTGCACTCATGGGCTGAACGTATGGAGCATGTACAACCAGAGCAACAAAACTTAACAAAGCCCGCTAAGAAAAAGCGGTTGATAAAAAAGCAGTTTAAACACAACAAAAAACAACAATAATGTTACAGCAAGATTTTGAACAACTGAAAGACTTTATCCTGTTGCGGAATACCTATTTCAGTACTGGGTTTGCCAACGCTTACAAAGATGATACCACCCACGCAGTATGGGTTCGGCAGGGTGGTGATATGAAACGCCTGCTGCCTGCCGATACACTGGGCAACTACTTTTATCTGCGCAACGACGCATGGATGAAACACGAGGCCAAAGAGCCTGAACGCATGACAGACACAGGTACGCAACGCCTTACTTTCCTGGACACGATGAGCGTACAACTGGTAGCGGTAGTAAATAATGCCGATGCCTACAAACTGATAGAAAACCTGCGCAACACGGCCCTGGCTTATGCACCGCTGAATGTAGTCCCCGTCACCGCATCGTGGAACAGGGAGCAGGTAGTAGCTACCGAACTGGCCAAAATGCGCATGGAAGATATAAACGCAACCCTGCAACGATTAAAAGACGAAACCATCATCCGCCTCTCGCTCAGCGTGTCCAAAATTTTTATTCCTGTTAACTGTATTTCCGAACCTTTTTAAAACCAATCAACCATGAGTATCACCAATGCCATACACCTGGGCGAAATACCCGTATGCAGTGAGGCAGTAGCCTTGCCCATTGTGGCAACTGAAACCGGCACCTGGGCTTTTCTTACTTCGTTCAACAGTGCTTATCAATATGTACAATTCTCCGCCACCGCAGGGCAGCAGTTAGTAGTGCCCGCCAGGCTCAACGAAGATTATACTTACCACATCAGGCTATACACCCCCGGCAATACTTTGCTGCACGATGGCGGCTATGTCGCCAAAACAGTGCCCATACTGCCCGGTGCGGAATACATCTACCCCGACCCCGAAGCAGGCGTTGCCACCAGTACGGGCAAAATACAGTTCCTGGCTGCGGAAGGACAAACCGAAACCACACATACCGAACTGGTGAACGCCAAACAGGTAGCTGTATTTGTAGAAGGGGCTATGCGCCACGAGGGCGACGGTGCAGACGAATATCAATTTAACAGCGTAGCCGCTACCATCATTTTCAATACACCCCTTATTGCACAACAAAAGTTAACAATTATTTACTTCAAATAGCTGACCATGAAAAAACTATTGACCACCATTTTATTTTTTACATCGCTGATAGCCACCGCGCAAACAGGCCTGCTCATGCAGCGCTATTATATATCGGGTTCACTCTCGGTAGGGCAGAGCAGCAGGGCGTTTGCCGATAGCTCCGCCTGGCTGCAATTGGGCAACGATACTACCAACCGCGGGGTGCTGTTGCCCAAAGTATTACTCGACAGCATACAGACCACCGCCCGTGCATTATACGTGTACGACCTGCAGGATTCCGTACTCTATCATTTTGATGGAAGTAAACGCGTGCGATACATGACTTATCGCGATACTGTGTTGATAAAACAATTGATAGCTGCCAATCCGCCTGACCTCAGCGCCTATTATAAAAACGGTGGCAACAGTTACGGTGCTACTGCAGTTATCGGTACCAATGATAACAAGGGCGTTAACTTTATAGTAGATGATACCGTAGCCGTCAGCCTGGATAACAAACGTGTATGGACAAAGCATGGCCGTACTGATGTTACCAACAGTATCCCATTAAGCATCGGTACGGGTTACGAATTGTACGGCCTCAACCATGCCTCCACCGGTTACCTGACCTATATCAGCGGCTATAACGGCGACTTTGCCAGCGGTTACGGATTGGTATTTGGTAAGCCCACTAATAAAGTGGTGCAACTCACAGACAACCAGGTACAACTCAACCAGAATGTAGTAGTAGGCACAGGCAAAACTTTACAGTTGGGCAACCTCTCAACATTTGAATCTGCCCCTTATACGGGGTTCAGGTACGCATCCAACAACAGTTGGCAGTTCGCCATCAGGGACTGGGCCAATACCAACAGGTTGGTTATCACCACCGGGGGAAATGTGTTGCTGAACACGAATACCGATGATGGCTATCGCCTGAGTGTAGCCGGAACAGTACGCGTTACAGACCATACCTACGTAGAGAAAAATCTCGTATTTCAGAACAATACACAAGGCATACAGATACTGGATGGTAATACCACAGGCGCGTACACCTCTGTGCTGATAGGCCGCAACAACGGCAGCACCGGCGGGCGGGGTATCAAAATAGGCAACAACAACAGCAGCAACGCCTCTAAAATATGGCAGTATGCTATTGGCGAAGGGAACAATTTAACGGCTGCCTCAAGTGATGTCATGACTGTGGGTAGTTATAATAATATTATAACGGAGGAATCTGATCAATATATAATTGGGTTTGGCAATACTTTCAATTATGCCGCAACAACAACAAGTAGAGGACAAATTATTTTGGGACTTAATAATTCTGTATTGCATAAATACAGTTCTGTGTTGGGCAACAATCAGTTGACAACGGCAGATAACCAGTTGATTATTGCAGATGGCAACGAAAATACGACCAACGGAGGTTACAGGCAGGTCTTTTTTGGTTCAGGGCCCAAAAGCAGTTTGAGTGGTGGGCTGGGTGCCCCTGTTACCATCAATGCTTCGGGTGGAAACGGTACAGATAAAACAGGAGGCTACCTGAAGCTTGCCGCGGGCAAAAGCACGGGTGCAGCTACTCCGCCCGATGTGATATTTGCTACAGGCACCGCTGCAGCATCGGGCACAGCCTGGCAATCACTTACCGACCGATGGTATGTAAAAGGGGGAACGGGTTACCTGTCCAACAACGCATCGCCTACAGCCCTGCTCGATGTAGCGGGTGCCGCGGGTTACAACCAGTTGCGCTTACGCACTGCTTATACCCCTTCTTCCACGGCCGATGCCAATGGCAATACAGGCGACATCGCCTGGGATACCAACTATCTCTACATCAAAACAGCCGTGGGATGGCGGCGTACTGCATTATCCGATTTTTAAAACCATTATAAAAACCTTGACCATGAAATCAAAACTCAAATTCGGGCTCAGCCAGGTGAATACTTATGCGCCCCGCTGGCTCATCAACGCTACTTCCCTGGTGGCTATTGCCATAGCTGCCAAACACCACCTCATCAACGGCTTGCCTTTGTTGTCCGAACCCGGCAAGCAACTGGCCATGCAATGGACGGACTACCTGCTGGACACCATACAGGTGCTGCTGGCTATAGGGGTGATTTTTTTCGGTGAACATAAAAACGAACAGCATGACACAACAGGAAATTAATATCATCGACCGGCAGTTGAAGGGCATTAACCTGCGCGCTATATGGGCCCTGGTATTGTGCACAGCCATTAGTGTGTCCACTGTGCTTAGCGTGTACTATGGTTTCCGTACAGAGCTGGCTTTGCAGAAGCTGGAAATAAAACTGCTGCAGACAAGAATTGAAAGATTAGAAATAATAGTTGAAAAATAAACACACCATGAAATACAGTATATGCATCATAGCTGCCCTGCTGCTGGCATCCTGCCAGGCAGAGCGTAAAGCGGTAAGAAAAATAATGAAACTACATGCGCTGTACCCGGCTGCAACGGCTGAAGCCTGCGCAGGACTTTACCCGCCGCTTGAGTACACGCGCGACAGTATCGTGTACAAACCCGGTGCCCCTTCGGAACTGGTATATGTATACGCCGACTGCGATACTGTAGCTGATAAACGGGCAGGGAAAATAAAAATTCCCTGCCCGCCCGTGCGTATAATTGATACTATTCTACTTTATAAAGAAAAGCAGGTAGTGAACCGTGCAGAAGTAGAAAAATTAACTTTAAAACTAGCAGCGTGCAAAGAGTCTAATGCAATATTAATAAGAGAACGGGCTATATTGGCTTGGATTGTTATAGCTTTTGTAGCTTATGCATTAATAAAATGGCTCTTTAAATCCTGGCGAATAAATATTCCATAGTAGCTTTCCTATAAGGAACGAGCTTCTGAACTTATCATTATTGGAATTGTATTCTCTATCGGATAAAATATTCCGTTGCCTTTAGAAATTGCTTTCTTGCAATCGCTACTTAGTTCAATTTCACTTCCATGGATTGGACAGCGCAGTAAGGTAAGTATGTTCAAATTATTAGTGGGATCGGCTTTGTGTAGTTTTAAAAAATTTTGAACGGCATTATTGATTAAAGCATTTCTATTTTTCTTTGTAGAACTTATATAAATACTGTCTGAGTAATTTCGTAAGCTAGGTATAATACTTGTTAATGCCGACCCCAGTAAGGAGGCTGAACACAACAGTTTATTTTTCAAGGAAACATATTTAAGATCTTCTTTTAATACCCCAATTCCTAAAAAACTATGGTTCGTGTAAGAAAAATTATCAAGGTATGTGTTGAAAATATCTTTGTATTCATCGGGTGTATAATATCTAACGCACCAACTATTATAGTCGTTTTTTCTGGATTCACTAAACTTAACATTAGAAAGTCTGTTACGTATCCCTTTTTTATTTGGGAATTCAAGCTTAGTAAAACCTTCTGAGGTAAGAATTCTATTTATGTGTCCTAAGCAATTTATTAATCTATTGTAGTGGGTGTGCTGTATGACACTAAACGACCATACAAGACTAAAAAGATTATCCTGGAATGGTATGTTTTCTAAGTCGGCTACAACAGTATAACCGTTTTTCCCTAAATCTGTTAGAACTTTTCTTGCTGTTTCACAGAATTCTAGCCGAAGGTCTATTCCAATAGGAATATAACCTTTGTTACTTCCTGCTACTAACCATCTGCCCCATCCACAACCAATGTCAAGAAACAGGTTATCTCCAGTTACTGGAGGCACTGGTAATTCGTATATAGGGTAGTTCTTAATTTTTCCAATGCGATCAATATAATGGATGCCGTTTGTGGCAGATATTTGTTGTTGGACCACCCATGGGATATTAGAGTTGTAGTTTTCCGGTTGAGATTGGTAATTAAGCTTTTCGTATATCTTTTCTCTATTCTTTGAGATTATATCGTTGGTGTCCTGCATTTTAATTTCTTAATAGTAACCACTGCGCATTTGAAATGAACTTTGACTACTTAATGATGATTAATGATATTGAAGTTGGTTGCAAATGTACAATCTATATGAAAATTTGTACTAATTATAGATATAAATTTCTCATTACCTTTCCCCCGCTTCCCTGCTCATTTTTTCCGCTTCGCTGAGAATCATTTGTACAGCTTACCGCTTTGCGCTCTCTTTGTATAAAAATACAGCGCAATGCGGTTTTTATATGTATTGATATTAATAGTGATAACACAGGTGGCGCAGGCGCAGCCCGCCATCAACAGCCTGGAAGAGCTGCTGGATTATGCTGATAAAAACAGTCCCGCCGCCCGCCAGGCTTTGCTGCAACCGGAGCTTGCCCGACACGACAAGCAGACACAGGCTTCGGTGCTCTACCCTCGTGTCAACGCCTTTGCCACGGGCGATTATTACCCCATACTGGCTACTCAGCTCATACCCGCCGAGGCTCTGGGCGGCGCACCGGGCACTTACCTCAAGGCGCAGTTTGGCCTGCCCTATGTATTCACCACCGGGGCAGAATTGACCGTGCCCGTGGTGAACCTGGAAAACTGGGCCAAGCTGGCAAAGGCAAAGGCACAGTATGAGCAGAGCGAATGGACCAGCAAATCGGCATTGGAGAACCTGCACCTGCAACTGGTACAGGCTTATTACCAGGCACTGGTAACAGGCGAGGTGCTGGAGCTGAACGTGGAAAACGAATCCACCGCCGACGAAATGCTGCGCATCATGGCTGCCCGCAACGAGCAGGGCGTAGTAGAACCCGCCGACTACAACCGCAGCAAAAACCTCTCGCTGGATGTAAAGACATCCCGGATTGGCTACACACAGGCTTTGCAGAAAAGCATCAACAACCTGGAGTCGCTGCTGGCGGTGGATACGGTGATACTCAAAGAGCAGTTGGACGACTTCGCATGGCCGCTTTTGTACGAGAGTGCATCTGTAGCTAACCGCCCGGCATGGAAGGAGGCGGAATGGAAAGTACGCACGGCGGAGCTATCGCTACGCCAGGGGCGCACCGGCGGCCTGCCCGAGCTGATGCTCACCAGCCGCTACACCTACAATATGCAAACCAACTTCGAACCCGGCTTTAAGAATATCGATTTCAATGTGGCCAATGTGGGCCTGCGGTTGAACGTACCGCTCTTCCAGGGTAATTATTACCGCGCCGCCAAACACAAAAACAAACTGCAACTGGAGCATGCCAGGCTGGAACAGGAGCGTACAGAAGCCGCCCTCAATCAACAGCAGCAGGACTGGCTCTCGCAGTACCACACCGCCTACAGCAAGCACAAGGTATTGCAGGACAAACTAGCTACCGCGAAAGAGAACCTGCGTATAGCACAGCTCAACACCAAAGAGGGTGTTATGGAGTTCGACCAGTTCAACAACATATTTATGGATTACAACCGCGCCCGGATGGAGTACATTCAAAACCTGGCGGACGGTATATTATATCACCTGTTAAGCACACAAAATTTTTAATACAGATGAAAAAGAAAGTTATCATAATAGCTTCGGCAGTAATTGCAACGCTTGTAATAGCAGGCGTAGGTTGCGGCAGCAAAGAAAATACCGTGCAGCCGCAGTTTAAAAAACTCACATCGGCGGTATATGCATCGGGTACCTTATTGCCCGAGCAGGAATATAAAGTGGTGCCTACAGTAGATGGCTACCTGCAGGAGGTATATGTAAAAGAAGGCGACCTGGTGAAAAAAGGGCAATTGCTCTTCACCATCAGCAACGAGGTGCGCGAGGTGCAGGAGCAGGGCGCGGGTGCCGTAGTGCAATACACACAGGCTACAGTCAACGATGATGCCCCCGTATTTAAAGAGCTGGAAGGCCGTATGGAAGTAGCGCGCATCAAAAAAGAGCAGGACGAACTGCAATACAACCGCTACAAAAAACTGCTGGAAGAAGATGCCATATCCAAAAGCGCCTACGAAAAATACTACCTGCAATACCAGAGCTCGCTGAAAGACTACCAGAATATACAGCGCCAGTACGACCAGCAGAAACTCAGCGGCAGGTTGCAGTTGCAGCAGGCGCAAAACCAGTTGCAGGTATCGCGTGCGCAGCAGAACGTGGGCCGTATGAAGAGTTTTATAGATGGCATAGTGTATGATATATACAAAGAGCAGGGCGATTTAGTGAACCCCAATCAACCCCTGGCGCTGATAGGCGCGGGCGATATGATAGCCAAACTGTCTGTAGACGAAGATGACCTGGATAAAGTGTACGAAGGCCAACAGGTGCTTATCACTATGGATGCGTACGAAGACAAAGTATTCAAGGCGCACATCAAAAAAGTGTACCCCGTGCTTAATAAGGTAGAACAATCCTTCAGGGTAGATGCCGTGTTTGAGGACACACTGCCCGTAGGTGTTTACGGCCTCAACCTCGAAGCCAACATCGTACTTTCCGAAGACAAGGAGGTAATGGTCATACCCCGCAGCGCCCTGTTGAAAGGCGACAGCGTATGGATAAAGAAAGACAAGGAAGAAATAAAAGTACCCGTACAAACCGGTATGGCCGACGAGCAATGGGTGGAGATAAAAAGCGGGCTGGATAAATCATCAACTATAATATTGAAATAATGAACTGGAAACTGGCTTTTAATATCGCCGCTACGCACCTGCTGACCAAAAAGAAGCAGAGTATAGTGGCTATGCTGGGGGTAACCTTCGGTATTTCCATGTTCATCATCATGATTAGTTTCATGACCGGGGTGAACCAGTTTACCGAAGACATGGCTATGGACAATACACCCCATATACATATATATAAACCCCTGGAAATTGAGGACAAAAAAATAATTGCGCTGAACAGGGAGCAAAAAGGAACAAATTGGTATGTAGTGCAGCATCAGCGCCCCAAAAACGAACTGAGCAAGATAAAGAACGGCCTCGCGCTGATGGAAAGTATTGAAGCCATGCCGGGTGTTCGTGGTGTAGCTCCGCAGTTGTCTACGCAGGTGTTTTACAATAACGGACCTGTAAAGATACCGGGCAATGTATATGGCATAGATGTAAAGCGGCAGGCTGAATTGTTCGACCTGGATAAGAAAATGGACATGGGCAGCCTGGACGAATTGCTCAAGGCATCGGACGTGATAGTAATGGGTAAGGGCCTTGCGGAAAAGATGAACGTGACCCTCGGTGACAGGGTGAGCGTGACGACACCTGAGGGCGGCAACCTCAACCTGAAAGTGGTAGGGATATTCTCATTCGGTATCGCCGCTATGGACCAGACGCAGAGCTACGCTACACTGGCTACTGTGCAAAAGATATTACAGAAAGACCCGTCCTACATTACCGACCTGAATGTGAAGATGCACGATGTAACCAAGGCGGCTGACCTGCGCACTGATTTGGAAAACCGTATCAGCGGTGTCAAGATTGAGGATTGGGAAGAAGCCAACCAGTCGCTGCTGGCGGGCGAGCAGATACGCAACATCATGACTTTCGTGGTATGCCTTACACTGCTGGTAGTGGCCGGCTTCGGTATCTACAATATCATGAACATGAATATCATCAACAAGATGAAAGATATAGCGATACTGAAGGCTACGGGCTTCCAGGGTAGTGACGTGACGGGTATATTCATGCTGCAGTCTGTAATGATAGGCGTAGCAGGCGGATTGCTGGGATTGGGCATAGGCTTCTTCTTTAGTTATCTCTTGTCCATTACACCCTTTCCTGCAGGCGAGTTTTTCAGGATAGATACTTTCCCTGTCAACTTCAACCCCGCGCATTATCTAATTGGCTTGTTCTTTGGCTTCCTCACCACGCTGTTTGCAGGTTGGTTCCCGTCGCGAAAAGCTGCTAAAATTGACCCCGTAGCCATCATCAGGGGATAAAACTGAATATTATGAGCATTGTATTGAAAGCGGAAAATATAAGAAAGAAGTTTTATCAGCCTGCTGAGTTTGAAGTGCTGAAAGGATTGAACTTTGAAGTGAACACGGGCGAGTTTTTCTCCATCGTGGGCAAGTCGGGCTGTGGTAAGAGTACCCTGCTGTACATACTATCCACTATGGATACTGATTATGAAGGTACGCTCACCATCAAATGCGATAAGCTGACAGGGCAGAAACAAAACGCCCTCTCCGCTTTCCGCAACGAGCACCTGGGTTTTGTGTTCCAGTTTCACTTTTTGCTGCCGGAATTTTCAGCCCTGAAAAACGTCATGCTGCCCGCATTAAAGTTGGGCAAGTACAGCGAAGAGGAAATAGAGCACCGTGCTATAGAAAAATTGAAGCTGGTAGGTATGGACGAATACGCCCTGAAGGGTGCATCGCGCCTGTCGGGTGGCCAGCAGCAGCGGGTGGCTATAGCACGTGCGCTTATCAACGACCCTGCCATTATCATGGGGGATGAGCCAACGGGAAACCTGGACAAGGCCAATTCCATGAATGTATTTGAAATATTCAAAAGGCTGGCGGCTGAAAACCACCAGACCATCATCGCCGTCACCCACGACCCCGACTTCGCCGCCGGCAGCGACCGTATTATGGAAATGGAAGACGGAAAGATATTGGGCATATCCCAAGCGGGGGCTGTATCGGCGCATTAATTAATTAGTATTTTGTGCAGGTAACAAAAAGGAACATATTGGCAACAGACAAAGCGGCAAAGGACCTGCAGCAGATGCAGTTAAAAAAAGCGCCTTACGTCATGATAGTGGTATTTGCTACTATCACCATGGTGCTGCGCTACTACCTGATGCCTGAATGGGGCTGGTGGCATATCCCTTTGCTGGCTTACCAGGTGCTGCTGTTTACGGGTTTCTGGCACCTGATTAAGTATATCAACAAACGTCTCAATAAATATTATCCTTTTGAGCGCGGCCCTATAAAAAGAATGGCTTTGCAAAACCTCATCACGTTGTTGGTTATAGCTCCCATAGCAGTCAGTGGCTTGTTTTTAGGGCAGGATTATATACCCGATTTTGTCAACAAGCAGTTCCAGGCTACAATGCTGCTCATGTTTGTAGTAGTGATATTCATGTTCAACTTCGCCTTTTATTCCTTCCACTTCTTTGGTAATTGGCAGGTGACGGTGCAGGATAAGGCCAACCTGGAGATACAGGCCGCCGACCTGGAGCGCGAAAAATCAGAACTGCAATACCACCACCTGAAAAACCAGGTGAACCCGCATTACCTGTTCAATATGCTCACCTCGCTGGACGGGCTGGTACATACTAATCCCGAACTGGCTTCCGATTTTATCCGCCACATGGCCAAGGTGTATCGCTATGTGTTACAGCACAAGGAGAGTGAAGTGGTGAATGTAGATGAGGAACTGGAATTTATTACGCACTATATACAACTGCTGCATATACGTTATGGCAGCGGCTTGGTTATAGATATAAATATATCAGAAGAAGCGCAGGGAAAAGGCATCGTGATGATAACCCTGCAAATGCTGATAGACAACGCTATAAAGCACAACATAATTCAACAGTCGGAGCCGCTGAGAGTAGAAATAACCGATGAAGCCGATTACATAGTAGTGAGGAACAACAAGCAACTACGCAAACAAATAGAAACCTCTAATGGCAGGGGGCTGGTGCAACTACGGCATTTGTACCAATACCTGACAGACAAGGAAATAATAATAGAAGATAAAGACGATAGCTATACTATAAAACTACCATTACTATAAAAAGAGAAGAGATGAATATATTGATATTGGAAGATGAGCCGCTTGTGGCGGAAAGTCTGCTGAAACTGGTAAGGCAGTTAGAACCGGGTGCGGTTATTACCGGCCCTGTAGATAGCGTAAAAGAGGCCCGTAAAAAACTGGAATTGCAAACGCCTGACTTAATCATATCAGATATTCAATTGGCGGACGGTATCAGCCTTGATGTATTTACCGATTATAATATACAATGTCCCATCATCTTTACCACAGCTTTTAACGAGTATGCCATACGAGCCTTCAAGGTAAACAGTATAGACTACCTGCTGAAACCTGTAGATAAAACGGAATTGAAGGCGGCGCTGGATAAATTCCATCTGCTGCAAAGCAAGTTTGGCAACTCGGCATACCTGCAGCAGATAGGCGAATTGTTCAAAGATTTCCAGGGCAGTAATAAATACAAGGAACGCTTTGCCGTGCATCTGGGCCGCAATGTTATACTCGTGCCGTCTGATGAAGTAGCTTGTTTCAGCAAGGAGGAGGTGATATACTTAGTAAACGATGAAGGAAAGAAATACATAACCGACTACCGCTCGCTCGACGAGGTAGAGGAATTGGTGGACCCTGCCCAATTCTTCCGTGCCAACAGGCAGCATATAGTGTCATTGCCCTATATAGCGTCTATGTACAGCGATGAAAGCGGAAAGATATACCTGAAAATGAAACAGCCCGGCTGCGATGATATCGTCATCAGCAAAGAAAAGGCCGCAGCATTCCGCAGGTGGGTAGAGGGGTAGCGAAAAGAGGCTACAGTTTGATGAAATGTACGTTACACTTCACCGAATCCCCATTGCGGTGTAGCTCTGTATAGTCGAAGTTGATAACAGTGTTTTTTTGGTCGATGTAGCCTTTGCCATATATAGAGTAAGTACCCATGCTTTGTAGCGGGATATTTAACTGGCTGGAATTGCAGTCGACCACCGCATAGGTTACTACATTTTTCCAGTAAAATACCAACAGGCGTTTATTGGCAGAGTCTGTAAGGAAATTAATAGAACCGAATATTTCTCCATCACCATCCCTGCAAAAAGACGTACCATGATATAAACCCGAAGATTTTTTGGCACAGGTTTTTTCCGGCGCCGTTACTGTAAAATTAGCTATATGCACCTTGCCATTTGCGCTTTTTGCCTTCAATGCTATGGGATAGGCGCCCGCGGCGGCTGAGTCGTCCCTGATATATAATTTGACTGTAAATGGGGGTTTGTCTGTTATTCTGTTAAAGGTCAAATTCAATCCCTGCGGTGCTCCGTCTACCGACAAACTCACCTGTTCTGAGTTTGCTGTTATTGGTTCCAGGTGTATGTCCAGCACGCTTAAACCATTTTCTTCAAGGGCTACATCATGCAGTCCATTGATGGTAAAGTCTGTAGCAGGAGCCTCTTCTTTCCGGCATGAAGGAAAGATGGAGCAAATACATAGCAAGATGCCTATATGTTTTATTGCTGCCTGTTTGAACATGAAAATGAAATTATGCTTTTTTGTAATAATATGCAACTGTTTTCATTATTGAGCTTTTTCGGTATAGGTTCCGTGGTACCTGTCCTTTTACGTGTATTAATTAAATGCCCTCTGTTATTGACTTGTTAACCCTCTTCGTTTTTTTGTTATATGAGTGGTGTGTAGTATACTTTTGGTGGTAATCAGTATAACATAGATACTGGGCTAACAGCGTTTATACAGTATTTGAATGTATAACTGCTGAAAACAAAAAATAAAACACACACAATGAAAAGGATAATACTATCCATCATATTGGCGTTTGCCATACTACCGGCATTCGTATTACCGGTTTCAGCTCAATGGTCGCTGGTAGGTAGTGCGGGCATCAGCGGCTCGGTAGCCAACTTTACCGCCATAGCTGTTGATAATAGCAACACACCATACTTAGCGTATTCCGACAATTCACAAAGCAATAAACTAACAGTTCAGAAATTCAATGGTACCAACTGGGCAACTGTAGGTAGTGCGGGTATTTCTTCCGGCTCGGCTGAGCATATTTCCATAGCCATAGACGGTAGCAATAATATATATGTGGGTTACAGGGATGGAGCTAATAACGGAAAAGTTACCGTTATGAAGTATGATGGCTCAACATGGTCTGTCCTGGGTGGCGCGGGGCTTTCCGATGGCGGGGCTTACTATGTATCGGTAGGGGTCAATGCTTCGGGTACAGTATATGTGGCCTACCAGGACCAGACGGCAGGCAGCAAAGGTTCTGTAAAAAGGTATAGCGGCAGTAGCTGGGTATATGTAGGCAGCAAAGGTTTTACCTCGGGCCAGACAGACTACCTGGATATGTGCATAGATGGCGGCGGAAACCTTTACATAGCTTATAGAGATAATAACCTGGGCTGGAAACCCAGGGTGATGAAACACAATGGCAGCAGTTGGTCAACATTAGGCGCTGCAGGCTTCTCATCAGGTGGTATATCTGAGATTGCTATTGCTGTAGATGGTAATAATAAACCTTACGTAATATATAAAGACTGGTCGCAAAGCAATAAAGCTACAGTGCAGGCATATAGTGGCAGCAGTTGGGCATTGGTAGGCAGTGCAGGTTTTTCTGCAAATGGTATCGGCTCGCCGGATATTGCTGTTGACGGCAACAATACTCCGTATGTAGTATACAGGGATGACGGGAATAACCAGAAGGCAACAGTAATGTCGTTCAACGGTAGCGCATGGGCGGCGGTAACAAGTGCGGGCTTTTCTGCTAATACGGTTGATTATAGTTCCATAGCTATTGCCCCCGGTAATAACAGCATATATGTAGGCTTTAAAGACAATGCTGTAAGCCAGAAAGCTACAGTGATGAAACACGCCGGCACGCCACCATTGGTGAATACATGGACTGGGAATAGCAGTACGAGCTGGAACACAGCAGGCAACTGGTCTGCGAATGCCGTGCCTGCGATTACCGACAATGTAAAAATACCCTCGGGCCGCAGCCGTTATCCGGACATAACATCAGGCACAGCCAACTGTAAGAATATAGAAATAGCTTCCGGCGCATCTGTAACCGTTGACGGCGGTACTTTGCGTATGGCAGGAAGTATTGACAATAGTGGGGTACTTGATGCAGAAGACGGCAGAATTGAATTTGTTGGCTCAACAGCACAAACCATTCCCGTTGGTGCATTTAAGAATAATACTGTACGCTATTTTGAATTGGACAACAGTTCAGGAGCATCGATGAGCGATACACTGAAAATTACAGATACCTATTATCCTACATCGGGTAAAATGACGACTAATGGCAAACTCGTACTCAAAAGTAATTCTACCCGAACGGCACGCATAGCGCAGGGCAACGGTAACGGCAACTATATTGACGGTAATGTAACCGTAGAAAGGTATATACCCGGCAGGCGTGCATTCCGTTTTTTAAGCCATCCGTTTGGCAACGCCATTTCTCTTGACCAGCTTACCGATGATATAGACATTACAGGCCCTGGTGGTGCTACCAACGGATTCACTCCTGTGCAGGTCAACGCAGCCTCGGCTTTTTGGTTCGACCAGTTCAGCGCGGATAACAGTACTTATGGTAATAATCCGGGCTGGAAAGAATTTACCAGCGCCTACGGTTTGTACTGGGACCAATATGAAATGGCTCGTATTATGATACGTGGGGAAAAAGGGCAGGGCCTTACAGGTAACACATATACCGCCAGGGCGGTTACGCTGGATATGGCCGGTAGCCTGAACCAGGGTGATAAACTGGTAGGGCTTGCCAAAGGAAATAATTCCTACTTCGTTATATGTGGCAACCCTTATGCATCGCCTGTGCAGATGAGCCAATTGGTAAGAACCAACATCGCATCTGCATTTGTGGTATGGGACCCCTACCAGGGGCAGCGCGGAGGATATACCTCACGTTACTATAGCTGGGGTTACGTACTGCCCGCATATGCAGGATTCGTTACGGCAATTTACAGCGGTTCCGTAGGCTATATCAACTTCCTGGAATCTCATAAAAGCGGCTCTACACCTGCAGGCTTGCTGAAACCGACAACCCCCGATTTTAAAGTGGAGCTGGCTATAGAAGATACAGCTACATTCTGGGATATGCTGGCCATTGATTTTGACAGTACCGGTATGGCCGTGCAGGATACTTTTGACATGATAAAGCTGAATAACCCTGATGTGGATTTCTACACATTATCTGATGATAACCAGCCGCTATCTATTGATATGCGCCCTTATGAAGATAAGAAAACAATCCGCCTCGGTTTTATGCCTTATATGGAGCATAGGTTCGTGTTGAAAGTGCCATCTATGGTAGTTCCGGCGGGCGTGAAGCTGTACCTGCATGATAAGTTTCTGAACAAAACCGAAGAGTTGGCCGAAGGCTTCGAATATTGGTTTGATGCTACTGCGGATAGTAATTCTTATGGCCATGACAGGTTTTCTATCAACATGGTAGGAACACCGGCAGATGTAAGCGTGCTTAACCATCGTACAAAAGCAACTATGCAACTGATACCCAATCCCGCACAACATGCAGTAAAGGTGTCTTTTGAGAAAGTAGAAGGGGATGAAGCATTTGTGAGATTGATGGATGTAACCGGTAAAGTGCTGTACCATACCGGTGTAGCACACGGCCAGGGTAGTGCGGTTATTCCGCTGGGTGACATACCGGCAGGTATATATATAGTAGAACTGCAGGGTAAGAACACCAGGCTGGTGGAAAAATTGATAAAGCAATAATGATCAAAGCATAATAAAAAACACGCGATGAAATACTTAAATAAGATAACGAATTTGCTGTTGATGATTGCAGTGTATTCCGCACCCGCCATAGTATATGCCGGTGGCCCGGGTTTTAAAGACGATGTAAAGACATGGAACAGCAGTGGTGACGATGAAGGTGATGATGAAAGCAACAACTACAATAATGATGACGACAACAGTAATTACAATTGTGATGATGACAATGGTGATGATGATTATAATGATGATGACAGCAATGAAATCCCTTTGGATGGGGGACTGGGTTTCCTCGCAGCGGCGGGTGGTGCGTATGGCATAAAACGCATAAGGGACAGGAAAGCTAAGAAGTAGTTAATTATTATTATAGTATGAAGCGTTGAAGGGGCATGCAGATGCTTTTTCAACGCTTCAGTATTTATTGTCAATACCCCAGTGAAAAATACGGGTAAGTGTATAAATACTATATATGGTTCATTAACTTAGTATAGATTATATACTATGGATAAGCGAACTTTTCTTAAAAGCACTTCCTTATTGGGGTTGGGCGGTTTTTTTGGTTTTCCCGCTTTAGGCAAGATTATAGATACGAGGAGTGATGTTCCTGCAGATACGCTGGCCTCCGATGAAGACTTCTGGGCTGCGGTGCGCGGGCACTACAGGTTAAAAAATGAATACATCAACCTGGAAAGCGGGTATTACAATATATTGCCTCAGCCTACCCTGGAAAGATACTTGCAACATATAAGGGATGTGAATATGCAAGGAGCGTATTATATGCGTACCGTTCAGTATGAAAATAAACAAAGGATTGCTGATAAGCTGGCTGAACTTGCAGGCTGTGGTAAAGATGAACTGATTATTACACGCAATACTACAGAGTCGCTGGACATGGTTATCAGCGGCCTCAACTGGAAAGCGGGGGACGAAGCGGTAATGGCAGAACAGGATTACGGTGCTATGCTTGATATGTTTCAACAGGTGGACAGGCGTTACGGCGTTAAGAATAAAATTATATCGATACCCATCAACCCGCTGACCGATGATGAGATTATCGGACTGTATGAAAGGGCCATTACTAAGAAGACAAAGCTGCTGATGGTATGCCATATAATCAATATTACAGGGCAGATATTACCTGTGCGCAAAATTTGCGATATGGCACATAGCAAGGGAGTACCTGTATTAGTGGACGGTGCCCATGCCTTCGCGCATATCAATTTTAAGATTTCAGATTTAGACTGCGATTACTACGGCTGCAGCCTGCATAAGTGGCTGTCCGCACCTTTAGGTGCGGGAATGTTGTATGTGAAGAAGGGTGGCGTAAGTGATGTGTGGCCCTTGCTGGCTGAACATGGCAGGAAAGATGACGACATACTGAAACTTAACCATACAGGTACCCACCCCGTAGCTACCGACCTGGCTATTGAAGATGCTATTGATTATTACCGGTTGTTAGGTGCTGAACGGAAGGAGGCACGCTTGCGTTACCTGCAGCGTTATTGGACTGATGAGGTCAGGCATTTGCCCGGCGTACAATTGTATACCCCTGATGCACCAGAACGTAGTTGCGCTATTGCCAACGTGGGAATCAAAGGCATGAAACCGTCCGTAATGGCCAAGCGCCTGTTGGATGAATACAAGATATACACCGTGGCGATAGATAATGCAGGTGTGCATGGTTGCCGTATTACACCTAATGTATTCACCACTACAGAGGAGCTGGATCAACTGGTTGAGGCAATAAACAATATGGTTATATGAAAATGCTCTGACATGCATTTCAGTCTTTGTTGTTTGTAGTGTGCTCTGGCCAAATGATGTAATCTATACCGCCAGACATTTTTTTTTAAGTTACATACAACCTTTTAATACTGCCAGGACACTAAAGAGTATGTGTTGAAACAAAGGTAAAACCGTAATGGAAGAATTTGATGAGAAGAAGCTTGTAAAACATTTTCTTGAAACCAGGAATGAGGTTACATTCCGGCAGATATATCGTTTGCAATCCCCTGCATTGTATAAGCTAATATTACGTTTGGTGAATGGAGATAAGGATGTGGCGGCAGAAGTAATGCAGGATACATGGATGCGGGCTATAACCGGGCTGCCAAAGTTTATGTGGAAGTCTTCCTTTAAAACATGGTTGTCTGCTATAGCAATCAATTGTTACCGTGAGTGGTGCCGTAAAAACAGGGTGACAAACAATTCGCCAATTCATGGGGTATATGAGATGTATAGCGAAGATAAAATGGATGTCAACAAGGCATTGTGTACCATATCACCGGGCTACAGGGAGATATTAATATTGCACGATGTGGAAGGATATACACACGAAGAAATAGGTAGTATGCTAGGTGTCAGTGCAGGTACAAGTAAAAGCCAACTGTATCATGCACGCAGAGCGATACAAAAACTGATAAATAAGTGACAATGAAAGACTTTGATAAAGACAGGATAAGACTGGACGAGACTCCAACCGAAGGTCAACTGCCGCCTGAACTTGAAGATAAAATTGCGGAAGCCCTAAGAGATAACGGTGCGTTTATAGTTAAACCCCGGATAACATTGCGCGTATATATAAAGGCTGCGGCTATTATTGTGTTGTTTATCGGCGTATTTGGTGCCGGCTGGATGTTGAGGGATAAAAAAGATTTTATAATGCCGGTTGACGACAAAATAGGACAGAAAGAATTTGTGCTATTGTTGTTTACTGATGATGATTTTAAAGATAGCGACCATTTAGATGAAGAATATGCTACCTGGTTTCACGAAAACATAGACAATGGATTGCAGTATGGCGAGGAACTGGCGAATGATAGGTGGGTGATTGGCAATAAACAAATTGCCCGTTCTGAATCGGGAAAAAACAATAAGCTGTTGAGCGGATTCTTTGTTATATCTGCACCCGGGGCCGACGAAGCTTTAAGAATTGCCGGCACCTGCCCTCACTTAAAATACGGTGGGTTTGTAGAACTACGCCCCGTAGCACAATGAGTTAAACCAAAATTTATATAATGAAAAAGCTGATTTTTATAATGCTGCTGGGCAGCATCAGTACAACCTATGCGCAAAACTGGAACGCATCAAGCAACTATCCTTGTACAGATGGTAGTGATGGAGGTGTCGTGTTTGCTATTGGAAATAAGATATACGCCGGTGGCGGATTTGTTTCCAAATGCTTCTATGAGTATGATCCTCTAACAGATAAGTGGACGCAAAAAACCGACCTGCCGGTAGCCAGTTGTAAGGCTTTTGGTATAGCTTTTTCTGTAAATGGGAAGGGCTATGCAGGATTGGGATTTGATATGAACGGTAGTGTAGTAGACTGTAAAAGTGATTTGTGGGAGTATGACCCTGCCACTGACAAGTGGACACAAAAAACAAACTATCCTGGTAAAGGTTGTGATGCGTTGTTTGCATTTACCATAGGTGACAAAGCCTACGTAGGAGGAGGCGAACTACCCTTAACAAGTAATTCGTTCGGGGATGCGTACATGTACGATGCCGTATTGGACACATGGACACAAATAGCTGATTATCCGGACAGTCCCGGTGTTATCTCCCCGTTTTCGTTTACGATTAATAATAAAGGTTTTGTATCCTGTGGTACTGTAGGTAACGGGGAAGTAACCACAACCTATGAATACAATCCCGTATTAAACCAATGGACAAGAAAGGCGAATTTTGCAGGCAATGCACGACAGGGTGGAGTAGCCTTTGTGCTGGACAATAAGGCTTATTGCGGCTGGGGCGATGATTATGTAACACACAAAAAAGATTTTTATGCCTATGACGCCGCTACAGATTCATGGGAATATGCATTTGACGGGCCTGGTGATGCGCGTACTTTTGCTACTGCAGTAACTGCCGGCAATTCTGCTTATCTAGGCCTGGGATGGTCTGATCAGGTAGATAACTATTATGATTGGAACAAATACATTGTAACAAATTCAATTTTGCGAAACGGTACGCGTTCTGAATTCCAGGTATCCCCTAATCCAACTTCAGGAATATTGAATATTAATTCAAAAGAGGAGTTGGTGTATTCTGTTAGTGATATGACAGGTAAGATTCTTGTGTCTGGTACTGTTAAAAACGCATGTATAGATATCAGCGCTTTGCCGGCTTCAGTTTATATACTCACGCTCAGCGAAAATGGCAATCAGGAGTCACTGATTATCACCAGGCAGTAGTAGTGTAGTTTGAGCGGACCAATATTGGCATATCGCTGGTATTGGCCGCTTATCCCTGTTCCCGGGTTCCTGCATACAATTCATATTCCAGCAGGCGGCAATCTATCTTGCTGTTATAGAATTCAATACGGCGGCTGGCTTTCAACCCTATTTTTTTTGCCAGTTCCATATTGCCTGTGAATATATAGCCATGATAGCCTTTGCATTGTTGTTTCAGAAAATCGCCTATGCGTTTATAAGTGGCTTCAAGTTCATTCAATTCACCCAGGCGTTCGCCATATTCGGGGTTGATATATACCACGCCATTTTTGCCTTGAGGTACATGAGTATCGGCAAAATCAACTTTATTGAATTCCATCAGGTCAGCCACACCGGCCGCTTTAGCATTTTTGGCCGCATTTACGATAGCTTGTGCATCATAATCGGTGGCGATAATTCTGAGGCCGGGTACACTGTCTTTTATCTGGTTTTCCAGCCTGCCACGTTCATCCTGGTAAATGGTTTCATCGTAACCCTGCAGGTGCATAAAGGCATAATTATTCCTGAACAGGCCGGGACTTGTATCGGTAGCTATCAGCGCCGCTTCTATAGCCAATGTCCCTGAGCCACACATAGGATTGATGAAGGGTGATTTTCTATCCCATTTCCCTGCCAGTATGGTTGCCGCAGCCAGGGCCTCCAGCATAGGTGCGCGCCCCGGTATTTTCCTGTATCCATGCCTGGCCAGCGAGTCGCCGGATGTGTCAATAAACAGTTCGGCGGCATCCTCTTTCCAGAACAGGTGTATTACAGCACCTGACAACTCAGCGCCTGTTGAAGGTCGAGCCCCTGTTTTTTCCTGCATTCGGTCAACTATTGCGTCTTTCACCCGCAGGTTGGCAAACATATTGTTGTTGATGGTGTCGTTGAACACATTGCTCGTCACTGAGAAATATCCATCAGCAGTCAGCAGGTTCTCCCATGGGTAGCTATACACCTCCCTATACACGTCATCAGCATCGCGTGCATCAAACTTTTTTATGCTGTATAAAACCTGGCTGGCGCAGCGCAGGCTTAAGTTTAACCGTATGCATTCGTTAACTGTAGCGTTGATGCTCACGCCTGTTACAAAAGACTCCTCTATAACAAAGCCCAGTTCTTTTACTTCCTGTTCCAGATAGGGCGCAAGCCGTTTATTACAGGTAATAATCACGGCACCCTTTTTTTCGTACAACGACATATTAATTGCGAAGATATTCAGTTTGAGCGAGTTACCTGAACATGATTCGCAACACGGTGTAATATTTAAACTTTTCAGGATATGGGTTGTTTGGAATTAAGGCTATGTTCCCTGGTTTAGCTGAGCATATTATTTAGTTTAAACCACATTTTATGTTGTACACGATAATAGCGTTCTTCGCATTGGCGGCTATCATGGGGCTCACCCTTTTATCTTATGTATTGCGTTCGAAAGAAACATCAAAGCCGGTAATGATATTGCACGGGTTGTTTGCAGCCACAGCCCTGGTGTTGTTGATTATTTATACAACAGGTAATAATCCCGGCCCTGTTGAAAGCGTGATTCTTTTCGTTATTGCTGCTTTAGGAGGTTTTATAATGGCTGCCCGCGACTTGTCAGGTAAGACTGTACCTAAATGGCTGGCTGTTGTTCACGGCCTTGTGGCTGTAACAGGTTTCATTACATTGTTGGTGTTTGCTTTTTAACAATTATTAGGCGAAAACCAGCATGAGGTATGCCTAAAAAAGGAATACCTTAACATTGCCTTTCTTATCTTTACTATCGTTACTTCTGTAACTGATCAGACAATTAGATTTAATTTCCGGCTACACATTCATATCAATCCTGTAGCATTTCCAATTATGTTTTCTTTCTCTGGTATTTTTTTAAACTAAACAAGAAGGCATTATTATGGCTATCCTCATTTTTTTCGGCGCGATATGGTATTTATCGCTTTTTTCACAAACATTCTTCCACCACAGGTATGCATCGCACGGGGCATTCCGCATGAGCAGGGGATGGGAGAAGTTCTTTTTCATTTTTACCTATATCACACAAGGTGCGCACTACATGAGTCCGCGCGCGTATGCTATAATGCACCGCCTGCACCACGCTCACACTGATACGGAATTAGACCCGCACTCACCCAACTTTTCGTCCAATATATTTTCCATGATGTGGCGCACAAAGAAGATATATACAGATATATACAGTGGCAAGACAGAAGTAGAGGAGAAATTCACTAAAAACCTGCCTGAATGGCCTGCATTCGACCGCTGGGCGAATTCTTTATTGTCCAGGACATTGTGGGTAATGGCTTATGTGGCATTCTTCATCATTTTCGCTTCATCGCCATGGTGGTTCCTGTTGCTACCTATTATAATTGCTATGGGAGCGTTTCACGGCGCAATCATCAACTGGTTTGCCCATAAATTCGGGTATAAGAATTTCATACTCAAGAATACATCTGAAAACCTGTTTTTTATAGACGTGCTGATGCTGGGTGAGTCATACCACAACAATCACCACAAATACCCTTCATCGGTTAACTTCGGCGTGAGGTGGCACGAGATAGACCCGATATACCCAGTAATCCTTTTGCTGAACAAGCTGCGTATTATCAGGCTGCCTGTACTGGCAAGGGTGCGGGTTCTGCCACTTAATGGCAATAACGTTTAGTGACAGATTACCCGGGTGGATAATCACAACGATAGACCTTAAAAATGGGATAGATTATACCTCTGAATACCCTGGGGATATAACTATCCCATTTTGTCTAATGTTTCCAGTAAAGCATATTTTTCCCGGTCTATCTCTTTCCTGGTACGGATATTCATACGCCGGAAGATTGCCAGGGGAGGGCACCAACCCTGTATAACATGTTGTGCAAGGAAGGCGGTAACTACCAATGGCAGAGTCAACCATAGCTTACTATAACGCGCACCTAACGCAACCCCGGTAAATGCGATGATGGAAGCATTTAATTCGAGCGTCCTTTCTATATCCCATTCCCTGTCCAGTTCCTCTATACGTTTTAATATAACCTCCCTGCTTTGTTCTTTATAAAACCGGATATTCTCTTCCGTCACCTTGTCTATTCCTGCATTTACATGTTCGTTTGTGTTTTCCCTCACATGGTCTTTAATTATTTCTTGTGTCATGGTATGTCTTTTATACAATTCAAAAAATACCATGCCACTACACTACTGTATATATCGTGGTATGGTTTTTTCGTACAATTAAGTAAAGGTTATTTATGAAAAATCTGGAGAATAAAAAAGTTGCTGTATTAGCAACAGACGGCTTTGAGCAATCTGAACTGGAGCGGCCCGTACAAGCACTGAAAGATGCCGGTGCCCAGGTAACCATAATCTCTTTAAAGCCCGGAACTATAAAAGGTTGGGACGAAAAGAACTGGGGCAATGAAATAGATGTGGATAAAACTGTGGACGAGGTGGGGGCGCAGGACTATGACGCCCTGCTATTGCCCGGTGGTGTGATGAGCCCGGACAAACTACGTATGAATGAGCAGGCGGTGGCATTTGTGGGAGGCTTTTTCGAAAACAATAAACCTGTTGCTGCTATATGTCATGGACCCTGGACATTGATAGAAACAGGCGAGTTGAAAGGCAGGACAGTTACTTCCTATCCATCTTTAAAAACAGACCTGGTAAATGCGGGGGCCAACTGGGTGGATAAAGAAGTGGTGGTGGATAATGGATTGGTGACCAGCCGCAATCCGGGCGACCTTCCGGCGTTTATCAGCAAAATGCTGGAAGAAATTAAAGAAGGCGCACACGCAGGGTCTGCACACCACAACGATTGACGTAGGTTTTGTTGCTTGGAATATATGGTTGAGGTGCCGTCCGTAAGGGCGGCATCTTTTTTGGGTTTCCTCACACGATTTGCTTTGCTATCTTTATTGCAAATCACAGGTATGAAACTAAGTTTGTTGGCAGTAGGATTGTTGCTGCCATTGTCTTTATTGGCGGATGATAAAAAGAAGAAGTGGGATGTGGAAAACCCCGGCGGGCAGCAAAAAGAAGTGTCCTTTACCGTTGATGAAGGTACCTGGATGAACCTGGATGTTTCCCCCGATGGGAAGGAAATAGTGTTCGATTTATTGGGTGATATATACATTATACCGGCTGCAGGCGGTAAAGCAAAAGTACTGAGACAGGGTAAGGCTATGGAAGTGCAGCCACGGTTCAGTCCCGACGGGAAGAAGATATGTTTTACCTCTGATGCGGGTGGCGGAGATAATGTATGGATAATGGACAAAGACGGCGGCAATGCCAGGCAGGTAACTAAAGAGACCTTCCGGTTGCTGAACAATGGTGTGTGGACACCCGAGGGCATGTATATAGTGGCACGCAAGCATTTTACTTCTACCCGCTCGCTGGGGGCAGGGGAGATGTGGATGTACCACATAAACGGAGGTAACGGCGTACAACTAACGGTGAAGAAAAACGACCAGCAGGATGTGAACGAGCCCTGTGTATCACCCGACGGGCGTTATGTGTATTTCAGCGAAGACATGTACCCCGGCGGGCATTTTGAATACAACAAAGACCCGAACAACCAGATATTCGTTATCAAGAGGTTTGACAGGAAGAAGGGCGTGGTGGAGAATGTGACTGGTGGGCCCGGGGGGGCTGTGCGCCCGCAGGTGTCGCCCGATGGTAAGTTGCTGGCATTTGTGAAGAGGGTAAGAACGAAAACTGTACTCTTTTTACGCAATATAGAAACCGCAGAAGAATGGCCGGTATATGATCAACTATCTAAAGACCAGCAGGAGGCATGGACGACTTTTGGTATTTACCCGGGTTTCGCCTGGACGCCAGACAACCAAAATATAATTATATGGTCAGGCGGTAAAATAATGAAAGCACAGTGAACAAAGCGGTGGAAATACCTTTCTCCTGCGATGTGCGGCAGAAAATATCTGAAGTAGTACGTATCAAACAGGATATTGATAAAGAGGAGTTTAAAGTACGTGTAATACGCCAGGCTGTCACTTCGCCCGATGGGAAAAATTTAGTGTTCAGTGCGCTGGGACATCTATATAAAAAACAATTGCCCAATGGCCAGCCTGAACGTATAACCAATGCGAATGAACTGGAATACGACCCCGCATTTTCGCCCGATGGTAAAACATTGGTGTATGTAACCTGGACTGATAGCCTGCGTGGCAGCATCTGCAAGGTGAAACTTGCAGGCGGGAAACCCGAAAAGATTACTGATAAGAAAGGTATATTCCGGACACCGTCTTACTCGGGCGATGGCAAGTGGATAGTGTATGAGCGCGAAGGGGGCAGTAATACATTGGGGCCCGCGTACACGGCAAAGCCCGGCATCTATTATGTATCAGCCAACGGTGGAAAAGAATATTTTGTAACAAATAAAGGCGAAAGCCCCCGCTTCTCAAAAGATGATAATCGTATTTATTACCAAAGCGGCGGTGGGTTGGAAAAGACATTCAACTGGTGCAAAACCGATGGTGAAGATGAGCGCACTATTTTCAAGACTACTTATGCCAAACAGGTTACCGTATCGCCCGATGAGCAGTGGATAGCCTATGCCGACCTGCACCAGGTATATATCGCAGCCTTCCCGCACACAGGTAAAACGATAACCATAGGTAGCGACTCCTCTAACTTTCCTGTCAGGAGAGTATCTCGACATGCGGGTTACAACCTGCACTGGAGCAGGGACGGCAAAATGCTACACTATACATTGGGCGACCAGTATTATACCATACATCTTAAAGACCTCTTTTCTTTTGTAGGTGGTAAGCCGGATAGCACATTTGTGATTCCTGAAAAAGGGATACCTGTAGGGTTGAGGGCGAAGACAGATAAACCACAGGGGGTTATCGCATTTACCAATGCACGTATCATAACTATGAGCGGAGATAAAGTAATAGAGAACGGAACGATAGTGGTAGAGGGCAACAAAATAAAGGCGGTTGGTAATACAGGCGAGGTAACTATACCCGCCAACGCCCGCCAAATAGATGCAACGGGTAAAACCATATTGCCCGGCTTCATAGATGCCCACGCACACGCGGGGCATTTTTACAGTGGTATTGTACCGGAGAAGCATTGGCCCTACTATGTGAACCTTGCCTATGGTGTTACCACTATGCACGACCCCTCTGCCAACAGCGAATTTGTATTTGCGCAGAGCGAAATGGTGAAGGCAGGACTGATGACAGGCCCCCGCGTGTTTTCAACAGGTACAATCCTATACGGAGCGGATGGTGATTTTAAAGCGGTAATCAACACTAAAGATGATGCAAAGAGTGCATTAATCCGCACTAAGGCTTTCGGTGCTTTCAGTGTTAAAAGTTACAACCAGCCCCGCCGCGACCAACGACAAATGGTGATAGAAGCAGCGCGAGAAGTGAATATGGAAGTTGTGCCTGAGGGAGGCTCTTTCTTCTTTCATAACTTGAGCATGATACTCGACGGGCATACAACTATTGAACACAATCTGCCCATCGCACCATTGCATGCTGATGTCATCAATCTTTGGAAAAACGCGCATACAGCTAATACGCCTACCCTGGTGGTGTCTTACGGTAGCCTCAGCGGTGAATATTATTGGTACCAGCACAGTAATGTATGGGAGAAAGAAAGATTGGCGCGTTTCACACCCCGCCCTGTATTAGATACTCGCAGCAGGCACCGAACTATGGCACCTGAAGAGGAATATGTAAACGGACACATACTGGTATCGCAAAGCCTGAAGAAACTGAACGACGCAGGAGTGCTCATCAATATGGGTGCGCACGGGCAATTGCAGGGGCTGGGTGCACACTGGGAAATATGGATGATGGCACAGGGTGGGATGACGCCTATGGAAGCCTTGCGTACTGCTACGATGAACCCTGCCATTAGCTTGGGGTTGGATGATTATGTCGGCTCGCTGCAACCCGGCAAGCTGGCCGACCTGCTGGTAATGGATAAGAACCCGCTGGATGATATTTACAATACAGAAACTATCCGGTACACTATGGTGAACGGCAGGATATATGATGCAGAAACTATGACAGAGACCGGTAATTATAACAAACCTGCCCCTTCTTTTTATTGGGATATGAGTAAGAACGCGGGTTCCTTCCCATGGTACGAAGCGGAGGGGCATCTGGAAGATTAATAAGCAAGCAATGAAAGCACCTGTTCTGTTAATCATATTGTTTTTTGTAGTCGGGGTAAGTGCCTGGTCTTATCGTCATAAGTTCAGCAAAGTGCTGGATGATATGGACAAACTGGATATAGCCTTGCGGGGTGTTAAGGAGATTGTACCTGCTGGCAGCGCTATCAGCTTTGCAGGTAATGCGGATATTACGATACGCTCACGGAGCAGGTACATACTGTCACCCGGAATAGTACTGGAGGAGAATAAAGACACTGCCTTGGTTATATACCCTTTACCAGATAGTACAATGCCCGCAGGTAATATACTTTGGCAGTATGGCGATGACCAATATAAATACTATATAACCACAGGCAATGCAGAGTGACAGCAAGCATATATTGTATATAGGTTTGGGTATAGACTGCATCAGTATCCTGTATTTTCTTTCGCTAATAGCCGGGTTGCCAATATTCGTTATTGCCCCTGTAATTATTGCGGCATTGGTGTTCTTGTACAGGTGGCTAAACAAGGAATATCAACCACCTGTACAAAATAATATATGGCGCATGGCTATACTGGCCATTGGACTGGTAATGATTGCCGATAAGGCCGACGTGCTAGTGGAAAAACATGGGCAGTGGGATGCCTGGGCTATATGGAACCTGCACGCCCGGTACCTGGCAGACCCAGTGTATTGGAAAAATATGTTTCAAAACCTTACCCATGCCCATCCTGACTATCCATTGGCTTTGCCGGCAACTATTGCTTTCTTCAGCCGACTGGGAGGTGGGTTTCATTTGCTGATACCTTACACGCTGCATGTAGTAGTTATGCTGTGTGTCCCGGTTCTCATTTTTACTGAAACCTATAGAAAAGGTTTGTTTGTGGCCTCACTTGCGCTGTTGTTGTTCGTTACCAATGATATGTATATCACACAGGGAGTATCGCAAATGGCTGATACGCTGCTTGCTTTCTTTTTCCTGGCAGCATTTGTATGTTTCGATTATGCCCGTGAAAACAGGCAAATGATAATACTTTCATCCGCATTCCTGGGGTTGTGTATGTGGACGAAGAATGAAGGTATTATGCTGGCAGTAGTGTTTATCTTATTCAATGCCAGGATCTTCATGTTGGAGTGGAAGAGGATGTTATATGGAATTGGGTTGCCATTAATTGCCCTGCTCATTTTTAAAACAGCTTATGCGCCGACTAATGATTTGGTTGCACGCCAGTCGGCAGATACGCTAGATAACATAACAGACTGGGGACGTTATCAACAGATATACCGCTCGTGGATAGACACAATTAACGAACATTATAAAACGCTCAAATACTTGGTAGTACTTTACATATTGTACTGCCTGCTACGCAGGAAAATACCGGATAGACGATTGCTGGTTATTTTAACCTGCCTGGCGGGCTATTTCATGATATATATATTCAGTCACCAGGATTTGAAATGGCACTTATTTACATCGGCACACAGGTTATTGCACCAGCTTATGCCTGTGGTAGTGTATGTATTTGCGCATAAGTTCGCCAATGCGGGAAGTAAGGGGGCATTTCAGGTAGTGAGATTATGATAAATAAAACAAGCCACCTCATTGAGGTGGCTTGTTTAGTGATCCCGCTGGGACTCGAACCCAGGGCCCATACATTAAAAGTGTATTGCTCTACCAACTGAGCTACGGAATCGCCCTTTTTCCCTTAGTTACTTTCAGAACGGGGTGCAAAGATAATGAAACCTGATTTTTTACAAAACCTTTCCAATAATTTTTTAGTTCTAATGTATTCTTTTTGTGCTGTTTAAGCCCTTTTTGATATTCGGGTCCTATCAGAAACCCTTATATACGTATTGTCACGGTAATATCATGCTTCGGTAATCCGATTGTCTATTAAAATTTAATTAAGTATTTTCGGCAGCCTTTTTGACTATATATCCAAGTATAGCATAATGACAAACAAACTTCTTACAGTAAAAAAATATATAAATTATTAAATGAGAAATCTTTTATCCGTTTTGTGCCTTGCGATAATAGGTACGGGAGTAAGTGCAGTGGCGCATGAGCATGAAGAGGTAAGTTCTTTAAATTATTCAGTTTATCAATCTTACAGGTACATGAATGGGATAGACGGTGCCAAAATAGCCGCAACCCAACAACTGGCAAAAGAACAGTTTTACGGCTGGAACGCTACGCCTGATAAATTGACAGGCATGTTCCGCGACATGTACGGCCAAGCTATGATGGTACCCGGAAGCGACAACCTGCAAAAAGCACAAAACCTGATGACAGGCAAATTAGCAGTTATGGGTGTGAAATCTGCAGAATGGGTTGTAACCCGCAATGAGCATACCGGCAATGCTGCCTATGTTGATTTTAAGCAGGTAGTTAATGGCCACGAAGTGGTGTTTTCCAATCTGAGCTTCCGTTTTACAACTGATGGCAAGCTCCAGCGCGTTAAAATGAAAAACTTCGGCACGCCCGAGCAAGATATGCAACCGGTATTGTCGGCGAACGATGTATTGAACGGGAGCGCTATTACTGCCGGTATGACCGGTTCTATTGATAAAAAGGAAATTACTGGCGACTGGGTGTGGTTCCCTATCCCCAACCAGGCTGGTTATACCATACATCCTGCATGGCCATTTACAATGACGGGTATGGGCAATAACGAAATGCCCTTTGAATTGACGGGCTATGTGGATGCCGTGACAGGTGAACTGCTGTACCGCTCCAATGCAGTAAACGAAACTTTTGACGTTACAGTAAAGGCCAATATCCATATGGCAACACCTGTGGCTCCTACTACCGAGGTGCCGATGAGCGATATGCGTATTACTATCGGGGGAAATAATTATACTACCAATGATACAGGATTTGTAAGTGTAGGTTCTGCCAACGCACCGGTAAGTGTCACTTACGAAGTACGGGGCCCATGGTCGGTGGTAAGGGTAGGCGGTAATACACCTTCGTTTACTGCTAATATGGCTACCTCACCCGCTACATATATATTGCCTGTGCCGGATACTACTACTCCCGAGTTCAGGGCAGTGTCTGCATTCTATCATGTTAATAAGATACATGACTTCATGAAAACTTACTGGCCTACGTTCACGGGTATGGATAATAACCCGTTGAATACCAATGTGGATGTTAGCGGTAATACCTGTAATGCATTTTATAGTAACGGCAATTATTCTATTAATTTTTATGGTCCGCAGGTGAGTTGCCGTGCGTTCTCAATAGTATCAGACATCGTATATCACGAATACGGTCATGGCATATCCTACAGGTTTTACAGCGCCAAAGGGGCTACTTTTCGCAATGGCGCTATGGGTGAGGCAAATTCGGATGTCTGGGCTATGTGTATTAACCGCGATGGTATAGTAGGTGACGGTGCGTATATAAGCGGTGGTAATATCCGCAGCTACCTGGGCGCGCCAAAAGTGTATCCAAATAATATTGTAGGCGAGGTTCACGCAGACGGAGAAATAATAGCAGGTGCATGGTGGGATGTAGCGGTAAATACAAGCAGTGTGGATACCATGGCAAAACTTTTCACATTAACGCATAACGACTTGCCCAATGGCCCTAATGGAACTGAAGGTGAAGTGTATCATGATGTACTAATATCTGCGCTGATGAATGACGATGATGACGCTAACCTGGGTAATGGTACCCCGCACTTTAATGATATTGTAGAGGCTTTCGCCCGCCACGGCATATATCTGCTGAGCGATGCGGTGGTAGAGCACCAGGAAGTAGCGCACCAACCGGTTAATACTGCGGTTACCATCAATGCAAAACTTGTTTTGAGCAATCCGACATTTTTCGACCGGTTATTCCTTGTTTACCGCGACCGTTATGGTGCGGGTACATGGGATTCTGTAACTATGACTAATACCTCGGGTAATGATTATATGGCTCAGATACCGGGATACCCTGCAGGTACGATAGTTGACTATTATTTTAAGGCACAAGACGTTATTGCTGCTTCATCTTTTGGCCTGCCCCAGGGATATAACCCTGCGGTTGTCACATCTGAACTCACTTTACCATATCAATATGGCGTAGGTATCAATTACCGTCGTTATACTATGGATTTTGAAAATTCATTAGGCGATTGGCAGTTGAGTGATGCTACTGACAATGCTACAGGCGGCACGTGGGTGCACGAGGTACCGGTAGCCAGTACTACAGGAGGATTGACAATACAGCCAGGTAATGATAAAACCACAGGTACGGGTAAATGCCTGGTAACAGGGAATGCGTCTGCTATTGCCGACCCGGCTACAAATGATGTGGATAATGGTAAAACTACAGTGCTTACTCCTTACTTCGACCTGCACTTTTACGAGCCGATTATAGAATACTACCGCTGGTACAGCAACGACAGAGGGTCTACGTCAAATCTCCGCAACGACTATTGGACAGTTGAAATGCACCCTTACAACAGTATTTTCTGGAAAAGGGTAGATTATACACGGGAATCTGACCAGAACTGGAGGCGCAGGATATTCAGGGTAAGTGAATATTTCAAAGGGGTAACAACGGTTCAACTGCGTTTCGTAGCAGAAGATAAAGTATTGTCTAATGCAACGCAGAACGGCCAGAATATTGTTGAAGCTGCCATCGACGACTTTATTATATACGAAGGGGCACCTCTGGGTATCAATGATAAATCGGTAATCGAGGCTAAGATTTACCCCAATCCTGCTGATAATGTTGTAAATATTGAAGTGCCTGCTGACAGCAAGGGTAGCATTACCCTATACGATGTTACAGGAAAGACTATAATCAAGCTTGATATTAAAGAAGGTCAGCATAAATACAGCATCAACACTTCGGCTATTGCGGCGGGTACCTACCTGGTAATGGTGCAGACTCAATACGCAATTCAAAATAACAAAGTGGTTATATCACATAACTAAAAAAATATACAGGTAAGGAAACATTAAATGCCGCCCTCTGTTCAGAGGGTGGCATTTTTTATAGCAGGTTTTTGTTATGCTTTAATAGTAGCCTGGTAAAATATTAGCCACCGGAATAGTATTTCTCATTTGACTTTTGAATATAAAGCTATATATTCATACATCTAAAAAATGAATTTCCGATATACTTATGATTATAGGCGTACTTAAAGAGCCGCAGCCGGAAACGAGGGTGTCGCTCGTACCCGAGGTAGTGGCAGCGTTGGTCAAGATGAATGTACAGGTATCTGTAGAAGGAGGTGCCGGGGATGCTGCATATCATAACGATAAGGCATATACAGATGCGGGTGCTGTTATTAAAACACGTGATGCAATCGCTACGGAGGCGGATATATTGTTAACTATAAACGCCGGCAATGTGCCTGCAGATATAAAAAAAGGTGCTGTGGTTATCGGTGTTTATCAGCCACTTTTCGATTACCGGAAGATGCAGGACTTTGCTGCAAAAGGGTATACGGTATTCAGTATGGATACTATACCGCGTACTACACGGGCCCAGGCTATGGATGTACTCAGTTCTCAGGCTAATATAGCGGGGTACAAAGCCGTATTGCTTGCAGCTATGGAATATTGCCGTTACTTTCCCATGTTTATGACTGCGGCGGGCAGTATACCTCCGGCAAAAGTATTGATACTGGGCGCGGGTGTAGCGGGATTGCAGGCTATTGCTACGGCAAAACGCCTGGGAGCTGTAGTAGAAGTGTTTGACGTACGTCCGGCAGTAAAGGAAGAAGTAATGAGCCTGGGTGCAAAATTTGTAGAAGTGGAAGGTGCGGCTGATGCATCCAAAGCGGGTGGGTATGCTGTGCAGCAAACTGAAGAATTCCAGGCAAGGCAGAAAGCTAAGATACATGAGCATGCTAAGAAATCGGATATTATCATTACTACAGCACAGATACCCGGCAGGCGTGCCCCGATACTCATCACACAGGCAATGATAGAAGATATGAGGCCGGGCTCTGTAATTATAGATATAGCTTCGGTAACCGGCGGCAATACTGAACTGACTAAAGACAATGAGAAAATAATACATAACGGGATAACCATCATTGGTAATTCCAGCCTGTCGTGTACTGCCGCTGCCGATGCAAGTAAAGTGTACAGTAAAAACGTGCTTAACTTTTTAAAACTTATTATCAATAAAGACGGCGGCCTTAACCTGGACTATAATGATGACATTGTAACAGGTACTTGTATAGCGCGTGATGGCAATATTGTTAACGAACGCGTATTGTCTATTGTTAACCCTCAAACAGCTAATGCTTAATATTATATGGAAGCACTGAATACGCTTTTTACAGACCCCGCAACCTACAGGTTGCTCACGATTGTTATACTATCCATTTTCTTAGGTATCGAGGTAATATCCCGTGTACCATCCGTATTGCATACACCTCTTATGAGCGGTGCCAACGCCATTCACGGGGTAGTTATTATAGGTGCGATTATCGTGATGGGCCAGGCCTCACCTGATGACTATCTGGCATTGACACTCGGTTTCCTGGCTGTGATATTGGGTACACTCAACGTAGTGGGTGGGTTTGTAGTGACTGACAGGATGCTGGAAATGTTTGATAAGAAGAAAAAGAAGAAAGCTAAGCTATAAATAAGCAGGCAACAACAAACATTATTAATACTATTAAAGAATCGCCCCAGGCGTATTGGGTTATACAATGACAAACATAATATTACCACTCAGCTATTTAATAGGTTCAGTAACATTTATTATCGGGCTGAAAATGCTCTCTCATCCTGACACTGCCCGAAGAGGTAATATGGTGGCGGCTGTGGGTATGACTATTGCCATATTGGCTACCATATTCCTGTACCGTGATGGTGCCGGGAATGCCCTAGGGAATTACGGCTGGATTTTTGGTGGATTAATAGTAGGCACAGTTGCAGGCACCATGATGGCTAAAAGGGTGCAGATGACGGCAATGCCGGAGATGGTGAGCCTCTTCAATGGTATGGGTGGTGCGTGTGCTATGCTAATATCTATAGTAGAGTACAATCATATGCAACATAGCGGCTCATCGGCCGGTATGGGTATGATGACTGTTATTGTATTAGGTATGATAATAGGTACTGTTTCATTTGCAGGCAGTATGGTAGCCTGGGGAAAACTGGCCGGAAAAATTAAGGACAAAACGATTCCTGCGGGGCAGGCTATTAACTTCCTCATATTTGGCGGACTGATAGTATTGGCGATAGTGGTTATAGGCGGGTTCTCTACCTCACCTACTTTGTTTTACAGCATCCTGACTTTAGCCGCGCTGTATGGTATTTTGTTTGTAATGCCTATAGGTGGCGCTGATATGCCCGTGGTTATATCGTTGCTCAACTCTTTTACAGGTGTAGCCGCGGCGTTTGGCGGTTTCTTATATGACAATCCTGTAATGCTTACAGGTGGTATATTGGTAGGTTCAGCGGGTACTATACTTACCATTCTCATGTGCAATGCCATGAACAGGTCACTTAAAAACGTACTCATCGGTTCCTTTGGCGGTGGTGCAAACGCAGCAGCGGGCGGAGGCAGCACAGACCAAGGTGCTTACAAAGAAATTTCGCTTAACGATACTGCTGTATTGATGGCATATGCACAAAAGGTAATGGTGATACCGGGATATGGTTTGGCAGTAGCACAGGCGCAACATATATGCCACGAACTGGAAAAGGTACTGGCAGAAAAAGATGTAGAGGTAGTATATGGTATACACCCTGTAGCAGGCCGTATGCCGGGCCATATGAACGTATTGCTGGCAGAGGCTGATGTGCCTTACGAGAAACTATTGGAGATGGAAGATGCCAACGACCAGATGAGTACTACCAACGTAGTAATCATCATAGGTGCGAATGACGTGGTAAACCCTGCCGCCAAAGATGACCCATCGAGCCCGATATATGGCATGCCTATACTTGAGGTGGAGAAAGCTGAGCATGTAATAGTAAACAAACGCAGTATGAAGCCGGGTTATGCAGGTATTGAGAACGACCTGTTTTTTCGTCCCAAAACATCTATGCTGTTTGGCGATGCTAAAAAAGTATTGCAGGACCTGGTGGCCGAACTGAAGCAGGTATAAAAAAGATACAGCCCCGAACAAACAAACGGGGCTGTATAAACAAACACTAAGTATACAAACAAACAGAGGTGTGCAGCCGGTAAATCATCACAAAAACCGGCTTTGACCTATAAAAGGTTGTCAAGGTTGGCTGCTAACAACAATAAGCATATAATTGCAGCAAACAATAATATTTTTTGTGTAGTCTCGTTGGTTACTACAGCTTTGATATAAGCTGTCTTCTTCTGGATGCCGTTTTTAACGGAAATAGCTAAGGCATGTATCAGGCTGATGCGTGTAGAATGTGGCATTGTGTGTGTTTTATTTTTTGTTTTGGTTGTTTTCGTGGTAGTAGTGAAAGGTGTGTCTTTTTTAAATGTGCTGCAGGATGTATACCAGCGCAGAACAACATATGGCACATGTTACCGCCAGTATTTTAATGTGAGTTTCTTTAACAGTGAACAATTTGTTCATTGCAGGTGGTTCCAGGTCCCCTTTGCGGGTGTTGTAAGCGATTGAAGTTGAATAGTTCATCTCTATATGTTTTTTATTTGTTGAATAATTGGATTTGTAAATGCTCTTATATGATAACCGCCAGTAAAAGACATGCCAGTATGCCGGCGAATAAAGATATTTTTTGGGCGGCTTCTTTACGAATGATGGCTTCAGCAGGATTAGCTTTTTTATCAGCTATTTGTTCAGCGTAGTAGTAGTTAAGTGTTGCTTGCATAATCTTGTGTTTTTAATTGTGTGTTTGTTTATGTTGTTGTTTGTTTTTGCCTTCCGGATAGTTTGTTTGTTCCCGATTGACAATGCAAATATGCGACGCGCAACAGCCCGTTTCCAAAAATCCGTTAATGGTTAACCGTTGCTTTGTAAACGGTTAACATGGCAATTTGTTAACCGTTAACCAACCGTTAAGAAATGGACTGGTATTGACAAATGGGGTATAATGGCTGAAGCCTTTGCCTGTAGCGGTGTCAATTACTTTTCAAGGAGCAATCTGAAATGCCGGGTTCCGCCATTAGTGGTTAATTTAAGAATATATATACCGGGTGTGACATCGTTTGGCAATTGTATATCCTTCTGTATTTGACTGGTTGTGGGTACCCATCTGTCGCTGTGCACAACACGGCCCACTACATCTGTAATAGACATTGTTACAGCAGTCGGGACGTCCACAGAACCCTGTAAGATAAAATGACCGGTATTGGGGTTAGGGTATATTGAAAAAGTGTTAAGAGAAGTGGTGCCTACACTGTTGGTGAAAAGTACGATAATGGTGCTTACTGTACTATCTGTATCTACGCACTTGTTCGTGGTGTTTTTTACTACTACCGATACTCTGTCTGAGGAAATCAAAGAAGGGTATAATGCAAGATAAGTTTTGCCGGTTGCCCCTGGTATAGGTATGCTGTTCTTTCTCCATTGGTAGCTCGGGCTGGTCCCGGTATCAATGGCATTGGCAGTAAATGTGATGTCGGTGCCATGAGGTACTATATTGTTGGGATTGGCTGTAATTGAAACCTTCGGCGGTGCAATATTCGAGTCGACATGCATGGGCAAATAATTGCTGGATAACCTTCCTTTTGGCGCACAAGTAACAAAACTGGTAAATGTGCAGTAGAAAGTATCCCTATGCCGGGCTCCACTGTAGATAAGTGTGTCGTTACTCCCTTGAAAGGACAGTGTAGGTTTGTTCTTGATATGCCACCACACAGCATTGGCTGTGCCAACATTGGTACCTGTAACATGAAAGGTTGCAGTATCACCAATACATATGCTGTCATCCGGCGCAACGGATATATTTGTTATTATAACAGGTATGGTGTCCACCTGTATCGAAAAATAAGAGGTATATACAGTGTCGCCAGTCCAGCAGGCGTGGTTGCTGGTGAGGATACAGCGGAAGCTGTCATTGTCATTTATAGCCCTTGTGCTGTATTCAGCATTGTTTGCTCCGGGAATATTAATGCCGTTCTTCTGCCACTGGTATGTAGCTGGGGTTATCCCCAGCCCTATGAGGCTATCTGTGCGAAATAACACGGAATCACCGTGACAAATACCGTTTTGGGGAGGATAATAAGAGGATGAAAGTACAATTTGTCCAATGGACTTGGCTCCCAGGCTCTTTGCAGGGTGGTAATTAAAGTAATATTCGAAGGTGGTATCAGCCGGGGCCGATGAAATTAGCCTTATTGCGTATCTGCCTGGTGCGGTAGTGGTTGGTATCACACACGATATAGTGCCGGAGATATTAGTACTGTCGCGGCCTATTTGCACAGGTGCCATAAAACTGCCTGTTGCATCAGACATTTGCACCGTGAATACATTTGTATTCATGAAATTCCTGGAAACAAGGTATTTCACGTTTAGCCCGGTGCCTGCGCATTTTACACTATCCGCTGCACTCATATTCAATACTACGGTTGTATCGTAAAAATTGAAAGGGTAGGTCACAATCTCGTCGTACGATAGTGGCCGGTTGTAGAGGCGAAGGTCATCCATTACGCCCATAAACCGTGCAGTAAACTGGAGATACCATGTGTCGAAATAGCCGCCTATATACAATCCTGTATTAGATGTATCCGGGAAGGGGCGAGGTGCGATGACCGCTGTTTTTAATGCGCCGTTTACATATGTTTTAAAGGTATCTCCGTCATAGGTGACTACAACATAATACCAGGTACTGTCCCCGGCAGAGGGATGGTATTGGAAATTATTGGAATTACTGTAATTAATCGCATGGTCCGACTTGGGTAAAAAATTATAGTTGTTGCTGTTTAAAGGGTTAAATACAGCAGCGCCATATGATGCAAGGCTGGAAATGCCATACATCGATCCCCCGAACAATATGGTTGAATAAGCATTTAAGGTATCAAAGTTTACGACCGCTGCTACCGTAAAACTATCCAGGTTAAGGTCCGGCTGGTATTGGCCCTTCATTTGAAAGTCGGAACGGAACTGGAAGGAGCTGCCGGAATTACCATTCACCCCGGGCCTGTATACTTGAGGGGGAGTGCCTGCGGTATAGTAAAAAAGACTTGCATTATGTCCTCTGCCGGTACTGTCATTTATATTGCCATTAAATGGCCAGTGAGCAATGAGGCCATTTGTGTCTAACTGGGCACAAGTCAGTGCAGGACATAAAAATACCAATAGAATTATAATATAGGCTTGCTTCATAGGTTAAATATGTTATTTTATAAGACCTGACCCAAAAGGAAATGGTTGGCATTAAAAAAGGAAAAGCCCTTAAGACTAAAGGCTTTCTTACATATAGAGGATAAGAGAGAAATTGGTTGCCGGAACTGCCTGTCTTCTCAGTTTCCGTATTCAGGCAGCCGGCAGTAAGGTTTAAAAAATAACTTATATGGCGATAGCCAATACCAGGCAGGTCAGTATGGCTACAAACAGGAATATCTTGGTAGTAGCTTCTTTCCTGGCTACAGCAGATACCTGAGTAACAGCTTTTGCGGGCTTATTTTCTGTAACAACGATTTTAGCCGTGGGCTGTGCTTGTACGAATGAAGAAACGTAAGACATGATCGTGTGTTTTAATTTTTGCTTTGTGCGTTTAAGGCTGTGTTTTGTGTGTTTTTATTTTTTGTCAGAAACGCCTGTCCTGCGGTTGACAATACAAATATGCAACACGAATAAGCCTGTTTCCAAATAAAAAAGCCTCTTTAACCGTTGATTTAGAACCAGTTAACGAAGGTGGTTGTTAATGCTTAACAACCTATTTGCAATATCAACATCATTGATATAGAAACATTTATCTGCAATGCAGTGCTGGCGCTAAGTATTATATTTACATAAAATATCCGGGATATGAGAACTATACTATTATTTCTGGCATTGCTGATAACAACAAGCTCTGCATTTGCACAACGAGGAAATAACAAAACCACTAAACAGGCGGAACAAAAAGAAATTGTACAACATTTGAAATTATACCCAACAAGGGCTACTACCTATGTAAATGTATATGTAGAATATGAACAGCCCACAGATTTTACCCTTACCATAGTGGCTACGCCATTGAATAATGAAAGAAAATGGCTGTTGAAGGCTAAAACATCTTATCAACAAAGCATAGACGTTACCCAGTTGCCTGCGGGAGAATATACCATTACGCTGAGTGGGGGTGGAGTATTTGAAAAAGCCGGATTCACAGTCAGCCGCTGAATATTTATTCACAGTTATAACAATGTCATTTCTTAAAGGCCATTGTCACCCGGCGGTCACAAATTTGTCATAAATATGGTGGCATATGATTTTATGACAAATGTTATTGTTAAATTTATAATGAAAATATAAGCAGGTATGTGATGTGGGTTATTTTTTAATTTTTATTTAAGCCGTCTGATATGCGAAAATTATTACTCTCTTCGGCTCTTATTTTGGCCTTCCTGCAGGTAAATGCAGGACAGGATGACCAACAGGCTAATGTTACTGGCTCACCTACGGTGGGCGGGTTATTCCCGCATTTTGGGCTTGCTGTTGGCCCCAACAATGGTCAGCAAGGCATACAAAGAATGATAGCAAAAACTAAACTGGTATACGGAAGCGGTACGTTTATGCAGGTTGATTCCACTACTTATCAATATAGCAACGGCCGTGGGAGTGCGCCCAACCCCGATGAAATAAATAACGATGATCATGTGTTGTTTGACCTGAGTACTACATTTACGTTCGCACCTTCGGTATCAGCATACGAGTATAGCAGACTAAGAACCCAACATTTTAATCCTGATAATAAAGTGACTGAATTGTTGTATAAGAGGTGGCACAACGGGACATCAGGTTGGAAGAATACCGAAAGGTACATATACACCTACGATAATACTGGGAAAATGCACTCTTCTAAATTCGAGCAATGGTACAGTGAACAATGGACCAACAGTATTAATTCTGTACTGAACTATGACAATAATAATAATATTGTTCAAATGAATTCCGTCACATATACTATTGATTTCATCTACGATCAGGACAATAAACTGGTCATGATTGAGGACAGAACACGGAATCAAAGTACAGGGTGGACTAATAACGAGCGAAAGAAATATAAATATACAGGTGATCAGGTAGCGGAATACATACTGGAAAAATGGACGAACAATAGCTGGACAAATATCAGTAAGTCAACGTATAGCTATGATACGAATGACAATTTAGTATTGTCTACAGATTATACCTGGAGCGGTGCAGGCTGGCAGCAAACCAGGCAGGAGGAATTTGTATATGACAGCAATGATAACATGCTGCAGAACATTGAAAAGGTATGGGATGCTTCTTCTTCGTCTTTTATAAATGCTAAAAAGGAAGAGCGGATTTATAATAGTTACAACCTGCCTACAAGTATTACTACATATACATGGCAATCGCAGGGCTGGGCCCATGCCAACGGCGATATGACAGTACGGTACTACTATGAAGTTTATTTCCCCACATCTACAGGGAATATTGTGGCAACCGAAGAAATGCAGGTATATCCTGTGCCTGCTTCAGATGTTCTGTATGTAGCATTCAGGCCTCAGGTACCTGGTGAATTCACAGTTTCGCTGACGGATATGGCCGGAAGAGTAGTATATACCGTGAATAGTGGTTATACTACCGACTTCAAACAGGCAGTCCCCGTTCAAAGCCTCTCTGCAGGACATTATGCACTGCAAATATCCGGCAGAGGTGCAAATTTAAGCCGTACTGTAACCGTTGCCCACTAGTCCGGGTCATATCTTTTAATTGAACCTGCCCGCTACATAGTTCTATGTAGTATGTGAAATACCCCTGCATTTTGTTATTTTAGCATACATGAAGCGATTCCTGGTGTGGCTTTTATTGGTGCCTTTAGCAGGGTATGGGCAATCAGAAGACGATTTTCTGCCTGAAGTACGTACCCTGGTAATTGATAGTACCGAAAAGGCGGTTGTAAATTTTTGTAAAGAGGTAATGAATGTGGCCCCGGGGTATAAGTTTGCCTTCGCGGACAAGGAAGACGTTATGATGTCTAAGTATTTTTATGATAACGGGGCATACGAAACTGTGAAATTTGAATTTCAGTTTACAGTTAACGAGGTAATGATGCCTGATAGTACGATGCGAAAGAGCCGTATTGTGAAATTCATGACTATCACCGCCGAACTGGCTACTATTACCAACATATACAATTATATATTTAATGCTGCGTACGTGCCAGATAATATTATGGCAATCAGTGTTTATGATAAGGCGTTAAGTTATAAGGGAGTGCCGTACAACAGTTCAATAGTAGCCGACGATATGAAAGCGGGCTATTGGATATTAAGTTTTTTCAAGTTATAGTCATACTCAATAAGGCAAATAGCTATTGCTTATATCTCAAAATAGGGTGTTTTTCCCCTTTTTTAGGTTCAGCTATATAGTTTACTTTTGCACCCATCCCGTCACTATCAAGATGTTTGTTTGTTTTGTTTGATAGGGGAACTGCTTATTTTGGTGGTTCCCCGCTTTTTTTGCAGGATGTTGGTTATTCTTTATGTTCCCCATCATTGTTACGTTGGTCGTCTTCCGGTTGTTCGTGTTGCGGAGTATTGCCAATATCTTCGGGCATGATGGGTTTCATCAGCATATCAAGGCGGGGAAGTGGGGCCTTGGTGAGCAGTAGCAGGTTTTTATTTAGTTCGTACGTAGCCAGGCTGCCAAAATCGTGAGTAGAAGGAATAATACCCCTGTACGATACAGGCCTTGAATATAAATTACCCCCGAATGTATATGGTTCTGTTTTTGTAAGGTCGCGGTGCAGGTTCATGCATTCAGGCCGTGTGGTATCGTTTTTTACTCCCAATGTTCTGAAACATAAGAAAGACTCTCCTCCTTTTTCATACTTTTTATAGGCTACTACAGGGTGTCCAGGCATATTTACAAAGTGGCTGAAGGATAATAAAGATGAATTACCCATCCACGATCCCAGGTCAAGCATATTTGTTTTTGAGAGGTCGCCTTTTATTTCCACTATCATATTCTCAGATGGGGTATAGGTAGCGCCTCGGTATTCTTTTCCTATATTGAATTTGACAGTTACAAAATCGCCCACTTCAATGATGGTGGCGCCCTCCTTCTGTTGCTTTGCCAATACCTGGCCCGCCATTACAAAGTTTTGTGTTTCGTGAGACAAGTAACCGGCAGTGAAAATAACAACCGTGTTTTCACGGGTTATTTTATTGCCAACAGTATTTTTCAGGTCTTCTATTACCTGGCTGTAGGGTACTGTTACCAAGTGCTCAATTGTGCCCTGGGGCGTTAGCTGCGCGAAAAATACCCCTTCTGGTTGGGTGGAATAAACAGCATCCCTGAAATAATATCCGCCTGAGAAGTTCATACCGTCTTTTTCAGAAAAGAAGGTAGGGTATAGTTTGCTTTCTTCGGTGGCAAAGGAAGTTTGTGCAATATCCTCACCACTGTCCAATTGTATATAGTGGGCTGAGAATTCGTACTTGTTATTGTTCTTACTGTCTTTGCGCAACACCTCAAGCCGGCCCATTTTATTGCTTACATTGATCACCTGCCGGTCTACACCCGATGGTGCTGAAAATGATTTCTTCCATTTGGAAGTAAGGTCCAGCCCCGTATTTTCTACCTGGTAATCACCTTTACCGGTTATGGATACTATTACAAAGTCTTCGGGTGAATTGCCGCTCAGGAGCGTGTAGATACTCCCTGTACTTTTTACTGCCTTCTTTTTGTTTATATCGCTGCCCGTAGTAGATATAAATACATCTTCTTTACGAGCTTCGTCATAAAAATAAAGCAGGTATGACGACCCGTTAAAGGTGGATGATTTCAATATATAGCCGGCAGGTAATTCAAGACGTATGACCTGGTCTTCGGTAAAAGTCTGGCTGTTTAACTGCCTGATGATAAAATTCTTTTTATCTGTTTTATTAGTTGAAAAATACGGGATGTATAAAAATTGCCCCATTTCTCCTCCTTGCTGAACGCCGATGAATTTTGCATTATCAACGCTGTCAATTACCATTTCCTGTGCACTCGTATGGTAGGTAGCTGTAAATAACAGGAGTGGGATAATCAACCATTTTTTCATATTTGTTTACGTTTTTGAATAGCTAAATTAATGTATAATATTACAAGCCCTTGCAGAAAGAAGGCAAAGCAACAGATAAATTTGCGAAAAAAATATTTAACAGCCCGTTAAAACTATTGGCATCGGGTATTAAAAAGCAAGGTTTGAAACGTTAATCCTTTTTGATTGATATAATGCATGTAGATTATTTAATAGTGGGCCAGGGAATTGCTGGCACATTCCTGAGTTATTACTTGTTGAAGGCGGGTAAAAAAGTAGTAGTAATAGATGAATATCGCCCTGCTACTGCCAGCCGCGTTGCCAGTGGTATTATCAACCCTGTAACAGGCCGTAGGGTGGTAACTACATGGATGATAGACGAATTGATGCCCTTTGCACAGAATGCATACCGGGAAATTGGGGCATTGCTGGGCTGCACCCCCGCTAAGGATACAGACATAATTAACTTCCATGCCACAGAGCAGATGCAGGCTGCATGGTACGATAGGGTGGCAGAAGGTGCAGACTACATCAGCCATATCAATAATACAGAGGCGTATACACAATACTTTAATGCTCCATATGGCGCAGGGCTTACAACATCCTGCCTGTTGGTACACCTCGATGTACTGTTGCCTTTATGGCGACGACATCTCGACGAAACCGGGGCTTTACTTGAAGGCCGTTTTGAGATAGGAGAAATGGAAGCAACGGTTGATGGAATTGTATACAGGGATATAAATGCAGATAAGATATTGCTATGCAATGGCATTGACGGTTTTGCAAATACATATTTTAATAGGTTGCCCTATAGCCTGAATAAGGGAGAGGCAATAATTGCGGATATTCCCGGTTTGCCCCGCCAGGCTATATACAAACAAAGCATAAGTATAGTTCCTTATGGGCAAGAGGTATTTTGGATAGGTTCGTCATTCGAATGGGAGTTTACACATGCGGGCCCCACGGATACATTCAGACGGAACGTGGAGGATATATTGGGAAAATGGTTAAAGCTACCTTACCAGATCTTGGAACATAAGGCATCGGTGAGGCCGGCCAGCCTGGAACGTCGCCCTTTTGTCGGCCTGCACCCTTTTATGCCCTCTGTAGGAATATTAAATGGGATGGGTACAAAGGGTTGTTCGCTAGCTCCTTATTTCGCACACCAATTTGCGATGCATTTGATAGAAAATCTCCCCATACATCCAGAGGCAGATATATTAAGATTTGAAAAGACATTGTCAAAATAGTAGTTCTTAAATCACCTATTACGCTCTATCGATATTTATATAATGTTATTATACCAATAGCTATTTTCTATAATTGGTTGATTTGTTTAATAAATTATTGCCTGATTGCTATTATATATGACTTTTTATTGCAACTTTTGTAGCCCGAGTAATTAAAAAATCTTGTAAAATATAAGGGATATATCAATCGTTGCAATATGAAAAATATAGTACTATCAACCAACAGAAGTTACTGCTTCCAGGCATTCATGACCTTAATGTTCATGCTGCTCACCACACACAATGCATGGGCGATACCACCATCCATTGTTTATCACCCCGACAACAAAAGCATATGCTCCGGTGGGAATGCAACCTTTACTATTACAGCTTCCAATGCAACCAGCTATCAGTGGCAGGAAGATAACGGGGGCGGTTTTGTGAATATTACCAACGGCGGTGTGTACGGCGGCGCAACAACACCCACCCTGACATTGACAGGTGCAGGTGCAGGGATGACCGGGTATTTGTACCGTTGTATAGCTACCGGGCCGGATAATCCGCCTGCTACATCGAACTCAGCCACTTTAACGGTCAATATTCCCGTATCCGTAATAACCCCCGCGGTAGCCAGCCAGACAATATGTAGTGGCGGTAATGCCAGTATTACCACTGTAGCAACCGGTACAGGGGTAGGGTATCAGTGGTATGTGCATAACGGGGTGTCATATGTACCCATAAGCAATGGTGGTGTGTATTCTGGCGCAACGACTTCAACATTAACTATTACAGGTATTACCAATACGAACCCTACTGCTGTGGTTATACCTTACTTCTGCGAAATAAGCGGCGTATGTGGCGGCGTGCCACCTCAATACTCTTATCTTACAGTTAATGCCTTGCCAACTATCACCGGGCAGCCCGTAAATGATACTGTATGTGCGGGTTTTACATCATCATTCGAAGTAACTGCGACTGGTACAGCTTTAACTTATCAGTGGCAAACATCTTTTAATAATGGAACCACATGGATTAACCTGGCCAACAATGCAACATTCAGCAACGTGAATGCTGCAGAATTGCTCATAACTAATCCTACACTGGGCATGGATAATTCAATGTACAGGTGTGTAGTGGGTGGCGCATGTGCCCCATCAGTAGCTACATCATCTGTTACACTACAGGTTGACCCGTTATTGGCTATAGTTAACCATCCTATTGATGCGCAGGTATGCCCGGGTAATAATCATTCCTTTTCTGTAACAGCCAGCGGAATTGACGTAACATATCAATGGCAGGTGAACAACGGCAGCGGCTGGACAAACGTGAGTAACGGGGGCGTATATGCCGGCGCTACCACTAATACATTGGCACTTACAGCTGTACCGCAGTCATTCCACAACAATACTTATCGTTGTATTGCTGCCAGCAAATGCCCCGGTACCATCATAACAAACTTTGCCACCCTTACAGTGCCTACACCATTGTCTGTGGTAACACCGGCTGTTGCCAGCCAGACTATATGCAGTGGCGGCAGTGCCAGTATTACTACTGTAGCTACAGGTACCAATGTAGCATACCAATGGTATATAGATAACGGCTCAGGTTATGTGCCGCTGGCAGATGGCGGTGTGTACTCAGGTACGGCTACATCTACACTTTCTATTACCGGTATCACTAATAATAACCCTACCGAGGTAACCATACCATATTTTTGCGCTATAACAGGCACTTGCAGCCCGGTAAGCCCACAGTATTCTTACCTGACGGTGAATGCGCTGCCCATCATTACAGCCCAGCCCGTCAGCGATACTATTTGCAACGGCTTTGCCGCATCGTTTAAAGTAACAGCTACGGGTACAAATTTAACTTACCAGTGGCAGACATCATTTAATAATGGGACGACCTGGATAAACCTTACAAACAATGCGACATTCAGCAATGTGAATGCTGCGGAGTTGTTGATAGCAAATGCGTCTTTAGGTATGGATAACTCGATGTACCGTTGTATAGTAAGCGGCGCATGCGCTCCATCTGTTGCATCTTCTTCCGTTAAGCTTACTGTATATCCTTTGCTGCAGATTGTCAACCATCCTATTAATGCCCAGGTTTGTCCGGGCAACAATCATACTTTTTCCGCCACAGCCAGTGGTGTTAATGTAACTTATCAGTGGCAGGTAAATACCGGCAGCGGCTGGACCAACATTACCAACGGCGGTGTGTATTCAGGCGCCACTACAAGTATGCTTACATTAACGGGTGTGCAATTGTCTATGCATAGCAATACTTACCGCTGTGTTGCAAATAGCTATTGCCCCGGTACAGAGATAACTAATTTTGCTACCCTTACCGTGCCTACCCCGGTAGCGGTAGTGACACCTGCTGTTGCCAGCCAGACTATATGCAGCGGGGGCAACGCCAGCATAACTACTATGGCTACAGGCACAGGTGTGGCATACCAATGGTATGTAGATAATGGCTCAGGCTATGTGCCCATTACTAACGGGGGTGTCTATTCAGGCGCTACCAGTTCTACATTAACCATCACAGGTATTACTAATAATAATCCTACAGCGGTTACCGTACCTTACTTCTGCGCTATAACAGGTACATGCGGTACCGTTAGCCCGCAATACTCCTACCTCACAGTTAATGCACTGCCTGCTATAACAGTACAGGCTGCGAATGCTACGGTGTGTGCAGGCTTTGCTACCTCCTTCAAGGTGACAGCAACGGGAACCGGTTTAACATACCAATGGCAGGTGTCGCAAAATAATGGAACGACATGGGCCAACCTGTCCAACAATGCTGACTATAATAATGTAACAGGTGCGGAACTGCACATTACTGCTGCTACTACCGGTATGCATAACAATCAGTATCGTTGCGTAGTAAGCGGTACATGTACGCCTCCCGTTACATCTGCTGCCGCTACGCTGGTAGTAGATACAGAGCCTGTTATTACCTTGCAGCCTTCAGGTACAACGGTTTGTTCGGGCACCAACGCTACCTTCAGTGTTACAGCTACCGGTACCGACCTTACTTATCAGTGGCAGGTGAACAATGGCGGCGGATGGGCCAACGTAACTAACGGCGGTATATACAGCAATGCTACAACGGCAATGTTGAACATTACAGGGGCAACAACTACTCAAAATAATTTCAGGTACAGGGTGATAATTGACGGGAAGTGCGGTTCGGCCATTACATCCGGAGAAGCAACACTCCTGATCAATACTGCCCCCGCTATAGTAGCGCAACCACTGAATACCGCTGTTTGCCCGGGTGGCAATCATGCTTCGTTCAGTGTAACAACCACAGGGTCTAATCTTACCTATCAGTGGGAGGTGAACAATGGCGGCGGCTGGGCTTACGTAACAAATGGCGGTATCTATAGCAATGCCACCACGGCTTCATTGAGTATAGTGGGTGCGTCTGCGGCGGAGAACGGATATATGTACCGCTGTATGATAAGCGGCTCATGTACACCTGCTGTTACATCTTCAGCGGCGACACTCACAATTAATACTTTGCCGGCAATCAATACACAACCTGCCAACAGTACTATATGCCTGAATGGTAATACAGCTTTCTCTGTAGCAGCTACAGGTACGGCCCTTAACTATCAATGGCAGGTATCTGGCAATGGCACTACATGGTCGCCAGTGTTCAATACAGGAGTATATTCAGGCGCTAATACCAATACCCTGGCTATTACGGGTGCGGCAGCATCGTTAACAGGCAACATGTATCGTTGTGTGGTGAGCGGGGCTTGTACCCCCAATGTTACTTCGGGTACAGCATTGCTCACTGTTAACCTGCCAACGGCTATCAATACCCAGCCTGCAAACGTAACTGTTTGCCCGGCTGCCAATGTTTCGTTTGCCGTACAGGCTGCCGGTTCAGGCCTCAGCTATCAGTGGCAGGAAAATACGGGTTTAGGCTGGACAAATGTTACAAATGGAGGCATGTATGCGGGAGCTACTACCAACCAGCTTACCCTGTCGGCTGTGCAAACTGCACACACAGGTTATCAATACAGGTGTGTAGTCAACGGCTTATGCCCGGTTTCTCCCAATACATCATCATCAGCTACGCTGACGGTACATGCCGTAGTTAGTATCAACACTCATCCTGATACGCTGATTACTATTTGTAGTGGGGCAGATACCAGCCTGACAGTTGGTGCTACAGGCACGGGATTGACTTACCAATGGTATATGTACAACGGGAATGCATATGTGCCAATCAGCAATGGCGGCGTGTATTCAGGCGCTACCACAGCCAGCCTCGGTATTGATAATATCACAAATTCAGGTCCTTCTGCGCAAACTATAGCGTATTACTGTACAGTAACAGGGCCTTGCGGCAGCTCAAATACGAAAACTTCATACATCACAATCAACGCACTGCCTACGGTAACGGTTGACCCTGTGAACGATACTGCTTGCGCCACATTCCCGGCTTCTTTCAAAGTTACCGCCACAGGCACCGGTATCAGTTTCCAGTGGCAGGTGTCGGATAACGGAGGTGCATCGTGGAGTAACCTGGTAAATGATACAGTATATAAGAACGTGACCACGGCAGAAATGCAGATAGCCGCTACAGCGGATAGCCTGGATAGCAATATGTACCGTTGTGTGGTGAGTGGCGCATGCGCGCCTGCTGATATTTCAGCAGCGGCAATGCTGGTCGTTAATCCGCAACTTACACCTACGGTTGCCATACAGGCCAACAATAATAATGTATGTGCGGGCACTTTAATTACGTTTACAGCTACACCAGTAAATGGTGGCGTGTCGCCATCCTATCAGTGGCGGGTAAATGGTATAAACACAGGGGTTAATAGTTCCGTGTTTACGAGTACAACGCTTAATCATAACGACGTTGTTACCTGTGTGATGACTTCAAATGCCGTGTGTGCAAATCCTGGTATTGTGGTCAGCAATGCGGTTACTATGAACATTACTTCATATGCATTGCCGGTTATCACTGTTACATCTTCATCAGGCAATACGGAGTGTTCCGGTGTGCCCGTAACGTTTACCGCTGCCACCAGCTTCGGAGGTGCGACACCTTCTTATCAATGGCAGGTAAATGGTGTGAACGTGGGTAGCGATACCACTGTATATGTAACAGACAGCTTGCAGGACGGTGACGTGGTGAGGTGTATATTGACGAGCAGTTTCATGTGTCCATCTCAGCAGGTAGTAGCCAGCAATAATATACAGATGACCATCAACCAGACTACACCGGCCACAGTGGCTATCAGTACCAATCAGGATACAACGGTTTGCCGCGGTGCATTGGTTAAGTTGTATGCATATTATACAAACAGCGGCCTCAATCCCCAGTTTCAATGGATGAAAAATGGTGTAGACCTGGTCGGGGAAATACAAGGTACATATACTACAACAACCATGAATAACGGTGATGTAATTCAATGCCGTTTCATCAGCAGCGTTCAATGTGTTTTCCCTGTAGTGAGCGATACGCTCAGATTCCAGGTGAATAACCCCGTTAACCCCGACGTGAAAATCACGATAGTGTATAATGGCGGTGAGAGCTATACCTTTACTGCAACACCTGTAAATGGCGGCAGTAACCCGACCTACAAGTGGTATGTAAACAATGTGCTTGTAACCGGAACAGTAGGCAATGTATATACTACCAGCTTGTTGAAGAAGACAGATGTGGTACATGTGGTAATGAAGAGCAATCACTCATGCATCACCGTTGAGGAAGCCTCAAGCCGTAAAATTACTACCGGCATCGGTGAGCAGAATATCTCTTTCAGCGACCTGAAACTGTATCCTAACCCGAATACGGGCAAGTTTACCATATCAGGCAAGTTTGAAAGCAATGGTGTTGCAAAAGCCACCTGCACGGTAGTTAATGCGTTGGGCCAGGTGGTTTATAATACGGCTATTGAAGTGAACGGCGGGGAACTGAACCATGTTATTGACATGCAGCGCGACCCGGCACCCGGTATATATATCATGAAACTGGATGTTGAAGGAAGGCAGGATTTGATAAGGTTCCATATAACTGATTAATAATTAATGACATGCTATATAAAGCGCCCCTGCTTGTGCAGGGGCGCTTTGCATTCGCAAAAACGCCCATATGTCGGCTAATTGTTTTAACTTACAGTATAATAAACAGGTAAACTTTGTCCGTAACAACCCGGCGCATACTATGCATAGTATTATCCTTTTGCCTTCATACAGGTGCATGGGCGAAAGATAAAGGCGTGTTGCGCTTTGTGCCCAATATGGGCCAGTGGGATGCACAGGTATTATATAAAGCTGAGGTGCAGGATGGTGCTGTGTTTTTTATGGGCGATGGATTCCGGTACAGTTTTTATCATCCGGAGGATATAGCTGCCCTGCATGATCATCCCGTTAATGCGCAACCGGTAATTAAAGGCCATGCCTATGATGTGCATTTTGCCGGCAGCCGGCCAGCGATGATAGAGGGAGGCGAGAAGTACGGTTTTTACCATAATTATTTCCTGGGCAAAGATACCGGCCGGTGGGCGAGTACTGTGCCTGTTTTCCACGATGTAAGTTATACGGAATTGTATCCTCATATTGGTATGCATGTGTACAGCGTTGGCGCATCTTTGAAATACGATTTGCTGGTTGAGCCCGGTGGCAGGGTCAATGATATACAATTAGAATACACAGGCGTGGCTCCCTATGTAAATGAACGAGGCGACCTGGTAATAGAGACATCTGTAAATACAGTAACCGAGCAGGCTCCCTACGCTTATCAGCTCACCGACGGTATAGCTACTGCAGTGCCTTGCAGGTATGTGATGAAAGGCAGAAAGCTCAGTTTCGACTTCCCCGCAGGATATGATAAAACAAAGTTGCTGATAATAGACCCTGTGTTGAAATTTGCCACTTATACGGGTTCTGTAGGGCAGCTATATGGCTACTGTGCTACTTACGATGCTGCCGGCAATTTTTATTCGGGCTCTGAGGCATTCAGCAACGGGTTTCCTATTACCGCAGGTGCTTACCAGGTAACTTACAAGGGGAATGACCTTGCCATTAATAAATACAACTCTACAGGAGATACTTTATTATATTCCACTTACTGCGGTGGCGCTACAGGTGGCGAGCGGCCTACCGCAATGGCAGTAAATAATTACAATGAACTAATTGTAATGGGCTGTACATATTCTTCTGATTATCCCGTTACCCCCAGTGCTGTAGACACAACATATAATGGGATGGGTGATGTTTTTGTATCTGTTTTTAGCGCTAATGGCAGTAACCTTATCGGTGCTACGTATATAGGGGGTACAAATATTGAAGGTATTTCGCCATATGCCTTTCATGATAATGATGAGAACAAGACAGGCTTGTGTACAGACCCGCAGGGTAACATATATATCGCCGGGGCTACACAGTCTAAAGATTTGCCTGTAAACACGTGGGCCTACCAGTCAAAGCATAGTTCAGCCTGGGATGCTTTTGTGTTTAAGCTGTCACGCTCTTGCGCCTCAATAATATACGGTACATACCTGGGGGGAAACCATCATGATTGTATTTACGATTGCAAGGTGACGGCTAATGGTAATCTTGCAGTATGTGGCCGCACCCGTAGCGATAATTTCCCTGTGAGTAATGGCGCCTATTCTGACACAGGCAATGCTTTTATAAGTATCTTAAACACCACGGGACAGTACATGGTAGCATCGACACGCCTGGGGGTATATACGGAAAGTGCGCTTAAACTCAGCATGGATGATAACGGCAATGTGTTTGTTTGCGGCAATAATGATACGGCACTGAACGTGAGTCCCGGTACCTATAATGAACCAAACGGGAAAGTGTTTATTGCAAAAATGACGCCCGCACTTGATTCGATGATTGTTTCTACCAAACTGGTAAGCCAGGTTCTGCCCGGCGTTACAGGATTTGTGAATATCTGCGGTGACGTAGTAGGCTCCGTATTGCTTAAAGAAATGAAACCGCTGCCGGTAACGCCCGATGCCTATCAGTCGGCGCCCGCTGCATATTATTTTTTTCATCTCAGTCCTGCTTTCGATACTTTATTGTACGCAACTACTTTTGGCGTACCCAACGATACAATAAAAGGCGGCCATGCTCATGGATGGAGCACGATAGATACAAACGGCACCATTTGGTTATCTACTTGTAATAAGGAATCCAAATACTCCTTATCCGGCACACCAAACAGTTATTGTCCCGGCAGTCTCAATGGCGTACACAACTATGATAACTTAAGTGCCAAATTTGACATGCAGGTTTTGCCTGCAAAGCCGCTTGCACGCATAGTATTGCCCGATACAGTATGTGCTAAGTCTGATATTGTCTTTAATAATAAATCGGCAAATTCATATAGTTACATATGGCATTTCGGCGATGGTGACACCAGTCATGCACATACTCCCGTACACAGGTATAATACGCCGGGGTATTATAAGGTGAAACTGGAGGCGTACAATCTTTATTCTTGCAGGATTATTGACAGTATGCTTGATACCGTATTTGTAGATACCAACGAAATACACAGCAGCTTTGCATCGGTGGATACTGTATGTATAGGCAAGACGGTATATTTTTATAACACTTCTAAAAATGGTGTGTCTAATTACTGGGATTTTGGTGATGGGAATAATACAAATACTTTTCATGCGCAACATAACTACGCTGCAGCCGGCACCTATACAGTCAGGCTTGTTTCATACAATCCTGACTTTTGTAACAAGACTGATACAGCTATAAAAATATTGGTAGTGGATACCACGGGGCCCGACGCGAATTTTGTAGTTGACAAATCCATAGCTTGCGCCGGTATGCCGGTACAGTTTACCAACCAGACAACAAGGGGTGCAAGCTATAGCTGGAATTTTGGAGACGGCACTGATACGAACATTACACATCCGGTACACAGCTTCACCACCGGTGGTAAGCATACTGTCAGGCTGGTTGCAGTTAATAATAATCTTTGTGTATCGCACGACACCGTATATGGTATGGTAGAAATATTACCGCCTTTGCAAATAGACCTGCCCGATAGTTTTATATGCGGTGGAGATAAGCCTGTGGAGTGGTCTATCAGGTTAATACATGTTAATAGCTTTCCTACTTATAAATGGGAGCCCGCACATGCCGTCCTATCGGCTACCGACCAGCCAACGGCCACCGTCGACCCGCGGATTACTACTAAATATTATGTCACGGTTACAGACTCCATACCGGGTATGTGCAGCCACGTGCGCAGGGATACCGCCCACCTGATAATTGTAGATTACCCTGAAGGTGTACAAGCTACAAGTAATAGCCCCGTTTGCGAGGGGGATACGTTAAGACTGGAAGGTGGTACTTCTTCTGTATTCCCTTTCCTTACCTATTCATGGACAGGCCCCGATGGGTTCACATCTTCAAAACAATATGCAGGCCGGGCAGATGTAGCCCGCAACCAGGGTGGCCAATACAGGTTCGGAGTAAGCAACCAGGGCTGTATCACATATGCTGATGCGGATGTGATAATAAAGCCTGCGCCCCGCATAGAAGCAAGTAGTAACAGCCCGGTATTGGCAGGCAGGGAGTTAAAGCTGACCATGACTTCAGATATGGAGCCGGATTCTTTTGCCTGGCAGGGCCCTGCAGGTTTCTATTCAGGTGAGCGGAACCCGATAATAAGCCCGGCCAAATTGGAACATGGCGGTACTTATACCGTTACGGCTATAAAGAATGGCTGCACCAGTGGCAGTATTACCATGGTCACAGTATCGGAAGTGGACACCCAATATCTCCGTATTTATCCTAACCCGAACAATGGTACTTTTTACATCGAGGGGAAAGGGTACCATGAGCAGGAGATAAAGATGCTCATAGTTAACTCCATAGGCCAAAAGGTATACCGCACGGATGTAAATACTGAAAAGAAACATTTCCGTCACCAGGTAGTGCTGCCTGCTGTGTCAGGGGGCGTGTACATCATGTGGGTACTGATGGATGGTGAATACCATCCCCTGCCCTTTACCATTCTCAGGAGGTAATTTTGTTGTTTTCTTTTGGCGTTTCAGGGCGTGGTGGGGGTACGTAAGCACATACCCCAGACGCACACCCGAAATTAAATATGCCCATTGAGGCAAAATAAAGTCCGAACAGGATAATGAAGTATTGCTGGGTCAATATGGCCTGTCCCGTGATAAATGCTCCCATCGCGATGTATAATACCCGCCTGAAGTTCCAGCCTTTCAATATCCTGTCTTTCATCTTGTTTGTTTTTTATCTCAATTTGCTTTGCAGGCTGCTCCATCCGCCGCCATTATATACTTCTGTGTATCCGTTAGACGTTAATATACCCCTTGCAGAAGAACTACGCATACCCGACGCACAACAGGTAATAACCGGTTTGTCTTTTTTTATCTTCTTAAGGTTTGCCTGTAATTCATTAAGCGGTATGTTAATACTGCCTTTTACATTGCCCCCTGCATATTCCTGGCGTGTGCGCACGTCAATGATTTGTGCCCCGTTTTTTACCAGTTCTGCATAATCTGTTGCAGGCCCGCTGCTGAATAATTTCTTGATTAATCCTATCATAATTAGTTGTTTTTATAGTAATTCACTTCCATCCATCCTCCGCCGTTATATACATTCCTGAAGCCCTGGCCTTGCAGCATTTGTGTTGCCATGCTGCTACGTCCGCCACTGGCGCAGCATACTACGATATTGCCGTTTATCTTTCCCAATTCATGGGCGCGCGATGGTAACTCCTGCAAAGGAATATTGATAGAATCAGCAACATTTCCTCCCGCATATTCCTGTGGTGTGCGTACGTCAAGTACCACAGTCTCGTTTTGTTTAATGATTTCTTGTATACTCATAATGTTTGTTTGTTTTGTTTGACTTTATTTTTTGTATTTACTTTAATCATCTTGTATATGGGGCAGTAACCTGTAAAAACCGTAATAAGGAGTGCCACTGCAACAACCGCAAGCACGATAGCGCCGGTGTTTTCTATTATTCCCCTGACCAGGATGACGGCAATTGTCATTGCAATAATCACCCTGGTTACACGGTCTGTAATACCGATATTAGGCTTCATATACTTGTAGTTGATAAGCAGGTACAAAAGTAGAGAAGAGTAGGTGGGCGGATAGTAACTTAGGTTACATTTCCTTGAGCAGCTTTATCTGGTTGCGGTACAGGATGAGCTTTTTGTCGTTTTCCAGCTTTTTCAGCAGGCGGGATATTACTACGCGGCTGCTGGCCAGTTCATTAGCTATTTCCTGGTGCGACAGGTTCAGCAGTGTAGAGCCTGTGGCTTTGGCTTTTTCTTTCAGGTAGGCTACCAATCTTTCATCCAGGTTTTGAAAGGCGATATTATCTATTGTATTCAGCAGTTCATTGAAGCGTATCCTGATGGTACGCATTACGAAATTTTTCCAGCTGGGATATTTTACCAGCCAGCTATCCATCACGGTTACCGGTACGGCCAGGAATTCCACATCATCTTCGGCTACAGCCTTTATCTCACTCAGGCTGTGTTCCATGCAGCAGGTAAAGGTCATAGCACAGCTTTCATTGGCGTTAACGTAATACAACAGCAGTTCCCTTCCTTCTTCATCCTGCCTCAGTACTTTTACCGAACCTTTGGTAATTATGGGTATCTGGCGGATAGTTTGACCGTAATCCAGTATGGTTTCACCCGCTTTCACTGACATGGGTTTAGCCGTATCATATATTTCTTTGACAAGATTGCGTTCAAATAGCGCCTCAAAAGAATGTAACTGTGTATCCTGCACTTTGATGTTTTTATCACAGTAAAAATACTAAAACTGGCGACCAATTGTACGGTTCAATATCCGTTAACCTTAATTAACTTCTATTAACCGTAAACCCGGTTTAAGAGGGATAGTTTTGATAAAAAAGAAAGATGAAACTGTTCCAGCTATTTTTAGCCTGCTTATTTGCCTTGCCGGCCACGGCACAACATATTGTATTCCCATTGGACAACACCCAGGTTTCTATAGACGGGGCCTTGCAAAACGCTGAATGGGAGTACGCCCGTAAGGCAGTGATACCCACAAATGTGCCTGATAGTATCACGGTATTGTACAAGCATGACAATACGGCTATGTATTTCGCGTTTGCGGGTAAACTGGAATCGGCGAATGCACTATTTCCTGAAATATTGATGGACGCAGCCAATGCGGGAGGCGCTTCATGGAGCAACGGGCAGTGGTGGTTGCATGTATCGGCTACCGATTGTGAACATAATGGCGCTTATGGGGTATACGATGATTGTAAGTTAATACAGCCGGGGTGGGAGGCAGGCCCTAATTTTACAGCCGGCGCACCTGCTACTGATACGGTTGAGATAAGGATACCTTTTGCTAAGGTTGGGTTTAATACCGCTACAATGGATACTATGGGCATAGCCTTTGTTGCAACCAATACGGCTAATGTGTTTGAGTTGTTTCCGGCTACAGCAAACAGGAACCAACCCGCTACATGGGCAAAGGCTACATTTAGCAAAATACCGGCTGATGTAAGTGCGACAGAGGATAAAAAACGAGTAGTGGTTTATCCTAATCCTGTTACTGATGATGTTTTTATTGAAGGACTGGAAGGTGAAGGAGAAATCGTTATTACCGATTTATTTGGTAGAACTATATTATCACATTTTACAACAGACCGCACTGCAAAAATTGCGTTGCAGCACTTAGCAAAAGGCTGGTATATCATAAAGGTTGCCAATATGCATAGTGGCAATCATAGTTATAAAATATACAGGAAGTAAACGTAGTACGGATTAGAGCTGTTTTACTACAAAATGATAGCCTATGCCCTTGAGTGTGATGATTTCCACGGCCACTTCTGTGCTGAAGTGTTCACGAAGCTTACGGATATAGACGTCGAGGTTGCGGCTGTTGAAAAATGAATCGTCGCCCCATATAGCCTTTAGCAGCAATCTTCTTTCTACGGGATGGTTGCTGTTGTGGCATAATATATGTAACACCTGCGTTTCCCGATTGGAGAGTTTGATGATCTTGCCTGCGGTGTGCAGCTCGTACAAGGCCGGGTAGAATTTAGATTGGCCGAGAATTATCTCTTCCTGTACCGAAGCTGAACCTTTGGGCTTACCGGCAATACGCAGTTGATTTTCTATACGCACTATCAGCTCTTCAATGCTGAATGGTTTTTTCAGGTAGTCTGTGCCTCCTGACGAAAATCCCTTTAATACATCGGTTGTATTTGTTTTAGCTGTAAGGAATATCACAGGCAGCCGTGGATAGAGGCGGCGTATGCTTTCACCAAGTGTAAACCCGTCGGTATTGGGTAACATTACATCCAGTATGCAGATGTCCGGCAGAAAATTCTGCAATGCTTCCAGCACTCGCCCGCCGTCGTTCACATGCATCACTTCATAGTTTTTTAGTTCCAGGGTCTCTTTTACTATCCTTGCCAGAAACTGTTCGTCTTCTACGTATAAGATTTTTGTATGCATATTATCGGCCTCTGAAAAATTGAAGTGTAAACCTGCAACCGCTTCCGGGTATGTTCCTGGCCGTTGCCATGCCATCGTGCAGTTGCATTACTTGTTTTACATAACTCAGCCCCAGGCCATAACCTTGTATATTATGCCTGTCGCCTGTGGGTACTCTGAAGAATTTTTCAAATACCTGTTCTTTGTACTCTTCAGGTATTCCCGGGCCATTGTCAGTAATGTTCAGGGTGATAGTTGCGTGATGAGCTATTATGTCGATATGAATGTGTACAGGCGGGGTGCCGTACTTCATGCTGTTGTCTAATATATTAAGTATAGCACCTTGTACGTGCAGCTTGTCAATGTTCACTATGAAGTTTTCCCCCTCTGTATGCAGCGTTATTTCTGCGGTATTTTGTTGTAATCTTAGTTTCAACGACTGGATGATTTCCCTCGTTAATGCGGCTATATCCGTAGCCTCGCGTTGCAGGGTTATTTTTCCTTGTTCCAGCAATGAGGTGTGCAACGCCTTGTTGATGAGCATTTCAAGTCTTGTGGTTTCATGTTTTGCCATCTGGATATATTCGCGCGCCTGTGTAGGATTATTGATGATATTATAATCATCAAGGGCTTCCAGCGCTACTTTTACGGTAGCTACAGGTGTCTTAAGCTCGTGAGACATATTGCTGATAAGCCCGTTTTTTGTTTCACTTAGCTTCATTTGCCGCTGCAGGTTGCGGTAGCTGATGATGAAAGCCATTAATATCATACAAACAAGCAATAAGCCAAAAAATGATTGAGGCAATATCTTCTGGAATATATACCATTCATACCCGGTGATGGCTACCTTACCCTTATTCTCGTATATGTTATAAGCTATTACTATTTGCTTGTCGTTCTTCTTGTTCACTATGGTGCTGTCAGTAAGCCAAACCGGTTTGAAGGATTTGCTCTTCCCGGTAAGGCCTTTCCTGAATTCTTTGCGTATGATGGCTATATCTTCAGGCTGCATTTTCATGCTTATTCTTCCGGCGCTGTCTTTTAGTGTTTGTTTAATAGCGGTGGTCAGCAGTGTGGTAACCAGTCTCAGTACAGGCGAATCTGCCATATGCCTGGACTGCATAAATATCATTTCTTTCTGCACAGGTGCAAATGCAGTGCTATCGTCAGCGGCTATGTATATAGCGTGTTGCTCTGCCTCAGTACTATCATTTGTAGTTATTTTTATACGAGCCTGTATCTGTTTGTCATTTACAGACATCTTCTGAAAAGCCTGTTTCAGGCTGTCAGGAAATAGTACATTACCGTCTGTACTATATATAAATAAGGGTGAGTCAGGCAACGATATGGATTTTTTCAGGACACGCCTGGAGACATTGCCGCTATCGTTTGGGGATAAAGCCGGACCTATATAACGTTCAAACAGTAGGGAGTCAGCTATTTCTTTATGTGTATTCGTCAGGTCGGTAAGCAACTCTTTTTGCAAGGTTTGCTTTTCGTCACTATACTGGCTGTTGAGCCAATAGCTGACAAAGCATAACAACAACAGCATACTGGCTGTCATCAGCACACGTGCCCAACGCAGGTCGCTTTTACTATTGGCTTTAAATATCATCGGGTACAAAGGTAAACAACAGGAAGTTTTACCAGGCCCGTTATTAACATTAATTAACCGTAATTGGCTGCACGTTAACCGGCAGGCCAATCCCGCCGGGATAGTTTTGCTTCATAAACAGAAATGAATTTTTTATGAAACAGGTTATCTGCACACTGGCACTTATATGGCCATTTACATTACATGCTCAAACTAATGAAGGGACAATTATTTATGAGGAGATAATTAAGATTAATATATCGGATATGCCTGAGCTGGAGGCATTTGCCGCTATGATTCCCAAAGAACAGCGCAGTGTTAAGCTGTTGTATTATACTAAGGAGGCCACTCTGTATAAGAATGACCCCACTGAAAAGGAAGAGGCCACGAATAGTATAGACAACGGTGGAATGAAAATGGTGATGAAAATGGATCGTCCCGAGGACATTGTGTATAAAGACCTGGCAGCAGGCAAGACGTACGAACAGAAAGAATTTATGGGCAGGCGTTTCATGATTGAGGGGGAAGTAAAGCAGCCGGGCTGGAAACTGGGTACAGGCACAAAAAACATAGCAGGCTATCCATGCCGCGATGCTGTGCTGATAAAGGATAAAGACACTATAAATGTATGGTTTACTACTGCTATACCAATAGCCTCAGGCCCGTATACGTTAAGTGGTTTGCCGGGCATGATACTGGAGGTGAATATTGGCAACAGGGTGCATGTTGTAGCGAAAGAAATAAAGAATACGGTAGACCATTCTATGTTGGAAAAACCCCGGTCCGGGAAAAAAGTAAGCGCTGAAGATTTTGAGAAGATGGTGGAGGAGAAGACAAAAGAAATGGAACAATTACAAGGCGGCGATGGTAACCGTGTTATTATTCGCAGGGAAGTACACTAAACCGGTTGAATTATGTACAGGATACTTCATATAATAAGTTGCTTGGTGCTGCTGGCCGGTAATTCTTACGCACAGTCATCCCGCCTGCAATGTATGGTAATGGACGGGCTGGGCAAGCCGGTAGAAATGGCGACCGTAGCGCTGTTGAAGCCGGCAGATTCGACATTGGCTTACTTCGGTATCAGCAATCAATCGGGGGTGGTAGAAATAAAAAATGCGACCGACGGCGGGTACCTTATGCAGGTTGCCTTAATGGGTTATAAAACCTTTTATAAACAGGTAAAGGTACCTGTACCGAATAATGACTTAGGACTAGTTATAATGGACAAGTTGTCTCAGCAAATGGATGAGGTGGTAATAACAGGTGAACGTATTCCGTTGCTGATAAAAAAAGATACAGTTGAGTACGATGCAGGTGCATTCAAAACCAAGCCTGATGCAAATGTAGAAGAACTGCTGAAAAAATTGCCCGGTGTAGAGGTTGATCGTTCCGGCAACATAAAAGCGCAGGGTGAACAGGTAAATAAAGTGTTTGTGGATGGGAAGGAGTTTTTTGGTAACGATCCTAAAGTAGCTACGCGCAACCTGCCCGCAGATGCCATCAGCAAGGTGCAGGTGTTTGACAAAAAATCGGACATGACAGAATTTACCGGTGTAGATGACGGCTCAAGGGAACGCACTATTAACCTGAAACTGAAGGATGGTAAAAAACAAGGCTATTTTGGTGATGTAACGGTAGGAGGTGGAACAAACGAGCGTTACAAAGCTGCTGCCAAGTTATACCGCTTTCGTCCGCGAACCCAGTTTGCAGCATTAGGTATGTCTAATAATATCAACCGTTCCGGTTTCAGTTTCAGCGATTACATCAACTTCAGCGGTGGGCTGCAGTCCATGATGAACGGAGGCAACTTCCTGATGGAAATTAACAGTGGTAATAACCTGCCTGTAGATTTTGGGCAACCTGTCAATGGTATTGTCACCTCCGGCGCAGCCGGTATCAACTACAGCTACGAAATAGCAAGAAACAGGCGGCTTTCGGTAAGCTATATGGGTAACGGCGCTGATAAAAAACTGGATGAAAAAACCTGGTCGCGCAATTTCATTCAGCAGGACGATTTCATAACCGAAGGCAGCAGTCGTCAGCAGACTAAGAATAGTACCCACCGGCTCAGCCTGGATGTACGCAATGATATGGATTCATTGACACAGGTTACTATGTATGCCGGTGGAGAATTGTCTGATAATACCTTTAAGGACGAAGGCACGTCGTCATCACGAATGACAGATTTGCTTGTGAACAGCCAGGATAGAAACGTACGTCAACTCGCTAATACTTTTACGGCAAGAGGCGGTGGAGGTATTACAAGAAGGTCTGCATCGGGCAAAGACGTATTCAATTTTTCAGGCAGTGTTGACTATCAGCAAAACCTGAAAGAAGACGACTGGAACAATGTAACAGTTTTCACAGGCAATGGTGCACCTATAGCCAACACCCTGTTCCGCAACGACAGAATCAGGACTCATGAGTACCAGGGTGGTTTTTACTGGTCGCATGCACTGGGTAAAGGGTATTTTGTGGAGCCGCAATTTAAAGCCGGGGCAAATTTGGCCCGGCTCAACCGGGAGCAGGGCGCGTCACCGGACGAAGACCTGGTAATTGATTCACTAAGCCCCGATTTTGAAACTAACTATACTTACATACGCCCGGGCATCAGTGTCAAAAAAGGCACGAGTAAGGTACAGTACAATTTGTCGCTGCATCATGAAAGTGGGTTCCTGGCCCAACGCAAGGGTGATGGGATGGAAGGAACACGTAATTATCACTATTTACTGCCGGGCTTCAACTGGCGTAATGAATACGCCACCGGTAAACAACTGGCGTTCAACTATGTTACTTCGGTACAAGCACCCGACTATAACCAATTATTGTCAGTTCCCGTCATAGTTAGCCCGTTAAGTGTTAGTACGGGAAACAGTATGTTGCAACCCGAGTATAGCCACAATGCCCGTGCAGCGTGGATGTTTTTTGACCAATTCTCGCTTACCAGCCTTTTTGTAAGCATCAACGGTTCGTACACGCGGAATAAAATCAACCGGTCAGTGATTATCAATAACAACCTGGCGCAATACAGCTCACTCGTCAACGTACCGGACAATTATACCGGCGGCATGAGTATTTCATTCGACAGGCCTGTAGGCGCATTGGGTATAAAACTCAAAACAGTTGTTAACGAGCGGTACAATAAAGGGTACACACTGGTAAACGGCGTGACTAACACTACATCATCGCTGGTGCACGAGTGGACTTTAGGAGTGGAGAACAGGAAAAAAGAAAAATGGGACGCAGAAATTGGTGGTATGATAAGCATTACCGATGCACGGTACTCCTTACAGCAGTCGTTGAACAATGTATATTACAACACCGGTGGATATGCCACCCTTAGCTACCGTCCGGGCAGCCATTGGTATTTTTTGCTGGCGGCAGATATCACGCTCTATGACAGGCAAAGTTTTAACAGCTCGGTGCTCGTACCGCTCTTGCGTTCTGAGGTTTCTTATTACTTCCTGAAGGGCAATAGGGGCGTGCTTACACTTGAGGGGTTTGACTTGTTAAACGGTAATACTTACTTGCAGCGTGTCAGCAATCAAAACTACCTGGCTGAGGTGCGCACAGATATTATCGGCCAGTATTTCATGCTCAGCTTCAAATATATGTTGAATAAAACCGGTAAAAAATCGCCCGGGATGCTTGACGACATAGATATCAGGGTAAGGTAGGTGTATGCTGTTGGCTGTAAAAAAGACATTCCCTATTTTACAGTTTATATGAAACCACTTTTCACTACCCTGTTGTTGATATGTGCATGCTTTTTGGGTTTTGCTCATGTAGACACTACGAACGGTTTTACAGCCCCTGCAAAAGTTTCCGGTAATGTCCGCGACTTGGCTACGTACCTGTGCGATGGCGTATATAGCGATTCGCTGAAGGCCAACCTTATTTTCAACTGGATAACCCATAATATAGAATTTGACATAAAAGCCGCCAAAGACCCCAATCGCCCGCCTGTGGTTGTTACCGATGTCTTGAAAAACAGGAGGGCTGTTGGTGACGGATATGCGGCACTGTACGAGGAAATGTGTGAGGTGGTGGGGCTGGAAGCAGTACGGATAGACGGGTATGTCAAAGACTGGAAATTTGACAACGGGGACAAATTTTACATACCACGTCATGAGTGGGTAGCGGTAATGATAGACCGCCGCTGGGAGCTGGTAGACCCCGCATTTGGGGCGGGTGGTATTTCGCACGCGCCTGGCTGGTTCCGCACGCAGCTCAATCGTTTTACCAAAGAAAAAATTACGTATTCAAAGAAAGAAGTCTTTCAGTTTCGCTACAATCCCGGGTATTTCCTGAAAAACCCCATGGATTTCCGCCGTACACATTTGCCCGCCGACCCCTTATGGCAATTGGCGAAAGTGCCACTGCCCCTGCATGTTTTCGAAAAAGGGGATTCTGCCGTAGTAGAGTTCAACACTGCTAATGACGGCAGGGTCAACCGTGCTGCCGAATTGGAGTACATCGCACGCCTGAATGAAGAACAGAAATTAACGGAAGCATCTGACAGGATGTACAAATTCAACAACAGTTTTCCTGCGGTGCTGGCTATAAAAGAGGCAATGCGGGCTGCTGAATTGCTGGCTAAGTATGCATCGCGCAGGCATGTACCTCAAAGAAACGCTTTTGAAGATGCTTACCGGGGTATGGTACTGGCAAAGGGTTACCTGGAAAAACAGCGTAGCTATATGCCGGAACAGTATAACCAACTGAAAAAAAAGAACATAACTAAAAACAGCGAGGCCAACGACCGTATCAGGCGTATCAGGGTACATAATAAAACCCTCACATCTCAATGCCGGATGCACGCTGCCGCTGCACAGCGGAAATATGATGTGCTGGACAAAAAACAAGGCCGGGCCGATGACGCCATAGAAAGAATATCGCCCGGGCGTATAGACAGCATAAAAACCAGTGCCATACCCAAAGATGCAGGCGACCCTGCATTGATGATTATTGCCGACTCTATAGCTGCTAAAAATAAAAGAGTGAAGCAGGCAAGAATGTTGGTAATAGATAAGATGCAGGCTATTACTACCCTGCAGGAAGAAAACAGGGCATTGTCCGACATCCTATCTCGCCTGGTGCCTTATTCAGATACTGTTTTAGGTATTGAGGTAGAGGCCAGGTTGAATTTCAGGGATAGTTATGATGATGAAGTAAGCCTGTTGATGCAGGTTTTTGAGCGGCTACGTTTTGATGAAGGGGATTCAATACAGCAGGCCTACTTCAATAATTTTGATACGTTGGTAGTGTACTACGAAGACCTGCTGAAGATATACCTGCAACAGGCTGACCTGTACAAATCTTCTTTGCGGGATATGGAGCAATACCGCCGTTGGAATAATACCAATGAAAAGATTGTTTCTTCTTATGTGAACGCCGCTAAGGGCTATTCTGAATGCCTGTCGCAATACCAACAGAATATGGATGTATATGCCAATTACCTGGCGGACAACAAGAATGCCTTTGAAACTATGGCGAAGATGTATGAAGAAGAACTGGACCTGCTGGACAGGATGGAAGAGGGCGAAACAGCCAGGAAAGAGGCTGAAGAAACCGAGCTGAACGAAAACAAGTCCTTTGACGAGCGGGAGAACGACCGCCAGCAACAGCAGGTAAAGGATATGCTGCAACAGCTGACGGAGATTTTAAGTAAATAAATCACTCCATTCCAAACGATGACGAAAGTCACTTTTTAAGGGGTAATACATCATTTTTTGCCGCTATGCACGCAGATACTTTTGTGAAAAGTAATGTAAATGGCTGCAATTTTGTTTGCTAAGTTTCGGTCTTATACCATTGATGAACTGCTCAACAGGTTGGATGAGGGCTATTACCAGGCATTGGATATTATTTGTTCCAACGCCCGCAATTGTGCTGCACAACTCGCCGTGGAACCTGAGCATCCATCCCTCAGTCTCTATTCGGGCATATATACCGCACTGCTGGATGATATCCGGCGGTTGCTCTTGTTCAGGAAGCAGGTGGTAATACCATATGTACAGGAGTTGCTGGCCAAAGTAGAGGACGGACATAATTGTACTAACTGTTCGGGCAACTGCCATGTAGGGCACAATGCGCAGTTGATGAGCCTGCTTGATTCCCACAAGGAGATAAAGGAGGTTTTATCAGCCATGCACACGGCCACCATGCCTATGTACAACGATGTGGACTACCCTGACAGGTACCGCATACTGCGCAACGAAATAGCGGTAATAGATACCATGCTTACCGAATTGTTTTATATAGAAGAATCCAGCCTGATACCTAAAATTATTGAGGCGCAAAAAGCTATCAATGCCTGAGATATCTACAGGACGGAATACGGTAATCGTAAAAAAGGAAGTACAACCTGCCGAAAAGCTGTGTTATCACTGTGGTGCGGAATGTACTACAACGAATATCGCCATAGGTGATAAATTGTTTTGCTGCGATGGCTGCAAACTGGTGTACGAAATACTGGATAAAAACGGGCTCTGTAATTATTACGAACTGCAATCTCATCCCGGCCTCTCCCAGATAAAACCTGTTCGTAGCGATAAGTTTTCTTACCTGGACAATGAAGAGATAGCTGAAAAGCTCTATAAGTTCACCGACGGAAATAATACGATTGTCACTTTATACCTGCCCGGTGTGCATTGCAGCTCCTGCATGTGGTTGCTGGAGCACATGGGAAAGCTCAATCCCGCCATTGTAGAAAGCAGGCTCAATTTTACTAAGAAAGAAGTCACTATACAGTTTCGCAGGCAGGAGATTAGCCTGCGGCAGATTGTGGAATTGCTCACCACTATAGGGTATGAACCTTATATCAGCCTCGATGAATCTGACAAGAAAGAAAAAAGTAGTTTTGATAAGAAGAGGATATATAAGCTGGGTGTAGCGGGATTTTGCTTTGGCAATATCATGTTGATGAGTTTTCCTGAATACCTGTCTGCTGATAACGATATTGAACACCAGTATGCTACCTTGTTCCGTGTACTCAACCTGGTGTTGGCATTGCCTGTATTCTTTTACAGCGCATCTGAGTTTTTTACCAATGCCTGGGCGGGGCTCAGACAAAAAACATTAAATATTGATGCACCCATTGCCTTGGCATTGCTCATCACCTTTGGCCGTAGCCTGTACGAGATAGGCACAGGCACAGGAGCGGGTTTCCTGGACAGTATGACGGGCATCGTGTTCTTTATGTTGGCCGGCCGTATCGTGCAGGACAGGACGTTCCAGTCTATATCTTTCCACAGGGACTATAAAGCATACTTCCCCATAGCGGTAAATGTGGTGACACCTACAGGCGTGGTAAGCCGCCACTTGCAGGACTTGAAAGAGAAAGATGTAGTAGAACTGCATAACGATGAGATAGTGCCTGCCGATGCCATAGTGGTAAACGGGCGGGCACGTATCGATTACAGTTTTGTAACCGGTGAAAGTCAACCCGTGACTGTGGAAGTAGGTAAAACCGTGTACGCAGGTGGCAGGCAAACAGGCGAAAAACTAACGCTGCAACTCATAAAACCTGTGGCAGCCAGTTATCTCACTTCTTTATGGAATCATAGTGCCTTCAGCAAAAACAAGGTAGAACAGAACAGGAAGGATAGTATTATACACCTGCTCAGCAGGTACTTTACCATTGTGCTGTTGGGGCTGGTAGCCATTACGGCAACATATTGGGCTTTTGTAAATCCTGCTATAATTATGCCGGCCGTCACGGCTATGCTTATCATAGCCTGCCCATGCGCATTGTTGCTTGCGGTTACCTTTACCCACGGCAACCTGCTGCGTTTACTCAGCAATGGCGGATTATATATACGCGATGCCTTTGTGATAGAACAACTGGGGTATATCAACCACATAGTTTTTGACAAAACAGGTACGCTTACAGAGGATGCCAGTGAATATGATTTACGGGGCGATAATTTTTCTGAAGAAGAAAAAGATACCATCTATACTACTGCGCTATCCAGTACCCACCCTTACAGCAAGGCTATTGTTGCTTACCTGGGTAAAAGGGCTAAAGTGGGTTTGAATGAATGGAAAGATTTTACGGGAAAGGGTATAAAAGCAACTTCCGGCGACAACTATATATACATCGGGTCTTCCCGTTTTGTCAGCAATACCAATGGTGCCGATACGGATAACGCAGCTTGTTATATCAGGGTAAATGATAAGCTGGCTGCTTTTTATATCACGCCAAAGTTTAGGGAGGCATTGCCTGCTGTCATGCAGCACCTGGGGGGTAATTATAAATTATCATTGCTTTCGGGCGACAACGACCGTCAAAAGCCCGCGCTGCTTTCATTGTTTGGCACCGACAGCAATTTATTGTTCAGGCAGCAGCCGGTAGATAAGCTGAATTATATAGCGGGATTACAGGCAAAAGGTGATAAGGTATTGATGATGGGTGACGGCCTGAATGATGCGGGTGCCTTGCAGCAAAGTAATGTGGGTATTACGCTTGCGGGCGATGTTAACAACTTCACACCATCCTGCGATGCCATATTGGATGCCAGGCGTTTTGCCTGGTTACCGGGCTTGCTGAAACTGGCGAAATCAGGCAGGCAAATCATCAATTTTACTTTTGTCATATCTATCATGTATAACATTATTGGCCTGACTATCTCTATGCAGGGGCTTATGAGCCCGCTCATTGCAGCCATACTCATGCCTGCCAGCACCATTACTATTGTTTTGATTACAACGGGCCTCAGTAGCCTGATGGCCAGGCGGTTTGGCCTATATGTAAAATCATCCGTGACAAAAACATGACTATTATCATCTTTTAGATTGAGTAAGGTCATAAGGCATGCAACGAGACGGTAATAATTTTGATTATCAATTTTTTAACAATCTCCGATGAGTGCATTATATCTCCTGGTCCTGGCAAGTATAGCGGTAGCGGCCATTTTTCTTTTCGCTTTTATATGGAGTGTACGCTCCAACCAGTTTGAAGACCAGGAGGGCTCAGCTATGAGAATGTTGCACGATAATGAAACCCCTCAAATAAATAACAGAAAAATCTAAACAGTATAATCGATGAGTAACGCTTCGGGACAAGTAAACGCGCAAAGTTCAGTTGCACTGGATAAGTTCTTTTACGATAACAAAATTGTAAAATGGTTTGCCTATGCCACCATATTCTGGGGGCTGGTGGGTATGCTGGTGGGATTGCTGGCTGCATTCCAACTGGTATTTCCCGTACTTAACTTCAGTACGGCGGAAACAACATTCGGCAGGGTAAGGCCGGTGCACACCAATGCTGTAATATTTGCCTTTGTGGGCAATGGTATTTTTATGGGTGTGTATTATTCGCTGCAGCGGCTGGTAAAAGCCCGTATGTTCAGCGATATGCTCAGCAAGCTCCACTTCTGGGGCTGGCAGCTGATTATTGTGCTGGCGGCTGTCACACTATTGGCCGGCTACACTACCGGTAAAGAATATGCCGAGCTGGAATGGCCCATTGATATCCTGATTACTCTTATATGGGTAGTGTTCGGTATCAATATGTTTGGTACCATTATCAAGCGCCGCGAGCGTCACTTGTATGTAGCTATATGGTTCTATATTGCCACGTTTATTACGGTAGCTATGCTGCATGTGGTTAACTCATGGGAGATACCGTTCTCTGCTTTGAAATCTTATTCCTGGTACGCGGGTGTGCAGGATGCACTGGTACAATGGTGGTATGGCCACAATGCCGTGGCTTTCTTCCTCACTACACCTTACCTGGGCCTTATGTATTACTTCCTGCCCAAAGCGGCTAATCGTCCTGTTTATTCATATCGTTTATCTATTATACACTTCTGGGCGCTTATATTCATCTATATATGGGCCGGTCCGCACCACTTGCTGTACACTGCATTGCCCGACTGGGCGCAGTCACTTGGTACTGTGTTTTCTGTCATGTTGATAGCTCCGTCATGGGGTGGTATGCTCAACGGCCTGCTGACTTTGCGCGGTGCCTGGGATAAGGTACGCGAAGATGTGGTGTTGAAATTCCTGGTGGTAGCGGTTACAGCTTATGGTATGGCTACGTTTGAAGGCCCCATGCTGAGCCTGAAAAACGTGAATGCCATCAGCCACTTTACAGACTGGACCATCGCACACGTACACGTAGGTGCCCTGGGATGGAATGGTTTCTTAACCTTCGGTGTATTGTACTGGTTGATACCAAGGATATTCAGAACAGAGCTGTACTCGCAGAAATGGGCTAACTGGCACTTCTGGATTGGTACGCTGGGTATCGTGTTCTATGCAGTGCCTATGTATTGGGCAGGCTTTATGCAGAGCCTGGCCTGGAAAGAGTTTACCCCCACCGGCCAGTTGAAATACCAGTTTATGGAAACAGTAGAACAGATGAAGCCGTTCTTCATGATGCGCGGTATCGGCGGTACACTGTACTTGCTGGGTGCTATACTGATGACTGTCAACCTGGTTAAAACTGTAAGGAAAGGTAAAGCGCTCAACGATGAAGCTGCTGAAGCCGCACCATTGACTAAGGTATATGTAGAACATGGTAAGACACACTGGCACAGGTGGATAGAACGCCGCCCTGTACAAATGCTGGTATTGAGCCTGGTGGTAGTGGCTATCGGTGGTTTAATAGAGATAGTACCCACGTTTATGATAGAATCCAACGTCCCTACTATCACAAGTGTGAAACCATATACACCGCTTGAATTGCAGGGACGCGATATATATGTACGCGAAGGTTGTTATACCTGTCACAGCCAGATGGTTCGTCCGTTCCGTAGCGAGGTAGCCAGGTATGGAGAGTATTCCAAAGCAGGTGAGTTCGTGTACGACCACCCGTTCCAGTGGGGTAGTAAGCGTACAGGCCCCGACCTGGCACGTATAGGTGGTAAGTACCCCGATAGCTGGCACTTCAACCATATGTACGAGCCTACAAGTATGTCGCCGGGTTCTATCATGCCCAACTATTCATGGTTGATAAAAAATACCATAGACACGGCAATAACACCGGCTAAGATACGCGCTATGCAAACTTTAGGTGTGCCATATCCTGAAGGGTATGATAAGATAGCGAACGCTGACCTCTTTAAGCAGGCTGATAAGATAGTAGCCAGCCTGGCCAAAGACAAAATTGAAGTAAAAAACGATAAAGAAATAATAGCCTTGATAGCTTACTTGCAGCGTGTGGGCACAGACATCAAGTTGGAACAGAAAACTGCAGGTAATAATTAATAACAGCACTAAAAACTGATACAATGAAATTCAGGCATTATTTAGAATCAATAGCAGGTGTGGATATCTACCCTATGGTATCGTTGCTGATATTCTTCACCTTTTTTACCGGATTGGCTATATGGGCTTTCAGGGCCAACAAACAATACATTAACGACCTGAAAAACCTGCCTTTAGACAAAGACAACAACTAATGATAAATAAACAAGTCATGCGCAAGTATTTCAATAAACATCTTCTGTTATCTATGGCTGTTTTGTCAGTGCCAGCAACATTGTTTGCGGCAGAAACTACTGCAAGCAGCGGCAATAGCTTTAACCCCTTGCTGATGGGCCTGTTGGGACTGATTATTGTGCTGTTGTTTGTTATTGGTATGATGGGTAGTACGTTGGTACAATTAGGCTATGCTTACCGCGATAAACTACGCAAGGAGCGCAGCAACGGGTCCGGCATAGCAAAGGCATTACTCTTCTTACTGGCATTCGGCGCTATGTCTTTCAGCGCTGCCGCGCAGGAAGCTGCTGAGGCTGTTGCTGCCGCGCCTGTGTCCACATCTATCGGTGGTTTACCTAAGGTTGAATTTTACGTGCTCATTGGCGCTATCATACTTGAGCTGCTTACTATAGGCGTGCTCATCATCCTCACGCGTGTACTCATCAGGGCTATTATGCTCAGGCCGGGTGAAGAAGCGGCTAAAGCTGCGGCAATAGCCAAAACAAAACGCGTTCCTTTCTGGGACAGGTTCAATGCTGCGGTGGCTATCGAGAAAGAGGAAGATATCATGCTCGACCATGACTATGATGGTATCAAAGAGTTGGACAATAGCCTGCCGCCCTGGTGGAAGTACGGGTTTTACCTGACTATTGTTATTGGCGTGATATATGTATGGTATTATCATTTCGGCAGTGGCCCCAGCCAGGAAGATGAGTTTCTTGCAGAGGTAAAAAAAGGTGAACAGGAAGTAGCCGCCTACCTGGCAAAGAGTGCAAGCAATGTAGATGAAAATACAGTAGTGATGCTGGATGCCTCAGGCATAGGTGCAGGTAAGGGGATATTTGAGAGCAACTGCGCGGCCTGCCATGCTGCCGATGGTGGTGGTAATGCCGTGGGCCCCAACCTTACAGACCAGTATTGGTTGCACGGCGGAAGCCTGCAGGACGTGTTTAAGTCTATTAAATACGGCTGGCCTTCAAAAGGTATGAAGAGCTGGAAAGATGACTTTTCTCCTATGCAGTTGGCGCAACTGGCCAGCTTTGTAAAGTCATTGCAAGGCACAACACCTGCAACGCCTAAAGAGCCGCAAGGTGAAATGTATATAGAAGCAACAGAAAGCACGGATAGTACAGCAAACGAAGTAAAAGAACCGGAAGTAGCGGTAGCAGAATGAAACAAACAAATATGAACGGCGGTGATTCGGCAACATCATTCAGGGATAAGGTAGCCACGGTAGACAAGCAGGGCAAGCGGTTATGGGTGTTTCCGCATATGCCGAAAGGCAAGTTTACCAACGCACGCACATGGTTAAGTGTGGTTTACCTGCTGGTGTTCTTTTCACTGCCGTTTTTTAAATACAACGGCCACCCGATATTTCTCATCAACGTACTGGAGCGTAAGTTCATCCTGTTCGGGCAGATATTCTGGCCGCAGGATTTCTTCATCTTCGGGCTGGGCATGATCATATTCATTGTGTTCATCGCCTTGTTTACAGTGGTGTTTGGCCGTGTATTCTGCGGTTGGATGTGTCCCCAGACCATTTTTATGGAGATGGTCTTCCGAAAAATAGAATACTGGATAGAAGGAGACGGCCCTTCGCAGAAAATGCTGGCACGTCAAAAGTGGAATACTGACAAGATATTTAAAAAGGTAATGAAGTGGACGGCTTTCTGGGCTGTTAGCTTTCTTATCGCAAATACATTCCTTGCCTACGTTATTGGTATAGATGAGTTGAGAACGATTATTACAGAGCCGGTCAGTGAACATATTGGCGGTTTCATTGCACTCGTCATATTTACTACCGTATTCTTTTTGGTGTATTCATGGTTTCGCGAGCAGGTATGCACCGTCGTTTGCCCCTATGGCCGTATGCAGGGTGTACTGCTCGACCGTAATTCCATCATCGTTACTTACGACCATGTGCGTGGCGAAGAGAGAGGTAAGTTTAAGAAAAATGAAGAACGTACCATCGGCGACTGTATAGATTGCCACCAATGCGTAAATGTATGCCCCACCGGTATAGACATCCGCAACGGTACCCAATTGGAATGTATCAACTGTACCGCTTGTATAGATGCCTGCGATAGAATGATGGAAGCCGTAAACCTACCTACAGGCCTGATACGTTACGCATCCGAGGCTAATATTGCAGACAAGCAGCCCACACGTTTCACCTGGAGGATGAAAGCTTATACAGCGGTGATGATAATACTGTTGGGTGTCGAAGCCTTCCTGTTGATGAGCCGTACCGATGTGGGTGTGTCTATACTGCGTGCGCAGGGGCAGTTATACCAGGAGCAACCGAACAACCAGTATAGCAACCTGTACAATTATAAACTGCTTAATAAAACCTACAAGGAAAAAACGCTGGAACTGAAGCCTGAAAACTTTAAAGGCCGCATAGAACTGGTAGGCGAAAAAGAACTGAAGGTGCCCAAGGAAGCTGATGTAGCAGGTACTATGTTCATCTATATTGACAAAAAAGATATTAAAGAACGAAAAACAAAGCTGAAAATTGCCGTGTATGAGGATGGTGAGAAAATTGATGTAATCAGTACTTCATTCCTCGGGCCGTTTACAGCTAACTAAAATAATACAGGTATGAGCACGATGAAATTTGGATGGGGTAGCAGAATAGCAGTATTATACGGCGGGTTCGTGGTATTGATAGTCGCTTTGGTAACCGGCAGTATGCGCCAGGATTTCGACCTGGTGGCCGACGACTACTACAAGCAGGAGATAGAATATCAGAACGTATTGGACGCTGGTAAAAATCAGGCCGCATTGTCGGCACCAGTTCGTGTATATGCCAATGAAACCGCTGTGATGATTGAATTCCCTTCCGACTTTACAGACCAGCTCATCAACGGTAATGTGCATTTCTATTCGCCCATCAATGCTTCCTGGGATAAAGAAATAAAACTGGGCAACGTACTCAGCAGTATCACCATCCCTCGTAGCGAGTTGAAGGACACGCGTTACAAAGTGAAAATTAACTGGGCTGTGAATGAGAAAGAATATTACCAGGAATCTGAAATAACACTGCAATAATATGAATACGCTCACACTCACAATGGCATTGCTGATGGGGCTTACGGGCAGCCTGCATTGTGCGGGTATGTGCGGTCCCATTATATGGGTAATGCCTTTTCAGCGGTTGAGTGGGTTTAAGAAATGGCTGGGCATCGGGCTCTACCATTTCGGCAGGATAACAGTGTATGCACTACTGGGTTTGGTGTTGTATTCATTCAAATCCCTCTTTCAGCCGCAGGTGCAGCAGTATATATCTATTGCGCTGGGTGTTATGTTGCTGGTGCTGGGCATACTGTCATTTTTCCCTACACGTTTTTCGGTAAAACTCCCCTGGACGGGTTTTGTGCAAAACAGGCTGGGTGCGTTTATGGGGCATCCCTCTGTATTCAGTTTGTTCATTACAGGCATGCTCAACGGCTTATTGCCCTGTGGGCTGGTATACATGGCATTGTCTGCCACGGTAATGGCACCTACTGTGCTCAACTCTATGATGCTGATGTACGCCTTTGGGCTGGGTACCGTACCTATGATGATAGCATTGACCGTCATTAAGGACAGGGCGCGTATCATGCATGCTGTGCATTTCCGCAAATTCGTTCCTGTTGTTATGCTGCTGTTTGGTTGCCTCTTTGTATTGCGCGGCATGAACCTTGGCATCCCCTACATCAGCCCTAAGGTGATGGTGGAGCAAAACGAAGTAAAAGCCCAATGTTGCCATAAAGAATAACCCCTATGAAAATATTCCGCTATATCGCTATGTTGTTGTTGCTGTTCAATGCTGTCAGTGCCCTGTTTGGCGGCTATATGCTTATAGACGACCCTACCGGCGCTTCGCTGCAAATGCCGGTGGATGCCATGAAGAATGGCCCGTTTCGCGACTTCCTTATCCCTGGCATAACATTGTTTACCGTATTAGGCGTGGGTAGCCTGCTGGCTTTGTCCATGCTTATATTCAATGTTCGCCATCATGTTCGGGTGGTATTTTTCGAGGGCCTCGCTACCATTGGCTGGATTGTCACCCAAATGATAATAGTGCAGGATATAGTCTTGCTGCAGATTGTTTACTTATCTGTAGGTGCTGTATTGGTTTTGTGCAGCTTATCCCTCAGCAGCCGGCACTGACAGGGTTATCTTACTTCGATAATTATTTGCTCGCCATTAATAGCAGGCGGCAGCCATCCAATTACTATGTCCAAATACAGGTTATAAGTGCCTTTCACTTCAGGAGCTTGTATACTTATAGTGTATGTTTCACCACTGACAGCCATATTATCCTCCACAAAGAAGTCTTTGCGCTCGTCTTTTACCAGCTTGCCTTTTTTAAACAGCAGGCTGTGTACCTCCGCTACAAAACCCGGATTGCCTGCCAATGTCCATGTGCTGTCAGTACTATTTAGCATGAAGTTGATTGCTCTTATCTCCCCGGGCATCAGTTGTAGCTCTTTTTCTACCGGTACTATGCGTATATGCGAGGCCGACCGGAAATTATCTATATATGCGTACTGAAAAATACCTTTGGCTGTGTTAAAGCCTTCCATGCCGTCTACAGTATAGTTAGGAACAAGCATGATAGTTTTGCCCTGTATGTTACGCTCATCCTTCCATATATTATACTGGTTCTTCCTGCCCATCCTGTTGTTCAGCGATATGGCCTGTTGCCCGGTATAGAACTCGTACCACGCTGCATATTGGTATTTATTCATAAATGCCACAGGTTTATCGCCTGCATATTTTTGTATATCATCAGCCCACTGGCTGGTATGGTGGAAGGTCTCTTTCAAATATGCGAAGACCTTTTTCTCAGGCAGGAAGTTGTACATGAAATATATCCTGAGTAGGGCTATCAGCAGAATAGAGATGATGAAGTTGTTGTGCGTAAACCTGGGGAACCATTCTTTGTGTTCACAGTACTTATATCCGGTAACGAAAGAAGGAATCAATGCGAATGCTACCCAGTTAGCCTCGCCCCTGCCTTTAAAGGTCATAATGAAAAAGAAGATAAGCGTCCCTGCCGTCATCCATTTCAGGGTACGTTCAAAATTGTTGGCCGCTTTCATCCTGAGGGTATGCCAGGCAAACACAATACCCGCCACGGGGCTGAACATCAGTATGATGGATAAGAGATAGTTGAGGGTATAATCAATTTGATACGGGTCAGAAGAACGCTCGTACAGGTGATATTTAATCGAGGGAAAATCGTGGGCCACCTGCCATTGTATATGCGGTATAAAAAGGTTCAGGCTTAGCAGGGCTATCAGCCAGAATGTTTTTCTTTTCAGCAGGTGCAGGTTAGAGAGTACGGCAAACCCGATTACCAGTATGCCATGATATTTGCTCAGCAGCAGCAGGGTAGCGTTCAGCGCCAGTAGTATGGATACTCCCCAGCCGTCTTTTTGCAGGTACTGCTGGTACAGGTACAGAAAAGTAGCAGTGAACAGCAGCAAAGGCATATCGGGCAAAGCCAGGAAACCAATAAAATGAAACGCCCCTATGGATGCCACCGACAGGTAAAACAGCTTCAGGTTCCTTGGCCGTACCAACAGTTCCAGCACATATATCATCAGCAGGCTGCTCAGTATAAAGAGCAGCCGCACTCCCAACTCATTCTGTAATAACCAATACCCCGGTTTGATGAGAGCTGCCACTACCGGCGGATGGTCAAAGTACCCCCACGAGAGTTGTTGTGCGTACTTCCAGTAATATGCCTCGTCAGCCAATAGCTCTGTAGCGCCTGCCTGTATGAATGAAACTATTATCCATGCAATATAGAAGCAGCTGCGTACAATGGCATTTTTATGGTTGTTTCCCATCTTGCTTGAGCGGTGGTTGCTTATGTAAAGGTATCAAACAAGTAGGGGAAACAACAACTATGCCACAGCGGTGTGAATTTTGCTGTATTATTCTATCAATATCACCAGTCCCTCCGGGGTAATATTTTTATCCTCGGTACACTTGCCGCAAAAAGCGTCCAGGTCTTCAATGAAAATCCTGTCGCCCGGGCCCAGTGTGTAGTCCATTTTGGCAGCGATCAAAACCAGGCTCCCTTGTTGTTGTTTCAGTTGACCCACTACTTTGGCAAACCTTCTCGACATGATACTAACGGTATAGCTGGTAACAGCGTAATCATGATTTTTGTATATTATTTGAATATTAGGCGCAGCTATTAGGTCGGATAAAGGCAGTTTGTAGTCTGCAGCTTCCTTCAATGTGGTCTGTTTAATGCTTCCTCCCACGAAGTATGTCAGTTCGTTGTTATTATTCTGGGCTGCAGCACAGAGGGGCAGAAAAAGTACTGCGAGGGCTAAACTTTTAATCAGGTCCATATTGAAAGGTTTTAATAAAGATAATTCATCTAAAAGTATATATACGCACATACCACCACAAACAGGTAAGATGCTGTTCTCTGGACACTCTTGCGGTAGGCGATATTCTTACTGCCTTTGATTATTTTGTAGATACACACCCCTATGGCGGGTATTAATACTACTATACTCAGCACTGTCAGCATATTAGCCGAAGGCCAGTGCATACCCTGAAACAAAACAGATACAAGTGCGAAAGCTATAGCCACACCCGAGTATGTGGCCAGTATTTTATGTTTGGTAGATACTTTATCCAGCGCACCTTTCTTAAACGCCCGCCTGATGCTGATGTTGTTGAAATAAGCCGTACTCAGGTAAGCATAAAACAAAGCAAGTGTTATAGTGCTCACAGTAAGCAATATGCCCGCGCCCGGCACGTTGAACGTCAGGACAATTATGGACAGGGCGACGGCTGCGATTAATGAAAACTCAACCTTTCTCATAATTATACCACATAAAAAAAGCCGGATAGAATATCTACCCGGCCATTAAGATAATAATAATGATTAATATTTTAGAATGACAGGTTATTTAACTAATATACTCATAGGTTTGACAGTTACAGGCTTTGTACACCCATCGCATGTGGCCTGCAAATCTGTGATGAATATTCTATCCCCAGCAGCTACAGTGTATGGTACACTCTTTAAGGCCTTTAGTATATCGTTATCGCTTTTCCTGAACTCACCTACTACATCTCCGCTGGCTTTTGATACAACGCTGATAGCATATCCTGTAATGTTGTATTTTTTGTCTTTAGAGTATATGTATAGGTGAGCATCTTTTTCCAACTCCGGTACAGTTATTTCAAAGTTGGCATTTTCTGTACTTTCATAAGTGTATTTGCCAAACTTACACGTTACAGGGTTGTCGCTGATTTGAGCAACTGCTGTTATGGGAGTTAGTATCAATATTGCAGCAAAGATTTTCAGGTAGTTCATAACATGGATATTTACATGAAAATAAGAAAAAAGCGGCACCGAATCTCAGTGCCGCTTAAATAATATTAGCTAAGTATTCACTAACCTTTCAGGATAGTCCTGCTGATAACGATTTTCTGCACCTCGCTGGTTCCCTCGTATATCTGCGTAATTTTCGCGTCACGCATCAGGCGCTCTACGTGGAATTCTTTTACATAACCATATCCGCCGTGTATCTGCACTGCTTCGCTGGTTACCCACTGGGCTATTTCACTTGCATATAGCTTAGCTGTAGCAGCTGCCAGTGTATAATCCTGTCCCTGGTCTTTGGTCCATGCGGCCTTCAGGCACAGCAGGCGGGCAGCTTCTATAGCTGTGGCCATATCCGCCAGTTTGAAGGCTATAGCCTGGTGGTTAGATATTTCCGTACCGAATGCTTTACGCTCTTTAGAATATTTAAGCGCCAGTTCGTATGCGCCGCTGGCTATACCCAGCGCCTGCGATGCGATGCCTATGCGGCCGCCCGCCAGTATCTTCATCGCGAAAGGGAAGCCGAAGCCATCATCACCAATACGGTTTTCCTTCGGCACCTTCACATCCTGGAACATGATGCTGTGTGTATCGCTACCGCGTATACCCAGTTTGTTTTCTTTAGCGCCTACGGTTACACCCGGCCAGTCTTTATGCACTATAAAGGCGTTGATGCCCTTGTGTTTCTTTTCAGGATATGTCTGCGCTATTACTATGTAGTACGATGCACTGTTACCGTTGGTTATCCAGTTTTTGGTGCCGTTCAGTATATAGTGGTCGCCCATGTCGTCAGCGGTAGTGCGTTGAGAAGTGGCATCAGAGCCCGCCTCGGGTTCGCTCAGCAGGAAGGCGCCCAGCTTCTGCCCGCTGGCCAGTTCTGTCAGGTACTTCTGCTTCTGCTCTTCACTAGCATAGGTTTCCAGTCCCCAGCATACCAGCGAGTTGTTTACACTCATACATACAGAGGTAGAGGCGTCCACTTTGGAAATTTCTTCCATAGCCAGCACATAAGAAACCGTGTCCATGCCCGACCCGCCATATTTAGGGTCTACCATCATACCCAGGAAACCCAGTTCGCCCAGTTCTTTTATCTGCTCTGCAGGAAACTTCTGGTGCTCATCGCGCTCTATTACGCCCGGCAGCAATTTGTTTTGTGCGAAGTCGCGTGCTGCCAGTTGTACCGCTTTCTGTTCTTCTGTAAGTTGAAAATTCATATTGTAAAAATGTCGTTACTGTTTATGGAAATTGTGCTGCAAATGTAGCTTTTTAGGCGTATAAATTCAACTTATAAGCTATATAGCGAACTGCTGTTTAAAACTTTCATACTCCTCCCTCAGCAGGGCATAACAGGACGAGTCTTCATATACACCCTTCTTCAGATAATGCCCCCGCATCAGCCCTTCGTACTTAAATCCCAGTCTTTCCAGCAGCTTAATGGATGGTACGTTTTGCGGGCTGGTAAATGCCTCTATCCTATGCAGTTGCATCTCGTTAAAGCCATGCGCTACTATAGGGGCTAAGGCTTCGGCCATATATCCTTTTTGTTTTATATCCTCATTGTTCAGGGCATAGCCTATTTCAGCTTTGTTGTGGTCGTTATACCATTTGTGGTATCCGCATTGGCCTATGGTAGTGGCACTGGCTTTATCCACCATTACAAACCGCCTGAAAGTCTGGTAATAACAAACCATGCTTTTCCCATGTCGCAGTTTTTCCGATGCCAGTTCCCTGTCAGTCGCATATCCGAAGAATGCCTTTAGCTCATCATCAGTTTTATTCGTCATTAAGTATTCATACAGTTCCGGTGTCACGGCTTTTAATAACATCCGTTCTGTTTCCAATACTATCATCTGTGGTTCCATAACTTGCAATTTATATGGAATAATTTTTTTTCGGCATCTTTATATTAACAATCCGCAGTTGAACAGTAACCAACATAGCGATGAAGAACTCCTGCAGGTGTACCACAGTACTGGCGACAACCGGTGGTTGGGCATACTCTTGCAGCGTTATACGGTGCTATTGCTGGGTGTGGCTATGAAGTACCTGAAAGATAAAGACCAGGCTACCGATGCAGTACAGCAGGTATTCCTCAAGACTCTCACGTCTCTGCCGCCCGATGTACAGAATTTCAAGGGATGGCTGTACATACTCATGCGCAATCATTGCTTCCAGCAGCTCAGGGACAAAAAATATACACAAGGTGATGATGCGCTCCGGTACAGCACCGCCAAACCTTTGCCCGACCACGCGGAATTACACCGCCAGGAGCAGGAAATAGACAGGATGAAGGACGCATTGGGCCAACTGGAAGAAGGGCAGCGTATATGCCTCAACATGTTTTACCTCGAAAAAAAGACCTACCAGCAGATAATGGAAGAAAAAGGATATAGTTTTATGCAGGTAAAAAGTTATATCCAGAACGGGAAGAGAAAATTAAGGGTGATACTGGATAAAAACAGGAATACTAATGACTGACCAGCAGGACATATCGCAACACGGCAAGGGCCGCCTGCCCGAAGAGAAGCTGATGGCTTACCTGGAGGGGAAACTGTCTCCTGCCGAACAGCGCGAGGTGGAGGCCCTGCTGGCGGAAGAGGGTATGGAAAGTGACGCGCTGGAAGGCCTGCAGCAGTTACCCACGGATAAAACCCGCCACATGGCAGAGCGCATTAACTACCGCTTGCAGCACGACCTGAAAAAGAACCGCCACCGTGGCAGGAAACTGTTCTCTGATAATAAATGGGGCTGGTTGGCGGTGTTGGTGGTGCTAATGCTGGTGGTGCTGGCCTACCTGGTTACCAGGATGATAACAAGATGACAATAGTTTTTATTTATCATTTATTTGTTGTATATTTGTATATGTGAGTTGGCCAGCATACCAAGCACGAAACATGAAAACACAAAACACCTTTAGAAGAGAATTGTTCCAAATTCTAAAACTAATTTCCAGGCATCATTTCGGAACATTTTAGCAAATCTTAGTCAAACGACTGGTTGGAGGCGGCTGCGATTTTCGTCAGGCGCTCATATTCAGCAGCCGTCAGGTCGTTGAAGAAGAAGTGGATGGGGTCTATCTTTTCCCCGTTCTTAATTATCTCGTAGTGCAGGTGCGGCCCGGTACTTTTACCGGTACTGCCTATCCAGCCTATTACTTCACCCCTTTTTACCCGGTCGCCGGTGCGCACTTTTATCTTTTTCATATGCGCGTACAGCGATTGGTAACCATACCCGTGGTTGATAATGACGTTATTGCCATACCCCCCGTTGTCATAGCCCGATTCTTTGATGGTGCCGTCGCCTGTTGCGTATACCGGTGTGCCAGTAGCTGCCGTAAAGTCGATGCCGGTATGCATTTTAGGTGTCTTATATATAGGGTCTATCCTGTATCCGAAGCCCGATGCCACCCTGTCCAGGGTACGGTTGGAAACCGGCTGTATGGCGGGAATTGCGCTCAGCATGCGTTCTTTGGTTTCCACCAGTTTTTGCAGCGTGTCGTAAGAGCTGGCCTGCAATTGTATCCTGTGACGCATATTGTCAATGCTTTTCCGCATGGTCTCCAGCAGCGTGGTGGTATTGGCAAAAGCCAGCATTTCCGGGTCTGCCTTGCTGTAGTCCTTCCCTACGCGTATGCTGTCTGGTATGGGCTGGGCTTCAAAAACAGCACGGTATATGTCATTATCCCGGTGCTCCAGTTGGGCCAGCGATTTGTTCAGCTCATCCAGCTCTTTCTGCAGGCCGTTATAGCCCTGGCGCAGCGCGTACATTTCTTCTTTTAGCTGCTTCTCCTTGGGGGAATCCAAAAACTGGAAAGCTATAGCTACGGTGATGGTGGCGGTTACCAATGCTGCTGATACAAATCCCAGTATACGCAGCAGCCTGGCCTTCAACGAAAGCTCCAGTTTCTCAAATCTGTGAGTATCAGTATTGTAATAATATTTCCTGACCCGCTTCAATAAACCCGTATTAACGGGTAAAAATAGCAGTTATGGGTAAAAAATTTATAAAAGCTTCCTTTCATTTAACAAAACAGAAAAAATACAGGATGTCCGGCAAATAAACACGGCCCCGCGTAGGGGGCCGCTGCTTTCGCAAAAGGGCAAATAGAAAATACCCATTAGTTGCGTAAAAATATATCCGTACCCGCTGGTATTGCATACCGTCATCGGTGTAAATAGTTTAAGTGCTGGTACGGATATAATAATAACCTTTAACACATTGCTATGACGGTAAAACAACAACCGTTTTGTTATATTTGCCAACCTTCTGAAAAAGACACTAACAGGGCCAATGCGTAGTATATTTATTAAAGAAATCAATTCCTTCTTCAGCTCCATAGTGGGTTATGTGGCCATATTGGTATTCCTGGCTGCATGCGGGCTGTTCCTTTGGGTATTCGAAGATTCCAGCATACTGGCGTACGGATATGCTACTATGGACAGGTATTTTGAACTGGCTCCATGGCTGCTGGCGTTGCTCATCCCGGCCATTACCATGCGTTCCTTTGCCGACGAGTTTAAAGGGGGCACTATAGAATGGCTCTCTACAAAGCCCCTCACCGACCTCGACATCATACTTGGCAAGTATTTCGCCTGCCTGGTACTGGTAGCCTTTGCACTGCTGCCTACGTTGGTATACGCATATACCATCGATAACCTGTCTATGATAGAGGGTACTGTGGATTTTGGCGCTGTTGCGGGTTCGTATTTCGGGCTGCTGTTCCTGGCTGCGGGGTTTACCGCCATCGGCATCTTTTGTTCTTCGCTTACCAACAACCAGGTGGTGGGTTTCCTTATTTCCCTGTTTGCCTGTTACCTGCTTTATAGTGGTTTCGATTCATTGGCGGCTTTGCCGGCCTTTGCTGAAGGTATTGATTATTACCTGTCTATGGTGGGCATGGCATTTCATTATAAATCAATCAGCCGGGGGCTTATAGATAGCCGGGATGTAATATACTTCCTGTCTGTAATCATATTATTTATAGCATTAACACGCTTTTCGCTGAACAGCCGTACGTGGGACACTGCGGCTCAGGATTAATATACATATGGCAACAAACGCATCAAAAAAACGTAGGCAACAAAAAAGGCAGGCTGTTACACGCCTGGTGATACTGACGGCCATATTAATATGTGTCAATATGCTGGCGGCCAGGTTTCATTTCGGCCTCGACCTTACTAAAGAAAAGAGGTTCACGCTTACTAATGCTACAAAGAATGTATTGGGTAACATGGACGATGTGGCCATTATCACTGTGTACCTTGATGGTAAATTCCCCGCTGGTTTTCAGCGGCTTAAGGAGGCCACCCGTGAGCAGTTACAGGCATTCAGGGACAAGGCTGGCAGCAACATCAAATTTCAATATACCGACCCCTTTGCCGGAAAAGACGAAGAGGAAAGGGTAAAGGCTGCCCAGATATTGTCTGCGAAGGGGATATACCCGGTAAACCTGCAGGTGCAAGGCGAGGAAGAAGGGTATTCAGAGAAGTTCATCTTCCCCTGGGCATTGGTGCAATACAAGGGCAGGGAAATGCCCATACGCCTGCTGGAAAACAAACTCGGGCTAAACCCGCTGGAAAACCTGAATTACTCTGAGTCTTTACTGGAATACAAATTTGCCTCGGCTATACACAGGCTGGAGGTGGCGGAAAAGCCGGCCATCGCCTATATAGTAGGGCATAACGAAACGCTGGGCCTTAATACGTACGACCTGCTCACTACCCTTAGTGAACAATATAAAGTGGATACCCTGGACCTGCCCAATAGCTTGTACATACCCGCATATTACAAAGCTATCATAATCAACAGGCCAACACTGCCCGTAGACGAAAAAGATAAGTTTAAGATAGACCAATATATAATGAACGGCGGCAGGGTACTGTGGGCCATCGACCAGTTGAACACACCCATGGACAGCCTGTCTGCGAATGGTTATGTCATGTCGCTGGATTATGGCTTGAACCTTGACGACCAGTTGTTCAAGTATGGTGCGCGTATTAATTCTACACTGGTAGAAGATAAACAATGCCTGCCCATGCCGGTAATGTTTGGCCAGCCCGGCGACGACCAGCCGCAGATGCAATTGCGTAGCTGGATGTACTTCCCGGTGTTTATACCCGAGTCGCCTCACCCCATAGTAAAAAACCTGGATGGCGTGTTTGGGCTATATGCCAGCACGGTCGATACATTGGGCAACCCCGAGGTGAACAAAACAATACTGTTACAATCGTCTAAATATGGCAGGAAAACGGTAGCCCCTGCGCGTATCAGCCTTAGTATGCTGCAATACCCGATGGATGCAATGTTTAAAGAAGTGCGCACACCACTGCCGGTAGCCGTGCTGCTGGAAGGTGAGTTTAAATCGGTATTTCACAACAGGCTGCACCCCAACTTTCTGAAGGTATTAAAAGACTCGCTGAAACAAGACTTCAAAAAAAGCTGCGATACGCAAAACCGTATGATTATCATTGCCGATGGTAATATACTGGAGAACGAGTACTCTCAGAAAACAGGCCCTTCTGATATGGGTTACTGGAAATTTACCAATACACTTTTTGCCAATAAAACTTTTGTGCTGAACTGTGTGGAATACCTGACTGACAATAGCGGGCTGCTTGAAGCCAGGGCAAAAGATACCAGGCTGAGGCTGTTGGACAGCAACAGGATAAAGCAGGAAGAACAAAAATGGCAGTTTATAAACATTGGTGTACCTGTCATATTGGTATTGTTGTTTGCATCGGCATATATATTCTTCAGAAAACGCAGGTACGAAAAACCTGCAAAAGCGAAAAAAGATTAGGATGGGCAAGACGGTTGTGTATATATTGGTATTGGGGTTATTAGGATTGGGGGTGTGGTATTTCCTGTTCAAAGACGATGGCGTATTTGAAGAAGCGGAAGCCGGGTTTACAATACGCGATACAGCCTCGGTACATAAAATATTTCTTGCCAACCCCCAGGGCGATACCATATCGCTGACCAGGGATGAACATGGATGGCTGGTAAATGGCAGCTACCCGGCCAGCCGCACTATGATACAAACATTGCTGCAGACGTTCACCCAACAGTTTGCAGCATATCCCGTACAGGAGGCTGCACATAATAATGTGATAAAAGCGATGGCTGGTACCGCTATCAAAACTGAGGTGTTCTCACAGAGCGGAAGGTTAATGAGGACATTTTACGTAGGTGGCCAGGTAACGGGCAACAAGGGAACCTATATGCTGGTAGAGGGTGCGGAAAGACCCTATGTAGTGCAAATGCCCTTATATACCGGTTATCTGACACCCCGCTACAGTACCAGCCTGAAAGAGTGGAGGGACAGGACGGTAGTAGAACTGGAACCAATGCAACTGGATAAAGTGGAGGTGAAATACGTGTCAGAACATGAATACCTCAATAGCTTTACGCTCGTACGCAAAAACGAAAAAGAATTTACCATTCAGCTACATCCCGAATTGAAAATGCCCGGGGAGCCCAACGCTGCCCGGGTAAAGGCTTATGCAGCATATTTCAAAGGGCTGGGCTGCGAGGGGTATTTGAATGGTACCACAGGCCTGGACTCTATTATAGCATCTGTACCTAAGCGGTGCGAAATACATGTAACGGGTAAAGATGGTTACAGCCGGCGCATAGATATATACCATATGTTTATTGGCAAGAGAAGTAAAAACCAGTCGCTGGACAGTACCGTGGTGCCCGATGTGTATGATGCAGACCGTCTTTATGGCATCATTAACCAGGGCAGGGACACGGTAATCCTGCAGAGTTATACGTTTGATAAGATAATGAGGAAAGGTTACGAGTTTTACGGTGACGACGTGCAGGAATAACAACTCCTGTTTACTTTTCGGTATAGGTTAGAAAACCGGTTTAATTGCGTAATTTTCTCTTTACCCTTTTTTATATCGCGCAATGACAGGCATGTATGATGCATAAGACAATAACAGAGAAAGAGCAGAAGAAAAAAATAGATACCATTTGCCAATGGGTGCATGGTGCATGGTTGCAGCAGTCGGGGGATAGTGTTATAGAAGAGTTGTGTATAGATAGCCGCAAAATTGCCCGGCCAGAAACAGCGTTGTTTATAGCCCTGCAAACCCGCCACCGCGATGGGCATTCTTTTATAGCCAGCGCCTATGAGCAGGGAGTGAGAAATTTCCTGGTGAGTACAGATGTGGATACTACCATGTATCCGGGTAGCAATTTTATCAAAGTACCGGATACCCTGGTAGCGCTGCAGCAATTGGCGGCCGCCAACCGCAGGCAGTTTGAGCTGCCCTGCATAGGTATTACCGGCAGCAACGGCAAAACGATTGTAAAAGAATGGTTGTACCAGTTATTGGCCGAAGATTATAACACGGTTCGAAGCCCCAAAAGCTACAATTCGCAGATTGGTGTACCCATGTCTGTATGGATGCTGAACAAAAAACACCAGTTGGCCATATTTGAGGCGGGTATATCCCAGCCCGGCGAAATGGAAAAACTGGAACACATCATACAGCCCTCCATTGGTGTATTTACCAATATAGGCGAGGCCCATAGCGAAGGCTTTTTAAACAACAGGCAGAAAATAAAAGAGAAATTGTTGTTGTTCCGCCATGCCGGGCAATTGGTTTATTGTAAAGACCATCATGAGTTGAACCAGAGTATTGCCGAGTACGCAAGGCAAATTAAAGACGACAATAGCCTCCGGTTGTTTACCTGGTCTCATAAGAAGGGTGCAGATGTATGGATAAAAGATATTAATAAAAACCCGGCCAGCACTACTATCAGCGCCATATACGACGGTAATGATATAGCTGTTACCATACCATTTACCGACCCTGCATCGGTAGAGAATGCTATACACTGCTGGTGTGTATTGTTGTTGCTGGGTGTTGCGCAGGCCACCATTGCAGACCGTATGCTGCACCTGTCGCCCGTAAGCATGAGGCTGGAGTTGAAGCATGGTATCAACGATTGTACTTTTATCAACGACACGTACAATTCCGACCTGACATCCCTGCTCATTGCATTGGAATACCTGGAACAGCAAAAACAACACCCGCATCATACGGTTATCTTGTCAGACATGTTGCAGATAGCCCGGCCCGATGGAGAGTTGTACGAAGAGGTGGCAAATATCATCAACAGCAAGCATATACAACGCTTCATAGGCATAGGCCCTGCATTGTACAAAAACAAGGCGCTGTTTCGCAAGCACAAACGGATACGCAGTATCTTCTTTAAATCCACAGATGATTTTCTGAAAAGCTTCCACCTCATCACCTTCAGCAACGAGGCTATATTGCTGAAAGGCGCACGTGTGTTTGCTTTTGAGCGCATTGGTACTTTGCTGGAGCAGAAGGTACACCAGACCGTTATGTCTATCAATCTTTCATCGTTGGTGCACAACCTGAATGTATTCAGGAAACGGTTGAAACCCGGCGTGAAGACAATGGCCATGGTCAAGGCTTTTTCTTATGGCAGCGGTAGCTACGAAATAGCGCACAGACTGCAATATGCCGGTGTCGATTACTTGTCTGTTGCTTATACTGATGAAGGGATTGCCCTGCGCAAAGCGGGTATTACCATGCCTGTTATGGTGATGAGCCCTGACACGCAGTCGTTCGACAGGATGATAGCCTGGAAGCTGGAACCGGAAATTTTTAATACACGTTCGTTGCAGGCTTTTATGCAGATAGCTAAAACCTTGCATATAGAACACTACCCGGTGCACATCAAGCTGGATACCGGTATGCACCGGCTGGGCTTTACCAAAGATGAACTGGACGGGTTGGCCCTGATGTTAAAGGACAACCCTTATATACGGGTGGTGAGCATATTCAGTCACCTGGCCGCCAGCGAAGATCCCTCATTGGATAGCTTCACACAAAAGCAGGCAGCAGAGTTTGTGCAGATGTGCGATATGCTTTATGCTGTATTGCCCGATAAGCCTATGCGGCACTTGTGCAATTCGGCAGCCATAGCCCGGCATCCGCAATTGCATTACGAAATGGTAAGGCTGGGCCTGGGCCTGTATGGCATAGATGGCAGTATGCAAAAAGAGCTGAAGCAAATAGGCACTTTGAAAACCACCATAGCGCAAATAAAAACAGTACCCGCAGGTGAGGGTATCGGCTACGGCAATACAGCCGTTGCTGATAAAGAGAGAAAGACGGCCACTATCAGTATCGGTTATGCCGATGGTTATCCGCGTGCATTGAGCAATGGTGAATCCTATGTATTGATACACGGCAAAAAAGCAAAAATTGTTGGCCGCATATGTATGGATATGTGTATGGTAGACGTGACTCATATTCCTGAAGCCAAAGACGGGGACGAAGTAATAGTGTTTGGCGAGGGCTTGTCCCTAACACGCCTTGCCGAGTGGGCAGGTACCATAGCATACGAATTGATGACGGGCATATCGCAGCGCGTAAAGCGGGTGTACGAGAATGAGATTTAATATACAGGGGCGGTTCAACAACCGCCCCTCTTATGTTCTTATTTTATTGCTTTGCCAGTTTGGTTATGCCGGCTGTGCCGTGCCGTTCTTTATCTACTATAGTCAGGATGTATAATCCCGGGCTCAGTTCTTTACCTGTATAGAACAACTGCCTGCTACCACCTTCAAAATCTACGGCGTATATTTTTTGCCCGTTGATATTGTACAATGCCATCTCGTACATGCGCCCGTATTCGGTGCCTTCTGCTAATAGTATGTTATTGCCGGAGAACATTGCTTTAACATGTAACGGTGTTATCGGTACATCTGTTATTAATACGGGGTCTTCTTTCAGCAGGTAGTAGGCTTCCTGCGATTTTGCGCCCCCTATGTCTACCGAGTCCAGTCTTAGTAACGGTGCCCTGTGCGTATTGTCGTACCACCTGTAGCTGACACGCCCGGCGGTAACGGGCACGCCTGATACGGTACCGTCTACCGTTTCTCTTATTACCATCCTGATGACGTTTTCAAACGTATCATTGGGCAATATCAGTTTGCCGAATGATTCCGATGTATCGGTAATCACCCCGACCCCTGTATCGCTGCCGTCCGATAGGGCAAAACTGTCTGTGTACTTCAGCGTATAGGTCATAGGGTGTTGCATTACTTTTTTGGTATTGGTATACGTCACAGTGTCGGGTGGGGTGCTCCCGCTGTCTAAGCTGCCCAATTCATATACACCATCCGGTGCGAATTGATAAAACGTATAGTCATTACCTTCTTTTTTTACGATGCTTGCGCCGGGGAATGGCATGGCCGCATTGCGCGGTATGTACTGTACTCTTGTGGTGTCGTTTGCATTAACCGGTGTAAGTCCTGAGAAATTCCATGTTTGAGCTGAACCTGTGGTTCCGTGTGGCATAAAGTTGCACCTCATTGTTTGTACAACCATCCAGTGGCTGTACTTTTCGGCTACGCTGGTACTGATCTGTGCGTTTAGCTGTATGGGTATTAAAACAACCAAACACAGAAAGAAAATAGAATTTTTCATAATCTGATGTTTGTGGTTATACTGAAATGCCACAAAAAACATACCATATATTGTTAAATCCTAATATTTTAATCTCGTATTACGACTTTTATATTAAGGGCAGAATAATGCGTTTTAAAAACCTTCCTTTATTACCTTTGCACTACTTAAAAATTTTCTGCGACAAAATTCATGTTGAGAGAACAGCCTATAAGGGTAAAACGGCATATGCTGTTGGTGGGGCGTACTAAAGATTACAGCCTGCTGCTAAAGCCCAACCTCAGTTTTATGGTGGTCTTTTCCAGCGTGATAGGTTATCTGCTGGCTCCGGGCATCAGTTTCGACTGGGCTAACGTAATCATTCTTTTTATTGGAGGTATATTAGTAACGGGTGGCGCCAATACTATCAACCAGATACTGGAGCGTGAAGGGGATAAAATGATGACCCGTACGCAGAACCGTCCCATACCACAGGGGCGCATCAGTGTAACAGAAGGCTGGCTGCTGGCAGGTGCTGCGGGCATTGCAGGTGCAGGCTTATTAGCCTACCATTTCAACATACTTACAGGCATACTCAGTTTTATTTCCTTATTGCTTTATGGTTTCGCCTACACTCCTATGAAGAGGGTACATCCTATAGCAGTATTGATAGGCGCCATTCCCGGGGCTCTACCTCCCTTATTGGGTTGGGTAGCCGCCACCGGCAGCCTGGGCCTGGGGGGATGGGTACTGTTTCTTATACAATTCTTCTGGCAGTTTCCACATTATTGGGCTATAGGCTGGGTGGGCTACGATGAATATAAGAAGGCAGGCATCAGCATGTTGCCCTCGCAGGAGCGTAGTTCTAAGTTCACAGCCCTGCAATGTATGTTTTACAGCATAGTACTGGTTCCTATGGCTATTGTGCCGAGGTATATAGGCCTCACCGGCAATATCGGTATGTGGATTACTATACTCTGCGGTGCTATGTACTTTGCCGCTACAGTGGTGTTTTTTATTAAGAACGACTATCCTTCGGCCAAGCGGGTAATGTTCGCCTCGTTCATATACCTGCCGGTAGTACTGCTTGCTATGTTGTTCGACAAGATGTAAACAATTTATAACAGATGGAGAAGATGATGGAACAGCCGCAACAAAACAGGAAGATGCACCCCCAGAAGTTCGCGCTGTATATTGCCATGGGCAGTATCGTGATGATGTTTGCAGGGTTAACCAGCGCATATATTGTAAGACAGGCGCAGGGCAACTGGGTATATTTCCGCCTGCCGGTTACATTCACTATATCTACAGTAGCCATTATCATCAGCAGTATTACCATGCACCTGTCGGTTAAAGCGTTCAAACAAAGGCTCATTCCCCGCTACAGGGTGCTGGTCACCATTACTATGTTACTCGGCATGTTATTCTGTGCCCTGCAGTGGACAGGTTTTCAGCAACTAACGGCTAACAATATCAAAATCAATGGCAACCCCAGCGAGTCGTTTTTGTTTATTATAGCAGGCTTACATTTATTGCACATTTTGGGTGGAATAATTGCATTAATAATTGTATTTTTCCGTGCCTTCAGAACAAGGGTAAAAGTCTATAATGCTACCGGTCTGGAAATTGTCGCTACGTACTGGCATTTCGTGGATGTATTGTGGATTTATTTATTTGTGTTCTTTCTGGCAAATCAATAAAATAGTTGCGAAATTCGCACGCGGGTTTTCACAACCGTTATAATATATTTAAAATAGTATATGGCAAACTCTACAGCAGCGACTGCAGAAACTAAAGTATGGGGTGGTGGACGTTCCCCGTTCAACGTCAGCTACGGCAAAATGATGATGTGGTTCTTCCTGTTATCAGATGCATTCACTTTCGGTGCATTCCTGATTTCTTACGGAACCAAGCGCTTCTTCAGCGCCGTATGGCCCGACCCCAACCACGTATTCCACGCATTCCCTTTTATGGGTCATGCAGACCTTCCGTTGTTGTTTGTGAGTTTAATGACCTTTATACTCATCATGAGTTCGGTAACGATGGTACTGGCGGTACATGCCGGCCATTATGGCGACCGTAATGGTGTGATTAAATGGATGCTGTGGACGATAGTAGGTGGTATATGCTTCCTGGCCTGCCAGGCATGGGAGTGGACGCACCTTGGCCATCTTACAGGCGGCCTGTGGGGTACCTTTACCGATGGTACTGCGCCTAAGGCTATTTACGAAGGTTTTTACAACACCTCATCAGAGGCCTTTATCAATGCTTCACCTGCGCAGTTGTCAGAGGCTACGCATAATTTCTACAACTTCTTCTTTACTATTACAGGTTTCCATGGTTTCCACGTATTGAGTGGTGTGGCTTTCCTGGTGATAATACTGATAAACGTGGTAAACGGCACCTACGAAAACCGTGGACACTACGAGATGGTGGAAAAAGTAGGCTTGTACTGGCACTTTGTAGACCTGGTTTGGGTATTCGTATTCACTTGTTTTTACCTGTTGTAATCAAAAACTTTCACAGCTAATCTATAAGAAATAAGACATGTCAGCACATAATCATAATACAGACGATACATTACATTATTACGAGGGCGACCAGTCAAAACTGTACTCAGGTATCATGTCGCACCATACCGATGTGAAATCGCCGGAAAGTAAAAAGCAGATAGGCCGTATCTGGAAGGTGTTCTGGATATTACTTGCGGTTACTGTTATTGAGGTAGTAATGGGTATGTTCTTCAGTCATTCTATGCCCAGGGCTCTGTTGAATACATTATTCCTGGTACTTACCCTGTTCAAAGCCGGTTATATCGTGGCCGTGTTTATGCACCTGGGCGACGAGTTGAAGAACTTCATTATGCTGATATTGATTCCGCTTACGTTATTTATATGGTTCATTATAGCATTCCTGGCCGATGGCGATTTCTGGCTGTTTATGAACACGACTACACCGGTTAGATAATTATATTCCGTGGTTTAGATTTCGAGATGACGAACAACAAAAAGAATAAAACGTATTTATTAGGATTTCTGATAGCGGTACTTGTACCGCTATCTTTTTATCTGATAACGGCAGTCACGTCAAAAGGCCTGCTGCATCTGCCCAAATACTATGTGGCGGATTCCGTTATTAATAACACCGATGGTACTAAAGACACAGTATGGCACCGGGTAGAAGATGTGGTGCTCACCGACCAATTTGGAGACAAAATCTCCCTCAACGAAAATTATAAGGGTAAAATCCTGCTGGTTAATTTTATATTCACCAATTGCCCTTCGGTATGCCCCAGGCTGACGAGTAATATGAAGGAATTGCAGGCCGCCTTTAAGAAAGACCCTAAAAGGGATACCGGTATGGATACATTGATACAATTGGTTTCCATAACTGTTGACCCGGAGCGTGATTCATTCCCCGCTATGCGTGCCTATGCCGACGGGTACCGCATCAATTACAAAAACTGGTCCTTCCTGACAGGCCCGCGTGAAGATATTTACCAATTCGCCCGCAAGCAGTTGTTTGTCAACATGCAGGAGGGCACCGGTGGGGTAGAAGACCTGATACATACCCAGAAAATAGTGCTGATAGACACATCGCGCAACATCAGGGGCTATTACGATGGGTTAGATACCGGCGCGCTGATACAATGTGCCGACGATGTGGTATTGCTGACCAAAGAGAAGAAACGTAAAAAAAGAAACTAAACAATGCTCACTCCTGTACTCAAAAAGAATGACAAGCAGGCAAGGCTGCTGATATTCGTAGTTTCCTTTGTGGTTTTTGCTGCGGTTGCGGTACTCTCCAGGGTCAAACTAGAGGTGGACCTCGGTTTTGATATACATGTATTCGCACTTATTAATGCTGTTATCAACTCTGCTGTGTCTTTGTTGCTGGTATGGGCGCTCATAGCGGTTAAGAATAAAAACTACCTGCTGCATAAAAAGCTGATGCTCACGGCTATAATACTGTCAGTACTCTTCCTGGTATCTTATATAGCCCACCACCTGCTGGCGGGCGATACTGTATATGGCGGCGAGGGTTCTATCCGTTATTTCTACTACTTCATACTTATTACACACATCATACTGGCGGCTATTATACTGCCTTTCATACTGTTTACGGCCTACCGTTCCCTCACCGGCGAGTACGACAAGCATAAGAAGCTGGCACGCTATACCTGGCCGCTCTGGTTGTATGTAAGCGTTACCGGGGTATTGGTGTACCTGATGATATCACCGTATTATTAGTATAAATCCCCTAAATTTGTATTATGGGCAAGAGATTACTGATAGTGCTGATGCTGACATGTACCGCGCCTGCGGTATACGCGCAGGGCTGCTCATTGTGTACCAAAACAGCCGGCGAACTGGATGATAAAAGTGCGAAAGGCCTCAACTCGGGCATACTTTACCTCGCTGCATTACCCCTTACTATTATGGGCACCATAGGTTTTGTATGGTGGAAGCATAATAAGAAGCCTTAAGATTAATCTGCTAAATAAATAATCATGAAAAATATACCGTTACAGGCAATTTCATTTTTTGCCCTGTTAGCTATTGCATCTGTATGCACATCCTGCAAAGAAGAAGTAGTGCGCGGCAAAGGAAATATCACCACCGAGGGCCGCACTATGCAACAATTCGACAAGGTGATAATAGATATACCTGCCGATGCCACTATTGAAGTGGGCAAGCCACATGCTGTGGAGGTGAAAGCCCAGAGCAACCTGATGGAGCATATTAAAACAGAGGTGACAGGCAATACATTGCGTATTTACAACGAAGGGTTAATCTTCAACAGCTCGGATATTGACATCATCATACAAGTACCTTCACTGTCCGCACTGGAATTGAAGGGTGCCGCCGATGCCAGGACAACAGGCGATATTAAAGGCGCCAACTTTGACCTGCATGTACTGGGTGCCTCAGAGATAGATATAGATGAACTGCATGTAGACAACCTGGATGTAAAACTCTCCGGCGCGTCTGAACTGCAAATAAACAGGGGAACCGTAGGTAAAGCGAAATATAAAGTAACCGGCGCGGGTGAGATAAGGGCGGAAGCTGTTGAAACCAAAGAGGTATCGGCTCGGGTATCGGGCGCGGGAGAGATGAGCCTGTTTGTAACTGAAAAACTGGACGCTGACATCACAGGTGCCGGTGAAATAAGCTACAAAGGCCATCCGCAGGTTACATCAGATGTCACCGGCGCGGGCGAACTGATAGATAAGAATTAGACAAGTCTTCACTGATATAACCTCTACTATATGGCTGAAAAAAAAGGCAAACTAGCTGAGATAAAAACAAAACCCACGGCTGCCAGCGTGGAGGATTTTATCAATAGCATTGCTGATGAGCAAAAACGCAAAGACAGTTTTGCGATTTTGGAAATGATGAGCAAAGCATCCGGCGAAGAGCCTGCCATGTGGGGTGCTTCCATCATTGGCTTTGGCAATGTCAGGTACAAAAGCCCCAAGACGGGTAGGGAGGTAGACTGGCTGCGCATAGGTTTCTCTCCCCGCATGGCAAACCTTTCCTTGTATCTTACTATGGATATTAAAAAACATGGCGACGCGCTTGAAAAATTAGGCAAGCACAAAACAGGTGTCGGTTGCCTATACATCAACAAACTGGAAGATGTAGATGTGAAGGTACTTGAAGGGATGATAAAGACTTCACTGAAAGGGAAGTAGCTTATCCACATTACCCGTGTGGGCACACTGGTAGGTAAGAATTGATCAGTTCTGCTGAATATTACTTCGGCACTTACCCAATTGAAGATTGTAGTTTGAATATAAGTATGAATGACTGTAAAGCTGCTTTGCTGTCACTTAACAAGAAATGGTTGCGTTAATATGCCTTCTTCAGAGATTATTTTGAAAATATAATAACCTGGGGTAAGTTGCTCTATGTTCAATGACAGGGAATTTTTTGTTACTCCAGACATGACGTTTCTGCCGATGATATTTTTTATTTCATATGTCAAAGGTTCGGAAGCATCTGGTACTCGCACAAATATTTGACCCGTTGCGGGATTCGGATATACAAGAACGGAGGTTTTGTTGAGTGCATCCATCCCTGTACTGCCAGGCTCGAATTCATACCAGTCTTTTAGGTAAACTTCAGAGCCGAGATGATAAAAACCCGCTCCTGCATACGCTTTGCCATTTACCACAGAGGCCACTGAATATGTTCTGTCTGCACCTGGAAATGCCAGTGCCGGGCTCCATTGATTGCTTGTAGGGTCATAAGTGCAAAATTCTTTAAAATAATAAGTTGTTGCTCCTGATTTAGCTTCGCCCAGCCCCACATATGCCTTATTGTTTATTACAAATGACACTGCATTGTTTCTTCCAAGAGTATCACAATAATCTGCTCTTTTTGTCCAGGTATTTACTACGGGGTCGTATTCATATGTTTCTTTCAACGTAGCCAGTCCGGTACCTGTATTCTTCTGTCCTCCTACGACATACCCTTTACTGCCAATGCTGAAACTGGCGGAAGACATGTGTGCAACAGGACACGGGGTCATACTGTCCCACATGTTTTGCCCGGGGTCATATCGCCAGACATCGTTTGAAATAAGTGAATAATCAGGTGCGCCACCTACTATATAGGCTTTATTGTTTATGACAAAGCATGAAGCACTACCCCTGGCTGAATCATTCAGGCTTTGTTTTTGCGACCATGTGTTTGCAACCGGATCATATTCCCATAAGTCATCCAGGAATTTTGAATTTATTGAATTATATCCTTCAACACCTAGCCCTATATATCCCTTACCGTTAATAGCGAAGGCTACTGCATACGTCCTTCCCTGGCTGCCCGGCACGTCAGCTTTTTGTGTCCAGCTATCTGTAGCCGGGTCATATTCCCAAAGGTCATTTAGATTTACCTGGTTGCCGGTATATCCACCTCCGAGATAGATTTTGCCATTTAATGTGAAGCTATAAGCACCCCATCTCCCACTTACGGTAGAGGGAGGAATGTCATTTTTTTTCGTCCATGTCTGTGCATGTAAATTAATAACGGGTAGGCAACAAGTAATTATAAAAATTACCAGGGGAGGGGCTATAATAGAGCGCCATGCTTTTTGCATAAGTATGATATTTGTCAAACTGCTGCTAAAGACGCTATTGACTATTAAGGGGTTTGGTAAACGCTTCTGTTTTAAGTTTGTTTAAGTTTTAGGAATATTTTGGGGTCGTAAAACTAATACATTCTTTAGGTTTACTTTGTCATGACATACAACGATGATGCTATGGATATACGTTTATAGCCAGCGTATGCCTTAGCGTGTAAAGGCTGCTAAGGTGAATACGTAAGAAGTTATTGGATAAAATAGGTAACTATCTCCTCTTGATATACGTGCGGCCGATGGACAGGTCCAGGGGATGTTCAATTATGTAAGAATCCCTGGTATGTAGTTTTCCTGTTTCTTCCACTGCCTCGGTAGCCGAGCCGTACACGCCAATTACTTCCATCCCTTTTATGGCCAGGTACTTGCCTTCGTATTGTTGTATAAATTCTAAACGATTGGCCTTATAGTACTTGATTTCATTCTCAATATTATCCATATTTTTATTTTAATTGTAAATCCGGCCGAAAGCAAAAGAAACTGAAGGAAGGAAGCGCTCAAAACACAATATAAAGGTACACTTATTAAAGGCAGTAATAAAATTTATTATTTGTTGCTCTGAACTCGTCCTGGTCTGCGACGAGGATGAACGGGAGTGGCGTTTGCAACGCTCTGATAATATTTCCTATGAAAGCAGAATCAATAACATTCTACCTCATCAATAGACCTGCAATTGCAGTCCACCGTATATTTCCATTTAGTTGTGTCCAATTTTGGGCAAGGACAGTTTTGCCCTTTGCATTTTTCAGCAGGTTGCCAATCAAGTCCGTAGCTTATTTCAGATAATTTAAGGCTTAGGTAACCTAGTCCCATTGGAGGAGTCTTTGTGCCGAAAACAAGCTCTTTTTTTGTTCCGTCTGTAAAGTGAATGATGAATGCACCCTTGCTGAATCCGCTAAAAGAACCGCATTCTTCGTATTTACCGGATGGTACGTCCAAGTAGGCAGCAAAGTGCCACAGCTCATTTAGTCTCTTATTATCCAATTGCGCTGAAAACATAGTGTCATAATCAGGGTAGCGCAGGTAGCATTGTCCGTTGCTTTGTATTTCTATGCAATTCTCATAATCCGAGCGGTAATAGTAACCTATTTTGGAGATGGAGGAGGTGTTGAAATGAGGATTATATTTAGCAAAACCGTTGAATTTGAATACCACCGTATCCATCATGCTATAGCGCTTAATGTCAACAGTATCTTTGATAATGTACTGGCGACTTATGGACGGGGAGTCCCAACTACATTGCGGGTAAGCTACCATAATTACTTTATAAAGGGTGTCCTCTGCTTCTTTATTGTTGGCTGAACCGGGTTTTGTGATATAAGAAATGTTTTTTTCTTGAGCTGTCTGATGCTCTAATGTACATGGGTTATGCCGCAGCACAAGGGCTTTAGAGCCATCGGGCAAGGGGATGAAATTCCTAAATGTATAAGAAGTGAAATCGTAACTGTCATTTAATATATGCGTTCCATAACCGGTTATGATGTCCATTACAACAATCACACCCGCTGTGTCTATGTTGATGACCATGTCAGTATATCCATTGCCATCAATATCCCCTTTGTGAAATTGCCAGGCCCTTTTATTCAGTGCATACATGATGTTTTCAAGGGGGAGATGCAACGGGAGGCGACCCCTGTCCGCCTCTCTCCAATAACTTGTATCCCGTGGTACGGTTTTAGCATGAAGTTCCCTTGTAACTGGGTCTTCCACGAATATCGTATCAGGTATGGAAAAATAAATGTTCAATCTTTTAGTGGATGAGATACCGATACACCGGTGCGTTGACAATACTCCATGTTCGCTAAAGTTCGTTTCAAGAAACGCCAATACATCTGCCTGGGTTTTTAGTGAATCAATTTTATTGGCATAAACATGCTGAATGCTAACGCTTGCCAATAGCATTGTTGTAATGAGCAGTGTTGTTACATGCCTGTTAATCATCGTCTTTAACTTGTTACATAATATTAAATATACGATTTATATGGAGGAATGTTTACTGCACCTATACTAATACAGATATCGTCCTTGTCTTTGACGAGGATGGAATGGTGTAGCGTTTACAACGCTCATAAACTATACAACCTTTTTTCTCCGTAAATTGTCTATGATAAAATTGTCAGTCTATGATACGGTATATAATATTGATGGTTGCCTTACTGGCACAAACACTCACGTTTGCCCAAGACCCTATTGAAGGGCTCTGGTACAACGAAGAAAAAACAGCCAAAATAAAAATCTACAAGGCTAAGAACGATAAGTATTACGGCAAGATAGACTGGCTGAAAGAGCCTGTGAAAGATGGTAAAACCCGTACAGACGAAAAGAATCCTGATAAAGAAAAAAGAAATGAGCCACTGTTGGGACTGGTAATATTAAAAGGTTTTGAGAAAAGCGGTAAAGACAAATACGAAGACGGCACCATCTACGACCCCAAGAACGGTAAGACATATTCATGTATAATCACACACAAAGGCAATCAACTGGAAGTGCGGGGCTATGTGGGTTTCTCCTGGATTGGCCGTACTGCTGTATGGACAAAGATTAATGACTAAGTATTGCTACTGTTGTGTAGCAAAAACCTGTGTCCAGAAACGTCCGCTGGTACCCACCCCCATTTCTTTAAAATCACCGTTCATTATATTGGCGCAATGCCCCTGACTTTCCAACCAGGCATGTATCACCTCCTCTTCTGTAGAGTACCCTTCGGCTATATTTTCGCCATAGGCCTGCCATGGGTATCCTGATGTTGTTATACGTTCTCCCGCATTGCTGCCATTAAGCCCCGTATGCGATAAAGTGCCGGTACTGTTCATGTATTCGCTGTGTTGTTTGGCTGCATTTTCCAGCAATACATTCCATGTCACTTTACCTACAGGTGGGTAATAAGTGTTGCCGCATTGATGCCCGGCAGTGCGCGCCTCATTCACCAGTTCCAATAGTAGTTGCTGGCTGGGGTTTACGGGAGCATTGCCAGTCCCACCTGTGTTTACAGTTGTAGTGTCTTCTTTTGTGCAGGATGAAAAGGATAATCCGAAACACAATATCGCTGCTATGTAAAGAATATGTTTGCTGTACATACTGGTCGTCAATTTCACGCTTCATGAAGTTAGCAGATAATAATTATAGCTTTCGTTAAAAAAGGACATGCACAAAACTTGTCCCCCGCTGCCTGTCCCGCCATGGGAAGCGGGAAAGGGAAATGGGTATTCAGAAATTGAGTATGCTGTTTGTCCCCCGCCAGGGGGGGACAAACCTGGCGTGAGCACCCATCCTCCAACTGCTGATTTTGTATTATTTTCAGGGCAAAAGAGACACTATGCAGCAAAGGGAACAGTTTGCGGAGGAGATAATAAAGGGGTACACACTGAAAGGAGAGGGGCTGAGGCTGGGCAGCGCTATGCTGAACGGCGAGGTGATAACGGAGGCGGCAGTGTACGCCCCGCTGGCTACGCTGAACCGTCACGGACTGATAAGTGGGGCTACGGGCACGGGCAAAACCAAGACACTACAGGTATTGGCCGAGGCCATGAGCAACGCCAGCATCCCCGTGCTGCTGATGGATATAAAAGGCGACCTGAGCGGGCTGGCAGCGCCGGGCAATCCGCACCCGAAGATAGACGAGCGGGCGGGCAAGCTGGGCATCGGCTATACCCCCACCGCCTACCCTGTGGAGCTGCTGAGCCTGAGCGCGGAGCCGGGGGCAAGGCTGCGGGCAACGGTCACCGAGTTTGGGCCCGTGCTGCTGAGCAAGGTGCTGGGCCTCAACAGCACACAGGAGGGCATACTGGCCATGCTCTTCAAATATTGCGACGACAACGATATACCGCTGCTGGACCTGGAAGACCTGCGCCGCACGCTGCAATGGGCGGCCAACGAGGGCAAGGCCGAGCTGAAGGACGAATACGGCGCGCTGAGCCCGGCATCAGTAGGCACCATCATGCGCAAGGTGATAGAGCTGCAGCAGCAGGGAGCGGATAATATCTTCGGGGAGCCGAGCTTCGAGGTAGACGACCTGATGCGGATAGCGGAAGACGGCAGGGGCATCATCAGCATACTGCGGGTAACGGATATACAGGACAAGCCGAAGCTGTTTTCCACCTTTATGCTGCAACTGCTGGCGGAACTATACGCTACCCTGCCCGAGGCGGGGGATGTGGACAGGCCGAAGCTGGTATTGTTTATAGACGAGGCGCACCTGGTGTTCAGCAATGCCAACGCGGTGTTGCTGGCGCAGTTGGAGACCATCATCAAGCTGATACGCAGCAAGGGGGTGGGTATCTTCTTCGTGACGCAAAACCCGGTGGATATAGCGCCCGCAGTGTTGGGGCAGTTGGGCATGAAGATACAGCACTCGCTGCGCGCCTTCACCGCTGCAGACCGCAAGGCCATCAAACAAACGGCGGAGAACTACCCGCTGAGCAGTTGGTACAAAACGGAGGATATCATCACGCAGATGGGTACGGGCGAGGCGCTCATCACCCTGCTGAACGAGAAGGGCATCCCTACCCCGCTGGCAGCGACGATGATGTGCCCGCCACAGAGCAGGATGGATATACTGACTGCGGAGGAGATAGATGCGCTGGTGCGCAAGAGTGTACTGTCGCCCA
>CAZEZM010000009.1:506-114913 GCA_964515955.1 uncultured Flavipsychrobacter sp. | reverse complement strand
AAGAACAGCTGTTGAGCCCTACGGTCATTGTATACCATCCTGTAGCAGCGGTAGTCGCATTGGCTATATAAGTGTTTTGCGTAGTTGCCGAAACACTGTTGGGCCCTGTCCATCCATAGCTGACACCGGTAGAGGAAGCCGTTGAGTTAAGGTATAGTGTATCTCCTGCGCAGACAGGTGTATTGCTGCTGAGTGTTACGGCAGCGGGTTGGGGATTAATGGTAACGGTGGTAGTATCTTTCCTGCTACACCCGTTCAGGTCGGCAGTTACTATATGGTCGCCGCTCATGCTTACGGTACTGTTGGTAACGGCAGGGTTCTGTATAGCAGAAGTAAAGCTGCCGGGCCCTGCCCAACTGTATGTTACCCCGCTGGTAGCAGAAGCAGCGGTGAGGCTGAGTGTACTGCCTGCGCACAAAGGCGAGTTGCTGCCGGCCAGGGGTTTGGCAGGTAGTGGTTTTACTGTCACCTGCGTGGTATCGGTCACTTCGCAGCCGTACCATTTCATTGTCACCAGGTAATCACCGCTTTGCGATGGTATGGCGCCGTTAATGAAAGGTGTGGAAGTGGAGGCATTGAAGTTGCCGGGCCCCGTCCAGGTATAGGTAGTGCCTGGTACGAATGTGTATGCGAAGAATTGCAGGCTATTGGTTTCACAAATGGGACTGTTGCTGCCGGTACTGATATTGGTACTATCCGGGTTGCCTATTTTGATGGCGGGGCTTAAATTCCCGGTAGTATCCGCAGGTGATGAGGCAACCACACGAACTCTATATCCTGTACCGGGTGGAATATTAGTTGGTATAACGCAGGTAATGGTACCGGTAGTGTCAGATGCCAATGTGCCGATATTGATAGGGGTGGCGAAACCGCCTGTTTTATTTGATAATTGCGCAGTGAAATTGTTGTTAGTGTTAAAATCCTCAAATGTGTTATAGCTAAGCTGGAATGTATCTCCGGCGCAAAGATTGGTATCAGCTAAAGTGACATAAAATGAATCAGTGGCCTTTATAACCACCGAGTCTATGTAATAATATCCATAGTTGGTGGTGCCAGGGACGATAGAATCGAGCAATAGGTTGTTATAATGTGTGAATCCCCCGATAACGATATTGTCATAAGCAGAATCGGCCACGAAGGTTTTTACAACTCTTACCCAGTTGGTGGTGTCCATAATAACGCCATAGTTGGAATATGAGATTTGAGGAGTAACGCCCAATACGCCATTTACACTTGGTAAGGTGGATGGCCCTGAATCATAAAAATAAACCCCGAGGTCATTGGTGCCGAATTTAGATTTGTTGCTCAAGGAAACGGACATGGAAACCTCGTACTTTTTTCCCGGTACGAGTGGAGTTATTGTTGCGGCAATATATTCTTTATATATCCTGCTGTCGCCCTTGTTATATACATAACCTCCCATGTATCCCTGCCCATGAGCAGCATGCTGGTAACCTGCAAAATTGTTAGGGACAGAGTTGCCGCATGAATGAAAATAGTCAGATGTTGCAGATGTATATTGCCGCCAACCTACACAATTGTTTACCTGGGAAATGGAGGTCGGGCATGAGTTATATTGCTCAAAACTACAGTTGGATACATGATTAGCTTGTGCGTTTACTTCTGCTATATTACTTAGGGCGTATAGGTATATCAATACCGCTAAGGGAATAAAGAACTTTTTCATATCGTTGGTTTGCTATATAAATATAGCAAAATATATCTCCAGGGTAGCTTTTTATACGAAAAATAATTGATAAAAACAAAGGGGAAAAACACTGTTTTTTGTGTGAAATACCCTGTTTACATTTGCCTTAGATTTTTGTTTGAATATAGAGGCCCCGCAAAAGTTTATTGCTCAACATATTACGCCGGCATACCCCCTGGCCGGACCCTGTCAGTATCGAGAACAGAAAGCATATCCCTGCCGGATTTCCGGCGGGGATAGTTTTTACGTCATATCTGAACACATCTGATTATTTTTGCGCCAAATAAAGATAAGCATGAGCCTGGTTGAACAAATAAAAGCATCGGCAAAGGAAGCATTGAAGAGTTTATACCCTGAAGCGGACATCCCCGCCACGGCAATTACCGTAAACCAGACCAAGCCTGAATTTACAGGTGATTATACATTGGTCCTGTTTCCATTCCTTAAACTGCTGAAAACCAAACCGGATGTGATAGGCAAACAACTGGGCGATTATTTTGTCAGCCATTCAGGTTTCGTGGCTTCCTATGATATTGTGGCGGGTTTTCTCAACTTGTCAATGACGGATGCATACTGGGCATCTTTCCTGTCTGGTAAGTACAACGACGGGAAATATGGAGAGCAGGCGGCAACAGGTAAAAATGTGATGGTAGAGTACTCATCACCGAATACCAACAAGCCCCTGCACTTCGGCCATTTGCGCAATAACTTCCTGGGCTATGCCGTGTCGGGGATATTGAAAGTAAATGGCAATAATGTAACGAAAGCCAACCTTGTCAATGACAGGGGCATACATATCTGCAAATCGATGGTGGCGTGGAAGCATTACGCCCATGGTGCTACACCCCAATCAACGGGTATTAAGGGCGACCACCTGGTAGGTGACTACTATGTGAAGTTCAACGATGTATACAAACAGCAGGTGGAAGAACTGGTGTCTGAAGGCATGGATGAGGCGCTCGCAGAGAAAAAAGCACCTATTATGAAAGAAGCCCAGGACATGCTGCGGGCATGGGAGGCGGGTGATAAAGAAACAGTTGACCTGTGGAAGACGATGAACGGCTGGGTATACGAGGGCTTTGATGTTACCTACAAGCGTTTGGGTATTGATTTTGATAAAATGTACTATGAAAGTGATACTTACCTGCTGGGTAAGGAAGTGGTACTGAAGGGCCTGGAGAAAGGTGTGCTCTTTAAAAAAGAAGATGGTTCTATTTGGGTGAACCTGGAAGAGGAGGGGCTGGACCAGAAACTGCTGTTGCGTGCTGATGGTACTTCCGTTTACATGACGCAGGACATAGGTACAGCAATACTTAAACATAACGACTTCAATCTTGATAAATCTGTATATCTCATAGCTGATGAGCAGAATTATCACATGCAGGTGCTGCAACTGGTATTGAAAAAACTGGGTGAACCATGTGCTGATACTATCCACCACCTGTCTTATGGTATGGTAGAACTGCCTACCGGCCGTATGAAGAGCCGTGAGGGTACTGTGGTAGATGCCGATGATATGATAGCTGAAATGATTGCCATGGCACAACAGCAAACCGAAGAAGCCGGCAAGACGGAAGGATTTACACAGGATGAACTGAAAGAATTGTATGAAACTATTGGACTGGGGGCGCTTAAGTTTTACCTGCTGAGGGTAGACCCGAAGAAGAAAATGATATTCGACCCTAAAGAGTCAATAGACCTGCACGGATTCACTGCTACATTTATACAATATGCACATGCGCGTATCTGTTCTATCCTCAGGAAGGAAGGAGTGGATAAAGACAATGCAACTTTCCCGGCCTTGAAACTAACTGAAGCGCTTGCCCCGGCAGAGAAAGCCCTGGTATTGTGGCTGGAACATTACGCCGATGTAATGAAGGCAGCTGCGGATGAGTATAATCCTTCTTTGCTATGCAATTACACCTTCCAACTCGCCCAACAGTTCAATTCATTTTACGATCTGCACAGCATATCCAAAGCGGAGAATGAAGAGAAAAAGCAATTGCGCCTGATGATTATCATGATGGTAGCGCGTGTGATGCGCCATGCTATGGGCACGATGGGTATCAGGCTGCCGGAAAAAATGTAAGGACTGGTTTAATCGCTCTTCAGGGAGATGCCTTCCACTTTTGTGGCGCGCACCGCGGGGAACCAGGCAGCTAACAAGCCGATAGCTAAAATAGTAGCCAGTACTATCAGCATATCTGTAGCTTGCAGGCGTATGGGGTAGGCTTCTATGATGAAGGCCCCGCCCAGTTTCAGCCAGCCAAATTGCTGCTGCCCTATGCACAGTAATATACCCAGTAGCAAACCGGCTCCACCGCCCAGTAATGCCCATAAAGCTCCTTCCGATAAAAATATGCCGCTGATATGGCTGTTGCGGGCACCCATGGCCTTTAGTATGCCTATGTCTTTTTGCTTTTCTAATACTAACAATGAAAGCGCGCCCACCATATTAAAAGCGGCTATCATCAGCACCAATACCAGTATCCCGTACACTGCCCATTTTTCTGATTGCATAATGGTGTACAGGCTCCGGTTTTGTTCAAACCGTGTTTGTACGATGTAATTATTCCCCAGCGATGATTTTAATAATTCGCTCACATCATCAGCATCTGCACCGGGCTTCAGTTTTAGTTCCAGCGATGAATACTTGCCCGGCTCCTGCACCAGGTCCTGCATCAGGCTGATATCTGCTATCACATATTTGCCGTCAAAATCATCCTGTATGGTAAATGCGCCGTCCGGCCTTAACCTCAGTGAACGGAACGCCTGTTCTGGTGCCTGTGCTATTTCTGATGCCGTGGCTTTCGGGTTGGGGTAGTAGGCTTCCATTATGCTGAACACATTATTCACATCCAGCCCCAGTTGCCCCAGCAGCTGGCTCCCTATCAGTGCCGTTTGTACAGGTTCGGTAGCTATATTGCTCACCCCCTCAGTAATATATACAGCCACGTCATTTACCTTGAAATAGTTGGCATCCACACCTTTCAATGTGGCTACCCGTTTTTCGTCAGAGCTGCTGTTGAGCAGTACATTATCCTCCAGCACACGGCTGATAATGGCAATGCCCTCTGTTTGTTGCAATTGTTGGTATACACCATCATCCAGCTTGAAAAATTTTCCTTTGGCTGCGGTGATTTTAACATCAGGATAAAACGCCTTGTACAGGTCTTTTACTAACCCCTCAAAGCCATTGAAGACCGAAAACAGGATAATCATGGCCGCAGCGCCTACACCTATGGCCACCATGCTGATACGTGATAGTATAGGCACGGCATTGGCTGTGCGCTTGCCGCGCAAGTACCGCCATGCCAATTGCCTTATCAGCGTAGTGTTCATTATTGCTCGCTTTCTTCGCCGGGTTTGGGTTCGGTTTTTATAGACTTGAACAATTCTTCCATTTTGAACACATGGTCCAGGGTATCGTCCATAAAGAACTGCAACTCCGGTACGCGCCTCAGTTGGTGCCTTACGCGCCTGCCCAGTTGGTTGCGCCATTCGCCTGTCCTGCTTGTTATTTCCCGCATCAGTTCTTCAGGTTTATCTATTTTATACAGGCTCAGGTACACCCTGGCTTCCAGCAGGTCGGGGGTGACCGATACCTTGGAGATGGACACCATGCCGCCGTTAATGATATTAACACCCTCGCGCTGGAAGATGTCGCTCATCTCTTCCATCACCAACTGGCCTACCTGTTTCTGCCTTTTACTTTCTTCCATGACAATTCTCTTTTTACGTGAACAAAGTTAACCTAAATGAAATGATTACTTATTTTTCATGTAAAATCCGTAAATTCACAGGCTATTTTTACGATACAAGTATGAAAAAACTATCCTTTTATATTGCCCTTGGGGGACTTGTGTGGTTCCAGTCATGCAAGGAGGTAGGCCCAACTATTGACTTCGGCCCTTCAGGCGACGACTCAACATATACTACCACACCCGAGGCGCCGACTGCCAGGAAGATGCTGGCGGAAGAATTTACAGGTGTTTCCTGCCCGCCATGCCCCAACGGCCATGCTGCCATGCGTGCTATAAAATCTAAACTGAACGGTAACCTGGTGATAATAGGGTATCATATATATAATTATGCGCAGGCCGATCCTGTTAAGGACCCTGACCATAAGTCAAAATATGATTTCCGCACGGACGATGCTACTGAGGTAGCTAATTCGTTGTTTGGCGGATTAGGCGGTTTGCCCGAAGCTACATTCGACCGTGCTGAGTTTAATGATAAACTTTTGTTGGACAGGTTGAAATGGAGCGCTGCTTCTGATGCAAGGGCGGCTGTTACTTCACCAGTCAATATCCATATCAGCAGCGTTTTTGATGAGGCCACACGTGAGGCAACCATCACTGTGAAACTGGCATACACTGAGAATGTATCTATGAAGCAGAGCCTGACTGTGGCTGTACTGGAAGATAGCATCATAGATGTGCAGAAGACGCTGACTGGAATTGAAAATAACTATGTACATGAGCACGTGTTAAGGGATATCGTCACTACTGTAAATGGTAGCCAGATACCAACAAAGGTAGACCCTAAGGTGCCGGGACGTGTGTATGAAAAGACATTTAAAGTGCCTATAAAGGCAGACTGGCATGCTGAGCATTGCGAAATAGTAGCTTTTGTAACCAATGATGAGGCAACTGACCGTACTGTGGTGAATGCGGAGCAGGCGAAACTCATAGAATAACTATACATTATTTAAGATACATTGTAAATTGTGCCTTGCAACCGCAAGGCATTTTTTTTGAAACAGAAATCCATATATAGAAATTGTATTACGAGGACAGCAGTCACCGTTATTGCCATTATCATGTTGTGGTCTGTGTCGGGTCATGTATGGTGGCATGTGGCACGGCAAACCTGTTATAACTATGTGCACCATATCAAGAAAGAAAGAAGCTTCAGGGATACCTTGTTGCTGGACAACCAGGTATTCGATGATGCAAACAGGCTGGTTTGGGTAAAAAAGGACGAGATAAGGTATGAAGGGAGAATGTTTGACATAAAAAAACAAATTAAGCGGGGTGATGTAACTGTGCTTATCGGCCATTATGATGATTTCGAACATCACCTGTATAAATACCTGGGCAAACTATTTGGCGACGATAACCAACCATCGCAGGAAGTAAATAAACAGTGGCATGCATTTATAGCCATACTGCCGGATGAAAGAGGTACAGCGCATGTACATGCAGTTATATCTTTGGTACATACCAGTCCATGGGCAAATCAATTTCACGGTTCGGTTACCATACCGCCATTGCACAATCCGCCGGATATGCTGTAACAGTCACACATTAAGCTACAGGAGCCTGTAGCTACCTTTTATCATTCATTTTATTATTCAATATATATGCAATACAAATCATTGTTGGTATTGTTTTGCCTGCTTGTGGCTATTGGTGCCACTGCACAGGACAATGATACTACACAGATACATAATTTATCGCTGGACGAAATCGTGATTTCAGCCAGTAAGTTTAAAGAGCGCAAAAAAAATGTGGCGCAACGTATAGAAAGCATTTCGCAGAAAGAAATAGAATGGTCTGCGCCGCAAACATCGGCCACCATGCTGGAGCAAACGGGCAACGTTTTTGTGCAACGCAGCCAGGCAGGTGGTGGTAGCCCGGTAGTGCGCGGCTTTGAGGCCAACAGGGTGCTGCTGATAATAGATGGCGTGCGTATGAACAACGCTATCTATCGCGGGGGGCATTTGCAGAATGTAATTACTATAGACAACAATGTGCTGGACAGGGTGGAAGTACTCTATGGCCCTTCTTCAACCCTGTATGGCAGCGATGCCCTTGGAGGTGTAGTAGTGTTCAGCACTAAAAAACCGCAACTGGCGGAATGGAATGGTATAGATGTACATGCCAATGTAATGACCCGCTACAGCTCTGCCAACGGCGAAGGAACAGGGCATTTGGATTTCAACCTGGGCTGGCGCAGGTTTGCTTCACTTACTTCTGCAACCTTCAGCAAGTTTGGTGATACCCGCCAGGGCAACCTGCGTAATCCGTTTTATCCTGCACTGGGTATGCGCAACCAGTATGTGGAACGTGTAGGTGATAGTGACAGGATATTCACCAACCCCGACCCGAATGTACAGAAATACACAGGCTACAGCCAGGTAGATTTATTGCAGAAATTCATGTTTCAGCAGAATGAAAAGTTAACCCATGCGCTCAACCTGCAATACTCCACCAGTACAGACGTACCACGGTACGACAGGTTGACGGATTATAGAAATGGGCAACTACGCTTTGCTGAATGGTACTATGGCCCGCAGGAGCGTATGCTGGCAGCATACCAGTTGGAAGCTTTGCAATTGCCGGGATTTATTGATGAAATAAAGGCAGGTGTTAACTACCAGCACATCAAAGAAAGCCGCCACCAGCGTGCGCTGTACGATGATGTACGGCAAAACAGGTATGAAAAACTGGACATCATTGGCTATAACATAGACTTACGCAAGATGATGAACCGCCATGAGGTGACAGTTGGAACGGACGGGCAGTATAATAAGGTGCAGTCAAATGCCTTTGGCGAAAATTTATTGACGGGAGCCACCACACCCTTAGATACACGTTATCCCGGTGGTGGCAGCAACATGTATTATGGCGCGGTGTACGCACAACATTTGTGGAAGCTGGTACCAAGCAAACTTATTTTGAATGATGGTATAAGAGTGAACTACACCTCGCTGTCCGCAACATTCAACGATACAGCATTCTTCCCTTTCCCTTATCGGGAAGCATCTCAACAAAACATTGCCTTAAGCGGTAACATAGGGTTGGTATTTATGCCCTCTTACAAATGGCGGTTTACAGCATCCGGTGCTACGGGTTTCCGCTCGCCTAATATTGATGATCTGGGCAAGGTATTTGAATCTGTTGGCGGGCAAATACTCGTGATACCCAATCCCGACCTGGGGCCTGAGTACACTTACAATGCCGACCTGGGCGTCAGTTATACCGATGGCGAGCATATTCGGCTGGAGGCGAACGGCTTTTATACCTGGTTCCGCAATGCGCTTGTTACCTCTGCCTTCACGCTCAATGGTGAGGACAGCATCATGTACGATGGCAAGCTCACGCAGGTAGTGGCTAACCAGAACAAAGCGAAAGCCTACCTCTATGGTTTTAATGCTGCCGTCACGCTGAAACTCGTGCCGCGGGTGACACTCTACAGCTCGCTCAACTATACATACGGCAGGTATATGCAAAATGGTGCCGAAGTGCCGCTCGACCATATACCGCCTATGTTTGGCAAAACCAGCCTGGCGTATAAACAGAAGCGTTTCGAGGGTGAAGTGTATATTATGTACAACGGCTGGAAACGTTTGGCTGATTACAGCCCCTCAGGCGAAGATAACCTGAATTATGCCACACCGCAGGGCATGCCGGCATGGCATACACTCAACCTGCGCACGGGCTACCGCTTCAACAATCACCTTGGCGTGCAGGTAGCGTTGGAGAACATCATGGACCAAAATTACCGGGTATTTGCATCTGGCATCAGCGCCCCGGGTCGCAACCTGGTACTGACACTAAGGGGTAGATTCTGATATATTTTTGCTTATTATGTTATGCGGGGCGTACATGCGCCCCGCTTTTTTCACGTTACACTAACGATAATGGCGTACTATTAACCAACACAGGCATTATCTTTGCCGCTAACACATCAGAAAATTTTATAGTGAGATACCGTCATGCCATATTAATCGTGCTGCTCGTCATCATTGCCGACCAGCTCAGCAAGTTTTATATAAAAACTAATTTTTATTACGGTGAAGAGATAAATGTACTGGGCAATTGGTTCAGGCTGCATTTTATTGAGAACGAGGGGATGGCCTTTGGTATGCGCCTCAGCGATGCTGCTACAGGCAAGCTCATTCTCACGCTCTTCCGCCTGGTGGCTGTGGTATTTGGTTTCTTCCTGCTCAAGCGCCTGGTAGATAAAAAATACCATACAGGCCTATTGATATGCGGTTCGCTGATATTGGCGGGTGCATTGGGCAACCTCATTGACAGCATCTTCTACGGAATGATATTTACCGAAAGCAGTTTTCACATTGCCAAACTGGTGCCCTTTGGCGAGGGTTATGGTAAGTTGTTTCATGGTAGGGTAGTGGATATGCTTTACTTCCCGCTTATAGACACTACATGGCCATCGTGGGTGCCTGTATGGGGTGGCAAACCACTTTCCTTCTTCGAGCCGGTATTCAACATTGCGGACGCGGCTATATCTTGTGGGGTAATTACTTTACTTTTATTCCAGAAGCGGTTTATGCAAAAAGATGAACCGGGTAATAAAGAAGCGGTAGCCACCGAATAAAAAATGTTCCTCTATGGCAGATGAAGAACTGATAGCGATAAATGTATGGCTGGCCGGCCGCAGCTACCGCATACGCATAACCCCCGGCGAAGAAGAAGCTGTGCGCAAGGCTGTAAAACAAGCCGATGCAAAAATAATGGAGCTACGCACTGCCTATGCCGGCAAAGACGACCAGGACTTTATAGCTATGTGCCTGCTTTCTTACGCTGCCGATGGCGCCATATCTACATTTGCCCACCCCCTGTTGCAACAGGAGCTTACCGAAATGGCAAGAAAAATTGATGAAGTGTTAAAACCCTGAAATTGACTGCTTAGTCATTATATCGGGGTTTTCTGCTGGTATGTAGAATAGCAATGATAATTATTTGCTTCTTGTTATCATCAATTAGATAGTGAATCATATAGGGAAATACATCTAACACGGCTGTCCTTATATTATTATATCGTAGGGAATACGTGAGCGGGTTTTGATGTATAAAACTGATTTTCGTCCTTATGTGTTGAGTAAAACGCATTCCTAAGCCAGGTAATTGATTATTGTACCACTTTGCCACAATAGAAATGTCTTTTTTAGCAGAGGGTAATATACGGACAGTGTACATTACAGGTTCTTTTCTATGTCATTCATGGCGTCATCAAAATCAATTGTGTTATCAGGATTGCGCTGGTAATCTTCAACGCGTTCCTCTACTATTGACTGATGCCAGTCAGGGACCTCAATATTTTCTTCCAGCCCCTTGTATTTATTTTTCAGTGCATTCCATTCCTCAATAGGTATATACACACCTGTTGTTTTACCTGTTGTATCTGATATGAATTGAAGGCTCATAACAATGTTCTTATCTATAAAATTACACAATAAAGTAATTAGTTGAATTTGTAAGTCTTGTTTTAACTTTATTTGAAACAAGAGCAATGAAACCGCTCGTCAACAAGAAATACAGGCTTGAAAAATATCTCGGGAAAGGCGGCTGGACCTATGCGCGTATTCCCGAAATACTGCAAGATAAAAATGCGCCATTCGGTTGGGTGAAAGTCAGGGGCAGTATAGATGGCTTTGAGATAAAGAACTATCACCTGATGCCAATGGGCGATAAACAACTATTCCTTCCCGTAAAAGCAGCTATACGCAAAAAGATAGGTAAAGAAGCCGGCGATTGGGCGCAGGTGGTTTTATACCCCGATAATGAGCCCCTTGAAGTACCCGCTGAATTGCTGCAATGCCTGGAAGACGAACCCGCGGCGCTGAAGTTCTTCAATACGCTGAGCGACAGCGAAAAGAAATATTATACCGAATGGATATACTCCGCCAAAAAAGAAGATACCAAAATCAGCAGGCTGGCCACCACCATCAATCGTTTGGCCAACGGGTTGAAGATGTATGATATGGCGGAATAGTTATGGTTATTTAAGAATTATTAAGCCCCTATAGGCAAATACTTTTTTGTCGCTACATGAATGAACCCTATTTTTGTCCATATTCCATCTTAAAATTATTTGTTATGAAATACGTTACACTTGCATTATTGTTTTTAGCCGGTATCAGTACCGCATCATTTGCACAGGGTCTGAAACTGCCTTCGCTGAGCCCCACTGCTAAGATTTCACAGCAGTTTTCTGTGTCTGAAATAGAAATTGAATACAGCCGCCCGTCTGCACGTGGCCGCAAGGTATTTGGCGAATTAGTTCCTTACGGTGAGGTATGGCGCACCGGTGCCAACGCTTCTACCAAGCTGACTGTTGGCGAAGACTTCAACATTGGCGGTGTGGATGTGAAAGCCGGTAAATACTCTTTTTATACTATCCCCGGCGCTACTGAGTGGACTATTATACTCAACTCAGACCTGGGCAACTGGGGTGCTATGGGTTACAGCACCGATAAAGATGTCGCACGTTTTACAGTAAAGCCTTCTACTATCAACAATAAGACAGAAACTTTTACTATCGAAGTGGCTGACATTACTTTCAATAGCTGCAACATCGTAGTGAAGTGGGAAAATACCAAAGTAGTAGTGCCTGTGAAAGTGAGTAACGCTGACCGCATAGCTAAAGACATCGTAAAAAATGTAGAAACACCGGCAATACCTTACTACCAGGCCGCATCTTACTACTACGAAACTAATCAGAACCTGGACAAAGCTTACGAATATGTAACCAAAGCGCTGGAAACACGTAATGATGCATACTGGATGTGGCACCTGAAAGCTAAGATAGCTGCCAAACTGGGTAAGAAAGACGAGGCAATAGCTGCTGCCAACAAAGCTATGGAAGTTTCAAAAGGTGGTCCCGGCGAAGGCGAGCAAAAACGCGCCAACGAAGCCATCATCAAAAAGATGTCAGCAAAAAAATAGTATTAATATTAGTATATCATTACACCCACAGCCGAAAAAACTGTGGGTGTTGTATTTTTATAAGTTATGAAGAAGACACTTGTTATAATCATACTGTTTTTAACTCCTCTATTTTCTATCGCACAGCAGGTTCGTCCTGCGTCTTCGGCACAGATATACCACGAGCTGCACCAGTTGAAAAACCTTACCAGTGTATTGTACCTGGCTGCCCATCCTGACGATGAGAATACGCGCATGTTGGGTTGGCTGGTTAACGAACAACATATACCCACTGCGTATTTGTCCATCACCCGTGGTGATGGCGGCCAGAATATACTTGGCCCGCACCTGGGCCCTGCTTTGGGCCTCATCCGCACGCATGAGCTGCTGGAAGCACGCAAGCTGGACGGCGGTGCAGGACAATTCTTCACCCGCGCGGTAGACTTCGGCTTTTCCAAAACCTCTGAAGAAACCTTTAAGCATTGGGATGAAAAAACACTGACGGGTGATGTGGTATGGGTGATGAGGCGATTTCGTCCTGATGTGGTGATATGCCGCTTTCCGCCGGATGCGCAGGCCGGGCACGGGCAACACGCCGCTTCTGCTATACTGGGCCATAAAGCCTTTACCGTAGCAGGCACCAGGGAAGCATACAAAGAACATTTCAAACAGGTGCAACCCTGGCAACCCAAGCGCATATTATTTAACGCTTACCGCTTTGGCGACCGTAATACTACATCTGATAAACAGTTCAAACTGGAAGTAGGGCAGTACAATAGTCTGCTAGGTATGGGTTATGGCGAGCTGGCAGGCATCAGCCGCAGCATACACCGCAGCCAGGGCGCGGGCACCCGCAGCATACCCGGTGTGCAAACCGAATACCTGCAACTGGTAGATGGTGCCCCTTTCGATTCATCTATTTTCGATGGCATAGATATAACATGGGGCAGGGTAGGCAGGAAAGATATTGGTGAAAAAATTGAGAGTATCATCAAAGCTTATGATTTTACGCATCCTGAAAAAAGCCTGCCTGCATTATTGTCTTTGTACAAAGAGGTGAAGAATATGGGTGAGAACGAATGGAAGTCGCGCAAGCTGCAGGAATTAAAGGATTTGATATTGCACACTTCAGGTTTTATGATGGAAATAATAACAGACAAACCTGAAGTGATAAAAGGTGAAAATGTACCGTTTACTATCAATGCCATTGCACGCAGCGGCGCTGTAAAAGTGAAACTGCTGGACATAGAATGCCTCGCCAGCGATACGGTTTGTCATCTCTTTATGCCGGCAGACGAATTGGTGAGTTTTAAACGAAGCATACGCATACCGCAAAACACTCCTTACACAGAGCCCTATTGGTTGTCAGAGCCGCAGAAAGATGATGCACACTACACCATACCTCAGCCGGAATACCTGGGCATGCCCAACACGCCCAACCCGCTGGTGGCAGCTACCCGCGTACAACTGGGTGACGAAACCTTCCTGGTGGAAGTACCGTTGTCTTACAAAACACTGGACGCCACACATGGCGATGTTGTGGAGCCCTTGCGTGTAGCACCTGAGGTTACCCTGCAGTTTACCAATGAGATGATTACTTTGTCGTCCGACGGGGATGCGCTTACAAGTTTGCAGATACAATCAGCTATAAAACTCCCCGAGGCTAAGCTGGTGGTAAGCACCAACGGATACAGCGACACCTCTTACCTGGTAGATGTAATGCCCGGTACTATGACATTGACAGTAGCAATACCCGGTAACAAACTGAATTTTTCTTCAGGTAAAACGGAGATAAACGCAGCCGTTATATCAGGCAATGCCATCTACAATAAGCAGCAGCACACTATTAAATATGAACACCTGCCCACACTGCGGTATTATACCCGCCCCGTTGTGCAGGTGATACAGCAAAACTGGCAGTCAAAGCAATTGAGGGTGGCGTATATTGAAGGTGCAGGCGATGATGTGGCAGAGGTATTGCGTTTCACCGGTGTGCAGGTAGATGTGTTGAAAGATGCAGATATCAACCCCGGCAACCTGGCGAAATATGATGCGGTGGTAGTGGGCATACGTGCTGTTAACATAAATGATAAAGCGAAGGTATGGATGCCCGAGTTGCTGCGTTATGCAGAGGGTGGCGGCACATTAGTGATGCAGTATCATACCAATCACCGGCTGGAAACAGAAGAGATAGGCCCGTATCCTATTAAGCTGGGGCGTGGCCGTGTAACTGAAGAAGATGCGAAGGTAGAAGTATTGGCGAAGGATCACCGCCTGCTTTCTTATCCCAACTTAATTACTCCTGCCGATTTTGACGGCTGGGTGCAGGAGCGCGGATTGTATTTCGCAGACACATGGGACGAACATTACACACCCCTGTTCAGCATGAACGATGCCGGTGAACAGCCATTGAAGGGTAGCACACTGTATACTAAATATGGGGAAGGGCATTACATATATACCTCATTGTCATTTTTCCGTCAGTTGCCTGCCGGCAATGTAGGGGCTACCAGGTTATTACTTAACTTTATATCAGTGGGTAAATAACCTAAAACTGACCTTATGAAAAACCTGTCTATTATAGCCCTGCTATTCCTCGCACTTTCAGCAGCTTCATGCAAAAAGGAAAAACAATCGGTAATGCCACCGATACCCGATGAACCAGTGGACCCGGTAACAGCCATTTTATCTGCATATACTCAAAAACTGAACAAAACCTGGATTTGCGATAGGTATTGGATATATTCATCGCATCCTTCTAACCAGGACCCTGATCATACATATACTGATACTACTATCTACAAGGACCATCCGGTAAAAATTGACGTAATAGATGATACGACCATAATGCGCAATAACGTTACATTCCATTATTGAAGTATGGACACCGTCAAGGAAACAATTCTATACTCAGAATACAAAATACGTGAGGCGCAACCCAACTGGATTACGTATTATTACATGGCTGATAGTATTGTAGTATATAAGCATAGCTTCGGAGTTTCGTTCTCATCAGAATCAAAATTATATAGTAAGTAATCCATAAACAGGCAGGTGATTTTTTCATGCGTGACGAACCAACATACAACTGGAATAAATGGTACATAGCCGTCTTGGCGGTATTGCTATTGCAGATAGTTTTGTATTATTGGTTTACGCAACATTGGGCATGAGTACAATCGATTGGATAGTTCTGCTGGTTACACTTGCGGGCATCATATTATATGGTGTCTTCAAAAGCCGTGATTTACACGGTTCTCAGTCTTACCTGATGGCCGATAAAAACATGCCCTGGTACATCGTACTGCTGGGCATTATGGCCACGCAGGCGAGCGCCATTACATTTATATCTGCGCCCGGGCAGGCTTATACCGATGGTATGCGCTTTGTGCAATACTACTTCGGCCTGCCTATCGCTATGATAGTCATCAGCATCAGCTTTATACCCATCTTCCGCAGGCTGAATGTATATACTGCTTACCAGTTTCTCGAAACCCGCTTCGACCGCAAAACGAGGGTGCTTACATCTGTATTGTTCCTGCTGTCGCGGGGGCTGTCTACAGGTATCAGTATATATGCCCCTTCCATTATTCTTTCCTCCATACTGGGTTGGAATATTTATCTCACCAATGTGATCATGGGTGGACTGCTATTGGTGTACACATACAGTGGAGGCGCTAAAGCGGTAGCCCATACTCAGAAACTACAGTTCCTGATAATACTTGGTTCCATGGCCATCGCCGGTTACCTGGTAGTGGCACAGTTGCCGGGTGATATGAATTTTGGAGATGCTTTGTATGTAGCGGGCAAGGCCGGTAAACTGAATGTGATTACTACCGATTTTGACTGGAAGGACAAATACAATATCTGGAGTGGCATCATCGGTGGTTTTTTCCTGGCCCTGTCTTACTTCGGTACCGACCAGAGCCAGGTAGGGCGCTATATTTCGGGCAAGAACCTACGCGAGAGCCGCATGGGCCTGCTGATGAACGGCATGGTGAAGATACCCATGCAGTTCGCTATACTGCTGATTGGCGCGTTATTATTTGCCTTTTACAGTTTCCAACCTTCGCCTGTTTATTTCAACCGGCAGGCGTATAGTGTATTGCAGCAACAAGAGCCCGCCACAGCACAACGTATTGATGCACAGTATAACCAATTGCAGACGGTGTACGCGCAGCAAGCTACCGACATTGCCAACCACCGTAATGACGAGGCCCTGGTAGCAGAATTTAAAGCTACCCAACAGCAAATGTCGGCACTGCGCGATACTGTCAGGCAGCATATCAACCGTGTAGCTCCCACTTCCGACAATGGAGATACCAACTATATCTTCCTCTATTTTGTAAAAAACAACCTGCCCAAAGGATTGGTGGGGTTGTTGTTTGCCATCATCTTCCTCGCCTCGTGGGGTTCTATATCTGCGGCGCTCAATTCCCTGGCATCTTCATCTATGATGGACATACAGTTGCTGAACAACAAAACTGAATTGAGTGAAGCGCAGCAGTTGCGCTTCGGCAGGCTGCATACCTTGTTCTGGGGCATATTCAGTATTATAGTCGCTATGTTTGCCACGCAGATGGGCTCGCTGATAGAGGCTGTGAATGTATTGGGCTCACTTTTTTACGGCACGATACTGGGCATTTTCCTGGTGGCGTTTTATATGAAGCGGATAAAAGGCCACGCCGTTTTCTATGCGGCCCTTGTTGCCGAGATATTGGTGGTAATCGTTTATCTGCTGGATGTCATTTCTTTTCTTTGGCTGAATGTGGTGGGCGCATTGCTGGTCATACTCATCAGCATCTTTATTCCGCAACGCGCTGGTTCTGAACAACGTGTATAATTGCCCGTGTTTGGCGAAACAGGGTTATCAACAGGTAAATAACATATGCGGAAATCTGTGCATAATCAATATTAATTTATCTGGAAATTTTAGTTATACTTGTGTAAACGAGGATAACAGACAAACATTCGAGAAACATGCAAACAGCTGTTAACAAACCCATTCAAAAAAAGATGCCTGGCAGCAGGTTGCTGTCTTTCCTGGGCAGCCTCAATCCCTTTCGTACAGAACTGGTAGAGGTGCAGGTGAAAATGGTAGGTAAGCGTATTATATATACTTACACCAAAGTGAAAGGCCGCTGATTATTAATTATCGCGGGTAATATTCACAACTCACTAAGGGGAATTCGTAACTGTAGTCCCCTTCTTCCGGTATATAAGCCTGCCCGTCCTGGTTTACAGCACTTGGCTTTTGGAAAATGGATTTATTGCCCATCTTGAATGCTACCGGAATTTTATAATAGTTGCTTTGTTTCACAAAAGTCCAGTCGGCGGTGATGATACCGTCTTTGATAGTACCACTTAGTAGACCCGCGGCCGGGGGCTCATTCGCAGTGATGTATTTTAACTCACCGGAAACTTTGTCACCATTGATGATGAGCTTAATGGCATTGATATTTTCATTGTTCTCGCCGTCTGATATTACATAACAGAATGTGTCTGCCTTAGATTTCTTCTTGTCTTCTTTATCTCCTTTAGCCTCAGCTTCGGGCCCTTCGGCCACACTTATATCATCCGGTGCGTTCAACCCGCCCTTATCTGTTTCTGCGGGGGTATGTGCATTGCACGCTATAAATGCAAATAATGCTGCCGTTATAAAGTATCGTTTCATTATGCTAAAATAGGCAATCGTTGGTATATAAATACAGGTGATTATTTGCGACAACCGATGGTTAATAATCAAATGGCGTAAGCCCCGGTTGATGGCGGTGGATTCATTCCTTATTTTGCTGGTGTACATCTTCATGATGAAAGTCATGTTTTCTACAGGTTTAGGTCATTAATGAACTATTTTTGAATGGCTATGTTTGTTTTTTAAATGATACTATTATGAACAGGATATTGGTTACTACGGATCTTTCTACAAATTCGCGTGCCGGCCTTCGCTTTGCTATCAACCTGGCTGCACAGAAGAAAATGGAACTGGTGTTCCTGTTTGTACACCAGGTATTGCGCGCCTCTACATGGAGCGATGCCAGGTACGAATACTTTGTGAGCGAGGACAAGGAGAATATCATGAAAGAATTGACTTCTTTTGTGAGCGCTACATATAAACAAATGAAGGTAACGCCCGGCAAATACAAATGCGATGTGTACCATATGTTTGGCGTGGTAGACGGTGTTATCAACTATGCGCAGGAAAAAAGCTGCGACTATATATGCATAGCTACGCGGGGGGCGGGTACGCTTAAAAAGATTTTTGGCACCAACACTGCATCGCTCATAAAAAGCTCGCCGATACCGGTAATATGCGTACCCGGCGGGTATAAAGCTAAACCTGTGACCAAACTGCTGTACGCATCCGACATGGCGGATTATGAAAAAGAAGTTCCGCAGGTGCTGGCCTTTGCCAAACCGCTGAAGGCTTCTGTTGAGTTGCTGCACCTGTCCTTCCCCTACGAGATGATGGCTGACAGGCAGGTAGCGCAAAAAGACCTGAAAAAGAAATTCAAGTACGATATAGATATACACTACGAGGCCCGCGACCTGGACAACTCGCTGATGACCGACCTGGAAAATGCGGTGAAAAAGGCGAAACCATCTTTGGTAGCAATGTTCACCAAGCAAGACCGCTCCCTGTTCGACAGGATATTCCTGGGCAGCGCTGCAGCTCAATTCTCTTTCAGCAGCAACGTACCACTGCTGGTGTTCAGGAAAGGGTAGGGTTTCACGGATATTCATTTATGATTGGTGATTTAGGATTTGTGATTTTTTATAAGTACCTCCCTGTATAACTGTCCTTTACTTCTTTCAATCCCTTTGGCGGGCCGGAGTATAATACCTGTCCGCCATGGGCTCCACCCTCCGGGCCGATGTCTATAATATGGTCGGCACTTTTGATAACATCTGTATTATGCTCAATCACAATGATACTGTGCCCTTGTTCTATGAGGGCATCAAAAGAAGCGAGCAGTTTTTTAATGTCGTGGAAATGCAGGCCGGTAGTGGGCTCGTCGAATATGAACAAAATTTTATCCTTGCTGCTGCCTTTGCCTAAGAAACTCGCCAGCTTCACCCGCTGCGCTTCACCGCCGCTCAGCGTATTACTGCTTTGCCCCAGCTTCACATAACCCAATCCTACATCGCTCAGCGGTTGCAGGGCTTTTACTATTTTCTTTTCGTTGGCAAAGAACATCAACGCTTCGTCCACGCTCATCTCCAGCACATCGTGCACGCTCTTCTCACGATAAGTTACTTCCAGCACCTCATCTTTAAAACGCTTGCCTTTGCAGCTTTCGCAAACTAAGTGTACATCTGCCAGGAACTGCATTTCCACTACCACCTCGCCATCGCCCTTACAGGTATCGCATCGTCCGCCATCGGTATTAAAGGAAAAATGCTTCTCTTTAAAACCCCGCATCTTGGCCAATGGCTGCGATGTAAAGAGCTTGCGCATTTCGTCCCACGCCTTGATATAGGTGACGGGGTTGCTGCGCGAAGATTTGCCTATAGGGTTCTGGTCCACCATTTCTACATGGGTGATGCTGCTGAGGTCGCCGCCTAAAAATTTGTGCAGGCCCGGCCTGTCCGTCCCCTCGCCGTAGTGTTTCATCAGGGCAGGGTAGAGGGTTTGCTTTACCAACGTGGTTTTACCACTACCGCTGACGCCCGTCACCACGCAAAGCACATTCAGCGGAAAATCTACATCCACATTTTTCAGGTTGTGCTGGCGGCAGCCTTCCAGCCTGATGTGGCCCTTGGGCCTGCGCCTGATGGCAGGGACCTCTATCTGCATTTGCCCGCTGAGGTATTTACCCGTCAGGCTGTGTTTGTTGGCGATGATTTCTTTGTACGGACCGGCGGCTACTACCTCGCCACCCAGGTGACTGGCCAGCGGCCCCATGTCTATTATATAATCCGCCTCGCGCATCATCAGTTCATCGTGCTCTACCACCACTACGGTATTGCCCAGGTCGCGCAGGTTTTTCAGCACTTTTATCAACCTTTCCGTATCTCTTGAATGTAAACCTATACTCGGCTCGTCCAGTATATACAGCGAGTCGGTCAGGTTGCTGCCCAGGAACTTGGTGAGCTGTATGCGCTGACTTTCACCGCCGCTGAGGGTATTGGCCAGGCGACTCAACGACAGGTAGCCCAAGCCCACATCCAGCAACGTCCTTAACCGTTGGTTGATCTCTATTAATATCCTGTTAGCAATTTTTTTGTCATGCTCGTTCAGTTGCAGGTTTTCGAACCAGTTGTTCAAATCGCTGGCCGGCAGGAACATCAAATCGGTGATGGTGGTGTTGTTAATCTTCACATACTGTGCATCCTTTCTCAGCCGGGTGCCCTTGCAGGTGGGGCAGGTAGTGCGGCCACGGTAGCGCGCCTGCATCACACGGTATTGCACTTTATACAGGTTTTGCTCTACCATAGTGAAGAAATCCCTGATGCCGCTCACCTGCTCGTTGCCTTCCCACAGCAGGTCGTATTCTTTTTTGTTCAGTTCGGCCACCGCCTTGTGTATGGGGAAGTCGTATTTGGCGGCTGTACGTACAAATGCGCCCTGCCATTCGCTCATCTTCTCGCCGCGCCAGCAGGCCACAGCACCCTCGTACACGCTCAGGCTCTTGTCGGGTATCACCAGGTCTTCGTCTATACCCAGCACCTGGCCGAAGCCCTCGCAATGCGGGCAGGCCCCATAAGGATTGTTGAACGAAAACAGGTTCGGCGTGGGCTCTTCAAAGCTCATACCATCCGCCTCAAAACGGTTGTTGAATATCTTTACATCGCTGCCGTCCAGCTCCAGCATGCATTCGCCCTCACTTTCGTAAAAGGCAGTTTGTATACTATCGCCCAGGCGGTGGATGTCGTCCTCTTCAAATTCTTTGGTGACGATACGGTCTATCAGCAGGTAGTTGTGCTGTGCGGGCAGTTGCTCTTCACCACTCAGCAGGTCTTCTATACGTATGGGTTTGCCCGCGTCTTTAGCGTATATACGGGTGAAACCTTTCTGCATCAGTATGTTCAGTTCTTCTTCTATGCTGCGGCCGTAGTGTGTTTCCAGCGGAACGATGATCTGCACCTTCACCCCTTCGGGTAGGGTTTTGATGAAGTCCACAACGTCGGTCACTGTGTCCTTCTTCACCTCAGCACCGCTGACGGGCGAGTAGGTGCGGCCCGCACGGGCAAAGAGCAGGCGCAGGTAATCGTATAGCTCCGTCATGCTGCCGACGGTGCTGCGGGGTGTGCGGGTAGTTACCTTTTGCTCTATAGCTATGGCTGGGCAGATGCCGTGGATATAGTCCACATTGGGCTTGTCCATGCGCATGAGGAACTGGCGGGCGTAGGCGCTGAGGCTCTCGGCATAGCGGCGCTGCCCTTCGGCAAAGAGGGTATCCATAGTGAGGCTGCTTTTGCCGCTACCCGATACGCCGGTGACCACCACCAGCTTGTTGCGGGGTATGGCCACGTCTACGTTCTTCAGGTTGTGCATTTTTGCACCCTTTATGAATATTATATCGTCTGCCGGGGTAACTGTTTTTTCTACCTTAGTTGCTCTCTTTGTTGCCATGTGTTAAAGCAAATTTAGTGGTTTCTGTTGGGTGTCAGTTGGTTCTGTTTTCAGGATTTCTATTAAAGCTCTATTCATACATATAGCTTTTTGTAGTCTATTCAGCTTTTCGTTCATTTCTTTTGCTTCTCCAAAAGAAACGAACCAAAGAAAAAGAGCCCCGTTCCTAAAGCTTCGACGGAACGGGCTGGTGCCCTGATAGACTGCGGTGCTACTGCGCTGCCGGGCACTGAATCGCTGCTGATATACATTGTTTGGTTTATTGTAAGTGAATTTTGTTAACTCTGCCACTTTTTGCTGTAACCGGGGGTTATTATTTGCATTTTGCAACATGCTGATTGTGAGTGAATTGCCTGATATTTTGTTAACTTTTGTTAACCGAAACGTATTGGGCTTCAGAGTTAACAAACAGTAAAAACGCCCCGTGTACTGCGGGGCGTTTAGTTGTAATCTTTTTGTGTTATGTAGCTGATGGGCGCTACGGGCTATGTGTGGTGGTGGGTGCATGGGAGGTATGTTTTATTACTACAAAAATACGATATAATGATGATTTGGCAAATTTTATTTTTATGTCGTTGCAGATGGTTTGGCTAAAGCCGTTAGAGGGGCTGCCTGTTACCCGGCTTAAAAGCCGGTACAATTGAAATAGGTATATCGGGTATGTGTGGAATCAATAGCCCCTGCCTTCAGGCAGGGGGGCGGTTATGTTTTGTGAGGGCTTTAGCCTAATTGGTGTTTTTGGGCGCAAGTGGAAAACACTTGCGCGATTGGGGGGAATCCTACTTGCCGCAGGATAGCTATCGGCCTGTGTAGAGCAGTCTATATGTTGTATGTGAAGTCGGACTGTCTGCTTTTGCTAGGTGTACCACGTACAGCCCTAAATTCAAGGAGGGGTGTATTGGGAAAGACACTATGCTGTTGTGTGATGAAAACACCGATTGAAACACTTTTTGCCCTACCGAGTTATATAAACGAACGGTATATTCTTTTTCTGGCTCAAACTCGCCTGATAGAACCAAATTGTTTTGATCAAAACCTGCATTGAAATTGATTTTTGATTGTTCAACTATTTGGAGGGGCATTTCGTCTTGTAGAAAGTACATATACGCGTAAGAGCCGTCTGCCAGAGAAGATTTTAATGCCAGGTAGGTGGTGTGTGTTGTATCGTACCACCTGTATGTAATGGTTTTATAGGATGATGTACTGCCCACAGTGTCAAAATGTTCTTCTTCAATTTTCACCCGGAGCACATTATGATAAGTTTTATTCGGTAAGATTAATGTGCCGTATCCGTCGGCGATAATTATGCTGTGTCCATATCCACTGTTTTTTATTGTAAAAGTATCTACGAGTGTGTCCAGGTATGAGATATTATGTTTTGATAGTATTCTGCCATTCTCCCATATAGTCGGTCCTAGTGTGTTTTTTATATTAACTGCGCTCGAATATGTGTAAGCAGTATCTACTTTCATATAAAAGTGAGTAGTGTCGTTCGCACCTTGGATATACAGCTGATATATGTTAGCATCATACACAGTGTCAGTATAACTCAGGTTTACGGCTTTTATTGATTGGTTTAGTGGTGTTACACTTGAGAAGTCCCACGTGATATTTGCTCCGCTATCACCCATTGAAACATGGTAGGGGTAGTACATTTTATGCGTAGCAATAGTGTTAGACTGATATTTTTCGCACTTCGTTAAAATAGGTTGCGCTGGCGAGCAAAAGGGCAATATTAAGAGTATTGCAAGGAGGGTTGTTCTTATCATAGGTATGATTTTTTTTTTCGTAAATATAGGTAGATTTCCCAAAAGGAATCCGAGACTAACTAAACCACCCACTGGCGCGGATTTTCCGAAGGGAATCCGTATCTAACCAAGTCACCCGGTTTCTGCCCGGTATTTGGAATACAGAAGTGCATCATAGAGCATAAGCAAATAGCTGTCAATCTGCATAACTCTACTCTCCTGGGGTGAAAGTCTCTTTGATAATTCTCCGGTTCATGTTCAGGCTCAGCGATATTTGGTGGTGGTATATCCCGAAAATGTTGTTCCTGGTTTGGAACACATTGTAGCCATAGAATATATTAGTATAGCCAAAAATAGAAATGCCGACTTTGGGAGTAAACACAAGGTGATTATTACCGGCAAAGTCGGTATTGTTGCGCAGTTCAAGTCCGTATGCCAGTATGCTGCTGCCCTCTATGCCCACTTTATAAGCATAAAACCCGCCCTGTGGCCTGTATCCCGCAAGATTTGCCTCTGCTGCTGCATACACCACCAGCGCATTGGGCATATGCGCATTAATATTACTGTACACATATGAAACGCCAAGCGATGTAAACCATGACCTGTTCCAACCTGCTTCGGCTCGAAGGCACACATCGTTGTTTATAATGCCTTTGCCAAGTGGAGAGTCGTATGGCTGGCAAAAGGCTGTAAACGGTTTTAAAACTATCAGGGCTATGATAAGACAGCGCATGGTATATTGTACATGGTATAACGTAAATATACAAGAGAAATTATTATCCCTCTGGCGCGGATTTTCCTCATGGCATCCGTGTATGACTAAATCACCCGGTTTGTGGCCGGTATTTGAAAGTCCTGAATTCGAAAAAATTGTACTTTCACCCACCACAAAAACACCGCCACAACAATGGAACTACAGGGTTATCATAAGACATACACCGTAAAAGACGAGCATATAGATGTACAGGACATCATGGACGGGCTGTACTACCCGTTTTATATGGAGGACTGCAGGCATGCTTTTATCAAAGACACGCTTGGCTTCGACCTGGAAGAACAGGCAAAGCAGGGTGTGAATATGGTACTGTCAAAATACACCATCAGTTTTTTCCGCTCGCTGCGGCGCGGCGATGAGTTCGTGGTGACCTGCGAATTGTATAAAGACCCAACCGACCAGCCCAAGCTACACATGGTGCAACATATACTGAAGAACGGGAAGAAATACACGACAGGCGTGTTCACGGGCACCTGTGTTAAGTCAACAGGCGGCAGGCCATTCCTGCCCGACGGGCTGGGCGAGCTGCTGAAGGACGCTCCTGTGCTGGAGGGGAGTAATAATAGCGGTACCTAAAATTTAAGGTGTTTCCTTCCCGTATTTAAGGTGGGTAACAGTAGGGCTGAGCCCATCGGGCAGGTTGACGATAAACAAGTTGTCATACTGGCTCTCGTTTATAGTTACAGAAAAAGCGTTGTTGCTCACTTCCTTCAGTATATCCGGTACCGTATTAGAGTGCCCGACTATAACAACCGTTTTGCCACGGTTGGCTGTGCGGATTTCACTTATCAATTGAGCATAGGGCTTACTTGTTGCATATTCTTTTACTGCGATGCCTTTTGCAGTTGCTAGCGGCGCCACTGTTTGTTTTGTGCGGTTGTACGTAGTTGAGTAAATAGCGTTTATGCTGATATTGCTTAAAATGCGCTTCAACTCTTCAGCCCTTAATATACCATCTGCAGACAGGTTGGGGTCGGAGCCGGTACTTTCTTTTTCGGCATGACGAATAATGATGAGCGTAGTAGTCGTATCGCTGATTAACGCCGGTATGGTAGTAGTATCATGCACCTCCACAAAGACTGTGTCGGTGATGGTCTGCACCTGCGCAGCGGTCTCTTTTTTGCAATTGCAAAAGAAAGTGGATAGTGCCAGAAACAGCAGTAGCGCCAATTTATGCATAAGGATAATTTTGTTGAATTTACTAAGAAATAGCTTCCCACCGGCGCGGATTTTTCTGAAGGATATTCGTGACTAACTAAGTTACCCGGTTTCTTTGCCCCGGATGTGTGTTGCAAACCGGATGAACTTATAGTGAAATTGCCCGCCCGGATGAAACATCCATCCGGAGAAGCCCCTGCGGGACATACGCGACGGTGGCAGCATGCGAGGCTAAAAAAACTTAAAGATATGTAAATGACAAAAACATGATAATGTTTAATAATTGTTATGTTTTGCCGCAAGTACGTATCGATATTTTTGCGTTTAAAATTATGTTATGAGATACGTTTATTTGCTATCGTTGTTGTTTATCTACCTGCCGGCTGAGGCCCAGTTTACATGGGAAACCAAAGCCAGTATTGCCACAGGGTCGGCCGGGCGGTGGGATGCCTATGGTTTTTCTTTGAATAATAAAATTTATGTAGCAGGCGGCTATACAGGCTCTGTTAATAAGAAGGACTTCTGGGAGTATGACCCTGCTACCGATACCTGGACGCAAAAAGCAGATGTACCAGGCAGCAGCGCGCGCACCAGTGCTATAGCGTTTGCTATAGGTGGAAAGGGGTATATTGGCCTTGGGACTGAAGACCTGTTTAGTCATCCGTCATTGAAAGACCTATGGGAGTACGATCCGTCTACAGACAGCTGGACGAAAAAGGCAGATTTACCGGATACAGGCAGGAAACGGTCGGCGTGTTTTATAGTGAACAATAAGGCATACGTAGTGGGCGGCAGCGTTAACTATTCTGGTTTTAAAAGTGCAGATGTATGGGAATATGATCCGGCAACAAATCAATGGACTGCAAAGAAGGATTATCCTACCGGTGTTGAATATGCCCAGGCATTTACGATTGGTAATACAGGTTTTGTAACCGGCGGGTATAATGACAATACATTCTTTAAAACCACGTATCAATACGACCCTGTTGCTGATAGCTGGACTCGAAAATCTGATCAATGCGGAGACGGCAGGTCGGCCGGCGTTGCATTTGTGCTGGGCGGCAAGGCCTATGTAGGGCTTGGTGTATCGCGGCCGCCTTTATCGGGTTCCCAGGTTTATCTTAAAGATTTTTGCTCGTATGACATGGCGTCGGACACATGGACCAATGAAGCGGATTTGCCGGCTGTAGGCCGGGCGTATGGTATTGCTGCTGTAGCAAATGGAAAGGCCTATATGGGGGCAGGTTTTTTTTATAACGGTGCTGAAAATTACCTGAACGACTGGTATGCGTTGGGTTTCCCTGCTGATGTCAGCACAATAAATAACGAGGCGAATGATTTTGTCTGTTATCCTAACCCCGCTGTCTCAACTATTCATATATCTACTTCTTTGCCTAACCCGTCTTTTTATATCCAGGATATTATAGGGCAGCAGGTCTTGTCGGGTAAGCTGGGTGAGGAGAAAGTGATAGATGTGTCAATGCTGCCAACCGGCCGGTATCTGATCGACGTATCATCGGAGGGCAGGAGAATGACACAGGTAATTGTTATTGGCCGTAATTAATAAAATTTTTCGACGGATATTCCATGTATCTCGCCGGCACGGGCCATCCATTGGATGGCCCGTGCCGGCTCCCGGGCTGGGCGAGCTGCAGAAAAATGCCCCTGTGCCGGAGGGGGAATAACCCCGCTGTTCAACATGTTCCCCGGGCATGTAAGACACACGAATATACAACCGTCCTGCAAACGGTATAAGTATTCATGTTATCGTATCAACGTAATATCCCCTTTCATTTCATGTCGCTCTCCCAACAGCACGTAAGTGATATAGTAGTAGTAACTACCGAGTGGCTGAGGTGTGTTTTTATAAATGCCATCCCAGCCAAAGTCTTTGTTTTTGGTATGGAATACCCTTTCACCGAAACGATTATAAATAGATATATCGCATTCTGTTATTCCAAACAGGTTGCCAACCAGCCGGGCCCAATCGTTTCTGCCATCACTATTAGGCGTAAACGCACTTGGGAAAAATACTGTACAGTTCTTATAGGTTACGTTGATAGTATCTGAGCTGGTACCACACCGGTTTTTCGCTTGTACTATATACGTTCCCGATTTGCTTACCGTGTAGTTTGGTTCATTGGCGCTGTCCTGCCATAAGTATTGTTCAACAAAACTACTGATGCCAAGCGGTAAATATAACTGCACGCCATCGCATATAATCGTATCAGCAGGGCCTGCTTCAACGGCGGGATATGGAAGGATATCTGTTATCTCTTTCACTATGGTGTCTGTACAACCCAATGAGTCGGCAATGGCAAGTAGTATTTTATTGTTTTGTTTGTTAGCCAACACGTAATAAGGATTCACGATGCTATCTAAACGTTGGTCCCCGGCTGACCAGTAGTATTTTTGGATGGCCGGTTTAAAAGTGATGACAGAACTGCTTGCATCCAGGAATATTGTGTCACCCTCGCATATCAATACATCGTCAAAAATAAAGTCTGCTTTGAGGTGATGATCAATATTTATGGTGGCAACAGCAGTGTCGCTGCAACGCCCGTTGCCGGTGTATAGCTGAATAGTGTGTACTCCCTGGTGGGGATATATGTGTATTGTATTCCTGTTTGTATCTGTAATGCCATTATCGTCAAAATTCCACAAATACCTCAAGGGGCCGGGTGAGGCCAGGGATTTATTATTGAATATTATGGTGTCGGCTGTGCATCCATATTTTACAGTATGTGTAAAAGAAGCGTCAACAGTACCATCTGACAATGATATATCAACTGTGTCGCGCCAGGTGCAGCCACCTTTATTAGCCGGTGTGCTTACGGTGAGTATATAAGATGTTTGGGACAAGGGATTGATAACAGGATATAAAGTATTGATGCCTGAAAGTATTGATGAAGCCGGGTTCCATAAAATACTGTATACTGCATTTGGATGTGTCTTTGTGAGCACGCCGTGTAATGTGTCCGGTATAATATGGCCATTACAAATGAATATTGTATCATTTTCCCCGGCACTGATACCCGGTTTGACAGGTAAGACCAAAAACGTATCAGTGTTGCCACCACAAGCATTGTTAGATGAACCTGATGTGACCACTATTCTGGAATCTGTGGCAGGTACAACCATCGCAGAGTCTCCATTAGCAATTACCGTAGCAGAACCATTGACCACCTTCCATGTAAAAGGCGAAAAACCCGTTGCTTTTACTTTTACCCCCGGCCCTGAACCACAATAATAGCCCGTATCTATACTGGCTTGTGCTGCATAAGGGTTGGACTGGCAGTTAGCGTAGTCTTCTGCCCTTGGATTGGATGCAACACCCACTACGTTAAAACTAACAGTACTTCCGCTGATAGTGCCTTTTACAATATTAGTACCATCATCGTAGTAAACATCATTTCCGAATATAGCCAACCCCCCGCCACCTGCAATCGCCGGCGCACCGGTGACTGTATACGTTGTCAAAAGACTTCCGTTAAAATCATATTTTTTTAGTGTTTGTGGCACAGCGCCATTGGACATGATATAGAAATCACCGGTACACGTTACTGCAATGTCCGCTACTTTGTCCAATGCTGTTAATGTTAGTATCTGTGTGGAATTACCTTTGCCATTATAGCGCCAGACTATACCGGTAAGGGCATCAAGGTTAAAGATGTATCCGCCGCCTGCTCCGGGGTTTACGGCATATGCGTTGCCGGCGCTATGGCCTGTATTAACCCATGTAGTACCATTGTAGTAATAATACTGGCTATTCATAGTTGTATAAAACGTAGGTGACGGCCCTGAGGAATTGAGGTTTGGGCTAATTGTGAGCCCCTGCGAATACTGGGGCGGGACGATTGTATTCAGTACGGGGTTTACTCCTGTCACTACAGGCTGCGTAATGTTGAAGTTATAAATTGCCGTGTTGGATGTAGATGTACCGTATGCTTTATAATACACTGTATGGGTAACCGATGTGCAGTTGGGTAGTTGTGCATACAGATGGGATGCTGATAGCGGGATAAGACAAAAAAATAATAACGCTCTATACATAACTGTATTTTTTACAAAAATTATTATTCAGCATCAGAGCAGTAGTGAGTGTCATCAAACGGCCGGATGACGTTCGTCACAATTAAGTTTTATTAAGTTTTTGAAACTGTTTGTTTTAAAAACCTGTTTGTTGTATTGCTGAACAAAAGTATAATACCGGCTATTGTTAGTGTTATCAATCAGTCTGAAAGAGGAAAACAAACGGATGGAAATGGATGGATATAGTTTGGAAGCCGTTGGAGGAAGTAATAAGCAAGGCGCCGTGTTTTTATCGTAATACTTAACTTAGCAGCTAAAAATACAAGCGTATGAAAACAACACCTGAACATGATGCACGCATAGCCAATATGACATTTGCATCGGTATATCCGCACTATGTAACCAAAGTGGAAAAGAAGGGCCGGACGAAAGAAGAACTCCACGGGGTAATAGAGTGGTTGACGGGATTTGACGATAAGAAGCTGCAACAACTGATTGACGAAAAAGTGACGTTCGAAACGTTTTTTAAGAAAGCGAAATTGAACCCTAATGCCCACCTGATTACCGGTGTCATCTGTGGCTATAGGGTAGAAGAAATAGAAAATCCTCTGACACAACAAGCCCGCTACCTGGACAAACTGGTAGACGAGCTGGCGAAAGGCAAAAAGATGGAAAAGATATTGAGGACTTCTTGAACTGTGCAATGGTTACAGTATTATTGCAACAACTTATAAATTATCAGCTATGCGTTTCCTCTTGTTTTTATTATTTGCCACGGTGCCGGTATGTGTCAAGGCGCAAAACGGTATTGATCTTGTTTTTGGCGGGGGCCTGAGCACTGCCTATGCCGGCGGGCCGCAGGTGCGTACCACTGCAGCAGCACTGGGCGCCAACGCTGTAGTTAAAACCATGTGGGACACACGCAAATGGCAGGTGGGCGCAGGTGTGGATTTCGGTGTTATGAGCCACGGCACTGTAGAGCGCGATGTAGTTCTGGTGGTGGAACATAACAACACGGTGGTGAGTTATGCCAACACCAGGGTAGAAGATGCCCCCTTTGCCACCCCGTATTTCTCGCCGCATGCCATGGTCAATTACAAACTAAACATACCCGACAGGCTGTATTTTTATGGTGGCGCTGTGCTGGGTTATACTTTTACACGGCAGGGCTTTGATATGAAACCTGACGGGGCCAATACCTATTACAGGAACGTGCGTGGACTGATGACGGGCACCAACCTGGGCCTGGTCATCAACTTCGGGGGACGTGTCAGCCTCGATTTGTCTGAAAGCTGGCGGATGTCTTTCCTGGAAGAACCCAGCCCGGCCGGTTACCGCGCGCTGGAAAAATCAAAAAGAACAGGCGCCGCCAATCATATGGAATACTTTGATGCCGCCAGCCTTGTAACAGAGTATAATCTGCATGTGTTTCTTACGACAGTAGCGCTACGTATCAGCCTGTAAGGAACTACACTCCTCAACCCCCCGCCATCAACATCCTGGTATAGCGCAGGCAGTAGAGCATCAGCATAGGCAGTAGCTTTGCGGCTTCCTTGTCCAGCGTATGGGTATGTGCATCTATATCGTAGCTGTATTTCAGGGCTTTCCAACTGAAATGCGGCTCTATCACGCCCGCTTCCTGGCCGTATTCATCCCACACAGCATAACGTGTGTGCCAAAAGCCCTTATGTTTGAAAAAGTAAGTGGTAGCGGCCGTACTGAAATTAATCTTCAACCCTTTGCTTATGCTGAACTTTATTTCCGCAAACGGGCTGTCATTGCGGGTAACTACCATTGTATTTTGCCAGAAGCCGGATGGTGCTATATGGTATACAGCATCGCCGATGGTTATTACCGCCTTAGCAGGCCGCCAGAAGTTGCACTCCATAGTTCCTGTCAATTCGTTTGCTTCGCCGAATACTTCAAACCTACGGTTGCCTTGAACGGTTGCTGTATAATGCATAATTGAAATAAAGGTAGCGAATTACTGGATTTTGATACAGGTGCTTCATCAACCCTTTTATTATCTTTGCGGCCTAAAGAACAGGCTTATGACACTGGAAGAAAAATTAAAGGCACGCAGCGGCAACCAATGCGAATTATGCGGGGCAACGGGTAAACTGAACGTGTATGAAGTGCCGCCGCAAACGGGCGGGTACGAGGAAAACAACATTCTTATTTGTAACAAATGCCTGGCCCAGGTAGACAAAAAGGAAGAACTGGACAACAGCCACTGGGGCGTACTCACTACCAGTATGTGGAGCGAGGTGCCGGGTGTACAGGTGGTGAGCTGGCGTATGCTGAACCGACTGCGCAACGAGGCCTGGGCTGCTGAAAGCCTGGACATGATGTACCTGGACGATGAACGCCTGGCATGGGCAAAGTCTACCGGCGACCATGAGAACGATGCCAGTGTAGACCTGCACAAGGATGCCAATGGCGCGTTGCTGCACGAGGGGGACACCGTTGTGCTTACCAAATCGTTGGACGTGAAAGGCTCTACCGTAAATGCCAGGGTAGGCACGGTGGTGAGAAACATTCACCTGGTAAAAGACAATACCGAACAGATAGAGGGGCGTATTGAAAACCAGCTGATAGTGATACTGACGAAATATGTAAGAAGGCAGGCTGCAAAGGAGTAACCGTATATTACTAGTTGCGCAAAGCTGAATTGACAATAAAGTAAAATAAGACAATACTGCCCGCTACGAAGTAGAACATTTTGTTGATGGTATTGCTGCGCCTGATATAGCTGCGCATAGCCACGTTGTCAAACCCGGATAGTTTTGGTTTGTCAATCAGCCTTAGCGAAAAGAAGAATGTGTTGAATTTATCGGCCAGCCCGTAGTGGCTCATCATAGCCATCTTCAGGCCAACGAATACGAGGGCGAATATGCTTATTGCCGCGCCTGCGTTTTGTATTAAAGTATAATGTGGCATAGCGTTTTTTTTATGTGGTTGAAAAAAACAAATGGCATCCGATGTTCGTATGCCATTTGCTCTTGTACTATGCAAGAAGGAGGATGCTAAGCGGTATTAATGCTTAGTACCTGTTGTTGGAACGCTTGTTGTTGCCGAAATCCCTTCCGCCGGGTTCTCTTTCTACCTGGGGCCTGGCTTCATTTACTATTATGGTGCGGTTGTCTTGCGATGTGTTGTGCAATTGCTCAATAGCCTTCATGCCTTCTGATTCACTTTCCATTTCTACAAAACCAAACCCGCGGGTACGGCCTGTGAATTTGTCAGTCATCACCTTTGCATTCAGCACCTGGCCGAATTCTGAAAAGATTTTGTGCAGTTTGCTTTCTGTAGTTTCGTAGCTGATATTGCCAACGTAAATTTTCATAAAATTGTTTTTTTTGAAATAAATAATACTGGCCAGATACCGGGGAAAACTGAAGAGAAAAGTAACTATCTGTCACCAATATATCAGAAGAGCAAAATAACTGAAACCAAATTCTGCATGTAAGGTAGTCTTAATATATGAAGCCACCTAAAATATTATTGGTGCATTAGAAAAGTACAGTGCAGGTTTTATGGCCTGCACTGCTTTGATGCCCCAGCATTACTACTAAAAAAACTGCGCTACATAATAATATATGGGCATGCCGATGGTAATATTGACAGGGAAGGTAACAGCGAGCGCCATCGGCAGAAAAAGGCCCGGGTTAGCTTTAGGTACGGTTATCTTCATTGCTGCGGGCACCGCGATATATGACGCACTGGCTGCTAGTATGCCAAATATGAACCTGTCGCTGAGCTTTTGTGTAACTAATGAACTGGCTGCCGCAAACAGGCAGCCATTGATTAGGGGTATTACAGCAGCGAAAGCGAAAGGGAACCACCCATGCCTCAGCAGGGTGCCTAATTTTTTACCACTTACAATACCCATATCCAGTAGAAATATGGCCAGGAAGCCTTTGAATATATCGTTAGTAAACGGTTTGATACCTTCTGCCTGTTCAGCATTGGCCAGGTAGCCTATTAACAGGCTGCCTATTATCAGCAGTACACTGCCATTGGTCAGGGAGTGCTGCAGCGCCTCGCGTTTTTTTATGCCGGTTAGCCCGTCGTTGTTGAAGATGGATATGAGCAGGAGCCCCGCGATGATGGCCGGGGATTCCATCAGTGCCATGATAGCTACCATATAGCCGTGCAGGCTTTGGCCTATCGCCTCCAGGTAGGCAACGGCCGACACGAATGTAACGGCGCTGACAGAGCCATAAGCCGCCGCGATAGCGCCCGCATCGTACACGTTCATAAACCGCCTCAGCAGGAAGAAGGTGTATAATGGTATGACAAGCGCTATGATTATACCCATCAGTATCGACCAGAATATTTCCAGCGTGAATGCTTCGTGAGATAACTCCTGCCCGCCTTTGAAGCCGATGGAGAACAAGAGATAGAGTGAAATGAACTTGGATGAACCGGGGGGTATTTCCAGGTCGCTCTTCAACTGTACGGCTATTATCCCCAACAGGAAGAACAACAGCGCCGGATTTGTCAGGTTATCAATCAGCAGGTTGGTACTCATTAGGTTGCGTTGCGGATATTTTTAAGGTAAGAGTAGATGCTACATCAAATTTTACATCGCTGTTCCCGTGTTCCTGCAGCAATTGCGTTATTGCCCGCCTTGTTTCTTCCAGTTCTTTTATTCTTTTTTCCGAGTGCTCGTCAGGGCTGCCAAAGCGAATGTCGTGGCTGAATGTTTTGAGGTGGTGAAACTGTATTTTACTGTTGATAATGGCCAGTAGTATTTCCCTGGCTTCGTCGGCAGTGTAGCTGCTGTCAATAAGTTTGAACTCGTGCATAATTTTTATTTTTTTTTGTGATGAAAGATTACTTTTTATTGTCCCTGTCCTAATGAATATCCGCGTTCTCCGTCGAAGGTGTACAGGTTTTCAGTTTTTATAGTTTCTATGCTCCTGTCTTCAGCAAGGCCCAGCAGGTGTATAATATCCCGGTGAGTCAATTTTTCTGAATCGCTTACCGGGGAAAAGCGACAGCGCCAGTGGTCGGTACAAAAGGTTTCTTCAAAACCATCGGGCCACACTTTAATACCCCTGTTAGTTATCATGCGTAATTTCAGGCGGTCACTTTCAATCGCCGCCAGTTCGTCTGCCAATATTTCGGGCTGGTATCCGGTCCAATGAACGAATACGTCTACCCCGGCCAGTTTTTTCTCTGCTGCAGGCCTGCGCTTATAACGGGGCAGTACGATTTTTTTATTGTTGACCAGCAAGGCGGGTGCCAGGGTTTGCGGCTGCGAACCGAGCCTGTTTACCACCGCCTCAGCAAACTCCTTAGTGCCTGCCAATCGGGTGCTGATGCCTTCGGCATATATATCAGCTGTATGTATTCCTTCTTCTATAGTTTTCAGCCAGGCATTTTCTATTTTTTCCGCTATGTCGTTCTGCCCGATGTGGTGCAGCATCAGTATAGCCCCGTTCAGCAATCCTGATGGATTGGCTATATTTTTCCCGGCAATGTCTGGGGCCGATCCATGAATAGCTTCGAACATGGCGCATTGCTCTCCTATGTTGGATGACCCGGCCAGTCCTACAGAGCCCGCTATCTGTGCGGCTACGTCTGAAAGGATATCGCCGTACAGGTTAGGCAGCACTATCACGTCAAAGTCATGTGGCCTGTCTGCCAGCAGAGCCGTTCCTATATCCACTATTCGGTGTTCTGCCATGATTTGCGGGTATTCGGCAGCTATCTCTTTGAATACCTGGTGAAACAAACCATCTGTTTGCTTCATAATGTTGTCTTTGGTAAAGCAACTGACCTTTTTTCTTCCGTGTTGCACAGCATATTCAAATGCATAGCGGACTATCTTTTCGCAACCCGGCCTGCTGATAAGCTTCAGGCATTGCACTACCTCGTCTGTTTGCCTGTGTTCTATACCCGCATACAGGTCTTCTTCATTCTCCCTTATTATGACAACATTCATGTTGCCATGCTTCGATGATATAAAGGGGGTGTAACTTTTGCACGGGCGCACATTGGCATACAGGCCCAGGTATTTGCGTGTGCTTACATTCAGGCTCTTGTAGCCGCCTCCCTGCGGAGTAGTGATGGGCGACTTGAGGAATATCTTGTTGCGGCGTATAGTGTCCCAGTCGCCCGGGGCGATGCCTGAACTATTGCCCGACAGGTATACTTTTTCCCCTATTACAATTTCATCAGTTTCTATGCGTGCGCCTGCTGCATATAAGATGCTCAATGTCGCGTCCATGATTTCCGGCCCTATACCGTCTCCTTTTGCTATTGTTACTCTTGCCATGATTTTTTTTATTTCGGGCACAAAAATCGGTTGCGCAAATCATATATTATCATTTATCTTTGAAATGAAATTGATAAATATTATTTATGAATTACACACTTAACCAGTTGGAGGTTTTTTTGAAAGTGGCCCATACAGGCAGTGTTACCAAGGCGGCAGAGGCAATGCACCTTACCCAGCCCGCTGTTTCTATCCAGTTGAAAAACTTCCAGGCGCAGTTTGATATTCCGCTTACAGAGGTTATTGGCAGGAATATATACATCACTGACTTCGGGAAAGAAATAGCACAGGCTGCGGAAGCAATATTGAACCAGGTGTATGCCATTAATTACAAAACCCACGCTTATAAAGGCGAGCTGATAGGCCGCCTGAAACTATCAGTTGTTTCCACCGGGAAATATGTGATGCCGTATTTCCTCACTGGCTTTCTCAGGCAGCACCCGGCGGTAGAACTGGTAATGGATGTAACGAACAAAAGCAAAGTGATTGAAAGCCTGGAACAGAATGAGGTAGACTTCTCACTCGTGTCGATACTGCCTGCTGCGCTCAATACCGACAAAATAGATTTACTGCAGAATAAATTGTTCCTGGTAGGCAGCGGTGGCACTGTTATTAATGCAAAGCAAACGAAGAAAGAATTGTTTAAAGACCTGCCTTTAATTTTCAGGGAACAAGGATCGGGTACAAGACAAACCATGCAAAAGTTTATTGAGAAAAACGATATCAAAGTGCAGAAAAAGATGGAACTTACATCCAACGAAGCCGTAAAGCAGGCTGTGATGGCGGGTTTGGGTTACTCTATTATGCCCCTTATCGGAATTAAAAATGAACTGAAGAATGGAGCGCTGCAAATAATACCCGTGAAAGGATTGCCGATTACCAGTATGTGGAGCATGATATGGCTGAAACAGAAAAGGCATACCCATGTAGCCGGCGCATTGTTAGACTATATACAACAGGAAAAGCAAAACATCATCAAAAGCCATTTTGACTGGTACGAGCAGTATAAATAGTTTTGCAACGGGTGAACCGGGGTCTCTATCCTGTTACCGTGTCCCCTCGTTACAGAAGGGAACGGTGACGGGTATTGTAATTTTTGATGGTTTTATCAAGCCAGTGCGTGTTGCCTGTGCGCCTTTAACCTGCTGCGAAAGAAATAGGACAGGCCCACCAGCACAAGGAATACCACAGGCGCAATGAAAGGCGTGCCCGTAGCTATATGGGTATATGCAGCCCCCACCAGGGTAAAGGTAAACCCCGCGTATGCCCATTCTTTCAGCTTATCGTTCCAGGGATTGATAATGGCCAGGGCACCGGCGAGTTTGGCTGCGCCTAACAGCATGACGAAATAAGCAGGGAAACCCAAAGTCTTGAAAGAATTCATTAACTCTTGGTTTTGGCCCAGGTACATAAAGCTGCTCAATAAAAAACCGGCTGCAACAGCCCCGGTAGTAGTCCAATAGAAAATTTTATTCCTTTTCATACAAATACATGTTTTAGGGCACAAACTTCACTATATTTGCTATACAATGTATAGTGGTATACTATTGTATAGTAGTATACCGCAGGAAACCGGTATACTACAGTAAAGCAGTTATTATGGCAAAATCACAGCCACACAAGAACGAACATGCGGACGGAAAGCATAAGGAATGCAGTAAATCGATACTGGCAGTGCGCGACGCCCTGGATATACTCAGCGGCAAATGGAAACTGCCTATCATTATATCACTGATGTATGGCGACAAGCGTTTTAAGGAAATGGAAAGGGATATAGAAGGTATCACCGCCAAGATGCTGTCGAAAGAGCTGAAAGACCTGGAAATAAACCAGCTGGTGCGGCGTACCGTGTATGATACCATGCCCGTATCAGTAGAATACTCCCTGACCGATTATGGCAAGACACTGCAAAAGGTAATAGGGGAACTATACAACTGGGGTGCGCTGCACCGTAGAAAGATTTTAGGGAAGAAGTAGCTCCCGTATCAACTCTTAAACTCCCCGGGCTCATTCCCCGGGCCAAACATCCTTCGCTTATGCCGCAATAGCTGCATACCTGGCTCATGCGGTTTCATTGTCGTCCTGAAACAATTTCTTTGGTACTTTTGTTAAAGAAGGTGAATAATCATCTCTAAAAAAATATATCTGATGAAAAAGCTGTTTTTGTTCCTGTTTTGCTGCTCTACTGTAATGTATGCAGGCTGTTCGAAGAAGAATGGCGGTGGTGGCGGTATTAATATATTTACTGTAGAAGATGACAGGCAACTGGGCTTGCAGGTAAAAGGGGAAATCGCGGCCAATCCCGCTGAATTTCCTATACTGGACCCGTCAACCAATGTGGCGGCGTATAATTATATCAATAGCATACGCGACGAAATATTGAACAGCGGCAGGGTTACATACAAGAACGAATTTGCATGGGAAGTGTATATCATCAAGCAGGACGAAGTGCAAAACGCCTTCTGCACGCCGGGCGGTTATATATATGTGTATACGGGACTGATAAAGTACCTGGACAGCAAATCGGCGCTGGCGGGAGTGATGGGCCATGAGATGGCACATGCCGACAAACGCCACTCTACAGAGCAGCTCACCAAGATATACGGCATTCAGACACTGCTGGATATAGTACTGGGCAAAGACCAGGGGTTGCTGACACAGGTAGCGTCGCAGTTGGTGGCGCTCAAGTTCAGCCGCGACGATGAAACGGAGGCTGATATGTCCTCGGTGTCTTACCTCTGCCCTACAAAGTTTGAAGCGGACGGCGCTGCAGAATTCTTCCAGAAGATAATTACCGAGGGCGGCGCTACACCTCCTGAATTTTTAAGCACACACCCCAACCCCGACAACAGGGTAGAGAATATACAGGCAGAAGCTGAGAAACAGGGCTGTAGCGCCAGCATTACTGAAACAGAAGAACTGAGCGGCTACCAGCAGTTTAAGGCTTCGTTGTAAATTACAGTAGCGGCAGGCGCACTACATAACTCCCGCTCTCTTCGCCATAAAATACAGCCCTGTCGGTAATGAGCGAGTAGCGTTTGCTGATATTGGCCAGGCCCATGCCATTGCGCTTCTCTTTACTTATCTTGGGTTGCAGCGGGTTCGAGATGACCAGTTCATTACCTTTTGCCGCTATGGTGATAATCAACGGCTGCGCTTTAGAAATGATATTATGTTTTATGGCGTTTTCCACCAGCAGTTGCAATGCCAGGTAGATGATTTTCTTTTCGGCAGCCACCTGCGGCGGAATATCAAGCTCTATCTGGAGGGCTTCGCCAAAACGGCTTTTTTGTATGTGGATATAATTCTCCAGTATTTCCAGCTCTTCAGATAGTGGCACAATATTCCTGTCGGTATGTGCCAGCATATTGCGGTACAGGTCAGACAGGCGGCCCGTATAGTTGACGGCAGCCGTACTGTCTTCTTCTATCAGGTTGGCCAGCGTATTCAGGCTGTTGAACAGGAAGTGCGGGTTTACCTGGCTTTTCAGGTATTCGTATTCAAATACTACCCGGTCGTGTTGCAGGTCGGCCAGGTGCTGCAGGCGCTGCTCGCGTTTGCGCATATACAGGTAGCCCGCAGTGATGAGTACTAAAATAACGGCGATGATAAAGATGGGTTGTTTATAAAAGGGAGTAGCTATGTTGAAACTAAAACTTTCCTGCGCGGCGTGTGCAAAGCCCGGGTGTACAGATGCCTGCACGATGAACCGGTAGTCGCCGGAGGGAAGGTTGGGGAAGATAACGGTCTCTTCGTCCGTATTAATCCACTTATCGTAGTAGCCTTCCAGTTTGTAACGGTATTTCAGTGCGCGCGTGTTGGTAAAGTTGATGCCCGTGTAGCGAAAATTGAAGAAATTTTCATCGGGTTGGAATTTAGTTTTTTCAGCAGGGGGTTGCAGGAAGAGGTAGGTGTTTTGCGCTGTGGCCGATGAGTCAAATAATGTAGATAATTTTCCCTGTTCCCTTATTTTCGACAGGTTGTCCAGGTAGTCGTTTCTGGGTACGCCCTTGCCGGAGTTGTAGTAGTCCAGTACACTGTTGACGGCAGCCATGGCACTGTTTACCTGCACGGTGTCTTTCGTTTCCAGGGCATGCTTTATCCATCCGCCCGTGTATATAAAGTATAGCTCCCTGCTGGCGTTCTGGAATTTTATCAGGTACTCCGGCATGTTGACTACTACGTCCTCGTTTTTCTGCAGCCAGAACATGAGGAAGTTATTATGCCGGTTGCGCAGTTCATTGTTGATAGTCAGCGGGGTGGATTGCAACCAGTTAACTGTAGGTACTACCAGGTGGGTGTACTGGTCATAATTCCAGCGCTGGTCCAGAACGAGGGTTTCGGGTATTACCCCCCTGGGTGCAGGCGTTGTCTGTGCATACGTTGTGTGGATGCATAAAAGTATCAATAACAACAGGTTGCAGGAGAAGCGGGACATGAAGTAAATATATCAATTTTTAGATGATTTGCGTATGCCGGGGCTATAGCCTGTTTGAAAATATACCGGCCCCGACTCGTGGCATGGTTTTTTGAACCCGGATAAACAAGACAGTATAATCAATAACACCTAAAAACGACACTGATATGGCACTGGTAACTATCAAACGCTCTACAGAATGGCTGAACCGCTTCAGGAAGGTACATGTATATGTGGATGGTAATGAATATACAACGCTGAAAAACGGTCAACAGAAAGTAATACATCTGCCGGAAGGCGAACATGAGATAGAGGCCCGGTTCAACTGGCTGGGCAGCAGGAAAAAACAAATTATGATTGTGGATGGAGAATATTCCATATTGGAAGTGAAAGGAAATAAACTGACAACGATAACCAACGCCACCGCAATAAGTGTACTGCCGGTGTATATATTGTATGTTCTGCCTTATACAGGATTGTTTATGACACTCAGCACTGCAATCCTGTTGTATTTATTCTACATACTGATGTATGGAAACAGGTACCTGGAAATACATAAGGTGCAGGGCTAGGTGTTTATTGCTCTACATATAGGTATTCTTCTATTAGTAATTGTATGTGAATACATATTGCAAACGGATGAAACCAAAAAAGAAAGCCCGCTCGTTCGGGCTTCTTTTTGTGATATACATCATTCTGTTAGCTGACCTCTGTCATATTTCAGGGTATGCCGATATGAGAACTTCACATTGATTTAATAGCCAAATACTAAGCTTATGAAGAGTTTCCTGGTAGTGATATGTATGATAGCAGGTGCAATATTGGCAGGTAGCTACACCTCGAAGGCACAGCAGGGTGCTGTAGTTTCTTTCAGTGTATTTTACGATGAACTGTCGCCGTATGGGGCATGGGTGGAAGATCCTGTTCATGGTTATGTATGGGTGCCTGATATGGGTACGGGTTTTCATCCTTATCATACCAACGGCCATTGGGTACTTACAGAATATGGCAATACATGGGTGTCGTTTTACGATTGGGGATGGGCACCCTTTCATTACGGGCGATGGATGTATGATGCCTTTTATGGCTGGGTATGGGTGCCGGGCTACGAATGGGGGCCTGCATGGGTGTACTGGCGCTACGGCGGAGGCTATTATGGATGGGCACCGCTGTCACCGGGATATGCCGTAACTGTGGCGTTTGGAGCATATAACTGCCCTATGGATTGGTGGATGTTTATCCCACACAATCACCTGTACCGCAGGAACATCACTCATTACGTGCGCGACCGCAGGCAGAATATCAACATTTATAACCGGACAACCGTCATCAATAACACGTACATTAACCGTAGCAGGAATACAACTTATATAACAGGCCCCTCACGCGAAAATTACAGGCAGGTATCGGGCAGGGATGTAACTGTACACCGGGTAAATGATGTGGCCACCCGTCAGCCTACCAGTACACGAAACAATGCGGTAAATATATACCGGCCTGAAATAGATAAAACCCGTGGGGCCGTCCCGGCGAATGTGATACGTAGTACACAACCACTTCGCGAGCCGGCACCGGTTAATACGAACGAAAACAGGCAGGCTCCTTTTTATAATGAAATAGAAAAGACAAGGCCGGTGAGACAGGCTCCTCAACCTGCCCCACAACGTACAGAACCTGTGCAACGCACCCCCCGGCCCAGTGAACCGGTGCAAAAAACACCACAACGGACGGAACCTGTGCGGCAAACACCCCAGCGTACCGAGCCTGTGCAACGGGCGCCCCAACGTACAGAACCCGTACAACGTGCCCCACAACGCACGGAACCGGTACGGCAAACACCCCAACGTACAGAACCAGCACAACGGGCTCCTGAACGCCCGCAACCGGTTAAAAGGGATAGATAATATAGTAATGGATGAAACCTGTGTAGCATAAGATTTATTCTTATGCTACACCTGCTTTTAGCGTAATCGATTATTTTTACTGCCTGTATGAAGAAAACCATACTCATATACGGACTGGCCATGGCAGGGCTTACTATCCTGCTTAAGGTGATAGAGTATAAGTTCCTGGTGAGGGACATCAGCCTGGAAATATACCTGGGTGTTATAGCTTTGTTTTTTACTATACTAGGAGTGTGGGCAGGCACTAAACTTATAACAAGAAAAACTATTGTAAAAGAAATAGAAGTACTGGTGCCGGTAAGTGGACATTCACCATTTGTACAGGACGAGGTTCAAATGAAAAAATTAGGCATCAGCCAGCGCGAATACGAAGTGCTGCAACTGATGAGTGAGGGATTATCGAACCAGGAGATAGGAGAAAAGCTGTTCATTTCCCTGCCGACGGTGAAGACACATACCACCAACCTGTATATGAAACTGGATGTAAAGAGACGTACGCAGGCTGTACAGCGAGCTAAGGAACTGCAACTCATACCATAGTACGACATCATACTTTGGCATGAAAATGCCCGTCATTATTGAAATTCATACTTTGGTATGAACGGTAAAAGTGAATGAGGTTGTTCTTTTGCCCAACAAACCAAAAATAAAATATTATGAAAAAAATCGTATTGATTTATGGCCTTGTTGCAGGGCTGATTATGGGTGGTATGTTTTTCATTTCTATGCCGATGATGATGAACGGCAACATGAAAAATGGGCAACTCATAGGTTATGCCACTATGGTTATAGCCTTGTCTACTATTTTTATTGGTACTAAAACGTACCGGGACAGGTATTTGGGTGGCATGATAAAATTCGGAAGGGCCTTTCTTGTGGGGCTATATATTAGCCTTATAGCCAGTTTTCTTTACGCCACCGGATGGGAGATATTTCTGGCAAGTCAGAAAATGAATGGAACTGATTTTATGGACTTTTATGTGGAGTGCCAGGTGGACCAATTAGAGAAAAGCGGTGCCTCGCCTGAAAAAATTGCCCAGGTGAAAGCACAGGCAGATGCAGGGTACGGTTGGTACAACAGTCTTCCGCTACGCTTTTTATTTACGATGCTGGCGGAGTCATTCCCGGTCGGACTTATCGTATCGCTGATAAGTGCTGCCATTTTAAAAAGGAATACACCGAAAAATTTGAGGGCATAACGCTAAAAAAGTATTATGAAAAAAATCGTCTTAATATATGGCCTTATAGCCGGCCTTGTTGTAGTGGCTATGATGTTTATTACCATGCCTTTTGTAATGGATGGTACTATTGAGCACAGTCATCTTTTGGGCTATACTACCATGGTGATAGCCCTGTCAACCATTTTTATAGCCATAAAAAACTACCGTGATAAACATTCAAACGGCACCATAAAATTTGGTAAAGCATTCTTAATCGGGTTATATATAACCCTGATTGGTGGTGTTTTATACGCAAGTGGTTGGGAGATTTATATGGCAGTTAGTGGTACAGATATGCAAGCCTTTAGTGAATCGTATATGAATGGGGAGGTAGCAAAACTTGAACGCTCGGGGGCATCCCCTGAAAAGATTAAGGCGACAATAGAAGAGGGGAAAATGTATATGGAGATGATGGAGAATCCTATTGTCAGGTTTCTATTCGTTATGTTAATGGAACTGGCGCCGGTTGGTATTATTATCTCACTTATCAGCGCCGCTATTCTTCGTAAGAAAGAAGTGTTACCCGCAAATACATAACCGTCAGTCAGATTTATTGAATAACCTTTTAAAAAATTGTAATGGAAGACAAAAAAACAGGGCGGGTAGTATGGATGGACCTGACCATACCGGATGCCGGACCGGTGAGCGAATTTTACAGTAAGGTAGTAGGCTGGGATATACAAGGGCTGGACATGGGTGGCTACGAAGATTATTGTATGAACGACCCGAAAACAGGTGAAACCATAGCAGGTGTGTGCCATGCCCGCGGCAGCAATGCCTATCTGCCACCACAATGGCTGATGTATATATCTGTTGATGACCTGGACAAGAGCCTGGCAGCGGTAACAGAGCAAGGCGGTAAAGTTTTGGGCGAGAAAAGAAGCGATGGTAAGGGCGGTCATTACTGCCTGGTGCAGGACCCCGCAGGTGCATACCTGATGATAGCAGGGTAAAATTGCGAAATTTACTGTCCTGTTAGATAAGGGGTATTATTATAAAGGAGATGTAATGCTTACCCGGTAATTACTCGTAGTGAGTGGTGGTAACCAGTTTTGCTATATTGGTAACGAATATTTTCCGGCCCTTGGTTTCAATAATACCTTCATCTTTAAATTCACGCAGTAACCTTACTACGTGTTCAGGGGTAGTGCCGGCCATGCTGGCAATATCATCGCGGGAAATATTGATGGCTGGCTCGGCGCCCGGTGATTCGTTTTTGAATTTCTCGCGCAATACTATCAGCGCGATGGCTACACGTTCTCTTACCGGCCGCTGGCCGAATACGCTGATGTTGTTGGCCAGCACGCCGTATTCATGGCTAAGTGTTTTCAGCAGGCGCCATGTCAGTTCGTGAGAATGGTTCAGAGCATGCAAAAAATCGGCAGTGGGTATAAATGAAAGAGTACAATCGTCCAGTGCAGCGGCAGAATCGGGGAAATTTTCAAAAGCGAGAATACCATGATAACCTATAAGTTCCCCTGTATTGGCAACGTATATTATCTGCTCATTGTCAAAATTATCAACTTTGTATTTTTTTACCTTGCCATGGATAATGTAAAAAATACCCGCAGGGACGGCACCCTCCCTGAAAATAACCTGTCCTTTACTGTATTTTTCTTCCCTGGCATGCGCCATGAGCAAGTTATATTCTTCAGCAGGCAAATCTGTTAATATAGCCTGTGAGTTGAAATTCCACCTGTCGATAGGAAAAATACCTGTTAAGCTCATGCTGGATAAAAATACGTTCATAAATTGATTTTTATCAATTTTAAAATTGATAAACGGTAATACAAGGCCGGTGCGGTTAGGTTAATTTTGTATTTAATTATGAGTGATGTAAAGCCTTACAGCAAATATCTTCAAAGTGATAAGGAATTTAACGGCCTGTACCCTGAAATGGTACAAAACATATGTAAAGAACATTGGACCCCATTGCATATTGTTAAGCTATCCATGGAGTTCTTAGCAGAGAACACCGGGCCAGGCATTAAAATACTGGATATAGGCAGCGGGGCCGGTAAATTTTGTATCGCGGGAGCGTTGTATGCACGTCATGCCAAGCTGGTAGGAGTAGAGCAGAGGGGATACCTGGTAGAATATGCCAATGACGTAAAGCGAAAAGCGGGTACGGCTAATACTTCGTTTATAGAAGGGAATTTTACACAACTGGACCTGGGCGACTATTCCCACTTTTATTTTTTCAATTCGTTTTACGAAAACCTGGATGAGGTGTCTAAGATTGACAGCACTATTAATTATTCAGAGTCGCTGTATGATTATTATGTGCGTTATTTGCATTCGGGCCTGAAACTGATGCGGAAGGGGACAAGAGTTGTAACATACCACTCGCTGGCCGAAGAGATTCCGCGCGGGTATAAGCTGGTAGAGAGCCTGGAAGGTGATGAGCTACATTTCTGGATTAAGCAATGAGATAACTATGTCAGGAAAACCAGGTACCATCATATTCAAGCCCAAAATCATTGACACCTTTAAGGATTACAACAAAGAGAAGTTTTTCAAAGACCTTATTGCGGGCGTTATAGTGGGTGTGGTAGCATTGCCACTGGCCATAGCTTTTGGCATAGCGTCAGGTGTATCGCCCGAAAAAGGGCTGGTGACAGCTATTATAGCAGGGTTTATCATTTCAGCATTAGGCGGTAGCCGTGTACAGATAGGAGGGCCCACCGGTGCGTTTATCGTAGTGGTATATGGTATAGTGCAGCAGTTTGGTATCGAGGGGCTTATTATCGCCACTTTTATGGCGGGAATAATGCTTGTAGCCATGGGTATAGCGCAGTTGGGCATGGTTATCAAATTTATTCCGTACCCGCTTATCGCGGGGTTTACTACCGGTATTGCCGTCATCATCTTTTCCGCCCAGATGAAAGATTTTTTCGGGCTGGAAATGGGAACGGTGCCTGCTGAATTTATTGACAAATGGGCGGAGTTTGGCAAACATGCAAGTAGCGCTGATTTTTATTCATTGGGCATTGCAGCAATCACTATACTCATTATCACGCAATGGCAAAGGGTTACGGCAAAGGTGCCGGGCTCGCTGGTAGCTATTCTCGCCACGACTATTGCCGCCTATTTTTTAAAGCTTCCGGTGGAAACCATTGGCAGCCGTTTTGGCACCATACCGTCCACTATACCCGCACCCGTGATGCCTGAAATAGACCTGTCCGTTATACGCCAATTGATAAAGCCGGCAGTGACCATAGCGATACTCGGAGGTATAGAATCCCTTTTGTCTGCAGTGGTAGCCGATGGCATGATAAGAGGAAACCACCGGTCGAATACGGAATTAATTGCGCAGGGTGTTGCCAATATGGGGTCTGCTATGTTTGGCGGCATACCCGCTACAGGGGCCATAGCACGTACCGCAACTAATATCAAAAACGGCGCTGTCAGCCCGGTGGCGGGTATCGTGCATGCCATAACACTACTGCTTATTTTGCTTTTTGTAGGCGAATGGGCTGCATTTATTCCCATGGCCACACTGGCGGGCATATTGATTGTCGTGGCCTACAATATGAGCGAATGGAAGCATTTTGTATTCATCCTGCGGGGCTCTAAGAGCGACGCTATGGTGTTACTGGTAACTTTTTTACTGACGGTTCTGGCTGACCTGACCGTGGCCATAGAAGTAGGGATGGTAACAGCGGTATTTCTTTTCATGAGAAAAGTGCTGAAAACCAGCTCTGTAACAAAACTAAGTAGTATTGCAGATGCAGAAGAAGTGAGCAATGAATATAAGCTGCCGGAAGGCGTGGAAGTATTTGAGATAAACGGCCCGATGTTTTTTGGCGCGGCCTACAAATTCAAAGATGCCATAAAAGTTATAGAAACCCCGCCAAAGGTGTTGGTAGTGAGAATGAAGAATGTGCCTATAATAGACGCAACGGGGGTACATGTTATGAAAGATATCGTTCACGATGTGCAGCAGCAGGGCACAACGATTATCCTGGCGGAAGTGTATAGCGACCAGGTAATAAAGGAATTGACAAAAGCACGCCTGGTGTTTAAAATAGGGAAGGCTAATATTGTAAAAACTCTGGAAGATGCTCTAAAGCGCAGTAAAACTATCTTGGGGGAGCCCGGACAACAATAAGTTATTTCACTGCCGACATTCTTTCCCTGTAGGCTGTATAGGCCGATTTTAATAATTCCCTCAATGCAGGATTGCTGATGTAATCAATACCGCGGATAACCACATAACGCGAAATTTTACCTGTACCTTCAAGAAGGTTGCCGGGATCCGGCAATTCTGTACCATGGTTGAAACCTAACTTCAATCCTTTTTTAGATGGGATAATAGTGCAAACCAGTTCTGAATATTTTTGTCCGTAACAGTAGGCAATCATTTTGGCGGCCAGGTCTGTTTGTTCGGTTACGCCCGGCAGTTCCGACAGAATAAGGTCACGCAGTTGCCATGCTTTTGCGGCAACCGGTTCATCGTAGTTGCTTAGGAAATCCTGTATTGTCATATTGTTTAGCATGCTGTAAATATATCAGGCATATTGTTTAGAATACCAGGGTTAGCTGTTCTCTTTTTATTTTTTTTATCAACCAAAATGTAGCTGCCTAATGTAGCACTTGCCGGGTAGTCAGCAGCAGGCTCAGCTACTCTTCAGCCAGCCGGCAATGCTCATGCGCGCGCGGATAGCAGGCCGGACATCATGCTCCACTTCATCACTTTTGAAAAAAGCGCATTTCCCGCCCGTAGGTAGGATGAGCGTACTATCAATACCCCCATTGGGATAAACAGCCAGGTGCCCGCCCTGTTCTTCCTGCCAGTCCTCATTCAGGTAAGTGATGAAACTGAATTTGCGCCCGGGGTTGTTTTTAAACTGGTCGAGGTGGCGTTTGTAGAAACTGCCCGGTTCGTATAGCGCATAGTGCAGTTCATAATCGTTGATGCCTGTGTAGCAAGTGCTGTTGAGGTAGGCGATAAATTCCTCAACTATGTTTACATATTCCAGTTCGCAAGGGTCTGTGCTGGTTTTGTCTATCCAATAGATTTTGTCGCTTCTTATCTGCATATCATACGCCCTGGATATACCCCTGCCAATACCTGCGGGCGCAAGTTCATCCTGCATGTGCAGCAATTCAAGCCGTTTGCGGAGTTGTACAGTAAGAGATGGGTGGAGAAAATGGTGGCTGATGCCGACCTTGTTGTTGATATAACCGTTTATCAGTTCGTCAAAGCTATCATCCATCGCACTGCGTTGTATTTATGTGAACCGATTATGTATGGCGCCTTAATGTGGGTTAAAGCGCGACGAATGTATGTGAAACTTTTGAGGTAATAACAGGGGATTTGTTCAACATGACAAAATTCATCGGTGCATTAACTAAAAATTCAATATTTTTATTGGATTATATTGATTGCACATTTAAGAAAATGAAGAAAATCTATTTATTGTGGGTTTCGGCCCTGGTGGCAACGCAGGTAAGCGCGCAACTGCCACTGATTGAAGATGCAAATGGTAAGCCTGTAAAACTTGCAGACATAGTAAGTAATTACGAACAGGAACATGGCATACACAGGTCGCCAGAGGAAGAGGGAGGTAAAATACGGGAAGGTAAACACTACCAGTTTGACCGCTGGCGCTGGTATTGGGAGCACCACCTGGATGAAAACGGGTATATGGTGTCTGCGGCAGCTAACTATATAGAAATGCTGAAGCTGGATACCCGGGCCCGCTCTAAAACAACCGCCGACCAGTCGGACTGGAAATTGCAGGGGCCATATAACTCATATAGCGGTTATGGTGGTATAGGCCGTGTTAACTGTGTTGAATTTCACCCCACGGACAGCAATACCTATTGGGTAGGCGCATCGGGTGGTGGTATATGGAAAACTACTAATGATGGTATGACGTGGACCTCATTGTCGGACAACCTGCCAAGAACCGATGTGTCAGATATAGACGTTAACCCGCTGAACCCGAATATCATCTACCTGTGTACAGGCGACCGTGACGGAGGCAGCGCTTCTTACAACAACAACAACAGTATAGGTGTTTTGAAATCGACGGATGGCGGGCAAACCTGGAACACCACCGGCATATCCTGGACCACATCGCAGGGCAGAACCACCAACTGGCTGCTCATCAACCCATTGGATACTAACTCCCTAACACTGGCTACCAGTATGGGTATCTACAAATCTTTTGACGGAGGTGCTACCTGGAGTAACAGGCAGTCCGGCAACTTTATACAAGTGCTGTACCATCCTACTGATACCAGCATCATGTATGGCTCTAGGAATAGCGATGACAGGGAAATATACCGCTCTACTAACGGCGGCATGACGTGGACTGTTGTAACCAACTTCAACGATGCACGCCGCATAACTATTGCAACTACCCCGGCCAACGTAGCACTGGTAAGGGCTATGGTATGTAACAACAGCAACGGGCTGATGGGCATATATGAGTCGGTAGATACGGGTAAAACTTTCACGCTGATATATGCACCCACGGGTACCAGTTGTAACGTGAATAACTCAAACGTAAAAAGAGGTGACCTGATAGTAGGGCGGCTGGATGGAAAGGGCTGTGGCAACCAGGGTTGGTACGACCTGGCTTTCGTTATCCACCCCACCAATCCTAACATTGTATACGCGGGTGGTGTTAATACATACGGCTCTACAAATGGTGGCCGTAACTGGTCGCTGGTTACAGAATGGTATTCTGATAATCCGGGCATTGCTACCATACATGCAGACAAACACTATTATGCTTATCACCCTCTTACCGGAGAGTTGTTCGAATGTAATGATGGCGGTATTTATAAAACCAGGAACCCGAACAGTACATTGTGGACGGATATATCCAACGGCCTGAGCATTACCCAGTTTTACAGGAATGCTGTTTCAAATGTGGCCAGCGGTGCTTTAGGAGGCTCGCAGGATAATGGCTCCAAAGGTTTGCAGGCAGGTACATGGTACGACCTGACAGGCGGCGACGGTATGGACTGCCAGGCTGACCCCCTGGATTCGAATGTGTTTTACACGTCCACACAAAATGGTGGTTCTATTTACCGCACTATCAACGGCGGCAATAATTTTGACAACCTGCAGGATAACATGCCGAATAATCCGTCGGGAGGATGGATAACGCCATTTATTATTACTCCCGATAGTAACAATCATCTCATCGCCGGGTATAAGCATATTTATTTCAGCCCGGACAGGGGAGATAGCTGGATGTCTATACAGGGAACTGCAATAACAGGTGACAACTGTACGCGCGTCGCAATGACAGGTGGCGCTACACCAACCATTTACGCTATATTCCCGGACACGCAGGTAGTATTTTATGCAGACAATTATGTACGTGGTAATGTTGCTACATTCGATACAATCAAAGTGCCGTATAATGGTACCATATCAGATATTATGCCACACAGTACTGACAGCGGCAGGTTTTACCTGACGTTCAGCGGGTATGGCAGTACCAAGGTGGCTGAATACAATAAAGGCGTATGGTCGCAGCATAATACGGGCCTGCCCGCTGTGCCTGTCCGCTGCATAGCATACGATACAGCATACCAGGTAATGTATACAGGTACAGACCTCGGTGTGTTTTATATGGATAGCACTACAGCAGGTGTATGGGCTTCGTTCCGCAAAAACATGCCGTTTATTGAGGTGTTGGACATTGCTATCAATAATACTACCAAGGAGGTATGGGCTGCTACTTACGGCCGTGGTATGTGGAGTTCGGTATTACAGGGTTCGGTTATACCGCCGGACACTACGGATACCACTGATACCGCAAACATAGTGGTGGTGATACCTTATGCAGAAGACGTATTTAAGATAGCACCCAATCCTGCAAAGGATAACTTCAAAGTAATAGCCGGGCCGTCTTTGTTAGCGGGTAAAGCCATTACAGTAAACATCATCGACTATACAGGTAAAACTGTATGGCGCCGGGAAACTACATTTAACGGAGGCCAGGCAGAGATAGCAACAGAAAACCTGGTACCGGGTGTGTATATAGTAGAACTAAGGGATGAACGTGCTGTGTTGGGACGAAAACGGGTAATACTACAATAGATAATATTAAAAGCGGCTGAAAGGCCGCTTTTATTTTTTACTGTCCAGCATGCTGAATGCCATGTGCGATAGAAACGCTTTCAGCTCTGTTTTTATTTTTCTTTTGTCAAAGTCTGTAAGCGATGGCAGATAGTGCGCAAAGAAAATCTGGTGGTGTGCTGTTTCTACTAATGTGCTGGCCAGCGAGTGAGTAAACCTGTATTTGTTGTTGTATGCATTAAATACCTGCGATATACGGTGGCACAGGTCTTTATATGGCTTAAACATCCGCGCTTTATTGTCTTCTTCTACATGGTGCGTGAAGTACAGTTTATTGCTTTCTGAAGTAACTATATTGTATAGTTTGTCTTTGTTGATATGGGCAGATACAAACTGGTCGTCCAATTCAAACACCAAAAGGCTGATGAGTGTATTTATATTTTGTACCGGGCTTTTCACCGTGCCGGTATAAAAGTTGAACTGGTATTCCATCCATGTCCAGTACCAGTTGATAATATAAGAGAGTAGCCGATGTTTATTTTCGAAATATCGGTATACGCTGGCTTCGGTAGTATTGATGTTAACAGCTAGTTTTTTGAATGTAAAGCTTTCAAAACCAACATCATGTATCATTTCTATGCTATGCTTAATGATGTTGCGACCCAGTTCCGACTGTTCCGGGTCTTTTAAATAGAGATTCGGGTTGAGCCTTATTTGTATCTCCATCGCTGAAATTTCAGCAAAATTACAAATTAATAGCTTCGCTTTAATAAATAAAACCTTTACTGTCATAGATAATAGTATTACTATCATTATTGAAAGTTGCCTTAAGTTTGCATAAAATGCACCAGGCTATGAGGCAAAAAGGCCATATTAACCGGATACTGGAGATACTGAAACACGAGAAGCGGGAGATTTATGCCATCTATTTTTACGCCATTCTTGCGGGCCTGGTGCAGCTATCGCTGCCCCTGGGCATACAGGCCATCATCAGTTTCGTATTCGGCGGCGCGGTATCCACTTCGGTAGTATTGCTCATAGGGCTGGTGGTATTCGGCGCTTTTATCTATGGTTACTTCCAGGTAAGCCAGATGAAGATAATAGAGAAAATAGAACAGCAGCTCTATGTACGATATGCTTTTCAATACGCCTATATACTTCCCCGGCTCGACATTAAAGCGACGGAAAACTATTACAGGCCCGAGTTGATGAACCGGTATTTTGATATTATGATACTACAGAAGGGTATATCCAAGCTACTGCTGGATGTACCTACTGCTACAATACAAATACTGGCGGGGCTCCTCTTGCTTACGCTATACCATCCATTGTTTATTTTCTTTGGCATATTGGTGATACTGGTGATTGTACTGATATTGTACTTCAGCGGCAACCGGGGGGTAGAAACAAGCCTGCAGGAAAGTAAGCATAAATATAGAATGGCCGCCCACCTGCAGCAGGTGGCGCTGAATGCGGTGGATTACAAATTTTTCAGGGAGGATTTTAATCTGGGTAAGGCTGATAAGAATATTACCGCCTACCTCAAAAGCAGGACCAATCACTTCAAGGTATTGCTGCTGCAATATTGGTCGCTGGTGTACCTGAAGGTGTTTATAATAGCAGCTATGCTGATAGCGGGTGCTGTACTCTTGTTTGGCCAGCAACTGAACATTGGGCAGTTTATTGCTGCGGAAATCATCATCATACTCGTTATTAACTCAGTAGAAAAACTCATCATCAACCTGGAGCAGGTGTATGATGTGATAACCGCAGTTGAAAAGATAGGGGAGGTAACCGGCCTCCCGGTGGAATCAGAAGAACATACCCTGTTTGAACCGGGTGATATGCAAGGCGTGCATATAGAAGTAAATAAACTCAGTTTTTCTTATGAAGACAAGAATGACAGTGTGCTGAAGGATATCTCTTTTGAACTGCTGCCGGGAGAACGCCTGGCCATTAGCGGCAGCAGCGGTTCGGGAAAATCAACTCTATTGAAACTTGTTGCCGGTATTTTCAAAGCAGATAGGGGGACTGTGCTCGTGAACGGCTTGCCCGTGCATAAATACAGCCTTTTGTCACTACGCAACAATACCGGGCTGATGCTGCAATCGTCGGGATTGTTTGACGGTACGCTGATGGAGAATATACTCTGCGGCAGGGATATACCGTATTCTGCCATCAGCAGGCTGGCTGAAATAACAGGACTGAAAAACTTTGTGGAAAAACATAAAGACGGGTATGATATGCGCATTTACCCCGGCAAGTATGACCTGCAGGACGAAACCGTGAACCGCATATTGCTGGTGCGCGCGCTGGCAGGCAAATCGAAATTGCTGTTAATAGACTACCCCTCTACATACGGCAGTGAGGTGACCCGGCAAGTGATAGAATACATAGACAAAGAGATGAAAGGCACAACAGTGATAATAGTATCGGAGCACGCAAGTGTGCAAAGCTGGAGCGATAAACAGTTGGTATTGTAATCTATTAAAAACACTATCAAACTGATAATAAAACATGAAAGAAATAAAATCGATTGTGACCGGTGCCGTGAAGGGCTTGCCCATGCAGGCTTTTAGCAGTGTGTACATGGTGGATAAGTACAGCAATATACGCAGGTGGTTCATCGCCATCATCGTGTTCCTGGTTGTGTTGATGTTTTTGCCCTGGACACAGAATATACGAGCGAGGGGTTACGTAACCACGCTAAAACAGGAAGAACGCCCACAGGAACTGAATGCCATCATTCCGGGACGGATAGTGAAATGGTATGTGCGCGAAGGTGACTGGGTGCACAAGGGCGATACCATAGTGCAGCTGGCCGAGGTGAAAGACGAGTACCTGGACCCGGCCCTGATAGAACGGACGGGACAGCAACTGGATGCCAAAAAATCTGCCGTGGATTTTTACAACAACAAAGTAAATGCCGCAGATATGCAGATAGGCGCCCTGCAACAAGCATTGGAGCTGAAGCTGCAACAACTGAAGATGATAGTAGTGCGCGACAGCATAGAGTCGCGTGCCGCTAAAAATGCATTTGAAATTGCTGAAGAACAGTACCGCAGGCAACTCATTATGTACGATAGCGGGCTGGTATCTAAAGTACAACTGGAACAACGTAACCAGCAATACCAGAATGCATTGGCATCTAAAATGAGCGCGGAAATAAAATACGCCAACTCTAAAGTAGAGCTGAAACAAACGGAACGGGAATATGCAGAGAAGGTATACAAAGCACAAAGTGAGAAAGCGGCTGCACAAAGTGAAATAGCCGCCGGACTGGGCGAGATAGCCAAGCTGGAAAATCAATATACCAATTACGTCATCAGGTCGGGGCAGTACTACCTGCGCGCCTCGCAGAACGGGCAAGTGGTAAAGGCAAGTAAAGCGGGTATCAATGAAATAATAAAAGAAGGGGAGAAGCTGGTGGAGATAGTGCCGGACAGCAGCCAGCCCGCTGTAGAACTGTATGTGCGCCCGGTAGATATGCCCCTGCTGACTGTGGGGCGCAAAGTGCGTTTCATTTTCGACGGGTTTCCTGCTATTGTATTCAGCGGATGGCCGCAGGCATCGTACGGCACTTTTGGTGGCGAGGTGGCGGCAATAGAAAGCAGTGTAAGCGCCAACGGAAAGTTCAGGGTGCTGGTGAAAGAGGCAGCGGGAGAGCGGAAATGGCCGCCGGGATTACGTTATGGTTCAGGCGCTTCATCCATCATACTGCTGAAGGACGTGCCGGTATGGTACGAGATATGGCGGAACATCAACGGCTTCCCGCCGGATTATTATACGGAGCAACAGCAAGCGGAAGATAAGACGAAAAAGGGGGAGGATAAATAAGTATGAAGCGATTGTGGCTGATATTGATATTCCTGTTGCCCTGCGGTGTTAGTGGTATGCCGCAGGACAGCCTGCTGCTGCTCTCTAAAGACGAATTGCTGAGCATCGTCAGGAAATACCACCCTGTAGTGAAGCAGGCAGACCTGTCAGTAGAACGTTCGGAAGCGGCGGTTACGGCAGCCAGGGGCGGATTCGACCCAAAGCTTGCCGCCGGCATGGAGCGAAAGACATTAGATCGTGAGTTTTATTACAGCTACTTTCACCCCAACATCAGCATACCTACCTGGTATGGACTGGAATTGAAAGCCGGGGCGGAAGAGATAGCCGGTAACAGGGTGTCGAGGGAAAGGACATTAGGCACTACGAGTTATGCGGGCGTACGGTGGTCGGTAACACAAGGGCTGTTATTTGACGAACGCAGGGCTACATTACGGCAGGCGCAAACATTGCTGCAACTGAGTGAAGCCGAGAGACAGCAACAGGTGAATACCATATTGTATGAAGCATTGTCGGCCTATTGGTTGTGGGTGAAGCAATATAATTACTACAACATATACACCAATGCGGTAGCACTGAACAGCCAACGGCTGATGATGGTAAAAGCGGAGTTTGAACAGGGTAGCCGTCCTGCCATTGATACCGTGGAAGCTTTAACGCAGTTGCAGGTATACCAACTGTTGCAAAGCGAAGCGCAAATGGAATTCAGGAATGCGGGCTATGCTTTGTCTAACTACCTGTGGCTGGAAGGTAACCAGCCTGCCATGCTGGGGGATAATATTGTGCCGGACACTACGGATATATCATTGTACACCGAAATGCAGGAATTGCCACCGTTGGAAGAACTGGTGGTGCAGGCATTGAATAACCATCCCAAATTGCGGATGGCCGGTTTCAAGATTGACTACTACGATATTGAGCGCAGGCTGAAAGTACAGTACCTGGCACCCAAACTGGATATAAACGCCAACCTGCTGAATAAAGGTTATGAACTGCCTGCTGAACTGACCGTACCCTTTATGGAGAACAATTACAAGCTGGGCATTGACTTCAGTATGCCATTGTTATTTCGCAAGGCGAGGGGAGAGTACAAGCAGGCAAGGATAAAACAGCTGGAGGCGAATATTGAAAGGGACTATACCGCACTGCAGGTAGAGAACAAAATAAAAAGCTACTATAACGAAGTACTGACACTGAAAAAGCAGATAGAACTGTACGAAAACGCCAATGACAACTACAGCCGCATGCTGGCGGGTGAGCTGGCGAGGTACCGTATAGGCGAAAGTAACCTGTTCCTCGTCAACTCGCGGGAAAACAAGCTGCTGGAGGCCAGCCGGAAATTGTTTGAACTAAAAACCAAATGGCACAAAAGCTACGCAGGTATGCTGTGGGCTGCCGGTATCATGTAACAATTATAGTACCTGCACAATCAAAAACTTCAGGTATTGTGTAGTAGGTATATGCCAGAGTATGGGGTGGTCAGATGCCTGTGTTTGCCAGGTTACCTGGCGCAGTTTGCGTTTAGCATCTTTGGCTGCCATCTCTATCGTTTTCAGGAACATATCGGGGGGTACCAGGTTGGTGCATGATGCTGTTACCAGGAACCCGCCGGGTTTTACCAGCTTCATGCCGCGCAGGTTTATTTCTTTATATCCTGTTACTGCTTTCTGGATATTAGCCCTGCTCTTGGTAAATGCCGGAGGGTCCAGCATCACTACATCATATTTTTTGCCCTCTTTAGACCAGGTTTTTAGTACATCAAAGGCGTTTACCGCATCAAACTTGCAGATGTCTTCGTAGCCGTTGAGTATGGCATTGGCATTGGCAGTTGCCACCGCTTTCTCTGATATGTCTAAACCTAATACAGACTTCGCACCGTAGTGAGCCGCATGCAGTGCGAAAGTGCCCGTGTAGCAAAACCCTTCCAGCACGTCAGCTCCCTTTACAATATGTTCTATGGCACGGCGGTTGTCCTGCTGGTCGAGGAAGTAACCGGTTTTTTGCCCGTTGACTATGTCCACATGAAATTTCAACCCGTTTTCGTTGATGATGATGTTGGTGTCAAAAGGTTCGGACAAGAAGCCCTTTTGCTGCTGCAACCCTTCTACTTCGCGCACCGGTACATCATTGCGCTCGTATATACCTTTGGGTTTAAATATTTTTTGCAGCGCATCTACTATTGCACCTTTCCAGATGTCAATACCCAGGGCAAGGGTTTGTATAACGAAGTAATCGTTGAACTTATCAATAATCAGCGCGGGTAGTTCGTCGGCTTCACCAAAAATGAGCCTGCAGTTTTCTACATAGCCTATCTGCTGCCTGTATTCCCATGCAGCCTTTATCTTATTATAAAAGAATTGGTTGTCTATCTGCTCATCTTTTTCCCTGCTCAGTATCCTTATCCTTATTTGCGACGATGGGTTGACATAGCCCTTTCCTATAAAAGAGCCGTTATATGAATATACTTCTACTATATCTCCCGGTTGGCAATCGCCTTCCGTGTCGCCCAGTTCGTTGGAAAATACCCATGGGTGCCCGTTTACCACACGGTCGCCTATCTTTTTGCGTAAGAAAAACTTAGCCATGCCGCAAAAGTATGTAAACACCCCGTCTATTTCATATTCGTTTCATAAACTGCGATATAGTTATTTATTTTTGTGTCAGCCAATATGTTACAGAAACTCAGTATCAGTAATTACGCCATCATAGACCAACTGGAGGTAAAGCCCGCCCCGGGGCTCAACATCGTAACCGGGGAAACCGGTGCCGGTAAGAGTATTATATTGGGTGCATTGTCGTTGATACTGGGCGAGAGGGCGGATACGTCGGTACTCATCAAAAAAGATGAGAAGTGCGTGGTGGAGGCTTCGTTTGATGTGAAAGATAATGCGGCGTTTAAGGCAGGGCTACTAGAAGAAGATGTGGATTACGAGGACACATGCATCATACGCAGGGAGATAAATACCAGCGGTAAGTCGCGGGCGTTCATCAACGATACACCCGTGCGGCTCGATGTGCTGAACAGGCTGACCTCACTACTGGTAGACCTGCACCAGCAATTTGACCACCTGGCACTGGACGATAGCCATTTCCAGATGGATGTGCTGGATGCGGTGGCGGGAAACGGTATGTTGAGAAAGGAGTATTCAGCTTACTATACCGAGTATAAAAACATCTCAAAGCAACTGCAGGCACTAAAAGACCGCAAAGCGGAATGGCAGAAAGAATCGGACTATAAACAGTTTTTGCTGGACGAACTGAATGAAGCGGCTTTTGCCGCGGATGAAATAGAACAGGCTGACCGACAACTGAAACAACTGGCACATGCGGAGCGTATTATACAGGTATTGCAGGAGTCGTCACATAGCCTGGGCGAGGGTGAACAGCCATTGGTGAACGAGATAAAACGCCTGACACAGCAACTCGAAAGCATAGCGGAACTGATGCCGGGCATAAAAGAAGTAGCTGCGCGTATGAACTCGGTATATATAGAGCTGAAGGATATTGCAGGAGAGGTGGAAGCGCTGGCCGGTAACGTGAGTATAGACGAAGAGCAGATGCAGCGTATGCAGGAGCGTATAGACCTGGGGTACAAACTGCTGAAAAAACACGGGGTGCAAACTACCAACGACCTGCTGGCGATACAGCAGCAATTGCAAACAGACCTACAGGCCAGCCTGGACATTGAAGAAGAAATTGCCGGGACGGAGAAGAAGAAAAAAGAATTATACACACAGCTATCGGGCACGGCAGGCAAATTATCAGCAGCACGTACCAAACAGGCAGTTGTTTTCTCCGCCGAAGTAAATAAACTGCTGAAACTGGTGGGTATGCCCAATGCCCTGTTTGCTGCAGAAGTGAAGAAAAAGGAACAACCCGGGGAGTTAGGTATGGATGATGTGCAGTTTTACCTGGACGCCAACAAAAGCGGTAAACCGCTGCCCGTGCATAAAGCAGCGTCGGGTGGAGAGATGAGCCGTATTATGCTATGCATCAAATCGTTGACAGCAAAAGCCATGCACCTGCCTACACTTATTTTCGACGAGGTGGATACAGGAGTATCGGGCGAGGCTGCCAAACAGGTGGGTATACTTTTGCGCAATCTGTCTACCTATCACCAGGTGATATGCATTACACACCAGCCGCAGGTAGCTGCAAGGGGTACGCACCATATGTATGTGTACAAGCAGGCGGAAAAAGGGAAAGCCATTACTACACGTGTAAGCATATTAAACAATGAGGAACGCGTAATGGCTATTGCCAAAATGATAGGTGGCGAAGAGCCCGGGCAGGCCGCATTGCAAAACGCGCGAGAATTGATGGCCTGAATATAAAAGGGCAGGTGATGAACCTACCCTTTCTCTCAAACTAAAAAAATCCTGTTTAGAATACCACCATTTTGCTCTTGGCAAATATGGTATTGTCTTTTATTAGTTCTACTATATATGTACCCCGTGGCAGGTCTGCTTTTATAGATGCATTACCACTGTTGCTGATGTTGATATTGTTGTTCCATACAGTAGTACCGGCCAAATTAAGGATACGGACATTAGCCTGTTTACCCTTCAGCATTGCATGTTGCGTACTTATTTCAAATGCACCATAGTTAGGATTGGGTGCTATGGTAATTACATCGGTAGCTAATGGAATAGTATTGGCAACTCCTACGGTAGATTTGTGCGTAGGCGAACTCCACATACCCCTGCCGTAGGTGGCAGCCCATATGGTATTAGTTGTGTTATTGATGCCCAGGTCAAATACTTCTACATTTGGCAGCGTACTATTATTGAAGTAATTCCAGCCTGTGCTGTCGTACTCGCGGTAGTATACCCCCAGGTCGGTGCCGATATAGAATACTTTGTTGGCATCATCGTACGCTATACAGTTCACAGGTACATCCGGAAGGTTAAGGTTGAATTTAACCCAGGTTTTATTTTTTACGTCTACTACAGCTACTTTGTCGCCTGAATAGTTCCGGTAGGTAACCCATAGCGAATCTTTGTGGAATGGGTCCACCATAATGTCAGATACATTGCTTTGCGGGTTAGATATGCCGGTTAATTCCGTCCAGTTAGTGCCGAAATTTGAGGTATACCTCAGGCTGCTGTTAGGCTGGGCGGTTGATAGTGTGTAAATATACTCATCGTCAAGCGGAGTTACTGCTATCCTTGTCATGTTTGAAAAGAAATCAGGGGATAATTCGCTCCATGTATCGCCGCGGTTAATGGTATAATACAGTTTGTTGTAGCCTGCCAGCAATATGTTGGTGGCAGTGGGGTGTATAAGGAATGGTGTAATCCACGCACCGTCGGGTTTGCCGGGTATATTGTTTTGTATATCGGTGAATGTTTTGCCGCCATCTGTGGAGCGCCTTAGTTCGCCATATTGTTGTGATGTGTAGAGAATAGTACTGTCAGACGGGTCTATATGGCAATCCATGCCATCGGCCCCGGTCATTTGTGTAGATGTGCCGCCTGTCAGCATTTTAGTGCCGTTATCCTGGGCGCCGCCCAATACATAAGCAGCACTGCCTGATACCGCATTCCTGTAAAACTGCGTAATGCCCAGCCCTTCACTCAGGTTTTGCCAGATAGCATTAGAACTCATTGGCGCAAAAGTTTTGTACAGGCCACCGTCATTACACTCGTACAATACTCCGGGATTGTATGGGTGGAACTTATGAAAATGCTTATCAGCGTGAACGATAGTCACCCCTGTCACTGTATTGTTCCATTGGTTGGCCACCGTCCATTTCTTTCCACCGTCAGTAGAAAACCAGGTGTTCACCCCGCCAACAACTACATGGTCCGCATTTACAGGGCTTATCTGTATAGAAAGGTCGTACCAGCCCTGTCCGCCGCATTTGTCGCCTTTCGACGAACTGGCGAGTATATTGCTGTCGCAATTTTTGTCGTCAAAAATCTTTGTAAAGGTCTTGCCTGTGTCGGTAGAGTTGTAAATGCCCTCCAGCCCGTAACTGGTATTGGCGACTACTAATTTTACGATAGCAGGGTCTGCTTTAGTAACGGCCATTTCTACCCTGCTGGTGCCGGGGTATAAGGCGGTACGCTGCCATGTGCTGCCGCCATTGGCAGAGCGGTATACCTCGCGGGTATTGAATGTGGTGTAACCAGTAGCATACATAATGGCTGTATCTGTGGGGTGGGCCAGTATCTGCTGAAAAAAGCCGGAGGTAACCTGTGTCCAGGTTTGCCCGGCATCATAAGATTTGTAAATACCGCCGCTGGTAGCCAGTGTCAGCGAGTTGGTATCAACAGGGTTGATGAGCAGGCCATTGGTTTTTTTTAATTCAGTAAAGCCGTATTGAAAACCAGTCGTATCCCATGTAATACCGCCATCGGTACTTTTAAAGACGCCCATGCTATAGGTATCGCTGGCATCACGGTCGCCGGTACATATATATATGGTGTTGGGGTTTTGCGGATTGTAATCGATGTCGGATACACCCAGCAGAGGCAAAAAGTCGTCCAGTACAGTCCAGTTATCACCATCATCGGTAGTGCGCCATATACCGCCACCGGGGCTGCCTATCATATATGTATTTGTATCCGTAGGGTGAAACTCTATTACGTTGATACGTCCCAGCCCGTAGTTGCCTGCCAGCGGGTTGTCAGGCCCGTGAAAGGTCCAGTTAACGTCAACAGACGTACCTTTGGCGGCAGCCCTGTTTTGCATGGACTGTTGCTGTATTTTTTTATATTCTTCCCAATGTTTGCGGGGCGAAACCAGGTAGCCATTTTCATCTGTACGGCCTTCCCAATAGTTAAGCCAACGGTTGAAATGGTAATCTTTTTTTTCAAAATGCACTTCGTGGTCAGATATATCTTCGCCATTTTGCGCGGCCTTGCTGTTGCGGTAAGCGTCAACTATTTCCTGCAAAGTCAGTTTCTTTCCTTCGTGTTTATCCAGCCAGGGCTGAGCTTGTGTATAGTTGCCTGCTAAAATTAATGCTGTAAGAATTATTAACCTTTTCATATCGTTTACGAAAAAACTGTTGTTGCTGCTTTGTTATGGCATGGATATAGTTGGCAATTTGGTGATTTTCTCCACCGGCAACGCCATCCATTTACCATCTATTTGTTTGTAGTATATAATGTTTTTTTTGTCTTTAGGTATTTCGCCAGGAACAGGGTGTTTGCTCATTTCGGCAGGGTATAGCTCCAGCGTATCGCCGTATTTATAGGCGTTATTGCCCGGGTCGTTATTTTCATAGTTCAGGTCTTGCGGCACGCCGTTGTCATTTACTTCCAAAGTCCTGAAGTTTTTCACTTTTGTGACATTGCACACCTGCCAGCTATTTTCGCCCCGCCAGAAAAATTTTGCAGGTTCTTTTTCGCTCTTCCATACTATTACAAACCTGTATTCAACAGTAGGTTCTGTTTCTTCCCTTCCGGGGTTTGTCCTTTGGCTGGTGGCCTGCAATAGTATAGCTTTCTCCTGCTGCGCCGGTGCTACATTAGTTTTTGTTGTGCTTTTTTTTGTTTGTGCACATGCGCTTATGCCTACAGTCAGCGCGATAAAACAAACCATTAATATGTTACGACTCATCAAATACATCATCATTCGGGGGAAATATTCATAAATAGCGGCTCGTAAATATACGAAAACTACCGGTTAGGTACCGGTAGTTTGTCATGAAAACGTCTTATTAAATGCTATTTGCCTTTCAGCCTCAACTCGTCGAGCAGCCACCCGGCTTCCCCATATTTTTCCACTACAAATAATACATAGCGTATATCAACACTAATGTTGCGGCACAAATTGGGGTCGAAGTACAGGTCGCTCATCGTTCCTTCCCAAATTCTGTCGAAGTTCAGGCCTATTAATTCGCCTCTTGCGTTCAACACCGGGCTACCCGAGTTGCCCCCGGTAGTATGGTTGGATGCGATGAATGCTATTGGCACCGTACCATTTACGCCCCAACGCCCATAGTCTTTTTCTTTATGCAGTTGCCTTATTTTTTCCGGTATGTCAAATTCTTCGATAGCGGGGTTGTGCTTGGCAATCGCTTCGTCCAGGTTGGTCTGGTAAGAGTATCCTGCCGGGCCATCGGGGTCTATGCCTTTCACCTGGCCATATGTCAGGCGCTGGGTGAGGTTGGCATCGGGGAAAAACTTCGTGCTTTTGTCGAAAGTCATCTGCGCTTTCATATACAGGCGGTTGAGGTATTGCATTTGCACCTTGTATGATGATAGTACGGGGTCAACCTTATGTTTTTTTACCTCTTCAACCGCGTTGTACAGCATCCATGCAGGGTCTGTTACTATGCTCATACTGTCTGATGCGGAGGTGGATGAAGCCAGTGCATTTAGCCTTTCCATGTTTGTCACAACCGAGGAATAGACATAATTGGCCCACCGGGCATAATCTCCGCCATGCCTGCTGTGCTGTGCTTTATATAGTGCAGGTACATATTCAGGACATTTCTCAAAAAACAAAGGCATAAGTGCGGTGAATACATCCCTATCAGTGGGGGTATCATAGTTTTTATAAAAGCCCTCCCATTTTACGGCCAGTTTTTTCAGGCTATCAGACAATGAAGGGCCTGTGCGTCCACTCCTGAAAACTTTCAGCATTTTGTCAAGTTCGGCACCCTGTTTTATCAGCTCAACGGCCAGCACCGCCTCCCTGATGTATTCATCAGCTTTTATCGCTTCATCGGCAGCCAGCGAAATAGCCCCCATCCGGGATAACAAATCGTCTGCATAGGGCAGGGTTTCATCCATGCTTGCCCAGCCCTGGAACTGGAATTCGTAATCAGCTTTTTTCTCGGGTACATTATTCAGCCTCAGGCCCCGCACTTCTCCCTGCCACTTTTTCCATCCATTGGCTATGCGTTTGTGCTTAGAAGTATATTTAAGGAATACATCTCTCGATTTATCCATGTTTTTAGCCCATGTGTCCAGCAGTATAGTGCGTGTTTCTATACGTATGGGGTCTATAATGGTATATACCTGGTTGAGCTGATAAGAGGAAATATACTGCTGGGTGTACCCCGGAAAGCCGTACACCATAGTGAAGTCACCTTCCTTATACCCACCTATATTAATAGACAGGAACCTGTCTGTGGCATAGGGTTTATTGTCTTTGCTATAGGCCGCGGGTTTATTGTTTGGGCCTGCGTATATCCTGAACATACTGAAATCTCCTGTATGGCGTGGCCACATCCAGTTGTCCGTATCTCCGCCAAAAGAGCCAATACCGTTAGGGGGAAACCCTACCAGCCGTATATCTGTGTATTTTTCCATAAGTAATGCCCAATACTCGTTTCCGTTGTAGTAGGGCTTAATCATTACCTCATATCCGGTGGTATATTTATAGCCTTTTGCCAGGTTTTTAATGCGAATGGCGATAATACTGTCGCGGGTAGTTTCTGCCAGGGTGTCCTCAAGCCCGGTCAATATCCTGTCCGACACGTTTTCGATACGGCGGATAAATGTAACGGATAAGCCGGGGCAGGGGATTTCCTCTTCGTGCTTCTTGGCCCAAAAGCCATTGGCAAAGTAATCCTTCTCTTTGCTGCTCAGCCCCTGGACAGTACCATAGCCGCAGTGGTGGTTAGTAAGCAGCAGCCCTTTCGGGGATATTACCTCGGCGGTACAACCACTGCCGAACAGCACAACCGCGTTATTCAGGCCTGTGCCATCTGCGTTATACAGCATATCTACGGGTATGGCCAGCCCTGCTGCTACAATATCTGCTTCCTGGTTTTTCAGCAGCGGGGGCATCCACATGCCTTTGCGGGCATACGATGTTGAGCCGAAGCCAACTAATATGATAATAATTAATGTCTTATAAAATAAGAGTAGTTTTGATTTTTCCATAGGAGCAATAAAAAGAAGAAATTAATTTTGAAAGAAATAAATATACGGTTTTGCTATAAAATTTTTGGGCAAATTAGTTATATTAGCCCATTAGAAAGTGAAACTCTTTTCAGTATTATGAGAAAAAGCCTGTTATCGGTAGTTTTTTTGATGGGTTCTTTAATGAGTTCTGTCAACGCCCAGGAGGATTTATTTAAAGCGCCGGATTCCGTTTGTGTAAAGCAAACTATACAATTGGTGAGTAATTTCCCCGACAGACAGTCCCACTATTGGGGGTTTTGTTCAGGCTATCTTTACAACAAACCAACCGGCACCAGGATGCAGAACCTGCAGCTTAACGGCCCCGCAGGTATAGAAGTAGCCCAGAATGATGATGGCAATTATTTTGGCTTTGTTATCAATCCCGGCAATAAGACATTTGTGAGGCTGAACTTTGGTACCAGCCTGGCCAATACACCTATAGTTACCAATTTCGGCGACATGGATGGTATATTTCCGGATGGGGTGAACTCTATGTACATGGTGCGCGATATGGCGGATAAACGCTGGTATATCTTCATCACAGCGGGCTCTAACCAGGCAACATCTACACTGGCACGTATAGATTTCGGCACATCGCTGGCTAATACACCCAATATTGTAAACTTCGGCAACCTGGAGAATAAACTGAATATACCAACAGGCGTATTTGTAGCTAAAGAGGGTGATAAATGGTATGGCTTTTTGGTAAACAATGGCCTGGCGGAGTTAATACGTTTTAACCTGGATACAAATATATCGCTGACACCCACCCTTACCCAGGTGCTGTATGCACCGCAGATATTGTCTGGGCCTACGGATATTGGCGCTATCATTGATAATAATAAATGGTATTTCTTCGTTACCAACAGTGGCAACAGCAGCATATCGCGTATTGATATGGGTACGCTGGACAACCTGACACCGGCTGCATCTACTATCAGCAATTCGTTGGTAGATATGGGCTCTCCATCAAGCATCACATTGCTGAGGGATTGCGGCCGTATGTATGCTTTTGTTACGGCAAAAGCAGGGCATAGCCTGGTAAGGATAGAAATGCAAACAGCTGAAGGCCCGTATACAAGCACTGATTTCAGTAACCTGGGTAGCGGCCAAATATTGTCTCCGACGCATATATCTAAGGTGGTGCGTGACAGGGATAATGTATATGCCTTTGTAAGTAACGAAGCCAGTAATTCTATTACCAGGGTTCATTTCGAACAATGCAATACTGCAAGCATCCAGTATTCGCTCACCAACAGGCCGCCTGAGTACAAGTATACAGATACAGGTTTGTTTAACATATATTATGCCACCAACGAAGGTTTGCCGGATATGCAGGTGCAGTGTAAACTCATAAGGGTATTGCCTACGCCGGCGCTTATCATATCAGACGATACCACTATATGCCAGGGAGATACAGCAGAACTGAGGGTGACATCTATCAATGCCATATCATATAGCTGGACACCTAACTATAATATTTCATCACCTGATAAGAAGGATATCAAAGTATGGCCCGATGTGACTACCGGGTACACATTGCGTATGCCTTTCCCGTTGGGTAGCTGCGTAGTAGATACAACTATTACTGTAAACGTGAAAAAACTGAAGGCGGATGCAGGACCAGACAGGACAATAGCCGACGGAGCCTCTACCATGCTGGGCGGGCCAATGACTTCGCAGCGTTTCGACTACCTGAGAAAATGGATGCCTGACCAGTATATAGATGATGTGTATAATGACAACCCGACTGTGAGCCCTCCGCACGATTTTACTTACTACCTTTCAGTCACAGATTCATCGGGTATGTGTACTATAACTGATACGGTGATAGTATATGTACAGTGCGATGATATGGATTTGCCCAATGCCTTTATGCCCGAAAGCGGCGGCTCAAGGTCTCAATTCGGCCTGATGAACAGGCAAATAGCCAAGCTGGATAAGTTTAATATATATGACCGTTGGGGTAAGCTGGTATTTACCACTACCGATATTACAAAACAATGGGATGGTATGATAGCCGGTGAAAAAGCGGCTGTAGGTGTGTATGTTTGGGAAGTGGATGCCTTCTGCTTATCCGGCAAACGCATCAATAAAACCGGTAACGTCATGTTGATAAGGTAAGCGAACAGCACAGTTTTAAAATATTATAAGGGAGCCAATTTGGCTCCCTTTGTTATTCCTGATTGAATTGCCCTATTTTTTCATAAACAAACACAATGATAAACTGTTTGTCTTATTCTGTTATATGCCCGACCTTTGCGCAGAATTTTCAATAAAAAACAAAAACAGTAAAAGAAGATGAGCAACAGTTGTGTTACAGTAGGTAGCAAGTTTCCTGAGTTTAATAAAAAATCAGTGGTTTCACTGGAAAAAGGAAAAGAATTCAGGAACATCGGTAATAGCGATATTGAAGGGAAATGGGCAGTGATGTTCTGGTGGCCTAAAGATTTCACTTTTGTATGCCCTACGGAGATAGCGGAATTCAATAACAACTACCAGAACTTTGAAGACAGGGATACTGTATTGCTGGGTGCGTCAACAGACAGTGAGTTTGTACACCTGGCATGGCGCAAAGACCACCAGGACCTGCGCGACCTGCAATTCCCGATGATAGCCGATACCTCTAAGAGCCTGGCTGAAGACCTGGGTATATTAGAACCCAATGAAAAGATAGCGTACAGGGCTACATATATAATAGACCCCCAGGGTATAGTGCGCTGGGTAAATATCAATGACCTGAGTGTAGGCCGTAATGTAGAAGAAGTGCTGCGCGTGCTGGATGCACTACAGACAGATGAGTTGTGCCCCTGCAACTGGAAGAAAGGCGAAGAAACACTGACGCACCAGTTGGAAACTGCATAATTTATAAGATGAATATTTAATAAACATCCACCCTCGCCAGGGTGGATGTTTTTATAAAAAATAATGAACATGGAAGTGAAAGAAAACCTGAATAATACGGCGTTGAGTTTGCTGGCAGAATTAGGCATTGATGAAAACTATACTTCACCCGGTCTGGCACGTATGTCTGCTACCGATAGCAAGTACCTGCGCGACCTAAAACTGAATGTGGCCGGTGTGCTGAAAAGTAAACACCTTACTGCAAAAGAGGCCGCACTGTTGGCTTTGGCTACGGCGGCAAACGAGAAGAATGAAGTATTGATAACCGCTTTTGAAAAAATGGCGGCGAAGGAAGGGGCTACTATTGATGAAATATCGGAAACGCACGCTTGCGCGTCATTGCTCAGCCTCAATAATGTGTTTTACCGTTTCCGTCATTATATGAAGGGTAACGAATTTTATAATAATACACCGGCCGGCATACGCATGAGTATTATGATGGCACCGGCCATGGGCAAAGAATTATTTGAACTGATGAGCCTGGCTGTATCTGCTCTGAATGGTTGTGAGCAGTGTGTAACATCTCACGAACACTCAGTGAGAGCGCTGGGTACAAGTGAAGCAAGGGTATACGATGCGATAAGGTTGTCAGCCGTTATCAAAAGCCTTTGTGTAACGTTATAAGGATTTTTAGCTTTCCTGCACGATAGGGAAGTACACTGAAAATGTGCTTCCCTTTCCTAAAATGCTTTCAACTTTCACCTTGCCGCCATGTGCTTCCACTATGGCTTTTACATAACTCAGTCCCAGCCCGAAGCCTTTTACATTATGGATATTGCCGGTATGTGCGCGGTAGAATTTTTCAAATACCCTCGACTGTGTTTCCTTGCTCATGCCTATACCGTTATCCTTCACCTGCAGCACAAACATGTCCCTCTCGTTCTTGGTACTCATTTCTATCACCAGGTCGCCCTTTGAGTATTTTATAGCATTGTCCAGCAGGTTGAAAACGACGTTGGAAAAATGCACATCATCCGCTTCTATTTTAAAGTTTTCAGCTTCCAGGTGCAGGGATAATTTGCCGTCTTTATCCAATATCTGCAGGTTCACATTATCCGCTACTTTGCTGATTATCTCATGTGCGTTCAGGTTTTGCAGGTTTAACTTTATATCCTGTTTTTCTATCCTGGCCGACTGCAGTATTTTCTCCACCTGTTTATTCATCCGCTTGTTTTCATCTTTTATCATGCGGCTGTAATACTTTATTTTCTCAGTGTCATGTATCACCTTTTCATTGGTGAGCGCATCTATAGCCAGCGATATGGTAGCCAGTGGTGTTTTCAGTTCATGGGTCATGTTGTTGATGAAGTCAGACTTGATTTCCGATAGCTTCTTCTGGTTGAACATGGTGCGTATAGTAAGGTAGAAAGCTGAGATAATAATGATTGTAAATAATATAGACCCCGCTATATACCAGCCAATTTTACTGATGATAAAATTGTTTTCCTCTTTTATGTATAAATGCAGCACCTCATAGTATTGTGCCTTAGGGTCGTCAAGGGTTAGCTGAATTTCTATTGCATGATCCTTCATTTCAGGCGTGAAGCCTTTTGATTTGATGATGTCAGTCTGAAATATGTTGGTAATAGAGTATTCGTATGGTGTCCTGATGTTGTACCGTTTCAGTGCGGTGTCTATTTTATTGTGTATCTCTTCAGGAGGTATAATCTCTACGGTGAAATCAATCAGGTAAAAGTTTTTGGAATCTTCATTCATGAAACCGATACGCCCTGTATTGAACAGGTAAGTGTCATATAGGGATTGTTTAATTTGTGTTATGGCGTGTATCACGTCCTGCTCTCTCTGTTGCTTACGCAGTTCTACGGAGTTGTGTATCCATGACATCTGTATGAATACAATGCCCAGTACAGACAGTGTTATGAGGATTATAATAAGAGGGAATACCTTCTTCATGCAAGGGTAAAATTACATAAACGAAAACAGGAACTATTAAAGCCACCGGTATATAAATATAATTTATTTTATCGTTAACATTTACGAACTGAAATATAGCTGTGTTCTTGTTACTTTGTAATAATTAATAGTAGCGGCATTGGAGCATATTGCAGAAGTAAGGGGGCTTACAAAAAGATTCGGAGATTTTACAGCAGTGGATGACCTTTCATTCGCTATTGGCAAGGGGGAAATCTATGGCTTCCTGGGGCCGAACGGGGCCGGCAAAAGTACCACTATACGTATGCTGACGGGTTTAATACACCCTACCGCAGGCGAGGTGCTGATAGACGGAGAGCCATTTAGCCGGAACCGCAGGAGGGCTTTGCAGCAAATAGGCGCCATTGTAGAAAGGCCGGATATGTACAAATACCTCTCTGCATGGGACAACCTGAGGATATTTGCCCGGCTGAGCCGCAAACATATACCGGCGGAGCGGCTGCATGAAGTGATAGAGTTGGTGGGACTTAAAGGCAGGGAACACGATAAGGTAAAAGCCTATTCGCAAGGTATGAAGCAGAGGCTGGGTATTGCCATCGCATTGGTACACGACCCCGAACTGTTGATACTGGATGAGCCCACCAATGGCCTGGACCCGCAGGGTATAGCGGAAATGCGTGAATTGATAAAAACATTGGGTACCCATATGGGCAAAACCATACTTATCTCCTCGCACCTGTTGTACGAAATAGAGCAGGTGGCTACACATATGCTCATCATACACAAAGGCAAAAAAGTAGTGGAAGGTAAAGTAAGCGAGTTGCTGAACCCCAACGAAACAATATTTGAAGTACGCATCCTGCCCGATGACAGCATTATGGATAAACTACAGGAAAAGGGCTGGGGGCAGTATATAGTAGAAGGTGGCAATTCATCCACCTTGCTGTTCAGGATGCACCCGCGCAAGATGCCCGGGCTGAACAAATACCTGGTAGAAGAAAAAGCACATGTATTGGAAATAAGGTCGAAACACTCGCTGGAGGAATATTTTTTATCACTTACAAACGAAGATAATGCTGAGATTGGAGCTATATAAGATATTCCGCAGGCCGCGTACGTATATCAGCTTCCTGATTATGACAGCGGTTACCTTCCTGATACAACTGGCCATGTATGTGGACGGGAAGAGCTTCGTTTCTTTCGCCATGGCAGGCGTGGGCGAGCAGTTTGATATAGGAGGTAATATCCTGAATGGTTATCTCGTTACCTACATCGTGCTGCAATCGCTGCTGATACATATACCACTGCTGGTAGCATTGGTAGCAGGCGATGCCCTGGCGGGGGAAGCTAATATGGGTACTATGAGGCTATTGCTCACTAAGCCGGTATCGCGTACCGGGGTAGTGTTGGTTAAGTTTGTCGCCAGCATTATATATGCATTACTCTTACTGGTGTGGCTGGCCATTGTTGGCCTGGGATTGTCCATACTGCTGTTTGGTACAGGCGATATGATTAACCTGAAAAGTGATGCTTTTGTAATGCTGCTGGAGCATGATATTATGTGGCGTTACCTGCTGGCTTTTGCTTTTGCTGCATTGGCTATGACAACCGTAGCGGCTTTGTCCGTATTTTTGTCTGTGTTTGGCGATAACTCTATAGGCCCCATAATAGGCACTATGGGCATAATAGTGGTGCTTACCATTTTCTCCAACCTGGAGGTGCCGTTGTTCAATACTATCAAGCCTTGGTTGTTTACCTCGCATATGATAGCGTGGAAGGGTTTCTTTGATGCCCCCATACCGTACGATGCTATCTGGCAGTCGGTGATGGTATTGGGGATATATATAGTGCTGTTTATTATGGCGACAATAATTGTGTTTAATAAAAAAGATATTCAGTCATGAGGAGTATGATAAGGGTTGCTGGATTGTCTGTTATGTTGTGCTGTATCAGCGTTGTGTCTTATGCGCAGGCTGACAGTGCCGCTGTTCTGTTTGAAAATCTCAGGTCGAGGCTGGATGTCATTAAAGATTATGTAGCCGATGTGCGTGTTAAGATTGATATTGCATTTATGAAAGTGCCCCCGCTGGATGGGAAGCTCTACTTTAAAGCGCCTGATAAGATGAAGCTGGAAAGAAAAGGAGGCGTATCTATCCTACCCAAAAACAATGTGAGCCTTACACTCAATAGTATGTTCCCCACTGGCGATGTAACGGTAATAGATGCAGGAACGGATGTCATCAACGGCCAAACCGTAAAAGTAATAAAAGTGATACCGCTACAAGACGCTGGACAGATAATACTCACTAAGATATGGGTAGATGTGGCAAGAAACCTGGCTTTACGTACAGAAACTACCACCCGCGATAATGGTACGGTAAAGATGGACCTCGCCTTTGGCAATTATACCAGGCTGGGGCTGCCTGATAAAGTAATAGTGTACCTGGACGTAAAAGAGTATAAACTGCCCAAAGGAGTGACGATGGACTACGATGCCAGCCAGCAGGTAAAGCCGGCTGCAAAAGGTGATAAAAAGCGCCAAAAGGGTAAAATTGAGATCAACTACCTGAAATACGAGGTGAATAAGGGCCTGTCTGACAAAATTTTCATAGAAACTAACTGATTTTTTATCCATAAAACTTTTGTAAGCAGAGGATATTCATTAGTTTTAAGGGTTAATTATAACTAAACTATGAGATATAGCTTATTGGTATTATCTGTTCTGCTGGTTGTATCATGCACCAAGAAAGGCGAAGAGACCAAGTCCAGGCAGGAAATATTAAGAGAATCGAAATGGGCCCTGGATACAGGTTCAAGGCACGCCATATGGAAGAAGGACGGTTTTGCAGTACCCATAGATGTAGACCAGGTAACACCTATAGTAAAGGCAGAATGCGCTTTGGATGACAGGCTTATATTCAGGGATGGATATGATGGTGCCCACATTCCCGGCGAATGGACTTGCTCTATCAATGAAACTGCTGAACTGGAGTTCAAGTGGGGGCTTACTGACAATAATACTAAGATGTACATTTACGATGCTAAAGAATTCTTTAAACAGGACGTAAATGCTGAAATATTGGAGTTTTACAACGACAGGTTTACTATCAGGTATTACGACCTCGAAGACAAGCAGGTGGATAATGGCATGGGTGGCTACAACTGGGTAAGGGATACAACCATCTATACGATGACGTTTAAAGCCGACGGTTCAAACGGGGGATAAATTAGTTAATATCAAATAACTCATAACCGTCCCGCCAAAGCGGGATGGTTTTTTTATTTTATTTATAACACGCGTGCAATTTGTAGATTTGCACCCTGATTTAAAAGGTGAAGAATAGATTTTTATGATCAATATTACATTACCCGATGGCTCTGTACGGCAATATGAGGCCGGCATTAGTGCAATGGACGTAGCAATGTCTATCAGCGAAGGGCTGGCAAGAAAGGTATTGGCGGCAGAAATAGATGGTGAAGTGTGGGATGCTACCCGCCCTATTAATAAAGACGTTACCTTGAAACTATTGACATGGGGAGAAAAAGGAGCAATTTCTACCTTCTGGCACTCATCGGCACACCTGATGGCCGAGGCGCTGGAAGAACTGTATCCCGGCGTGAGGCTGGGTATAGGCCCACCGATTGACGCCGGCTTTTATTATGATATAGACTTGGGTGACAGGGTGATAAAAGAAGAAGACCTGGCAGCTATTGAAGCCAAAATGAAAGACCTGGCTAAAAACAAGAACGCCTACACCCGTAAAGAGGTATCTAAGGCGGATGCTATCGCCTATTTTACAGAAAAAGCTGACCCATATAAGCTGGAACTGATAGATGGCCTGGAAGACGGGCAGATAACATTTTATACCCAAGGGAATTTTACTGACCTCTGTCGCGGGCCACACATCCCGCATACAGGGCATATCAAAGCTATTAAGCTGAACAGTATAGCAGGCGCTTACTGGCGTGGCAATGAAAAAAATAAAATGCTTACCCGCATATATGGTGTTTCATTTCCATCGCAAAAAGAGCTGGATGAACACCTGGCGCTGCTGGAAGAAGCTAAAAAGCGCGACCACCGCAAATTGGGCAAAGAGTTGGAGCTGTTTGCCTTTTCTGAAAAAGTAGGTAGCGGCTTGCCTTTATGGTTGCCCAAAGGGGCTATGTTGCGCGAACGCCTGCAACAGTTTTTACAAAAGGCACAGATGGATAGCGGTTACCTTCCCGTAGTGACACCGCATATTGGCAGCAAACAACTGTATGTTACATCCGGTCACTGGGAAAAATATGGCAAAGACAGTTTTCGCCCCATAACTACCCCGCAGGAGGGCGAGGAGTTTATGCTGAAGCCTATGAACTGCCCGCACCACTGCGAAATATATAAGTCTTCTCCACGCTCGTACAAAGACCTGCCATTGCGCCTGGCCGAGTTTGGTACCGTATATCGTTACGAGCAGTCGGGCGAGTTGCATGGCCTTACCCGTGTACGTGGTTTTACCCAGGACGATGCCCACCTGTTTTGCCGCCCCGAGCAGGTGAAAGAGGAATTTAAGAAAGTAATAGACCTGGTGCTATATGTCTTCACCTCGCTCGATTTCGAAAACTTCACTGCACAGGTGTCCCTGCGCGATAAAGAAGACCGCAGCAAGTATATAGGCGATGAGCAAAACTGGGCTACTGCTGAACAGGCAATTATTGAAGCAGCAACAGAAAAAGGGCTGAATACAGTAATAGAATACGGAGAAGCAGCATTTTACGGCCCTAAGCTCGACTTTATGGTAAAAGATGCCATAGGACGTAGCTGGCAATTGGGCACTATACAGGTTGATTATAATTTGCCTGAACGATTTGAACTGGAATATGTTGATAGTGATAATACCCGCAAACGCCCGGTAATGATACACCGCGCGCCATTTGGCTCGCTGGAGCGTTTTATAGCCGTGCTGCTGGAGCACTGCGGCGGCGACCTGCCCCTGTGGCTGATGCCGGTACAGGTGAAAGTATTGTCTATCAGTGATAAATACGAAACATACACAAACAAAGTGTACCATGCCCTGAAAGATGCCGGTATACGTGCCGAACTGGACGACCGCAGCGAGAAGATTGGCAAAAAGATAAGAGATACCGAGCTGATGAAAGTGCCATATATGCTGATAATAGGAGAAAAGGAGATGAATGAGCATAAAGTAGCGGTGCGCAAACATAAAGAAGGTGATAAGGGTTCTGTTGATTTACAGGAGTTTATCAATGATATACTGTATATGGTAAATAAACAGATGAGTGGTAAAACGCCTGTAACTGCTTCTTAGCAGAAAGACGGGTAAAATATTGATTGAATTAAACAAATAGCTATTTTTGCTGGAATTTTAAAAATCTTTAATGCAGAAAAGAACAAGACAGCCTTACCTGAGGCAGAGGCCTCAAAAAGAACATCGCACAAATGAAGAAATCACCGCCCGAGAAGTGCGGGTTGTAGGAGAGAATATCGAATCAGCTGTTTACCCGATAGATAAGGCGCTGAAAATGGCCCAGGAACTGGAAGTTGACCTTGTGGAAATTTCGCCGACAGCCACCCCGCCAGTATGCCGCCTCATAGATTATAAGAAGTTTCTTTACGAAAAGAAGAAAAAAGATAAGGAGCAGAAGGCTAAATCGAAGCAGTCTGAAGTAAAGGAAGTACGCTTTACTCCCAATACCGACGACCACGACTTTGATTTTAAAGCGAAACACGCCTTTAAGTTTCTCCAGGATGGCAATAAAGTGAAATGTTATGTACAGTTCAAAGGCCGTGCTATTATGTTTAAAGACAGGGGAGAGCTGCTGCTGCTGAAATTTGCTGAAAGGCTGGCTGAGGTAGGTACATTGGAATCAATGCCCAAGATGGAAGGTAGAAGGATGATAGCCATCTTTACCCCTAAGAAGAAATAAGTTTTTTAAGCCATATACTTAAAATTTATAGCTGCATTAATCAAAAAAAATAAAAAAAACTTAACCCCATTTGCAAAAAATGAAATTGCTGCTTACCTTTGCATTATAAATCAAGAAAGTCACGGGTTGGAAATCAACCTTCGATATAAGAAGTTTTCATGGTGATAGGGTTTATAGGGGCTGGCCTGTTCTCGGGCCGGCTTTTTTATTTTTTGCCTATCTTAGACGTTCAATAGCACATGAATATGCCCGTAAAAGTTGTTGTATCGTTAGTTCTGGCGCTTGTTTTTCCCTTATTCAGTTTTGGACAGTTGTCATCGTATGTCAATATGCAAAACCAGGTGATGGTATGGGACAAGGGGCTTATCAGGAAAATAGATTACTTGCCACCACTGGAGGTAAAAACGGGCCGTACCGCCATTCCTTATATTGACAACGCCCGTTCTTTCAAAATATACTATGGCGGAGGCATGAGGGTTATCAATGCCGGGTTTACCAACGAGTTTAAGGTAAGCGATAACCTGGTAGCATTCAAAAACAACACAGCCCTCAGCGTGTTCGACAAAGGCAAGATAAAGCAATTGTCTACCTATTGCGAGCAATACTACCTGGGAGATAGTGTATTGTTATTTTTCGACGGCATACGCAGCGAGTACAAGGCTTATTACAACGGCGATGTTTACCAGATAGAAGGTTTCCTGGCCGGTAACCCGCTGGAAGCCGTAAAGGTGACGGATAATATAGCCGCATACGATAACTATGCCAACCAGTTCCGCATTTTTTACCTGGGGCAAATCATTCCACAGGAAGAATATGCAGTAAACAGCTTTGAAGTAGGGCGCAATACGGTAGGATATATTGATATCAACAGGAGGTTTAAGATATTTCACGAAGGGGAAACCTATATTGTGGAAGAATTTCCGCCTAACTCTTACCAGGTAGGCGATAATGTAGTGGCCTTTGTTTCTAACGATGGCTACTTCAAAGTATTCTACGACAACAGTATTGAAAGTATAGGTTTCTTTGAGCCATCGGACTACCGCGTAATAGATAATATGGTTTGTTACCGCGACCAAAGTGGTTATTTCAAAGTCTTTTATAAAGGCAAAATTTACACGATGGAGAGTTATTATCCTGAGAAGTACCAGGTTCAGTATAACTCAATCGCCTATGTAAACAGGATAGGTATGCTGCGCTTGTTTACCGAAGGGGAAATATACGATGTTACCAATGCGCAGCTTGAAGATTGGCAGCTTACCTACGATGTAATGAAGTACCAGGTAGGAAAAAACATGTTCCGTATTTATTACAAAGGAATGGAGTACAGCGATTAGCAATAACGCTTTATTACCCTTAGTTTATGTGTGCGTTTCTTCAGAGATACGCTAATGATACCGCCCTGGTCTATTTTGTCTATTACTACCCGGCCGCTGGTATCGGTAGCATGCAGTATGCTGCTGTTGTCCAGCAATATGCCCACATGCACTATCTTGCCCTCATCGTTATCAAAAAATGCCAGGTCGCCTTTGTGGGCATGTTGCAGAAAATCCACTTGTTCACCTTGCTCGGCCTGTTGGGCGGCGTCTCTTAATATTGCTTTGCCGCACATTTTAAATGCCATCTGCGTCAGCCCGGAGCAGTCTATGCCTGCTATGCTGCGTCCGCCCCACAGGTAGGGTGCGTTTAGATATTGCATAGCTGCCTCTACAATGTGTTTAGGTGTCAGCTCCAGGTCTTTCAATGCCAGCTTTTTACCCTTGTATTTGCTGTCCTTTTTCTGTAGTAGTTTCATGCCAAACAGGTCGGCACCCATGGGTATCCACTGGTCGTCGTGCTCAAATACCAGTTTGTTATGGTGTTTGTCAGCTATATAACGCGGGGCTTTGCGATAGTCTTTTTTGTGGATGATAGTCAACTGTCCCACCTTGCACCAGCCTATATAGTCATCCCGGTCACAACGTATCCTGGCCCAGTCTTTTTCATTGATTTCCAGTACTTCAGCTTTTTCGCCGTATAATAATTGATTGACCATTTCGGCCTTATGAGAAGGTTCGGCCCTTACAGGCATCAGCGAAGCATTGCAGAAAGCATATGATAAAACCATTATATAAGCCGGGTCTGTTTCTGTTCACAATATTACAACCTAATTAACTATTAATCAGTCAATCTTAGCTTCCGATATACCGAAATCTTTTATTAATTTCGTCCGCTAATACAAGGCCAAACCGTATCAGGTATTTTTATATATGGAAAAGGCAGTTAGAAATGGAACAATTTCAAAGGTTTAAAGTAAAACAAAATGGAGTCAACAATATTAATTGCCATCGTCTCGGTGGTGGCAGTCCTTATAGGTATATTTCTTGGTAAACAAATATTTGCGAAAAACACTCAGAAACAGGTAGAAGAAGCAGAGCAACAGGCTAAAAAACTAACAGAGGACGCAAAACAACTGGCAGAAACCCTTAAGGAAAAGAAAATACTCGAAGCCAAGGAGCACTTCCTGCAAAAGAAAAGTGAATATGAGCAGGAAGTAAACAAGCGCAACCAGAAACTGGCTGAAAATGAAAGTAAGCTGAAGCAACTGCAGCAGGGCCTGAACGATAAAAACGCCGGCCTGCAAAAGCAGATTAATGAGTACAACCAGCTCAAAGAAAACCTTGATAAGCAACTCGAGGTAGTGAACATCAAACGCACGGAACTGGAACACCACCAGGAAGAGCACATTAAGCGCCTGGAAAAAGTAGCCAGCCTGTCGGCCGAGGAAGCCAAGACCGAATTGATGGAGGTGATAAAAGAAGAGGCCCGTACCAAGGCCATGTCTCATGTAAAAGAGATAATGGAAGAGGCTAAACTCAACGCTACCAAAGAGGCCAAGAAAATCATTATACAAACTATACAGCGTACTGCTGCGGAGCAGACTATTGAAAACGCTATCACGGTGTTCAACCTGGAAACTGATGAAGTGAAGGGGCAGATAATAGGCCGCGAAGGGCGCAATATACGTGCCATAGAAGCCGCCACTGGTGTAGACCTGATAATAGACGACACCCCTGAAGCAATAATACTTTCCTGCTTCGATCCCTTCCGCCGCGAGATAGCCAGGCTGTCGCTGCAAAGGCTGGTACAGGACGGGCGTATCCACCCGGCACGTATTGAAGAAGTAGTGGAAAAAACACGCCGCCAGCTCGAAGAGCAAATCATGGAGATAGGCGAGCGTACTATAATAGAATTGGGTGTACATGGCCTGCATAAAGACCTGGTACGCCTCGTAGGTAAAATGCGCTTCCGCTCGTCCTACGGGCAAAACCTGCTGATGCACTCCAAGGAAACGGCTAACCTTTGCGCCACTATGGCTGCCGAGTTGGGACTGGGACAAAAGGTGGTGAAGCTGGCAAAACGCGCCGGGCTGCTGCACGATATAGGTAAAGTACCCGATGAAGAATCTGAACTGAGCCACGCACTGTTAGGTGCCAAAGTAGCCGAGAAATGCGGCGAGCATGCTGCGGTAATAAACGCCATAGGCGCTCACCACGACGAGATGGAAATGGCATATATCATATCGCCAATAGTGCAGGCATGCGATGCGATTAGCGGTGCACGCCCCGGTGCAAGGCGCGAAATTATGCAAAGCTACCTACAGCGTATCAAAGACCTGGAGGCGCTGGCCATGGCCTATACCGGTGTGGAAAAAGCCTATGCAATACAAGCGGGCCGCGAACTGCGCGTAATAGTGGAAGCAGAGAAAGTAAGCGATGCAGACAGCGACAAACTCTCATTTGAAATAGCCGATAAGATACAGAAGGAAATGCAATACCCCGGCCAGATAAAAGTAACCGTCATTCGCGAACTGCGCTCGGTGAACATAGCCAGGTAACCTGTAGTGAGACAGACATTGCTAATATTTTTAAGCCCGCGTTAGCGGGCTTTTTATTTTTAGTATTCAAGCAAATACGCTGCAGGTGTTTATATTATCATTTGAACTAATAATAGTGTTTTTCCCCTGTTTAGGTGTTTGCGATTAGTCGTAAATTGATGCAGCAAGAATTGTAATCTATTAGATATAGTGTACGTAAAGGCCGTATATACCTTTTGTCTTTTATTGTTCCTGGTAAAAAGTACATCTGCCAGGCATGCCGGCGAGTATAATATTAATATCAGCCATGGTTTGCCCTCCAGCCATGTATACAGTGGCCTGGTAGACAGATATGGCTATCTGTGGGTATGCACCCCCAAGGGTATTGCCAGGTACAACGGTTACGAAATGGAATTGTACACTGTCTCAAACGGGTTAGTCAACAACGATGTCTGGGGCCTGTTCCTGGATAAAAAAAACAGGGTATGGGTACATACCATTGCTAATGAAATTGGTTATATCAGTAACGGCAGATACAAGGCTGCATACACAACGAAGAAGAACCAGGTATATTACCCGCGCCACATAACCGAGCATCCTGAAGGAATTATGTTCATCTCTGACGACTTTGTGCATGAGCATTCGCAAATCGCTACTACTTCCCAATTGGCGATAGAAAAAAATGATACGATTTATTTTAAAGATGTGGGGCATAACCCCAGGAGGGCTTTACTCAAAATCAACAACAGGAACAATATTGTGTCTATAGGGGACGATGCCACTTACTTAATGGAATATGATACACGCGGTCTGCGGTTATTGCATACGTGTTCATTGAGCCGCCACCATCTGTCACCTCCCAATTTATTCAACATATTTTTTAACGGCTACCTGGTATACTACGAAGAAGGAAGGAATATTGTAAAGAGCTTTAACCTGGAAAAATGCAGGCAACTGAATTTCAATCTCTATACCTCCGATGGGAAACCTGACTATATCCATTCCGATTTCAGGTACGGAGATAGTTATTATATAATCGCCGACAAGAATATTTACCGGTTTGGCCAGGACCTGGATATTGTTGACACAATTCCGGTAAATGAACTGAACACTACTGACAAGACGCTCAGCGCCAAAAATATCCTGTACTATTTTCATGATGCATTATGGGGGTCGGTGACGTTTACCAATATTAATGGCGTGCATGTTACCACCCGTATAGCTGACATGTTTACAAGGTTGCCTGCGTCTGCCCTTCGCAATTACGCTTATGCGGGCAATATCAATAGTCTAAGCTGCTGGTGGAACGAACATACCCGGCAGTTGCTCACTATAGATACTTTAGGAAAGATGAAGGAGTATGACCGGGACAATTGGGAACATGTTACAGGAGTAGCACAATACGGAGACAAGTCATTTCTTTTAACCCGTACCGGGCTCGATTGGCTGGATGCGGAAACTTTCTATTCCATACCGGTTTCACGAACACATAGTGTTCGTTCAGAATCAAAGAAAGGAGAGGAGATGAGCAGGGCGATGCCGGCTGTTATCAAACAAATGATACCGGCTGATGGGAACAGTTTTTATGTTGTATTGCCCCAGGGTATTGAAAAGTTGTATTTCACAAATGAGAAAATTTTTGTCAGGCCTGTTGTAATTGGCCGTTACAACAGGATGGAAAGGGATAAAATACGGAATTGCTTTTGGGTGTATAACAACAGCAGTATTATTTGCATAGCAGGTGACAAAAGTATAAACATAAGTGGCGATAACCTGGATGCACTGGGAATAAGACATATAGAGTACATACAGGTTGATACACTGTTTGGCAACTTATTGTTGAACGATGGAACTAATATCTACCTGGTAGAACCGGAAAGGAAAAAAATAAACAAACTCTTTTCAAGATTCAATATTAAGGACAGTAAGTTCCGTATAGCAGGTAATACCGTTGTTTGTGCGGGAAAATTCGGTGTCCTCTTTGCCCGTATAACAGGCTCCGGCAGTTTTTCTGATGTTGTCATGTATCCAAACATAAAAATGACAGCGTATAATTCACTGCATGACATATCGGTGGTGAGGCAAAAAGTTTTTCTCAAAACCGATAAAGGTATGCTCCTGGTCGCCTTTCCCAGTGTGGAGGAATATGAACTGGCAGAAAAAAATCAGCAACCTTACAATATTATATTGTCATACAACGACAGCCTATATAAAGTAGGCCGGGGTATGACATTAAATATTGCACAGGAACAGAGGAATATCAAACTGGACATAATAAATCCTTTGGGTACAGGGAAGCCTGAATACTTTTACAAAATAACAGGCTGGAGCGACGAGTACCGGGTATTGGATAATAATGAAATATTCCTGCCCTCATTAAAGCCCGGTAAAGAATATGAATTACTGATAATAGCGGGGGATGATACATGGCGAAGTGATTTATTGAGGGTAAAACTTTTCATAACTCCCTACTGGTGGCAGCAAAGTGGATGGCAGGGTGTATTATGGACAAGTGGTGCTGCCTTGTTTATCTTGTTTATATATGTTATATCTGTGGTTACCAGGAGAAACGTGTTGAAGAAAAATGCTAAAAAGAATGAACTGCTGGAACTGGAATTGCGCGCAGTATATGCCCAGATAAACCCGCATTTTATTTTTAATACACTCAACTCCGCGCTGTTTTTTATCAGGAAGAATAAAATGAAAGAGGCCTATGAACATATATTGAGGTTCTCAGGTTTGTTGCGCGGATATCTTGAGTCTTCAAGAAAACGCTACATAGCTGTGGCCGATGAGATGACCAACCTGCAACATTATATTGAATTGCAGCAAACACGGTTTGAGTCATTGTTCACATATCGCGTTGAGCTTAAGAATATCAAAGACCCCCAACGGCTGCTAATACCTTCCCTGCTGCTCCAACCCTTTGTTGAAAACGCTATTAACCACGGCCTTCTTCCCAGAGAACATGATGGGATGCTCCTGGTGGTCATTGAACAGGATGAAACCACCGGCGCTATAACATGTACTATTGATGATAACGGTATTGGCAGAAGCCGCTCGCAGGAGTTGAATATGCAGAATAGTTACCGGAAAGCCTCACAGGGAGGACAGTTATTAAAGCAATTGACCGATGTGTTCAACAAATATGAAAACGCAGGTATTGAAATACACTATATAGATAAACAAATGCCTGAAAGCGGAACAACAGTAATAATTAAAATCAAAAATCCATACTATGAAAAATGATCAGTACAGTTGTATAATAGTCGACGACGAGCCGCAGGCCGTAGAGTTGCTGGTGGAGAATTTGCAGAATATAAACCTGAATATAAATGTGGCGGGTAGTTTCACCTCCTGGTCTAAAGCCCTGGAAGGACTGCGCACCACCACATGCGATATATTATTCCTCGACATCTCTATGCAGGGGCACAATGGGATGGACCTGCTGAGATGTTTACCGGAATTGAAATGCGAAGTGATTTTTATTACCGCATATTCTGATTATGCACTCGATGCGTTCAGGTTCAGCACATCAGGTTACTTGCTGAAACCCGTAAGCGAGGTGGAACTTTCAATTGCTGTGGAAAGGGCAATAACAAGGTGTAGCAATAAAAGGACTGCGTTGGCAGAAACGGATTTGCATCACAAAATCGGCGTTGCAGCAAACAACGCTATAAACTATGTAGAGGTATCCGCGATATTGTACCTGGAGGCGCTTAATGCATACACAAAAGTATACACGACAGAAGGCGAAATGTTGAGTTCCTATAACCTGGGCCGGTTTAAAGAAATGCTTCCCTGCCCGCCTTTTTTCCAGGTACACCGTTCCTATATAGTCAATGTCAACCTGGTAAAGCAATACAAAACAGCCGGTTCTCTATTGATAGAGAATAATAAAGAAATACCGGTCGCGAAAAGTTTCCGCGACCGGTTTCTCAACATATTCAAGGTAGTGGCAGGGCACAGGTAAGCGGGGCAATTACCTGCTCCTGTTCACCACTATTTTCTGCGTGGTCAGGGTTCCGTTTATATCTTTCACCTGCACTATGTACGTGCCGTTGGCTATACCCTCCAATTGTATTTTTGCATTGGCTGCGGCATCATAGGCCATGTTATATATCACTTTCCCGGCTATATCGGTCACTGTCACGTTGTTGAAGTTGTTGCCCTTCATCCTTACATCTATAGTGCCGCTGGTGGGGTTGGGATATATCGACAGGTTTTGGTTCATCAGTTGACTGTTCAGGCCTGTGGCTCCTGGTTTTTGCAGTTCTACTACGCCATCGTCACCTTCACCGCCTTCGTCACAATCAGGAATGTATATCTCGGCGGTAATACGTTCAGAGCAGCATTCCCCTGTTTCTGGGTCGTAACCCACTATGGTATAGGTAATAATGTGTGTGCCCCAACTGGTGTATGTATGCAGGGGGCTGTAGAACGGTGGGTGCATTGTGATGCTGCTGCCATCGCCAAAATCCAGCGTAATAACTGTTGCTACCATACCGGTATTATTCCACCAGGCTCCGAATCCTACGTCGTAACCCGCATCTCCGCAGCCCAGCATTCCGATGGACAGCTCTGCATCCAAACATCCGCCGCAGCCTTCATTCTGCTGCACTACTACACGCCTGATGAGGTGATGGCTGCATGATACCTGGCGTGCTGCCGTGAATCCCCAGTTGACAACGGCGGGGTTACTGAACACACTGGCGGGATTAAAGGACGTGCTGATACGTGGGGTACGCATGTCGTTCCAGTACACGTTCAGCACCTGGTCTTCGCATATCCATTCTATCCTGTAGGAGTAGTACTTCCCGTCTTCTACAGTACCACCGCCGGGTACTATGTTTACCGGGCCTGCTATCACGCTGGCCGGGTTGGCATTTGCAGCTATCATCACGTGGTTATTGGCTATATCACTCAGGCCGGCTCCATTGTCGAAAATGTCAAATTCGATGCCTATGGAATTGTTGAAATCGCCCCCTGCATTATTGAAATAATAACCCATATGGCCGCCTGCTGTGCCACCCACACTTGTGCTGCCGGCAGCGGTGTTGATGTTTTCGCCAAATACAACTACGTGGCCGTCGGCTCCTGAATTACCATAGGTTGTGAAACTCGCTTCATAGTCTATTGTGAAGCTCCGCGTGAAATCAATAGTGGTGTTGTTGTCCCAGGCCGCCCCGTTTACATGTGCCCCGGTGCAGGCTCCGGGCACCAGGTCTATTACTCCGCTGGTGGTGTTGAAGGTGGCTGGACCCACAGTGGTGAATTGTGCGTGTGAACTGGTTGCGGCTAAAAAGCCGGCAGCCAGTAATAATAGTGATCTTTTCATAGCATATTTGTTTTTAAAAAGTGAAATAATGATTCGAAAATATCCTGCCTTTATCCACCCATATCGCCCGGTTTAGCCAAATGGTATCCCGGTTTAACGAAATGATACTTTGGTAAAGGGAATGAGCAGGGGGTATTGTACAGGTTGTTCCCATAATATGTGAGGGCAATTGTTTTATGGATTTTTTTTGCGTATATTTGTTATGGTAAAACATGCAAGGTGACATCGTAGCAGATATTATGTTGAACGGGATCCTGTTCCTGTTGGCCGGTGTATATAGAGATTTCTGCAATGCCACCGGGTTTGTTTTTATTTCAGAACTGGAATCAAAATGGAACATTTGTTCAGAATACACCTCGCCATAGCTTTTTTATAACAAGTCAGCGAATTGGGCGTATACTATGGACAGGGGTAAATCAGGCACTTACAATTAATAAAAAAACTCTATTTGTGAATCCGTTTTTAAAAAATACCTGTATGCACCACAAAATCAGCTTACTTTTTTCCGAAAGATTTCCCTATTTTTGCAGTCGCTCCTGCAAAGGGGGCTTTTTAATTTAACGCAGTCGTTAAGTTCTTTGACACACGGGCATAGTTCAATGGTAGAATAGAGGTCTCCAAAACCTTCGATCTTGGTTCGAATCCAGGTGCCCGTGCAACCTCCTCCGCTCTCTGAATAGGGAACTGGGGATAGAAATAATATTTTTAACAATAAAAAATAGTCCGCCTCAGGCGGATCGGGTTATGGCAAAATTCGGTTCCTATATTCAGGCTGCGTACGACGAGCTGGTGCACAAAGTGACCTGGCCTACATGGGATGTGCTGCAGCAGACAACCATCATCGTGCTGGTATCGCTCATTATACTTACAGCGCTCATATTCGGCATGGACTTCGTATCTGAAAAGGTACTCACCCTGTTGTACAGCATTATAAGCTAAAAACATTCGGGTAACAATGACAGAAGAAATAAAAAATAACGACGGACAGGATACTGCTGAAAATCCCGTACAGGAAACAAAAAAGCCTGAGCAGGAAACCAAGTGGTATGTATTGCGCGTTATCAGCGGCAAAGAAAAAAAGGTAAAAGAATACCTGGATAAAGAGGTGCAAATCAACAATTGGGGTGCATCTATACTGCAGGTATTATGCCCCGGAGAGAAGGTGTTTAAAGTGCAGGCCGGTAAAAAGGTGTTGCGCGAAAAGATACTCTTCCCCGGCTACCTGATGCTGGAAGCTGTAGACGGCAAGCTGAACGACGATATGATACAGACCATTAAGAATGTAACCAACGTGATACATTTCCTGGGTAAAGACCATCCTACCGCACTGCGTAAGTCTGAAGTGAACAAGATGTTCGGTAAGATGGACGAGGTGAGCGAGCAGGGTATCGGTTACGCTGAGCCATACATCGTGGGCGAAACTGTACGCATCACCGACGGGCCTTTCAACGACTTCAACGGTACTGTAGAAGAAGTGAATGAAGAGAAGAAGAAGCTGAAAGTCGTGGTGAAGATATTCGGCCGTGCCACACCAGTAGAACTGAACTACATGCAGGTAGAAAAAATTGCATAAAAATACATTTAATATATTATGCATCCGCCCCCGCACTACCGGGGGCGGACTTGTCTTTAGCCGATAACAACAGTTAACTTTACACTCTGAATGGATAAATACGCAGTGATAGTAGCAGGGGGCAAAGGGCAGAGAATGGGCAACGCCATCCCCAAGCAGTTTCTGCCGCTGGCAGGTAAGCCGGTATTGTATTATACCCTTAAAGCTTTTATAGACGCTTATGCAGATATTAAACTGGTATTGGTATTGCCGTATGACCAACTGAGCTATGCGCAAATGGTACTGCAGGCATTCCCCGAAAGGATAGATATGGCTATAGTACAGGGTGGAGAGACGAGGTTCCATAGCGTGCAGAACGGGTTGAAGGCTGTTAGCGGCAACTCCGTGATATTCGTGCACGATGGGGTGAGGCCGCTTGTGTCGGCAGACCTGATACAACGCTGTTTCGTACAGGCAGTTGAAAAGGGGAGTGCTATTCCTGCCATTGCAGTAGCAGACAGTATGCGCATTGTAGAGGGTGACAACAGCCGCCCGGTTGACAGGCAGTATATGCGGAGCATACAAACGCCGCAAACCTTCCGGTCAGATATACTGCTGCCCGCATTTGAGCAAGGCTACAGGGCGGAGTTTACTGACGAAGCTACTGTGGTGGAGGCCTATGGCGAAAATGTGTACCTGGTGGAAGGAGAGAAAAGTAATATCAAACTGACTACACCGGAGGATATGCTGATAGCGGAAACGATATGGAAGAACAGGATGGAACATGCATAGAGTACTGTTATACATATTGATGGTGGTAAGCTTTGCAGCGCAAGCACAGGATACCAGCATTTTTAAATATCCTATCCAGATGGACGAAGTAGTGGTATCCGCAGCGCGGGGAGGTTGGGATGTGCAGGGCTTCATCAGGCGGGTACAAAACGATACTACCTTTTATAAGGCGTTCAAATCTATGCGGGTGATGTCTTATGTAGCTACTAATGATATAAGGATATATAATAAGAAAGGAAAAATAAACGCTTCCTTATACAGCCTTACTAAGCAGAAAGCATGGAATGGTTGCCGCAGTATGGAAACCCTGCAGGAAAAGGTAACAGGCAACTTTTACAAGCGTAATAAGGAATACAGGTATTATACGGCGGAATTGTACGCTTACCTGTTTTTTACCAAAGATACCCTGTGCAACCAGAACGATATAGTAGCCGATGCATTAACTGAAGCTGAAGGTGGAAGGATAGGAAAGCATAAGTACAAACTGAAACAGTTGATATTCAACCCCGGCAGCAAGGTAGCCGGTGTACCACTGATGGGGGACAAGGCCGCTATATTTGAGCCGGATGTGGCGAATATGTATGATTTTAAACTGGCATCTGAGGAATATGATGGTGAAGAATGTTATGTATTTAAAGCTATACCTAAGCCTGAATACAAAAGCGATGTGGTATATAACTACCTGGCTACATGGTTCAGAAAGAGCGACTATTCGATAGTAGCCCGGGATTATTCGCTTTCTTACAGCACACTGGCTTATGATTTTGACGTGCATATGAAGGTGCGTACGCAGCAGGTGGGCGGCAAGTTGCTACCCGTAAAAATAGAATATGACGGCAACTGGCATGTGCTTACTCAAGACAGGGAAAGAGTAAAGTTTATCACCACAATAGTTTACTAACTTTAGAGCAATGATAGCCCCGCACTCCATACAGGAAGTAATGAACCGCGCCGATATTATCGATGTGGTGGGGCAGTTTGTACGGCTCAAGAAGCGTGGGGCTAACCATATAGCCAATTGCCCTTTTCACAATGAAAAGACACCATCGTTTTATGTGTCGGCGGCTAAGGGCATTTATAAGTGTTTCGGTTGCGGCAAGGCTGGCAATGTAGTTACCTTTTTGCAGGAGCATGAGAAACTTACATACCCCGAAGCCATCAAATGGCTGGCTGACTATTACAAGATAGAAATAGAGGAAACCGAAAAGTCGCCGGAGCAACAGCAACAACAGCTTATTGAAGAAAGCCTGCGCATCATCAACGAGTATTCGGCCAACTACTTTCACGATACGCTATTGAACACGGAAGAAGGGCAGGCTATAGGATTGTCTTACTTCAAACAACGCGGATTTACCAAAGCTACACTGGAGAAATTCAGGCTGGGCTATTGCCCTGAAGGGTATGATACTTTCGGGAAAGAAGCGATACAGAAAGGATATAGTGCGGAGCTGCTGGAACGGGCAGGGCTTATCAAACACCGCAATGATAAATACTACGATGTCTATCATGGCAGGGTGATATTCCCGATACAAGCCATGACGGGCAGAGTGCTGGGCTTTGGTGCGCGTATACTGAAGAAGAATGATAAGGCGCCCAAGTATATCAACTCGCCGGAAAACGAACTGTATAATAAAAGCCGCGTGCTGTATGGTATGCACCAGTCGAGGCAGGCCATCGGCAAACAGGATGAGTGTTTCCTGGTAGAAGGATATACCGATGTAATATCGCTGCACCAGGGTGGTGTGGAAAATGTGGTTTCCAGCAGCGGTACATCACTTACTGAAGGGCAACTGCAGTTGATAGCACAGCTCACCAAAAACCTGACTATACTGTACGATGGTGATGCCGCCGGTGTCAACGCTGCCTTGCGGGGTTTAGACCTAGCGCTTGAGCAAAGTTTCAATGTACAGTTGGTGCTGTTACCTGAAGGGCACGACCCCGATAGCTTTATACAGGAAAAAGGTGCGGCTGAGTTTCATAACTATGTAAAGGAACACAAGAAAGATGTTATAGGTTTCAGGCTGGAAGTAGGGTTGATAGAAGCAGGAGATGACCCCGTGAAGAAGTCGAAACTGGTGAACGAGATAGCTGAAACCATCTCGCGTATCAATAAGGCAGAAGACTTCGCCCTGCAGGATTATTATATCAAGCGCGCATCAGATGCACTGGATGTAGACCAGGCAGGTATGGTGAACCTGGTGAACAAAAACATCAGGGAAAAACTGGAGCAGGAACGCAGGCACAAAGACCGCCAGCAGGCTGCTGAAGAAGCGACACCACAAGAGTACCTGCCTGTAGAAGAACTGCCCAAGCCCAAAGATGATGAAGAACAGGAGTGGGAACTGATAAGGATATTGCTGGAGCATGGCGGTAAGGATTACGAACACTACCACAATGTAGCAGCACTGGTACACGAGCGTATAGACCCCGACCTGGTAGAAAACCAGATGGTGCGCATGCTGTACGACAGCTATTTTGCTTACGAAGCAGAAAATGGCGAGTTGCCACCGGCCAGCTATTTCAATAGTCTGCCCGATCCTGCTTTGCAAAACAAACTGGCCGGATTGCTGCATACTCGCAATGATATCAGCCACAACTGGAAAGATATATATGGCATAGAAACCCTTCACGGGGAAATGAACTATGTAAATGAGATAGACAGCGCCTTATCCTACTTCGAGTTGAAGAAGCTGAAACAAGTACAGGACGAAGTATTGAAACGCATAAAAGACGAAAAAGACATTGCCCGCCTGATGGCTCTGCAAATGAAACATATAGAACTGAAACGCGCCGAAGCCGATATATTAAAGAGGGTAGGGACGGTGATTGTAAAAAAGATAAGAGGATAGATATTATGGCAAGGATAATGGCATTGGATTATGGAAAGAAACGCACCGGCATTGCTGTGTCCGACCCGTTGCAGATAATAGCACGCGGACTGGAAACGGTAGATACCAACGAACTGATAGGCTACCTGAAGAAATACTTCAAAGAAGAAGAGGTAGAGAAAGTCATTATAGGCTACCCGCTCAATTTTGATGATACACCTACCCACGCCACACCCCTGGTAGAAAAGTTCATAGGCAAATACAAACATGTATTTCCGGATATAGATATTGAGAAAGTAGATGAACGGCTGAGTTCAAAAATGGCGTCGCAGGCCATAGCCGGTATGGGGCTGAAAAAGAAAGACCGCGAGGAAAAGGGCCTGATTGATACAGTGGCCGCCACCATACTTTTGCAGGACTATCTCGAAAGCCGCGGCTAATTTGTAACTTTGCAAGCTTTAATCATATTTTAGCAGCATGATATTACCTGTAGTAGCATACGGGCACCCCGTATTAAGAAAAATGTGTGAAGACATCGGCCCGGACTACCCCGAGCTGAAGAAACTGATTGCGGATATGTGGGAGACCATGTACAACAGTAATGGGGTAGGGTTGGCTGCTCCGCAAATCAACCGTGCCATCAGGCTGTTTGTGGTAGATACCGAGCAGATAGTAGAAAATTTTGATGATGAGGACAGGAAGGAATACCCCAACGAAAAGCCGATAAAAAGTGTATTCATCAACGCACATATAATAGAAGAAAGTGGTGAAGAGTGGCCCTACAATGAGGGCTGCCTGAGCATACCTAAAATACGGGAGGACGTGTACCGGCATGCTAAGGTAAAGCTCAGCTACATGGATGAACAGTTTAAAGAACATATAGCCGAGTTTGACGGTATAACAGCCCGTGTTATTTTGCATGAATACGACCATATTGACGGTAAACTGTTTATTGACTACCTGAAGCCGATTAAGAAAAGGCTGATTCAGAAAAAACTGAATGACATATCTGCGGGTAAGGTGAAAACCGATTATCGTATGATGTATGCCAAATAAGTACTAATTTCCAGTTAAATTTCCGTTCTGCCTGCAACTGTAACATATACCGAGGAAGAGCTGGTGCTCCTGCTGCGTCAAAAAAGCAAGCAGGGCTTCGACTACCTGTACAGGCAATATTCAGGTGCGCTGTACGGTATCGTCTGCGGGGTAATAACTGATGAAGAAACTGCCCGCGATGTATTGCAGGAGGTATTTATTAAAATCTGGAACAATATTGATAAGTTTGACGCTGCAAAAGGAAAGTTGTATACCTGGATGCTGAACCTGGCGCGTAATACGGCTATAGACAAGCTACGCTCCAAGGGAGAGAAGATGCAGGGTAAAATCCAGACGGGTGAAGATATCGTATATAAACAGGAACAGCAGTTAAGAACGGAACAGACAACAGACACCATAGGGCTGAAGGCGATAGTGGCAGAAATGCAACCTGAATATAAGACCATTGTGGAGCTGGCCTATTTCAAAGGATATACACTGGATGAGATTTCGAAAGCATTGGATATACCGCTGGGTACGGTAAAGACCCGTATGCGGAAAGCTATAAGTATGTTAAGGACACATTATAATACTTAATGTAAAAGTGAATATAAAGGAATACATAGAATCGGGCATGTTGGAAGCCTACGCTTTGGGAGCGCTGACTGAAGAAGAGCGCGCCATAGTGGAGGCTGATATGGCCATGTATCCTGAACTGGCAGATGAACTGACTGCCATAGAAGCAACTATGCACAGGCTGGCCGATGACCAGGCAGTTCCTCCTCCCGCATTCATGCAGGAGCAGATATGGAATGCCCTGAATCCCGGAGCAGCTACGCAAGCCCCACCACCACCCACACCCAAGGCTATACCCCTACCACCTGCAGATACTAAGCAAAGGCAACCGAGCTGGCTGCGCGCCGCTATATGGGCTGCCGTTGTGGTGAGCGTATTGACCAACTTTATGCTGCTGTCGCAAAGAAACAAGAGCAGGGAAGCCCAGGCAGTATTGGCTGCTAAATTAGACTCTATGTCTGCAACGCAGCAGGAATTGACTGCTATGGTAGGTGCATACAAAAAAGAAATGGATATGCTGGCAGACCCCGGAATGCAAACTGTGGTGATGCGCAAAGAAGGCGATACTAAAATGGCCGGCATGGTGTACTGGAGTAAAGATAAAGGCGAAGCCTATCTTGCATTGCACAACCTGCCTATGCCGCCACAGGGTAAGCAATACCAGCTATGGGTAATACAAGATGGCAAACCTGTAGATATGGGTATTATATCCAACGATATGGTAACCAAAGACGGTATGGTACAGAAAATACCTATGACTGTGGCTTCAGGTCAGGCATTCGCTATCTCTATTGAGAACGAGGGAGGCAACCCTACACCAACACAGGTGTACATGGTAGGCGCTACGTCTTAAATTTCTCCTGGGATTTTATTCGACACTTTGCAACAGCATGATGGTATGGCTGTTGAGGATATAATGGTTGACCAGCAGAATATTCTTTATCCCTTTATGGCTGCCCTTTTTTATTACGAGTGTATCGGGAATGCTTTGCCCCGCGAACAATTCTGTTGCTATCCAGGTAGCAAAGCCTGATGAAGTATCGTACTCTCCACACAGGTGTTTGAAGGCAGCAATAGTGGTATGACCGTTAGCTGATTTGAAAAGTTGATTGTACACGTCCATCTGTCTGCTGTCACCGTTCACACCGCAGAGCAATACATCTATATCGTCAAGCGCAAGGCCATGTTTGCCCAGCAGTTCGTTGATAGCAGCCATCACTTCAGCAGGTTGCGCATCCTGCAATGTTTTTACAGCCTGCAAGCTGCACAATGCCTGCTCTTTCTTGTTACTCAGGGTAAAGAAGGCAGTGCCTTCCCCTGCTATTGTTCCAGGTGTATCGCTGTGTTTGTATAAATCTGTATTGGCAGGCGTGGGTTGTTTCCAATAACCAATCTTGGCTTTCACTTTTACATAGTCGGGTGTTATTTCGTCGAAGCAGCCCACCAGCACGTGCATGTTATCTGTTGCTTCGTTCAGCAGCATTTGCGCGTCAAACAGTGCCAGCTCAAGTGAAGTGCCGCGGTTCACATAGGTCTGGTTGTATCCTGTACATTTTGTTTGCAATGCCAGCCAGCCATTAATAGAGTTGTACGTGGATTGTATAAAAGAAGTAGGTGTGAGTGCCTCTTCGTCCATCTCAATCATATTCAGCAGAAACTGTTCCGTATCTACCATTGAGCCCCTGCCGGTACCGGTAATGATTGCATCCGGTTTCTCTATTCCTGCGCGCTGTAGTGCATTCATACCACAGCTGATACCCATCTTCAGCAGTTTGCTCATCCTGCGAATGGCCACAGGGTTGATGTAGCCTCTGTAGTTTGGCTCGCATACATAGAGTTTACCATCAGCGATAACTTTTACATCCGCCAAAAAACCAACATCTTCAAAATGTTGCTGGGGTGAAATAACGCTTGCTGATGATATGTAGACGGGTTGCATCATGCGCGGCTGAATATTAGTGAAACATTACTGCCGCCAAAACCAAACGAATTGCTCAGTACATGGTTGATGGACATTTCCTTTACTTCAGTTACCGGGCTGATACTCATTTCTTCTATAGGAGTATTGAAGTTCAGGTTGGGCCATGCTTTTTGCTGCTGTATGCCCCATATACTGAACAGAGCTTCAATAGCACCGGCAGCAGCCAGTGTATGCCCTGTATATGGTTTGGTAGAGCTGAATAAGGTTTCTTTTGAACTGAATAATCTTTGAATGGCTTTGCCTTCCGCTATATCGTTGTTGAGCGTAGCTGTACCATGTGCGTTGATATAATCTATATCTCTTTCAGTAAGCCCCGCTTTTTGCAACGCCAGTTGCATGGTTCTTAATGCACCGTCACCTTCAGGCGATGGCGCTGTCGGGTGGTAAGCATCATTGGTATTGCTGTACCCGCTGAACACCGCCAGTATATCAGCACCGCGTGCAACAGCATCGCTTTCTTTTTCCAGCAAGAGGTAGGCAGCGCCTTCGCCCAGGTTCAGCCCGAAGCGGTTGGCGTCAAAAGGGCGGCAGGGTTCTTTGTCTACGTTTTTCAGCGAATGAAAACCATTCAATGTAAACCTGCTCAAAGCATCGCAGCCACCGCATATGGCACGTTCTACTATACCATTCTGTATCAGTCGTGCTCCTAATAGTATGGCATTGGCCGATGAGGAGCAGGCCGTACTAATGGTAGCTGTAAACGGCTTTAACTGAAAGTACCGCGCAATATTCAAGGTACTTTCAGCACAATCCAGCGTATCTATGTATTTAAGAAAAGGCCCTTCGGATTTGTCTGAAATAAAATCAGGGTACATATCTTCCACAGAACACATGCCGCCGACAGTATTTGCGTTTATCAATGCGAAGTTAGTTCCGGTAAAAAGTGCGGTATCAGTATTGCTCATTAACTCCTGCATGGCTGCCAATGCCAGTAATGTAGTGCGCGTGTAACCATTGTCGCCGGTAGGGAGACTCAGCAGGGTGGCCAGTTGGTCGTTGGAATAATTAACCTCACCCATTACAAACTCTGAAGCGTGCCGGGTATGCAGGTGCACAGGGTGACGCATGCCGGCTTTTTTGTTGATGAGGGCGCCGATATGTTGGTCAGTACCACGCCCGAGGGCCGATATGATACCTGTGGCTGTGATGACTATTCTTTCCGCCATTATTGATTTAGCGCGGAGCTTATATCGTCCTGTGTTGTTGAATGTACTCGGCCATAGATTGTACTGATTCCAGTACTTTACGCCCCTCGCGTGCATCTTCTATCTTAATGCCATAGTTGCGCTCCAGCAGTACCATCAGCTCCAGCGAGTCAATACTGTCCAGGCCCAGGCCATCGCCAAACAGTGGGGCGTTATCATCTATATCGGCAGGTTTCATTCCTTCCAGGTTCAACGATTCGATGATTTGCTGTTTGAGCGTATTTTTCAGTTCTTCCATAATTTCAAAGTATCAGGCAAAAATAAGAATATCGGCAAGTATTGAAACTATTAAGTTTTTATATTTCAAAAGCTTTATTGATAATCAGTTCTTCCTGCTGTTTGGTATGATATTTAGTAAAACCTGTAGCTGATGCTGCGCTTGCAGGACGGGCAATGTATTTGCTTACTGAGAAATTTTCCTGGTTCATGAACAGGTAGCCGGCAGCGCCCATATTACGTGGTTCTTCCTGTACCCATATCCACTCGGCATTTTTATACTTTTTCTTCAGTTCGTTCAATTGCTCGTACGGCAGGGGATACAATTGCTCCAGGCGCACAATAGCTACATCAGTAATGTTTTCTGCCATCTGTTTTTCACTCAGGTCGAAGTATACCTTGCCGCTGCACAGCAATACTTTTTTCACTTTGCCCGCCGTTTTGATATTAGGGTCATCGATTACTTCTTTGAACCCACCGGTTGTAAATTCTTCGATTAATGAATAAGACCTCGGATGTCGCAGGTTGGCCTTGGGCGAGAAGTTCACCAATGGCTTGCGGAAGTCCCATGCCAGCTGCCTGCGGAACATGTGGAACAGGTTGGCTGAGGTGGTGATATTGGTAACTATTATGTTGTCTTCAGCACAAAGTTGCAGGAATCTCTCCAGGCGTGCTGATGAGTGCTCCGGCCCCTGTCCTTCGTAGCCATGCGGCAGCAGCATTACCAGACCGCTCATCTTGCGCCATTTGGTTTCTGCTGATACTATGTATTGGTCTATTACCGTCTGGCAGCCATTGGCAAAATCGCCAAATTGTGCTTCCCATATAGTCAGTGCATTGGGGTCTGCTATAGAATAACCGTATTCAAAGCCTAACACTGCAAACTCGCTCAACAGAGAGTTGTACACTTTAAACGCATCAGGATTGTCGGTGATTTTACTGAGGCGGTTATAATTTTCGTTGGTATTTTCATCGTGCAGCACAGCATGGCGGTGAGAAAAGGTACCCCTCTCTACATCCTGGCCACTCATACGTACGATTTTTCCATCGGCGATAAGGCTGGCGTACCCCAATAGTTCCCCTGTAGCCCAGTCCAGTTTCTGCTCTTCTTTATACAGTTTTACTTTATCATCCAGCAGTTTCTTTATTTTACGTAGAGGTTTCAGCCCTTCAGGAATCTCCATCAGTTTGTTGAAGAGGGCCTCCAGTTGTTTTTTGGTAATGGCTGTTTCCGGTGAACGGCTAAAATCTCCCTGTCGAGAATGCCTTAAGCTTTTCCATGCTTTTTCAGGTTCCTGCAGTTTATATGGCAGTGGCTTTTCTTTTACCTCATCCAGTTTTTGTTGCAGTTCATCCCAATATCGCTTTTCCATCTCCTCGGCCAGTTGCTTCATATCCGAAGCGCCGCTTTCCAGCAACTGATGTGTATATTTCTCACGCGGGTTATTATGTTTCTTTATCAGGTCGTATAGGCGGGGCTGCGTAAAGCTCGGGTCGTCACCTTCGTTATGCCCATGTTTGCGGTAGCATACCATATCTATAAAGATATCGCCATGATATTTTTGCCTGTACAGTATAGCCAGTTCGCAGGCTTTTACTACAGCTTCAGGATCGTCGCCGTTTACGTGCAGCACAGGTGCGTGTATCATGGAGGCGATACTAGTGCAATAATTGGCAGAGCGCGCATCGTGAAAATCGGTGGTAAAGCCAATCTGGTTATTAATAACAAAGTGGACTGTACCTCCTGTATAATATCCCTCCAGTTTGCTCATTTGCAACAATTCGTACACCACACCCTGGCCGGCTATGGCAGCATCCCCATGTATCAATATTGGCAATACATTATCGTATTCGCTGTTATATATAGAGTCTGCTTTAGCGCGTGCAAAACCTGCAACCACAGGGTCCACCACTTCCAGGTGCGAGGGGTTGGGCGCCAGTTGTACATTTACTTCTTTACCCGATGGGGTAACTATGGTAGAACGGAAGCCAAGGTGATACTTCACATCGCCGCTACCCATGGTAGTGTCCGGAGGCATATAACCTTCAAATTCCGAAAAAATCTGTTCGTAAGTTTTTTTCAATGTATTGGCTAATACATTGAGTCGGCCACGGTGTGCCATTCCTATTACGACTTCCTGTACACCCGTGTCCGCCGATGAATTAATCAGCGCATCGAGCGCGGGTATGGTGCTTTCGCCCCCTTCCAGGCTGAACCGTTTCTGCCCGATATATTTCTTATGCAGGAACTCCTCAAACATTACCCCCTCGTTCAGTTTCTCCAGTATTCTTTTCTTCTTGTCAAGAGGCAGCTCGGCATCCATCATTTTTTCAAACTCCTTCTCTACCCATTCACATGTGCTTTGGTCGTTGATGTATGCATATTCTATGCCTACATTGCCGGCATATATTTTTTTAAGGCGGTCCAATATATCTTTCAATTTTGCCTTGCCCATGCCAAAGTATGAGCCGGACTGGAATTCTTTGTCCATATCGGCATCGCTAAGGCCAAAGTTGCTAAGGTCCAGCTGTGGCTTGCGGTCTATACGGGGCCTTATGGGGTTGGTGGTCGCTACCAGGTGCCCACGTTTGCGGTAGGCACGTATCAGGCGGAATACTCCCAGCTCCTTAGCCAATTCCTCCCCGCTTACAGGGGCTTTGTCAGTATAGGACGCTGCCGCCCCGTTACCATTTGTTTTGGATATGGCAAAGTCGAACCCTTCAAAGAATTTTTTCCATTCACCGTCAACGGAAGCGGGGTCTTTCAGGAAATCATTATACAGAGATTCAACATAAGAGGGGTGTGAACTCATCACGTAAGAAAAATCTTTCATCGTACTGCCTGCAATTTGGTATGCTGCCTGTTTCTTTGTTTTTTAAATATCAACACACTCAAGATGTGTTATCTTAATGTGAACTACAAAGTTAATAGCTATTATGCAATTGTAGCAATCGAAGCTGCTGAAAAGCTGGGTATTGTTGCATGAAAATATGTTTAATGCTTTAGCGCAGGAGTGTCCAGTTAAAGCCAAAGCGTATCATAGTGTTTTGGGCAGGGTACCCCGGGGCATTAATAAAATTCTTTTTATCGCCGAATAGCTGTTGTAGCTGGTCCACCATCAGGTAGCTTCGGAAACGCCTTATCCTGAAATTGAAGAAGAAGGCATAAGCGGGATCGTTGCTGAGCCTGTAGCCGGTATAGTAATAATAGCGGTGAAATAAGGGGCTATAGGCAGCTGAATTGTATGGGCTGTGGTACTGTATTTGAACGCCCGTAGCTATTTCCAGCGCATTTCTGAATATTCTGCCCTCGTAGCCAAACTGGTGGCGGCCCATGAGTTGAGGAATGTTTACAGGTGTATTGACAGCAACTTGCTGGTATAGCAATTCGTTATCTAACACCAGCCCCCGCCATCTGAATGCCTTCTGTACAGATAGTTGCGTGATATTGAAAGCAGGGGCGTATTGGTCGGGCAACTGCCGGGTGTTCATATACAGGTAGTTGCTAATGAGATAAGTACGTATGACAGCGTTAAGGGCATATTTGTTGCTGCTAAAGCGAAAGAACGCCTGGGTTACGCTCTCTTTGTTGAAGGTATTGACAATCGTATCGTAGTGGTTGATATATGTGGTGTAGTTGTATGCTGCATTGTTGATATTTTGTTGTATGCCTGCTTCTGCAATGGCCCAATCGCCAAGTTCCTTGCCTGCTGAGGCGTGTAACAGAGAGTTGCCTGCCGCAGCCCCGGTCACATAAAATTTTGCATTGGCACTGTAAAACCACTCTCCGGGTTCCAGCGCTTCTTTGCGTAACTGCCCCGACAGGTAGTTGCTCGCTATATTATAAAACTGTGCGTCTATCAGGAACCTGGTAGAAAAATTATCTACACGGATACCTGCACCGGCGCTGAATTGCAGTTGCTTATCCTCCTTGCCGATAAAGCCATTGAGTAATACCGCATTGTCAAAGGTATTCTGCTTCTGCCGGGTGAACACAGAATCTGAACCGTCACCCGCAAAACTTTGTGTAAAGAATGGCGCATACCTCAGCGAGTCAGGCCGCATATCTTTGTAGGTATACTGTTTATTACTATGCCTGAAATGATGGCTGATGCCGAACCTGGGAGTGTACTGTACTGATATTTTGGTGGAATCTTCATTGTACAATGAGTCTGTTTTACCCCAGGAATACCCATGTTGTACAATAATATGGTAGTCGCGTACAGAGTTGGTGATAAGGGAGCGGGGTACTGATGAGCCGCCCTGTGATACTGCATTGGCGTAATTGATATCCAATGTGCTCCTTTCATTAAAGTCCTCGTTGGTCAGCTGTGTTTCGTCTGCAATTCCCCCGTTCTCGTCCTGTATGCTTTTGTTATATATAAGACCGGCTTTTAGCTTGTACCTGCGGTTTACACTCTGGTAGTTGGTGGTCACCGAGCCCATGTCGTGTACGTTGCGTTGCAACAGGAAATACCCTTCCGAGCTTAAGCGGTTGTACTCAATGGCAAAATTCCAGTTGGGCTTTATGTTTTGGGTATGCAGCACTTCCAGCTTCTGTTCCAGTTTACTGCCCAGGTTGAAGGAAAATACAGAGTAGGGAACAGTGGTGTTATAAAATTTCAGGCTGTCGGGCTGAATATGGAACACATCTGTAAGGTTGTAACCCAATGTAGGCCCGAAGCGGTTTTCGGGAGTAAACATCAGGTTGCGCGCAGGCGAACCATAGTTGCCCAGGTCAGTATACCAGGGCTGCAGGTACTTGCGGCGGTGAAAGGTGTGTATCGAAGAGTCGGGCTGCAGGCTCTTTTCGGAATGCAGGTATTTATACCGCACTTTCACATTGGCATTTTCATTGTGCCACTCGTCCGTATTCGATTTGTCGAAAGCTAATGAATCCTGCTTTTTGTCGCCGGGCAGGCCTAAGGGTGCCCCGGGCTGTTGTTGTGCATACATATTGCCTGCTGATAATAGGAATATGGTGAATAGTACGGTTGCCTTATGTAATAAGGTAATATGCAGCGCTTTATGTGAAATGGCTTTCAAAGAACGCAAAGTTAAACGATTAGCGCATAAGTAGCCATAAGGTATTCTTTTGCGGTCATTCTTCGCTGTAGCCGGGGTTTGGCACATCGTTTACCCTTACCCTTACGCCTTCTTCCAGGTGTTCGTTGGGCAGCTCCAGGAAATGCCTTTGTTCTATAGCATCTATAGCGGCCTTGCGTTTCAGGTGCTGGCCTACTATTTCTTTTATGCTTTTACCTGCCAGGTGCAGTATGTCATTTTTCAGGCGGAATGCCCTGGCCGCAAGGGCGAAACCGTAAAACATCAACGCCATTACCACGAAAAGGGCATATATGACAATGGTAAATACCTCTATGTTTATCCATCCCAGGCTGCGGTAGTCAGGTTTATTACGCAGGTCGGCGATGATATAGAAAGGGTAAATCTTATCCATAAAGAACAGGAATGTAATAATACCCACTGCCAGCAGGTAACACAGTATCTCTGCAAAAATTAATCCCCCCTTACTGGCCAGCCTTTGTGCAGCGGGCTTGCGCAGTGAAGTGCCCAGCGGGTCGAGTAACTCAACCTGCTCATAGACCATCTTTTTTTGCTCTTTGAAATCCCTTAATAAATCATCCTGCAACCTTGTGGATGTCATAGTGTTCAGCTTCGTTAACGCAAATGTAATATTGCTAAGGCTTAGTGCAATCCGGCGCGAAAAATAAGTTTCCACATTTTATGATAATATATGTTTATAAAACCAACAGTTTTCGGAACTTTGCGCTTCTTAATACAAAGCTTCCGGATATACAGTATAAAACTGCTCATGTGTTTCCCCTTAATTATTACACATCTGCCGTATTTGAGTATGCACGGGGTACAGGTTTTAGCTACAGATGAAGAATAAAAAAGAAATTGACCGCAGGCGGACATTCGCCATCATATCTCACCCGGATGCCGGTAAAACCACGCTGACGGAAAAACTGCTGTTGTTTGGCGGTGCCATCCAGGTAGCCGGCGCGGTAAAGAGCAACAAAATCAAGAAGCACGCCACCAGCGACTTTATGGAAATAGAGAAGCAGCGTGGTATATCGGTGGCTACATCGGTGATGTGCTTTGAATATAAAGACGTGCTGGTAAACCTGCTGGATACCCCCGGCCACAAAGACTTTGCCGAAGATACTTACCGCACCCTGACCGCCGTGGATAGTGTAATACTGGTAATAGACAGCGTGAACGGGGTAGAGGAGCAGACCCGCAAGCTGATGGAAGTATGCCGCATGAGGGATACGCCCGTTATCGTGTTTGTGAACAAGATGGACCGCGACGGTAAATATCCATTCGATCTGCTGGATGAAATAGAAAAAGAACTGAACATCAGCCTGCACCCTATGACCTGGCCCATCAATATGGGTAAGGAATTTAAAGGTGTGTACAACCTGCACGATAAGAGCCTGAACCTGTTTACCGCCAGCCAGAAGGCTACAGAAGAGAATACCGTACCCATTCCCGACCTGGATGACAAACTACTGGACGAAACTGTGGGTGAACGTGACGCCAAACAACTGCGCGAAGACGCCGACCTGCTGGAAGGTGTGTATGGCGAGCTGGATAAAGAGGCTTACCTGAAAGCACAGGTGGCACCCCTGTATTTCGGCAGTGCGGTCAATAACTTTGGTGTCAAAGAGTTGCTGGATACATTCATTACCATAGCACCCAGGCCATTGGGCAGGCCCACTAGTACCCGCTTTGTGCAGCCCGATGAAGATAAATTCTCCGGTTTCATATTTAAAATACACGCCAACCTCGACCCCCGCCACCGCGACAGGATAGCCTTCCTGCGGGTAGTATCGGGCGAGTTTAAACGCAATACCTATTTCAAGCATGTGCGTATGGATAAGGATGTGCGTTTCAGCAACCCCTATTCATTTATGGCGCGCGAGAAGGAAGTGGTGGACAGCGCCTACCCCGGCGACGTAGTGGGCCTCTACGATACAGGTACTTTCAAAATAGGCGATACGCTGTCAGAAGGCGAAGCATTGCAGTTTACAGGTATACCCACTTTCTCGCCCGAGATATTCAAAGAACTGGTGAATAAAGACCCAATGAAGACTAAACAGTTGGAAAAGGGTATCCGCCAGTTGACAGACGAAGGCGTAGCACAATTGTTTACCCAGCACGGCGGCAACCGCAAGATTATTGGTTGCGTGGGCGAACTGCAGTTTGAAGTAATTCAATACCGCCTGTTGCAGGAGTACGGTGCTTCCTGTGCGTTCAATCCCCTGAGTTTCTACAAAGCCTGCTGGATAACCGGTGACAAAAAGAAGATAGACGACTTCGTACGCTTTAAACAGGCAAACATTATGGAAGACAAAGACGGCAACCTGGTGTACCTGGCGCAGAGCGAGTGGTTCCTGAATACGGAGAAGCAGAACAACCCCGATATAGAGTTCCACTTCACCAGTGAGTTTAAGACACAGATGGCGTAGGGTATATCGCAATGATAGATAGTTGGCGCGTAACCAACAATGCTAGGGGGAATTAATGTGATGTAACCTGTTTATTTTATCTTGTATGTTATATGGTGGGTATATCGCATAGCAATACAAGGCTCATCATACTGGTGGTCGGTTCCCAGTTTGCCTGTACATCATTATGGTTTGCCGGCAATGCCGTGGTGAGTGATATTATCAAAGAGTATCACCTGGACCTGCGGATACTGGGCCATATCGTTACCGCTGTGCAGCTTGGATTTATATCCGGCACCCTGGTCTTTTCTGTCTTTACTATATCGGACAGGTTTTCACCTTCCAAAGTATTTTTTATCAGTGCGCTCGCAGGCGCATTGGCTAACCTGCTGGTTTTTGCTACAGACAGCGCTAACGGGATTATCTTTTCCCGTTACATCACTGGTTTTTGCCTCGCCGGTATATATCCTGTGGGTATGAAGATAGCTGCCGACTATCATGAAAAAGGCCTGGGCAAAGCATTGGGGTTCCTGGTAGGGGCACTTGTTTTAGGTACGGCTTTTCCTCACTTGCTAAAGGTAGTCGGCGCATCTTTTTCCTGGCGGTATGTAATGGTATGCACATCTGCCATGGCAGTTGGGGGCGGCCTGTTGTTATTCTTATTTGTTCCAGATGGCCCTCACAGGGTAAAAGCCGGCAAGCCCGATTTTGGTTTGTTGTTCAAACTGTTCCGCAATAAAGATTTCCGGGCGGCGGCAATGGGCTATTTTGGACATATGTGGGAACTGTATGCATTCTGGGCTTTTATTCCGGTGATACTGGCTACCTATAATACAATGCATCCGCAAGATGTGTTTCATGTGCCGTTGTACTCTTTCTTTATTATCGGTGCGGGCGGTTTATCCTGTATGGTTGGCGGCCTGCTTTCGCTAAAATACGGGAATGCAAGGGTGGCAGCCATTGCCTTGCTGGTTTCCGGAGTTTGTTGTTTGCTGTCACCTTTTGTGTTCGATGCTCCGCCTGTGTTGTTTGCCGGTCTAGTGTTGGTCTGGGGGCTGGCGGTGGTGGCGGATTCGCCGCAATTCACTACACTGGTTGCCTCTGCCGTGCTGCCTGCGCAGAAGGGTACTGCGCTCACCATAGTCAATGCCATTGGATTTGCCATCACAATCGTCAGTATACAGGTAGTAGGGACTATATTACCGTATGTGGATGAACGCTACCTTTACTTATTGCTGGCTGCCGGCCCGGTTGCGGGATTAGTAGGATTGAAGAGGCTGCTGAATAAAAAAGGGTAGTACTTATTACAACTCCATTTTCATTTCATACTGACTGATATGATGCTCCAACCCGATGGCTTGCAGAAAAGCATTCGTGTTCTCAGAGCCGGCATCAATGTTGATTATTAACAAAGGGTCGGCACTGTCGCCTGCTATATGGCGGAAGAGAGCGACACCCATTCCCCGGCGCCTGTACTGTTTACCAATTGCAAACTGGTGTACCCGCCTTGCGGCCTCATCGTAATGTGCATAGGCGGCTATCTTACTATCAACCTTGATACAGATGGTAGTAACAGCATCGCCCCTGTTGGTTATGCGTTGGTGCATCTGCTGCCATGCAGGTTGCCAGTCACACAGGTTCAGCAGTTCGTCTGCATTGTACTGCATGAGTGGTTCTATTGTATAGGTGTCCGTCTTCTTGTGTGTAATATTTCCTTTATAAGCATGCAGTAGCCTTGTGGTGGTAAATCCCAGCCGCTCATAAATTTTGTAGGCGCCCTTGTTATTTTCCAACACCTCCAGCAGCATCAGTTTAGCGCCTCTTTGTTTCAGTACTGGTAGTATGTACCCAAACATCCGCTCTGTCAGCTTTTGTCCCCTGTATGCAGGTAGCACACCCGTACCGCCGTCCCATACACGGCTATTTTCCTGGTCGGCACCTATAAGTATAACACCCGCTAAGGTGCCATCGTCAAATGCACCTACGGATAATGACAGGTCAATATCCTCTATCCGCATTTTTTGCAGCAGTGTTTCTTCTGTCCACTGTATGAGAATTTCATAATCGGCAAAAGCGGCGTTCATACAGGCAGTAATGGCACCTACGGGTGTGTGTGCAAGCGTAGAGAAATACATGTGTAAATCTAAGGGAGTTTTTTTGAGTTAAAAGCCTCTTGTTGATTTTACATATTCTTCCACTGTGTCCATCCCCAATGCCCGCCTCCTTTCATTTACGTTTGCGGCATCCACTATAGGAAATAATTCTTTGTCTTTTACCCTCCTGAACTGCGTTCCGTAATATTGCTTCCCTTGTTCTTTTACCATTATCCTGTCATAGAGATAAGCGTAGTTGGATGGGGTAACATCTTTTGTTACCAGCAATTTTTCTATTTGTTTTAATACAGTCTTCTGAAATTCAACATCATCATCTGCATGTTGCGCCAACAGGAATGCTGCCTGCGACGCAGGCTCACCTACCTGCGATATGCCGGGGAAACCTTGTTGTGCGATAATTTTTTTGATAAACAGCAGGTTCACGCTATCTGTTTCGCGGATGATAGCTTTGTCAACGGGAATTTGGAACAGTCTCACTGATTGGTCGGCACCGCCCGCTTTCAGTATTTTGATAGCCAGCGGTAGATTTGTAGGGTTGTGCGTGTTTTTATAATGAGTAGTAACCCGCTCTTCAAACTTTTTCCATGCGGGAGATTTAGCATAATTCCTGAGTTGATAAAAGCCGAGAATGTTGGGGTCGTAGTTCTCAGTACATTCAGCATCTGAAGGATTTTTGTCGCAAACATTCAAAGCATAGTTGAGATAATACAAAGCCGAATCTTCAGCGCCTAAGAGCCCATACATAAGTGCGATGCTCATACTGACGTAGCTGTGGGCACCCGGATATACATCAACAGGATTTTTCGCCAGGGAGTTCAAAAGTTTTTCTTTTTTAATGGCAATTTTCTCGTATTCTACTTCGCTTTGCGCGAGAGCAGTGCAAGAAAATAGCAAGCACAGCAAAATAAAAGATATGCGGTTCATGGACGCTGATTTGCAATAAATTTACTCTTTCCCTTTCAACCGTACCTCATAAAAGTCCTTGCGCCTGTCTTTCAGGTTGCGTACGCTGCCGTAGCTGTGCAGTTCATCCAGCAGTTGCAGGTCCACATCGGCTATCAGTACCATTTCGGTGTTCGGTGTAGCTTCAGCCTTTACACCCAGGGAAGGAAAAGAAAAGTCGCATGGGGTAAATACAGCAGACTGCGAATAAGATATATCCATATTAGCTACCTTGGGAAGGTTGCCCACACTGCCCGTAATTGCTACGAAACATTCATTTTCAATAGCACGTGCCATGGCACATGTACGCACCCGCATATAGGCGTTTTGCGTGTCGGTAAGGAAGGGGACAAACAATATCTGCATACCCTGGTCGGCCAGCAACCGGCCCAGTTCAGGAAATTCTACGTCGTAACAAATGAGTACACCTATCTTTCCGGCATCGGTTTCGTACACCTTCAGCGTATCGCCGCCGCGTATGCCCCAGGCTTTACTCTCATCGGGGGTGATGTGTATTTTCTCGTACTGGTCAACATGCCCGTTGCGGTGGCAGATATAACCGACGTTCTTCAACCTGTCGCCGGCCAGGGAAGGCAGGCTGCCGGTAATGATATTGACATTATACTCAATAGCCAGGCGGGAGAACCGTTGTTTCATTTCGGGGGTATGTTGCGCCAGTGCCCTCATTGCCTCAGCCTCGTTCATTTCGTTGAAATCGACCATCAACGGTCCGTTGAAAAGCTCGGGCAGTACGGCAAAATCGCTCTTGTAAGAGGATATGGAATCAATAAAATATTCTACCTGGATAAACATATCGTCCAACGAGCGGTAGGGGCGCATTTGCCACTGTATCAGTCCCAGGCGTACATATGTTTTTCCTGAGAATTGCCTGGTTTCGGGCGGACTGTAATATACATTATCCCATTGCAGCAGTGTGCCGAATTCCATACTGTGCTCATCGCCGGGCATATAACCCTTGATTACTTTTTTTACGTGAAAGTCGTTGGCCAGTTGAAAGCTGAGTACGGGGTCGTAAATTTCTTTTCTGCGTACCTTCTGGATATACTCTTTGGGCGACATTTCGGCGGCATAGGTATGGTAGTGCGGTATGCGCCCGCCAAACACTATGGCTTTAAGGTTCAGCTCTTCACACAATTCTTTGCGGGCATCGTACAACCTCCTGCCCAGCCTCAGCCCGCGGTAGTCGGGATGTATAAATACTTCAATGCCGTAAAGTACATCGCCTTTATCATCGTGCGTGCTGAATGTGTAGTTGCCTGTTATGGATTTGTAAGTATGGAAATCGTCGAATTTATCATATTGCACCACAATGGACAGGGCGCAACCTACTACTTTACCATCTACATACACTACTATCTGCCCTGCCGGGAAGCGGTTGATCAGGTTTTCTATAGCAGGTAGTGACCAGTAACTATTCCAGTCAGGATAGGCTGCTTTCATGGCTACTATCAGTTGTTGATAGTCTTCAATAGATAAATTGCCTAATTCTATGTGTTTTATGTCTTCCATATCTTGTTGTCTTTGCAGTACCCTTTATCCCTTAACGGATATACCCAATAAGGGGTATATCTGCCCGAGGGTATAATGTATAATTTAGTAAAAATATTTAAATATCGTTTTATGAGAAAACATCTATTAATTGCAACAACAGTATTTGCTGTTTTAGGTTTATTTACCATGGTGGCCTGCAAAAAAGACCCTCCCAAACCCACTACCAGCACCCCGACCCCCACAACCGTATGCAGTGGCGGCAACCTGTGTTTTAAACTGGACGGCACACAGGAAACTTATACGGCTGAATGGAGGAAAATACCTGCGGTTGGCTCTAACCCTGAAAGGTATCGTATATATTGGGAAAAATCAGGCGGTTCTGAAAATATAGAAATAGATGTGTATGCAACAGCTACAGGAACCTATAATATAAAGAACGGAACACCTTATGCTGTTAATGACGCTGGTTTCCAGTATTATAAAGGCTCGAAAAATATAGTGGGACAATCCGGTACAGTAGAAATAACTAATATCGACAACACAAATAATACAATTACCGGCAAGTTTACTGTTACAGCAAGCGACGGTACCACTACCTATCAGGTAACAGATGGCAATTTCGAAAAAGTGCCTTTGAAGCCATAAAAATCAAACGGTGAATATATATAAAGCGCATGCCACAACGGTATGCGCTTTTTACATGTTGCTGAGTGGGGCTGCAAACTTCAGTTTGCTACCCGGTGAGGTAAAAGCTTATCTTACATACCCATAACTTGAATAATAGGCCGGGATTTGCTATTATTACAGCATAATTTTTCTGTACAAAATGATAAAAAGTACGATAGGGGAGCTGAAAATATCACCAATTAAGGAAGATGGTATGTTTGTCTTCTTCAATGATTTTATTACCATCAATGGCAAGGTATCCAAAGGCGATTCAGTAAAAGTATTCGTGAAGCAATATGACAATAAGACGGGTACTTTTCAACTGGACAAGAATGAACCTGCAAAAGCAGTGCTGGTAGTGCGTGGTAAAGAAAAGCTGCACGACAACATCACCGGCCACGAAACTTTGAACAAACTATATGACCATGTGTCTGCCCTGTACAGGGAGCACTTCTACTTTGGCGATGGTAATTAATCTCCGGGCATATTGAAGAATGTATTGAAAAAAACTTTGCGGATTGTGCTGTATTTATTTGCAGCGAGTTTGTTATACGTTGTTATATGTAAATGGATCTTCCCGCCCATTACCCTTACTCAAATTAACGCCATTGTAGAAGGCCATGGCCTGAAGCGGGACTATGTAAGTTGGAACAAGATACCGGATAATATTAAGCTCGCGGCCATCGCGAGTGAAGACCAACTCTTCATGCAGCACAACGGGTTTGACTGGAAGGCACTGGAGAAAAGCCTGGATGATAAACCCTCCAAAAGAAAACGTAAACGGGCTAAAGGCTCGGCAGCCAGTACCATCAGCCAGCAGACGGCTAAAAATGTATTCCTGTGGCAGGGACACGGTGCGTTGAAGTATGTACGTAAAGGATTTGAATTTTTTTATACCGGGTGTATAGAATTGATATGGGGTAAAAAACGTATACTGGAAGTGTACCTGAACGTGATAGAGATGGGTCCGGGTATCTACGGTGTGGAAGCGGCAGCACAGGAATATTTTAATAAGCCCGCGAAAAAATTGACAAAAGCCGAGGCCGCGCAGATAATAGCCTGCCTGCCTAATCCTAAAAGATTTACGGTGAAGCCCTTGAGCCGCAGGGTAGGTTGGCGTTATCCGCAAATCATGCGGCAGATGAACAATATGGATGATTACCCGGAAGTAAGGCAGTTGTTGACCGATTAATCCCACCCTAACGGTGTGGCTGGCGTTTGCGCATTTTCAATTCACGTTGCCACTGGTTGCCTTTTAACCAGCCCAGTACCAGGAATGCAATCATGCCACTGCTGATAAATCCGGCCAAAAACCATAGGAATGTTTCTAATGTATTTGTACTTTCCATATCGTAAGGTTTTAATCGAAATTATATTAAACCGTATTCTGACATTTGAGAACTAATCCACAAGTGTTGAAAAGTTTACAATAAAATATAATGTCAAATACGTAAACTGAATTTATATGTATAACAACCGGCGGAAAATTTTGTTGACAATTTCTCTGTTGTTATGTATAACTCATTGGTGTTTCGCAACAAGCGATACAACAAAAATTTATTTCAGGCTTGATAACCCAACGCTTGAGCCTTCAGCAATACATAAACTTGATTCATTGCTGTATGCAGATGAGATAAATGCGTCGCAGGAATTGCTGATAATAGGATATGCCGACCACCTGGGTACTAATGCGTATAATGATGTATTGTCCGAGAAACGTGCGAACAGCGTAAAGGAGTACCTCCAATCAATGGGTATACCCGGGAAAAACATCACGTTGGTAACAGGGAAAGGTGAAGTACCGCGCGATGTGGAATTGCCCGAAGGATACGCAGCAGATAGGAGGGTGGATATAGTGATACTGACAGGTAAACGAAAGCCGCCGGTTGTACGCAGGAAAGAGGTGGTACCGCCTAAGGTGATACAATCCAGGGATGCACTCCGGTTAAATAGTTCCATAGATATGGATTCCATGCAATTTGCCGTAGGGCAGTTGTTTGTACTGGACAGGATATTTTTTCATACAGGCAGGCATGTGGTGGTAGATGAATCATTGCCTGAAATGGATAGGCTGTACAAGGTGCTGGACGAGAACCCGACATTGGTGATAAACATAGAGGGGCATGTATGTTGCGTACACCCAATGGTAGACGCGCTGGACCTGGACACAAGGGAATTAAAATTGTCAGTGAACCGTGCTAAGTTTATATACGACTACCTGGTGAAGAGAGGGATAGAACCCGAAAGGCTGTCTTATGAAGGATTTGGTAAAACAAAGCCCTTGAAAGTGAATGAGTTTACACAGGAAGACCAGGATATGAATAAGAGGGTAGAGATAAGGGTGTTAAAGAACTAAACCTTAACTTTATACCAGCCTGAAAAACTATATGGATTATGATGGATACATTGTCTGAAGTAATGAACGTGCTTCGTGAAAGAGGATATACGGAAGATTTTAACCTGGAAGAAAATTGCCTTTCTTGTCGCGGTGGGGAATGTAAAGTAGCTGCGGGAGAATTTGTGATTGATAAGGTCTACCGTTTTGAAGGTGAAAGCAATCCTGATGACGAGGCGAGCCTGTATGCCATATCTTCTACCAAACACGATGTAAAAGGTATACTGGTGAATGGTGGCGGCATCTATACTGATAAAGTGACAGACGATATGCTGGAATGTCTGCAGATAAAGAGGAAATAAAAGCAGCCCATCAGAAAAGACGGGCTGCTTATTTTATCTCTCAAACTCTATTGCACTTAGTTTATATGCCTATCATTACACCCACATTGGCACGTAGTGAGCGGTTCATGTTGTTGATGCCATTCATACGGGTTACGTCCAGCAGTCCATGATAATAATCCGCATCCAGGTTCAGCCAGGTGTATGGCGCTACTTTAATGTTCACACCGGCACCCACATCAACACCCAGGTCCCAGTCATTAATCATCGTGCTGCCGGTATTCATATACTGTACTTCAGTACTTCCCGGGCCGCTTACATACCTGTCTTCCACCAGCCTGTAAGCTACAGATGGCCCGAGGTATATTTTTGGCCTGATATTATCGCCATAATCGCCGAAGAAGTAATATGCCTTCGGTGTCATACGCAGGTAAGTGGGATCGTAACTGATGGTTTGTGCAGTACCGTTGCCACCTATCCTGGTGCTGTACCCCTCATGCGAGGCAGTCAACTCCGTACCCCAGCCCCAATGTTCGAAACGACTGTATATCATTGCTATACCAAGGTGGGCGCTTGGTTTGAAGCGATTGTCCATATTGCTGGTCCAACTATGGCCGAAGCCGCCTACGGGCCCTAGTGAAATATAACTGGTCCCTTTTTTTTCAGTTTTGTTATCAGCATTTTGCGCAAATGCCATTGCAGAAACAGCCATAGCTGCTGCAAACATGTACACTATCTTCGTTTTCATAACTCATCGTTTTGATTCGATAGTATAACACTTGTGACGTAAAGCGGTTGATGGAAAGAACTACGCTTTATAATTTCTTTAACAGTGCGAAATTAGTATTGAAACCATACTTCTGTAGCGCCAAACCCATATTTGGGCATCCACTCGTTGGTGTAGCTTTTTACTTCTGGCGTTTCTGATAGCACCCGGTGTACTTCGTCCCGCAGTTTACCTTTTCCCAGTCCGTGGATAACAACCAACCTTTGCTGCGTGCTGTTGATGGATATTCTTAGTTGCGTTTCCAGGGCTGATAGTTGTATCATGAGTATATCCGCATTGCTCATGCCCCTTGTATTTTGTACCAGGTTTTCTATGTGCAGGTCTATTACATCAACGGGTTCCAATTGTGGTATAGCTTGTTGTGTAGTAGCAGGTTGGGGTTTTATTTTTTCAGATATAACCGGTTGTTCGGGGGTGTAAGGTTTGAAATCTTCCAACAGCATATAATTAAATGATGGCTCGTTGTTGGTAAGCAATTCATCTATATGCTGGAAAAGTTTTTGCGGTTTGATGCGCAGTTGTCCGCTCGCAGGTGCCATATCCGCATCGTCCAGGTCATCCAGCCACCAGTTGAAGCGGGGCAGGTCGTTCATACTGTCGTAGGGAATATTGTGCAGGTACACATGGGCGAAAGCATGCAGTTTCCCTTCGTGGGTGAACGTGGTTTGATTTTTCATTACTACCTCATACCTGTATTGCACCTGTTTGCCGGTTTCGTTCAGCAGGTATATTTTCAGATAGTCCACTACATCTTCCATTTCTTCTACCTTGTATTCGGGCATGTAAGAAAGGTAGATGCCTTTGGGCAACCTGGGTTTGCGTAGCTTTTGTTTTTCTACCGGCAGTTGTTCAGGTATTAGTTTTTTAGCAGGTTGTTTTTTCTTTTCAATAAACCATTTCAGGTAAGGATGGTCTATTTCATCTATATGCACGGGAAAGGTAATGCCATGAACATCTACCTCCACCATATCTGCATTGATGTAGCCGGTCACTACACCTTCTCCATCAGTATGTTTGAATATTACTTTATCGCCTATCGAGAATTTCAAATTGTTTTTCTGTTTAACTCTGTGTTGTTATAAAAGCTATCATTTTGCGCACCGCCTCGCCGCGGTGGCTCAGTTTGTTTTTCACTTCGTCGGGCAGTTCGCCAAATGTTTCAGTATAGCCATAGGGTATGAATAGGGGATCATATCCGAACCCGCCGCTTCCCCTGGGCTCTTCCGCCAGTTGGCCATGGCAGGTGCCTTCAAAATAATACTCCTCATTATTCCAGATGAGGCAGATAACCGCTTTGTAATAAGCCCCCCTTTCCTCCTTGCCCCACATCTTATCGGCCAGTTTCACCAGGTTGCGACCATCGTCTTTCGGTTCACCTGCATAGCGTGCGCTGTGTACCCCCGGTGCACCGTCTAATGCGGGTACGCAAATGCCACTGTCTTCTGCAAATACATTCAAGCCGCAATGGGCGTGTACTGTTCTTGCCTTGGTAGCTGCGTTTTCTTCAAATGTTTCAAAAGGCTCGGGTATATCCTGTGTAAAGCCTATGTTCCCAAGTGTTTTTAGTTTGACACCTTCCGGTAATAGTTGCGTTATTTCCCTGAGTTTTCCTTTGTTGTTGGTGGCGGCCACCAGTGTGGTTACAGTCATACTAAGCAGGTTTCTCCCCGCTAAATTACGTGAAACAAAACATCCGCCTTCAGCAGGCGGATGAGTATTATATCGAATTAGCTTAACAGGATTATTTCTTAAAGGTTTCCAGGTGCATATTGTACTCCTTTTTCGGTTCATCCGGGCCGGGTGCGCTACGTTCGTTGGCTATGTATGTTACTTTGCCCTCGCCCAGGTAATTGTTCTCTTCGTGGAAGTAATAGGCCATAGCGGCGATATTTTTAGTTACCGCCTGTAGCTCCTCGTCTGTTTTGCTGAATAGTTCTTCATCGCCCAACAGCACCTCCACATCCCGGTAGTCTTTCACTTCTATACGGATTTGTGAAACTGCCAGAGATGGGTACACCTTTTTCAGGCTGTCCTTCATTTTCTGGTTATTTACCTGGTTTACCATGCTGTCTGTTTCTTTGCAGCCGCTAGCCGCCAGGGGCAGTAGTAATGCTATTAAGTATCTCTTCATAAGGTTAGTGTTCGAAATTTCCGGAAGCATTAAATATACGTAATACAGCCGTTTTAGTCTCCTTTTTAAAGTTTTTTGAACTTTTCCTGAGAAAAGATTTTGCAGAAAAGAAAATGCTCTTTACCTTTGCATCCCGTTTGAAACAAAAGCGGGAAGTTCTTTAAAACATTTTCTTAGTTTTTACGGCGTTGCAATAATGACCAAAACAGTGTGTGGATAACTATTTTGGCAAATAGTTTTGTGCGTTCGAAACTAACTACTACCTTTGCAATCCCTTATCGAAAAAGCGAGGGTAGTTCTTAAGAAAATAACAGTGGTGTAGCGGTATAGAGGCCGCATGTTTGGGTTCAAATCCCATGCGCTAACAGAGGCAAAAGTCGCATAGCGGCCGAGTCATAAGTTCTTTGAAAGATTGGAAGAAAAAAACAACAGCGCGTTACAGATGAAGTTTTGTAACGCCAGGTAAGTGACACGCTGCAAAGCGTGTAACCACATAGCGTAACTAATACAATTAAGTTACACGTCTGATTCTCTTTTATGAGTAATTAGTCAGTAACAAACAATTCATTTACAATGGAGAGTTTGATCCTGGCTCAGGATGAACGCTAGCGGCAGGCTTAACACATGCAAGTCGAGGGGCAGCGCGGGTAGCAATACCTGGCGGCGACCGGCAAACGGGTGCGGAACACGTACGCAATCTGCCTTTGTCTGGGGAATAGCCCGAAGAAATTCGGATTAATACCCCATAATAT
>CAZEZM010000009.1:0-496 GCA_964515955.1 uncultured Flavipsychrobacter sp. | reverse complement strand
CAGGCTTAACACATGCAAGTCGAGGGGCAGCAGGTCTTCGGACGCTGGCGACCGGCAAACGGGTGCGGAACACGTACGCAACATACCCTTTACAGGGGGATAGCCCGGAGAAATCCGGATTAACACCCCATAGTATAATGGAGAGGCATCTTTCTGTTATTAAAAATTTATTGGTAAAGGATTGGCGTGCGTCCCATTAGATAGTTGGCGGGGTAACGGCCCACCAAGTCGACGATGGGTAGCTGGTCTGAGAGGATGGTCAGCCACACTGGAACTGAGACACGGTCCAGACTCCTACGGGAGGCAGCAGTGAGGAATATTGGTCAATGGACGCAAGTCTGAACCAGCCATGCCGCGTGGAGGATGACAGCCTTCTGGGTTGTAAACTTCTTTTATATGGGAAGAAAAATACGGTTTCTACTGTATCCGACGGTACCATATGAATAAGCACCGGCTAACTCCGTGCCAGCAGCCGCGGTAATACGGAGGGTGCAAG
>CAZEZM010000008.1:19141-117864 GCA_964515955.1 uncultured Flavipsychrobacter sp. | reverse complement strand
CCGCCTTTATCAGCTCCTGGATTTGTTTCAGATCCATAATAATTTATTTTTTTTGATGGGTAATTTACTGAATGATTATTCCTTTACACGCTCCATATAAGCGCCTGTCTTGCTATCGATGCGGATTTTTTCGCCCGCATCTACAAACAGGGGAACGTTTACCGTAGCACCGGTTTCTACAGTGGCGGGCTTCAGGGTACGTGTAGCTGTATCGCCTTTCATTCCCGGTTCTGTGTAAGTCACTTCCAGTACTACGTTTGCCGGTAGTTCAACACTCATTGGTTGCTCGGTTTCGGTATTGATAGCGATGGAAACTTCCTGGCCATCTTTATACAAAGAGGGGTTGTCTATAGCGGTTTCGGGCATGGTTATCTGCTCGAAAGTTTCGTTGTCCATGAAGTTGAAACCCATATCGTCTTTGTACAGGAACTGGAAGGTACGCCTTTCGATACGTACCGGGTGGATGGTATCACCGGAGTTCCACGTATGCTCGATAGACCGGTTGTTATCTACGCCTTTGAGCTTTGCCCATACCTTTGCTGCGGCGCGGGCTGTCTTATTCTGTCCAAATTCTACTACTGAGTACAGGCTGCCATCTAATTTGATGACCATGCCGTTACGGATGTCTGCTGTTGATGCCATAATTTAGTTTTACGCGGGAGGCAAAAGTAACCTGAAAAAGCCAAAAACTATACAATTTGACCGTCTAAAATCATTTTTTCGACGGGATTATTGCCAAAATCGTAAGGAATGTGAGCAAAAGAGGGCATTTCCCTTGTTACAATCAGGTTAGCTTTTTTACCCACAGCAATAGAGCCCAGTTGCTCCGACATTTCGAGTGCGGCGGCACCATTGGTAGTCACCGCCTGTATGGCTTCGTCGGGGGTCATTTTCATTTGGGTACATGCCAGTGTCAGCAAGAACGGCACATTGCCCGACGGGCAGGACCCCGGATTGTAATCGGTAGCCAGGCACACAGGTAGGCCCGCATCTATCAGTTTGCGGGCGGGCTGGTATGGTATGCCCAGGAAGAAAGCTGCGCCCGGCAGCAGGGTAGGGATGGTATTGCTGTTTTTGAGGGCTTCAATCTCCTCATCGCCCATGGCTTCCAGGTGGTCTACACTGATGGCATTATGCTTGACCCCTACCTGCACGCCACCGGAGCGGTGCAACTGGTTGGCGTGTATCTTGGGTTTGAGGCCGTATTTGGCGGCTGCTTCTAAAAGCCTGTCTGTTTCATCTACGCTGAAAAAGCCTTGCTCGCAGAAGACATCCATAAAATCGGCCAGCCCCTCACCGGCCACCACGGGCAGCATTTCATTAATTATTAAGTTTAAGTAACCTTCATGGTTTTCTTTAAAATCAAGTGGATATGCATGGGCTGCCAGGAATGATACCTTAACAGGTATGGGTGCGGTTTCTTTCAGCCTGCGTATTACCCTCAGCATTTTCAATTCCCCCTCCAGGCTCAGGCCATAGCCGCTTTTTATTTCTATAGCACCGGTGCCCTGGGCTATTACCCTATGCAGGCGCTGCATACTTTCGTCATAGAGTCGGTCCTCGTCTATATCAGCCATTTTGCGGGCAGAGTTAAGGATGCCACCGCCACGGCGGGCTATTTCTTCGTAGCTGAGCCCTTTGATGCGGTCTACAAACTCATCTTCGCGCCCGGCGGCAAATACGAGGTGGGTATGTGAATCGACCCAGGCGGGCAGCACCAGCTTGCCGCTTACGTCCAGTATGTCGTTGGCAGCTACTGCATGGGCATGCTCCATATCCCCAAAATCCTGTATGATGCCATCTTCTATCAGCAACCATGCGTTTTCAATGCAAGGCATTTTCCCCAGTTCAGCCCCCTTTGCCAGTGTTTTTCTTTCCACGCCCTGTTCAATATTGCAGAGTTGCCTGATGTTGGTGAGTAAAAGATGCATACAAGATGTTTTGAGCGTTCAAAAGTAGTGTTAATGAGCAGTTGTTCAAAATAATAACGGCATTCCGGCGGGCCTTTTTAACTCATATTTATTTAACCTGTGGCAGGTGGCCCGGGCGTAATCATTATATTTGCCTGCATGAATAGGATAAACAAATATATCGCCTTACTGTTGTTGCCCATGCTATTGAGTTTTGCACCAGACTGGGCGACTTTTACCTCAGCAGACAAAGACTTCAGCATATTATTTCCCGAACCTCCAAAAGAAACGGACCAGAAGCTGGAAACAGCGATAGGACAGCTGGTGGTGAAAATGTACACATCGAAGGCCAGTGAAAATGAGGCTTATATGTTGATGACGACAGACTACCCGGAAACATCCAATATCAGTTCGGACGCTGACACTGCGTTTTTAGCCAAGCTGTTTCGCGGAGCGATAGACGGCGGGATACAGAACCTGGGGGACGGTAAGCTACTGTCTGAAAAACATGTTAAACTGAACAAATACCCGGGCAGGGAGTTTAAAATATCATTCATGGATGGCGAAGGCCTGGTACATGGGCGTGTATACCTGGCGGGCAAAAGGATGTATATGATACAAATAGTAGGGGCGAAGGAAAGTGCAGCACAATGGGAAGCAGCAAGGTTTATGAACTCGTTTAAACTATCAGGAAAATAAACAGCCGGTGCTACCCGGCTGCGTGCTATTTCTTCAGTTTATCGGCAAACACTTTTTTGAACTTATCCAGCTTGGGCTTGACCACAAACATACAGTAGCCCTGGTTGGGGTTGTCATTATAATAATTCTGATGGTAACCCTCAGCAGTATAAAACTTAGTGTAAGGTGATATCTCCGTTACCACAGGATTGTCGTATGCTTTTTCTTCATTCAGCCTGCGTTTGTATTCCTCCGCTTTCTGTTTTTGTTCTTCATTGTGGTAAAAGATGGCTGAGCGGTACTGAGTACCCACGTCATTGCCCTGGCGGTTGAGGGTAGTGGGGTCGTGCGCCACCCAGAATGCAGCCAGCAGCTCGTCATAAGTGATTTTTTCGGGGTCATAATAAATATTACAAGCTTCTGCATGGCCGGTAGTGCCTGAGCATACATCCTTATAGGTAGGATTATCTACATGCCCGCCTATATAGCCTGATTCTACTTTTTCTACCCCGTCCAGTTGCTGGTATTGTGCCTCTACACACCAGAAGCAGCCTGCAGCAAATGTGGCTATTTCCAGTTTTTTGTCGTTTTGCGCTGTAGTCATTTGTTCTTTCTCTTTATTTTTTCCAGATTTTGATTGCGCGGAACTGCAAGCTGTAAATAACAGCATCACAGGCAGCATCAATAATAGTTGGTATTTCATTTTTACGAATTTACATGATATACGAATGAGACGGCTGATAGGTTCATTGCTTACAGTTATAACTATGCATTTAACATGGCTTTATAATAAATATAAGGCTGCGTTGAAATTCTTTTTTGAAAATCCGCCTGCTTATATAATTTTGCGCCCGGAGAGATGGCAGAGCGGTCGAATGCGGCGGTCTTGAAAACCGGTGACTGTTAAAGGTCCGGGGGTTCGAATCCCTCTCTCTCCGCCAGTTGAGACATCAGCAAGATACAAAGCCTTCAAATCGCACGATTTGCGGGCTTTTTTCGCTTTAAGACCCTCCAAATTGTTCAACAAAGCACATACTGTCAGTGAGTCATCCGGCTCGTTAACATTACTCACTGGAAACATTACAACTCACTGAATACCAGCATGTTCAGATAATGAACATCTTGTTTGTAAAGGACTGCATTCGGAACTTTGTTAACCTTTTAAATGCAGTTGTATGCTAGAAAAAAGTTTCGGGCTCTTATTCTATTTGAAGAAGCCCAAGAATTATTGCGAAGGAAACATGCCTGTCTATCTAAGAATTACCGTAGATGGCGTACCTAAAGAAATGTCCACACACCAAACCTGTGACCCGGAACGATGGAGTCCCGAAGCCCAGAGAGTGAAAGGGACAAAGATTGAACACAAGTCTCTTAATGTGTATCTCGACACCCTTGAACGAAAGGTGTATGAAGCATTGACGGACCTTATCGAATCAGGAAAGGTCATTACCGCAGCCTATAGCGATTTAGCGGCCTATAAGAAGCGTCTGGAAAAGTACATTCGGAAAACCAGCATCACCTTACCATACAAAAGTTGCGCACCAATAAACCAATAACAAAATCAGAACTGGCTGAACTGGAAAAATTATTACTGCCTATTGAAGCAGAGCAGCCAGCGGAAGCACTTGCTAAGATAACAAACACTCAACTGGGGGGCATTTACCAGGAGCATAGTTGATTTAGACATCAATGCAGCAAAAAAAGCATTTGCATTATTCCTGAATGACAAAATTTATCGCCCACGCAAATACAAGTTTATCAATATGATAATTGATTGCCTCGCAGAAAACGATATTATTGAAAATAAAATACTCTTTGACCCTCCCTTTACCAACCTGAACGACCAGGGCTTAGCAGGTATTTTTAATACCACCCAGTCCTCTTCCATTATAAATGTCCTCAGGCAGATTAATACAAATGCTTTTGTGGCTGCATAGTTAGCGAACTGTCACACGAAGATTAAATTTCCCTAAACATGATGTAGAATTTAGGTTCTTATTTGGCAAAATGACAATGTTATAGTCGTTGATTTTCAATGCCTGTATTTCAAGTGAAAAAGTCAAAGGGGAAAAACACCCTATTTTTTTTGTTGGATTACAGCATATTTTAGGCCGATAAATCATTCGTTGGATGAAACTGATGTTTCGTTGAATGAAACGCGCAATTCGTTTAATGGTTTAAAATTGTAAGTGATTATAATTTATTTTAGAAGCGAATATCATATTCAACCTATTTGAAAGCCCTGTATTTATATATCATTTTACTATCCACTACCGGCACTGTCTTAGCACAGGAGAATCTTGTGTCGGGTATTACTGGAAAAACACGCCATCCAAAGAACACATTAAAGAGGGAAAAAGACGATGATAGTACAGGTAAGATTGTATTCTTAATTGATTGGCCTTCATCTAAGGATAATAGAATTGTTCAATCGTTGTATTCATATGTACCAACAGATACCGTTATTAATATTGAGGTTGTCTGTCATCAGTTGCTTGGTGATGACAGCTCGAAGTTATATCATTCTGTAATTGAGAATTTGCAAATAGAGAAGGGAGCTGCTGTTAACGAGGTTAATATTGAGAGATGTATCCGAGGTACAATGGACGCTGTTTTTTTTGAGATAATCAAAAGGTTTCAATTAGTGCCTCCAGGTCAATATTCAACTCTTTTAAAGATTACGGATGAATCTGGCCACATCCTTAGCACTGATTATATATTCAGGGAAGTTGATAGTAACCTCAGAAAGGGAACAACTTTGAGAGATGATGTCAACAAGCACTTTCTGACCCAGAAGCAAAAGGCTAAAGTTGTCGTTCAAGGTAAGACACGAGATAATGCGTTGGATAACCAAAAACTTACTACAGCTAATGCGAGATTGAACAAGCGCATGAAGGGCAAAAGCGGTGTCATTACTGAACCTGAGATGTCGGGTGGACGCTCTTATTCGCGTTTGTATTATAAAGGCAGGTTTTTGGGAAGGTACGAAGTCGTTGAGCAGGAATCAATGTTGTCAAGAATAAAAGGGGAACAGTCGCAAATGAAATATAATCCGGGAAATGCCGTGGATAACAACCTTTTGAGTTTTACTACGACAACTTCTGGCATTAAGGACGTTTTCAGGAAGAAGGAGAAAAAAGATAACGAATCGGGGTTTGTTGACATTTCCTCAAATTGGGCAAATGCTCAGGAACCGGCTTCAGAGGAGGAAAATAATTTCCAGGAGTTACGGGGACAGCTCAATACTCATATTCTGAAAATGCCAGTTAGCATAGAAGGTTTTTACACCACCCAGGATAAAAACAGGACAGCAAAGGCAAGCTATATTCGCCTGCATTATGATGCTAACAAAGTTAAGTCAAATATTTCCGAAGAAGTAGCCGCATTTAAGTCAAAATACCAGGAGTCGAAGGCCAAAGCTGGTAATTTTGATTTTGCTACGCAAGCGTTTGTCAACAAACTGAGAAGTGAGCAGAATAGTATTTTAAATGATTTGAAGGATAGTTACGGGATTGATGGCAGGCAACTACAGCAGCAGGGTGGAGATATAGCAGCACTTGAGGGGCAGAACCCGGAACTTGGTGACCTATCTATTGACAAAACCCAAAAAATACAGGAGAAATATAAGCGTTTAGTCAAGCTACAGGAAGATATTGATAAGTATTCGGGACTTATTGAACAGTACAATAAAGGCCTTTTCTTTGACTCAGCTCTCGTTTATGATAAACTGAAGAGTATTGATAACAACAGTTCTTCCAGAAGTGTTGCTAAGGCTGCTGAAGATTTGTTACCTGACGGTAAAGTTAAAAGGAGACTGGCAAATCTTACCAGTCTTGACATTGGAATTCTTAATGAATACGAATCCAGATATACTTTGGGCGGGCAAACCTTAAAAGGGGGTAAAATAGGTTACGACTTTAATATTGTTACCGTTACTGCCACGGCTGGTAAAACTGAATATGTGTCACGGGATGGTAATCTTGACAGGTATAATTCCTCTATGGTAAGGCTTGATTTTAAACCTGCACTAAAACAGAAGTTTGGTGTTATATATTATTTGAATAGTCCGACGAAAGAAGTGTTTGATTCCAAGTATTTTACCAAAGATATTTCAGTTCCCACATTTAAGGAACCGGTACATATTTTTTCAATTGCACATGAAGGAGCAATTGCAAATGGTTTAAGTATGCAAACAGAAGGAGCTTCATCGTATAGAAGATCGCAACGCTCAATGAATGTAACTAAAGACAATACAGCAATTAGCTCCTCTCTTAATTATGACCTTCCTGTTGTATCATCTACGTTATCGGTAGAGTGGGAGTATATAGGTAGACTATTTGAAAATAGTTCCTTGCCGTATTTAAGAGCTGCAACTGAAAGATATACTCTCTCAGGAAAAAAGGATCTGTTCAAATCATTTTTAAGTGTTGGTGTGCAGTACAATTTTATGAAACAATCATCGTTTGCCTCCACAGGTTATAGCAAAAAATGGGGCTTTGATATTAAGACTCAGTCCAAACGATACCCGACAGTATATCTGTCTTACAAGCCATTCAGTACATTTAGAAACTTTTCAGATACATTAGCCGTACAGCAAAGACCTATGGTAGGTGAAGTTTGGATTGCTCGCGGAATGTATCGCCTGATGCGTAAACATCAATCTCACAACTTCCTGATTGTATTCAATTCAAATTCAAGTGACCTGGATACTGTGAGCTATAAGAGTAGTACAGTGCAAGCTGGGTATATATTATCCACCAACAAGAATGTCATAAACCTTAATGTAGGTTGGGCTGTGCTGCCTATGCAGAACGAGGTAAGCAGCAATACCTATTTTATGCAGATTGGTGTCAATCGAAATTTTTCTGATAGACTTGCTGGTAATGTGGGCCAGGAAATTTCAATTGCAGAATTTGGATTACAGAGAACCTCTACACTTGCAGGTTTGAATTATAGCTTGAGTAAGATTCCACTGACTATGCGTCTTCAAGCCCGATACGGTAAGTACAGGTTGGACGAACATTCGGATGCAAAGCCGTTGTACTCAATGCAAGTTGGACTTAACTATTATTTTAGAAACACATGATTTCGATAAAATGTATAATATGAAATTGATTAGTAATAGTGTTGTGGTAATGCTTATAATTTGTGTTTGTTTTTTTACAAAAGCGAATGCACAACAGCTAGCTATGCTGGTAAACCTGGCCCCCATTGACGGTATAGAAATTACTCCTGACAATATATTCAACTACCAGATCATAAATAATGAAGGGCGTAACAGGGATATTTCTGTAACAGGTACACTTGTTTACAAACATACAGGAAATCGCATTTCATATAAGTTTAATGCCACGGTTTACCCGGGTATGAATAACTATTCTTCAGCCACTGTTATAAATCCGGAATGGAACTTCTCAAGCAGTGGCATGAGGGAATTGTTTTTTGATTACAAGAAGTTGCCCCAAGGCACATATGAATACTGTGTAGAAATTAAACTGGAAAGAAAGCTATCTGAAGAAAAATTCCCTGAGCCAATTGATGCCTGCATATACCAAACGGTCAATGATATTTTCCTTATTAACCTGGTCACCCCGGAAAATGATGCAAAGTTGTACGAGCGGAACCCAATGTTATCCTGGATGGTAAATTATCCATTTGCAAGTGCATTGACTTATAAATTAAGAGTGGCAGAGAAAAAGGAGGGACAGAACAATGAAAATGCAATTGTAAGGAATAATGCAATTTATTCTGATAATATTCTATCGTCTACAAGTCAAATATACCCACTGACTGCGAAACCGCTAGAGGTTAATCAGCCCTATGTTTGGACTGTGGACGCATACTATAAGGGTATACTGTTGGGCGGTGCTGAAGTATGGAGGTTTACTATTATCGAAGATAGCTTTTTAGAGGAGACTGTTCCCGAGGATGTCGCATATCTGGATATCAGAAGAGAAAAGACAAAAGATCCTGTGTATGCAATCGGCCAACTCAAACTTTATTATTCTTTAAGAGATATAAAGACAGATAGCCTCGAGTTAGAACTATTCCTCGAGGATAAGCCCGTTAAAGTGAAAGATAAGTACTTGCAAGCAAAAAATGGCGACAACCGATTTGAAATTGACTTTACAGAGTCTCCCAGACTTAAGCATATGAAAGTTTACCGATTACAGATTACAAACTCAAGACGAGAAAAATTTATGGTAATGTTCAAATACGTTAACCCCAAGCTATAATAATGAAAAGGATAATTATCTATTTATCGCCTATTGTTGTTCTACTAGCTACACTAATTTATAGTTATTCCGTTAGTGTAAAAGTGGACAAAATAGTTGTCGTTGATGTTATTCGGGTCTTTAACGAGTTCGAAATGAAAAAGGAGTTAGAGTCAAAGGTTGAGGTAGAATTGAATAGCTATTCTGATCATCTTGACAGTCTGTCAGCACTATACAACTTGGCCATTGAAAATAATGACAACTCCCGAGCGAATGTGATGAAAGAAGAGATTGCATACGCTAAAAATGAAATTCAGAGAATTTATGATGTGTCAAACAAAAATATTAATGAACAAGTGTGGAAAAGACTGAATATACTCATAAAGGAATTTGCAAAAGAACAGCATTATCGGATTGTAGTCGGAGCCAATGGTATGGGGAGTGTTTTGTATAACGAAGATGCAACTGATAAAACATCAGAATTAATCAGCTTTATAAATACCCGTTATGAAACTGGTCGTTAACTTATTAGTTTTTTTAATGCTGTTGCTTACTTCCTGCACCAGACCGGATGAATTATCTCCGACAGAATATGCGCGGTTTATTGAAGATAAATCAAATAATCTGAGAAAGGAGGTAAAGGTTCAGGGGCTGAAATATATTGTTCAATACAAACCGATTGAATTTGTAGCATTAAAGGAAATGAACTCTTTACTCGACACATCTATATACAAAAATAGAATTTCTGAATTGTCTGGGACGGTTTGGTTTAATATCTACATACAATCTGAGGAAAGTAATAATAACCCATTAAAAGACAATGTAAGTGGATTAAATGAATACAACAATCGATTAGAGTACTTTCTTAAGCGAGCAGCCAGTAATTTCAACCTCTATTATGGAGAGCAAGGAAGTATGAATACGGTGGCGTATCATTTTGAAAATAACTACGGTCTGACTCCAATGGATGTAATTGTAGTTGGGTTTAAGATACCTGATAGTAGACCCAATGATGATATTATACTTGAATACAATGATATGCTGTTTGATAACGGACCAATCAAAGTGAAATTTACGAAAAAACAACTTTCCGAAATACCTGAAATAATTCTGTAGTCAACCTATTTAAATAATAAGACATGAAAGTGCCATTCAATAGAAAGAAGTTAGTAAAGTTTATTGCTAACGTATGTTTTTTCTCCTTGGTATATCAACTTGTGTTCCCACTTACAACATATGCTTTGACATCAGGACCTTCCCAACCTGAAATGCAAAGTTTCGAACCGGTAGGTACGACTGATATGGTAAATATGTTTTCCGGTGATTTTAACTACAATATCCCTTTGCTTGACGTTGAGGGATATCCCGTTAACATATACTATCACTCGGGTGTTACAATGGAGCAGGAAGCCAGCTGGGTTGGACTAGGGTGGAATATTAACCCGGGTAATATTAACCACATAGTAAGGGGCTTTTCTGATGACTACAATGGTGACGTTATTGAGAAGAAGCTAAAAGTTGAGGATGAAACCAATAAGTACTTTAATGTCTTTTTTGGTGTGGAAGCGGCTGGTGTTCCACTTGATAAAATTTTCGGAGCAGCGGCAAGTGCATTGAAGAATTCAAAAATCACGGGTGGGGGACAATTGAATTTTGGCATGAATTTTAACAACTATACCGGGGTGAGTGCATCCGTAGGAGTTAGTGGCGGTGTTAAAACGAGGAATGCATCTAAAGAGAAAGTTCCCTGGATATCCGGAGGTATGAATATGGGGGCAACTGTAAGTACAGACAAAGGTGTTGATGTAGACTATTCGATAACAGCGAGATCTTTGTTATCTAAGGTTGTAGATGCAGACGTGACGGGCAGCGCCGGCGGAAGTATGAATTCACGAGAGGGAATGAAATATAATTATTGGGGAGTAAATCCGGCTTACTGTGGAGATGTGGGAGTTGTAGGTGCCCTTGACAATACATATATCCCAACGGGATTACAAAATTATGTGCCCGTAGTAACTAACGCCACCAAGATGAGCAGTTTGTTTTTTCAACTTAAGGTTGGAGGAGAGGCATGGTCTATATACCCCTCTGGGGGAGGCGGGTATGGTGAGAATACGATGAAAGTTGAAGAAGATGGCAGCAAAAAGGCTTATGGCTATTTTAATCTGGGAAATGCTTCGACTAATGATATTATGGATTTCGCAAGAGAAAGAGATGGTAACATAAACAGGTCTACAAAGTCCCTGCCGCTACCGACCATGACCTATGATATATACTCAGTCAGTGGGCAAGGCACCGGAGGAAGTTTCCGTCCGTATAGGAATGATATGGGTACTGTACACGACCCTGAATTAGGGTCACATAGTAGTTCTGATAGTCACCTTGGTGAAGCTGGTTTAGGAAATACCTTTGAGGGAGGATACGACTATAAGACCGCATCAACAACTGCTCATTCTGGTCCGTGGAAAATTCATAATGTTAAATACACAAATAAGCAGAAAGGATCTTTTTATGAACCTTATTTCCTCAAACAGGCAGGAGAGCTTACTCCAAGGAATAGCACTTACTACAATAATATTAAGCAAAAAGATTTACTCAATTATACCTCCGCCAACAGCATTGATAATATAACGGCGCAAAATACCAGGGTGCCACGTGCAAATCTATTATACTTTTTAACCGCAGAAGAAGCATCACGCAGGCAGATTAGTTTATTGCCCAAGTTAGAGAGTTATAATTCTGATTTTGGATTTAAGAATACTACTGACTGGAGTGCTGTTACATCTCATGATCGAATTAATTCTACGGCTCAAAGAAAGGCACACCAGATATCTGAATTTACTCAATTGCAGCAAGACGGGAAAAGGTATGTATACGGACTTCCAGTTATGAATACTTTTCAAAAGGATTATGAAGTAGATGTAGCAGCAGCTACTTCGCAGAATGAGTTTGACAATGACCATTACGAAACCAATATTTCGTTTACTGGTGATATGCCGGGAGGTTCAAACCCTAGATTTTCGTCCAGAACCAATATGCCTTCTTATGCTCATTCGTATTTATTAACATGCGTTCTTTCTCCTGATTATGTCGATATCACCGGAAATGGAATTACTGAAGATGACTTAGGCTCCTACACTAAGTTTAATTATAAGAAACGTGAAAATTATCAATGGAGGGTGCCATATTCAGCTGGGACGGGTCAACGTAGTAGAGGGTTTAAATCTGATTGTAAAGATGATCATGCCACATTTTCTGGTGGCGAGCGAGAGCAATGGACATTGCATTCCATTGAATCAAGAAATTTTGTAGCTGAATTCTATACATCAGCACGAAAAGATGGAGAAGGTGCTCAAGCTGAGATAGCGATTTTCCCTTCTGGTACCAGCTCCAAATCATACAAACTGGATAGTATTGCCCTGTATAATAAGTGGGATAGGTTTGAGAATGAAGAGGATGCTGAACCAATACAGACTGTTGTGTTTTCCTATGATTACTCTCTTTGCACTAATCTGCCTAATAACCACCTCACGCAGGGAATAGACGGCAAATTAACCCTTAAGTCTATTCATATTAAGAAAGGTACATCCCATATTGGCTATTTAAGTCCTTACCAGTTTGTATATGCAAAAGACGCCACTGTTAATCAAAAATATGCAAATCCTAGTTACAATGTAGCGGCTAAGGACTGTTGGGGAAATTATAAAGAGATTGAGGGTAACAAGAAACCCTCTGGCCAAAATATAAATTTAAATAACTTAGATTACCCATATGTAAATCAAAATGATACAGAGATTGACAGCTTTAGTCGTGCATGGAATCTTGAGGAAATTACTTTGCCCTCAGGAGGAAAGATAAAAGTTACCTATGAAGCTGATGATTATGCCTATGTGCAGGACAAAAAGGCTATGGAGATGTTTAAGGTTGAGGGGGTAGGGCCTGGTACAAAGTTCGTACCTAATAACACCCTGTACCAAAGTGCTACTAACCCATATTTATATGTCTATTTCAAGCGCAAAACATCAAAGGAACATGGAGGAAATATTGCCACCAGCTACCTTGATGGTAATGATATAATTCAATTCAATTTTGATGTACAAATAAGTTCGGGAACGGCCGCGTCATGTCCCAACACATCGCTTACAGAGTCAGTGAAAGGTTATGCCCGGGTTGTCGAGTCGGGAATATGCGACAATTCTGATTATGGTTACCTGAAGCTTGAACCTCGCAATGCAAATACCGCACCTCAGCTTTCAAGTCTTGGCATAACTGGTGCTAAGTTAAACCCAATAACACTGGCTGCAATAAACCTGGCCAGGTTCCGTGCCCCCAAAATTTTAAATCCAGAAATGGATATCCCTACGGGTAGCGGTAAGGCTCTTATTAGTGCATTTAAAGCTGCATTAGGTGACTTTGCCAGCTTCTTTCAAAATCAATTAAAGACGAACCTAAATAAAGGTAAAGCACAGAATTTTACAATAGGTAAATCGTATGTTCGTCTTGTGTCGCAGGGGCTTAAGAAGAAAGGTGGAGGGCACAGGGTGAAGAGGTTGGAGTTTATTGACAACTGGGCTGCAACATCACCATTCAAGGCGACATACGGCTCCGTATATGACTATACAATTCCACTGCCCGGCACAAGCATGAAAATGAGTAGTGGAGTAGCTACTTATGAACCACTTTTGGGAGGAGATGAAAACGCTTGTCGTACTTTGATGACTGTTAATGAAATAGGCAATAGTTCAAAATTTCCGGCAGCTGACCCTATTGAATTGCAGCAAGAGCACCCGATAGGAGAAACGATGTATCCACCGGCCTCAGTTGGGTACAGCAAGATAACCGTTACCAGTATCCATAAAGATGCCGGTGAATCCAGTCAGACAATACAGGAATTTGAGCACTATACCGCCAAGGATTTTCCTATACGTACTATTATGGCCACACCTCTGGAGGTATTGGAAGATAAAAAGCCTAAAGCATGGGAACTATTTAACAAACAGGAGGTCTACCGGTTAGCACAGGGCTATGTATTAGAACTGAACGATATGCATGGTAAGCTAAAACAGACCAGCACATGGGTCGCAAAATACAATCCACAGAGTTTACAGGATAATCCGGACTCCAGGGAACTTGTTTCGTATACCAAGTATAACTACTTCAGAAACGCCGATAATAGCTTGAAAAACGACGGTATCCCCTGTATCGAATTTAACGGGAATGGGAAGGCCGTAAAAAAAGACATGACATTGGGTGAAGATGTGGAGTTGACGATTGACACCAGGGAAAAAGATGAAAAATCAACATTTACAGATTTTCACTTTAGTACCAACGGATTTTTAGCTCCACCAATACCGATAGTTATACCCATTGGATTCCCAAAAAATAAGAAGCAATCTAAAGTATTCAGCACTTTTGTAAACAGTAAAATTGTTCAAAAATATGGCATTGTACAATCAGTGGAAACATACAATAAAGGAGCACTCACAAAAGCTGAGAATGTAGCCTTTGATCCTACAACCGGTGATGCGCTTATAACATCTGTAAACACAGAATACGATGACAGGGAATACACTATAAGGTACCCGGCATACTGGGCATATAGGAATATGGGCGCTGCTTATGAAAATATATTGTTTGAAGAGGATCTGAAGGATTTTGATATAAAAGGCAATGTGGGCTCAGTAATCAGAGATGGCGTGGCCTACCTTGACGTTAAGGATGCAAGTAAATACAACATAGGCGATGAAATAGAGATTACTATTGATGACCTCTGTGCAAATACAGGCCCTGAAGGTAAGAAGTATAAGTTGTGGGTGGTAGATAAGACACCCATCAAACCGAATGGGTGGAGTTGCTCGTCAGCATTGTCTCCCTGCCAGGCTACTGCACAGCAGCCGTTAATGTATCGAGGAACAACCAGTGCCACAGCTGGACAGTGTTTAACTGAAACAGAGTTGAAAGATAAAATATATGAAGTAATAAAGGATGTAGAAATTTACAACTTATCCGAGCCAATAATTAATGTTGATATTAACCATTATTACTATTCACAAAATAACTTTAATGGAGCTAAATATATGTATCAGTACTATGATCCAGTGTATAATTGTACTTCTACAGTATACCCACCTTATCCTGGAGCGGCGTCTTTATTTCCCAGCACCTATCCTAGTTATACTTATGACCCGAAAAATTTTCAGCAATTACATTATGAAGCGGTATTACATCCAAATTATTCCAACGTGTACCCCAATAGACCTATTCCTGGATATGCTAATTTTGAGACAACTATCGGGTTTAGCCCATTGCATTATATTGCCGAGCAAAAATCAGGATCCAGTCAGCAATTTGTTGAGTTTTGGCATACTGCCTATTCAGGAATACAAATAAACGTATCAAGCACAGTAGATCCAAGAAGTACAAGTATGGGGTGTGATTTTTATGATAGGGATTTATCAGGCAAGCCCACTTTTAAAAAGTTTATTCAAATTGCCACTGCTACAAATCCACCTTCATGTAGTTCCGCTATTGAGGTTAGAGCTGGTATTAAGCTGAATCAAACACATCTTACAACTAAGCAGTCATGGCCTGGTAAGAGATATCTTGTGGCCAAGCCCCTTAAAAAACAAGCTCCCGATATTGTCAGCGCAAGCAACCCGGTGGCTTTCCCGGATAATGATGATATTGTTAAAGGATCAGTTAAGGTTGTAAGGTCAGGTAAACGGAATCAACTCCAAGAAACAGTTCAGGAAGCAACTATAATTGCAAATCCTTCGACGCAAGCCGAAGGGCCGTTTGCCAGCGGCCAGCTGATTTCCGGGTATGGTCAAACAATACAATCTTCAGCAAAAATATTTACAGACACAGCTTACGTACCTGACAATATCAGTACTGATTATTTCAACCCTTATGTTACAGGTGAACGTGGGAACTATAGGGTCAAGACTACACTTGTGCCTTTGCCCAAACGTGATTACCCTGATGGAGGTGGTAATAATCAATCAGATAGGTATAAGGGTAAATACAGTACCAATTTTTTCTGGCAATTTAATGCTCCCTCCAATTCCGAGTATTATAATAAGATGTTCAGAAATTCTTTTCATGCTACTTACTGGAAACCTGGTGTAACGTATAAATACTCAATATGGGGCAGCCCTGTAAGTGTTGTTGACGCCTTGGGACACAGCAATATTGCTTTGTACGATTTTGGTAATCGTGTACCTGGAGCTACACTATCTAATATTGGAGAAAATGAGGCTATTTACGAAAGCTTTGAGGATATTTATGATCTTTATAAGCAGGATGAGAACCCTATAAGAAGCACGACCAATCCGTTCGTATACTATCCAAACCCTATAAAACAGTTCTTAAGAAATGAGATTAACCCTAATGTCACTTCAAGTTCCTATGTGGAAGTACTAACTGGAAGTCATAGCGGTAAACGAGCAATCAAGTTTAAACAAAATACAGACATTTACCTCGATTTGTTTCCTGTTATGTTCCCCTATAATTACCTGCAAAGATTCTACATGCATGCCGGAAGAAAATACGTTGTTAGCTGCTGGCAAAAAACTGGCACTAATGGCTCGGCACCCCCTGTACATTCGGGTGTTGAAATTAAATGGGGGACATCTATTATGCATAAAGCGTTATTAACTGCAAAAACGCCTTCTATTGATGGATGGGTATTATATGAAGCAATTGTTACAGTGCCAACAAGTGCTTCTACAGTCACGATTAGTGCAGCGGGTAATACTATTATTGATGACTTCAGGATTTTCCCGGCTGATGGTAATATGAAAGCGTTTGTTTACGATGATGTACATCGTAGAATATCCGCTACACTTGATGAAAATCATATGACGACATTCTTTGAATATGACAGTCAGGGTAAACTGGTACGGGTGAAGAAAGAAACGGCGAAGGGTATTTTGACTATAAAGGAATCCAGGGAGTCCTTAAAAGAACTGATAACAAACTAAAAGTGTCTACGTGAAAGTTACTTATTTAATGATGTCTCTTTTGGTTGTTATGTGTCTTGATGCTGCAGGTCAATTGAAAGTCCCCGGCCTGGACAATTTCAGAAAGGTGATGAGTGATTGCACCATAGAGTATAAAATGAAATGTACTTATCCAGGTGGACAAGTATATGATATTGGAGGTGTGATGGCCATCAAGGGTGACAATTTTTACGATTCCAGTAATCTTAGGTTTGTTCTCCTGAATAAAGACTGGTATTTGATAGCTGACCATATGACAAAAGAGTTGTCGGTTGCATATATAAAGGATATCAACCAGGAATTGGATGGGATAGCATCTGTCTCTGCGTCTTCATTTCTATTTAGCGAGGATGTTTTTTCTGGTATCTCTGAAGTTGAGGTTGTGAAACAGAATGCAGATACATCGTGGATGAGTGTTAAATTTAAGGATACTTCAATTATAAAGGAACTGAATATACAGACTCTTAGAAAAAACCTGCAGCCAGTTAGCTACTCTGCAATTATCAATTACCCGATCGGAGGATTTGATAATGGCGAGGTTGTTACAGTTATATTGGACATGAATTGCTACAATATTGTTACCCCCGCAAATATTGAATTGTTCGATGATAAACGATTGGTGTCCAGAAATGGGAAAAATATAAAGATCAAGAAATACAATACATATAAAACTTATAACTAAGTCATAAAAACACTGCTATGAAAAAGAGCCCTCAATATTTTTTCATTGCTATACTTACGGGTATACTGTTTTACTCAAATGCTTTGGTAAATGCCCAGAGTTTTCATCATCAGGTACGTGGTATGCTATCGCTGGCAGAGTTGCATGCTGAAGATGTACATCAGAATGTTGTGAATGTTCAACCCAATAAAATTGTGGACCAGGGAGACTTCTGGAATGTACTGAATGCTAATCACGTGCCCTATTCAGTTCCGTATATTAAACCTAAACTGGTTAGAGCTAACCTGAAGTTATCAATTGACCATAAAGGGGACCAGCAGACGCAGAATGTCGCTCATATCTGGAATGCTTATACATACCGGGTATTAGTCAGTATTAAAGGTTACACTGTGCCGGGAGATAATAATATATTCAGTTCGTTTTCTGACACTTTAACCGTAAGTTATGACCCGGACACCATACTTGCTTATCAGGACATTAACTTACATACTTATTACGGCTATTACAAAATAGAAGCAGAGGTTATTGATGTTTATGACTGGACTGCGTTTGGTACACAAAATTTTTCACCCCCAACAACAGGTTTCATTGGCAATAACAATACTAGTGCGATGGCCAGAAACTGGAAGTTGGAAGCATTCATTGAAGAGCAGAAATATGACAAAGAACTATATTCAGGAGGGTGGCAAAACGCCATGGCTAATGCTAATCTGAATATTACCAGTACTGCTCCGCAAAGCGGAGATAACCACCTCCTGATAAGTTGGAATATCGTATCAACAGATGAACCAAGCCCCTCTTTGTATGAACTCGAATGGACATTTGTTGATGACTATAACGTAACATTCAGCCAAAATGGTGACAAAGTGAATGTCCCGGCAATAGGATCACCGTTGGGTACTAGCCTCTTATGGTATGACTTTAAGAAAAATTCTACCCGTGTAATAACAAGCAAGCCCGAGTATAAAATACCACTGATTTACAAACAGGGCTACCTGGTATTTCGGGCGCGTTTAATTAGACCGGATGAAACCAATTACAGGCATAATATTTACAGTAATTGGACATTACCGGCAGATGCTGGAACCATCTCAACGTTGACCCCAAATAGTAGTAAATATTACTATTATATCGCAACAGGTAATGTTCACCTGGCTGATAACTACAACTGGAACTACCAGGCCACCTATGCCGAGGAGGGCAAAACAAAGAGCATCGTTACCTACTACGATAATTTGTTAAAACCCCGACAGACTATAACAAAACTTAGCAGCCTGCCCGGACAGCAAATTGTTACGGAAACTTATTATAATCATGAAGGAAAACCGTCATTACAGGTACTTCCAATACCTGTTGCTCAGAACGCATTAAAATTCATTGATAATTTTGCACAGCCCTCTGGTAGCACTTCTGGCATTTATAAAGCTACAGATATAGATCCTAAAAATGCCTCACCGCTCGCAGCATTAGATAATACAAGCCCAGCGGATGTTTATTATTCTTCTTCGAACCAGTTTCAATCAGTCCATGATATATATAAAGCGATACCCGATGCTGAGGGATATCCTATGGTGCACACTAAATTTGCACCTGAGGATGGTAGGGTCATCTCTCAGGGTGGGGCAGGTGAAGAACTACAATTGGGTAGCGGACATGAAACCAGGAATTATTATTTACCTGCAACCCAATTTGAATTGGATAAATATTTCGGGTATGACATTGGTAAATCTCCTTTTTACGAAAAAACAATAACCAGTGACCCTAATAAGCAGTTAAGCTTTAGTATTGCTAACAACAAGGGACAAACGGTAATGAGCGGTTTGATGGGGTATCCCTCAAATCCTGCATCTTCTCCATTACTCATGCCTGATAATGTAACGCTCCCATCTGATGCAAACTTCCCGCAGGTGGATATACTCTACGGGCATAATTATATATGGTCGGGTAATAGCAGACGATATAGCATACCATATTTTATGGAGAAATCTGGTACGGCAAACTTTGAGCACAGTATATTACTGAACAGCTTTAATGCCTGTAGCGGAAAATATTTAAATGTGCCGCTTACCTATAATATTAAGTATTTGGATGACTATGGTATTCCACAAACTATTAAAAGCCAGACAATTGGGACGGTAGTGGCAGGTTCTACGCCGGTTAATCACTCCGCTTCTAGTACTTCACTTACAGCAAATACTGTGATAGGAAAAAGCACAATTGAATATGAAGTGACGTATAATCCCAACGATGTGACCACTGCAGTTAATCAGCTATTTGATGTTACAACCCCACCGTGTGTTACATCTAAACAAACCATCTTAAACCAACGTATTGCCGGCCTGAAGTTCGATTGTATGGACAAAGATGAAGATGTAGAGGATCATTGCTTGCAATTGAAAGAGATGCTCAAAGATGAATTATACCCTAATGGCAAATATGGGAAATATACCTTGAATGCGAACGGTGAAATAACTGGTACGGTAGGGCTGTTTGCGCCAGCAACTACTTTAACACAATATGTTTATAGGTATAAAGAGTATATAGCTTTGGTTGCGAATCAGTTAACGGTTGCCACACTTAATGGACTAAATGTTTCTGATCTCCTGGCCATGCCTGTTGAAAAATTCATAGAAAACTTTGATGAATCATATGCTGAGGCAATTATTGGTTTTCACCCGGAGTATTGTAAATATCAAAAGACTAAAATTGACTGTTCCGGACTTGAGTTTGAAAATAAGCTAAAGGAGGTACAGTGGTATGATATTGCAAAAGTTCTGGGAATATATTCAGCATCCAGTTCTACACCATTGTCTGATTTAGCCGCATCTGATCCCATTCACAGTAATAGCGCTTCGGATAAATTAAGTACCAACAAGCTGACTAAAATATCTGTATTTTATCCAACTGTAGGTGCAAATGGTACATGGGTAGATGAGCGTATTGACCATGTAGCTTATGTTAAGCTGTTTTGCAGTGGTGGTATGGAATGCCGTAGTATGGTAATGTCTTGGACTGAAGCGCAGATTAGGGATGAGGTAGCAGCTATACCCGAGGCTCAAAAAGAGAAAAGGGATGAGTTCGTCCAGGAAATAATTTCTTTATACCTGGCTAATAGGAAGGACAGGGTAGAGCGCCTGAGGGTAGAGTTGAATAATACAGTTACATGCTCGCAGTACTCTGGTGCAATGCCTGAGAATACAGCCATTCAGCCTTATGTAATTGATTTTTTGTATGCGAATAGTACAGATAATTTGCCCAAATACTCCAACAACGACGACTATTTTGATGAGACTGATATATTTACGAATAACGGTCATACAACGACAGAAGGTAGTATTAAGAGTAAATTGAGGGGTAATACCGCTAATGACATCAACGGTTTTGCACAGTATGCCGATGAGATAATTAAAAAGCTCTGGAACTGCAGGGACATAAACGGAGCCTACAACCCCAATAATAACCTGAGGGACGCATTGATTGCCCATATGCAAAATGCAGGGGAGGATGGTGCCGAATGGAAAGGGAATATTAAGCCGGAGACCTTGAAGGCTATACTTTTAGACTATGACTATACATTAGATGACCTCTGTAACCCCTATCTTGTTGATTACCAGCACAACCCTACGGATATGATGCGGGATTACGGTTGCAGGAGTGAGGATTTTTATGAAGGTGTCGCTGATTTTTTATTTAAATGGTGCGGTGATGCAAACAGAACTTCGAATACACCTGTAATAAGGAATGAGTTGGTTAATTCTGGAGTAAACTCCGGAGCGTTATCATCAGGTACTACAATTGGTGGAACTTCAGGCTTTTTTGATTCAAATAATCCGTTCGAGGTAGAGCTAGTTACAACTCTTACAGGCTCTTGGAACTCTGCCGCACAAATTCATATAAAAGCAGTAAATGGTGGCCCCAATGGGTATAACTCAATAACACTTTACTTTTTTGAACACAATAGCGGTGGGAATTATCCATTATCGAAGGCAGTATCTATTAACTTTGACTTTGGTGATATTTCTATGTGGGATGGTGCATATGGTAGTCCCTCATACATTTTTATTGACTCAATGATTTACTATTACTCAGTTAGTAGTTTTTTGGGTACAACAACATATCATAATGATCTTTATTTTTACGAGGATGGGCAGTTTAATGTGACAAACAGAGTTACTTGCAATAATAAGCCATCGTTTAGAGATGATGTATTATATATTAATGCAAAGATTAATGTTTTTTGGGAGATATATACGCCTCATACTCTCTTTGGTACTATTAGAGGCCTGAAATCCCCCGGCCAATACGACCAGGACCAGAATCAATGTATTACCTGTGTTGAGTTAAAAGATGCATTTGACAAACAATCAACATCTCTGGCGTCTTTCAAGGAAGATGTAATGGATGAGTATGGAATTACAGGTATTGGACATCCATATTTCGAAACCGCTCTTGCCAGTTATTTGAATTTTAATTTCATAAAAGGGCATACGGCCAAAGAATACCTTGATTTTATGGTAAGTTGTGACCTGGCGGGGGAGTATTCATTGTCGCAGTTGTACGGATACCTGCATGCATCGTCTACAGATACCAACGAATTGAATGATATCTATAACGCAATAAAAAACTATAGTAGCGGGAAGTATCCCAACTTTAACCACTTATATTACTTCAAAACAACCGGAAGCACAATTACAGAGGGAAACCTGTATGTAGATTTTAACGATTTTGAAAAGAAAGACCTGAGGGCAATTAAGACTGCTATAGCCAATAGTGGTACTACAGCAACGGTTACATACAATACCATGGAAAAGACGCTGCGTTCCGAACCATTGACCTTTGCAGATTTATTTGTTCATTACATAGACGGAGCTGGCAATGGTCCTGCCGATCCTTGTACAGGCGGCCCGGCAGCCTCGAATGAAAACTGGGTGCCCAAAATGGGAGCATTCCTTGACTGCAGTACGGGCACGAATCCTATAGACATTACCAGTGAAGTAGTAACTGTGAGACACGGAAACTTATTGACACCATACCAGCATTTTCACCTGGAATTTAAAAATACACCAACCGTAGACCAGATATCTGAGTATACATATATCTATAATAATGAAGTATTGCCCGATGATTCCCGTTCCTTCCTTAGCTGGGGCCAGTATATGACTACGGGTACTATAGAAAACTTGGAGGACGAAGATAAAATTGATTACCTCAAATACACATATTCAAAAATTCCTCCCGATAACTATGATGAAAAGACAGAATTAATACGCGACTTGCAACCTGACCGACTGAAAGCGAATATCAACGGTACTGGAATATATACAGCTAACTACAACGGCTATTATTATGTAAACTACTTTGACAAATGGAAAGGGATAAATTCAGGTGATTTATTTATAAGGCACGATAATCCGAAATGTTCAACTTGTGTTACCGGATTAGATTATATAGAAGATAGGGTTAACGACATTAAGGGTGCGATAAACAGCAGTCAGAAGTATTTCCATGATGCGCTTCCGCCAGTAACTAATGGAAATATAGTTACTGAAATGAAGTTTTTGCCTAATAACGTTGTTTGGTATAAAACAACGCAGAATGGTGCGCCGAAGAACATCTGGCTAAAGTTTCCCGATTACCTGCCTTATGCTGGTTTTGACATCACCAGTTTTCAGTTAGATCTAACTACATTGGACATAACAGGCTCAACAAGTAAGTCGGGTAATTTCACTGTTAAAGCTTTCAAAGGATTGAATAACAACATACCAGCAACTCCAGATTTCCCTTATATCACCATATATGGCCGTGTCGATTTTTCATTGCCTGAATACAAGCTTTACAGGAACGTACTACTCTGTAGCGACATAGCAGCGGAAGACAACGATGATTTCTTCCTATGTTATGAAGATAAAATAAAGGCTGCGGAAGAAGCGGCAGAGATAGAGTACCTGTCGAACCTCCAGGCGATGAAAACTGAAACACGCGCGAAATTCATCAAGCATATTGAAGACAATATACAGAATGAGCTAAATATGAAATCGCCACAGGCAAGCTACATTGTCACATTGTATGGATATGACCGTGCCGGTAACCTGGCATATACGGTACCACCACAGGGAGTGAAACCTATATGGGATGAAAATACTACTGCAAGCGTTATTGATGACAAACTGGACGTAATGAAGAATTATCGTCAGCCTTCAACCAGTCAAGGTGTAACAGGCACAAACCTGGCCAAGATAGTGCCGCTGCATACTAAGGAAACCAAATATGCATACAATGCCGCCAACGAATTGCTGGTACAATCAACGCCTGATGGAGGTGAAACCAACTTCTATTACGACAAAACAGGTAAGCTTATCTGTTCTCAAAATGCGCAGCAGGAACTGGATAATACCTGTTCATATACCCTGTACGACAGGCAAAACAGGATAATTGAAACGGGCCTGATAAATACAACGGGGCCTTTTGCACCTGTATTCAGTACATTAACGAATGGTTATTATCCCAATCCGCATACCTACCTGGCGGCAGTAGTAGGTAGCCCCCGCTCCGAAGTGATACATACATTCTATGATGAACCACTCATTACTCTTGAGTCAAGGACGGGCATGTCGCCGCAAGACTTTTTGCGCAACAGGCCCGCCACAATAGCAAGATACGACAAGCTACATGGTGGGGCAGACAGCAATTATGCAATAGCGATACATTACAGCTACGATGTTAGCGGCAACGTTAAAACCCTTACGTATGATATGCCCGTGCTTACAGACATAAAACAACGGTATAAACGTATTGATTACGATTACGACCTGTATAGTGGCAAAGTGACATTGGTGAGCTATAACCGCAGTTTTGCCGACCAGTTTTATCAACGTTATGCGTATGATGCAGACAACAGGATAGAAAAAGTAGAAACAAGCGCTGACGGCTTGCTGTGGGATATAGATGCCGAATACATTTACTACCCGCACGGCCCACTGGCCAGTGTGAGCCTGGGCGACCTGGCTGTACAGAAGCTGGATTTTGTATATACCCTGCAGGGCTGGCTGAAGAGCATAAACGGCGATGCCCCCAATCCCGATAAAGACTGGGGAGGCGACAAGTCAACTATAGGAAACAGCGCCCACCAGGCCGACCTCTTGCGCAGCACACTCTACTACTTTAACAACGACTATAAGGCAGTAAACGATGATGATTATTCGGGCAGCCAGGGCCCGATTTCCACCATGCCTGATATTGCTACTTCGGCATCGTTGTATAATGGCAATATAGCTGCGGCTGTTACTATCCCGGGTTATTTTCCCTCGCTGTACACCAATTATACTTACGACCAGCTCAACCGTATCAAAGCCTCATCGTACCTGGTGCCCGATTATTCGCAAACCAATCCTGCGAATGTATTAAGGGCGTTTTCAGCCAGCCCATGGAGCGGTACCTTGCTGACGGGGCAGTCAGGCTTCTCTGCCGATAAAGTATATGGGGCTGAATATACATACGATTGGGATGGCAACCTTGCTACGCTGAAAAGGTACGGCATGTATGCCCCCAACGGAAAGTACGATTACACTTCAGGTAAAGCCTACCTGATGGACGACCTGCAATATCAATACGCGTCTGTAGGTAACGTAAATATCAACCGTTTAAGAAACTATACAGACGACGCACAACACAGTGCCAATTCAAGTTTTACTAACGACCTGCAAAATTATCAAAGTAATACAACTAACCTGGCAGCTACCCGCCTTACCTATGATGCCATAGGTAATCTTGTATCCGATGCTTCCAACGGGTTGAGCAGCATTAGCTGGAATATGTATGGGAAAGTAGCCCGTGTGACCAAGGCCGATGGCAGCTATACAGCGTATAATTACGACCCGCTCAACAACCGTTTCAGTAAATCTATAGTAACCTCGGATGGCAAGGGTTGGCAAAACGAATATTATATCAGGGACGCTGGGGGCAACCTCCTCACAGTATTTCGCCAGCGCAAGAAGACCAAGCTTGTAAAAGTATACCCTGATATATTGACAGACTATGTAAACATAGGTAACGATGTATTGGCCGGAGATATAAATGTAGCCATGGGCAATCACGGCGCTTTTGCACAGGCGCTGATGATAAATCTTATAGATTACGACCCCACTGTGGCCAACAACCTGGCCGATAAAGATGTAAGCTATTATATGGCGGCAAGCGAACCGCTGAAAAATGCATTGATAAAAGCGCCGGATGATTTTGTAGATGACCTGCTGGCCAATAATATATCTATTATAAAAAACCCGTTGTACTCGGCTTATGATGAACAGTTCTTCACCCCGCTGTTTACAGATACGGCAGACAGCACACGGCTGGTATTGATAGGCTTGCTGGTGGATAGTACAGATACGACCACCATGGCGCAGATAGTAGACAGCTTATATCCCGCCCTGGGGCTGCCCGATGATAACAGGCAGGATTTTGCGGAAGTGCTGGACTTTGCTATGACCGAAAAATCTCCTGTGGACATACATGGCATATTGGCGCATTTCATCACAGGTACTAAACTGGAAGATGCTGTAGACCGCCTGATGGCCAATACCCATTTTATGGAAGGGGCCTTCCCCTGGGAGCCGTACAACAATACCAAAGCCTACCTGCACGATATGGTGATGGAAAAAGGCAGCCTGCCGGCACTGCAAACATATTTTGACAACCGCGCCGACGGGCAGGAGCTGCTGGCTACCATAGCGCCGCTGGAGGATAAACTGCTGCTGGTATACCTGGACAGCCCGCAGGCCTTCCTGGAAACCGTGCTGGATATACCTGATATGGGCCGGGAGATAGTAGGCGAAGCTTTTGCAGCTTTGCCCGATGTAACCCCTGAGGGATTGGTAGGCATGCTGCACGATGCAGCCGTCAGCACCTCATCGGCCTCAGCTACCGACTACGCTACTACCAGCTATACACAAGTGACCGAGGTGAACAAGACATGGCTGGCAGAGCAGGTGCTATATGGCAGCAGCAGGCTGGGCGTAAAAACCTACTGGCCCAACCAATATGCCTTTGAGTATGACCTGGGCAAGACAAAGGCGGAGAACGATACCTTGCTGAAATACAGCCCCTTTACTTACCGCAACGCCTGGTACTTTAAGGACTACAACAACCTGGTAAAAGCCAACGAGACCAGCCCCTGGGGCAATGAAAACAGCAACAACATAAGCGCCCGCCGTGTGCTGGGGCTGAAGCACTACGAACTGGCCAACCACCTGGGCAATGTGATGGGCGTAGTGACCGATAAGCTGACCGAAGAGAAGGAAGACCCGCAACAGTCATTACCCACACCCGCCATTAAGCGTGCATCCTTATTTGCCGCTTACGATTATTATCCCTTCGGCATGCTGATGCCCGAGCGGTATGTGCAGGACGAAACACAGCAGTGCACCCCCGTTACCCGCAGCATGATGGTAAAGAAAAGGGTAGCGATATGGGACCTGCCTATTTCCAATAGTGGAGCTGAGCTGTTTGACGGAGGTATAGGTACCACCATAGGATATGTAGGCGCTTCGCAGGAAATAGAAGTGACGGCTGATGCTATGAGTACGCCCGATGCCGCCTGTACCTTGCCCGACGGCAGCCCCACCGCAGGCAAGAAATATGCGATAACCATACAGGCGGGGATGAGTGGGGGAGGCCCGCCTGCCCAGGTGGAAATAATACAGGATGATGGCAATGGCGACCAGGTACTGGCGCAGTCCACCATCAGCCTGCAGGAGGCAGTAACGATGGATTTAACCTCTGTAGGTACTGCTGACCCGCGTATAAGGGTGACCAGCGGGGACGTAGGGGCTACAATAAGAATACAATTAGTAACTTACAAAGAGATAGACGAAGTGGTGGAAGATGTGGTGGTGATGGAGTGTAATGATGATGAATTTGATGATGATTATCGTTTCGGGTTTAACGGGCAGCAAAAAGAAAACAACCTTAAAGGCATAGGAAATCATAATACGGCTATGTTCTGGGAGTATGATACGAGGTTGGGAAGAAGATGGAATATAGACCCGAAATGGAATGAGTGGGAATCAACGTATGCTTGTTTCGGAGGAAACCCAATTTTGTATTCGGATGTGAACGGAGATAGTTGGTGGGATCAGGTTATGGGCTCAGCTATTGGTGCTGCAACTAATTTAATACCCGGAGGTGCATTTACAAACTGGAGAGACAGTTATACTCCTGATGACCCGGTGGATTATAATAATGCTCTAAGAAGTTCTGATGCAGCCGCAATCGCATTAGGCGTATATTCAATAACAACCGGTGGAGGAATGATGGCAGCTGGAGGTACTGCAACCGCTACTGTCGTTGGTGCGGAAGTGGGAATACCAGTGGCAGCAGCAGGTGCTGTAGTAACAACATTTGGAGCAGGTACTGTGGTAAATGGGACTGCAAATGCCGTGCAGGGCTATAACAGGGGGAATAAAGGAGGCGCGCAAGTTGAAAAACAATCCGCTGAAAAGATTGAAAATAGGCAGGCAAATCCAGAGACTGGAAAGATATATAAAGTACCTGGTGAAAAGACTCAAAGTGGAGATCCCTATATAGGAAGGACACAGCAGTCAAGTCCTGCGAAAAGAGGAACAGCAGACGGTAGAGATAGGACTGATGCGGAAATACTGGATACTTATGATCCACTTAGAAATGGCCACGGCGCGTATAAAGAGCAAAAAGCCATTGATAAAGAAGGTGGTATACAAAAATTAGATAACAAAAGAAACGAAGTTAGCCCTAAACGAATGCAAAAATTAAAAAAAGATTATGGAAATGAATGATGAAAAAATACATGAATTTTGGAATGTGTTTTCTAGTATTTCGGAAGAAGTTTTGGTAACGCCTAACGATGATAAGTTAATTGCAAAAATCGATTCGAGTGTACGTGACCTAGGAGATTATGATTGGGAATATGGACCGTCTCAAACCAAAAGATTTTACTTTGCGTTATCGCCTAACCTTCAGATTCATCTTTTGGAAGAGGTTGACTATATTGTGTCCTTGGCGCCTGCAATCGATAATTGGGAGATAATTTCGTGTAAACCCAAGAAAAAAGAATTTTTAGAAGAATGGGAGATATTAAATGAAAGAGGTGAAAAAATTATCGTTAATACGAAAAATTGGAAATGTGTTATATATAAGTTTCCTGACGACACTATAGAACTTGATGTCGTTATTGAGAATGTGGACGGAAATGATGAAATAAAATATTTAGCTGTAGATATACATTTATCAAACATACTGGGAGAGAGAAAGTATATACAAAAAATTAAAACATTCAGTATTCTTAATGAATTTCCTGAAGATATAAAAAAACGTGCTGTTCGAGTAAGGGATCTTGATAAATACATATAAGAAACATAATCACATATTGACGTTGATGTTCTGGAGGACATGAGTGTCTTGCTAAGTCATCCAGTTTGCCCCCATTCAAGGTACTATTGAAAGATAACAATGTATCCCTGTTACCCGCAGCATGATGGTACCCGTATGGGACCTGCCTTTATCCAGTGCGGTGCCGAACTGTTTGATGGAGGTATAGGTACCACCATAGGATATGTAGGCGCTTCGCAGGAAATAGAAGTGACGGCTGATGCTATGAGTACGCCCGATGCCGCCTGTACCTTGCCCGACGGCAGCCCCACCGCAGGCAAGAAATATGCGATAACCATACAGGCGGGGATGAGTGGGGGAGGCCCGCCTGCCCAGGTGGAAATAATACAGGATGATGGCAATGGCGACCAGGTACTGGCACAGTCCACCATCAGCCTGCAGGAGGCTGTAACCATGGACGTAACCTCTGTAGGTACTGCCGACCCCCGCATACGCGTAACAAGTGGCGACGTAGGTGCTACAATAAGAATACAATTAGTAACTTACAAAGAGATAGACGAAGTGCAGGAAGATGTGGTGGTGATGGAATGTAATGATGATGAATTTGATGATGATTATCGGTTTGGGTTTAATGGGCAGGTGAAGGATAATAATCTTAAAGGAATCGGCAATTTGCTCGATTTTGGTGCGAGAATACATGACAGCAGATTGGGGAGGTTTTTGTCGTTGGACCCCTTAGCTAAAAATTTTCCATCAGAAAGTAATTACTCTTTTTCTGGCAATAGTCCCCTTGCGTTTGTTGATATGAATGGCAAAGTTAAATTTAGTGCACACATGTTGAGTGTTTTAAATAAGTATCCGATTGCGTATGATTATTTCACTAAAACCGACATGAATTCAATCGGCAATTTATTAGACTTGGTCAAAGACGACAGAGTAGTAAATGCGTTGATAAACAATACTGCATATGCCAACCTAGATAAAATGGATAGGATACCTGAGGTGAGGAACTTCAATAATCCTATCTATAAACTTACCAAAGCGTACATACAAAAGGCTTTTACCTTTGGTGATGGACCTGAAATAGTTCTAAACGATGCCCCGGGTGGAATGCCTATGGCTAATGGCTATAACCACTCTGATGACGGAACCTTAAATCCGGGCAAAATTGAATTGAATATAGCAATGTTTGAAACACTTAATAATGCTAAAACAGAGGAAGAACAGCAGGCTGCTTTGATGGATATTTTAAGTGTATTTATAAACGAGTTCATGGAGGATTTTGCTGAGGATCAAATGTATGAAAAGGATGCTTCAGGAAATCAGGTAGGGGAAGCGTTTGGAAATCAGCCTGCACAAGATGAGATTTTCGGTAATCCTCACCCTGCTCCTGGACCCGTTGAAAGTGGTAATGCAAAGGAAACGATCAGAAAAAAGACCGAGGGTACATTAACAGAACCTGCATTTATTCCAACACTTCCAAAAAAGACAAAAGAATCCGAAGGTCAATAAACAGAAGCGAATGAAACGACTCATAATCTTATTGCTTTCTATTATTTTTTTCAAGTGTAGTACTTACGCTCAAAATAGGCATCTACAAATAGATTGTTCAGATTTTATTATTCCTGAAGGGTATTATTTGATGTGCCATAGCTATCTTTTGCGGTTTGATACAACATTAAATGTATATGTTACATTTAATGACATACCTTTAAATGCTGCTTCTAACCAAGGATTTTACCTGACATCTTATGAGAGTGGAACTCTGAAAATGTTTAATATAAACTCAAACGGTGATACCGTTCTATTAAAAGAGCAATATTTAAAGTTTAAAAGCCCTAATTACAGAATTACTTTACTCAGTAAGCCGTCAGGTAGTAGAATTAGAAAGGAGGATTTACGAAGTGCAAAAATTACAGTAAATGTACCTGACAACGATATGTCGGAGCAAGTACATTTGACAAACGTTTGGCTAAAATACTATAAAAATGGTATACTACAAAGTCATCAGATTTACGAACTAGGAGTTACTAATATCAACGAGGAGAATTGGAAATTTATTCCAACATCAATTTTTGAAGAAATCTCAGAGCTAGATGATGGCATATTAATATTTAACGTAAGTGTAAAACAGGGGCAGGGTGTGGTAGCCCTCACCCCCGCTATTTATTATTTTGAATAAAGTAATGTAACCAATACTGCTATTGGCTCCTTTGTTTAGTTGTCATTACAGATTTGGGGTTTAACGGCATGGTAAAAGACAACAACTTAAAAGGTATTGGTAACTCTCTGGACTTCGGAGCGAGGGTATATGATAGCAGATTGGGGAGATGGTTGAGTATTGATCCTCTACAGAAACATTATTCAGGCTTGTCACCATATATTTTCTCAATAGACAACCCTATTGTATTAAGAGATGCAGATGGCAATGTTGTAGTAGATAGAATGGGAAATCCTGTGACAGTAACTTACTCCAAAAATTCTTCAGGTCAATATGTTGCAAATTTTGCGTTTACTGAAGGTACTACTGAAGCAGTAAAAGAACATTTCTATAAAAATGGTGGGGAAGTTATTAATACGTTAATACAAGTGCAAACGGGTCGAGATCAAGTTGATAAAGTGATAAATTCTGCAGATAAAATACACACAACATTAATTCCGGCAAAAGGGAATAAGCCAGTGTATTCAAAAGAAGGAATAAAACTGGGAGAAACAAAAAGTGGTTTCCTTAATAATGACCCGAGCGATCCGTATATTTCTGTCACTATTTATGGAGCATCTATTGAGAGGGCACTCGATGCATACCTGGATCCTAGTATGATACACGATCCCACTTCGCCTGCAGCAGAATGGGTAAATAATGACTTGTCAGAGCCTCAAAGAGTAGGTTCTGTAACTGCTCATGAGTATGAGCATGCTACAAATCCAGTTGATGTAAAGTTACTAAAAGAAGGTAGAAAAGTAAAAGCAAAAGATCCTTTGCATAAGGTTTCTTATGAAAAGGGTACAAAAGTTTCCAATGAATTTGGTGAGCTTAATAGAAAAAGAAAATAGCTGGTATGAAATTTACGATCGTTATTCTTTGTTTTTATCTAATAAGTATTAATTGCTTGTTCGCACAGAAAGCATTTAAAGTAGATAACTCAATTAAATATTTACAGATAGACACCCCTATTATGTGGAAATTGAGAGAATATTTGTTAGAACATCCAACTACTTTTACGAAAGATGTTAAAGGTAGAGTAATACCTTTTACACGTGATGAATTAATTGATATGCATAAAGATGATATTATCTTTGTAGAGAATTTGAGGCATGATAGTCTAAGTTTGAGCGACTCAAAAATTGGAATTTATAGATTTGGGTTTCTGAGTCTTAATGAACCTTCATGGTTGTACTTACAATATAAAAATCGGATAGAATTCTTAGATATTAATCAGGATAGGATACACTTACACAAAATCTTGAAAAGAATTTCAAGGTTCTACAAAAAAAAACCATCACTTACACCTATTGAGAAAATAAAAATGCTGGAACGATCAATTGACGTGATATATGAAAATGCATTCGAAGAAATAAGTTGGTGATGTCACGGTACCAAAGGGAAAATGGTAGGTAGTTTATCAAAGGAGTTGGTGATTGCATGAAACCCTCTACAACAGTGGGACACAGATTTTTATTGGAGTAGAATAAGCAAAATTACCCCTTTGGTCGGGTGTTGTCATCTACCAATGTTTAGCTTGTCACGTATTACTATATAGATGGGTTGGGCGAGGATATACTGGTGAAGCAGCACAATACCGATGAATTTGATGATGATTATCGTTTCGGGTTTAACGGACAACAAAAAGAAAACAACCTCAAAGGCATAGGGAATCATAATACGGCTATGTTCTGGGAGTATGATACGAGACTTGGTAGAAGGTGGAATATTGACCCGGTTGACCAGGTGAGCATCAGTAACTATTCAGCATTTAGAAATAGTCCCATCTGGTTTGTTGATCCGTTTGGAAATGTTGCTGGAGAATTTGTGGATGATAAAGGAAAAGTTATAGGCAATGATGGAAAAAATGACGGGAAAGCATATGCTCTTAAAACAACTGAAAAATCGTTCGGTGAGGGTAAGGCAGCAGTTCCTGGTGCTGGAATCAGTGGAATGACCCTCAAACAAGCAAAAGACTTTATCAAAGCAAATAGCGGAAATACTCAAGCATTCGACGAAAATCCCATTGCGTATGACAATAGTGTGGAAATACCTGGTGATATGGGTGTAAGGCAACAATTATTCTCAAATATGAGCAATGATGATGGACGCGGTGGCGAAGCTCCTTCCAACAATAGAGAATACGCTACAACTATTATGACCGATGGTAGTGCGGTTAATTTGCCTCCCGGTGAAGTTGCTGATCCTTCTGTATCAAATGCACATACTTCTAGATTTTTAGATAATGATCAGGTAAGTATTTTTGGACACAGTCATCCAAGTGGCACAAAGACAGTTTTTCCGGAACGGAAACCAGGCGTAGTATATAGTTCAGAAGGTGCGCAGACATCTTCTTTTGGTCAACCTCCCTCACCACATGACGTTAGTACTGCTGGTAAGCGTACAAATATTGTATTTGGTATGGGTAATAAAACAGTTTATATTTATAATAGTAAGGGTGTACAGGCTACAATACCAATGTATAGATTTGTAAAATTTAAACGATGAGACTAAGAATCTTAATTCTGATTTTATTGTTTGTTAGGCTTGAGTGTTATTCGCAGAGTCAAACAGAACTTACCTCAAGTGTAGCACTTTATAATAACGCCATAGATCAACTATACAAACACCTGTCTACACGCTTCAAAATTGACACTTTTCTTGTAGAGTTAAGAAATATTGGTCAAGAAAAAAAAATAATCAATAGTCACGGACTCTTTACTAATGAGGGGTTCATATTTAAACCTAATAAAGCATATGATGTCTATGTTTTAAGACCTATTGAACTAAAAAATGCAGATGTCCAAGTTTTTTTTACGTATTACACTGTTCGTAAAAAAAAGAAAATGAAATATTATGTGAATATTTCTGACTATAAACTAGTATATGAATATGACTGTCAAAATAAATATTGGAATTTCGTCAAGATTGAAGAAATAGGGTTTTAGTTCTGCTGTTCGGGATGTTCTTCAAGGCATCCCAAAGAGCATATGATCACCCGGTTTGCACCGGCCATAGTAGAGCGGTGCTGTTGAAAAGTCAACAGGAATTTAAATGAGCGGGTCGGTATTGTATTGCGTGAGGGATAGAGCGTAAAGCCCGCAGGCACGAGGACTTGCAGCGAAAGCCCGGCCCGGGGCACGCCACAATAAAAAGTAAAACCTCATTTTTATAATAAGATGTGAAACTACATATCAATCTACTACCCGCAAGGTAATATATGGCGGTCCCGCTCCTCCCGAGCCTTGTTAAGAGAAAAAATAAATTGCTATAAATCTACCACTTATAAAATTGGTTAATCTTAAAATTTCTCATTTTCCTACTGGAAACGACTAGTTGTAGTGAGTAAAAATTTAAATAATTCAATGTCAGTGGGTTAAATGAATTCAATCCACTACCCTAAAGTAAAAGCCGCTACTTTAGCGGCTTTGCAACTAATAATCAGTCTTTTTTCTGGCATTATATAAAATAGCTAGTAATGTTGTAAGTATTATTTAGCTAGTAACTGCTTTACCAATTCTCTAAATGAGCTATTATCGTAAAGTACCGGACCATGCCCGAAACACAATATAGATGGGTTTAAAGAATATAGCTTGTGAATAGATTCTCTATTTTGCTCCTTGTCAATGGTGAATAGGGCGGGAGGCTCATGTAAGCCTTTGAGCGTGGTCATTAAATTCATATTTACTAAGGTATCCCCAACAATCAATACACCATCCTTTTCACGGTAAAAGGAAATATGCCCAGTTGAATGTCCCGGTGTTTCGATTACTTTAAAGCTACCGACCATATCTCCCTCTTTTAAGGTTCTGGAAACCTTGAAGCCCCCACCTGCCCAATATCTTTTTTGTAGCCTTGTAACGATATGCCCCTGATTTGGGTATTCCTTTGTTGCCTCGCCGGTTTCAGCTTGTGGCTTTTCTTGCAAGCTGCACCAAAGTGGAATATCGAATTTTTCGCAAATATATCTGCTGCTCCCCTGGTGATCAGCATGGGCATGCGTCAGAGCGTGCGCTGAGACAGTTTTTCCCTTTAATGCATTACTTATTATACGATGGGATGTTCTGATACCTGCATCAATCAACACATCGTCAATAAGATAACAGTTGATGCTATTTCTTGGCATAACAGGTATGTGGTAAACATCTTGCGCTATCTTAATCATAAGTAATTTGGTTAAGTCCCTTGGAGAGCAGCCTGCCGGCCAATACCATTTCAAAAGTTGCGATTGGAAGAGCCATTAGTAAATGCCTGGCTGAGGAAAGAGGAATAGCACCAAACATTAAAAGAGTGCCGGCGACAAAAATTAGCATAGCTGCGATAATACCAAATACAGCAAGCCATTTTGGCGCCAAACCTGTTTTGTAGAACGCATAACTATATAAGAATGTGTTGATGCCAAGGATTAAGTTTGGACCCAAAATATAGGCCCAATGGTAGGATGCCTTAAGAGTTTCACCAATGGCAGTGGCGCTCTTCATGTCTAAGGTTCCGGAAACAGCATCTTTGCTAACTGTTAGCAAAGCTAGCATGCTCATCACCCCTATTGCAATAAAAATTGCTTCGAGAAAGCGGAAACAAACATATCCTATTCCAATACTTTCATTAAATTTTCGCAAGTATGGGTATAGCATTATTGCGGTGCCAACGTTCGCGATACATAATATTATTTCTGATAGTGCGCCTCCAGCTATCCGATTTGCATTTATTGCTCCATCTGCCAGATAATTGACGTTATTTAACAGCGGGTCATATAATATAGCACCAAAAATCGCACTTACTGTTGCTGTGATAAAGAATAGCCCTGCAATGACTGTTGCAGTTGACCTTTTACTTTTTATTAAAGTTTGCATTGGAATCTTTTTATAGTTAAGAATTATTGTGCAATCATTTTACGCCTGTCAGCCGTGTGGACACTGAAATAGCCCTGCACGTTGTGGCCTGAAATATTCGTTACGGGATTAGTCGGAGTGGCACTACTTTGCTCTATTGTTTGCTGCAAACTGAAATAGTAGTCGTACATTTCTTTGGTGATACTCTGTAAATCGACACAGACCTTATCACCCGGGTTATAACTACTGTCAGCGTCCGGCAAAAATCGCTCAAAGACAGCGCCATCATTTATCTGATCATTGTCAATGTATATTGTCTTGACACGATGGTGGTTTCGATAAACCATGAAATAGTAATAATGACCTGCCCCAGCTGGTTCATGAAAGGTAGCTATTGGCGCTTTGATTTTCTTTCCAAAGCTAGATTGTTCAACAATACTCAGTGTATCTATTAGTACCGGTTCAGGCATCGTTGAAACAGCCTCAAATTTTTGACCATCGACTAACACGACCATATTATAGGTCCGGCCCGGAACGCCTTTTATTTGTGCTGTTTTATAATAGCCAGGTTGATCTTGTGTAAGCGTGTCTGTATTGCCGGCATCGTCGCTGATAATTACTATCGCATTTGTTACAGCAGGATATTTATTTTCGTCGCTGAAGTTCACCGACCGGGTAACGTGCACGGTTTGAACATCTTCCGCATTTGTAACCTCTCCTTCGATGATATACTGTGGGTTACTTTTATTTAGGTCGATATCTATGACCTTAGTGCAAGAACTTGCAAATACTGCGCTGATTGTCGCAATGGATAATATAGTTAATTTCATTATTTAGAATTTAAAATTGTATGTAATTGATGGAATCATTTTGAAAAGTGTCGTCTGAACGGCTTCCGTCTTCTCTGGATTATCGTTGCTTTGTCTGAATGTTATTGTATAAGGATTATCATGTCCGTATATATTGTAGACACCGAGGGAGAGTTCTGACGAAAAGCGTCCTTTGTGCGACAGTTGTTTTGTCGCTGCTACGTCCAGCCTATGGTAGTCTGGCATCCTATAGCCATTTCTTTCTGTATAGTAGAAGACTGTATTCCCTGCCGTATTGTATTTTCCTGATGGGAATGACACGGCATTTCCTGTTGAATAAACAAATGTTCCGCTTATAGTCCATTTTTTGGTGAGCGAATAAATACCCACAACTGAAATGTCGTGTGTTTTATCCTGGCGCATAGCGTACCAATCACCATAATTAATACCATTGATTTTTCGTTCAGACCTGCTAAGCGTATATCCTACCCAACCCGTAAGCCTACCGGTTTTCTTTTTAAGTAACAGCTCTATACCATATGCGCGCCCCTTGCCAATCAATAGTTGAGTTTCAATAGCATCTGCGCCGTAAACATCTGCACCATCTTTATAATCCACTTCGTTCTGCATTCCTTTATAGTATGCTTCTGTACTGAGTTCGAATCTGCCATTGCCAATGTTCTGATAGTAGCCTATTGATACCTGATCGGATATGCCTGGCTTAATTGAGTTGTTTGACGAAATCCATTTGTCTGTAGGATTAGCTGAGGTCGCATTGGAAATCAGGTGCAAAAATTGGGAGTTACGCACATAAGACAATTTAAGCGAAGCATTGGATGATAACATTTGGCTTATTGATAATCTTGGTTCAGGAACTATATATGTTTGGGCGATTTGTTCCGACTTATATGCTATAGTATCTACGATTTTCCTATTCTCATCCAATTTGTAATAGTCTCCGGCACCAAGTGCAGCAAAAGCTGCCAGCCTGACTCCATAGTCAATATTAAGAGTGGAATTAGCCTTTAAGTGCCCGCTGAAATATAGCGCACTTTCTATTGACCTACGATCTTGCAGGGCAAATTCATAACCCGCAGTTTTATTGATTACTTTGCCCGGGGTAACGGTGTGGTGTATTACATTCAAGCCAAGTTTGTATGAGGTACGGTTGGAGTTGTAAAATGAAATCTCCTCCTTAAAGTTCCAATCCCGGATTTGTGACCGCATTTCAAATTCTCCTGTTCCCGGATTAATATTTATGATATAATTGTAATCAGAATATATAAGTGAAGTGTTTGAAAATATTTTGCTCGACAGCAAGTGATTCCAACGCAACGTAGAAGTTTTATTTGACCAATCCAGGCCGAAGTCGTCACCGAGTCGTAGTTTATCCTGACCAAAATACCCTGATAGAAAAAAACGGTCTTTATCACCAAATCGGTAACTGGCCTTCATGTTCAGATCATAGAAGTAAAGTTTCCTGCCTATATTATTACCCTGCCATAAATTCATAAGTACGTCTGCATAGGTCCGACGTCCAGCTATTAAGAAAGAACCTTTATCAGAACCAAGGGGGCCCTCTACATTTAATCTTGACGCTATTAATCCAACTCCCCCGCCAACACGGTACTCTTTTGAATTGCCATCATTCATACGAATATCCTCAACTGATGAAAGACGGCCTCCATATTGTGCCGGCATGGCACATTTATAAAGGGTGACATCTTTTACTGCGTCTGAATTGAACGTGCTGAAAAATCCCATCAGGTGCGAAGGGTTGTACACAATCGCTTCGTCAAGTAAAACAAGGTTCTGATCCGCTCCGCCACCACGGACATAAAAGCCGCTATTGCCATCACCTGCTGATTTGACTCCTGGTAAAAGTTGTAGCGTTTTAAGGACATCTTTCTCGCCAAACAAGACGGGAATTGCTTTAATTTCAGAAACATTGAGCTTTTCCACACCCATTTGTGCGTCGCTTAATGTAACCGAATTGCTAGCCATTATTGTTACTTCCTTTAGTATGCTTGCAGTTGTTATGAGTATATCCTGTTTCGCAGGACTACCTTTGACAACCTTTGTTTCGACCGGCGTGTAGCCTACAAAGCTGGCGATTAAGGTATTACTTTCATCGTTTACTGTAATAGAATAGAAGCCATATTCGTTTGTTACAGCACCCATCTGCGGGTGTTCTTTGACTGTTATTACCGCGCCAATCATTACTTCACCGGTATTAGCGTCCCGGACGTGTCCAAAGTATGTTTTATCACCGGCGAATACTGAAATGCCGACAAATTGCAGCATGAGTATCAGTAGATTTTTCCTTATCATAAAAGTATATTTTATTGAATTATGATCTTAATTGTTATGCAAAAATACTCTTGACATATGCGTAGCAGGTAGGACGAATATTTAGTTATATAGGACTATTTAAGTTAACTTACCTTCTCTTACTATCACTGTTCTACCTGTTTTATTATGAAATGAAATTGTCGGTCAATCGTATTGCCACATTTCCTTTCTTATGACCTTTTTCCACATAGTGGTGAGCATCTATCATTTGTTCAAAAGGGTAAACTCTATCTATCACTGGTTTCAGTTTTCCGTCTTCAATAAGCTCTTTCAGAAAATTCAAATATTTAGCATAACGCATTCCGTCTCCCTTCCTCACGGTTACGAATTTCCCATTCGGTAACAATGCTTTTTTACATTTTGAGATTGAGGTCTTCCCCACAGCGTCAAAAATGATATCGTATTGCTGTGTATAATGAGTAAAATCTTCCCTGGTATAATCAATAACCCTATTGGCTCCCAGAGAACTTGCTAATTCCAGGTTTGCCGTACTGCATACCGCTGTCACTTCTGCACCAAAGTATTTTGCCAGCTGTACTGCATAACTACCTACGCTACCTGATGCTCCATAAATCAGGACTTTCTGCCCGCTGTGAATTTTCGCTTTTTCTTTAAGAAAATATAACGCCGTTATTCCACCAACAGGAACAGAGGCTGCTTCTTCATAATTCAATACGGCAGGTTTTACCGCTATCGCTCCATCTTCGGGCAGGCTTATATATTCTGCATATGCGCCAAATCTGAAGCCTGATGTGGCAAAAACCTGGTCACCTTTTTTAAATTGTTGCACATCTTTGCCAGTTTCCTCGATTTGTCCGGCAAATTCAAAACCTAATGTGTTAACTTTTCCGGGTCGTAACAAGCCATTAAATATTCTTACCAGGAACGGATCAGCTTTTCTCATTCTCACATCTGCTGCGGCGACTGTGGTAGCAAATATTTTTATTAATACCTCATTGTCTTTAGGTACCGGTTTCTTTACATCTTTAAGTTGCAAAACCTCGGGTGATCCGTATTTTGTATAAACAATGGCTTTCATTTTTATGCTCGATTTTATATATGTATTGATATTTGTTTAAAGACTATATAGTGGTGATGTGTTGATTATCTGCCTGCTTTTCTTACAACAAGACTTAGGTTGAATACCCGATTGTAACGATCGACATCTGTTGAAAGATTGGCAATACCATAACCGTATCGTGCATCCAATGCGAGCGTTACTTTTTTAAGTCTGAAATCGTGCCCTACACCTGCTTGTAAACCATAGTCCCAACGGTTTAAGCCATTAATACCAACCGGCACGGACACTTTGGTTTCAGGTATAGTGGCAGATCCTTCAGTTTTTAATCGCGCGCTAAGGGTATAGGCAACATAAGGACCGGCGTTTATATGAAACTGATTAAAATGAACACGTGCAAGAACTGGCAGTTCCAAAGTGTTTAAACGCAGTGTTGATTTGTTTATAGTAATAGGGTTTTTAGAAGCTAATGTTCCCCCTTTCATGGCGTAGTAGAGTTCAGGAACAATTGAAAACTTAGGTGTGATACCTATTTGGTAACTAACGCCGGCTTGTAAACCTCTGAAATTTTGTTTGTAGGACTGCATTGCAGGGTTTGGTTTTCCGTTATTGAAATTTGTAGTCAGTGAGTTGATAGAGATGCCAAACCGGCTTGTTTGAGCGGACGAAGTTGGTGAAACTAACATTACAAGCACTACCGCAATCGCGAGCGCTACTGATTTAATTATTGCTTTCATAAAACTTGAATTTTTAATTGTTTACGATATTTTGTTATTGAGTTAATCTATTCTTAAGAGGCAATATCTCCCCTGTCCTCCTTTATGGAAGATTTGCCAATGTTTTTTTAAATATGATTTACTGAAGTATTCTAGTTAGTTTCAGTCATTCCCGGCTGAGTAATGTAAAAGTAGTTTGTGAAATACCATGGCATGTAGGACGTTTGCTAAGTTGTATAGCACATATTTTAAAAATGCCGGTGGAGGAATAGAAAAATGAACTTCCTGCAAATGTAAATCGTGTCATTATTCCATGTTTGGCAGATAAAGCTGCCACGCAAAAAACAAAAGAGCACTTAAAAAATCGTGTCATATTCTATGGAGTTATTATGAGGACAAAGGTCCTCCTAAACGCCACTTTATACAATACTGATATATCAGTATTTTCATCCAAGAAGTCCAAATTTAGATGCAAACATGACAGCTTCTACAGAATTGTTAACGCCCAGCTTCTCTAAAAACCTTTGTCGGTGCGTGTTTACCGTATGCAGACTGATGGAGAGTTTGCTGGATATCTCCTTACTCAAGTACCCTTCCTTAACAAGATTCAGAATCTCCATCTCTCTCTTTGTTAGTTCTATCCTGGGCTTTGTGACAGCATCTAAAGGAATAAATTCTCCGGTTCTGAAGTTTAGCAATTGGCTTTTTATGCCAGTACCTTCCTCCTGGTTAGGAGAGACATCAACCACACCCATCATCAACCACATTTGGCCTGTCCGATCCAATTCTATTATTTGATACTGTTCTATCAGGCGCACATATTTACCGCCGGCATTTAACATTCTATACTCGCTGATTATCTTGTGGCCTAATTTTTCGGCACTCGGAAGAGCCTCAAAAATTCTGAAAGTCGTGATGCTTTTTAAACTCAACTGCAGCGCATCATCGGGATGAATCTTCCCGGCAAAAAATTGTTGACCTTTATCACCGTAATCTGACGGGGTATAACCCAAGAGCTGGCCGAAATTTGAAGAGTAGAACAATATTTGACGTTTGCATATGTCAAATATGTTATAACCAGAGTTACCTATATTGGTTAATGTTTGTATTGCAGTAATGTGTTTCTCCACGACTGAATAGTCCAGATTCTCCTCATCAAATCTGAATTCCATTAAGAATTTATAGAACTCTTCTATACTGCTGGGTGTACTCATTAGATTAAGATTTTCTCCCTGATTACTTCCAAAAAAGTATTGCACTTTCTTAATAAAATTGACAACGAATCCAGTCTGTAATTTTTCAAACTTTTGATTCGTCACCATTTTTCTATCAGCAACATCTTTCAGCAATAACCATGTTATGAAATTTTTAAACACAAGATAATGAGTTAATAATCAATAAAGTATGATATTTATAATAAGAAATGCCCACTAACGTAAATGCTATAATTGTTAAGTGTGTCAATATTAGTCAGTTAGAAATATTCTTTTTCCTTTATCCGACTCCTGTTCAATTGAGAGGGTGCTGAGGGTCCGATTAGCTTTTGAATTAAATCAGAATTTATAACCGGCCTTGAAAGACAAGTAGGTAATATCTTTCCCTTTGCCGGTTTGTTCAATAAAATTCCCTGCGAAGAAATGTGAGATATCGATGGCAAATGAGATATGCCTTGAGACCGTATAGTTCGTTTCCAATGATAGCAATGTTCCCAGTTTTTTCTCTGTACTATAAAATAGCCTATCAGGTTTAGGCCTTGCCTGGGTGCCATTTGGGGTGTAAATGCCGTCTTGGGTACTTTGCCGTCGCATGAAATACGCCCCACCATAGATACGGTACTTTGGTGCAGGACTTACCCGGAAGTAGGGACTTATGGATACTATATTGCTGATGCCAATAGGTGCAGTTAAGCCATATAGTGGCTTTGAGAACAGAGGATTATATGTATTCAGCAGGTTGTCATCTCTGTTTTTATCTCCTGAAACATAATTACCGGCAATCCCAAACATAGCTTTTCCCCTAGGAATGAGGAGAAAGTTTACATCTGCAAAAACACCGTAAGCCCTAACCCGCTGTGTATTGAACTTTCCGAATTGGCAGGTCATTTCTGCTTCATAGCTGACGATACTGCTTTGCGAAGACACCCTCACGCCCGCAATTCGCCTGCTATCTGTACCTTTCTGATAATTGTATGCCCTTCTTTTTGATTCGAAGTGTAGAAAATACCAATCTATACTTAGGTTCTCCGGTAGTATTTTTTCAGTGGAATATACACCCGCAATCAGGTCTTTGAACGTTTCATCATCAAATGCCCCTTTTTTAGATACTACAGGAGTAAGAACTAAAATATCCAACTCTCGTTTTTCAGAACTATGCCTGGCTATTGCAGCGTCAAATGTAAGCCTTGTGTTAGGCCCCTCACGAAAGGTAATAAGACGATGGCTTCCATAGCCGATTTCTTGTCGTCCGAGTCGAATCATCCAGTTTTTGTTGTATTGGTAATCAGCAAATAGTTGATGAATACTTAGATGATTTTCTTCAATCTCAGGAGTGGCCGGAACTGGGCTTAGAAAGCGAAAAGTACTACCTAGTTGGGTGAAAATACGCATTGTTTTCCCGACTTCAATGTTCGCATGAGTCATTGCACGATGCCAAAGCCGCGAGGTATTCGGCTTATAACCAGAAGGCAGATCACCAAAGTTAGAATTGTGGTAGTACTGAAATTGTTCTCTCACTTCACCGCCAAGGGATATGTTGCATCGATTCCCAAAGGGAATGAACTTGAAATTTTCTGTTCCCTTCCTGACTACGCTATCACTCTTCAAATAGTTAAAATCGTCGTTATAACGCAAATAATCTATCTGGCTTTGCCCTTTGTATGTAAATGACAGCAGAAAAAGGGTCAAAATGAACTTTCTCAAATTAATATAATTGAAAAAGGCCGTTGCCTTGAGAGCAACGACCTATAAGAAATAATTAGTAAGGCTTAATTACCTGGCCTGTTCCGGCACCAAATACACTTTTTCTGAACCCATACTCCAGTTGTTTCATCGTTACCGGGATGTCGCCCGGGAAAAACGGGAAGTATTGGGGCGAATTTTCAATGACAGTCGGGCTTACAGCATTTATACGAATACCATTCTCCAACTCGATAGCAGCGGCTCTTACGAAACCTTCAACGCCTGCGTTTGCAGCGGATGCATTCGCAAAATTACGCTGTGGATCGTGTGTCAATGCACCTGTAATTAGCGTAAATGAACCTTTAGGCTTGATGTAGTGCTGGCCAATCAGGACCAGGTTAATCTGTCCCATCATTTTGCCCTCAACCCCCTTTCTAAAAGTAATGTTATCCAGGGTGTTCCATGGCCCGACATGGGTAGGCCCTGCTGTGCAGATGAGTGCATCAAAAGAGCCGATGTGCTTGTACATTTTTTCAATTTCATCAGGTGATGTGATATCTACAGTGATATCTCCTTCTTTGTAATCCACCCTGATAATTTCATGTTCCTTCTCGAACGCTTTGGACAAATGAGTCCCCATGGTGCCCGAAGCACCAACAATTACAATTTTCATTTTTAATATTTATTTAGTTTAGAATTCTTCTTCGATGAGTTCTTTATTGACCATTAGTCCCGTAGTAGTACCCATTGACACTGCATTGGCTACTGTCCGCATGCGTGTAACATTATCACCGCATGCAAAAACGCCCGGTACCGATGTTTTCTGAGCCGGATCGATTTTTATATATCCTTCAGGTGTTGTCTCACAGCCTAACTTTTCCGGAATATCCGAATGCTGAACAAATGGCAGGCGAGCATATAACGCGGAAAGCTGTGCTGTACTGCCGTTCTTAAAAAGAACTTGCTGTATATATCCTTTAGTATGGATTATCTGCACTATCTCATCTTCTACAATTTCAATGTTATGATTTCTGATTTTCTGTAACTGCACTTCCGTTAGGATTGCCACACCATTGGTATATATTGTAAGATCATCAGTCCAGCTGGAGATAAGAGATGACAACTCAAATGCCAGATCACCATTTGCCAGTATTCCGGTTTTCTGATGACGAACCTCAAAGCCATGACAATAGGGGCAATGAAGGACGCTGATGCCCCAACATTCTGGAAAACCGGGAATACCTGGCAATGTATCTTTTATCCCTGTTGCGAATACAATTTTCTTACCAGTGTACCTCTCTCCGGATTCCAATTGTACTTCAAATCCATTAGCCGTTCTCAATCCGTTTTTGACTGTACCGTTTAGTAAGGTCACGCATCTATAAGCTTGGACCTGCTTTTTTGCCAATGTCACTATTTCATTAGGTGTTTTCCCGTCATTAGTCAGGAAATTGTGCGAATATGGGGTTTGCTTGTTGCATGGGGCACCACTATCTATTACCAGCACGTGTCTCAGTGCCCGCCCTAAGGCCATGGCAGCCGCGAGACCGGCATAACTGCCACCCACAACAATTACATCATATTGTTTCTGATTCTTCATGTTATTATCTATTGTATTGCTAAACAGTGGAAATGGTATTGCAAAAGCCCCGGCCAGTATGCCTGCCTGCCTTATAAACTGACGTCTTGCTAACATTACCGTACAGATTTATTAGTCTTGAACATACGTATGATAAACTCCAGGAACGGTATGCCGACAAACATCATCCAGGGCACCAAAGAGGCAGTAAGAATAAATGTTCTTTGATACAGCGGAAATTCGGATAATAGGTTGCCAAAAAGAAAGAGAAACAGCGTAATAGATGGATATATTACAGCCCAGATTTTTAATGCAGCTATCAATTTAATTTTCGGATTCATGTCAACTACTTTAGTGAATTATTAATTTCTTTCACAAAAGTAGAACGAGTTACAGGGTGGGTGATAGGACAAAAATTGAGTTAAGCGGTACTTATTTGAATTTTTGCCGGAATGTTTCCGGAGATGTATTTGTATGTTTTTTAAAGAATCTTATAAAATAAGATACATCCTCGTATCCCAAGTGGTAGGCAATATCTTTAACCTGGCTTGATGTTGCAAGCAAATACCGCTTTGCTTCTAACAATATCTGGTCGTTTATCATGTCCGAAACCGTTTTGCCCACCACGGCTTTTGTAATAGCATTTAATTGGTAAGTAGATAAATTCAGCAAATCTGCATACTGTGACACTGTTTTTAATTCGGCTATCCGCGATTCTAACAGTTCAGTCAATTCGTCAAACCTCTCCTGGCTATAGGTATTAGAAGACTGTGTAGTAGCGGAGCTGTTTTGACTTTGCCTGATGTATTCGATAAAGAAGATATCCAGATTTGCTTTAATTACATCTATGTAACCTTCCTGGCGATTAGTAAACTCTCTGAAGATTGTACCGACTGGTGTGAAAAGCCCTTCAAAGTGATTTGGTTTTGTCGTACATACATTTTTCTTTGTTGCTTTTTTCAACCGCTCGGCTGCATGTGTTTCGCCGGGTTTATAAAATGTTGTATCAAACTCGATCAGGTAACCTGTGCTGTGGCTTTTCAGTTCAAGTTGATGTACCTGGCCCGGCCGAAGGATAAAAATAGTATTGTCTTTAACATCATACTTTGTGAAATCTATTTCGTGGGTGCCTTGACCCATATCAACAGCAAGTATGAAATAAAAGTCATGACGATGCAGTTCATGCATAATATCTTTCCCTTTAAGTACGTCGCTAACAGACCTTATACTAAACCGCCCTTGTGGGTTTTCAATCTTTTGCGCAGTTGCGATTTTTCTAATCGGGATATCTTTCATGCAAGACTCACGTAAAGTAAATGTTCAACAAGAAACGACTTAAATTCCCGTAAAAATGGTAAAAAAAACATTAGTTTTCAATTGAATTCGAGCCAATAATTTGTAACATCATTCTTCAAAAATCAGTTCTTTCAAAGTCAGAGAGTAGAGTAGTAGAGGGTGAATTATTTTGTTGATTATCAAAATATTATGATGATAGGTTCAGAAGCCTCTCTCTCCGCTAAAATTCAAATGACCTTGTAAGTTAGTTATTTACAAGGCTTTTTTGTACGTGTAATTCTCCGTAAACCTTCTGTTGTAAACATAAACTACTGCCAAGTATTCACTCATAGTGTTGTATGTATTTTGCAAATGGTTTTATTTCTTAGATCAATTTCAATAAAATATATAAAAAATAAAATTTTATAATAAAAATATATTCTTTAGGATTATGAGTACATTAAATTATTGATTGTATTTGAGTTAAATGACAAAGAGGGGGCCTATATTTGCTAAAAGTATTCTATAGGTAATAAACAAGATATGAAAATAAGGTTGACCTATTTTTTAACCCTACTAGTGTTGATCATTTGCAGCACTTATTGTACCGCTCAATATCAATTAGCCCCATTCTATACTTTTTCTCAAAGTTCAGGGTCTTACTCAGCCCTGTCGGGTGGCACGCAGTTGGGCAGCGGCTCGGGACTTAACAGCCAGAACTATAAAATCAACTTACCTTTTACAGTCAATATTAATGGCACCAACTACGACTCTTGTTATGTTTCTGTGAACGGGCACATTGCGTTTGTGGCCAACACAAGTTCTACCTATTGGGTAATACAATCCACCAGCTCCGGTTTTGCAGCATTGGCGGGTTTTTCGTGTGACCTGTCGGGTAATACTAACTCAGATATCAGGTATGACGTGTTAGGCACCTCTCCCAACCGGGAACTGGTAGTACAGTGGAGCGATTTCAGGCATGCCGGTACCGCAGCGCTTACAGCAAATTTCCAGATAAGGATAAAAGAAACGACCCATGAGGTAAAGTACGTATACGGTACAGTTGGTGTTTCTAACAGCAGCCAGTTGTCGGTACAGGTAGGTGTCAGGGGCACTTCAAATGCTTACTATTCTTGCCGTAGCGGAAACTGGTCATCATCAGCCACCGGCACCATTAATACGACATCATTAGTTACTACAAGCACCAATGTGCCCTCAAGCGGTACGGTATATACCTATACACCACCGATGTGTACAGCGCCAGCCAATCAACCGACAGCACTTACACTCACTCCCGGCCTTAATAATGTTAATATTTCTTTTACGGCAGCATCACCCAAAGCTGATAAATATCTTGTTGTACGTACACCGAATAGCGCACTAAACACTACGCCTGTCAACGGTACATACTATTCGTCAGGTAATACACTGGGCAATGGTACTGTAGTGTATGCCGGACCGGGTACAAGCGCTAATAATACAGGCCTTACGCAAAATACCTTTTATACTTACACCGTATTCGCATATGACGACACCTGCCTGGTATCGCCGGTATACAAGACAACTTCTCCGCTAACAGGAACAGTACAGACAAACGGGCCGCGACGGTATGTATGGAAACAAACATCTGGTACGCACAACGCACAGGCTGATACGAACTGGATACCGTTAAGATCATCGACTCATAACGATGATACACTGGTTTTTAACCAGGGAGGCAGTGTAACTCTTGATAATTTCACTCATACAATCTGCAGTCAATATATCATTACGAACAGCACGCAAATCACCCTGGTAGGCAATAGTGCAACATCGAACAGGTTTTTAACGATAAGAGATTCATTTTACCTTGATACTACCAGTTCAATAACAATAGGTAACACACCTTTAACTTTAAGGTATCTTGGTGCAAATACGGTAATTCCACAACTTAAAGGTAAGATCATACTGAAGGGCAAAGGCATTTATGACGCAGGCGGCTCTTATTCCAGCTTTTCGCAATCGTTGAGGTTACAGGACTCAGCACAGTATATAGCAGACGGTGGTACATCGGTATTTAACGACTCACTGATTTTAGCTGACATCAGTGTGTATAATTCTGCCAGTGGCAAAACCATTCATAACAGCTCGGTTAACCTGGGTGGAGGCAGCAAATACGATTTGTACAATACAGCCGCGATAACCTTTAATGATACGGTGAATGTATATGGTCAGAATGCACGTATGTCAGGGTCGTACAGCGATAGCGCGGTATTTTCACCGGGTTCAGTATACAGGCACTTGCGCGATGGCGGGACATTCCCTACTGCAAACTTTGATGTTTCTTCATTGTTTATTGTAACGCACATTGTAAATACTGCTCCTGAATGGTTGTCTAATACAGGTAATACAGTTGGTGAATTTATATGGAACTGCCCGAACCAATCTGCTATTATTAATATCAGCAAAGGGGTTTCAACTGTAAAGGGTAACCTGCATATTGTAAACACAGGTGGCTACAGGCTTATGCTGCATGAGAATACCACCAGGGTAAATGGAAATTTCATACAGAATACAGGCGCGGTGTATTCCCTGATGTGGACATCAAACTTAAAGATTCACTCATTGTATGTAGATGGGAACGTGATATTGAATAATGGCGGTGTGTTTGATATGAATGGTTATTCATATAACCCTTCCGGCTCGCGTCCAATATTGTCAATAGGTGGCAACCTGATCCAAAGTCCCGGTCATAATATAATAGCTACGGGTTATGCAGGGTCTATTCATTTTGTTTCCAACGTACATCAGCTGGCGGAGTTTAAGGGCACTATATCAGATACCGCACGGATATCATATAGCATCAATAACCCTAATAATGTGAGCCTGACCGGTGACATAAAGGTGCTGGACGATGCAAGTGTTGTTATTTCAGACGGATTGTGGATTGGCCCGGGTAAATTTACATATCTCACAGGTAGTAAGCTATCCTACAGTTTTGTAACTGCCAACAGACCAGTCATGCTGACTGAAAAAGAATGGCCGGCAACGAATGGTCCTACCCATGTTGCTATCAATTTTAATAACAGGGAGTATCCTTATAACCAGGTGTCCATGTTGGGCCATAGGACTGTTACCGGAAAGTTTGAGGTGTATGGCGGTATACTTCACCTGAATGATTATAACCTGATATTTGATAATGGTAATAAAGACGACTTAAAAGTAGGTGTGTCTGCGTTTGAGAAGAAATTATGGAAGCGGACGATAACCGCAAGCGGAAACGGGTACCTAATCAGGAAGATAGACCCTACCACAACTAAGAAAACGTATGATTTTCCTATAGGTGACAATAGCGGTAACATTGATTATTCGGGCGTAATAATTGATGTATATGATAATGATAGTGCAAGATATATAGGTGTACGTGTGCGGGATATCCAACACTCCAATAATACCAACACCACCAATACGGTAAAGAGGTATTGGCAGTTTACAGATAGTGGTACAGACACAATGACCTACAGATTATTCCTGGAATTTCCTTTAGAAGATGATGTGCCGCCCCTTAATAAGTCTATGATATGGTGGGACGGGAGCAACTGGCATGACGTTAGCCTCAACTTTAACGGGGTACGTAAAAAAGAAATTGGGGCCACCGATCTGTTTTATTACCAGGCGGAGATGTCCGGAAACAAAATGACCACAGATTTCCCTCTTAAGTATGATTACACTTTGGGAGAAAAGCCGTTCATCTTCAGCACAGGGCAACTATATACCTGGACGGGTAGTGTTGATAAAGATTATCAGAAGGCAGGTAACTGGACTCCAGTAAGAACTTCGCCGTCTATGGGCGATTCCCTCAGGTTCAACAGCGGCAGTACAGACACTGTGGAAAACTTCAAGCATTCTGACACAGTCAGGCACTTATTGGTGACCAACAATACAAAAGTATACTTTGAAGGCACTGCAAACAGTGGCTATGGCGACACGCTTAGTGTGTTGTCGGACACCTCAGGCGTTACCGATGAAATAGTTATAGATTACGGCTCCGCTCTGTATATGGTTGACAGTAACACAAGGTTTAATCTCCAGATGTTGGGCGATAGTTGTAATGCACTGATATCAGGAACAATAGAATTGAATGGTGGTACCGGCCACTTACAAAGGTATAATGGTAGCTGTAACGGTTGCAGGACTATTGTTGAGAGGACGGGTAAGTTGATAAGAAATGATGGCAGTTACTTCCTGGCAAAGGATACAAACTCGTATATTATATATGGTATAGTAGATAACAGGTTTGTTTACCCTGATATAGGTGTGTTTGCCAGGTGGATGGATTCATCTAAAATGATAATGTCGGGCGTCAAGTACAGTTCGTACAGCTCAAGTTATAGTAAGGCTAATTTCTACGATTTGGAAATTAACTCTCCTAACATGCCAGCCAATTGCCTGTGGGATTATTCTGAAATCAGCGTAAGAAATGAGCTAAAAGTCGTATCCACGGGTTCGGGAGATTTTGCGTGGAGATATACCTGGTACACCAAAAAATATAAACAGACCGGGGGTAAAATACAATTAAGTTCGTTAAATATTTCTGATTCATTACTGCATACCGGCGGTACAATAAACCCACACTCGTTGTACCAGATATCAGAATTTATTTTCTCCGGAACGAACGAAAGGCAATATGTTTCTTTCCACAATGCCTCTCCCGGCAGCTTATCTTGTGTTATCTATAATCCTTATGGTATCAGGGTAGTTGGTACAGGCACCATGAGCACCAACCTGGACCTGGCCCAAGCAAGTATTTATGCGGATGTAGATACACCAATTCTTACAAACCTGAACATTAAATACCCCGTAGGAGAAGGTAGCGTTAGCTACAATGTAAATGCTAACTATACACTTGATACAACATACTTGTTGCCGGCCACGAATGGCCCGGCTGCACTAAGTGTAAGTGCAGGAAAGGACAACGTTATTCATTTATACACTCCAAGAAATTTTAAACGGATTAATATCGGCCATTGTATTTTGGATATAGGCGCTAACGATATTGTTCTCGGGTCGTCCACAACGAACTACGGGCAGATTTACGCAACAGGAGGTGGAACTATTAGTGTCGATTCAGGAGGGTCTGTTACGTTATGGATATCTTCGGCATCAAGTCTTTATTATGCCACAAGCCTCAGCAACTTAGATTTCTATTCTAACGGCACTTTCCCGCTTTCTTATAAGGGTGCTGCCCGGGGGCTTTCATTTTATTATACCCATAGCCAGCCATTTGCCAGCGGGGGTACTATGACGGTAGCGCCCGTACCGGGCGCAGGATTTACCACAGGACTTTCCGTAACCGATGGTACATATACTATCGGTAGCAGAACAAATACAAAGTGGGTAGTAAGTGCGGGTAATGGTTTGGCATTAAACACCGGCAAGACCATGACAATGGTTCTTTATGCAGAGGGCAATGGCATAGGCTTCATAAATTCAATAGATAGCGCACGCATTATAAAGTCAGGCAGTGTTGTTGGTGACCATGTGAATGGCCTGAACAAACTTCCGCCCTATATATTGCAACGAAAGAATCTGACTATCAATGATATAAATGATACTTTTTATATAGGTACTGCAGCGGGTAATATGAGCGCACCCTATATATCAGTAAAAAGCGGCAACTGGAATAGCGGAAGTACATGGAACAAGGGCACCGTGCCGGGGGCGACGGATTCTGTAATGATAGTAGGGGGGCACCAGGTAGTAATAGATACGTCCTGCTTCGCAGCCACCTTACTGGTAAGTGGTGGTGGTATGTTGCAGGTGAAAGACAGCACCATAAAAGTGGATAGCAATATTAACAATGAATTCGGCACAGTGGCTATACAGGGTGGTACACTGAAACTGGGGCCGCAGGGTGGTGGCAGAGCAGATTTCAGGGTGTACGGAGGTACAGTTCAGATAGATTCAGGCAGGCTGGAAATAAACGGCAGTTTGCGATTGCTCAGAGACTACAATGTCTACTCAAAATATTATCAGACAGGTGGCGATGTGATACTGGATGGTAATGCGGGAGGAGATACGGCGAAAAGCGTACCGGCAGGAACCCCCATACTCTACGTCAGCGGGCTATCATATAATACTACTACAAGCGGCGGCACCATTACATTTGTTGACCCCCATGCAGGTACAGATCCCGCAACATCTAACGTGATAGACTTTGGCACAGATAGTAAATATTTTACCGGGTTGGATAATATGTATTTCGGTGATGGAATTTCGACTGATTCCGGCGGACACGCTTATGGGTTCAAATTATCCAGTACCGGAGAGGATATGGGTAATAAGGTATTTCCTAATGTTACCATTCAAGGTTCCCCGTCGGGCAAAAACAGGATCGTCTCCCATCCGGGCCACGGTTGGAACATTGCCGGTAACTTGAATATTACAGGGCCTGGTATAGTATATCAAAACCTGGGGAGCAGCCTGATGATAAGGGGCGATATTTATGTTGGCCCCGGGGCTGTATTCAAATCAAGGGGCAGCATCTTCTTTACAAATACTTATGACCTTTCCTATTCATCATTCGGACCTGCAACCCGTGCACAAAGGTTTTACGGCCCAGGAACTGTTCTGAAAGATACAGTTTACACCGTGGCAACTCTTTACGTGAACAACTCTAATGATTCCGGGGTAAGTATAGAAATAGGAGATTTTGCAGCATATAACATGAGGCTGGAACACGGATTAGTTAAAATTAATGATACAGCAACATTAACTGTATTCAACAGGATTGAACCATATCCCCCTTATGCACCAGAGAAAAATTATAATGGACGGGTAGTGGGGAGGATGAAACAGCGGATAACGTCTACTGCCAATTACTTACTTCCTTTAGGAGACTCTATTGGTAATTATACACCGATAATAGCCACACTTTCCGGAGTACAGAACCAGGGTTATTTACAAGTACATGCTAAGTTCACAGAGCATCCTGCAGTGAGTAGCAGTAAGATAAACCCCGCGCAAAATGCCAATGTGCAATTTGTTGTTGATACGGCTGGCGGGCTTGTTGCCAGCAATATTAATCTTGATTTGCAATGGACGGATGCTATTGTTGACGGAGGAGCTTACTGGCCACAGTTTATAGTCCAAAGCCGACGAGGCAGTTCGTGGGATGATATAATTCATACTATACCATCGAAGAATTTTATCAGCCTGGATTCTTTAAATGTCAATAATGTTTCGGGAGCGTATATCATGGGTGAGCCGGGCGTATCTCCGGTAATTACACAGCAACCTCAAAATGATACCGCATGCTCGGGGACTTATGCGTTATTCAGCGTGGTAGGTTCTCCTGTAGATAGCTACAGGTGGCAGATAAACACAGGCAGTTCGTGGGTGTCTCTTGCAAATGATACTACCTACTCAGGCACAAACAGCGCCAACCTCTACATAAGCAGCATTACTACCACAATGGGCGGTTACAAGTACCGCTGCATATTATACAACATATATGACACAACAATATCAGATGCTGCAATACTTAGCGTCAATACAACTGTTGTGCCGTCAATTACGCTCACCCCTAACCCCAATGATACCATTTGCGCAGGTACATCCGTTACTTTTACTGCAGCAATCACTAACGGCGGTAACGCCCCGACATACCAGTGGAAAAAGAACGGAACGCCGGTGGGTAGTAATAGCAATACCTATACAAACAGCAGCCTGGCCAACGGAGATTTTATCAGTTGCCGACTCACCAGTAACCTTGGTTGTGCCGTACCCGACACGGTAACAGGCAGTGTTACAATGACTGTGACCCCGGTAGCCGCACCATCGCTTACTATTTCACCTTCGCCCAACGATACCATCTGCGCCGGTACATCGGTCACATTTACCGCAACGCCGGTACTTGGCGGTACGGCACCGTCTTATCAATGGATACTGAATGGCAATAATGTGGGTGCCAACAGCGCCACATATACAAACAACGGTTTCAGTAATAATGACATAATTCGTTGTGTCATGACCAGTAATGAAACCTGCCGTACAGCGGATACAGCTTCGGCGAGGGATACGATGACCGTTAATCCGTTGCTGGCACCCGCGGTGACCATATCGCCCAATCCTAATGACACTATATGTACCGGTACGGCTGTTACCTATACTGCTACACCAGTAAACGGCGGCAGCACACCATCCTATCAATGGAAGGTAAATGGCACTAACGTGGGTACTGGTGTTAACTATACCAGCAGTAGCTTCAATAATAATGATATCATTAGTTGTATTCTTACCAGTAGTGAGGCCTGTGTTACAACAGGAGCAGCCAACGCGACGGATACCGTAACCGTTATTTCTTCCCTGACACCAGCAGTAACGATATCTTCCGGTATAGGAGATACAGTTTGTGCAGGCGCGTCGGTTGTATTTACTGCAAGCCCTGTTAATGGTGGTTCAGCCCCTACATACCAATGGAGGCTGAATGGCAGCAACGTAGGTACCAATAGTGCAACCTATACCAATTCGGGTTTGAGTAACGGTGATACTGTAAAATGCGTAATGACCAGTAGCTTCAGTTGTGCCAATCCTGACACCGCGGTAAGTAATAGTATCGTTATGGTTGTACAACCAGTACTGACACCTTTGGTAAGTATAGCGCCGTCCCCGAATGATACCATCTGCGCTGGCACCAGTGTTACCTTTACGGCGACACCAGTTAACGGTGGAACCACCCCGACATATCAATGGAAACTGAATGGCTCTAACGTTGGTGCCAACGGCGCTACTTACGCCAATGCGGGCTTCAGCAATAACGATATAGTGAGTTGTGTCATGACCAGCAGTTATGCTTGTCCCGCAACAGTTACTGCCGCTGCCGCGGATACTATGGTAGTGATACCCGTTCTTACACCAACGCTATCAATTACCCCAAACCCGAATGATACGATATGCGCGGGTACATCGGTAACATTCACCGCCAACCCGGGCAACGGGGGCAGTACACCGGCTTATCAATGGAAACTAAACGGCACTAATGTGGGAACTAATAGCTCCACTTATATCAATGCGGTTCTGAGTAACAACGATATTGTGAGTTGCGTAATGACCAGTAGTTATGCATGCCCGTCTGTAAATACTGCAACTGCGGCGGATACTATGACTGTCAATCCTGTACTTACTACAAGTGTTACGATAACACCTAACCCGAATGATACGATATGCGCGGGTACATCTGTTACTTATACCGCAGTAGCCGGCAATGGCGGTACTTCGCCTGTGTACCAATGGAAGCTGAACGGGAGTAATGTGGGCACAAACAGTAATACATATACCAATGGCGGCTTCAGCAATGATGATATTGTGAGTTGCGAAGTGACCAGCAGCATTACATGTCCGTCATCGGCTACCGTGATTGCATCGGATACATTGGTCGTCAACCTTAATGTTACACCAATGCTTGCCATATCCCCAAATCCGAATGATACGGTTTGCGCGGGTACTTCAGTAACGTTCACAGCTACGCCAACCAACGGTGGTACGGCACCAACATACCAATGGAAGCTGAATGCCGGCAACGTTGGTACGGGTAGTAGTTATACCAACAATAGTTTCAGTAATAATGATATAGTGAGTTGCGTGATGACCAGCAACCAGTTTTGCCGTACAACAGACACGGCATCCGCAGCCGATACGATGGTTACAACACCATTGGTAACACCTGTAGTGACTATAGCTGTGAGCCCGGGCAATACCATCTGCGCGGGTACGAGTACTACATTTACAGCAACACCTGTTAACGGCGGATCGCCTGTATATCAGTGGAAAGTAAATGGCAGTAACGTAGGTACGAACAGCAGTACGTATGTGAGCAATAGCCTGAGTGATAATGATGTGGTGACGTGTGTAATGAGCAGCAGTGTGGCTTGCGTTACCCAATCGGCTGATACCAGCAATAGTATCACCATGACTGTTAATCCTGTGGTCACACCGGTAGTAACAATTTCAGTAAGCCCTAGCAATACTATTTGTGCAGGTGCGACGGCAACCTTTACAGCCAGCCCTATAAATGGTGGCACCTCGCCTGTTTACCAATGGAAGCTGAACGGCGGTAACGTAGGAACAAATAGTGCGACATATGCCAACAGCAGCCTGGCAAACGGTGATGTTGTCAATTGTGTGATGAGTATCAGCAATTCATGCGCTACGCAATCTGCAGATACAAGTAACGACATCACGATGACGGTAAACCAGGTGGTCACACCGTCTGTTACAGTTTCGGTAAGCCCTAACGATACGGTTTGCGCGGGTACACCGGTAGCATTTACTGCTGCGCCTGCCAATGGCGGTACGTCGCCTTCTTACCAGTGGAAAAGAAACGGGGTTAATGTAGGTACGAACAGTACCACCTATACGGGAACGATGGTTAACAACGATGTAATATACTGCGTGATGACAAGTAGTATTGCTTGCGTGTCCCAATTGATGGATACGAGCAACAATATTACGATGACTGTTAATCCGCTGATAACTCCGTTGCTGACGGTGTCGGTCAGCCCTGATGATACGATTTGCGCTGGGACTGTTGTCACCTTTACAGCTACAGCTGTGAATGGTGGTACTATACCATCTTATCAATGGAAATTGAATGGAGCCAATGTGGGCAATAATAGTAATACTTACAGTGGCAGCAGCTTCAATAATGGTAATGTAATAACCTGTGAACTGACCAGTAATGCGGTCTGTGCCAGTCCGGCTGCTGTTACAGGTAATAATGTCACGATGACCGTTATCCCGGTGGTAACCCCTTCTGTAAGCGTTACCGCTGCGCAGGGAGTGGTTGTAGGTCCTTGGACACCTATTACGTTCACAGCCACACCTGTAAATGGAGGATTGACTCCGGCGTACCAATGGAAGCGTAACGGCATAGATATCGCTGGTGCAAACAATAGTATTTATAGCGGAAGTACGAATGTTGAGCTTGCTGATGGAGACGTGATTTGCGTATTGTTGACCAGCAATGCCACCTGCCCATCGCCGGATACTGTATCTGACTGCGCTTCTCCTATACAGGTCAATTTAAGTATAGATAATGTAAGCCAGAAGCGTTGGAGAATATACCCCAATCCAAACAGTGGCAGATTTAGTATTGAGATTCCCGATGCAGTTGCCGGTGGTGAGTTGTCAATTACGGATATGGCGGGAAAGATTGTAAAAAGGATAACTTTCAATCCTTCTGACCAGCTTGAATTTGTAATAGGAGACCTGGTGGACGGAGTTTATATAATAAGGCTCACGAACGGACAGGATACTTATAAAGGTACTGTTACTATTCATCGATAAGGGCTGTATATGTAAATATGCAGCCACTCAGTATCAGAGGTTAGGTTCAGTAGCCACTCTCCACTGAAATGCAAAAGGCCTTGTAAGTTACTAACCTACAAGGCTTTTTGCATTCCGCTTAAGTACTTCTATTCCCGGACTTTGAAGTCTGCATTATATCACAGCATATCAATTTGAACAATATTGACGTAGAAAGAACTGTCAGATTTTTTCGTTTGGTATCTGTACGGTGAAGGTTGTACCTCCGTCATGTTTGCTGTTTACCTTTATAGAACCGTTTAGCAACTGGATATAGTGTTGCACTATATTTAACCCAAGCCCTGTTCCTTTAATATTTCCCACATTCGACGCCCGGAAATGCTTGCTGAATAATTTTTCTTGCTCCTCCGGAGGTATGCCTATCCCTTTATCCGAAACACTTATAGTGATGAGTTGTCCGTTAGTTTCAACATCCAGGGTTATATCATCGTTGGAATATTTTATAGCATTACTCAGAAGGTTTAGCATGATGTTGTTAAGCATATTCGGTTCAGTGCAGACAACTTTGGAACCTGTATATGAATAATAGATACCTTGCCCGTTTTTAAGAGAATTATCAAGTGAATCAGTTATCTCGCAGATGAAATTATACAGGTCAAATGCCCGCTTTTCACTTTTTACCTGACCCTGTTCAAGTTTGTCTAGCGATAGGAAGTCATCAAGGAGCTGGATGAGGCTTTTTACTGAGCTTCTTACCCTGTCTACATGCCGCTCTATCTGTAGCGGCTGAAAATTCTTGATATATTGTTCTATCAGGCCTGTAGAAGAGAGTACGGTACTCAAAGGCGTGCGGAACTGGTGTGAAGCCATGGATAAAAAATCCGATTTCATTTTGTTGAGCTCCTTTTCCTTTCCCAGGGAATTCGTCAGTTCAAGAGTCTTTTCCCTGATGTTTTCTTCCATTTCCCTGTACGCTATTATCCGGTCGTGAATGTCAATTACAGAGCCGATATACCCGGCAAAAATGTTTCCTGAAATATAAAGCGGGATAGCTGTGTCGGATACCACACGGTATGTACCGTCATTATATTTCATAAGGTATTCTATGCGAAAAGGAGCGCGGACGTCAAATGCTTCATTGTAGGCAGCAGTTACCCGCCCTTTATCATTTTCATGAACATAGTCAAGTAAACACCCGGATTCATGCTTTATTGCTTTATGCCCGGTAAATGCCAGCCATGTACTGTTGAAAAACCGGCATTTCTTGTTTTCGTCTGATGCCCATACCATGGTAGGGAGATGGTCTACCAGCTTAGATAACCATTCATCGTTGTTCTGAAGCTCCTGGCGCATCATTACTCTGTCAGTAATATCTGAATAGAAGATAAAGATGCCGCCATCACAGGGGTATGTATTGACATTCAGCCACATGTTGTATGCATCATAATAGGCTTCAAATGAAACCGCCTCACGGCGGTACATGGTTTTATTGTATTTTTCCTCGAAAATTGTACCCTTCATATCCGGGAAAACCTCTAATAACGTGTGGCCTATCAGTTCTACTGCTTGTTTTTTCATCAGGTTTAAGGCCTGATTATTGACATAGGTATATCTCCAGTTGTAATCGAGACTGACAAATGCGTCGCTCGTACACTGAAGTATCTGCTCGGTAGAAAGATGAGTGTGCTTTCGAAAAATATCTTTCATAGGGGGGACTTTTTCTGACTATTTCTATTTGCTTTCGTAAAGTCTAAAATGTATTGTTGTACGGGGCACCCTTTTAAAATTCCCTTAACAAAAAAAAGGCCCCGGTAGTATTTGCTATACGGTTTTATGTATCCATCATTTATCTTATTAGTTTAGCTAATTGACCTTGATTGGTTATTGTAATTGTTCCGTTATTGATATCTATAAGCCTCTCGTGTTTAAATTCTGTCAGTGTCCTTATCAACGATTCCGTTGCCGTACCGGCGATACTGGCCAGTTCATCCCGGTTCATGTCAATACGGTATTTTTCTGCGGTTCCCGCACCATATTTTTTTTCAATAGTCACCAGCGCGCTGGCTACTTTTTTCCTTAGTGTATCATAGGCTAATCCGATAATTTGTTCCTGCTTTTCAACAAGGCTTTTTGCCAGCATTTGAATAAATTTCTTCTGCACTTCAGGATGTGTATCAATCATTTTTTCAAATTCTTTTACTGGTATTAATACCAGTTCTGCATCTTCTATTATCTCTGCTGTCTCATTGTAAAATATATGTTCCAGTATAGATGCATGACCCAGGTAGTCCTTCTCTCCATATAGCCCTGTTACCAGGTCCTTGCCGTCCAGGTGACTTTTGTAGGTCCGTGCCTTGCCTGTTTTGATAAAATACAAAAACCTTGGGGTGCTGCCTTCTTTGAATATTACCTGCCCTTTCTTATAATGCATTGTTTCACAACGCTCTATAAGCCCTGCTAATACATTTTTGGAGTCGGTTTCATCGTCTTTGCCCGGCTCGCTTGCTGTGTTTCCCTTTATTCTTTCACCTGTTTTTGTTAACAGGCTGTTGACAGCATGCAGCAGGTCTGACCCTTCAAAAGGCTTGATGATATAATCATTGGCCCCCAGGTTCATGGCCAGGCGCAGGTCTGTTATAAGGTTTTTTGCAGTTAGGAATATAAACGGGATATTCCGGGTAGATTCTGTTGCCTGTAAGATATGAAGTACACCGAAGCCGTCTATTACAGGCATCATTACGTCACTAATAATCAGGTCTGGCAGGTTATTTATCGCCATTTCTATGCCTTCCTTCCCATCACTGGCGGTGATTACATTGTACCTTGCCAGGCTAAGCAATTCTTCTACATTCGCGCGGATATCAGCATCATCTTCGATAAATAGAACTGTAGGCATATAGTTTATATTGGTAACGAACAGCAAGAAAATTAAAAATAGGTTAAAAAATCATGACTTGAGTCATTCATTTACTGAAAATTTATTCGTAATTAAAGAAAAAACAAAATATTATACATTTTTTATGTTTTAAATGAATTATTAATTTAAAGTTAATTGATTGGTTGGGTTGATGTGCTCCGATTGTGCATCGGTGATACGTTCAACCATAATTTTCAAGGTATTAGTAAATGACTGTAACTTTTCCCTGAGCGAGCCGATTCCATTTTCTTCAGAATTGTCTTCAGAATCTATGGCAGCCCTATCGAGGTGAAAACTCAATTTCGCAATGCTGGTTGAAATATTTTCTGTAAATATTGAGAAATGGCCCAGGTATCCAGTAAGGTTGTGGGTGGTATAAGCATTTCGCAAATGGCTTTTGATCCAGGGAATTGCATAAATGGCCAGGTATTTACTGAAAGTGAATATTAAATCTTCAACATCATGCAAGATGGAAAGAACCCTGAACCCGCCCTTATCGCGCAATATATTGTAACGTATCACCTGCAGGTCGCGTAAAAGGTATTTAACAGCGGGGACATCTTCCTGTATCAAATTATCTAAAAATGATGTAAGATTGTTATTTGAATACTGGTAAGAATAGGAAAGCAGAAAGTTTTCGTCCGGCATCCGGCGCGCCCCGTTGTCCTGGTAATACTCAAAAATATAGTAATCGTGTTTGTATTGTCCCGTCATGACGGGCGATATACTGATTAGCTTGTTCATAATACGGCGTAAAGTTTACTTCTTACAATGTGCAATGTATCTATCACCTATTGCGGTGCAAATGATTGTAGTCAACAGTCAGTATGACTGAACACGCTGGTGAAATACACATTGCCACCTTATCGCCTGATAAGAATCATTTGACTCCCTAATGCCCATCAGTCATATGGCTGTTGATAAGTAAGTTCTTTGTCGACTCGTAATTCCAAAAAAGTAAAAGCAGCACACATATCATGAACAGCATACAAGCAACCCCGGATTTCAATCAACAGGTACTTGAGACTAGCCCGCAACTGAAGCCATATGCCATTAAACTGACACGCAATTTTGAAGATGCCAACGACCTGCTACAGGATACGTTGGCACGGGCCTTTATTAATAAGAGTAAATTCAGGGACGGCACCAACCTGCGTGCCTGGCTGTATGCTATCATGCGCAATACGTTTATTAATAATTACAGGAGAGACCGTAAGTTCAATAATGTCGGCAATACGCTTAAGAGGGAGCTATTTGTGAATAATGTTGCGGGACAGTCGTACGAGCATGGGTATTCCCGTGTTCTGTTTAAGGCATTGAGGGCGGAAATTGAAAACTTGTCCTGGGTCTATCGCATCCCTTTTGAATTGCATATTAACGGGTATAAGTATAAAGAGATTGCTGATTTATTACATCTTCCTATGAATGAAGTGAAAAGTAATATCCACATGGCAAGGAAGAAGTTAAAGAAAACGTTGAGCAACTGACAACGCTCTATTAATTGAACCTGTACTATTGACTAAGATCACCCGGTTGACAAATCCGTGTCAATAGATAGTGACAATCTTACAAGTACATTGTGTTAGAAATAGTCTTTTTCATGTAAGGGGGCTTGGTGAGAAAAGGAACCGTCCGCATCGGACGGTTCCTATATTTATGGATAGTCCTGTACACCTGGCCTGCTATCTTACCAACGATATATCACCCTTCAGCAACATTAGTCTGCCGTCTGAACATTGTATCTCTATATAATAAACGAAGACATCTGGCGAAAGCCTTTCTGTCTTATAAGTGCCATCCCAACCGACATGCTGGTCGTTTGGCGGTATGTCGCGGGCTTCAAAAAGGCGTTCGCCCCAGCGGTTGTATATACGTACCAGGTTGATGGTATTGAGCCCTTTGGCTGAGATGTAGAAATAATCATTCACACCATCCCCGTTGGGTGTAAATGTATTAGGAATAAACACCAATGCATCGTCGCAGGCTACCTTTATAGTAACATTATCTTCGGCAAAACACATGTCGTTGTTGGAGACTATAGCCTTGTAGGTAGTCGTCTTGTGAACAGTGGCTACAGGATCGTAACAACTATTGCAACTGAGCCCGATTGGGGGTTCCCATAAAATGGACGTGGTGTTAGTAGTTTCTGCATGCAACTGGAATGATGCACCGGGTATACCTTCCATGTCAGGCCCTAATTCAACTGTAGGCCTGGTGTGCACAAATACCGATTGATACAATGTATCAACAAAACATTTGGCCGCCCTGATAATAACACGGTAATTTATAGAACTGTCGGTTGCCACTACCGGGTTGGCGATTTTGTTATTATCGAGGTTTCTGTCAGGATCCCAGGTGTAACTTTCCCCACCGGAAGCAGACAACTGTGCGCTTTCCCCATCGCAAATATTAATGTCCGGGCCGGCCGACACAGGTTCCTTCTGTACTACTGATATCGTAGTGAAGTCTGTATCATGACAGTTGTTAGAATCCACCCCGATTACAGTATATACCATTGTGTTGGTCGGTGAAGCTTTCGGGCCTGCACATGTTGTACAAGACAACCCGAGGTTTGGCAACCATGAATAGAATACAGCTCCTTTGGCTGAAAGTTTTATACTGTCTCCCGGGCAAATTATACTATCAGGCCCCGCATCCAGGTTCATTTCAGTAAAACTGTTGATGACTACCTTGTCGGAATCTACGCAGCCGTTTGCATCAGTAGCATAGCTGACATATTCTCCACGATGCAGGTTTTTAGCTGTATCCCCGGTTTGCACCGGCGACGTGTTCCACCGGATACTATAGGAGGGCGTTCCGCCAGATACCCGTACAGCAGCTATGCCGGTAGAAGCATTGGTACAAGACATGGATACTCCTGAAGCAATTGCATTAAGGAGCGGTGGCTGCAATATGGTGTCGGTGGCATTGCCCATACAACCATTGGAATCTGTGACCATAACTGAATAAACGCCGGCCGGAAGGCCATTGGCGGTAATAGTCGCCTGCGGTGGCACACTGTTCCAAAGGTATGAATAAGGTTTTATTCCCCCCGCAACCGAAACAGTTGCCGACCCATTGCTATCGCCATGACACCTGATATTTTCTTTAGTAAGGGTTAATTTCAATGCTGCAGGTTGATTGACAATAGCGGTATCCTTTTTCATACAACCATTCGAATCCTTTATAGTGACTATATAGGCACCGGAAGGAAGGCCGGAAGCCGTGGCTGTAGTTTGTACAGGCATGGTACTCCATGTATATGAATATGCCGGTGTCCCTCCTGTAGCCGACACGGTTGCTCTCCCGTTACTGTCTCCAAAGCATTTTGCATCGAGTGTTGTGATAGCAGACAGTAACAAGGATGGTTCAGTTATGTTGACGGTATCAGCACCGGTACAACCATTAGAATCGGTAATGGTGATAATATATGTGCCGGCACTTAAGCCTGTTGCTACGGCTGATGTTTGTACCGGGCTGGTGCTCCAGTTGAATGTATAACCAGGTGTCCCGCCTGAAACTGAGGCAAATGCAGTACCATCATTACCGCCGTTACAAGACACCCTGGTTGTCGCAGCAGCAACATTCAGTAAGGGAGGATGAGTAACTACCACTGTGTCATTCAGTGTACAGCCATTAGAATCAGTTATGGAAACTATATATGTTCCTGCAGTAAGATTGATGGCAGTGGGTGTAGTTTGTGCCGGGGTTGTATTCCAACTATATGTATAGGGAGATTTTCCACCCGAAACTATTACCGTTGCCGTTCCGTTACTGCCGTTGTAACAGCTTATTCCTGTAGCGCTTGTACCTGCAGCAAGTTGTAAAGGCTGAGACACAGTTACTGTATCTTTCGCAGTACATCCGTTTGAATCAGTGACGGTGACAACGTATGTCCCCGCAGCCAGGTTGGTGGCAGTGGCAGATGTTTGAACAGGGGTGATATTCCAACTGTAAGTATAAGGTTGTGTTCCTCCTGATGTTGTTACAGTGGCGGTACCGTTCGAGCCGGCGTAACAACTGACATTTGTGACAATTGCCGAGGCATCGAGGCTATCGGGATGTGTGATATACGCAGTATCTGTTCGTGTACACCCGTTGGAATCGGTAATCGTGACAATATATATTCCTGCAGTTAAATTACTGATGTTGGCTGTTGCTTGTACCGGGTTCGTATTCCAACTGTAAGAATAAGGTGGAACTCCACCGGAAACTGCTACCATGGCAGCACCATTGCTTGCATTATAGCAACTTGTACCGGTAACTGTTATCACTGAGGCCATAGGTGAGGGCTGCGAAATGGTTGTTGTATCATTTCTTACACACCCGTTGGAATCAGTTACGATTACAAAATAGGTCCCGGCCGGCAGGTTGATTGCGGTGGCCGTTGTTTGCACAGGAGAAGTATTCCAACTGTACGTATAGGGCGATTTTCCACCTGATGCTAAGACCGTAGCCGTTCCATTGCTTCCGTTGTAGCAGCTTACACCTGTCCCGCTAACGGTTGTGTTGAGTAATGTTGGTTGAGATATGACGGTGGTGTCCAACCTGCTGCACCCATTTGAGTCCGTTACGGTAACAATATAAGTGCCCGCAGCCAGGTTGGTAGCGGTGGCCGTTATTTGCACGGGGCTGGTATTCCAACTGTATGTATAAGGTGCAATGCCACCTGATGCAAAAACAGTAGCTGTTCCGTTACTGCCGTTGAAACAACTTACAGTTGTAGCAGTAACCGTTGTGTTGAGTAGTGTTGGTTGGGATATGATGGCGGTGTCCAACCTGTTGCACCCGTTTGAATCCGTTACAGTAACAATATAAGTACCCGCAGCCAGGTTGGTAGCGGTGGCCGTTGTTTGTACGGGGCTGGTATTCCAACTGTATGTATAAGGTGTAGTGCCACCAGATGCTGTAACGGTTGCAGTGCCATTATCGCCATTGTAGCAGCTGACTGCGGTAACAACTATAGAAGTTCCAAGCGTACCCGGCGCATTGATAGTTATTGTGGCGGTTTGGGTACATCCGTTTGAGTCTGTAACTGTAACGGTATAAGTTCCTGCGCCCAGTCCAGTTGCCGTAGCTGTTGTTTGAGTAGGGCTGGTATTCCAACTGTAGGAATAGGGTGGAGTACCCCCGGAAACCGCCGCGGTTGCCGATCCGTTTGCAGCGCCTGCGCAAGCTGTATTTGAACCTGTTACAGCTATACTGAGCGAATCAGGATCATCCACATCAGCAGTATCATGTTTTGTACACCCGTTGCTGTCTGTAACGGTGACGATATAAGCACCTTTTGACAGGCTGGTTGCTGTGGCGGTTGTTTGGATAGGAGAAGTATTCCAACTATATGTATAAGGTGTAGTGCCACCTGAGGCTAAAACCGTGGCGGTGCCGTTGCTGCCCCCATAACAAGCTGCATGTACAACTGAAACAGATGTTTGCAGGGCGCCGGGCTGCGTTATAGTAATTGTGTCATTGCCTGTACACCCGTTTGAATCAGTGACGGTAACAATATAAGTACCCGCAGCCAGGTTGGTCGCGGTAGCAGTTGTTTGTATTGGGCTGGTATTCCAGCTGTATGTATAAGGTGCAGTGCCGCCTGATGCTGAAACAGTAGCTGTTCCGTTGCTGCCGTTGAAGCAGCCTACGCTTGTGCCGGTAACATTTGTGTTGAGTAGTGTTGGTTGGGATATGATGGCGGTGTCCAACCTGCTGCACCCGTTTGAATCCGTTACAGTAACAATATAAGTACCCGCAGCCAGGTTGGTAGCGGTGGCAGTTGTTTTCACGGGACTGGTATTCCAGTTATAGGTATAGGGTAGGGTGCCACCAGATGCTGTAACGGTTGCCGAGCCATTATTGCCATTGTAGCAGCTGACTGCGGTAACAACTACAGAAGTGCCAAGCGTACCCGGCGCATTGATAGTTATTGCAGCAGTTTTGGTACATCCGTTTGAGTCTGTAACTGTAACGCTATAAGTTCCTGCGGCCAGTCCTGTTGCTGTAGCGGTTGTTTGGGCGGGACTGGTATTCCAACTATAAGAATAGGGTGGAGTACCCCCGGAGACCGCCGCAGTTGCCGATCCGTTTGCAGCGCCTGCGCAAGCTGCATTTGAAGTGGTTAATGATATACTGAGTGAATCAGGATCATCCACGTCAGCGGTATCCTGTTTTGTACATCCGTTGCTGTCTGTAACGGTGACTATATAAGCACCTTTTGACAGGCTGGTTGCTGTGGCGGTTGTTTGGATTGGAGAAGTATTCCAGCTATATGTATAAGGTGTAGTGCCACCTGATGCAGATACAGTAGCCGTTCCGTTGCTGCCAACATAGCAGGCGGCATTTACAACAGAAACAGATGTTTGCAGTGCGCCGGGCTGGGTTATGGTAACTGTATCATTGCCTGTGCACCCGTTTGAGTCCGTTACGGTAACAATATAAGTACCGGCAGGCAGGTTGGTCGCGGTGGCTGTTGTTTGTACGGGACTGGTATTCCAGCTGTATGTATAAGGCGTAGTGCCACCTGATGCTGAAACAGTGGCTATTCCGTTGCTGCCGTTGAAGCAGCCTACGTTTGTGCCGGTAACAGTTGTATTAAGTAGTGTTGGTTGGGATATGATGGCGGTGTCGAACGTGCTGCACCCGTTTGAGTCCGTTACTGTAACAATATAAGTACCGGCAGTCAGGTTGGTAGCGGTGGCAGTTGTTTTCACCGGACTGGTATTCCAACTGTATGTATAAGGTGTAGTGCCCCCCGATGCTGTAACTGTTACCGAGCCATTATTGCCATTGTAGCAGGTAGTATTTACCACTGAAACCGTGGTTGTCAGAGAATCAGGAGCAGTTATGGTAACTGTATCATTACCGGTGCACCCGTTTGAATCAGTAAGGGTAACAATATAGATGCCGGCAGCGAGATTAGTAGCGGTTGCAGTTGTTTGGACAGGGCTGGTATTCCAACTGTAAGTGTAAGGTGAAGTACCGCCACTGACTATTGCAGTAGCGGTACCGTTGTTGCCCCCCTTACAGGTTACGTTTGTTTTGTTTGCTACAACAGACGGAGGTGTCCCCGATTGAGAAACTGTAGCAGAATCTACGCTGGTACAACCAAGGCTGTCTGTTACAGTGACTTTGAAAGTGCCCGGTGACAAATTAGTTGCGGTAGCTGTAGTTTGAGCAGGCGATGTGTTCCAGTTGTAAGTATAAGGTGGTTTGCCCGGCGTAACAGACGTGCTTATACTGCCATTTGCGGCGCAGGTTGTATTTTGTGCTGTGAGGCTTACATCCAGGGAGTCAATGAAGACTGTAATGGTATCTTTCTTCGGGCAATTATTTGAATCTGTAACTGTGACTATATAAGTGGTGTTGGCCAAAGGCGTGGCAACCGGGTTGGCGCATGTGGAGCAACTTAGTCCTGTAGTTGGAGTCCAGCTATAAGTGAAAGGGGTAGCATTGCCGGTAGCACCGGCTGATAATTGAAGGCTGCTACCCTGGCATATAGTAGTGTCCCTGGTTGCGTTTACAGCCAAGTTTGAAATGCTGACGGTTGTGTATAATGTATCCGGGCAGCCGAAACCGGCATATGGCACGAGAATAACAGCATAGGTAGTCGTTACCGAAGGCGTAGCAATTGTGACTGTCTGGCCGGAGTCAATGGTAGTAGTAAGGGCGGAGTCTTTCCAATAATATTTCCAGAAGCCCGGGGGGGCGCTGAGGGTTATTGTCGGCGTTGTACTACAGGTAACTCCACTTATCTGGAATAGCCCGCAATTCAAGTCAACATATCCATAACCAAAGTGTCCGCCTTGCGCACAATCTCCGCTGGCAAAGTCTAATGCAATTGTGCTACCGGCGTAACCCGACAGGTCTATACTTGCTGTGGTCCAGGATTTATACCACACTGAAGTATCCACTGTAGAGCGGGCAAAGCCGGGAAGGTTAGCTGTAGATATATAGGTGAATTGCGCACAATTGATCGCAACATTTGTGGCCGAATCATATGCCTTCACCTCAAATCTTGGCTGCTGGCTTGAGATGTGGTTGGGGTCTTCAAAAACTACCGCGTACCGGAATATTATACTGTAGTTATTTAACCCTGATGGTACATTGATATAATAACGGGCCCGCTCAGCTTCAGCTCCGCCATATACATTTCCGAGCTTTAACGAGTATACACCCCCACCGGGTGCAACTATTGGAAAGCCGCCATAAGTATCCGTACCGGTCCCGCTTGTAATGGCAAACCTCCACCATAAGGGTGTGGACGGGGTAGGTGTACTGATGGGGCAACATCCTCCACTGGGAGGGGTTCCTGTAAATAATTTCCAATTATTAAAGTTGCCTTGTTCAAAATTCAGATTGGGTGGGCATGTTACTGTTTGTGCATGCATCGAAATGCTGAAGTGCAAAATAGCTACTAGCAGCAACATAACGCCTTTTAAAGAAGGTGTGCTCTTCCCTGAAAAAATCATATCCTCTATATTTTCTTTATACAGATACCTATAATGTCTGTGTCTCATGGGAATACACAAATTGGGCTTGCTAGTGATTGTTGTTTCTTCTGACTACAGGGCTTTTTTTGTAAAAACAAGTACGCCTTCAGTCAATATGTATGTTCTCTCCTATATTCCGAAAACAAATATTGTCATACTTTTTGATAAAAAAATTGATTGAAATCAATCGCTTTTCTGATGGCCATCAGCAGATAAGGGGGTAAAAGCTGCTACAATTGCACCTGAAACAGTAAAATGATAACTATGAAAAAGTCGTTATACCTGCTGGGCACATCTATGCTATTGCTGGTTAATTCTTACTCCCAAACACCAGATAGTACGTTCGCAATCAAGTACTTGGATGAAATGTTGAGCGCAGGCCCCCATAAGGTGGAGTTACTAGAAAAGGATGTTTCTGACGACCTCAGAAATATCATACTAAAATATCGTGAATCAATTTCCGGAAACATGGACTGGTACAGTAAATATTCGCAGGAACATGCCGGCAAAGACCCGCTTCCTTATCATAAGAATTTTGGGATAACCAGCCAGGAGTATGATAATATGAACATAGAATTTGCTTCTTCAAGGATGAAAGTAAAAGCCGTCAAGTCATTGAATGTTAATAAGACGGGGGAAAAGATTGAGTTTTCAGGGGATAACAATTTCACAATATTCGATGCTGTAGTAGTCGACCTGGAGAATAATGTACTGATAGTAGACGAACGCCGGATACCATATTCAGGAAAAGTGAATGAAAACGGGCTCGCCGGCGAGCATGTCTGGAGTGGCCACAGGTGGCTGCTGGAAGTTGGGAGTATGGAAGATGTGAAAGCCTTCAAGCCCGTAGACTATACCATGATAGATTTAAGTATCGGGAGAACCGCCACCTCAGATAAAGTCATCGTAATATTTAAAGCCATTTATGTCGAAGAGGGCAAGCCTGTTTTGAATGGTTCTGTCACTGCGTACCTGAATTAATTTGTAAACACCAGTTGTTTTATACTATGAAGAAAATCATCGTATTTATCTGTATCAATCTGTTACTATTGTCAACTGTATTTGCACAAAGACAAAAAAGTGCAATTTCTATTGGCCCGGCTACGTTGAGTTTCAGCCTATCGCCCGGCGAGAGCAGTACGCAGACAGTATATGTTCATAATAAACTCAACAGGCCTTACCATTTTACTTTGGAGATGGTTGATTGGGACCTCGACACTAATGGAAGCGATATATATATGCAAGGAGGCCACCCGAATTCCTGTGCGGGCTGGATAAAACTGGACAGGAAAACATTTGAAGTACCGGCAAATTCTAAAGAAGGTATACAGGTAACCTTAACAGTTCCTGACTCTCCCGGTGTAGCAAATAACGCCCGATGGACAATGCTGAGGATTATTACTACCTCCGAAAGGAAGGCCCCCAGAAGCACCACTGATGTTAATTACCGGGTAGATAAAAGCCTGGCTGTAGGTATCAGGATTTACCAGTCTTCTAATTCGGGTATCACTTCCAAAGAAATCAGGATGCTGGACTTCAGGCCCGTACAAGATAGTTCTGTTTACCGTATTGAAAGCCAGAATACTGGTGCTGCAATTTTAAGATGTAATTATTCGATTGAATTATCGTCTCATGAAACAGGCGAAAAAATAACAATCGGACCGCTGGAGTTTCTTGTTCTCCCAGGCCAGAAAAGATTTGTTGACCTGGCGTTACCGGCCACTATTCCCAAAGGGAAATATAGCGCGGTAGCACTTATTGAACCAGGCGATGATGATATACCCCTGGAGGCAGCGCAAAAGGAAATTGTTATAAAATAAAAGAATCAAAACAAAAAAGATGAAGGTATTTGTCCTGGCCTTTTTATTACTGTTGCCCATGTTCTCCAATGCCCAGGTGTTGGGTATGAACGATTTTATTTTAGATATAAGGAGGCCATTGGTTACCCGTTTTAATTCAATAGATGAGCTATATAATCCCAGGCCCATTAACAATGCATTTACCCTGAAATTAAAAACAGAAACACGCTCCCGGAATGTTTCCGCACATATAATTTTTACCGGCACGCCCGGCAGTCATCCTCCGGAAAAATGGTTATGCCTCAAGATGATAAATACCACATCGAATAATGCGGTAACCCCGGAAAATGAAATAGCGCTGACCGCCTCGCCTGCCTTATTGTTCACGCAACCGGGCACTACTTATGGCAACAAGAAATATAACGACTTTCATTACTCGGTAGTATTTAATCCCATATCCACCTTTATCAAAACAGGCACATACAATTATTCCATCATCTTTACTATGACCGAACAATGAAAAAACTTCTGTTAGCCATATTAATTTTACCTCTTTCCGCAATCGGGCAAAGCTACACTACTGCACAGCAATCGTTGTCCGGCTCAATAACTATCCCCAGCCTGGTAAACCTTAATATAACGCCTGTTGGGGATGTGTCGTTAAATATCATGAATATGGGGGAACGTGCGTTGGGTAAGCAATTCAATAATTACCTAAAAGTCAGGGTACGGAGTAATCGCCCGTGGATAATATCAGTAATGAATGACAGCAGGTATTTCACAAAACCCGCAGGTGCCAACTCAGGGCTGGTTCCAACAAATATTATTTCAATGATGGCCGATGGCGGTAGTCACTATGTCAATCTGGATACTTCACCACAACCATTGATTCAGAGTAATAATAATGCTATTGAAAACAACTACTTCATCCATTTGAAGGTAGGGCCCACGCTTGATTTTCATGGAGGACAGTACCACACGAATTTCATTTTTACCATTACCCCTATGTAGAGGCGTTAGCAAGTTTATAAAAAGGATGGCGGCCATTTGGCCGCCATCCTTTTTTCGTATTAACTATAAGCCTCGTCTCTTATTAGTCTCGTGTTTATTATTATCAAAATGCTACTACTCTGCATATTCGCAACATCGCAGGCCTGCAACAATAACTTCTTTCCCATATTTTACTATTCCCACAGCTGATATCCTCTATATTACCTGCTCCTGATTCGTAAAGCATAATAATCACTCTATTTTTGGTTAATAGTCAATTTACACTGCCATTTCTCTTGCAATATATTGCATTCGACGATTGGTTTTCACCCTGGTATGCCTATTTACCGTGCATTTTAACTTAAAATCTTGTTATACTACTCATTCAACTTTTATTTTGAATTGTGGATATCCTGTGAATTGCTGTTGGTAAGTGTAGGTATTATACTTTCAATGCTGGCTTTTTTATGGAGCATAAATTCCTTGAAATGCTTTGTGAAAAGGCGTTACGCAGTATATGTGCTTACGTCTTAAGATTTTGCATTCTATTGTGGATTGGATACGCGACGTCAGCGCCTAATTGTTAATACTCATTTTTTATTTATTATGATTTATAAATGAATTAATGTTTTATTGGTCAATAAAATCCCACACTTTATAGGGTTCTCCACTGATGTTAAATGGGGGTTAACTCCGCTGTTATCGTTGTTTCGAAAAGTTTTTCATAATTGTTGTAAAAACGTGAATAACAGCGTTTAAAACAGCCAGGCTTTTGTTGGACTTTTGACTTATCAAAGCTTTGAAAAACAAATTTAATTAACAACAATTTTTTAAAACAGTCAAAATCTCGTACAAATGAAAAAAATCGTATTAACAGCCGCAATCGCTTTTGCAGCATTCTCGACAGTTAACGCACAAGTTAACGCTACTGATGAAACTCCCGGTACAAGTGACGCGGTAGTATTGGTTAACACCCTGGGCCTGGTTGACATGATTGACCTGGTTCCTGAATTCCAGGTTGCAGGTAACACTGCTAACACATGGGCTGAGTATGAAAACGGTCTTACCCTGATAGAAGGATGGCCTAACACTCCTCCCGGTGGTCTGAACATTGAGTTCCGTGTATCTGCTACCCGTCATTTCGACGTTAGGTTCAACGGTTCTAACTTTAACCGTGTAGGCGGTGGAGATATGATCCCTGCTTCTGACTTTACTCACAATACTACTAATGTGAACGTAGCAGGACCAGTAACAGTAGGTTCAAACCTGCCTTTGTCTACTCCTAACGGACTTGCTATCGAAGGATACGGTGGTTACAATAAGATGTTTATTGTTGACCTGTCTCTGAATCCTGGCGCAGCTTATGACCACCTGGGTGGTTCATATGTAGGTGGTGTTACTTACACAGCTACACTGATTCCATAAGGCATTTGTCTATATAGACTACCTCATGAAAACAATAAAACCCTTTCCCGTAAGAAAGGGTTTTATTTTCAAAAAATAAAAAACAGGGGAAATCATCCCTTCAATTTATCACCTAATATTTCATGTTGTGCTTAGATCTATTATTATCATACGTACCTTAATTTTGGTATCGGCACTGTTGCTCACACCAGGTAACTTATATGCCAAACACTATATGTTCGATATCACATTCCGCGATTCGCTGGTAGCTGATAATGAAACTAATATCCTGTTCAACGATATCGTACTATCTAACCCCGGCAAAAAAACAATAACAGTTGCACTTGCCATAATTGTTCCGGGTAGCTGGACAGAAATTAATAAAACCAAATACCTGGAGGGGAAAGAAGTATACTACCAGCTTTCGCCCGGCCAAACAAAGAAAGTACCTGTCAATTTAATAAGAAACAAGAAGACATCTGCTCAATGGGACAGTGTGGAAGTTATGGCCTGGATACCTAACGTTACGGACACCCAATACTATTACTGCCATTTGCGCGCACAGCCGGATTATAAATTTCATGCGCAATATATAACCGAGGATATATACCTGGAGGACAGGCCGGAAAAAATAGCATTAAGCGTAAGTATAAAAAATACAGGAAATGTAATTGATACATATAAGTTAAGATGGCAGAATTACCAGATGGAATTAAACGAAGATGTGCAAATAACACTTGCGCCTGGTCAAGATTCTATTTATACCCATGTGATTAAAGTGCCGCATAGCTCATGGGCCGGCCTTTACAATAATACTATCAGCCTTTCTATAACCGGAGGCGGACGTACTTCTTATTCACATACATATAAAATATCGCGTCCCAAAAGTTATGTCAGGCAATTCGAATCCTCTTACCCGGTCATACCACTTACAACTGAGGTAGGTACTATTGTGCAAGGTGCAGAGCAATATTATTATGTTGGCGCCCGTGGTAATGTTCATTTTGGAGAAGAACACGATCTTTTCTTCAATTACAGGAGTAAACAATTCGGAAGCGAATTATACGGCATTCAGCGGAACATGTACCTCGTGGACTACAGGTATCACCGATGGAAATGTGCAGTTGGTTTAGTTCCACAATTTCAACGGTTTTTTGCCAGTAGTGGTCGTGGTGCTGCTCTTTCATACAAGATGAATGAAAAAACGGAAATTGCTTTTGCAGCCATTCTCAGTGACCCTAATTTTTATTATACAGGCAATAATTTTTCCCTGATGATAAAATATCCGCTGAAGAAGCTGGGCGTCAAACATATTCTCTCGTCTAATTTTGATCCAAGAACCGCTGTAAACGGACAAGTACTGTCAAATGAATTGCAGGTGCTCAATACAAAGGATGTGAAACTATCCGTAAAGGCGACTGCCGGTATAGAAGAAAAAACAAGAAATATACCTGGAGTGGTGAAGGAAACAGTGGGGTTTGCGACAGGCTATAATTTTACCTATCGAAAAAAGAATTGGAGCTTCCTGTCAAATATCGAATATTACAGCAAAGCATTTCCCGGTTTGAACAAGGGATTGCGTTTGCATTCACATCAAATAACGAGAAATTTTAAAAGCCTGTATGGCTCGGTATTTTACTCCGCTAATGCAATTAACTCAACTTATTTTAGAGACACATTGTATAATACAGACATTCTGAAATACAATAACGAAAGACTGGGTTTTACGGTAGGAGTTATGGACCGGCACACCACACTATCATTAAGTTCGGGAATTATGAATCAAACTGGTATAGTCAGTTTTGGGCTGAGCAATATGTATTTTGCAGATATTAACTACTCCTGGATGCCTGGGAAAAATATCCAGGTTATGCTCAATAGCCAGAATGCCTTTAAGGATGACGCTGACATCCAGGGTAATGATGCTTATATGACCAGCTCAATGGCCTCTTTAAGATTTTGGTGGTTTGGATTCATGGGAGCATATACTACAAGGCCCGTTTTTGAACTGGAGAGTTCAGACCCAGTGTTGAAATATTATGACGAAACAATAACAGGCGGCCCGTTTATTAGTTATAATTTTTTCAGAAACAGGTTAACGGGCATGGTAAGATACCAACTGTCCAAATCTGTTTACGACCAGGTTATACGTAAATCGGCAGGTGTTACAACCAACTACAACAACCAGAAATTTGGAACCAGTGTGCAGTTCACCGCAAATATTCCGGTTGACAAGACTGCTTCATCCAGTTCCAATCTGCCTTTCTTCGAGGAGCGCTACATTACATTATCCTTAATACAGCAGTTAAATATTCCTGTATTGACAAGGAAGAAATATTATGACCTGAAGGTTACGGCTTATTACGATGAGAACAATAATGGGAAAAGAGACAATGATGAGATTAGACTTACGAAGACAAGGATAGACATAGGCGACCATGAAATATTATACACGGATAAAAAAGGAACGGCAAGCTATCTGAATATTGAAAAGGAAACATACGGCATTAAACCCCGTGCTGTGAATCAACTGGGACTTATCCCGGTTAAAGGTTATGAACAATCAGTTATTGTAGACAGGAACGTTGAAATGGATATACCCTATAATAAAGGAAAAGTCATCCAGGGTAGTATTGAGGTGTTCAATGACTCGTTTAGTCAGCAATCGTTAAGTGCCGACCGTATAAAGGTTACAGCTTCAGATACTTCAGGAAAAAGATTTGTCGCGTTTTCCGACATTTCCGGTAATTTTTCGTTTCATCTACCAACCGGCATATACACTATATCTCTCAACCCGGCAGCTTATGAGGCTACAGAATTCAGGCCTGAGAGAATGTCGTACGTTGTTGATTTGACTAAAACTGAGAAAGAATCCGTTCATTTCGTTATCAGGCAAAAACAAAGAAAGGTAAGGTTTCTTGAAATCAATTAGGTGGTTGTCCAAGGTCAATGAGCATACTGAAGAAGGGTACTAAATTGTATCTGTATACAGAGCCGTTAAAAAACTGTATTGATATTCTTACCAACACCTCATGTTTATGAATACGCAATTAATGAATGTCTTTAATCACCAGGTGACGGGACAGAAATTTCTGGATATATTCGAAGATATAGCACGGACGATAACTGATGAATATGAACATGAAATAATTGACTTCATAGGAAATTTTGGCTATCCACCCTCCTTTAAAGAGCTTTTTGAAAGGATGGGGTCCTTAAATAAAGAGCTGAATACACATGCAGCAAAGGTACTGAATGATTACAGCGATAATAAAGGACACAAATCAATCAAACTGACCACTGGCTGTAAGAGAATAATCAAACTCTCAGTCAACAAATATCTGAGGCAATTGAAAACAATATTAAATACAGAGAGGTATTCAGAGTTGTCTGGTTTTACCGTTGCGTTGTCAGATGTTTGACGCTTTGCACGGCACAAGCATATAACCGCCCCGGGTATTTTCTGTTCCAGACAGAAGATACCCGGGGCGGTGTATTATTAAGAAAAATGAATTGTTGAAGATAAAATGAGGAGGGAAACCCTGGCAGCAATAGTTCTTTCTGATATACCGGTATTATCTGCGACAACCTAATGTAATACTGATTTTACTGCTAATATTTCTTTTGCCATAGTTTTTAAAAGTTGCCTTCCCGTGTTTTCAGATTTGTATTGTTTATTATCCTCCTGGTATAGAAACCCGCCTGTTAGTGCATTGCCTGTTTCACTATTGAATATTTTCCAGAACAGTAACTTGTTGTCTGCAATAAATTCAAGTTCAGTATCACTTATCGGGTGAACATTTCTTCGTGCTGCACCATATAAAGAACTATTACCGGTAAACTTAAATTTCAGGATTTGACCACCTTCGAAATGAAGTTCTGTTTCGTCTCCTTTGCCTAGGTCAAAAGCATTGAATGTTGAGTATAACTCGATGTAATTAATGCAGTTATACGATACGAAACTGATTCCGACGTATGATATTTTTTTGTTTGGCGGTATATCATTTTTAATCAGGTGAAGCACCGCCCTGTTACGAAAATCAGGGTAGGGGAATGTCTTAATAAACCCATGATCAGTACTTGCTACTTTGACGATTTTGGCTGCAAGACGTTCAATTTGTGTTGCACTTTCATTAACTATGCTTGCTTTTGCGTAGTATACAATTGACATAAGTATTGGTTTTAAAAAACGATGTGTTTATTGATGAAGGATATCTATAATGCTACTATGATGATTCGTGTTATTACCTGCCTGGTGTGGCCCTGTAAGGCTATAGTTGATTCAAACTGCAATGCATTGGTTGATAACATTTTGTAAAGCTAATTTGTAGTGTGTAGGAAAGAATTGATTACTGTCAGCAAGCTCACTGATAGTTGGCCCGGTGTTAAATGGATATATCAATGCTTCAAATGATTTATATCACGGGTGATGCCGGGCCGGTAGTTACTGCGGATGACACCGCGAAGATTAGTTAGCTAAGCAGATTTTCGAGTTTATGTTTATTCAGGATGGTTATTGTGCCGCTTTGGATGTCTATTAACTGTTCGGATTTAAAATCAGTTAGTGTTCTTACCAGTGACTCCGTGGCTGTACCGGCAATGGCTGCAAGGTCGTCCCTGGGTATGTCAATGGCAAAATTCTCAACATCGCCATGGTGATATTTGTTTTCTAAAACGAGCAATGCCCTCGCTACCTTTTTGCGAAGGGAGTTATAAGCAATGTCCAGCAGTTTTTTTTCCCGCTCCATCAGGTTTTTTGTTACAAGGGTATTAAACCTCTTTATCACTTCAACATTTTTATCCATCAACATGTCAAATTCTCTTTTGGGTATCATCACAACTTCGGTATCGTCTATTACCTTAGCCGTTTCGTTGTTGAAGGAATTTTGCATGAGAGATAAATATCCGAGGAAGTCGCCCGGTCCATAAAGGTCTATTACGAGTTCTTTTCCGTCTTCGTGTATGCGATACGTTTTTATCTTTCCTGACTTGACATAATACAGGTATCTCGGCATACTGCCTTCTTTATAGAGCACCTCCTTTTTTTTGTATTCCCTTACGTCAGATTGTCTTATCAGGTCTGCCAAAGGGTCTTTTGAATCCGGTAATGTTATACCTGTGTGCTCGCTCATCGTCACCGCTATTTTTTCTTTGTGTGCCACCGTTCTCTTTAATACGGATTCAATGGAATTTAACAGGTCACTTGTTTCAAAGGGCTTGGTAATATAATCGCTGGCCCCCAGTTCTATAGCTGTGCGAAAATCAATTCTTTCAGTTTTTGCCGTCAGGAAGATAAAGGGGATGTTGCGGGTCCGCACATCCTTTTTAAGTATATGCAGCACACTCCAGCCGTCAAGGTCAGGCATCATCACATCGCATATTATTATATCCGGAAGGTGGTTTTTTGCTTGTTCCAAACCCTCTTTCCCGTTTGCAGCAAGAAGAACATTGTATCCTGATAAGGTAAGTAGTTCATTTACATTATTTCGTATATCTTCGTTATCATCGACAAAAAGCACTGTTATTGGCATCAAAGCGTTTTTTTAAGAGTTTTGTGAGGGATACAAATAAATATATTGTTTCAGGTCCGCAGCATGATTAAGGTTAGGGTTTATGTTGATTTTAATCAGTTATGGAGGATATATGTTGTTTTCATACTAACGAGAAACGGTTACCGGTTTACCCATCGTCATTGTTGCCGGCATGCGATGATTAATCTCAGTCTAAACATTTAACGCCATTATCACTACGCATAAACTTCCTGCATTTCCCTTGCAGTTGCTCCCACATAGACTATTATCCCTGATAATATCAGATTCTGCTAAATGTCAACGGTAACTAATGTACCCTGCCCCAGGGTGCTGTGGATTTTAATCTCACCTCCAAGAAGGTCAACATACCGCTTGGCAATATGTAGCCCGAGACCAGTACCGGGCACAGTGCCGGCATTTGATGCCCTGAAAAACCTGCGAAAAAGGTTTTTCTGGTCTGAAGCAGAGATGCCAATGCCTGAATCCTTTACGTTCAATACCAATTTATTACCATCATAGGCCGTATGTACCTGTACAACGACCTCTTCGGGAGAGTATTTCAATGCATTTGAAACGAGGTTGTTGACGATATGCCTGATAAAGGTACTGTCTGAATTAACTATTTTTTCACCTTCGTGTGTGTATTCTATCACCTGGCCTTTCTTAGCTGCATATTTTAATTCGATACAAAGGATATGGATAAATTCTTCCAGGTCGAATTTACGCAGTTTAGGCGCAACACTTGCGGTTTCCAGTTCGTCAAGAGACAATAATTCGTCCAGTATAGCTATAAGGTTAGTAGAGGATGATTTTATACGTTTTGTGTGCCTTATTCGGTCCGTTTGTTGCTCAGTGGTTGTATACATTTCCAGCAGTGATGCAGAGGATAATATTGTTGTCAATGGTGTTCTGAATTCATGAGAGGCAATAGTTACAAAATTTGACTTTATGATACTTAGTTCCTTTTCCTTGATATATGCCGTCATCAGGGCTTCTTCAGACTTTTTTCTTTCTGATATATCGTATGTCGTGCCAATAAAGCAGCGTCGGTTGTCTATATAAACGGTGTCTGCAGAAAGCAACACATCTTTTACTTCATTTTTAGTGTTTATTTTTACTTCTAATCCTTCTGCTTTCCCCTTGTTATTCAATACCATTTCTGCAATTTTGTTGCGATATTCCCAGTCAAACAGGTCAAGGTCAATTGAAGTTTTGCCTACTATTTCTTCGTATTTCAATCCCAGAAACGACATGAAAGCATCATTTACATACATGAATTTTCCTGTGTCAATCTCTGATATGAATGTCGGTACAGGGTTCATTTTTGTAATGGTATTGAACCTTTCTTCACTTTGTATTAACCTTTTTTCAGCAGCTTTCTTATCCGTAATGTCTATCATACAGCCCAGGTAATACTTCACCCCATTTGTAGTTATTGTATCAAAGCTGGCATTTATATCTTTAAGCTCGCCATTTTTTGTAGCGAGCTTCATTTCAACGTTTATCAGCCTGCCGCCATTTCTCTGTATCCGGTCAGAAATATTTTTTCTTTCACGGGTGGTTATTATATCAAGACCGGATAATGTTTTGCCATAGGCTTCAGCTCTTGCTATTGCAAATAGTTTTTCATATGCATCATTAATAAATAATATTTTGCCGGTGCTGGCTTCTGTTATCGAAGTGGGAACAGGGCTAAGATTAAAGAAACTTTCAAACTGTTGTTCACTTTCTCTGAGCCTGGTTTCTGAAGCTTTCTGTTTTTTAAAATTGTACCGTACAGACAAGAAGATAATGCTCAATAGTGAAAAAATAACAACAACTAAGCTCGTAAGGATATTGTCTAGTACGGTATAGCTTTTTACATTCTTTAGCCTTATTGATTGCGATGTTTTGCTTGCCTCAGATATTATCTGGTCGGTTAAGCGGAGGATTACCCTCCTGCATCGCCATCCTTCTTCTATTTTATCTTTAAAGAGTCCGGGATGGTATTTGTCCTGTTGTTTTAGTTTGACATGTTTTTCTGCGGAACCGACTAATTGTATTGTATTGGTAATTATAGTGTCGAGCAACCTGGAGTGGCCTACAGGCAATATATTGATTAATTTTACCTCTTTTATTCTGTGCGGAATCTCATTTTTTGCTATAGTGTAAGAAGGCAGGAATGTTGAATCTCCGGTTAATACATAGTTATTACTTTCCAGTTGAATCGTATTGATAAGGAATTGGAGTTGGTATAAGTTGTTGATTACCTGCTGATTTTTTTCCAATTGATCCGCCATATCAACTGCAACCTGTTTTTTCTTGTAAGTAACGCCTATTAGTACGAGGGTGAGTAAAAATATAATGCTGAGTGGCGTTATAAGTATTAAGTTAAAGTATTTCGACACAAAATAAATATATTAATCTTATACGTTAATTCAGTTGAAAACCAGTAAGATATTAAAGGTATATGCAGTAATCGGGAACATATTTTAGTTGTTGGAAATACACTTCAAAATTACTCCTTTTCATAACAAAGCCACCTGACGAAGGGTGTCATTCAACTGATGTACATCAGTTGAATTAATGATATAAATCATTGAAATCATTCCGGATTTTGTTATATTATGTTGATGCCGTTCTTCAACGATTTTTAAACATTTTATATTAAACCCACTGTGTACGATATGATACCACATATACACTGTTCAAATGTAATTGTTCATACTGTGGTACTGGATGACATTTGTTCGCGCGAAGTATGTGCCGGGATGGAAGGATAAAATAGCTTCGGCACTTACTATCATCTCCATCGGTGACAGTGGTCATAGTTACCAGGAAACACAAATGGTAACATTGCCTTAATATAAAAAGGATTGCTACCATGATTAACGAGAGAATAAGGGGAGAAGATATTATAACACTAAAAGAAGGAGAAAGGGATATTTGCATATCCATTATAGTGCCTACGTATAAGATTTTACCGGGAAAGAGTACCGGTACCCAGGAGGTAGATAATGCAGTGCGCAGGGCAAAAGAATATTTAAGGCAGAACTATCTGCCTGATGATGTTGCACCATTGATGCAGTCATTGGATAAACTAAGCAGGCAGGCGGGTTGGGGCTATAACGCCTGCGGAATAGGGATATTTGTATCTGCTAATGTAGAAAAACTCATTCGTTTTTCCTGCCCTGTAAAAGAAAAGATTATTATTAACAGCTCATTTGAAATAAGGGATTTGCTTTACCAGGCGCAATATTCGAGGCCTTACTATGTGTTGCATTTGGGTACACAGGGTGCGGAATTTTACCAGGGTGGCATCGGGACGTTGAAAGAAGTAGGGGACAAGAACTTTCCCCGGACGTATTGTGACACTGAACAAAATAAACTATCTGGTTCTGCGTATTATACTGTCAACAATAGCACTCAATCATTTGAAGGAGATAAGTTGTGGATGGAAGACGTGCGCTTTGACGACTTTCTGAAAAAAACCGACAAGGTACTTGCCGGCTATGTTACTGGTGGAGTGCCATTGATGGTATCAGGTGCGAAACGAAGAGTGTCCGCTTTTGCTAATGTTACAGGAAACATGGAAAATATTGTTGCCTATTTGTACGGCAATCACAGATCTGCTACACAAAACTTTCATGAAATAGTCTGGACGGTTGCAAAAGAATACCTGGACGGATATTACAGGAACCTGGGGAGGGAATGTATTAAACTGGTAGCCGAAGGGAAGGCTGTGTATGGCATTAAAGAAGCCTGGAAGGCGGTGATGGAGGGGCGGGGCACACAATTATTTGTTGAAAAAGACTTCACAATTCCGGGTTTCCTGGATAGGTATAACAGGTACGATCTGCATATTCATCCGCCAAGGGCCAGGCACCATGCCATCCCCGATGCTGTTGACAACCTGATTGAACAGGTATTAAAGAAAAGTGGTAAAGTAATATTGCTGGAAAACAAAGCTTTGCTGAATCATCAACGTATTGCCCTTGTGACAACGCGTTAATAAATAATAAATATGATTTGCAGCAATCAGGAGTTTAATGGATTATCTCTTTTGTGATGGCATCCAACGCCATTCGAGCAGCTTGCATGTAATTACCGGCACTGCGTGTTACTGAAAATGTACCGCCGGTAATAGCAAGGCTTATTTCACAGCATTTACTGTTCTCCGGGTTCTTTATCTCTTTGAAACGTACTTCGGCCCCGGATATTGTCTTGACGAGGTTGTACAAATCTGCTATCCTGCCCCTGGCGTATTGTATCACTATACCGGGTACTGTCGATCTTGGCGAATAAAATTCCATGTTCATATTTTTTAGATTTTTACCTGCAGTAGAGATTTTTCATTACATATCGCCCGGTCAGTATACCAAAACCGAGTATATTATATTTCATGGCTCTCTCAAGTTGGGTAATGTCGGAACTGTCCGGTATCTTCAAAAAGCAGTTGAGGGCATATACCTTAAAATAATACCTGTGAATATTTGATGGCGAGCATGGGCCCGTGTAATAGTGGCTTTTATAGTCGTTTAGTCCTTGTACTCCTCCGTTATGGTCCTCTCTTATCATGTTGGTAACCGGAATATTCCAGATCACCCAGTGTACCCATGGCCCATTTGAAGCATCCTGGTCATCAACAATTACTGCGAGGCTTTTTGTCCTGTTTGGAATATCTTCAAGGTTCAACTGTGGATTGACATTCAGGTCATCGCAGGTATACTTCGAGGGTATTATACCATTTTGATTGAAAGCCGGACTACTCACCAGAATTTGCTGATAGTCTATTGCAGTCTTTGATTCAAGTGTTTTAGTGACAATCATAACTATTATTACTTATTCCATGTAAAGACCGATAGCCTTAGTCATGGGCTTAACCTTGTTGCTATCGTCTGTGCCCGTCTCTTTCGCCGTATAGCACAAACAATGCTTTTGATGTTCCGTATGCCATTTTATTCTCTCTTCAAATGTCGGGTTAGCCGGCATTTGGTTTTTTCTGTGCCAATCCTTGTTTATGTGTGTTCTCATAAGAAAGTGATATAAACGCAATTACCGCACAATTACGCACCGCTTCAATGACCGTGGTCAGTAGCGTATTTGATTCCAGTCACTCATGCGAGGGGTTTGATATAAAAGGCTTAGACGTACTATGTGTAATTGGCGACTGGGTTTTTCGAAATAGAATGTAGCGGGCTTCATTTATTGGGTTTCTATTGGAAAAAGAAAAAACCTGGTAAGCATAATAGTATAAATACTTACCGCACTACAAAATTTGTGGTGTAGTGATTATTGCCATCATTTACTTTCAATATATAGACACCGGGAGGGGTGCCTGAAAGATTAATTTCCCCGCCGTTATAGCCGTTGCCTGTATATAGTACCTGCCCGTACATGTTAATGATGATAATGTTGTATAAGCTGTTTACTTTGATTTCATTGACTGACAAGCGGAAGGCTCCGTTGTTGGGATTAGGGATTATAGTAAGCAGGTTGTCAACTACGGTTTCTTCAATACCTGTGTTCATGTCAATGCTGACGGTATTGCTGGCAACTATCGTAGTATCCAGGCATAAAGTATCGTTGCATTGGAACAGGCAACGAACATGGTCGCCATCATTCAGGTTAGTGCTACTCCATAAATACTTCTGGCCCTGTGTCCCTGGTACATCCCTTCCGTTTACCTGCCATTGATACCAGGGATTGTGGCAGGGTGTATTCGAAGCTGTAAAATTCAATTCAATGTATGGCCATGCAGGGTTGGGCCATTGCTTATTAATGGATACAGCTGGTTGTGCCCGTACATAAATATTGCTATATGCCAGTGTAATATCGCTAAGGCCGGGAGGGTAACAGGTAGAGTCTGTTGCCATAAACATCACCCGGAACATACCTGTATCAGTGTTCGATGGGATCCATTCCATACAAGCAAAAACAGTGTCACTACCCTGGCCGCTATAAGATACTTTTGCCCCAGGCAAAACCCTGTTCAATGTATCAAACCCATAAATGAGGGCATTGCTGTCTGTATTAGTGTACCTGTAACACATTCTTATTGTATCTCCGGGACAACTGATGTATGTGCCGGGGTAGAAGTGTTGCAAACCCTGTAAGCCTGATGTGTCTGTTCGGATTTGACTGTAAACGTCTGCTATAACGAATATAGCGTCTCGCAGGGTAGTTGCTATTAGTTGCCCGTTTCGGTATTCTTTTATCTTATAAGTGATAAGGTAGACGCCATCTGTATTTGCCGTGACATATATATTGTTCAATGTATCTATGTTATATCCAGTTATAGTAGGGAATGGGTTATTAGGAAAAGACAATGGAGGGGTATGCGGCACCAGCGCTACTGTAGATGGTGTGGTAGGACAGAGATTGGAAGTGCCTGAGTGGGTTAGTGGTTGTGTCAATTCCAGTACCAGCGAGTCTCCATCAGGGTCATAGAGATTGTTGTTTAGGTATAGTGGTATGTACTTACTCAAATAAATAATAGCAGGGCTGGTGAAATAGGGAGTTGAGTTTTTCTGTATGCCGGTGTTATTGAATGATATCCTCAGGTATTGATTGCCGGCCACTACATTATCAAAATTGGTTCTTGAATTGACGGTGGTCACAAACTGCCAGTTACTGCAAGTGTCGCCCAGGGTTATATCCGCAGCATACCAATACTCCCTGAATCCCCTAAGGGTAGAGGAGGGGTTTTCGCAAAGTGTTTTTGGTTGCAGGCAGCCAACAGGCACTATACTTCCGTTTGGCCTGCCGTATGTTATGTTACCCGTCCAGCTACTGAGTATATAGTGTGTGTTGGTATTTGCGCATGCATTGGTGGCGCAGAGGTAAACGGATGCCGGTGCCGGCGAGCCGGAGCAATCAAAATATCCCTTGTACAAAAACCTGTAGGTGTTACCGCTTACCCATGTATAACTAAGTTCGCCCGCGGCTGCATTACTGGCATAAGTATGAGTTGATAGCAGTGTAGTCAGCAGACAAAACAACAGGGTAATTTTAAGCAATTTCATAGTTTCAGTAATAGATATAAAGATAACCTATTTTACACTAACCAAACCCCTGTACGTGCTATCTCCGCTGTTTGCCCTTACTAAATAAGTGCCTGCTGGTAAGGTGGTTAAGTCAATACTCTCCCCGGCTATGTAATTGTCGTGAGTGTATACTTCCTGTCCATGTACATTAGAAACGCTTATGCGCCAGGAGGCGTTCCCGTTTTGCGCTGCCCATGAAAGTGCGAACAAGCCGTTATTAGGATTAGGATATATCTTTAATCCGTCGCTTCCTGTTTGTTCATCGATACTGAGAGCCACCGCTATGTCTGTAGTCTGCATGAAAACCGGGAATACACCTGGTGGACGGCATGCAGAATCTGTTATCAACATCACCAGGTTGAAATTTCCGGTGTCATTCATGCCCGGTGTCCAGAAGAAATGCCCTTCTACATTGTTGGATTTGTTGCCAATGTAGTAAAATATGGCATTCGAAAAAGTCGTGTCATGATTATCAGCCAGTACGATTAAAGCATCTTCATCATCTGACGTAGCGGTATACACCAGGTGGATGGGCTGACCTGTTTTGGCCCAGATTCTACCATTTTGCTCGCCTCCGGGTACGATATACCTCTTTATTTCATAGTTGGGAAATACACCGCTACCTCCCGGCGAAACTACCCCGCAGGAGAAAACATACACCTGCATGTCCCTGTACACGCTGCCTATTAACTGTCCGTTCCTGTATTCGTTAATACGTAGTGTAAATGTGTGGATGCTACCGGTTGATGTTGCAGTAAATTTCATTTCTCCGGTTTTATTGTCTAATGAAAAACTGTTGTTGGTCTGAAAAGGATTGTTATTCCAGTTGAAGGGTGGGTTAGTAGCTACTAATCCAAGTTGGTATGGCATTACAGGGCAGGTAAAAACAGATGCCACCTTTACAGGTACTACCGATATATCCAATGAATCGCCATCGGCATCTGTCGCGCCTATATTGTAGGTGAACGGCTGATTAAGGCATACGAATAATAATGGTTGGTTGACAAAGTCTGGGGAGGAGTTATTTAAAGAGTGTTGATTATTAAAAAATGTTTCTACATACAGGTTGCCATTATCCAGGTTGTTGCTGCTGTTTCTTGAGTTAACAGTAACAGACAACCGCCAGCCGCTACAGCGCGATGGCAGGGTAATGGTATCTGCATACCACCATTCGCGGTAGCCGGGCAGGGTAGAATTTGGGTCGGTGCACAGGGTTGGTTGTTTGGGTGTACAGGCAATGGGTGTTTCAGAACCATTGGGCAGGGTATTATTCCGGATGAGGCCTGTCCACTTGGGCATAATGGTACTAAAGCTGTTATTGCCGCATGTATCTCCTGCACACAGCATAACGGTAGCGGGGGCTGCATCACCTTTGCAATCGGTATACAGCCTGAATATAACACGATAAGTAGAGTCGCTCACCCGGCTATATATAATTTCACCTGCGGCTGCTTTGTTGGCCTTTGCTGCGGTGTGCCAGTGCATAAACGCAATGCATAAGGCAAGTATGACGATAAGACGTCTCATCGGGTTATGACTATTTTGACATTACTATTTCCTGTACGCAGGGTATAGACTCCTGCGGATTGCTGTTGCAGGTCTATTTCCACTATTTTGTTTTCTATGGTTTGTTGGTACACTACCTGTCCCATGACATTGGTCACAGTTATCACCTCTGCATTGTTTATAGCGGGATATTCCACCACAAACCTTCCGTTATTCTGATTAGGGTAAACTTTTACAGCGTTGTCGGCGCCTACATTGTTTACAGATGTGCTCACGTACATGGTAATAATATTGCTGGCTGTATCCGCCGGGCTGGGACAGGTGTCTGTGCAAACAACCTTACACCATACTTTATCCATGTTCAGTATGTTGGATGTGGTATAGTTGCTCTTGTATGCGCCCGGCACACTTGTGCCATTTACAAACCAATTGTATATGATATTATTACATCCTGCTGCGTTGGCCGTAAATGTTACAGTATTACCTATAACGATATTACTATCCGGCGACACCGTTATGCTCACCTTTGGCCTTGGCACCAACGATACGGGGTACACCTGTATGGTTATACTGTCCCTATTATTGCTGCAATACGTATTAGCCAGCGATGTTACTGCATAAGTAGTGGTGCTGTCAGGCGTGGCTACAGGATTGTATATGGATGTGTCCGACAAACTATTCAGGCTGCCACCCCTGAGTATCCGCCAGTGATAACCTAAACCACCGCTGGCTATAAGCTGCACGCTCTCGCCGGGGCAGATGAAGGTATCACCGGTTATCTTCGGCTGTCCCCAAACTATAATGCCTACTGTTTGTTGTTTGCTATGCGAACCATTCCCTGTTACACAGGCTGAATCGTAAGTGGTAAGTGTCACCGAATGGAAACCTATATCATTCGGTCCCGGTGTCCAGGAGAAGGTGCCGTTTATAGAATTACTCCCGTGTCCTGTATAACTAATGTTGGCAGTAGGTAATGATGTGGCTGAATTATCAGAAGGGTAGAGTAGTGCATTATTATCGGTAGACTGAGTATTAAAACAGAAGGAAATATTCTGCCCCGGGCATGCATTGATATAATTCACCAAAGGATTCTGCCCGCAGCCGAAAGTAGTGCCGATAGCATTAGCACCGGGAGTTGAAGGGCGTACGAATACGGTTACTGTATCTTTATTGATGTTTGTGCAATAAGGATTAATGGTTGATGTCACCACGTAAGTAGTAGTTACTGTAGGAGTGGCAACCGGGTTAGCAGCATTCGGATTGTTCAGGCTGTTCTGGCTGCCGCTTAACACGGTCCATTGGTAGCTTCCTCCGCCTGATACACTGAAATACGCCGGTTGTCCCGCGCAAATGGTAGTATCATTGTTGGTTTTAACATGCCCCCATATTGAATGTTCAATAGTACGCAGATACTGTAGCGGTACCGGAAAACTGCATAGTGAATCGGTAATCACCATCATATAAGATGAAGCACCGGCATCATTTATTCCCGGTGTCCAACTAAACGCTACATGTACAGAATCTGTGCCCTGGTTAGTATAGGTAATGCTGGCCCCGGGTATTCTGGTTGCCAGGTTGTCCGACAAATATATCCTGCTATTGCTATCCGGCGACTTATAGAAAAAACAATAGGTCATATTCTGGCCGGCACAGCCAAATACTTTCCCGTTAGAATTGGGCGGGGTCCCGCATGTTGTGCCTGTAATGTATTCAGGCGGTGCAAGGAATTGCAGCGTATTCATCTGTATTTCCCGCATAACAGAGCCTATTTGTACTCCATTTCTGTATTCCCTTGTCCTTACCACCATATTTGCTTTCCCCTGCATAGTTGCTGTGAATGACATTTGCCCGTTTTGCTCGTTCATGTAAAACGTATTATTCGCCTGGAAAGGATTGGTGCTAATATTGAAGAAAGGTGAACCAGTGGCAAAACTCATATTCACAGCCGTATCATTACACATGGCAGCACCGGTACGTGGCATTATTAGATCGTGCCACAGCGAATCACCATCCGCATCAATACCACCATTGTTGAATGTAAAAGGCTGATTAAGTCCGACAGCATACATAGGTTTTACTGAATAATATGGTGAACTGTTACTGTCCGTGGTTGAATTATTCATCGTAGCTTCTATATACATGGGGGAGGAAGCGGAACTTTGAATATTATATATGCTGTTGCGGGTAGCTGTACGGGTAAATATGCGCCATGCATTGCAGCGGCCAGGCATGGTCGCAATTGCCGCATACCACACTTCTTTATATGCTGGTGTCAACGAGGCTGGGCTGTCACAATTATTTTTACCCGCGCATATCGGGCCTATTACAGAGCCACCTCCTGTCCCCATCCACTTGGGCATAGGCACTGTAAAGGACACGTTGATGCAAGGATTGTTAAAACACAAGGGTATTGTATCCGGCTCCGCATTGCCAGAGCAGTCCCTGTACAGTTTAAAGAAAAACTGGTAGGTGGAATCTGCCACATGTACATATATCAGTTCGCCGCCTGCGGCATAGTTGGCTTTCGACGAATTGGGCAGGCTGAATAATACAGTTACTATAAGGATGATATGGATACAGGCCTTTTTCATATGGGTGTTGTTTTTTGTGGTTTTTAACTTAGACATAATATTTAAAAAAACAGTTGGTGTACTTTTACCATTAAAATATTGAGGATGTCCCCCAAATTCTTTAAAAAGCCTGCCGATTTCAGGAAATGGCTGGAGAAAAACCATGAGAAAGAAACTGAACTCTATGTGGGCTTTTATAAAACTGCAACGGGCAAACCCAGTATTACCTGGCCTCAATCTGTAGACCAGGCACTGTGTTTTGGCTGGATAGACGGCGTTCGCAAAAGCATTGATGAAGAGAGCTACATGATACGCTTCACACCACGCAAGCCGGGTAGTATATGGAGCATGGTGAATATGAAGAAAATGGAAGAACTTAAAGCGAACGGATTGGTCCATGATAAGGGTTTATCCGCCTACGAAAAACGTAAAGATGATAAATCAGCCGTTTACTCTTTTGAACAGCACAAAGACAATATAAAGCTGCCACCAGAATTTGAAGAGGAGTTTAAGAAGAATAAAAAGGCATGGGACTATTTTCATCATGCTGCACCATCTTACAAAAGAGCAGCCATATGGTGGGTCATCAGCGCTAAGAGAGAAGCTACCCGCATCAACCGCCTGCATACACTCATCATTGATTCAGAGGCGGGAGTGAGAATAAAAGAATTGCGCAGATAACATCATAAACTTATCCCGGCAAATATGCCCACCGACTGAAACCTGTCTGCAAACACACTATTGCCGATATAGCTACGTCCCGGCCCGAAATAATATACTTCCGTTCTGTTGATTTTGCGGCTACTGCCCGAGCTGAAGTCAACGCCCAAACGCAGAATTTTTTTCCCAAGGACCACTCTGTATGCCAACTGTATTGATATGAGTGTATTCACGGGAAGAAAATTAACATCAGCCCGGTTGCCCCAACTCTGGTTAGTGTATATGGCCGGGTCTGTATATACAGGGTCAGTGATGTTCAGCGTTGTAATGCCATCTTCCACCTGGCCGGACAGTGGGATGCTGGTAGCAATGCCTAATGAAACATCCAGGTTATTTTTACCCATAGGCAAGGCATATCCCATGCGTGCAAAAGGGTCAGCATAAGAATTAGGGTACCGTATCACATTACTGTATACAACTGAGGAACCGGTATATCCGGCTTCTGCAGCATTGTAATTAATCTCCAGCTCTTGCCGTACGGTTCTAAAGTCAACACCAGTCGCGAAAAACAAGCGTCCCGGTAGTTTCCAGAATATCTCCGCACCGATACGGCCGCCCATGGTGTTCGCTGCACTCATTGGATTTGACAGGGTAGTATTATGCGTAACATCACCTTTGTTTAAATGGTAGTCCATTCCCGCACTAACGAATAGCAACCTGCGTATACCATCGCCTGCGCTGGCGGAAGCACTGATAACAGTTAATAAAAAGAACACTAAGCTTATCTTTTTCATCGGATAGTCAAACGGGTTAAGGTGTTAATATAAATTCAACTGTAGTATCTGCCAGCCGCGAATTTTTGTCCGTTATCACTTCTACTACAAATTGTTGTACCTGCCGGCCCGAAGGGGGCTCTTTGAAATGAATATAAATAATATTGCTCCGGGTATCGAGTGTGCCGCCGGAGTTAATGGCTTCTAACATGTTTTGTTTAGTAGTAGTGTCCGTCCCTCCTTGGTTATATGAGTAGCTACATGTTTCGGAAAGGTCTTGCAAGACTCCGAAATTATTGTTGTATGTATGCAATGGACGGATGTGTATATCCTGTATTTTTTCCAGGGCAATGGGTTGTGGCTCTTTAATAGATAAAGCATATGCCCGGTTGCCGGGCAAATCACTAATGCCTGCTACCTGTATCTGCTGTGTGTTTAGCCTCAATTCTATATTAACCCTGTCAACGGGAACAACGGATGACTCCGGTACAGCCACCATATTTGTAAACAGGATGGCACTGGGTGGCATGTATATATATTTAGCCGGTTTCCTGTTGCAGCCGGTGTATACCATGAATGTTGCGGTCAGTAAAAAGAATGGCCGGATAAGCAGTTTCAGGTTCATGATGAACTTTCACCAATTAGCATGCCAAGTATATGAAGCAGAAAAAATACTAATACCGGGTTAATAATTATGCCTACCCAAATATCCGCGCCAGGCCTATAAACACCACAATGACACCCACACTGGTAAGCCCGTATAAGATAACGGCTGTAGCTGAAGAAAAAGCGAGCGTGAGTATACAACTCAACAGGCATAGTACCGCCCCGGCCAGTATGAAATACAGGCCGGTGGTAGTGTTGCGGGCATTGCGCATCTTTTTGAATTCGCGCAGCATGTCGGGAATGTTCCTTTCCTCGATACCTATTTTCAGCAGCTCGGCTTCCACCTGTTTATTATCCAGTCCGCGGGACAGCCATTCAGTGGCCAGGTCTTGCACAGATAGTTTTACTTCAGCCATAGTACTCTAAATATAAAAAATATTTTTTTCAATATGTCAAATTTTGCCCAAAAGGAATTTTAGAAGCACAACAATCCTTATCTTTAAAGGAAGAAATAGTTGAGTATAATGCAAAAAGTAACCGGCATATCATTTATCGCAATAGCCCTTGTTTCCTTATTTATAACCTCATGTGGCAAAAATGAACCCTTAACACCTTATGTACCGGATGGGGACGGTGATTTTAAATATAAAATATCCGGCCTGAAGGATACCTCCCTGGAGCGTACTGACGAAGTGCGTTACCTGGTAAATGTAGAAAAGGAAGCCGGTAAGGCGGAGATGGTAGTATTATCTGCTGAAGACCTGCCCAAAGGTATGCAGGTGTCTTTCGAGCCGGTAAACAACGAAATGGCATCTTATAGTACCACTTTAGTCATCAGGAACGAAAGGGTGCCGGAAGGGACACATAAAATAAAGATAAAAGGCGCCAGCGCAGGCACGGGCATCAGCAGTTATTTTATCAATGTCAATGTATTGCCATATACTAATCCCGCGCTGGGGTTGAAAGGTTCATTTACCGAAACGGGCCAATGCAGCCAGACAGGTGGGGTAAATGCAAATATCAATATAGTAGTGGATGAAACCATTAAGAACCGCATTATAATCAAGGGTTTGTTCAGCGGTGTTATGGTCAACGAAATATACGCAGATATAAACCCCGCCACAAAAACACTGACCATACCCCAGCAGGAGCAGAATGAACTAACTTACCAGGGTGATGGTACATATGATGACGATAAACTGATCATCAACTATACGATGAACGGCCTTACCATCAATAATAACTGTACGGCCACGCTTACACGCAATTAGTTGTTATTCGGTTACAATAGTTTCTTTGCCGGATTTTTTGCTGATATGACAGCAGTCTGCTGAAATGGTATAATTTTCATCAGCTATCACAGCGTTGTCTTTTATGCCTACGAAACGAAACTGTAATGTCTTATTGTACATTTTACTTACATAGCCGTCATCCAATACGGTATAAGCGCCCTCCGGCCAGGTACTGTTATTATGCCGCAGGGTATCGCCGGTAGTTGTATTGATAGTATAGTAATCCTGCAGGTCAATATTATTGCCGTCTTTGTCTGTCACAGTCACTGTTACAGCTGCGAACATTTGTGTGCAGATGGCATCGGCGCAATCATTTTTCTTATTACATTTAGTGGAAAGCAGAGGTATTGCCAACAATACCAGGGATAACTTACGCATCGTTTTTTGTTTTGTTAAGCAGGGGCAAAAACTATGCCATTACCGCACTATCCATTTTACTACTTTCCCACTATTGCCCGTGCCGGAAATGTGCACCAGGTACACTCCGGGGGATAACTTATTCGCCGGCAGGCTGATGGTATTATTCCCGGCTTCCAGCGTGTTTGTTGCTGTGCTGATGGTTTTACCGGTTATATCCTGTATGGTAATGTTGGCGTCAACTTTATTTGTTGTATAAACCCTTAATGAGGCCGGGCCATGTGAGGGGTTGGGATATATCAGAACCTGCCAGCTTTTATTGTGTATGTTATTTACCGCTGCGGGGTACCTCACATAAAATGTGTCGTCCTGCGTACCGATGTCCTGCAATTCCAGCCCGTCTTTATCTATGAATTTTGCCCTGTCGAAAGATAAGGTAACAAGTGTACCGCCGGGGGTGGATGCTGGTATCTTAAATTCAACATTCGCTACCTGGCCTTGTCCGTTTGCGTTTTGTTTATCAATACGTGCATATGCCCAGTCTGTAGATGTGGGGGATATGTCTTTTGTGAAACTCAGGGTATTTGTGCTGTTGCCCAGCCAACTGCTGCTGTAGGTAATAACGGGTGGGGTGGCAAGAGCCAATCCATCTACCAGCACATTGGCTGCCAGCCCGTATAGGCCACTCACGGGGTTGGCACTATTGCCCAATAATATCTTTATTGACACAGTAGAGTCGGGGTTGGGGTTAATGCCCGTATGGTCAAAGTAAAGTTCTGTAGCAGCGGTTGTTTTTTGCCTGGGGCCTTTTGCATGCACCTTGCCATAGTTAAGCGATATGGCGGGCAGGTCTGCCGCGGTTACTATTCCATCTCCATTACAGTCTGCATGTTTTTTGTCAATATTATTCAGGAAGGAGCCATTCCAGAAATCACAGTATTCGGCATTCCAGTTGGTAGTGGCGCCCGGCCTTGCAGCCCCTGTGTCGTTGTAGGTTAGCGCTATAGCCAGTGGGTCGTACATGTCCACTATCTTGTCGGCATTAGCATCGCCGGGCCATACTGAATCAGCTCCGCAATCTCTCAGAAGCACGGTGTACATATATGTGGCTTTACCCTGCAGCCTGCAACTGTTATCGCGCACTGCCACGCTGATGTTAAAGAATGGTAGTTGCGAAGGAATCACCGATGCGGGTGTAGTCCAGCTGATACTGCCTGAGGCTGAGCCTATACCGGGTGCCGCTGTGGTATTAAACGTCCAGCCGCCCTGTAATGCAGGGGGGATGATTTGCAGGTAAACGGAGTCTGACTGATTTGGGTCTGTAAAGCTGAAGTTGAGCTGGTTATTTCTTCCGGGGCAGGTATAGGTTATCATATTAGCAGTACTTACCGGGGTGGGTGTGGTAAGTATGTTGCCAGCTGTGGTAGAAATACAGATAACAATAAAGTCGCGCATAGTATAACCAACCAGGGCGCCGTTCCGGTATTCATTTATCCTCATGGCCAGGGTATATTTACCCGTTGCGGTCGATTTCAGCACCATGTTATTATCAGCGTCTATATAACACAGCCCGCCACTGCCAAAGGGTAACGAGGCGCTATACCCTGTATAGTAGGGGATGCCCATGCCCGGCCCTGAAATGGGTTGTACAAATTGGTAGTCAATACTGTCGCCGTCTGCATCGTAGGCAGTCAGGGGTATCTTCAGGCTGTCGTTTACAAACATTACATGCGGCGGGTAATCCGGCATTACCGCGCTGGTATTGTTATAATTGAGTTTTATGGGCGCTTCTACATAAAAGCTCTGGCCGCTGGCGCCTTGCAGGTTGGTGATGCCAAAATTCCTGTTGCTGTTGTTGAATATGATAAACCAGTCAGACGCTACGGAAGGTAGTTTTACAGTATCGCTATACACTGCGGCAATATATCCGGGGTATGCTGAACTGATATTTTCGCAACTGGTGACGGTACCGGCGCAATATGGTTGCAGCGTGTCGTTGGATATACGCACCAGGTTTTTGTTTACGATGGCATTATTCTGCTTCGACTCTGCGAATACATTGATAAAAGTGGGCAGGTCTATAGCGCCCGACTCGCAGGTTTTATATAATGTCAGGTGTATCCTGTAGGTCATGGGTGCGCTTACAAATTCATAACGAAGGTGCGCCCCTGTAAAATGGTTGGCATTAGCCTGCATTGCGAAACAGGCAAAAAGTACTGATAGTAAAAATTTATGCATCAAAAGCCGGTATGGTTTTGATAAATATAAGCATAATGGGGCAAAGGGTAAAAAATACTGTCCTGTCACGGCTGGGTGGCGGTATAAATCACATCGACAGTATAATCGCCAGCGGGAAATTCTGTACCGGGGATAGCTTTATAATTAACAGAGAAATTCCTGTCCCCGCCATTCTTGCAGTTCAGCAACAGGTTGCACGGGTTGTTGGATAGTGGGGCAAAAGTATTGAATGAGTTGGCTATGACGCCGCCCGTATTATTATTGCTTACCGTCAGGAAAAGTATGTTTTCTACCGGCATTTCCGGCGCAGGGTATGCATTTCCCGAATAGGTGAAGACGGGGGCGTTGGTGCGCACATTTACCACAAAGTCGCGGTTGGAGTGGACGGTAAAATCCTGCTTGGTAGACTGTACGCCATTTACATAGTTGTTTGCATTGCTGAAGCCCAGGTTCACATTTGAGGAGTTAAGCGCAGTAATCTGTATCGTGGGCTCCAGCTCTACGGTAATCAATTGTGATGCAGAGGCAGACTCCTGTGCTTTGGCTTCCAGGCAGATAACTGCCAATATCATTACAGCGGTTATTAGTTTCTTCATCATGCTAATATTGTGATAGGTGGTAGGTTGATATTGATATGCCCGGCGAAATTATTTGCCGGTTTCTGTTGATATGGCCTTTACTTCTACAGTACTTTCAATAGCTTCCAGCGAAAGGTCTTCGCCCGCGTCTAAAATACCCAATGTATTGTATTTGCCAGTCGGTAAATTCTTAGGTAATTCAAAGGTTACCAGCCTCACCTGCTCAGGAAACATCGGGAATTCTATAAAGTCAAGTTTGGTTTGTTCGCCGTTGGCGGCAGCCAGTTCCAGGTGGGCTTTACATTCTATCATTACGTCCCCGGTATTTTTACATACCAGGTCGTATGCGTTCGCTATTTCAGGGTTTGGTTTCAAGTCCAGCACTTTTATGCTTTTCTCTATAGCGTTAGGGGGTGTCTGGTATATATGCACCCCTACACGTATCAGGTTTTTAACGGTCGCCTGCGCGTTTTTGTCGTTCCGGCTTACATTCTCTTCCACAGTTTCTATAAACAGCATAGCCCATTTCATTTCATCTGCAGCCTCAGGTGTAGATGGTACCAGCATCTGAACGGTTAGCTGTGTGGACTCACCGGGTTGCAATTCAATGAAGTTCTTATCAATAGTCAGCCACCTTGCGCAGGAGCGTGGTATACTGGCCGGCTCGTAATATATATGCCCCCCGGTAGAATCGCGCACCCAGTCGTTCAGGTATAGCCTGAATTGTACTTTGTTGCCCGAGCCGTTTGAAAGGTTGATGGCCTGGGCTTCACTCTGTCCGCTGGCCAGCCTGAAATCAAGTGTAGTGGGGTATACACCCAGGTTTTGGGCGGTTGTTATGGTAGAATAGCAGGTAATTGCCAGTAAAAGAAGGAATAAAAAATGGGGGTTGCGTTTCATATTAGTAAGTATACGATGCAAAAAAACTACTTTTGTTGGCAATAACAAAGCAAATGGCCATAAATTCATGATGAGGTACCTGTACATACTCGCATTGATCCTTTTTACAGGCGTTTATACCTTCTCCAGCGGTAGCAGTTTTTACGGTGATGATGACGATGATAAGAATTCCGGCAAAAAGGACGATGACGATGATAACGGCAATGGAGGCGGTAGCAAGCACAACTACATGGAGGTAAATACACAGGCCAACCTGCAGTTTACCGCAACACGCCCCGATGATTTTGAAAACACACAGACTGTGCAGAATGCCATCAAGCTCCAGCTCAAAACAAAGAACAGCAATAGCTCTGTTTATGCCCGTATTACAGATTATTCTACTCCGTCAGGTGCAGACAGGGCGAACATACCGCTTGCATTGAAACACCGCCTGGACAATTCCGGCAATACCTACAACCTGGTAACGTCCCCTTTGCAACTTACCTACCAGGACCAGCGGTTATTCGTCCAACCTAAATCGAACCAGGCCTATAACTTTTTTTACGACTTGCAGCTAATGCCCCTGGGTTATGATTATCCTGAAGGGCAATATAATTTTACCATCATGTTTACGATGACGCAACCATGAGGCATTTGATGATCATATTCGTTTTACTGGTTTTTTTCGCAACCGGGGCAAAGGCACAGGGCCTTACAGGCTCTGTGCAGGGTAATTTTATTGTTTATTCTACACAGTCTATTACAGTTACAGCCATGGGCGGTGTCATCAGCTTCGCCAGCCCCAATGATTATTTGAACGGGGTGGTGTCCAACAGGTACGCCAACCTGAAAATAAAAAGTAATACCAGTTGGTTGGTGAGTTTCTCAGCGCAGAGTACATACTTCACAGCGCTGAGCAAGGGGGCCAGTACCGATATGCCGTCAACTGTTATGGGTATCAGGAAAAACGGCCACACTACTTTCAAAACACTCACCACACAAAGCCAGAGATTGGAAAGCGGCTCCAGGGGCAGCAGTGGCAGTAAACACGATTTTGATATTGATGTAGACTTCAGCCCGGGATTCAGATATAGTGGTGGCCTATATAGCATCGGCATAGTATATACCCTTACCAAACAGTAGGCCATCCCCCTTAAAATACCCCCGGAAATACCGTGGAATAGCTTAATTTTAGGTCTCTTTTTAAAAATATATTATAATGAAACGTTTTTTGATTGCCCTGCTAGCAGCGGTAGTATTGTATGCGCCGCAGGCCATAGC
>CAZEZM010000008.1:0-19127 GCA_964515955.1 uncultured Flavipsychrobacter sp. | reverse complement strand
GGCCAAGCTTGTGGAAACAGTTACTAAAAAAGAAGGTAAGCTGGTTATCCCTTACAAAAAGTATGTGCTGGATAATGGCCTTACAGTAATAGTACATGAGGACCACTCAGACCCTATTGTACACGTCGATGTAACATACCATGTAGGCTCTGCCAGGGAAGAAATCGGCAAATCAGGGTTTGCGCACTTTTTTGAGCATATGATGTTCCAGGGCTCTGATAACGTAGCTGATGAACAACATTTTAAAATCATTACTGAAGCCGGTGGTACCCTCAACGGTACTACCAACCAGGACCGTACCAACTACTTCGAAACAGTGCCCAGCAACCAGCTGGAAAAAATGCTGTGGCTGGAAGCCGACCGTATGGGTTTCCTGCTGGACGCGGTAACGCAACAAAAATTTGAAGTGCAAAGGGCAACCGTGAAAAACGAGCGCGGCCAGCGTTACGACAACGTACCTTACGGCCTGCTGCGCGAAAAATCTGCTGAAAGCCTCTATCCTTATGGCCATCCTTATTCGTGGCTGACTATCGGGTATATAGAAGACCTGAACAGGGTAGATGTAAACGACCTGAAAAATTTCTTCCTGCGCTGGTATGGCCCTAACAATGCCGTACTGACAGTAGGTGGCGATGTGAATACTGAAGAGGTAGTGAAAATGGCGGAGAAGTATTTTGGCTCCATACCACGTGGCCCCGAAGTAACACCAACGGTGCTTCCCGCTGTTAAGCTGGAAAAGAACAGGTATGTATCTATGCTGGATAATTATGCCAAGCTGCCTATGCTGCATATCGTATATCCTTCTGTTCCCAATTATCACCCCGATGAAGCAGCACTTGACTGCCTGGCTGAAATACTCGGACAGGGCAGAAACTCTATCGTGTATAAAAACCTGGTAAAAAGCCAGAAAGCTGTAAATGCCCGTGTGTCCAACCCGTGCAGCGAACTGTCAGGCGAGTTTACAATTTCTGTAGTACCATACCCCGGCAATAAACTGAGTGACATAGAAAAAATAGTGGACGAAACCCTAAAAGAATTTGAAAGCCGCGGTGTTACAGATGAAGATGTAGAGAAATTCAGGAATTCAATGGAGGCAGGGCTGATTAATCGTATGGAAAGTGTATCCGGAAAAGTATCTACACTGGCAGCATTCTACACGTTTACAGGCAATGCCAACCAAATTCAGAATGAACTGGACAGGTACACCAAAGTGACCAAGGAAGACGTGATGCGTGTGTACAACAAATACATTAAGGGACAAAACAGGCTGGCGCTGAGTGTGACCACAAAAACGGATCCCGATAACTTAGCTGCTGCTGATAACTACACAAGGCAGGAAGATGGTTACAAAGCGCCCGATTATGGTTATGCAGGGCTGAAGTATAATAAAGCGAAAGACAACTTCGACCGGGGTAAAATGCCCCCAAGTGGTCAAAACCCGGTGGTGAATGTGCCTAAATACTGGACTAAAGAACTGCCCGGTAAAATACAAGTGATAGGCACACAATCTGACGAGGTGCCTGTAGTCACCTACCTGCTTGAATTTAAAGGTGGCCACATGCTGGAGGCCGGCCAGTTGAACAAATCAGGCCTGGCCGAGATGTTTGCTGCCATGCTGGAAGAAGACAGCAAGAATTATACGGCAGAAGAATTCAGTGTAGCGCTGGACAAACTGGGTAGCAGCATCAATATCAGCGCCTCTCTGGATGGTATCAACGTAACTGTAAGGAGCTTATCGAAAAACATAGGTAAAACTATGGAACTGCTGGAAGAGCGGTTGCTCAATCCCAAATTTGCACAGGATGATTTTGAAAGGAATAAAAAGCAGGCTATCGAAGGCCTTAAAAATGCTATGGTAAGGCCCAATTATGTAGCGAGCACAGTATATGATAAAATCCTGTATGGCAAAGACAACGTATTGGGATGGCCAACATCGGGCACAATCCAGACCCTGGAGAACATTCAGCTGGCAGATGTAGAGAATTACTACAAAACCTACTTCTCTAAGCATGAAGCCAAAGTGGTGGTAGTAGGTGACATAGCTAAAGATGCTGCGGTAGGGCACCTTACATTCCTGCAAAAACTGCCTGATAATGTTATTGATCTCCCTGCGTTGCCTGCAACACCCGCTGTCAATAAAGGTAAGCTGTATTTTGTAAACATACCCGGCGCTGCACAAACGGAGTTCCGCATTGGTACCGTTACAGGTATGAAGTACGATCCGCTGGGCGACTATTACAAGTGTTATGTAATGAACTATCCTGTGGGAGGGGCTTTCAACTGCCGCCTGAACATACACCTGCGCGAAACCAAAGGATGGACCTACGGCGCCAGGGCCAGTTATACCGCCAACAAATATACCGGTGAGTACGGTTTTGGCGCGGGCATCAAGGCAAATGCAACGGACAGCGCACTGGCTGATATTGTAACTATACTGAACGAGTACAAAAAGGCCGGTATGACCGAGGAGGAACTGTTGTTCACAAAGAACTCGATAGGGCAGAGCGATGCCCGGAATTATGAGTCAGGCTTCCAGAAAGCCGGTTTCCTGTCCAGGATATTAGATTATAACCTGCCTGCCGACTATCCCACAAGGCAAAATGAAATACTGGCAAAGATGAACCTGCAAGATGTAAATGCAGTTAATAACAAACACTTGCCTGCTATTGACAATATGAATATTGTGCTGGTGGGCGATAAAGCCAAAGTATGGGACGGCCTGCAAAGACTGGGCTACGAAATAGTGGAACTGGATGCCAACGGCAATCCAGTACAGTAATATTTTCTTTATATTTGTATCACAAGCCGCCGGTTTACGGCGGCTTGTTTTATACATATTTTTTCAAAGCCTTAACTAATAAATATAAAAGTTTACACTTACATTCGTAGCCTTATTTTTATACACAATGTTACAGACAGACTACATACACGTGCCTTATGGCAGAACCGTTCATGGTGAAGAAGAAATAGAAGCGGTAGTACATGTATTGCGTACATCTACCCAGATGGGTAAACACGTACGCGAACTGGAAGAAAGAATAGCCGCATTGTACAATAAGCGTTACGGCATTATGGTCAACAGCGGCTCATCAGCCCTGTACCTGGCTGCCGACCTGCTCGATTATGAAAAAGGCGCTGAAATCATAACACCCGCACTTACGTTTTCTACTACTGTTGCCCCCCAGTTGAAGAAGGGCTGGGTACCTGCTTTTGTAGATGTAGAAGAAGGAACTTATAATATTGACGCCAACAAGGTAGAAGAAATGATTACGCCCAACACCAGGGCGATGATTATCCCTAACCTGATAGGCAACCTGCCCGACTGGAAATTGCTGAGGGAGATAGCAGACAAACATAACCTGTTTGTACTGGAAGATTCTGCCGATACACTCGGTGCCGAAATAGGCGGGGCGTCTTCAGGCCGGTATACAGATATGAGTACTACCAGTTTCTACGGTTCGCACATCATCAACTGTGCGGGCAACGGCGGTATGCTCTGCGTAAATACTGATGCCCACTACGATAGGGGCAGGCTGCTGCGTAGTTGGGGCAGGAGCTCTTCATTGTTTGTAGAATCAGAAAAAGTAGAGAACAGGTTCAATGTAGAGCTGGAAGGCATACCATACGATGCCAAGTTTGTATTTGAAGAACCGGGTTATAACATCGAAGGTTCAGAAATGGGTGCTGCTTTCGGCCTGGTGCAGTTGAGCAAATTAGGGCAAAACATCGACGCTCGTACCGCTAATTATACTGAGTTGCGTGCATTCTTCGCTCAATACGAAGAGTACTTTATACTGCCTAAACAACTGCCGGATTCACGTACGGGCTGGCTGGCATTGGCTGTTACCATACGCGACAGTGCGCCGTTCATCCGTCGCGATTTGCAGATATTCCTGGAGAAGCACAACATTCAGACACGTACCGTGTTTACAGGTAATATACTCCGTCAGCCGGGTTTCAAACACCAGCCGCACAAAGCCGCCGCAGGTGGGTACCCTGAGGCTGATAAGGTAATGCGCGGGGGTATGTTGCTGGCATGCCATCATGGTCTGAATGCTGAACAGATAGCACATATCAAAGAGAGCGTAACTGAATTTATCAAAGGATTATAATTGAATGTTTGAATTATTGTTGAGTATATTCTGCGCCTACCGCAATGCCCTGGTGGCTAAGCAAAAAGGACAGAATACGATTGTGTGGGGCATAATTACTGTTGTTGCTTTTTTTATAACATATAGTGTAGGCGGGGCTATACTTATAGCTATACTATACAAAGGGCCTATGCAGCCCGAGGCATTGTCAGAATATATTCTGAGTAAGCCCGTACTCAGTATTACGCTTATGTTTTTCGGCCTGGGCGGCTACCTGCTCACCAGGTATATACTCGAAAAAATGAAGGATACTAAAAAGCAAGGGGAATAGCAGTGCTATCCCCTTGCTTTTATGTTTATGATACTTTAGGGTCACCACCCCAATACTTTCTTCAATTTATCCAGCCCGCTTTTGCTCACGGGTATTTTAGCGCCTGTATGCAGCAGGGCTATATGGCTGTCTTTTTCATAAGGCTCTATACGTGCCAGCATGGCCACCGGTATCATATACGAGCGGTGTACCCGTACAAACCTGGCCGGGTCAAAACTGCTCTCTATCCTCCCCAATGTACTTTTTTTCAGGTAGTGGCCGCCTTTGGTAAAGATTTTTATATAGTCGTCGCTGGCCTCTATATACTGTATTTCATCGGCGGGTATGATGCGTATTACGCCATTTTCTTTCACCACTATGCGGTGCTGGTAGCCTTCGTACACCTGTTCTTCAGCCAGGCTTTTCAGGCCGGCATTATTTGCTCCGGCCTGCTGCAGAAATTTTTGTATCGCCTTGTCAAACCGGTCTTTGGTAACGGGTTTCAGCAGGTAATCCACCGCGTTAGCTTCAAAGGCCTTCATGGCATATTCGTCAAAGGCTGTGCTGAATATAATAGAAGGCGGGTTGTCTACCAGTTCCAGCATTTCAAACCCGTTCAGTCTCGGCATTTGCACATCTAAGAATACCAGGTCGGGCTGGTGCTCCTGTATCGCTTTAAAACCTTCAAAGCCATCAGCGCACTCGCATACCACCTCAAATTCGCCATAGCTTTTCATCAGGCTGCTTAGTAGTTGCCTGGCCAATGGTTCATCGTCTATCAGTATTACTTTATACATCCTGCGGTATCTTTAGTGTGGTAGTAAACTGTCCGTTCTGTTTATGCGTACTCAATAAGTCGCCGCGTGCATACAATAACTGCAACCTGCGCTGCACGCCTGCCAATCCAAAACCTGTTCCGTTTGGTGCTGAACTTTCTGTTTCATTATACGGATTGGTGATGGTAATCACCAACATGCCATCATTCATGTTGATGTTTACTGCAATACTTACAGCCCCTGTATTTCCATACAGCCCGAATTTAATGGCATTTTCAATCAGCGGTTGCAGCAGGAAGGGCGGTATGAAAGCTTTTATATCCGCCGTGTCGCTTTTTACCACTTGCAGCCTGTTGCCAAATCGTATAGACTCTATAGCCAGGTATTTATCTAAATAATCCAGTTCATCTTTCAGCGACACTTTCTGCTGGGTTTCCCTTTGTACAGAGTTCCTCAGAAAGTCGGATAACAGGCCTATCATTTCCTGCGCCTTGGCGGGTTCTATCATGGTCAGCGCGCTGATGGAGTTGAGCGAGTTGTAGAGGAAGTGGGGTTGTAATTGCTGCCTGAGTTTAAATAGTTCTGCCTCTTTCAGTAATGCTGTTGCATCGGCCTGTTGTTTGAATTTTTGTTCCTGTGTATTTATCCTTTTGCTCATGGATAAATAAGTAGATACCCAACTGCACAGCAGCCAGTATATAATGTACCGCACAGGGCCTGAATGTTCCAGGAAAAAAAGATAGTCTTTGTCTGTAGTCTCCGTCCACCACCTGGTGAGGGCTGTACTGGCAAATACTGTGGAAAAACTGAAGAATATAGCTATCAGCAGGCTATACAGGGTTACGCTTACATTGGTAGGGTAGTACTTGATAGCCAGCGCCAGTGCCCATAGCGCCAGCGATAAGGTAAGTACGGAAATAATACTGTCGCAGGCGGCCAGGGTAATATCAATTTGGTATACATAGTGCAGGAAAATGAAATGGCCGCCCGCAGCCAACAAGGCTGAAAGCGGCAATAACCATATCATATTTCTGGCTGATACCGGCAAATACTTATTTTTTTACTTTATACAGTTTCCTGTGCCCACACGGGGTCTGCAATAGTGGTTACATCTATTACAGTAGATGTCAGCAATGCGCCATGCCCCAGGTCTACCTCACGTACATCTTTTATGGCTATCATTTCCCAGCATATCGTCCGCCCGTGCCTGTCTACAAATATAGATGCTTCCTGGCTGCCTATTTCTTTTGCCTGGGCTACCGCATTGTGCTCATCATCGGCAAAAACAAGGCGCCATTGTTCTTCGTATTGGCCGGTAAACTCGCCCGCGCATTTTATTGAATAGATAATTTGTGCTGCGTATGGTCTCATATATTAGTCTGTTGTGTCCTTAGTATGATTTTATTTCTATACTGCCAAAGCTGCAACTACCCGTCAGCACCAATGTCGTTTGCTCTTCGCCGCCTCCATGAGTATATATATTCCTGTTATCCTCCACACTGCCCAGTGTATTACTTATTTCGTTCTTTATCTGCCAGTGCGATGGTACTACCAGTTCCACACCGCCAAAGGCCACTTTCATATTCAGGCTGATGGTTTTATCCGTGCTGTCCGCATTCATCAGGTTTACCTCTGCACCGCCAAACGTGGTGGATATACTGCCGCCTTTAAAGTCTTTGGAGGTGACTACTTCTTTATGCCCGCCAAAGGTTACATCTACATTCAGGGTGCTTTCGCTACTGGTTACTATAGGTATGTTGCTCCCACATCGCTCGTCCCACAGCTTTTTTTTTCGCGCCGGCCTGAAGATGATGACCAGCCCCAGCACTATCATTACAGCCGGTATCAGCAATGCCTTGGATGAAATATCACCTATGTAAAAGACAGGTATGAGATGAGAAACCCCTATTACTGTCAGTATCCACCATGCATTATTTGTGAATTTACTTTTCAGGGCTATAAACATGCCTATAGCTATCACCATCCAGGGCCAGGCATCGTGCCAGCCTATGTCAAAGAAGTTTAGTTTTTTTGCCAGTATGAACAGGCCCACCATCAGCAGGGCGAAACCAAACCACCGCTTATCTCCACCGTGATGCCCCGGGTGCATATGTCGCTTTCGTACTCGGTCCATATTTGTTTGTTTAAAAATGTTAATGCAAAAGTATATAACCTGTACGCCCTATAGAAACGGTATTAGGTAAAAACGGAACAGTTGTCGGTAAACGGACGGAAAATGTCGGTAAAGCGGAAGAATGGCCTATTGAAGCTTATCGGGTTGCCAGTTCAGTTTTGGGAAAGTGCGCTTGCGCAACACGAAAAACTGCCATACAATGCTGCTCTTCATACGGCCCGACTCGTTGCGGTGGGCCACCAGCTTCTTGTACTCCCGGCGACGTTTCAGCCATTTGCCCAGGCTGCCGTAAAAACTGAAATGGGCTTTAACGATAGTAAAGGTTTCCGTGAAATTACCTGTAAGCAGCAGCCTCAGCCCAGCCACGCCATCCAGTACAAAGCGCAGGGGAAACAGCCATAACAGCCGGCTTGCCTTTTCGTTTTTAAGTAACAGTATCAGGTTGTTGCGGAAGTTGTAAAACAGTTTTTGCGGGCTGCCGTAGCTGATGACACTGCCACCCACATGGTACACGGTAGAGCCTGCAATGTAGCCGATTTTATACCCGGCGTTTTTTAGTCTCCAGCACAGGTCTACTTCTTCCATATGTGCGTACAGGTCGTGGTCCAGCCCGCCATATTTGTGGTACAGATCGGCACGTACCATCAGGCACCCGCCCGATGCCCAGAATACTTCTATATCATCGTTGTACTGGCCGTTGTCTTTTTCCAGTTCGGTAAATATCCTGCCCCGGCAAAAGAGGTAGCCATAATTGTCCATAAAACCGCCCGCGGCACCGGCGTATTCAAAATATTCACGCTCACGCCAGTAGCGTATTTTAGGCTGGCAGGCCGCCAGTCCGGTATAGCGCTGCATAGCGCTCAGCAGCGGGGGGTACCATCCCTCCGTTACTTCAAAGTCGGCGCTGAGTAATATGTAATATTTCGCCTGCACCTGTTTCAGCGCTTCGGCATAGCCATTGGAGAAACCCCGGTTCAGGCTTATCTGCAATGTTTTAACAGTCGGGAAGTTTTCCTGCACATATTGCAGGGTATCGTCGGTAGATGCATTGTCTGCTACAATGACATCATAGCCTGTTGACGCTTCAGCTACTATGAGCGGCAGAAAAAGCTCATGCCATTTTTTTCCATTATAACTGAGTATAACAACAGCGGTATCATGGGTGCAAACAATCATTGCCAGGGCGAATGATTATTTGTAGGTGGGGTTGTACTTGGTATTGTCAGGAACTTCTACGTCCTTGTTGCTGCTGTAGCTGTGCTCATACAGGTTGTAGCAACCCGCCCACGCAAAGATGAAAATCCCGAAAAAGAATAATAAGAATAAAAACCTTGACTTTGACGGCTTATTCAGTTCTATATCTGCCGGATTGTCCAGCTGGTTTTCGTCGTTGTAGTTGTGCATCTCCATTAAACGCAATATTTGCGCTGACAAAAATAGTAGATATTCGGTCAAAATCATAATATTTTTATAGTCATTTCGTTGTATGTACATTGTGTTATGCGTCAGTACCTTAATTGGAAAACATATTTAATATTTGCGGCTTTTTGTATAGTCGGCGCATCGCTGTACTATACCAGCCAGTTGGCAGCCAAACTGGCCGATGAAGAGCGCAAGAAAATGGAGCAGGTAGCGGAGGGCATCAAGATAATAGTGGACAATGAATCATCCAACCAGGACCTGACCTTTGCTTCTACATTTGTATCGCAGAATACTACTATACCGTTTATAGCGGTTGACGAGCAGGGCAATATCAACCAGTATAATAACCTGGACACAGCCAAAGTGAGCCGCGATCCAAATTACCTTAAGCGCAAGCTGGAGGAGTTTAAGGCTGTGAGGCCGCCCATAGTTGCAGAACTTGGCTTCGGCCTGGGTAAACATTATGTGTACTACGGCGAATCTTACCTGCTTACACAATTGCGTTATTTTCCCTATGTGCAGTTGGCAATCATCTTCCTGTTTTTGATAGTTGTACTGATAGCATTGAGTTCAGCCCACCGGTCTATCCAAAACCAGGTATGGGTGGGCTTGTCCAAAGAAACCGCCCACCAGTTAGGCACACCGCTTAGTTCCATTGAGGGTTGGCTGGAGATATTGAAAGACGACCACAACAACGCCGATGCGCTGGATGAAATGCAGAAAGACCTGGACAGGCTGAAATTAGTGGCCGACAGGTTTGGCAAAGTGGGCAGCGCACCTGTGCTGGAGGAAGAAGACATCCGCCACCGGCTGAGGAATATGGTGGATTATATGCAGAAAAGAGCGCCTGCAAAAGTGTCTATTTCTATCAACGAAATGGACAAGGAAATACCCGTGAATATCAGCGGCCCATTGCTCGACTGGGTGATTGAAAACCTCATGCGCAACGCCCTGGATGCTATGGAGGGTAAAGGCAATATCCATGTATCGGTAGAGGATACAGGACCGCAGGTGAGGATAGATATCAGCGATACCGGCAAGGGTATCCCCCGCCACCAGGTAAAGAAAATATTCAATCCCGGCTTTACCACCAAAAAGCGCGGCTGGGGCCTCGGGCTGTCCTTATCCAAAAGGATTATAGAGAAATACCATCACGGTTCGCTGGTGGTGAAGAGTACCGAAGTAGGGAAGGGCACTACATTCCGCATTATTCTCAGGCGCTAAGCTATATTTTTTGAGAAAACTAAAATTGCGGTTACATTTGCACTCCACCTGAAAAAATGATGCGGCGGTGGCGAAACTGGTAGACGCACTACTTTGAGGTGGTAGCGCCTGTTAAAGGGCATGGGAGTTCGAATCTCCTCTGCCGCACTAAAAAGGATGAAGCTTTTGCTTCATCCTTTTTTATATCCCAAAGTTCGTATATGCCACACCTATATTGCCGATATTGATACTGTGGCAGGGCTGGTAGTTTTCGCTGAACTGCTCCCTGAACCAATCTTCAGACCATGCTATGGTATTCAGCCCGTTGTTGCTGGTAAACCTTACACCATCTCTGTTAGTAATGCAGGTGATGTTTTCAAAGCCCGCGCTATTATAGTAGTCGCTCCTTACTGATTGGGTATGAAAATCATTTTTGTACGTAAACACGATGACACCATGACTGTGCATAAACGTTTTTTCCAGCAGGGCGGGGGTGTCGGCTATATTGCCGATAATATTGAATGGTAATACGAAAAGTTTTTTGCCATGCCCCAGGTGTATATAATTGTCAAAACTGCCGATATCGCTGCACACTAATAATGCAGACGATGGTATATCTGCTGCATATTCCTCACGGGCTTTGTCAATATAGCGGGCTACATTATCTACGCCTATATAATATTTGCCGTGTTCTTTGGCTACAGGTAGATGCCTGGCATCGCTGCAGCCCAGTTCCACTAAACAATCGAAATATCGTACAGCTTTGCGCACCAGGCTGGCTTCTTCCTGCAGGTACGTTTTTATATTAAAGTTGTAACTCTCCGGGTGGAGCAGGGTGTCACCAATGCCGCTTTCGTATATCGTCATTCATAGGTGTTTATTCATGTTGTATAACGAATAAACGTGGAGATTATTATCTCCCTACAACCCCGTCACCACCACATCCATACCATCTTTCGCCTGCATCAGGCCTGTGGTCAGTATAGTATCGCCGGGGTTGAGGCCGCCCAGCACTTCTACTTTATCAGCAGTGCGTGTGCCCAGTTGCACTTTCGTCAGGCTTACCTTACCGCCGCGTACCACTGCTACCAGTTTGTCTTTGGTTGTTGGTATTACCGATTGTGAAGGGATAAGTATAGCATCACCATCACTGTCCAGTGGCACCTGCACACTGGCAAAGGAACCCGCCACCAGTTTGTCCCCTGGGTTGCTCACTGTAGCGCGTACCCTTACAGTACGTGTTACATTATCAGCGCCGGGGTCTACGGCTATTATTTTCCCTGTCAGGGTATCTTTTATACCGTTTACTGAAAAGAATACTTCTTTGCCTGCAGTTACATTTTTACGGTACCTGTCCGGTATTTCAAAGTCCATTTTCAAAGGGTTGGTTTGCTGCAGGGTAGCTATGAGCGTGGAGGGAGTAACCACAGCACCCTCGCTGATATTGCGTATGCCTATCGTGCCCGAAAATGGCGCTATGATTTTTGTTGCCCTCAGCTGTGCTTCCGCCAGTGCTATATCTGCGTCAATCGATTGTATTTGTGTTTGCGTGGTTTCGTATTCCTGATGGCTGATGCCGCCAATATCGACTAATGCTTTTTGCCTGCCTTCTGTATTTCGTTGCAGTTGTTTTTGCGCTTTCAGTTTTTGCAGTATGGCCCTTATTTCATTATCGTACAGTTGTACCAATAGCTGGCCTTTCTGCACATAGGAGCCTTCTTTAAAATGTATTCCCGTTACCCTGCCTGCTATTTCGGGGAGTATATCTATTTCTTCGTTAGGCAATAAAGAACCACTGGTGGCATACATATCAGAAAAAGTACCTGGACTCACTACATGCCCCTTAGCAGACAATGCACGGGGTTGACCGCTCTTTGGAGCTTCTTTTTTGCTGCTGCAAGCGGTTAAGGAAATACCCAATCCCACACATACCAATCCTGTCAGAAAAATGTTTTTATGCCTTGCCATTTATATTGCTTTAATCAATAACTTAGAAAAAGTCAGGCAAATATACTTGATATAACTTTGTACCCCGCTGAATAGCATATTGTTAATGGCTTATGCAGTATAAGAAAAAGCTAATATGGTTGCTGGTTATCATGGCGCTGGTCACGATAGCGCAAACGGTAGTGCCTTACAAGCCTGCATGGACCATCGTTTACGCCGATTATATTTTTGTGCCCTACCAGTCGTTGCGCAATGTATTATTTGGCTGGTCGCCTTTCAGCTTTGGCGATATATTATATTTCATACTGGGGTTGGCATTAGTATTGTTACCGCTCAGGTGGATGTATTTTCTGCTCACTATTCGCAAAAACCAAAGTAAGCTGGTACATTCTTTTTTCAATACGGCTATCGTCCTGGCTACGGTTTTTCTCCTGTTCCTGTTGGGTTGGGGCGGCAATTATTACAAGCCATCACTCACCACGTACTGGGGCATGGATAAAGAAAAATGGGTGGATGATTCCACCGAAATCGTGTACGAACGTTTCCTGCTGGCGAAGCTCAACGAACAAGCGGCGAATTATCATCCGCTCACGTTTAAAGAAGTGCGTAAAAAAGGCATGCAGTTTTATAAAGAACATACCGACTGCAAAGCCAGGCTCCACGGGTTGAATATCAAGCCCTCTTTGTACGGGTTCTTTATGCAGTACTTCGGCATACAGGGCTATTACAATCCACTCACCGGAGAGGCACAGGTCAACAGGTTCCTGCCATCATTTATGCTGCCCTTTGTGGTGGTGCACGAGATGGCCCACCAGGCGGGTATTGCCGCCGAAGACGATGCCAACCTGCTTGCCTATACCATCAGCATACAGTCGGGCGACCCTACATTTCAATATTCCGCTTACCTGAATATGTGGCTGTACAACCACTACCGCCTGCGCAGGAAAGATTCTGTATTGGCCAATGAAATAAAAGCGCAACTGAACGAACTGACCCTGCACCATATAGATACACTGAAGCAGATACGCGAGCGGTATAAAAATGAATTTGACAACTATACTACCAGTATGTACGATGTGTACCTGAAAATGCTGGAACAGGAAGAGGGCATTGGCAGCTACAACGAAGCCGTGGCCACCGCCTGGGCATGGGAAAGTACAGACAGCCTGCGCAGGCGCAAAAGACTGGATATACCTTAACCCTTAAATTCTCCCCATACAGAGCGCAGCGTATCCGAAATTTCGCCCAGCGTACACAGGTTTTCTACCGCCTCTATTACCAGGGGCATCAGGTTTTGCGTAGTACCTGCGGCTTCTTTTATGGCAGATAAACATTGCTGCACTTTTTCATTATCCCTTTTGGTGCGCAGGGTTTTCAGTTTTTCCGATTGCACCTGGCGGATGGAATCATCTACCCGCAGCAGCGGGGTATCGTTAGTTTCTTCTGCTACAAACTTATTCACGCCCACTATCACTTTCTTGCCGCTTTCTATGTCTTTGCTGTATTGATAAGACGAACGGGCTATTTCTTCCTGCATAAAGCCCTGCTCTATGGCTTTCACCGCGCCGCCCATAGCATCGATCTTGCCTATGAGTTTCCATGCTTCGGCTTCCACTTCATTAGTCAGTTGCTCTACAAAGAAGGAACCCGCAAGCGGATCAACTGTATCAGTCACACCGCTTTCGTAGCCAATTATCTGCTGTGTACGCAGGGCTATACCTGCCGCCGTTTCGGTAGGTAACGACAGTGCCTCGTCATACCCATTGGTATGCAGCGATTGCGTGCCGCCCAGTACAGCGCTCAATGCCTGCAACGATACTCGCACGATATTATTCATGGGCTGCTGCGCCGTCAGGGTGCTGCCGCCTGTCTGTGTATGGAAACGCAGCATCTGCGCCTTGGGGTCTGTAGCGCCCAGTTCTTTGGTTATCTGCGCCCACATGCGCCTTGCTGCACGAAACTTGGCTACTTCTTCAAACAGGTTGTTGTGCGCGTTGAAGAAGAAGGACAGTCGCTTGGCAAATACATTGATGTCCAATCCTTTTTCCTGTGCGGCTTTCAGGTAGGCTTTACCATTGGCTAAGGTAAAGGCCAGTTCCTGCACGGCTGTAGAACCCGCCTCGCGTATATGGTAACCCGATATAGATATGGTGTTCCACTTGGGTACTTCTTTACTGCAATACTCAAATATATCGGTGATGATACGCATAGATGGGGCAGGGGGGTAGATATAAGTGCCGCGTGCCGCGTATTCCTTCAGTATGTCATTCTGTATGGTGCCGGATATTTTCTTTATATCAGCGCCTTGCTTTTTTGCCAAAGCTATGTATAATGAAAGCAATATAAAACCCGTTGCGTTGATGGTCATGGAGGTAGATACGTCCTCCAGCTTAATACCCTGGAACAGGATTTCCATATCCTCCAGCGAGTCGATGGCAACACCCACTTTGCCTACTTCACCTTCAGCCATTTCGTCATCGCTGTCGTAGCCTATCTGCGTGGGCAGGTCGAATGCTACCGACAAGCCACTCACACCCTGGTTCAGCAGGTAATGGTAACGCTTGTTCGATTCCTCCGCTGTGCTGAAGCCCGCGTATTGCCGCATGGTCCACAGCTTGTTGCGGTACATAGACGAGTGTACCCCGCGTGTAAAAGGATATTCCCCCGGCAGTTCTTTCATCTCTACGGGCTGGGTATATACTTCCTTTATCTCTATGCCTGAATCGGTCTTAAATTGTTGCTCGCTCACTTTGTTTCAGTTTATTTATTATGCCTGCGGCCCGTGTGTCAGTACCCTTCTCGATTCGTCGGTAATCACTTGCAGTGCCACCTCGGTTGGCTGTGCGCCTTCGTCCGTCAGTATATATTCCATCAATATTTTGTGCAATTCTTTGGCGGGTGCTTCGGGGTTCAGCCTGCGCGCCATAGTATTGATGATGTTGATTTCCTGCTCCTTTACACCACGTACCGTTTCCCATACTCCGCGCGATACATATATCTGCTGGGCCAGGTTATGGTCAAATTCCGCTTTGATGGTCTGCACCAGCATAGCCTCGTACACTGCCACGTTCATATCCTTCTGGTACACGCGGTTCAGCAGGTTGCGGGGGCTGATGCGTTCCATATACAGGGCCAACCGTTCATATGCCTGCAGGCGAAGGGGAATGGTAATATTCTGCGTTTCATGAAACAGCGCCAGTTGCTTGCGGGTGGTTTGCTCGGTCAAAAACTTGCTCACAATCATATAAGTGACTATCAGCATAATAAGTGCCGGCAGTGTGTATTTCAGTATTTCCAGGAATGTATCTAAGAAATTATTCATTTATTATATCTTTTGGGGACTGCAAAATAAAGAGTTTAATGGTCTTATTCAGTATTTTGCCTTTGTAATTCACATTGGCAACGATATAAGAATGAAAAAACTAATCTGTTTGTTGGCTGTGGCTTTCGCATTATACAGTTGCAGTGATAGTATTGAAGCAACCGGACAAACCGCGCAGGGAGACAGTATAGCAACAAACGAATCTATAGCCGACTGCGATAATCCCGCTGTTTCTGCCAAAATACAAAAAGCCTACCTGTTGCAAACCATCAACGACTTTACACCGGAAGAAGCGCAAGACTGGCTGGATGAATACGAGGCAGGAACATCCCCTATGCAGGGGCTTACCGCATTTGAAGTAGACACCACCTATTACGGGCATTGTATATTAGGTATAAGCTATCGGCTTGAGTGGACAGGGGCTTATCCTTCTTCACATACCGGTTATATCAATTATAACCTGGAAACAGGTGACACACTGCAAATCCAGGACGTCGTAATTACCGGAAAAATGGACGCCTTATTGCAACTCTGCAACCAAAAATTGCAACAGAATATTGACGATAACCGCAAACAATTAGTTGCCGACGATGGGCTGGAAGATGCTGACTGGCATATAAAACAGTATCCTCCACAGTTCACACAAGATAATATTAATAACTTTTACATCAGCGATGCGGGCATTACGTTCAGGTACGAATTTGATTTTTCGCATGTAATGCAGGGCATGGAACCCGATGGCGATATTAAAATCACCAAAGAAGAACTCCACCCCTTGCTCAACCCGGATGGTGTATTAGGATTCTTAAAACAATAGAAAAATAATTAGAAAAGATATTTACAAAATTAGTCTCTCCGCCCAAGGCGGAGGATAGGGGGAAAAACAAATGAATAACGAACAACAATACTTCGATACCAACCGTGCATTGTGGAACGAAAAAACCAAACACCACACCGCATCCACTTTTTACGATATGGAGGGTTGGCTGGCGGGTGCTACATCTTTGCAACAACCCGAACTGGAACTGCTGGGTGATGTACAAAACAAGTCCATCCTGCACCTGCAATGCCATTTCGGGCAGGACAGCCTGTCGCTGGCACGCATGGGCGCAAAAGTAACAGGCACCGATATATCCGACACAGCGATTGCCTATGCCACACAACTGAATGACCAACTGGGATTAAACGCCAACTTTGTAGTAGCGGATACCTACAGCGTACCCGAAAAACTCCATGAGCAATTCGATATTGTATTTACCTCCTATGGTGTCATAGGCTGGCTGCCCGATATGCAGCGCTGGGCCAATGTAGTATCTCAAATGTTGAAACCCGAAGGCAGGCTGGTATTTGTAGAGTTTCACCCTGCCGTGTGGATGTTCGACAACGACTTCACCCATGTGCAGTACAGCTACTTCAACCGCGGCCCGATAATAGAAACCCTGCAGGGTACCTATGCCGACAGGGATGCCGATATACAAATGAAAGAAATAGGCTGGAACCATGCCCTTTCCGATGTAATTCAATCGCTCATCAGTGCGGGCTTACAGATAACCACTTTCAAAGAATACGACTACTCAGTGTACAACTGTTTCAGCAACACCATAGAAACAGCTTCCGGCCAATGGCAGATAAAAGGTATGGAAGGCAAACTACCCATGATGTATGCACTGGAAGCCGTGAAAGTGTAGTAGCTGAATGGCCTTGTGCGATGGGTGTTCCCCTACTGTTTTTAGGAGGGGATATTGGTAGGTGCCTTTAGGGCGCATGCCAATCGGGGTGGTTAACTCGCGTAGAACAAAACAACCCTACTGGTCTGAGCATACCGCTCAGACCTAAGATAGACAGGAGCGTCCGCTCCACTAATAAATACCTCACCAACCCCTACTGGTCTGAGTATCTCGCTCAGACCTAAGATAGATAGGAGCGTCCGCTTCGCTAATAAATACCTCACCAACTGTAAGGATTAACCCGCAGTTACGACTTAGCTGTTATAGTTCACATAAAACAAACCAAATGGAAATGATGAAAAAAATAACGGTAACCCTGCTACTGGCATTGCTGACTACAGGCGCGTCTTACGCACAGGAAAAACAAAAGAAACAGAAAATGGCCGCTAAAGAGCACACCTGCTCCGCTTCATGCAAAGAAGGCAGCCATGCCTATGCCTGTGGCGAAAAAGGTCACCAGTGTATAGGCGATTGTCATAAAAGCATGAAGAAACACGGAGAAGAAGGGCACACATGCACGGCTGAGTGCAAAAAGGACATGAAGAAGGCGAAAATGTAATACGCCTGTCAGTGTAAGATTTTACTGTTTATTTCAAATGCAGCAGATGTTCGCATCTGCTGTATTTATTACCTCCATTCGTATTCTCCATCTGTAAGGCTTGCGTGAGATAAACCAATTGTTTACTCGTCCCATCTCCCCGGAATTTATCCCGCCATTGGCGGGAGGGGGAAAGGGGAAACTTCGCTTTATATAATGATAACTACCTACCCACCACTCCATTGGCAGTAAGGTTTAATAACAGGAAGAATCATTAACCCCTACAAAGCTCCGTCACTGCGAAGGAGTATCTGTGAATACAGATACGTATGAAGCAGTCTTGCCACACATTGGACAGGTTATTCATTCGCGTATACACTAAACTGGCTTTGATTTATCTTGGTTGTATATGCAGAATAGTATAAAATCTTAATTCTTTATCGGAACCATCCGGAATTCATTATAATCCAGGCGCATCTGATAAACTGGGATGTCTACTTTGTTGACAATTTTGTCAAAAAGGAGGCGTTTATCAGTGTCGTTCTCCTCAAATCTACTACCGACATAAATAGCAGAAGGCTTCGGTGCACTGATAAAAATTGGATTTTGCCGATTGTGGTTGTCAATTTTCAGATATAATATTCGCCATTCCTTTTCATACGCCCAATCATAGGCTTTTAAACGCAGTAAGTCAAATAGCCGTAAGGTTATTGACTTCTTGTCAGTGGAATCGAACTCTTCCCAATTGCAAAGCAATTGTTCATATCGTATAGGTAATATTGGGTTATCCAAATCAAACTCTTGAGTCGGATATTCGATACAAATTCCACGGTGTTGATCGGAATAGTGAGACCACATTATAGTAGAATGATTTATTTCTGTCAGACTACAAATTCTGAAAAGGTCTTTCGTCTTTTTGAATTCATTGTAAAAACCATTATAGTATGATTTTTCAAATGATGGTCTGTCAACATTTAGTTTGCCATTCTTTTTAATTATCTTATTGAAAGTATCGAAACAATCGTTACTTGATGCAATTTCTCGGTATTCTTCGTCTGTAATAAACTCCTGAAAATCAGGCAGCGAAATAGTTCTATAAAATTCTGCTTCAATATTAACTCTAGGATGGAATTCATAGGGGTCATTCAAATCTAGATGATTACACATATAGAGGTTCTGATTAGCTAAATTACTCAACGCAAACTCATTTAACGGTCTATACTTATACAGAACTTGAGGTAAGTTTATTCTCATTATGCTCCTTGCTTCAACATTTTTTCCTGTTACATTTAGCAGCAGGCATTCATCAACCCAGTGTTTGTGCATAAGACTTTTTATTTTACTCTATAAAAGTAATACCAATTAATATAAAGCCTTTGATTTTAATTTGAACTCGCCATGTACCTCATCTTTTCAGGGTACGTCAAGCAAGTCGCAATTGCTTGTCTTTCACCTGCTGGGAAATTAATCTTTTTTAAACACCATTATTGATTATTTTACGTATATTTGTTGTAGTCCTGCTAGGATTGTACATCCCGCTGCGCATCCCGGGCCTTTGGGATACAGTGCTGTAGTAAATTAACACCACTAACCACTATCTAATATCCACCATCTAAAATCATCAATCACCAATCAAAAATCATAAATATCATGAAAC
>CAZEZM010000007.1:103289-118485 GCA_964515955.1 uncultured Flavipsychrobacter sp. | reverse complement strand
GGATGTGCAGGGGGCTACAGGCCCGGTATGGAGCGCCAATACGCTGAACGACAATGACAGCATCAGCGTGGAAATCATCAGCAGCTACCGCTGCCCGCAACCCCCGGATGCGCAAAGCAACGGTATCAGGGTAAGGGTGCTGACAGGTGTAGGTGATGTAAACAAGCAGCATAACCTGGCGCTATACCCCAACCCTAACAAGGGCAGCTTTATACTTTCAGGAAAGTTGAACAACAACCAACCTGTTCAACTGGATATCATTAACGCCTTAGGGCAGGTGGTGCACAGCGAAACGATAACAGCTACCAACGGCGAACTGAACAAAGAAATACAATTGGCCAATGCCGCCAATGGTATATACCTGATGAGGCTCAACACCAACGGCGAAACCACCGCCATACGATTCAGGGTAGAACGGTAAGAACACCGATATATGGTAAGCATCCCGTGCAACTGAATATTATTGCACGGGATGCTTGTTAATACATAGTTCACAAAAACGGCCTGACTTATAATACACAGCAAAACAATTCTATTACCTTTACATGGAACAACCTGTTTTACGTGAAACTCAGAAATGACATCATCATAGTTTCTGTCTACCTGTTAACAGGTTTCCTGTGGATATACTTTAGTGATAAATTACCCGGATACCTTTCAGAATACAGCATAGGCGTCAACTTTACTAAATACCAAACTTATAAGGGATTTCTCTACGTAACCGTTACCGGTATTCTTTTGTTTTTAATGTTGCGCAGCAACAATAAAATTTTAGGGAGGAGCCTGAGCAAACTAAAAAGAAACCAACAGATACTCCGGCAGTCTGAAGAAAAATACCGGGTACTGTATCATGAAAGCCCCGGCCTGAAAATTATATACGATATTGACACACTGACCATACTGGATGTGAATAGTGCAGCCACTCAAGATTATGGATACTCCGTAGAGGAATTCAGGAAAATGAGCGTGCTTGACCTGTGCCCGCAGCAGGAATTCAAAGACAAGCTTCAGGCTGTAAATAAAGATGATAAAATCGTACGCATCGGAATATTCAACCATGCCAATAAAGACGGCACTACCAGGATAGTGGATATAATGGGGCATAAAGTAGTGTTTAATGGCCGAACCTGTATTTTATTGCTCGCCAATGATATTACCGAACGTCTCGACGCATTGCGACAACTGGAAGACAACCAGAAGAAGTTGTCAGCAGCACAAAAAATAGCAAAGATTGGGTACTGGCAACTTAACTTGTCAAACAACAATATATTCTGGTCTGAAGAAGTATATATCATATGGGGAGTATCAAAAGACTCATTTATTCCTACTTATGAATCTTATGTAGCTACCATACATCCTGATGATATCCAGGAATTCAAAGTGAAAGAGGCCGCACTGGTAGAAAACAGTGAACTCTTTGACTTTCAACATCGAATTGTTCGTCCTGACGGCACTACCAGGTGGGTACATGAGAAAGGCCAGGGTATAAAAGACGAATCAGGCAACCTCATATTACTGGAAGGCACTGTGCAGGACATAACAGAACAAAAATTGTCTGCGCAAGCACTGGAAGAAATTAACCAACGCTATCAATATGTTACCAAAGCAACATTTGATGCTGTGTGGGATTGGGATGTGGTAAATGACATAATCATCTGGGGCGAAGGTTTCAGTGAAATATTCGGGTATAAGCTCAACGAACTCAAAAAAGACATCTCCTCCTGGACAGACCATATCCATCCTGAAGACCAGGGATATGTGCTACAAAGCATTCACTCCTTTATCAAAGGGAACGAAACAATTTGGCAGTCGGAATACAAGTACATGAAAGCTGATGGGACGTATGCAATTGTCCAGGACAGGGGATATGCTGTACGTGACAACAAAGGCAGAGTGACGCGGATGGTAGGCGCTATGCAGGACATAACCAGGAAAAAGGAAGAAGAACAAAGACTTAAACTGCTGGAATCTGTAATTACAAATGCTAATGATGCAGTAATGATTACCGAAGCGGAACCTACAGACATGCCCGGCCCAAGGATAATATATGTAAATGACGCCTTCACGCGCATGACAGGCTATACATCTGAAGAAGTAGTAGGTAAGACCCCGAGAGTATTACAAGGGCCTAAAACAGACAGGATAAAGCTCGACCATGTCAACCAGTCTTTGAAAAAATGGCAACCATGTACAGCCACTGTTATCAACTATAAAAAAAATGGCGAAGAATTCTGGAACAGCATTTCTATCAGTCCTGTGGCTGATAAGACAGGGTGGTATACCCACTGGATTTCTATAGAGCGCGACGTGACAGAAGCGATGAGAGAAACCGTGCAAAAAGAATTCCTGGCATCTTTGGCCTTGTCTTTCAACCTGCATACAAGCCTCGATGAAACATTCCGGGACATACTCAAAAAACTAGTTGATTTTGGCGGCTTTTGCCTGGCAGAAGCCTGGCTGGTAGATGGGATTGCTGAGAAAATCAACCTCGTAGCGCAATACCCAACCTCAGATTTAACCAAAATCTTCTACCAGGATAGCTCTACCATAAACTCCATGGCCTTCAACGAAGGAATACCCGGGGTAGCATGGTCAACAAGAGAAATTCAATACTGGAGCGACCTGCAAAATTCAGATAAATTCATACGGAAAGAGGCGGCAAAGGCAGCCGGCATAAAATCTGCTTACGGCATACCATTGCTACACAACGATGAATTGTTGGGGGTATTAGTGTTGGGGCATGACCAGGAAGAACCTTCGAACCCCGAGTTCACACGATTGGCCGAATTGATTAAAACCAGTTTTGGCGCTGAACTGAGGCACAAGCAGAAAGAAGAACAGCTGAACCAGTTTTTCAATTTTTCTCCCGATGTCATTTGTGTATTGGGCAACGATGGTTTTTTTAAACGTGTCAACCCTGCTACCTGCAGATTGCTTGAATATGAAGCAGAAGAGTTACTTAACAAATATGCTATTGACTTCCTGCATCCTGATGATGTAGAACGCAGCCTGCGCGAGTTGGGGCTACTCAACGAGGGTAACTCTACGATGAATTTTGAGAACCGTTTTATTACTAAAACAGGCAAGACAAAATGGTTATCGTGGACCGCAGCACCATATACTGAAAAGGGATTGTTATTCTGTGCGGGTAAAGATGTAACTGATAAAAAAACACTGGAGAACAGGCTTAAGAAAGCACATGACATAGCAAGAATAGGCGTTTGGGAAATAGACATGGAAGCTAACACGGTGTATTGGTCGGATATTACCAGGCAGATACACCTGGTACCGCCTGATTTTATTCCGGACGTCAATAATACCATGGGCTTTTTTGAAGGGGGCAGCAGGGAACGTATTGTGACGGCTATTAGTAAAGCTATTGAAAGCGGGATTTCGTTCGATGATGAATTTCAATTGAAAACTTATACAGGCACGCTCGTATGGGTACGATTAATCGGCGAAGCAGAGTTTGTGGGGAGTAAATGCGTACGGGTATATGGCAGTATGCAGGATATTACCGACAGGCACAACTATACACAAGCAATAGAACATCAGAATGAAAAACTCAGGGAAATTGCCTGGATACAATCCCACGAAGTAAGGGCGCCATTGGCCAGCATCATGGGGTTGGCTATGCTGATAAAAGAAGGTACTGTAAACAAAGAGTCCGAGTCTACAGACAGAGTATTGGAAGATATTGTAAAATCAGCGGCAGACCTTGATGCGGTAATACGTAAGATAACCACCAAGGCTAATAGTATTGAGCAACTAAAATGACCTGAATTTCAGGTAATTATTTAGTTTACCAGCGCCACCCATATATTACGGGCATCATTTTTCCGGATACTCAGGTAATAGCCGGCTATCTGTATAGCTATCGGGTCGCCCATAGGGGCCACCATTTCTACCTGTACCGGTTGGCCTGGTACACAACCCATTTCCATCAGTGTCAGGCGGAAATCGGTTTCTTCGTGTTGTTTAATGAGTGCTTTCTGCCCTCTTTTCAGCTCAGATAAGCGTATTACTTGTTCCTGTACGGCATCCATATATATTGCTCTTACACAAGCACAAAGGTACGGGTAAAAAACTTTACCGACATTTGCTGAAAATCCGGATAATGCCCGCAAGGTTTTACGAACAGGAGGTACGCTCAAGGCTGAAGGACAAAAAAAAGCTGTCTGCTTATATTGACGGGCTGGTAACGCGCTACAGGAAAGGTAAAGGTAAACCTGCCCTTACCTATATTTTCTGTACCGATGAGTACCTGCTGGATATCAACCGAAAGTTCCTCGACCATGATACTTATACGGATATTATTACTTTCGACCTGACCGGCGAAGGAGAATTGCTAGCAGGCGAAATATACATCAGCACCGAACGTATTACTGAAAACGCCCTGAAATTCGGCAATTCGTACCCGGAAGAATTGCACCGTGTCATATTTCACGGAGCTTTGCATCTTTGCGGTTTCAAAGACAAATCGGCAACAGACAAAAAGAAAATGCGGGAAATGGAAGACAAATGCCTGGCCGAATATTTTAAATAACTACATGAAGATAGAAAAGCTATACGAAGACAATAACCTGGTAATAGTGAACAAACCTGCCGGGGTACTGGTAATACCCGATAGGTTTGATACAACCCTACCCTCGCTCAATCAACTGCTGGAGCAGCAATACGGGCATCATATGTATGTAGTGCACCGGCTGGACAGGGGTACCAGCGGCGTCATCTGCTTCGCTAAAAATGAAGTAGCCCATAAATACATGTCCGCCCTCTTCCAGGAACATAAGGTGGAAAAATATTACCTGGGCCTGGTAGGTGGTAGAGTGATACCCGAAACAGGGACTATTGAAGCCGCCATAATGGAGCACCCTACTAAAAAAGGCAGGATGGTGACCACCAAAAAGGGCAAGGCATCGCGCACCGACTATACGGCGCTGGAGCAATGGCCGCTGTATTCATTAGTGCAATTCAGGATATATACGGGCCGTACCCACCAAATACGTGTGCATATGCAATCGATAGGACACCCTATAGTATGCGATGAGCTGTATGGCGATGGCAAGCCTTTCCTTTTATCTGCCATAAAAAAGAAATATAACGCCCCCCAGTTTCAAGAAGAGCGCCCTTTGCTGAACAGGCTGGCGTTGCATGCATCAAAACTGGTGTTCACAGGCCCGGATGGTACAGAAATAACGGCTGAAGCCCCGCTGCCAAAAGACATTTCGGCATGTGTCACCCAGCTGAACAAATGGGCGAAACAGGTTTAACGTACTAATAATTACTTTTGCAGTTCAATCAATACAATGACAAGGAAATCTAATATCAATATCCAGATAGAACTGGATGAAGACAAAATGCCGGAACGCATAGAATGGAATGCACCCGATGGTGGTGTAGACGGGCTACAGGAATCTAAAGCCATACTGCTGGGCCTGTGGGACGGGCAGGAAAAATCGGCCCTGCGTATAGACCTGTGGACCAAAAAAATGATGGTGGACGAAATGAATGACTTTTTCTACCAAACGCTGTATGGGATGGCCGATACCTACCTGCGCGCCACCAACAATACAGAAATATCTGAAGAGCTGAGAAGCTTTGCAAAAGACTTCCTGAAAAAGGCATCGGACGCGCTGGAAAAACAGGAAAACGGATAATTGCCTGCAACATCTGAACTAACGATAAAAAAAAATACTATGGCACTGGAATCAAGAATAATGGAAGAAATAAAAACAGCAATGAAAGCTAAAAACGAAGCCGAACTTCGTACGCTTCGTGCTATTAAGTCTGCCATACTGTTGGAAAAAACAAGCGGCAGCGGTACAGAGATGACAGAAGCTGATGAGCTGAAGATGCTGCAAAAGCTGGCCAAACAACGCCGCGACTCATTGGATATTTTTCAGCAGCAAAACAGGGAAGACCTGGCAGCCAAAGAGCGGGAAGAGCTGGCAATTATAGAACGTTTCCTGCCCAAACCTCTGACACAGGAAGAACTGGAAGCTGCCCTGAAAGATATCATCGCACAGGTAGGCGCAGCATCGCCTGCGGATATGGGCAAGGTAATGGGTGTTGCATCCAAACAACTGGCAGGCAAGGCAGATGGCAAAGCGATTTCTGAAACTGTTAAGCGCCTGTTGGCTTAATATAGTGGCTAATGATTATTGATATAATCACCATAGCGCTCGTTATTGCATTTTTTATACGCGGCTACATGCAGGGTGTCATTGTAGCCGTTTTTTCTGTAGTGGCATTTATACTCGGTATTATTGCCGCGCTCAAACTGTCTGAACTACTGGCTTCCTATCTTTTTGAGAAAGGTATCGTCACATCCGGCTGGGCGCAGTTACTCAGTTATATCATCCTGTTTGTAGGTGTCGTGATATTGGTACGGCTGCTGGCCAAAGCTGTAGAAACAGCATTGGAAGCTGTATGGATGGGCTGGCTGAACAAACTGTTGGGCGGTGTCTTTTATGCTTTTGTCAACCTGGTCATCATCAGCACTTTTCTATGGTTGGGCGATGCCGCCAAACTATTACCAAAAGACCAGGTAACGGCTTCAGTTACTTTTCCGTACACGGTGGCACTGGCACCCTGGGTAGCCCAGCAGGTAGGCTTGTTGTGGCCCATGAGCAAAGAAGTCTTCGCCGACCTGGAAATGTTCTTTAACAATATCAATGCCTACCTGCAGCATGTGGATACTACTCGATAATTACGATTCATTTACCTACATACTCCATCATTACCTGCTGCAAACCTGCCCCGCGGGTACCGAATGTAAAGTGTACCGTAACGATGAGTTAACTGTTGAGGAATTGGCTGCACTTCATCCCGAACGCCTGGTTATTTCCCCCGGTCCTGAAACACCATTGCAGGCCGGCATTACTATGGATGCCATCAAATATTTTTACGATAAAATACCTATACTGGGCGTGTGCCTGGGCCACCAGGCAATCGGTATGCACTTTGGTGCACAGCTGGTGCAGATACCCTACCCTATGCATGGTAAAACCAGCGATATTATCCACAACCATCACCCGCTTTTTCGCAATATTCCATCACCCTGCACGGTCATGCGCTATCATTCGCTGGCTATAGAAGGATTGGAGAAAACGGGGCTAAAAGTATTGGCCAGTTCTGACGACGATAATGTAGTGATGGCTGTAGCACACGAGCAATACCCTTGTACTGGCATCCAGTTTCATCCTGAAAGCATAGGCACCGATGACGGTTTGCAGATGCTGAGAAATTGGGCGGAAATGTATTAGTGTGTATTGCAGATTTCCATCAATGCATCCGTGGCTTCAGGTAACCCAAGGTTCCGTGCCTGGTTCAGGTCATCGCAGGGCATTTCGCCTGAGCGGTATTTTATCATGCCACGCCAGTACCATGCTTCAGAGTAGCCAGGCCTGATTTGTATGGCGCTGCTCATATCCCTTATTGCTTCCCTGTTTTTATTCTGACGAGCGAATATCAGCCCCCTGCGCAGGTAAAACAACGGTTCTGTACTTTCCAGGTCAATGGCTTTCGTATATTCTGCTATAGCGCTTTCCAGGTCGCCCTGCTGCTCTATACAATCTGCTTTAATATAATGGGCACGGGCATTAGATGGTTCCTGTTGTAAAACTTTGTTTACATCCGGCAGGGCAGCATTACAGTTGCCTGTTTGTTGATACAACAACGCGCGGGAGAACAGCGCTTTTGCATAATCTTTCAGGCTGATAGCTTTGTTCAAAGCTGATAGTGCTTCCTGTTTATTGCCGTTGCGCAAGTGCAATACCCCTTTGTTGTACCAGGCCTTGTAGTTGGCGGCATCCAGCCTTATCGCTTCATCTATATGCTGCATGGCGGCGCTATTATCTCCCTCTTTCATATACACCCCGCCCAGGCTGCTTTGCGCTACAGACGATTCAGGAAATTTATCCGTTACCGATTTCCAGAAGTTGAGTTCGGACAACCAGATATCATTTCGGGCAAAAGTTGCAGCCCCATATCCAATGCAGATAATAGAAAGGGCTATAATACCGGTGACCGTCTTCCTGTATTGATTTTGCGAAAAATAATGATAGATATGATACACTATAGGATACCAGACACCAATACAAGCCAGGTACAGGTAACGGTCGGCCATCAACACCTCGCCAAACTGCACAAACTGTAACACGATAGCAATGTTGACGGTATAAAACAATATACCACCTGCCACAGCATACCATTGCCTGCGCCACGCAATAAATCCCAGTACCAGGATGCCGGCAGCTAATATTGTATATATTATGTGAATAGCACCTACGGCAGTTGGGTATGGGTACAGTACAGATAACTTAAGCGGCAAAAGCAGATTAATAATATACTGCACATAAGCGTACCCAGCAAATACAATGGTATGCAGCAAACTGAATTCCGGGTGTGTATCCAGGAAAGCCACTTGGGCCTGCGCCTGCAGGTTGACGACACCTACAGGTATTGCCAGCAAAACCAATGGCAATTTTTCCAGCCATACTTTCTTATCCTTCAGTGGGCGGTGCATCCATATATCTACAGCCAGCAGGGCAAAGGGTAAGGTAACGGCTGTGAGTTTGCACAGATATGCAGCCACGGCGCATATATATATCCATGCCAGCTTCCTGTTTTTATGATCCAGCACATAGCCTATGTATATGTACATTGCCATCAGGAAGAAAAAGCCGTTCATGACTTTATTCCTGGCTGCTATCCACGATACACTTTCCGTCTGCACAGGGTGCAGGGCAAACAGGAGCGCAATAAACAAAGCCACGTACACGCAGTATTGCATACGCCTCATACAGGCATACAACAATATTACGTCCAGTATATGCCATATTATGTTTGTAAAGTGGTAGATAAACGGTTCGTTGCCACCCATGGCATAGTCCAGCGCATAGCTCATCATAGGCAAGGGCTGATAATTACCTATATAGAATTCCGTCCACCAGTTGTTGAAATGCTCAGCCGTGAAGCCTGTTATGTCCGGTGTATTGAAAACATAATCTATATCATCCCATGACATGAACCCTGCCCCGAACACCTTACTGTAAGCCAGTAATACGGCGGCAATCAAGATGGCTATATGCAGCCAGGTAATATGTTGTTCTTTACTAAAGAGGTTCATTGCAGCCCTAAACTATGAAAAATAATAAAAGCGGCAGTCTTCTTATCCGCATATCCACTCTATAGCGCCGAAGCTATAGTTGATAGTACTGCCATTATCCAGGCTCAGTTGCAGCAATCCGTTATAAGTCACACCGGTTATCATGGCGGCAAACTCGTCGTTGCCCAGCCTGAAGCGTTGCGTGGTATCTTTCCGGAATAATACCTCGTTATACAACCTGAGCATACGGTTGGGTTCGGGCATGGCATCCAGGTAGGTGAATATGCGTTCACGAATACCCGTTACCAGGTCGAAAATAACAAACTGCTTATCCGATTCCATGCGCAGGGAGGTAGAAAAGGGTATATCCGCAGGCATATCCTGTTGTAACACATTCACGCCCAGTCCCACTACAGCATATGCCCATTGGCTGCCACGCAACACATTCTCAATAAGCATACCCCCTGCCTTTTTGTCATTGATTATTATATCATTAGGCCATTTAATGCGTACATCCCAGTTTTCATTCAGTTCTTGCAGATAATCGGCAATAGCCAGCGAAACTGTAACAATAAAGGCGAATTGGTGGTCTAAATCATACTCTGGCTGCACTACCATGCTCATCAACAGGCTTTCATTAGGAGTATCAACCCATTTTTTGCCCCTCTGGCCTTTGCCCGCCGTTTGCATATCCGTCACTATTGTCAGGCCAGGTTGTGCCGTATCGGCATCTATCAGGCGCATGGCATAGTTATTGGTACTATCAATAGTATCAAGTTCAATAACCGGAGCGTTTAACAGGGCTTGTAACTTTACTGGCAAAGTTTGTTTAATTTTGACTGTAAAGATATTGCCAAACATAATAGATTAACCTTAATTTGGAGAAAATTATTACCGTACTACAGGGAAGGAAGAAATCTGCGGAAGGCCTTACCAGGAATAGCAAGCTGTTTAAGTCTATACTGAAAGCCGTAAAAGATAAAAAAGCCGAAAACATAGTTTCGCTCGATCTGAAAAAGATAGATGAGGCTGTCGCTGACTTTTTTATCCTTTGCGAAGCCCAGTCGCATATCCAACTGAAAGCCATTGCCGATAATATCGAAAAGGTGGTAAAAGAAGAATGTGATGAAACACCCTACCACGTAGAGAGGGGCGACAACTGGACCCTTGTGGACTACGTAAATGTAGTCGTACATATTTTTCAGCATGAACACCGCAAGTTTTATAACCTGGAAAGCCTTTGGGGCGATGCAGGCAGAGTTGAACATAATGATTAAGAGTCTGTTAAATCAGAATATTACGTACTTTAGAAACAGATAATGGAAGATAACAAGTTTAAACCCGGACAAGGGCCGGGAAAAGATAACAAACCCCAGCGCAAGGGCCCGAAATTCAATATCTATTGGATATACGGGATTATGATATTGCTGCTGATAGGGCTGAACTTCTTCAGCGGCAGCATGGGCAGCAGCGGGGAACAAATGAGTTTCCAGGATTTCAGGCAGAAATACTTAGAGAAAGGCCAAGTTGAAAAACTGGTCGTTGTCAATAAAAGTGAAGTAGAGGTTTACCTTGTAAAAGGTGCACAGACTCAGAAAAACCCCGATGGCAAAATGCCCTTCGCTGCTGATAATGACGCGCCCGTTGCCAAATTCACTATTGGCAGTGTAGAGCAGTTTGAAGACAACCTGAAAGAAGCGCAGGCTGCTGTACCCGAAAACGACCGTGTACGCGTTGTTTACGAAACACGCGGCAGCTTCCTGAACGATATTTTGGGCTCATTCCTGCTGCCTGTCATATTCCTGATTGCCATGTGGTTTTTCATCATGCGCAAGATGGGCGGTGGCGCTGGCGGCGGCGGCGGTACCGGTGGTATTTTCAACATCGGTAAGTCGAAAGCGCAATTATTTGAAAAAGGCACACGTGTTAATATCACCTTCAACGATGTGGCAGGCCTGGATGAAGCGAAAGTAGAGGTAATGGAAATCGTGGATTTCCTAAAAAACCCTAAAAAGTATACTGCACTGGGTGGTAAGATACCTAAAGGTGCGTTACTGGTAGGCCCTCCCGGTACGGGTAAAACCCTGTTGGCGAAGGCCGTAGCCGGCGAGGCGCAGGTACCATTCTTCTCCATGTCAGGTTCCGACTTTGTAGAATTGTTTGTGGGTGTGGGTGCCAGCCGTGTACGCGACCTGTTTAAGCAGGCACGCGAGAAAGCGCCTTGTATCGTGTTTATCGACGAGATAGACGCTATAGGCCGTGCACGTGGCAAGAATGTAGTAATGAGCAATGACGAACGCGAGAATACGCTTAACCAGTTGCTGGTAGAAATGGACGGATTCAGCGGTGATACAGGCATTATAGTACTGGCCGCTACCAACAGGCCCGATGTGTTAGATACCGCACTGCTACGCCCTGGCCGTTTCGACCGTCAGATATCTATTGACGTACCCGATGTAAAAGGCCGCGAAAAGATATTTGACGTACACCTGAAGCCCATCAAAAAATCGAAAAACCTGGATATACATAAACTGGCCGTACAAACCCCGGGTTTTGCCGGCGCCGATATAGCCAATATATGTAATGAAGCCGCACTGATTGCTGCCCGTAAAGGCAAGACAGAGGTGGATATGGACGACTTTAACGATGCTATAGACCGTGTAATAGGCGGACTGGAGAAGAAAAATAAAATCATACTGCCGGAAGAGAAGAAGGTAATAGCCTACCACGAAGCGGGGCACGCCGTATCAGGCTGGTTCCTGGAGCATGCACACCCGTTGGTGAAGGTGACTATCGTGCCGCGCGGCGTAGCAGCATTGGGTTACGCACAATACCTGCCTAAAGAAATGTATATACGCAATACCGACCACCTGATGGATGATATGTGTATGACACTGGGCGGACGTGCGGTGGAAGAAATAGTGTTCGGCAAAATATCTACCGGCGCCCTAAGCGACCTGCAACACGTAACACGCATGGCATACGCTATGGTAAGTATGTATGGAATGAACCCCGTACTGGGCAATATATCGTTCTACGACCCGCAAAACGATGGTCAGTTTTCAAAACCATACTCCGAAGAAACAGGCAAGATAATAGACGAAGAAGTGCGCAAGTTGATAGAACAGGCTTACCAGAGGGTAAGGGCTTTGCTGACTGATAAAATTGATTTTGTAAAAGCCATTGCTGAGGAACTGCTGAAAAAAGAAGTATTGTTTAAAGACGATATGGAAAGACTGATAGGCCAGCGTCCTTACGAAGACACAGCACCGCCGGTAGACGATATACCGTCGGTTAGCGATTCGCTCGTAAGCAACTCATAAAAAAAAATGAAACAGTCCCGGAAATCCGGGACTGTTTCATTTACAATTGATGGGGACGTGTTTTTACAATGATTTACTTATTTTTATAGCTGCCCCACTTAATAGATTACTGTATAAATACAATTATGTCAGCACCGCTAAAAAAGTATATTTCAACACTTACTCCGAAGTTCCACTTTATGAAAAAGGCCATGGGTAACAGCCCTTTCACACTGCTGGATATTGGTTCAGGAAATTTCTCCCCTTCCAAAACAGTTAGCGTATTCCCAAATTGCACCTATCACGGACTGGACCTCAATTACAGCTACTCTTATACCGAGGCAGACATAAAAGCGTTACAACGTTTTTTCGAGAAAGACCTTACTAAACTTGAGTTCGACGATATCCCTGACAATCATTATGACTACATCAATATGGCCCATATTATTGAGCACCTGCACAATGGCGATGAAGTATTGGCGAGACTATTGCCCAAACTCAAACAGGGCGGATACCTGTATATTGAGTATCCCGGTAGGCGAAGTACTAAACTCCCGTCTATGTATGGCACCCTCAATTTTCATGACGATCCTACACATGTAAGGGTATATAGCACTAAAGAAATAGGGGAACTATTAATGAAACAAAATTGTGATGTAATATCTTCGGGGCAGCGCCGTTCATGGGCGTACATCTTTTTTACACCCTTTCACATGCTGAGTTTTGCAATAAAAGGAAAGAAAATTCCCGGAGCAGTCTTTTGGGATATACTGGGATTTGCAGAATATGTCTTTGCCAGGAAAAAATAAATGACCAAACACACTTGCAAGAAAGCAAACGTACGTACTAATAAAAAAGCCTGTAAACTCAACGTTTTACAGGCTTTTAGCTTCTTATGATAAGTGATAAAGTGGAGCCGGCGGGATTCGAACCCGCGTCCAAACATATGCCCGATAAGCGTTCTACATGTTTATTCCGGAATTGATTTTCGTATAGCCATAGGAACCGGACGAACCAGGACTATCTTATCTGCTTTAGTTTCATTACCCGCACACAGCTACAGGCAACTATCCTGTTGAAGGATGAGTTAGGCGGCAGGAGCGTCAACAGGCAAAAGCCCGTCTGCGGCCAAAATGGTTACGCTAATCTCTGATTAGGCAGCCATGGCGTAATTGTTTTCGCCATTTAAAAGTTTGAATATTCAGATTTACGTGCTAATTACACAACGCACGACATGCTTACTTAACCTGCCCTATGCTGTCAAAACCAGTCGGCCCCGGTAAGTTTTTTTTCAAAGAACTGTTGCAAAGATACGAAATATCCGTTGCAGTGAATTGTTAAAACTGGTGAACCTTAGTTCTGGAACAGGCGGAAAATATCCAACCCGTTGGCGTACAACATGAGCCCAAGCAATAATACCAGGCCTACCGTGGTAGCGGTTTCCATCACCTTATCGCTAACCTTCCTGCCCGATATCAGCTCGAATATCAGGAAGATGACGTAACCACCATCCAGCCCCGGTATCGGCAACAGGTTCATTACCGCAAGTATTATGGATACAAATGCCGTCAGCATCAGGAAGCTCTGCCAGTCGAACACCGGGTCGAACAACTTGCCGAATGTAACCAGTCCCCCCAGGCTTTCATTCACTTTTACCTCAGGCGAGGTAAATAATAATTTCAACTGGCTCCAGTAATTGCCCACCTGCTCAAAAGTGAAGGTGAAGCCCTTGCCTATAGCTTCGAAGAGGCCATACTTAATAACCTTAGTTTCGAAAAAGCGGGTAACATGTGGCTGAAAGCCGAGTATTTTGGTATCGGGTATGTTGCCCGAAAGCACTACCGGCTCGTTGTTGCGCACCACAGTTATTTCAACCGCCTGGCCTGCATGGCTCCTTTTCTGGTCTTCAAATTCGTCGAAGAACTGCACCGGCTGGCCGTTGAAGGCAATAATGCTATCGCCTGCCTTAAAGCCCATCTTCTCGGCCTCGCTCTTCTCACTCACCTTTTCTACCACCACAGGCATACGAGGGGTGATAAAGCTTTGCTTCTGCTTCTTAATGATTTTTGTAATAGTGCCCGAAGGTATTTCCACGTTTACCGACTGGCCTTCGCGCAATACCTGTATGCTTTTCTGCTCGGCAAAGATGATTTCGTAGGGTATCCTGTTGAAACGGTCTACTTTTTTACCTGATACAGATGTAATCATATCCCCGTCGCGCAGGCCGATGCTTTCAGCCACGCTATCTGCTGCTATGCCGTATTTGGCGTTTTCAGTAGGCAGGTATTCTTCGCCCCAAACGCCAAATATGAATGCGTAGATGGCCATGGCTGTCAGTACGTTCATAATGATACCCCCCAGCATGATGAACAGGCGCTGGTAGGCTTTCTTAGAGCGGTACTCCCAGGGTTGGGGTGGTTGCTTCATGGCTTCTTTGTCCATGCTTTCGTCTACCATACCGGCTATCTTCACATAGCCACCCAGCGGAAACCAGCCCAATCCATATTCCGTATCACCCTTTTTCTTTTTGAACAGGGCAAAGTTGAGCAGGTTGGGGAAAGGGAACAGAAAGTCGAAAAACAGGTAAAACTTCTCTACCCTCGTTTTGAATAAACGGGCGAAAAAGAAGTGCCCGAATTCGTGCAGTAATATCAACAGGGAAAGGGCCGCCAGCAGTTGCAGTGCCTGAGTGGCGCCACCTGACAATAGAAGTACTGTATTCAGTTGCATGTTCTAATTAAGTTATTTATTATGAAGCCAGCTGGCTTTTCTTTACCATATC
>CAZEZM010000007.1:102509-103279 GCA_964515955.1 uncultured Flavipsychrobacter sp. | reverse complement strand
ACCCTGGCATCAGCATCGCATTGCTCATACTCTTCCAGTGTGGGGTGCCCTATGAAATCTACTTTAGCGATGGTTTCTTCAATGATATCGCTCATTTCTATAAAGCTGACCCTGTTATTCAGAAAAGCCTGAACCGCCACTTCGTTGGCTGCATTCATTACGCAAGGTACATTTCCGCCCTTATACATGGCATCTTTTGCGATTGCAAGATTACGGAAAGTTTTATAATCAGGCTCTTCAAATGTGAGTTTGCTGTATTCTTTGAAGTTCAGGCGTTTGAAATCGTTGCTTATGCGCCGGGGGAAACCCAGCGCGTATTGTATGGGCAACTTCATATCAGGCAGGCCCAACTGGGCTTTTACAGAACTGTCTTTAAACTGTACAAACGAATGGATAACCGACTGTGGGTGAATGATTACCTCCACCTGCTCGTTGGCCAGCCCAAACAGCCATTTGGCTTCTATCATTTCCAGCCCTTTGTTCATTAGCGTGGCGCTGTCTATGGTTATTTTGGCACCCATGGTCCAGTTGGGGTGCTGCAGGGCATGGCTGGCTTTTACATTCACCAGGTAATTAGGCTTACGCCCTATAAACGGGCCGCCCGATGCTGTTAATATCACTTTTTCCACTGCACTGAAATCTTCGCCCACCAGGCACTGGAATATAGCCGAGTGCTCACTATCTACGGGTATAACCGGCACATTCTTTTCAGCGGCTTTTTGCATCACCAGCTCGCCGGCTACTACCAGTGTTTCTTTATTGGCCAATGC
>CAZEZM010000007.1:54732-102499 GCA_964515955.1 uncultured Flavipsychrobacter sp. | reverse complement strand
TTTTCCCCGCCTCTATAGCCGCTAATGTTGATGATAACCCGGCAAAGCCCACAATGGCCGCCAAAACCATATCTACACTCTTCCACTGCACTACATCTTCCAGGGCCTTTCTGCCGGCGAATACCTTAATGGGATAGAGGTTCAGGGCCTCTTTTACCTGCTGGTATTTGGTTTCGTCGGTTATTACCACTGCATTGGGGCGAAACTGTTTCGCCTGCTCTATCACCAGTGCAGCATTGCTATGGGCGCTCAATACCTCTACCTCAAATAATTCGGGGTGCGCGGCTACTACCTCCAGGGCCTGTGTGCCTATGGAGCCCGTGCTACCCAGAATTGCCAATCTTTTCATACAATGCCTCTATTGAAAATGATACTTTTAGAAGATGTCAAAACTAAGCCTGTTGATGATTATTTCACAACAATGCTCGGTTTTTCTCAAAACCTTAACGAAGTGCGCACCTAAGTGTTGTAAGATGCGGTGGGCCTGAATGACAAGAGATAATGTAAATACTTTCTATAGGCTTTTTCTTTTTTTAATTTCTGAATACGGTAAACTCAAAAGGGCGGCCGCTGCCAACCTGTTTCTTCTGCGGTCGTTGCTGTGCGGCATGGTCCTCTACTTTGTTGTGGTAAACATCCAGTAGTTCGGTAACGCTTTCCACATGTGTTTCGTCATCCACCTTACTGACTAAGGACATCAAACCATCCACATTACTGTCAAAGTTTTGTTGCCAGCTTTCAGCCACTTTTGTAGTTACCAGCAGTTCGCGTGTAGTGTGCTTCATCTGGTATTACATTTAGTTAAAAATACTAGTATGAATGTAAGTAATTTTTTGGCCAGATGGAATAGCAAAAAACAATATATACAGTCTGTTTTTACAACCTGCTGATTTACATATCAATTCATATATAAAACGACTAAGTTATCGTTTAGTGAATTCTGCAAGTTGTTGTCGTTTGCGGTCAAATACCGTTTAGTCTTTTGCATGTACCACACCTATAGATATAGGTAACCATTGCAGAAACCCAGATTTTGTTCCATTTTAATTCATTCATGATGTCTTTCTAATAGTTTCATTGATACGCTTCGCTAAGTTGATTCCAGTTCTTTCAATAAAAAAAAATTTGACTCGCCCGGGAACCGGTTGATAGCATGGTTACCATTCAGGCTGTGTCAATTTAAAAGAGCTACTTGCTAACTATAAAATTACGTAAAAAACATGTATTTTAAAAATTAAAAATTTGTATTTTGCAGGGCAATTAAAGGAAAAATTATGATAGCATTTTTAGGAACAGGATTGCTGGGCGGCAATTTCACACGTGCATTGCTGGGCAAAGGTGAGCAGGTACAGGTATGGAACCGCACTATTGAGAAAGCTAAGGCACTGGAGCAATACGGCGCTATTGTGGCAGATAATCCCGCTGAAGCGGTGAAGGGTGTTAAGCGGGTACATATAGTCGTATCAGATGATGTGGCTGTGGACGAGGTATTAGCAAATGCAGAGGCTGGACTGGAGCATGGAGCCATTATCATAGACCATACCACCACTACCGTAGCAGGTGCCATACAACGCACGGAGCAATGGAAGGCCAAAGGTTATACTTATGTGCATGTACCTGTATTTATGGGGCCAGCCAATGCATTGGACAGTACAGGCTATATGCTGATATCGGGCGATCAGGCTGTGGTGCAGCAAGTGCTACCCTGGCTGGAGGGCATGACAGGGCAAGTGCTGAACTATGGTGACACCACAGGTAAGGCTGCAGGTGTAAAACTCATCGGCAATCTCTTTCTGCTGGCATTGACGGGCGGTATATCCGACATGTTGGCGTTGGGCAGTGCTGTCGGTGTTACCGGGCAGGATATAGCAACCATGTTTGACGCATGGAACCCCGGGGCATCTACACCTGCCAGGTTGCACCGTGTGCTGAACAATAACTTCGACCACCCATCGTGGGAATTGCAAATGGCACGTAAAGATGCCCACCTGATGATACAGGAAGCAGCACGTGGCGGCAAAACTATACCTGCTACTGAAGCGATTGCCAAACAGATGGATGAATGGATAGAGAAAGGATATGCTAAGAAGGATTGGATGATAGTGGCATCGGGTAGTTTGTAGATAGGATTAGCCCTTTTATAGATTGTTCTAATAAAATTATTTTTGCTCCGAAAAACTCATTTAAGTGAAACAAATACTGATTATCCTGACCCTTATTTGTTCTGTAGATTACCACTGCGCGGCGCAGTACACAGATAGCATAAAGGAATATTATGACTATAACTGGGAGAAAGTGGACCCCAAAAAAACGCCCTACGTATTTTACCGACGTGCGCGCAAAACCACTGAAGGTACCTGGCATGTACAGGATTACTACCGTCATGCCAATGTACTACAGATGGAAGGTATGTTCCTGGACGATAGCATGACCATACAAGATGGTGATTTCTTCTACTACCATTACAATGCTGCTGTAGCACAAACTGGCAGGTTTCATAAAGGTGTGAAAGTGGGCCTATGGCGACACTATGGGACAAATGGTGCGCTGCTGGATTCTACCAGGTTCAAGTCAACCGGCTACCCATACCACAAATCTTTTCAATGGGATGAAACGGGGAGGCTTACCGGTTATGGCGAATACAATATGGCCGGTACCGGTGAAGGATTTCATATAGAATACTACGAAGACAGTACTGTATCCTCTTATGCAAAGTATGCTAAAGACCATTTGAAAGACAGTGTGTGGACCTATTATCACCGTAACGGAAAACCAAGCATGACTGTGACCTATGAATCAGGCAGGTTAGTAAAATTTGATTGCTATGGCGAGGATGGCAATGCTATGACAACTTGTGATACCGCTATGCGCATGCCTGAACCCGGGTATAACGTAAACGAGTTCCTGGGAAAGAATATAAGGATGCCACGCGAAGCCCTGGAGACTGAATTATATGGTCAATACAGGGTTGCAGTAGGCATTGTTGTTGATTTAGATGGCACCATAACCCGTGCGCATATTATACAAGGCAGTTATGCTGAATTTAATGAAGAAGCATTGAGAGTAGTAAAACAGTTGCCAAAATGGCAACCGGGCAGGTGGCAAAACAGGAATGTCAGAGTCTACTATACACTGCCAATTAACTTCAGCATTGAATAGATTATTGTTTCGGGTTGTATCGCTCTACATTGGCCGCTTTCGCGATTGCCTCTTGCCAGTCATCAATCCTCTATCGCCTCAATACCCTGTTGTTTTAGTTGCTCCAGGTGGTCTTTCATGGCTTGCAGTTGCCCGGGTGAATGCCCTTGCCAGCTTGTTACTTCGCCCACCACACGCAGGGCATGTTGTGTGCGGTAAGACATGGTGGGATTGCCGGGGAATTTTTTATCCGTCAGGTTGGGGTCATCTTCGTACATGCCTGTGGGTTCTACTATATATATTCTTTCGCGCCCCTCACCTTGCGCCAGTTCGGCGCCCCATATTGCGGCATCCATAGTGGCGGTAAAGTAAACGTACTTAGCGTTCTTCCTCTGCCCATAGTTGGAATTAAAGCCGGGAGCAATTAAATCACCTGTTTTCAAATCAGCCTTTGTACCGTGGTAAAATTGTTCTGCCGCGGAATTGCCTGTATTGTTATCGTATTGTTTCATCTTTTATTACTTATCAAAGCTTATTTTTTGTTTCATTCATTAGTGCGATTGCTTTCAGGAAGTAGGCCTCAATGGTTTTCATTTCGTCTTCTGAAAACGAAGCAACCAGTTTGTCGGTTTCTGTCTGGAACTCCTTATAAAATGGTTCAAGCAGAGCCATTATCTTTTTGGCATCGGGCACAATGATTACTTTACGCCTGTCTGTTTTGTCCAACTGTCTTTTTACCAGTTTCTTTTCCTCAAACCTGTCAATCAAACCTGTGACCGCACCGGTGGTTAGCCCCGTCAATTCCGCGAGTTCGCCTGCTGTCAGCTCACCTCTCTGCAAAAAAAAGCCTAAATACTTATGGTCGGTTCCCGAAAAACCGGCCTTCCGAGCTACTGCTTCGTGCATTTGTATAGAAGTATAAGCATATAACTGGCTCAGCTTCCTGATTTGTATGGCGCGATCATTATCCATATTTTATCTTAGTTGATTATTATCTTAGTTGCAAAGATAAATATTATTGCTGAAATATCACCTATGATTCCTTTGTTATTGAATCATCCTGACAAGTTGCGGAGCAGAAAAATATACCTGGGCCAGGAATTCCCGGTTTTTAGTTTTGAATTTTGACATTCAACCCCATACCCTTACCTTTGCGCAAAATTTCGGTAATATTCTTACTTTTTATAATTAACAGATATGCCAAACGTTGGTAAAATAAAGCAAATCATTGGTCCGGTAGTAGACGTGTACTTTAGCGGTGATAACAAACTGCCTGACATCTATAACGCATTGGAAATCAAGCGTGAAACAGGTGAAACACTGGTACTGGAAGTACAGCAGCACCTGGGCGAAGACAGTGTACGTTGCGTAGCGATGGACAGCTCTGAGGGCCTGGTGCGCGGTATGGAAGCTGTTGATACAGGCAAGGCGATAGCCATGCCCGTTGGCGAGCAGATATATGGCCGCCTGTTTAATGTTACCGGCGACGCTATCGACGGACTGCCACAGCCTAATAAAGCCAACGGCCGCCCGATACACGCTAAACCGCCAAAATTTGAAGACCTGAGTACGGCATCTGAAATCCTGTTTACAGGTATTAAAGTTATTGACCTGATTGAGCCTTATGCAAAGGGTGGTAAAATCGGTCTGTTTGGTGGTGCGGGTGTTGGTAAAACCGTATTGATACAGGAATTGATTAATAACATTGCGAAAGCATACAGCGGTGTATCGGTATTTGCCGGTGTGGGCGAACGTACACGTGAGGGTAACGACCTGATGCGTGAGATGATTGAAGCAGGTATCGTGAAATACGGTGACAAGTTCAAACATAGCATGGAAGAAGGCGGTTGGGACCTGAGCACAGTGGATATGGAAGAACTGAAAAAATCCCAGGCTACTTTCGTATTCGGACAGATGAATGAACCTCCCGGAGCGCGTGCCCGTGTTGCCCTGTCTGGTTTGACTATGGCTGAATACTTCCGCGATGGTGATGGCAGCGGCAAAGGAAAGGATATCCTGTTCTTCGTAGATAATATCTTCCGTTTCACACAGGCTGGTTCTGAGGTATCGGCCCTGCTGGGACGTATGCCATCGGCGGTGGGTTACCAGCCTACCCTGGCTACAGAGATGGGTTTGATGCAGGAGCGTATCACTTCAACTAAAAATGGTTCAATTACATCGGTACAGGCGGTTTACGTACCTGCGGATGACTTGACTGACCCCGCTCCGGCTACAACTTTCGCACACCTGGATGCGACTACGGTATTGAGCCGTAAGATAGCTGACCTTGGTATCTACCCCGCTGTTGACCCGCTGGATTCTACCTCACGTATCCTGACTCCGCAGATAGTAGGCGACGCACACTACAACTGTGCCAACCGCGTGAAACTGATATTACAACGCTATAAAGAACTGCAGGACATCATCGCCATCCTGGGTATGGATGAACTGAGTGAAGATGATAAACTGGTAGTATCACGCGCACGCCGTGTGCAGCGTTTCCTGTCTCAGCCATTCCATGTGGCCGAGCAGTTTACGGGCCTGCAAGGCGTACTGGTGCCTATTGAAGAAACTATCCGTGGTTTCAACATGATCATGGACGGTGAAGTGGATGAGTATCCTGAAGCAGCCTTCAACCTGGTAGGTACTATCGATGATGCGATAGCGAAAGGTAAAAAGCTGATGGAGCAGGCTAAGGGATAATGCGATAATGTGCTAATGCGTCAATACAACAATTGAGCATGTTTTTGATTTTTAAATTTTGAATTTTGAATTTGCATTATGCAATTAGATATTTTAACACCTGAGCAGAATATATACAGCGGTAACGTGTATGGCGTACAGCTACCCGGTGACAACGGTTCTTTCGAGATACTGGAGAACCACGCACCCATCATAGCATCGCTGGGCAAGGGTAAAATGAAAATACTGAAGGACAAGAACACTACAGAACTGTATGAGATTTCAGGCGGTTTTGTAGAAGTGCTGAACAACAAAGCCAGCGTACTGATAGAAGGTGCTACACTGATATCGTAATTGCTCAATGGCTTTAATTACTCAATAATACCTGAGTAATTTCAGAAGATATAAAAAGGGATTACCAACAGGTAGTCCCTTTTTATTTACACTTTGCCCGCTTTTTTATACTTAATCGGCATTTTTCACTTTTGACTTTTTACTTTTGACTTATCAAGTGAATTTACCATTCTTCATAGCGCGCAGGTACATGCTCCGGCAAAAGGGGCGTTTCTCTGCATTCATCATAAGGCTGGCCATGGTGGCTACGGCGCTGAGCGTGGCTGCTATGATTATAGCTATGGCGCTGATAGTGGGGTTCAAACAGCAGATAAGCCGCAACATATATAACTACTGGGGGCATATACATGTCACGCTGTACAGCCCGGCATCGGCTTCCATCATATCTCCCGACCCAATGGTGTTGGATAAGGCAATAGCTGAAAAGACACAAGCTCTGCCCGGGGTACAATCTATGACACCTTACGCCATCAGGCCTGCCATCATCAATGCCAATCAGCTGATGGAGGGCATACAACTGAAAGGTGTGGGCGAAGGTTACGATTTCAGTACGATACAATCTGCAGGTTTAGATTTTTCTGATACTTCTTATTCCAAAGAAATAGTCCTGTCGAAAACAACTATGGACAGGCTGAAGCTAAAAGATGGTGATGAACTGCTGCTGTACTTCCTGGATGCCCACTCTACCGTGCCACGTATACGTAAGGCTACAGTAGCCGGCAGCTATCATACGGGTATGGAAGACATAGACGCGCATTACGCCATCTGCGATATCCGCCTGCTGCAACGCATCAACTTGTGGAATAGCGACCAGGTAAACGGTTACCAGCTTACCCTGGCTAATCCTGGAGAAGCGCAGGCAACCGCGGATAAAATATTCAACGAAATACTGCCACGAGAGACGCAATTAGTGGCCAGCAGCATGTTCGATTTATTCCCAGGTATATTCGACTGGCTGAAATTGCTGGACACCAACGGCATTGTAGTGATAGTCATCATGAGCATAGTGGCCATCATCAACCTCGTAGCTGCGCTGCTGATACTGATAGTGAACCAGGCACGTATGGTAGGGCTGCTAAAGGCCCTGGGCATGCCCGAAGGACAGATGCGGCAGATATTCCTGTACCATGCATCTTTGATAGGCATCACGGGTATAGTGGCGGGTAATATCCTGGCAATAGGATTGTGCATACTGCAACAGCAAACGGGTTTTCTTACTTTGTCGGAAAGCGCCTACTCGATGCAATATGTGCCCGTACAAATTATCTGGTGGCACCCGGTGGTGATAAGTATATGTACTATGCTGCTGTGCATACTTTGTATGTGGGTGCCAACGTTGTATATTCGTAGAGTGCAGCCCGCAAAAGTGTTGCAATTCAAATAACAGGCTACAAAACTGTATTGAGCGATAAAGAATTATACAGGCAATTCTGCTTGGCAGAAAATACAATTCCTCTCTTTCTGAAAGACTGGTGGCTGGACGCAGTGTGCAGCGATTGGGATGTGGTCATTGTGAAAAACGGCGACCGTATATCAGGCGTATGGCCCTACAGGATAGAGAAAAGAATCAATATATCCATACTGCGCGACCAGGTGCTGACACCTTATATGGGGCCTTACGTATTTTATCCGCACGACCTGAAACCTTCCAAACGCGATAGTTTTCAGCACGAAACCATAGCCGCCTTGCTGGAAGAAATGCCTGATGCCAAAGTGTGGCATATATCGGCCTTCCCGGGGCTGAAACAAGTGGGATTGTTTACAGAACATGATTTTGACGTACAGGTAAGGCAAACATTCATCATGCCCCTGCACGAAACGATAGAAGATATCTTTAGCCGCCTGCACGAAGACTACCGCCGCAACATACGCAAGGCAGATAAAGAGCTGACCATAACCAACGAGCCCGAAATGCTGCAACAACTATGGGGTTTTCAGAAAGCTACGCTGGATAAGAAAGAGGTGCGTATGCACTTTACCCAACTGCAGTTGCAGGCCATATTCGATGCCTGTATACAGCACGATAGTACAGCACTGTGGGTAGCACGGCGCGATGGTGAAGTGCAGGCTATACTCTGGCATATGTGGGACGGCGTACAGGCTTATTACCTGGTAGGCAGTAACAACCCTACCGCCAAAGACAACCGCAGCATGACCGCACTGATATGGCATGCCATCAAACATTCAAAAATATTGGGCAAAAACGGCTTTGACTTTGAAGGCAGCATGGACCCCGGTGTAGAAAAATTCTTCCGCAACTTTGGCGGCAAGCGACAGCTATACTTAGTACTACGCAAAAATGATTCTATGCTGTGGAAGCTGAAGGAACGGCTGAGGTAAAGCCCCTCCCAGCCTCCCCCAAGGCGAGGTGACTCAATGCTTAAGCCATCGGGAAACAAAGCGCGAGGGTGAATAGTAATATAACAATGATTAAATGAGTAACCTGAAGAAAGTAATAGCAATATGCGGAAGTACAAAAGCAAACTCGTCCAACCTGAAGTTGATATATGCTATTGCAAAGCTGGCGCAGGGCAAATTGGAAATTTCAGTATTCAGAGACATCGCTTCCGTTCCGCATTTTAACCCTGACCTGGATAACGACACACCACCTCCGGCAGTAGCTGAGTTCAGGAATAAGCTACGGGCTTCGGATGGCATTCTTATTTGTACACCTGAATACGCTATGGGTGTGCCGGGAAGTTTAAAAAATGCTATTGACTGGACGGTTTCATCCATGGAATTCTCTCAAAAGCCAACTGCTTTAATTACTGCATCATCACTTGGACAAAAAGGGCACGCTTCATTAATTGACACCTTGAAAATTATAGAAGCAAAAATAACAGATGAAACCCAGTTGCTGATTCCTTATATAAATGCGAAAATTAATACTGATGGCGATATAACAGACGTTAATACATCCAATGCGATCACAAGATTAATTGACCGATTGGAAGTTTTACTGGATGAATAAATAATATTATCTCATGCCAGGGTCTGAGCGTAATATTCAGAAGGGTAGATATACTTACTAATTCAACTCATACTCCAGCCGCACGGTTATGCTGGCGGTTTTGTCTTTGTCTTTAGTATTAAAAGCGCCGCCGTAGGTATAGTCTTCGTTGCTGTACTGGCCGGTTATCTGGAACACACCCATCGATGCTTTTTTGAGGTCACCCAGTTTGCTGTCGGCGTTTTTGGCTATGGTTTCTGCACGTACACGGGCATCTTCCGTGGCTTTTTCCAGCAATTTTATCTTCAGGTCGCTAAGCTTGGTGTAGTAATACGCGGGTTGTTCACTACTCAGCTCTATACCGGATTGCAGCAGTTCGGTTATCTCACGGGAGATTTTTTCCACTTTGTCGATATGGCGGGAATTTACTTTTACTGTCTGCCGTAGCGAATAACCTGAAAAGGTAGTACTGGTAATGGCACCGTTTTCGTTGTAGTGGTACTGGTATTGTTTATCTATCACTATGGCCGAAAACACTATTTCGGAATCTGCTATACCGCTTTTCTGCAAATAAGACCTTACCTGCTGTTCGTCGCTTTTCAGCGCAGAGTAGGCGTCCTTTAGCTCATAACTGGCACGTGAGTAGGCGGCAGACCATACTACCAGGTCGGAACTGAAGTCATACTCAGCCCCGCCTATAACACCCACGGTATTTACCGAATTGTATTTGTAATTGTAAGCTTTGCCTAAAACATAACCTGTAAGAACTATGGACAAGCCGATAATTACTGCTACTATGGTTCTCATTTCAGCCTGAAATTAATGATTCCACCCTGAAAATACTGTTTATATTTTTTTATCCTCACTTTAAAAAAAACCGGCAAATAATATTGACATATAAAAATCTATAGGTATATTTAATAGAGAAGAATATGGAAAATATTTACATCTATAGCAAGAAACCAATTATTATCAATATATGCAAACTAATACAATCAGTGAGACATTCGTGGGCCTCAACCGTGTATTGGTGACATTGCAACTGACTCCGGAAACCAACGAAGAGAATGATGCAATCGTTAAAACCAGTACGGCCACTGCCAATGATAAGCAGAAGGGCCTGGTAGAGCAAACAGTGCTGAATTTTTACCATTCGCTGGGGCACAATTTCGTGCTGATCAATGCGATTGTAAACAAAAACGGCACCGTAGATATGACCCTGGAGAAACCGGGTAATATGAACGGGCTGTAAGCAGCGCATAGCCGGACCCGCTGTTTTCTTTCCTTATGCTATCGGGCTACTCCGCCCGGTAAATGAAATTTTTACCTCAAAAAAAAACACAAAGCCGGCCCGGGATACCCGAACCAGCCTTGCATTCATCATCGCCTATTTCAGCAAATCGCCTTTCTTCAGCTCGTCCCTGAACTGTCTTTCGAAATTCATGGCATCGGCCTTCAATACTTTTACCAGTTGCGGTGCTGTCATTCCCTGGCGAATAGAATTGTTGTTATAAGAAGTATAGTACATATTACTACCCTTTACCCCATATACCAGTGCCTGCAGGTTGGGCACTTCGTAGATGCTCACCTCGCTTTGCATACCCAGCGAGTCGGCCCTGCGCACCATATCCAGCTCGTTGGCTACCTGCTTATCGCCCAGGCCACCTATGCCGTACTGGCCCTCATTTTCCATCAGCGACACTACGGTTATCACCTCATCTTTGTTAATCAGCGGTACGATAGTGACGCTGCCGTTCGCCGCCATATTTTCAAGAGTAGCGGCAGAGTCTGCCTTCAGCAGCGCGTTCCAGTCCAGCTCGTACCTGTACACAGGTGCGCCGGGGGTAGCGCTTTTCAGCTTGTCGCCATTAATGCCAAAGTCAACGGTTTTCATAGCCTCCAGCATATCTTCCTTGGCAGCTACCGCCGCTTCTGTTACGGTGGCATATGTTTTGGGCTTGCCGCCGTCTTGTGCGTCCGCATTGTTGTTGTTATTCATATTGGTACAACTTATAACCGTGAGCATGAGCAGCATCGGCATCATTGATTTTATATGTTTCATAACTTGTTCTGTTTTCAAAATTAATAACTATGGTTTCTTAATATTATACCAGGTCCTCCAGTGCGTAGCCGTACCTGCGGGGTCGGAATACTGCGCATATGTAATGATGCGCTCCTCGCCGTTGCAGGGCGACCATGGGTCGTTGAGCACCACATAGTTGGTACCATTGAGCGAAAGGTAGCCTTTTACCACTACTACATGGCCCACTACGCCGGGGGTACCATAGGCATACCCCATAGGTTTTTTAGAACAGTATATCTGCTTGCGCAGGCTCTCCCAACTGAGTGCTGCTGTGTTTTCTTCAAAGTTAAGCCCGCATTCTGTAAGCATCAGCCAGCCGGGCATGTTACAGGCATTGGTTTTGGGGCAGTTGCCGTTATCGTTCTGCGGGTTGCAGCAGTCGTTCCGGCTGAAACGCTGGTTGGCCAGTGAGCATTGGGTAACAGATACCCCCTGCGATGCCGCCAGCATCTGGGTAGTGGCCGCCCAGCACCAGTTGTTGGTTTCCTGCGGGCGCAACGTGTTGGCTACGCTGCCCGTGATTTCCGGCTTGCAGCAAGAACTGATGAGCAGAAGCGCTATGCCCGCCAGGGACAGGAGCCTCCATGATTTTGTTTTTTTCATACTTTATGTGTTTTAGCGTGATTAAATGAAACTTTATTGTTAAAAATGGAATAAGAGGGTTAAGCCCGTATGCACAGGCTTAACCCCGGGGTGTTTATGCTTCGTTCAGGCAGAAACCTATAGTATCTACACTACGCTGCTGGTGGAAGGTGTATGCGTAGGCAATGAATGCATAGCAATACAACGTCTTGTCGTAGGCCCACAGCCTGATGTTGTAACCGCATTTGCGTACGTTGTTCGTCGTCATAGACCATGTGCCGGTTTTGCCAATCAGCGGCACAGCAACATGTGCTCCAAAACTGCTCACCGCCCCATCTACTTTGAAGACTGTACTGTCTCCGGGGCGCAGGGTGATGAATTCGAAGGCTACACTGTGGCAGTTGTTTTCTTCATCGGCCAGTTTGTAAGTGCCTGTAATGTCCATTCCTTTCTTCAGCGTACCGCAGTCTTCAGAGCCGTTCACTTTTATCTCTACATCTTTAGGTGCGTTCTTATCTATTTTTATGCGGTGGCGTGCGCTTATGTACCCTTCCGATGTTTCGAGGTAGAACTCGTAGACACCTGCATCTGCAATGGAAAGTACCCCCAACAGGTCACCATGCACGGTCACAATCTTAGGCGCGTTGTAATCTACCAGGTAGTTGTAGAAGCCACCCGCATCAGGTGTTTGTGTTTCTACCGATTGGGTAAGTATGCCACCGGCTATTACATTCTTCAGCACTTTGAACGGTGTAGTTACCGGTACGAAGCTGCTGTCTGGCTCGCCTGCACGTTTCAGCATAATCCTGTACTGTAGCTGCGATGCAGGTATATCATTAGAATCAGGATGCTCTGGTACCAGGCCTGTCAGTGGCACTACACCATTGAAAGAGAAGCCATTGTAGCCATCTACTGATGCGTCGGGCGCATCCAATGAGCTGTCTATCATACCTGTAACTGTACTTACTTTTTTAGCAGGTATGTTACCAATAGCTGTAATAATCGGGGTTTTGCCTGTATATACAACACCACGGTTGCGTATCTCTACCCATGCCTGCTCCCAGTCGCCCCAGGGTGCTATCCAATCAGGTTGGTTATCCGGCGGGTACATGTTCCACGACAGGATGGCTTTTACTTTAGCAAAGTACGTTTCGCTGCATTTTATTTTCTGGTAAGGCGTGAGGTTCACGGGCAACTCTACATGAAAAGACAGGCCACCGGTAGGCATGGGGTTTACATCATGTACTTCCACCGATGAAGTCCCCATATGCTCCCAGCCGCTGCCGAAATCCATATAAAATGCTACATATTCGCGGCTGCCTTTGCTGCACAGGTTGCCTGAGTAACCCGATGGCTTTTTCAACAGTAATGTGGCGTACAGGCGGCTGGTATCACGGTCCAGGCCCACACATTTCACCTCTTCATAAGTAGTATTGAACTTGGGTGCAAGCACAAAGTCTACCACCTTGCTGATGTTTAGTCCTGCATTGGCCAGGTTTGCCGTCAACTCAAAAGAAGGCACACCTGCTGTTAAGGCTTTGGCTACGGTAGTAAAGCCCAGGCGTTCTTCTTCCACTTCTTTTTTATAGAATTTAGCCAGGTTAGCCAGGCCTGTTTCCTCCACCTGCAGGTTCAGCACTTCGGGTATCTCGGGTATTTTTTCAGCAAACAGTTTCAACTGGTCGGGCTTCAGTTCAACACCTATATCTTTCAGGTTGAGTTTCAGCCAGCATATCCAGCTTTGTTTAGGTTCTAACTGGGCATTTATATCCATTATATTGCCCCATACAGGAATAAAATCCGGGTCGTCTGCCGTAGGGGCTACACTCCAGGAGAGAATAGCCCTTACTATCGGCAGCACGGGCTTATCATCGCAGCAGCGGGTAAGCTCTGGCTTGAAGGCCAGGTTGACAGCATAACAAAGAGGATTGTTGTTGGTGTGGTTAAAATCGTGCGAGTCGAAACTGACCATACCGAGGTCTTTCCAGTTACCATTACGCTCATAGTCAATATAAAAACGCACGTATTCTTTACTGCCGGGGGTGCAGGCTCCGCCACTGTAGCCGCCATTCTGGTTCAGCTTTACAATGGCCGTCACCGACTTCATCTGCGGGTTGTAACCCACACATGTAATCTGTTCGTAAGTGGTATTGCCCTGTATAGCTTTTACGGCTTTGTACTGACCGGCAAGCGGGCTTTTCTTAGACAGTGTACCAAAATAATTTGGATTCTGCAGCAGGAATAGCTGCATGTGTTCACGCTCGGGCTGTACTTTCAAGGCCCTCACTGCAGAGGCTACTGCTTTTGTAGCTGTAGTAGCGGTTGTTTTCTTAATCGTTGCCATAACAAAGGTTATTTTATTAGTTTGTCAATATTCTTTTCTCCGTCATCACTCTATAGAAGTGTAGGGCAAAAGTATTGCGGGCTATAGGCCCGGCAGCAAGCGTTGTTACGGAATATTGGGGTATCTGTTACGGAAAAAATATGCGTAGAACTACGTATAAAAACACCGGAGAGCGCTTTTACATTTGCCTTAAACCAAAAAACAATAATGATTATGAACCAGTTTCCTTTCAAAATTAAAAAGGACCTCTTCAAATTAACTGCATTAGCATTCACATTATCTATGGTTACCGCATGTACTGCAGGAACAGGCGACTGCGATACCTGTACCAAATGCATAGACAGCAAACCGGCACCCACGCCATTTATTACAACATTGAACGCTATTAATCATCATATAACTCTTGAAGAAGGCGCATCTATGATCAGCAACTTTGGCGCGGTGAGAGAAACTTTATTGGCAAGTACGGCCGGTGGCGGCGCGTCATTGCCGGTATATGAAACTTTTAACCTTAAGGCCATCGACTCGCTCCTTTGTCAGCCGAATGTTGTAGGTTTCAGGGTATACCTGGCTATGGATAACCAGAACCAGGTTAGGTTTGTATTAACCGGTGTAGATGGTGAAGGCCGGGATGTAATCCAGAGAAAACAGGAAAACCCCGCCCATATGGCTACCGCCGACGAGATGATATTGGAAGCGGGCCAGCGCTGGCCATAGTTCTTATGTAGTGCATGAATAAGTACCAGGCATTTTTATTCAGTTTAAGCATACTGGCGCCAACTATTACCGGTGTGATAAGATACAGGAACATACCTGCGTCTTATCACCCCATTATATACCTGCTGCTGGTAGGGCTGGCTAATGAATTGGTTTGTTACTTATACTACTACAACAGCAGCAATGCTGTACCTACAAATATTTACTTCCTCTGCGAGTTCCTGCTGTTTGCCTGGCAGTTTCGCAATTGGAAAAATATACTCAGGGTAAGATGGATATACCTGCTGCTGGTAGCTGGCATGACATCATTATGGCTTGCTGAAAACATTGTGCTGGGCAGGCTTACAGTATTCAGCCCTGTATTCCAGGTAGCATATTCGCTCGCATTGGTATTGCTGGCTATCAACCAGCTTAGCTGGCTGGTAGTAAATGACAGAAGCAGGATAATGACCAACTCCATATTCATTATATCCATAGCGGTCATCACGTTCTTTTCTTATAAGGTGTTAACTGAAATATTTTATTACTATGCGGCAACAGGTTCAATAAAAAACAATATTTTTGTTATAGAATCGTACCTCAATGTCGGGTATAATATTATGTTGACAATAGCAATAATATGCATACCTCCGAAGAGCAATTTTATTCAGCTGTAATAGTAGCCGCCATAGCACTGGGCATTATTATCATAGTGTTTATAGCCACTATGATACGCCACCAGCGGCGCAATGCGTGGCTGAACAAACTGAGGATACGGGCGGAGATAAATACACTGGAAAAAGAGCGCAAGAGGATTGCCACCGACCTGCACGATGAATTGGGACCTATATTGTCGGCAGTACGCATACAAATCAACCATCTGCAACATCCTACAGAAGATGACAAGAAAATAATCGCTTTCGCCAACAAACACATAGACGACGCTATAGCCAAAACCCGTGAAATATCATACAACCTGCTGCCCAATACGCTGGTAAGAAAGGGGTTGGTAAGGGCAGTACAGGAATATACCGGCAAACTGAGCCAGACACATGAATTGCAGATCACCTTCATCAGCCCCGATATGGACCTTCCCTCAGAAATGAGTGTCAATATATATCGTATCATACAGGAAATAATACACAATACAATAAAACATGCCGAGGCTGCACAACTGGTCATCACCCTGCAGAACAACAGTAATAAACTGGTACTGCTGACAGCAGATGACGGCAAAGGATTTGACTATGACAAAATAATAGAACAGAATAGCGGCCTGGGGTTGGCTAACCTGCAAAGCCGTGCGGAAATACTGAATGCGAAGTTCAATTTCAGGTCGGTGCCCGGATACGGTTCTCAATACGTGATTGAAATACCATTAACAGAAACTTATGCTGAAAACAAGTAGCGCGATACCCATTAATGTGGTAATTGCTGACGACCATGAGTTGTTCAGGGACGGGTTAAAACTCATGTTAAGTTCGGCTGAAGATATACACCTGGCCGGCGAAGCATGGGACGGCAGGGAACTGATTAACCTGGTAAAAAAGCACCAACCGGATGTGGTCATTACAGATATAAAAATGCCCATTACCGATGGCGTGGAAGCGACAAAATTCATCATGCAGCATTACCCCGCTATCAAGGTAATTGCATTGTCTATGTTTGACGATGAAGAACTGATACTGGAAATGTTTGAAGCCGGGGCTATAGGCTACCTTTTGAAAAATGCGGACAAATCGGAAGTGATTGAGGCCATACACTCTGTCAACCAACATACACCGTACTATTGTAAATCAACGTCGGGCAAGCTGACAAAACTTTTGGCTTTCAGCCGGTACAATATGCAGAAACAGCGGAAAGAAGCTGAATTTACCGAGAAAGAAAAAGAAATCATACGCCTTATATGCCAGGAGTATACCAATAAGCAAATAGGTGAAAAACTCTTCCTTAGCACCCGTACGGTAGAAGGTTACAGGATGAAAATACTGGAGAAGATGGGTGCGAAGAATATTGTAGGCATAGTAATAGAAGCAATACGCCTGGGCATATATACGCCCGATACGTAGCAACCACGTTTAATATGCGCGCTGGTACTCGAACGAAGGACTTCCTTTAATGCCTTGTTTGTTGTAAAAGTCGAGGAAGCGCATTTTATAATACTGGTTCTTCCTTGATTTGATGACGAAAATCTTGTCACGGTTGATTTCGTAACGTTCTGAGTCGAAATTATATTCTTTCCAGTCGAAACCTATCACATCGCGGTGGTTGGAATATTGCAATTCTAAAATTTTTGCACCTTCCAGTTCTGCAAAAGGCGTAGTAGTATCCTCGGCGGCTGTGGTATTGTATGGGTTAAGCAGTACACCATTTACCATGTAGGGAAAGTTGTCCAAATCGTAATAAATATACCTGTACCTGGTAAACACGATATCCCAGGTGTTTTTAGGCGGATCCGGCTGTATTACACGGCCACCGTCGGCAAAGGTGAAATAAGAGTAGTTATAATCTTCATCTTTGGGTATGCTGATAGTGTGCGTTACTTTCTCATCCAGGTCAGCATATTCCAATACATATTCTTCGCTGCTTACGTGTACTAATCTTATTTTCTTCAGGTTGTTGGGGTCGTGAGTAGGGTTTAGCTTTACAATATAGATTTCATTTTTGGAGAGGTTGCTCACAGACCTCCAGTTTCCAACGGCTGTAGAATCGGGTAGGCCGCAGGGCCGGTCAAACATCCACTCGCTGCTGGTAGCTGCTGGTGCGGAGGTTACTTTAGAAAAATCTGTTTCGTGGGTATTGTATATCAGCACATCGGCTCCACCGTTCAGGAACATATGGTAGCCTTCAATAGAAGCATCAAAAGCCAGGTGCCAGCTGTTAATTTCACTCATATGCACTACCCTGCCGGTTTCAAGGTCAAAAAATACCTGGTCGGTATAATCTTCGCCCATTTCTACAGAACCATGTTCTGCCTTACCTCTTTCGGCTAGTGGCACGGGTTTTTCCTCCTTCTGGCAAGAGGCAAAAAGCAGCGCAGCAAACACAATGTATAAGCTGAGTAAACCTTTCATTTTCATTACTGTACAAATATCCAGCAGAAAAAGCCATCATGTGTCAGAGTATTGTCATTAAGATAGGTTTTTGTTAAAAATTTCCCTTTTATGTAAAGTTCGTGACACAGACGGGTTAAAAGCAAATTATTAGTTAGGTTTGTGCGCTTAAAATCAAAGAAAAATGCGTTTAAAATATGTATGGTTACTCCCCCTTTTCGCCGCTTTCGCGGCATGTAACAGCGGGCAGGGCAAATTTACCGTTATAGGCGATGTTGCGGGCATGCCGGAAGCTGATGTCTTCCTGGAGGAGATAGGCATTGAGAACCTGGTAGCAATAGACTCAGTGCATGTAGGTAACGACGGCAAATTCGAATTAAGTGGCTCTGCCCCGGAGCCCCGCCTGTACCGTCTGCGCTTCCCCGACAGCAGGTATATACTATTATCGATAAAAGAAGGCAATGTAAAAGTGACTGCCAACTGGGATGATATAGAAAACTACCAGGTGAGTGGCTCAGAAGGGTCAGAGAGCCTGAAGCGGTTGCTGTTGATTGTACGTGGCCATATGCGCGACCTTAACGAGATGCAGGTGGTAGTAGATACCCTGCGCCGCAATGGCGATGAAGAAAAGTTGGCATCGGCCATGGCTTCTATAAAAGAAATGAACGTATCCCTGACCAGGTATATTGAAGTATACGCAGATACTACCTCTCACTTACCTAACGCTATATTTGCAGCGCAGATATTGAACCCGCAGGCAGAGGGGCAGTTCCTGGAGTCTTTTGTACAGAGTTTACCCTCACGGTTCCCCAACTCAAAACTGGGCGCCGATTTCACAGAGAAATACAACCAGATGATGGGTGCTATGAACCAGCAAAAGCAGGCTGCAGGTGCCGCCACTAATGGCGCTGCTGCCCCCGAAATAAAGTTGCAGACTCCTGATGGCAAGATGGTAAGCCTCTCTTCGTTCAGGGGCAAGTACGTGCTTATCGACTTTTGGGCATCGTGGTGCGGGCCATGCAGGCAAGAAAATCCTAACGTAGTGAAAGCTTACCAGGCCTTCAAAGACAAAAATTTCACCATACTGGGTGTATCGCTGGATGAGGATAAAGACAAATGGCTGGAGGCTATAAAAAAGGATAACCTGACATGGACACACATCAGCGACCTGAAAGGATGGCAGTCGGTAGCTGCCAGGGATTATAATGTAAACGGCATACCGGCCAACTTCCTGGTAGACCCTAATGGCGTTATCATTGCTAGCAACCTGCGCGGGCCGGAACTAACTGCTAAACTTGAACAAATATTGAATGCCGCCGCACAATAATTGAGCAATAAGCATAAAAAAGCGGGTACCACTACCGGTACCCGCTTTTTTATTCCCTTTAGTTATTGTGATTACATCATTGTTTCAGATGCCTCTTTCTTTTTTATCTTCATTTTGTTGCTGTAGCGTATATCTACCCCTATGCTGAACATAAGCAGCTCAATATCATACTTTGCGTATGGCATATTAGGAACCGAAACACCACCTACAGTAATAGTTTCGGTAAAGCCGGGGTTCATGAAGTTGCCGGGATAATACTGGACTTTAACATAAAAACCGGGTTTGAAACTTACCCCCGCAAATGCATATGGCATGTAAGAAGGGGTCCTGTCGCTGAACCACTCATTGAATTTTTCCTTATTGCCACGGCGTACATAACCCTTTTCGCGGTAGTTGAACGGCACATCTACCCCTCCGCCTGCAAAGGCGTAGTTCTTCTTTTTCATATTGCCTATCCTGATACCCAGTGGCAGGCCCACGGCATATACACGCCTTTTGACCGTACTATCCAACGGGGTTATTTTCTCTATGAACCCTATATTTTTCACCCCCAGCCCTGTAAACAGGCCTATATGCTCGCTGAAATCATAGTTAACATTAAACCCTATGTTAAAGAAATAAGTAAAACGAGGTGTGCCAACAGTAGTAGGTATACCTCCATTAAGGGGAAAAATGCCTTTATCGAACGCAGTAGTGATGATAGCTCCATCAAAGTCGTTGCTGAAATAAAACTTTTTGGTTGTGAAAACAACCTCTTCATTCTGTGCGAACGAAACGGGCATTACGGCCGCCTGCAGCAGCGCCAAAATAAAAATCCGGCGAAATTTCATGTTCTTTATATTTTTAGTAAAGATAAACAAGCTGCAAGCTACTGCAAATATTACAGTTGTTATGCCTTTGGCATGGCTATTGACCAATAAAGTTTTTTAATCCCCGCAACATGTATATTGCGGGATTATTGCCAAAATGTCTGTAATGAAGCCAAAGATTGAAATGATATTAGGAAATACCGAAGATGAAATGGAGTTCATGCCTATTGTGCCGCTGGGAGAAGAGGAGATGGATGAACAGGAAAAAGGCGACCTGCCGGTAAACATTCCTGTAATAGCCCTGCGCAATACTGTATTATTCCCCAATGTAGTGCTACCCATAACGGTAGCGCGCGAAAAATCGGTAAAAGCTATAACGGACGCCCAAAACAACGGCAAATGGATAGGTGTACTGGCCCAGAAAGACGGCGATAAAGAAGACCCGGGAACTGACGAGATATACCATACGGGAACAGTGGCCAAAATAGTGAAGCAGATAAAAATGCCGGATGGCAATACCACTATATTTATTATGGGGCGTATGCGTTTCAAGGTGGAGGAATTCACGCAGACGGAACCCTATTTTACTGCCAGGGTTAATTATATGGAAGACCACTTCCCCAAAGACGACCCGGAATTTATAGCATTGGTAGCCTCGCTGAAAGACCAATCGGAGCAGATAGCGCAGCTATCGCCCAACCTGCCCAATGAAACCAGCATAGTATTGCGCAATATCGAGCACCAGTCATTCCTCATTCATTTTATTTCATCCAATATATCGGCCAAGCTGGTAGAAAAGCAAATGCTGCTGGAAGAAGATGACGTACGAAAAAGGGCGGAAAAATTACTGCAACTGTTGCAATCGGAATTGCAATTGCTGGAGCTTAAAAATGAAATCACCAATAAAACCAGGGCAGATATAGATAAACAGCAGCGCGAGTATTTCCTGCAGCAACAACTTAAATCGATACGTGAAGAACTGGGTGGCGAACCCAACGACCGTGAGATAAAAGACCTGCAGAAACGTGCTGAAGGCATTAAGTTTTCTGAAGACGCTAAGGAATTGTTCAGGAAAAATATAGAGAAGCTGGAGCGTATGCACCCCTCCACACCCGACTACTCTGTGATATACAATCACCTGGACCTGATGCTGGACCTGCCATGGGGCACCTATACTGAAGATAGCTACGACCTGAGAAAGGCGCAGAAGATACTGGACAATGACCATTATGGCATGGATACCATCAAAGACCGCATACTGGAATACCTGGCCGTACTGAAATTAAAAGGTGATATGAAATCGCCCATACTCTGCTTCGTAGGCCCGCCCGGTATAGGTAAAACATCCCTGGGCAAAAGCATAGCCAACTCCATCAACAGGAAGTATGTGCGCCTGAGCCTTGGGGGCCTGCACGATGAGAGCGAGCTGCGCGGCCACCGCAAAACATATATCGGTGCCATGCCGGGGCGTATTATTCAATCACTGCGCAAATCCAAATCATCTAATCCTGTTTTTATACTGGATGAAATAGATAAAGTGGGTAAGGATTTTCGTGGCGACCCCAGTTCTGCATTGCTGGAAGTATTAGACCCCGAGCAGAACAATTCGTTTTACGACAACTACCTGGAGTTGGAATTTGACCTTTCGAAAATATTATTCATAGCTACTGCCAACAACCTGGGCGATATACAACCCGCCCTGCGCGACAGGTTGGAAATTATACACCTGACTGGCTACTCGCTGGAAGAGAAAATAGAGATAGGCAAACGCCACCTGATACCTAAACAAAAAGAGCTGCATGGCCTGGCCAGGCAGAAACTTAAGTTCAGCGACAAGGTGCTGGCCAAAATCATACAGGAATACACCCGCGAGTCGGGCGTGCGCGAGTTTGACCGGAAGCTGGCATCTATGATGCGCTCCATAGCCAAAAAAGTGGCAATGGAAGAAAAGGTGGCCGAAACGGTAAGCGAGCAATACGTGGAGGATGTACTTGGAAAACCAAAATTCATCAATGACCTGTATGTAAGGGGAAATCCCGCGGGTGTGGCAGTTGGCCTGGCATGGACGTCTGTAGGCGGCGATATATTATTTATAGAAACCGCATTATCAAAAGGAAACGGCAAACTGGAACTGACCGGCAACCTGGGCAACGTGATGAAAGAAAGCGCCAGCACCGCCCTTTCTTACCTGAAAGCACATGCAGCCGAATATAATATTGACCCTGAAAAGTTTGAAAAAACTAACCTGCATATACACGTACCTGAAGGAGCCGTACCCAAAGACGGCCCCAGCGCCGGCATCACTATGCTCAGCGCACTGGCATCGGCATATACCGGCCGCAAGCTCAGGTCGTACCTGGCTATGACGGGTGAGATAACGCTGCGCGGGCAAGTATTGCCTGTGGGTGGCATCAAAGAAAAAATCCTGGCTGCCAAACGTGCGGGCATTAAAGAAATCATACTCTGCACGCAAAACAGGAAAGATGTAGAGGAGATTAATAAAGCATATATCAAGGGGCTTACTTTTCATTATGTGTCAGAAATGAAAGAAGTGCTGGAACTGGCTTTGCTGAAACGCTAAGGGATGAAATTTGAAGACTATAATATCTCGTCGGAAATAAAACGCAGCCTGGCAGAACTGAACTTCAGGCGGCCAACCGATATTCAGTTTAAAGCAATACCCTCTATACTGAAGAGAGATGACGTGATGGCCATTGCACAAACAGGCACCGGTAAAACCGCCGCCTTTGCCATACCCGTACTCCACAGGTTGCAGATGCGCGGCCCTAACAAAACCAGGGGACGCGTAAGCTGCCTGGTAATGGTGCCCACACGCGAGCTGGCCATACAGATAGCCGATGTTTTTAAACAAATAGGTAAATACACACGGTTGCAAATACTTGGCCTGTATGGTGGTGTAGAACAAGACACACAAGTAAAAAAACTGGATAAGGGCATAGATGTACTGGTAGCCACCCCCGGCCGTATGTTCGACCTTATCAACCAGAAATATATTGACCTGGGCAAGGTAGATATACTGGTGCTGGACGAAGCAGACCATATGCTGGCGCTTGGCTTCATCAAAGACATACAGGATGTATTGAAACACCTGCCTGCCAAACACCAGACCCTATTCTTCTCCGCAACTATTAATAAAAATATCAAAGACCTGGCATATAGCGTGGTGGACAACCCCATACGTATCCAGATATCGCCCAAAGACCCCATATCCAAAAACGTAACACACTCTGTGGCGTACGTAGGTATGGACGACAAAAGGTTCTTCCTGGAAAGGCTGGTGAGGGAGTTCTCTGATAAGAAAATCCTGGTATTTGTACGTACTAAAGTAAGGGCGGAGCGTGTAGCGGCAGCTATGGCCCGGGTAGATATTCCTACCCTGATGATGCATGGCGGCAAAGAGCAGGACGACCGACTCTCTGTAATGAAAAGCTTTAAAAAAGGCGATGTCAAAGTGCTGATAACTACGGATGTAAATGCGCGTGGCATAGATATACCGGATGTAGACTACGTGGTGAACTACGACCTGCCCGATGTAGCAGAGAATTATGTACACCGTATAGGCCGTACTGGCAGGGGTGTCAACAAGGGCCATGCCATATCCTTCTGCGCCCCCGAAGAGAAGCCTATGCTGGAAGAAATAACAGCGTTTATAGGCAAGGACATTGCCGAAATGAGGATTGATAAGTCCGATTATTCAGCAACTATCGCTCTTTCGCAAGACATACCAAACACCAACTGGCAACTGCTGCTGGAGGAAGATGAAAAAACACAGCTAAAAAAACCCAGGAAGAAAAAAAAGTAACCTTTTTACTCAACTTTTTTTCTGCAACTAATGTTATTACATGATTGCCCTGCTACAGCCCTGCCCTAAAAACAAATTTGTATATTTGACATAGCAAGTAGCGTATTTGTTATCGGTAACTATTCACTACAAATTCATTCAAAACAAATGAACCGCTTTAGTATTAGGGATGTTGAGCACCTGACAGGTATAAAGGCACACACACTTCGCATTTGGGAACAGAGGTACGGCATTGTGGTACCACAACGTACAGATACCAATATCAGGTATTATAACTCTGAAGACCTGAAACAGATATTGAAAATAGCGTTGCTCAACCAGCATGGCTATAAGATATCTCGTATAAAAAAGATGTCAGCCCAGGAGGCAAATGATTTGCTGGCCCTCACCTCTGATAATGAGTTCCAATACAATATCCTTATTAACGAGTTACTGGAGGCTACTATAGATATGGATACATTCAGGTTTGACAACCTGTTGAATAAATACATTAAAAAGCATGGTATTGAGCAAACAGTAGAATACCTGCTGTTTGGTTTCCTGGAAAAAGTTGGGGTTTTGTGGATGTCTGACCACATAATGCCCGCACATGAGCATCTTGTGTCCAATATTATTGTTCGAAAAATATTATCTGCTATAGAAAAAATTCCACAAAATCCACAACCTGAACAGACCAGGTACCTTTTATTCCTGCCCGAAGCCGAAAATCATGAAACCGGTTTATTATATATTCAACATTTCCTGTTAAAACAAAGTAAAAATGTTGTATATTTAGGTTCAGACACGCCTATCGACCAGGTTAGGTACGTATCTAAGGAGCTGAAAATCAAATATTTATACACACATATCACAGCCGGTGGAGGTGATTTTGACATTGCAAAATACTTGAAAACCCTGTCGGATTTACAGCCAGAATGTACAATTTTCGTTTCCGGTTTAGTTGTTCAACGCAGAAAGATAATTGATACTCCCTCTAATGTAATTCTCATACAGTCTTTGGCAGAAGCAAAGTCCCAGCTTTACAAGACATTCTGAATCAATAGATTAGATCGGTATAAGGATATTCATTCCTGATGATGGCAAGCTGGGGTTAATTACAGTTAATAATTTTGTTTAAATGTTCACTATGCAATCATAAACAAAACGTATCGTAGTTGTTGGCATCATATTTTAATTTCATGTTGGTAAATAAAGCTCAATATTATGACTACGACAGATTTCAACAACGCCATTGCCACACAAAGCGATTTTTTGAAGCCATACGCACATTCGCTCACCCATGACATGGAAGAAGCGCAGGACCTGTTCCAGGAAACCATATTGCGTGCTTTAATGAACAGAAATAAATATAAAATAGGCACCAACCTGAAAGCCTGGTTATATACAATCATGAGGAACATATTCATCAACAATTACCGTAAGAACAAACGTTTTACAAAAGTGAGCAGCTCTGTACCCGAGGATATAGTAATGTATAACGTAGACAAGAAAGCCCGTAACGAGGGATGGAGCAACGTAAGGATGCAGGAAATACAAACGCAGATAGATGCGCTCCCCTATGCCTTCCGCCAGTGCTTTGAGTTGTATTATATGGGGTATAAATACCAGGACATAGCTGAGGTACTGAACGAACCGCTGGGCACCATCAAAAGCAGGATTCACTTTGCACGGAAGATACTTGTTACAAAGCTGGATAGATAAAAGCTATCGGCGATACATGGAAAAGGGATTAACCTATGGGTTAATCCCTTTATTTTTCTAAGTAGTAATTCTAATTTAATACTCATAGCAGCCAATATCCGGCTGGTTGTCTCTCGCCTTGCCATCCAGGTCGGTGGGTAAGCTTATATCTTTGCCTGCATTGATCAATGGTGAACCATCACCCGGCCTGTAATTCCATACATTATAATCTTTGAACTTAGGCTCTTCGTTTACCTTACAGTTAGTAGCCTTTACATCGGCGGGCATACCGTCTTTATTCTTCACCAGGCAGTTTTCCAGCGTTACATTAAAGGACGCTCCATCTTTCTTTTGTGCCAGGAATTCAGTTTCCAGCGAGCCCCAAACCACGCTGTTGCGCATTACTACTTCTAAAGGCCCTGCCACATAAGACGTGTTATCAACATCCCGGAAATTCAGTAACGCCATCACAGGGTTGTCGGTATGGCTTACTTTGTTGGTACCATAAGTAACGAATGTGCAATTGTCCATGTAATACCCGCCACCTTCAAACGCCGCCATGCACTGTGCACCACAAGTATTAATCAAACAGTTGCGGGCAATAAGCGTACTGCCAAAAGCCAGGATACCATAACCTATAGAATTTTCGATTACTGTATTGGTAAGCACTAACTGTGCTTTATTATCATTAATAGTATCGTAGTTGATTTGTATAGCTGCCGGTGTAAACACACTTTCGCCCAGCCTGGTACTATTGCCAACATTCCTTAGTATTGCGTAATCTATTTCGTTGTCGTGGCTGCTGGAAGTAAAGTATATACCACCCCATTCGCCCGGGTATCCTTCATTGCCAAAGTATTTCCTGTCCAGCCTGTCGCCCTGGAAAACCACACTATCCTGTTTAGTACCCTTTACTTTCAGCGTACCTAAAACAATTAACCTGGAATCGGCATGTACATATATCCTGCAACCCGCCGGAATTGTTACTGTAACATTTTCATCAACGGCAGCATTGCGTATAATCACATAAGGTTTGTCGGTATTCCATACCTGGTTGGATGTAATAAGGCTATCTACCAGGTAATAAGCATTTTGGCCATAGGCCAGGAATGGGATAGTATATTGCCTGCCATTCAATGTGGCTACCAACCTGTCTTGTATTACGAAGGGGTTATTCTCGTCATTCGGATTGATATTTACTGTAGCAAATACATAAATACTGTCTTTGGCCGCTATCTCAATATCTTTTACCAAGCTACCGGCTGTTCCATTTACATTAATATTGAACTGTGAACCATCGCCCCCCTCCAGCCCGATAGAGCTCACATTCACCGGCTGGTTTTGAGGGTTATATACTTTCACCCATGCGGTATAACTGCCTAAAGAGGCAAAAACAGTATCGAAGGTGAGCGTATCTACCGAAAAACGTAATTCCCCCCCTGTATCCAGGAATTTCTCCTTTCGGCAGCCGGATGTAAACACCGCTATGGCAGCGATAACTAAAAATATGTATACAATATGCTTCTTCATTGCTATGGCAAGATTACTAAATAATTGATAACCGTGTAAAGTATTAACGCATACCTGGCTGAAATATTATGGTATATAATGTATATGCGCTATTGAGTAATCAGTAGCAACCCCTTACTTTTGTTTACAGATGGCTTCTATTGCATTATTATCAGACCTCGGGTACAACGATACTGGAGTTGCCAAAGCTAAGAGCATACTACTGCAACAATTGCCCGGTATGCCGCTGATAGATGTAACCCATAATCTATACCCATATTATGTGCAGCAGGCCGCTTACCTGTTGGCCTCATCAGTCAAAACATTTCCCGCAGATAGCTTTCATGTGTTGCTGTTTGATATATACTATGGCCCGGAATCGAAGCTGATACTGGCAGACCTGGCGGGCAAAAAAATATTGGCCCCTGATAATGGCGTGCTGCCGCTGGCATTCCCGGGTGAAGATATATCCCCCAGGCTATGCTTTAGCATGAACGATACAGGCAACCTTGCAGATTGGATGGGTGCTGTAGCCCATGTGATAACACAGCTACAAAATACAACGGCTGCTGAAGCCGGCTACGCCCCCTTCGCCATCACTCATGCACCGGGGCAGTTCATACCATTTACCACTGTTAATGCAATAGAAGGGCATGTGATACATATAGACAACTTTGGCAACGTGGTGTTGAATATTACAAAAAATGAATTTGAACAAGCTGCGGCCGGGCGCAAGTTTTCTGTCAATTTCATACGCGAAAACGTGACGGCCATCAGCAACAATTACAATTCAGTAAATGCATTTGAAAAGCTGTGCAGGTTCAATAGCAGCGGCTATCTTGAAATTGCCATCAACAGGGGCAATGCGGCAGAACTTTTCGGGTTGAAAATGAAACGCCCGGGCCAACTTATGTACACAACCATAAAAATAGACTTTGAATGATAGTACGGATAGTAAAAATGACCTTCAGGGAGGAGGAAACAGATAATTTCCTGAGTCTATTTAACGACCGTAAACAACTCATCAGGGGTTTTGAAGGTTGCCGCCACCTGGAGTTGTGGCAGGAAACAGGTAAGGGTAATATCTTTTTCACCTACAGCATATGGGACAGTGAGCAGCACCTTGACCATTACCGTTTTTCAGAGTTATTTAAAGATACCTGGGCCAGGACTAAAGCATTGTTTGCCGAGGGGCCACAGGCATGGAGTGTAGAGCAGAAGATGATAGTATCTCCCGGATAATTACAGGCAGGCAAGTATCTTCTGCTGAACTGCCTTCATCTCATCTTCGGTAAGTTTCAGTTTTGGCCTTGTAAAATTCAGGTCATCTGCAGTATTGATGGGTACCAGGTGCATATGCGCATGAGGTACTTCCAGGCCTATCACACTTATACCGCAGCGGTTGCAGTCAAAACTTTTCTCGATAGCTTTTGCAATCGGTTTGGCAAAAACAAGCCACTCGGCCAGCAGGCTGTCTTCTACATCAAAAATTTTGTCTGTTTCTTTTTTAGGCACTACCAGTACGTGGCCTTTTACCAATGGAAAGATATCAAGGAATGCATAAAACCTGTCGTTCTCCGCAATCTTATAAGAGGGTATCTCACCGGCTATGATCTTTGAAAAAATACCGGCCATAATTATGCGCTTATGTTCTCAATTTTCAATTTCAATGTACCGCCGGGTGTAGTTATTTCAGCTACATCGCCTACAGTTTTGCCCAGCAGTCCCTTACCTATGGGAGACGTCACCGATATCTTCTTTTCTTTCAGGTCAGCTTCCTGTTCAGACACTATCTGGTACTGCATGCTCTTGTTGGTAGCCATGTTCAATACAGATACCTTGCATAATATAGATACCTTACTAATATCCAGGTTTTTCGCATCTATTACCCTTGCAGTGGCTACAGCTGCTTCCAGTTTGGCAATTTTAGCCTCGTGGTAGCCCTGCGCTTCCTTTGCTGCATCATATTCAGCATTCTCTTTTAAATCGCCTTTTTCCCTGGCCTCGGCTATAGCATGGGCAATTTCGGCCCTGCCTGTTGTCTTGAGCTTATTCAGCTCATCTTTCATCTGGTCTAAAGTCTCTTGCGTTACATAGTTTAATCCTGACATATCGATTATATTTTAGGATTTTGTAAAAAATGCAACGCCTCTGTGATTACAGAAGCGTTGCAAAAGTAAAGTTACTAATTTTATTTACTTAGCGCATCAGGCGTAAAGTAAAAGCATGTATACCATTGTTGGGCTGGCGTGTACTCCTGTATGAGTAATCCAATGCCATTCTTGGTCCGGTTTCGCCAATGCTGAACTGTACGGTAGCGCCTGCACAAAGACCGGTGTAAAACGTAGTACTCAGGGCCTTGTCGCCAATTTTACTTTCATACCTGTAACCACCGCGCAGCATAAATGTCTCTTTGAATGAGTATTCTACCGCAGCGCCCAGGTAGTCATTGTTAAATGAATTAGAGGTAAAGTTAGCCATTGGAGAGAGGCGATGCTTAGGCTGTGGTTTTTCAGTGCTCTGCGCATCTTCAGTCGCTACCGTGTTCTTATCCAAATAGAAATCATAAGACAAGCCGATATTCAGGTAAGTAGGCATCTCAAACTGTTCAGAGGGTATCTGCCTGTTGATGGTATATGTTTCATCTTCAGGCGCCTCACTGTTGATTGAAAAACCGCTACCGCTGTACCTCATACCTGTACCTATATTACGCAGGGTAATACCGAAATGGAAGTTGTTGTCAACACCTGTTACGTACTGGATACCTGCTTCAAATACTATACCGCTTGCTTTGGCATCAGGTATTTGCTCAGATATAAATGTAGCGCCGGCACCCACAGAAATGCTCTCTGAAAATTCCTGCGAGTAGCCCACCATTACATTATAAAACTGGGGGCTATACGTACCCACGCCGCCTTCCGGGTTATTATAGTCAGTTATGGTGATTTCACCATAAGACATCGACATTATGTTAGCGCCAATAACACCTGCGCTACCCACACGCTGTGCGAAACCCAGGTTGTTTATACTAACGCCGGAACCGGCAAGATACCTCGAGTATGCGGCACCTACTTCCGTTTTGTTAACATGCGCCAGTCCTGCGATATTAGTCTTCATCGCATCCAGGCCCCCTACATACGAAGTGTTCATACCGAATACCCCGGTGCTTTGTCCCCACGGGTTAATCAGCAACTGTGTTGCCCCTGCCTGCCCTGAACGGTCTTTGTTGCCGGCAAATGCGGCAACAGACAAACCCATAGAGCAAACCATTAAAGCTGCGCCTGTATAAAACTTTCTCATAATCTACTTTATAAAAATTTTATTCAAAACGTTGCGGAGATGGCATCTCCGCAACGTGAGTTATTATTAATAGTTTGTAATATCTACCGGGCGCATTGCACCAAACCAGCGAATAACTTTTTCACCTATACCTTCAGCATTCACATGTACCAGGTACATACCGCTGGCAATTGGCAATCCTTTCGCGTTGCGTATATCCCAGTCTATGAAAGATTGGTTCTGGTTATCTTTCTCCAGCCTGCGTATCAGCGTACCGTCCAGCGCATACACGCTGATAGTAGCACGTGCCGGCAGGTTGATAATCTTAACACGCGTATCGTACCTGTTCAACTCATACCCGGTATATCCGTAGTAAGGGTTAGGTACTGCGTGTATCCTGGCCAGCAATGCGTCCTTATCAGCGTTGGGGTTATCACCCAGTTTCACAGGTGCTATATCCCTGGTGCTGAAGTAATATAACGGATATCCACCGTTTTTCAGGTTGCCGGTATTGTTGACATCTGTATTATACTTTACATACGGCCTTGATATTTTGAATGATATCCTCACATCGTTAGGTATCAGGCCATCTGACAATGGCGCCAATTTTGCTTCTGTCAATGGGTTCAGCAACGGTACCCCTACCCATGCCATCCTGTTAAACCTTGCTTCTCGTCTCAACGGACTGGGGTGTACTAATTCCGCGATAAACGATTTACACGAGTCATACCTGGTATTCTCAATATACACATAATGTTTACCACCGAATATTACAGCTACGGTCGCCCCTGTAAATTCAAACGATGTTGAAGTAGGGTTCCATATCATGTCGCTACCGTTATGCGCTTCCAGGTAAGAATCTTCGCCGAAGTAGATATTCAGGCGTTCACCTGTTTCCTGGTTGATAGCATAACCCGGGAACCATGAATAACCCGTATCGCCAGGTATAGTTGAATAAACAGGCCTTCCGTTGGCATCCAGGTCCATGTTCCAGCTTTGGTGAGACCTGATTGAGAATTTATGTACTCCTCCTTCTGCCAGCCCTGCTTCTTCATTCATTTCAAACACAAGGGCTCTCGACCATTTAGATTTGTCTTTGGTAAATACTATATCTACACTTGGCAGGGCTGATAACTGTACTGAATGGCCGCGCTTGGCTACACCAAATCCGCAGGCAGTAGAGCTATCGTCTGCAGCAAGGGCATAAGGGGCCCATGTGGCGAATGTAGTAGAGTACCTCGACAATAATTTTTCATAATCCTGGTTCACAGAATCGCCACGCTTATCTTCAAAATCACAAAGCTTGAATGTATCACGCTTGTTACCCGAACGTATCCAGTTAGCATAAGACCTGTCTTCCTGGTCGTTAATACCCCCCAACCATGGGTTGGTCGGATCTTCAAAAACAATATCGTCGGAGATAATACCATTTCTGTTCAGGCTCTGACTGTCGGTTGGGCGTGGTGCCTGGCCTATAGTTACAGAAAAACCATAGTCTTCAATAATCTGTTCATTTTTATCTACCAGGTTGCGCTCGCTGTATATTGTATCACCGGTAGTCGTATTTATCAACTTCCATGTTGTATTTGCAGCGGACATTTGGGTAGTTGTAGTATCAGGAGATACCAGGTACAGTTCGAAATCATAGGGCTGTATTTTTACCGGGTCTACAACCATTACATTTACAGGGCCTTCTCCTGCTTTATATGTAGGTTGGAGAGACTGGTGCAATTTACCACCACCGAATGGCACTCCGAATATAGCATCATTTTCAGAAGAATCGCTCATCGTCAGTCCGTTACCACCATTACCGGCACCTTCTATACGTTTAATGATAACACCATCACCATAATCTGCATTCAGCACAGTTCCCATATCTCCGTTTGCGGGGTTAGGGGTAGCGGTTACTACATCTATGGCAGAACCACCTGCGCCTTTAGAGCTTTCAAGATAAGCTATATCCTGTGTAGAATCTGCCCTTTTTGCATCAAATGGCGCAAAGTTGTTGTGTGCGTAAGCTATGGCTACAAAATAGTAGTTCTTATAGTTCACCAGTCGCTTATCCTCACCTTCCGCAAAGGCGTCCTGCGATATTTCAAAGCTGTGTTTAATACCCTCATCGTCGCCTTCAACCTTTATTACCGGCTCAAATGTAGAGTCACTTACATCTGTATTCTTATCGTAGTTGATGATGCGGGTAATACCATTGCGTATGTCGCATTTAAATACCTCTATGGCAACCTGGTCATCTATCTCTCCATTATCATCGAATATATCGGCCGGGGTAACATACCTGCTCTTCAGCTGGAACACTCTGTAACCTTCAAATTTGTATAATGAGTCCGGGCTCTTAACATAGTTTGCAGCTTTTGGTGATGCAACACGGTATTTCGCCTGGCTCAGGTCGTAGCCATATTTTTCCTGGAAGTTGTTACTGATGGGGTCATTATTCAGGTAGAATACTAACCTCCTGTCTAAGGCACGTGCTACCATTCTCGGGGCTTCGGGGCCTTCTATCGTCTGGAAGTTATTATCAAACAGTGATTGTGCCAGGTCATCAGCTACCCTTATCTTCCTGAAAGAAGTATTGGGGCATCCACCGGCATCTGCAACCCATACAGCACCAATCGTGATATCGTTGACAACGCCGGGCTCAAGTCTGAACGCACCTGCAGAGTGAACAAAGCGCCTGTCACCTACGGGGTTGCCGCAGGTACATTCCGACCACTCCGAACGTATACCGGGGTCACCATAAAATACGAAAGGCGTCAGCGGACCTTCACCATATGCTTTCGATGGCGTGTTAGGGCCTTTAAAATCGTTACTGAACCTCTGGCCGTTCCTTATGGAACCACTCATATAGTTATAAATCTCAATACCATTGTTAGGGTTACCTACAACCGTATTATCGTTATTATAGTAGGTAAAGGCAGTCATACCTAATGTATCCACCTCTATTACTCCGCTCACATCTGTTCTCTTGATTGGCCCTTTAAAGAAGTCAACGCCTACCATCGGCACCCTGTCGCCGTAGCTGTTTACCTGTCCGGTACCATCCACACTGGTACCATTATATAGTATACCCAGACCCCTGCTGGTATCACATCCTATATAGTCATCGTTGTAATAACCAAGGTCGGCATCCGTCCATGTAGATATATAAGTACTATCCAGGCTCAACGTACCCCTGTTTATCACGCGGTAGTTATAAAAAGTAGCGTCGTTCAGGGCATCTTTGCTGGTAAAGGCGAAAGCGCTCGCTTGTACTTCTATACCTATACCCTCTGTATTAGATTGTTGCTTAACATTACCTTTATCGTTAAATACCCACCATATAAACTGGTCGCCGGGCAGGTCGTTATTCTGACGTGCCGGGTCTCCGGGGTAGTCACCCGCTTCAGGATTGTATTTATCATCACCATCTACGTCAATAAACGGCGCGTAATCTATGCCCTCATGTAGTGTCAGGGGGTTTTGGTTACGTCCTGTCGCATTTACGTTGCCCTTGGCAGGCCATTGGTATATAGCCTCATACTCAGGGTTGCCCGCTATCGAACTTTTGTCGGCAAGCAGCTTGAATTTATTGATGGTTTCGCGGTTTACCTTCCAGAAACGGTCCCACTCAGAACAGTCTGCCTCAGCTATATCAGCGGTAGTGGGGTCAAGTGGGCCCGGCCAATAGTCATTACCTGTCTGGCGGTATGTTTGTGCCGCCACTTTCAACTGGTTTTGTTCATCCCTTCCGCCTATCCATACAGAGCCGGCAAACAAGGAGTTTTTACGAGACCCTTTAGGTATTTCATACCTGGCCTCAGAGGTACCATTATCCCACCACATATCGCCACCGGTCATCAGCCTGGCCCTTACGTTGTTGATATCCAGGTCTATAGCGGCCTCAGCCGGGCGACAGGAAGCAGTTGTTTTCAATTGCCCCCTTCTTTCGCCGGAGGCTCTTTTAACCGCATTTACATCCGGCCTTGCAAACGCCTGCTGTGCCGTTAACGCACCACAAGCCAGCAAAATCATCACTGCTCCAATCTTATTATATTTCATCGGTATCATAACTTTATTAAGTTAAAATATTGTGTATTAAAAATTCAGGTTCAGGCCCAGGTTAATCCTTCTTGGCAGGTTCAGCCTATCGCTACCTGTACCTATCAGGTTGGCCGAATACATGTCTATGAATGACTGCCTGTTATACTGGTTGTTGGTATTTTGTATACCCTGTGGGTGAGCCAGGTAACCGTCATCATCCGGACGACCCGTATAACCATCTACGCTCAATATGTCGCGGGTATTCAGCAGGTTGTTTATCAGCACGTAGGCATTCACATATACCTGCCTTCTTGGTTTGGTAACTTCACCATCTTTTTTACCAAAGTTCAGTTGGAAGTCTTTATCTATCCTCAGGTCCACCCAATAGTGCCATGGCAGGCGTGCGCCATTTACCTGGCCGTCTACTGTATTAGCTACTCTTTCAGGTTGTGTATACCTGGTATAGGGCTCACCACTCCTGGTCCTGAAGATGAAGTTAGCACCTGCGTTCTCCAGTATATGTTTATTAGCTACCACAGGGCCTTTACCTTTTGCATACCTGTAATCCAGGGTGGTAACAATATTATGCCTTACGTCGTTGTCCAATGGGAATACTGTCCGGATATTGGGCAAACCAGCGCTGATAAAACCTGACAGCAGGCCGGGCGCACTGGGCGAGCCACTGATGCTTGATGTAGGGCTGGAGCCTGTACCATTAGCAAATTGCAATGTATACGCTATATCCAGTCTCAGGTTGCGCACGCGGCGCATATCGTAGCGCAGCATCATACCTTTTGTAGTAGAGAAGTCGCGGTTGCCGAATGTATAATATGTTGTAGGCCATGCGTACAGGTAAGGGCGTACCTGTATCATATCCTTACGCTCTTTGTAGAAACCGCTGATAGTCACTGCACTGTTCTGGCTGATTTGCTGTTTGAAACCCACTTCATAATCAAACATTTTTTCAGGCTTCAGGTCGGGATTGTTTATAAAACTTCCCTGGTTGGCAGTCAGGTTGTAGTAGCTGGAAGCAGGTGTAAATACGCCTGTTTTAGGCCTTTGTACCAATACATCGTAGTGTGCGTAGAACATCGCCTTATCCGATATAGGAAAGTTGAACGATATACGCGGCGCCACGTTTATCTGTGGTTTATAATCCGTGAACGAAGAGTTCGGGTCAAATGTGCTGTCCGTAATACGCGTATCAGGGTTTACCAGGTAAGGTTGAGGGTCGCGGCCATCGCTGTACTGCCTCAATGTAGTGGGGTCTTCTATCAGCCTTCCGTAGGGGTCGTACCACTCATCACCGTTCCTATATCCAATGATATTAGGTGTTGCAGACTCATTGTTATTTACATACACCACATAGTCATCACCTATATTAGATGGGGTGCCACCGCCGTCTGTGAAATTATTCTTCACCCGTGGGTTGCCGAAATCATCTTTCAGGCTCCTTGCATCAGCTACAGAATTCACCTCGTACAAAGAATAAGGGTCTTTCAACACTTTGGTATTCGCGTCGAAACGCTCTACGCGCAAACCTATATTGAAAAACAGGTCTTTGAACTGGAATCTGTCCATGATATAACCGGCTATGTAGTTAGGACGGTAAGCGCCTATATCACGCGTATAGTTGCCATTCTCATCCTTTTTTGTAAAGAAGTCGTTGAAGTTAACCTGGCCGCGCTGGCGGTTACCTTTATAATCATAGCCTGAATAGCTGACAAAAGGGTTACCGCTGTTCAGCAATTCGTCAGCAGAGAACATATCAATAGAGAATGTTGAAGGGTCCAGTTCATCTATGGCTATGTAATCCGTAGCGCTCACACCCAGTTTATTCCTCAGGTTTTTGTCAAAATTACTTTGCACACCTGCAATGTACCTGTTATAAAAGATAGTATCGTCAGGAGAGAATGTCACACCGTCTACGCCAAATATCTGCTCTTTGCTATACCTCTGGCCGTCTACAATATAAACGGGGTTGTCCATATCCAAACCTATATGGGTATTAGTTAACTGGCGCATATACTGCCATAAGCCACCGTTTGTGCCGGCGCCACTTATGCCATAGTTACTCTCTGTACGCTGCTGGTAGTACAAGCCAAATTCAATAGAGTGGCGTGTTTTACGAGGTTGCAAGTCGAAAGATGCATCAATAGACACAGCGTACTGCTGTACATCCGCCCTGCTGAAACCTGTATTGCTCTGGCCTGTAGTGGTGTACAAGCCGTAGATAGATAGTGGCATCTGTCCATTGATCAAGCCGTTCCTGGCCCTGATAATTTGCTCACTACCAGGTGAAGGGCCGTCCAGGTCTTCAAAATATTGTGATGTATAGTTAGCCAGAAGGGGGTTCTTTTCAGAACGCTCAAATGTTGTTTGTACCGCTGCACGGTCTACCAGCAATTGTGTACCAAACACATCCCTGTTATGATAGGCGCTAGCTGCGCTATCTATACCCGGTGCGTATATTGGGATATATTCTGTATAAAATTTACCTACATACCCATAATCGAAAATATTTTCCCCGTGCGTAGGGTCTTCTATCTTACGGGATTCTGTCTGGTAGTCTACCTGTAAAGTATAGAAAGCATTGGTGATAATTTGTTTCTGTGTTTCTTCCCCTTCCGCAACCTGCTCGCCGGCATTTTTCCTGAAACTCTGTTGCAAACGCAGGAAACCCCTGCCGGTATAGTTCTGCTCTTCAGGTATCTCATCGCGGGAGAACATAGACCATGCACGGCTGTAATTTTTTGCCTTGCTGTAGTTAAAAGTACCGCCTGCGCTCAGGTTCAGGTTATCAGCCAGTTGAAAATCCAGCCTGCCGGTTAAGCGGCCTTCAAACACATCTGCATTGGGTCTCTGTTTAGTTATATATAAGTCATTAGCAGTAACGGTTTCCGCCCTGTTCCTGAATACAGGTACGCCGGACTGGTTGGGAACATTAATCAGCGGGTTCTCCTGTATATCTTTCAACACCTCGTCCTTCACCTGGTAAACACCATTATATCTCGGCGCCCTGTCTTTGTCGTACCAGGCATCACCCGCCAGGAAGAAACCAACAACTGGCTTTTTGTTAACACTGTCTATCCTCTTTTTAAATAAAGGGCCTGATAAAGTAAAGTTACCCAGGTTGTGGCCATAGCCGTCTACAGATTTCTCCAGCAACACGCTACCGCGCAATATATCAGATACACCTTTGGTCGTAATGTTTACCACACCACCTATCGCATCACCATATTTTGCCGGAATACCCGAAGTGATTACCTGTATCTGGTCAATAGCATTCTGAGATACGTTGATACCCCTTGAACCATACACCTGCACACCATCTATTATATATAAAGTACCGTCAGCGCGTGCACCGCCTATCTGTACAGCGCCGCCATCTGTCCTTGAGTAGGCTCCTGCCGAAGTAGACACCATACTGGTAGTATTACGGGTAGCCATTTGCTCTATCTCTTCAGATGTACGGGTAGTGGTACTACCACCCTGGAACTTATCTATCAGCGGCACCTTGTACTCGGTTATTACTACTTCTTCCAGTGTGGTTTCGTCTTTAGGCTGCAGTTTCACATTTACTTCTGTGTTCTGCCCCGGCTGCACAATTACGCCTGTCGTCTGGCTTTCTTTCTGGCCTATATAATTCACGCGCACTTCGTACCTGCCCGGTTCCAGGGGCTTCACTACATAGTTACCATCAAAGTCAGTAACAGCGCCGCCCTTGGCTATACCACCGCGGGACACTTGTATTTGAGCGTTGATTACCGGGTCGCCATTTGCATCCACCACTGTACCCTGTATAGCACCACTGGTACCCTGAGCAAGCGCTTGACCCGCGAACCCTAAAATAACCACCACTATTAAAAAGCGTAGTAAACTTGTCATATCCTGCATTAAATATTTATTAACCAAATGAACGGTAAAGATAAAAATCTTTGTTAAAAGTAAAACGCCGATTTTTAATTTTTGTCAGTATAATGTTTGTTTTCCTTATATTATATCCGGAGGGCATACATCTTACCCCTTTGTGACAATTTTACCCAGTAGCGACTTGCTCATTTTATACACCGCCTCTACACTATAACCCGCTATATGCGGTGTGACAATTACCCTGGGCATAACTGCTATTTTTGCCAGGTAATCCTTCATTTCATCGCTCATAGCCGATATGGGCTCTTCTTCCCACACATCCAGGCATGCACCGGTTATCTTCCCGCTCAACAGCCCGTCGTACAAGGCTTTCGTATCTACTACCTTACCTCTTGAGGTATTGACAATAATAAAAGGTTTTTGCATTTTACGCACAAAATCATCATTGAAGTAATGCAGCGTATCATGTTGCAACGGTACATGAAAACTTACTATATCAGCCTCTTCAAATATCTTATCCAGCCCTTCGCATTCTTCCATATATTTCGGTACGACACCATGCACATATTTGTCATATACCAATACCCGCATATCAAAACCATATAGTTTCCGGGCAAAAGAACTACCCGTATGGCCATAACCTATAATACCTATTGTTTTCCCTTCCAGTTCCACGCCCCTGTTCTCATCCCTGAGCCATATGCCATTTTTTACTTCTATGTTACTCTTGATTATCTTCTTATTCAGGCCCAACAACATACCCAGGGCATGTTCGGCCACTGCATTACAGTTGCCTTCGGGACTGCTAAAGCAAGCTATTCCCCTTTTAGCCGCATGGGGCAGGTCTATCACCTCCATGCCGCTACCCATACGGCCCACCCATTGCAGCCGGGGGGCAGCATCCATCAGCTCCCGGTTAACCTGCAGCCGGGTAGAGGTAATGATACCGGTACAATCCTGCACCAGCCCTAAGGCTTCCTGCTGCGTTATTTGCTCCTTCGCCATGCATTCGTAACCGTTAGCTTCCAGCCAGCGGGTGAGTATGCTGTGTACAGGGGCTGCTATCAGTACCTTTTTACTCATGAGTAATATTGTTTATATAGCCCGACAAAATCCGCTACTGACAGTTGTTCCGCCCGCTTGTCCATAATGGGGTCTTTCAGGGCTTCAGCCTCCAGCAGCGATTTCAGCGCATTCCTCAATGTCTTACGCCTCTGGCCGAAGGCTGCTTTTACCAGTATAGTGAATTTCCGTTTGTCATCGATACCATAGGGGTTGCCGGTGTTCACAAACCGCAACACCCCGCTTTTCACCTTAGGTGGTGGGGTAAAACAGTTCTCGTGTACGTCAAACAGGTATTCTACCTTGAAGAATGCCTGCATCAGCACGCTGAGTATACCATATACCTTGCTGCCATGCTGCGAGCATATTCTCAGTGCCACTTCTTTTTGGAACATACCAATCACTTCGTCGACATTTTCTTCCCATTCCAGCACTTTGAAAAGTATGGGTGAAGATATATTATATGGGAAGTTGCCTATTACACTAAATCCTCCCTCAAAAGGCTTTTCCGCTTTCAGTATATCCTTATGAATGATTTTGCCAACCAGTTTCGGATAAGTGGCATGCAGGTATGCTATCTTTTCCTGGTCCAGTTCTATGGCTTTATAGTCAATGCCTTCCTGCTCTATTATGTATTTGGTAATAGCTCCCCCGCCGGGGCCTACTTCCAGCAGTTGCAGCGGCCTGCGTGCAGGTATTTGTTCCACTATCTTCATACACATATTTTCGTCGTGCAGAAAATGTTGCCCCAGGCTTTTCTTTAATGTATATGGCTGTTTCAAATTATTAGTCCGTTTCAATTTCGATGGGCAAAGTTAGGTTTAAACAGGGCAACCTATTACCTTGCGCTGTAACTTTGTGCAACATATTTTATTATATTCAAAGATGAAATTCAGCATTCTACAGAAAGAACCTAAGAATAACCAGCTTATTATTGCAGACAATACCGGCGGGCTTAAACAAACTATACTTACCAAAGAAGAAGCCGCCTATGTGCAGAAAGCGCATAAAGATAACCACGCACTCATTACCCTCAACCGCTACGACAAACATATATTTATATACATACCCGAAGAAAAACCCACCGACTGGCAATTGTCTGAAGCCATGCGCGAGGCGGGTGCAAACGTACAGACCATAGCTGCAAAACATAAAATCGGCGAACTGTGCATTATCAACTTGTCTAAACACAGTCGTGCCGCCTACCTGGTAGCAGAGGGTATAACACTGGCTAACTACCAGTTTTTAAAATACCGCTCCGACGCGGGCAAGCTGGCGACCAGCCTGCATACCATCAGTTTTACACAGAAGTCCATCACGCTGAAGGAAATGCAGCAGCTCACAATCACCACCGATGCCATAGCGAAAGCCCGCAACCTGGTGAATGAACCCCTGAACTACCTGAGCGCCGTACAACTGGCCAAAGAAATAGCCGCGCTGGGTAAAGAGGCGGGCTTTAAAGTAACTACACTGCAAAAGCCCGCAATAGTAAAAGAAAAAATGGGTGGCATACTGGCCGTAAACAGGGGCAGCCAACAGCCGCCTACGTTTACTATTATGGAATACAAGCCCAAAAAGGCATTGAATAAAAAACCAATTGTATTGGTAGGCAAAGGTGTTGTGTACGATACAGGTGGACTCTCTTTAAAACCCACGCCCGCCAGCATGGACCGTATGAAGAGTGACATGAGCGGCTCAGCGGTGGTATCGGCTACTATCTACGCCGTAGCGCGTATGCAACTGCCACTGCACGTAATAGCACTGGTACCCGCAACTGACAACCGCCCCGGCGAAGAGGCTTATGTACCGGGCGACATCATCACCATGTACAGCGGCACAACTGTAGAAGTATTGAACACCGATGCCGAAGGCCGCCTTTTGCTGGGCGATGCACTGCACTGGGCAAAACGCTACAACCCCGAACTGGTAGTTGACTTCGCTACGCTTACAGGCGCGGCTTCGGTAGCTGTTGGCCCGCATGGTATAGTATGTATGGGCACGGCGGGCGATGATGTGAAAAAACAATTTCATGAAAGCGGCTACCGCCAGTACGAAAGACTGGTAGAATATCCGCTGTGGGAAGAATACGGTAAGAAACTGAAATCGGACATAGCTGATATGAAGAACATTGGCGATAGCAACGGCGGGGCTATATCCGCAGGTAAGTTCCTGGAACATTTTACCTCATACCCATGGATGCACTTCGACATTGCGGGTGTCTCCTTTAATACAGCGAAGCAAGGATATTTACCCAGTGGCGGCACGGGCTACGGCATCCGCATGATGCTCGACTTCCTCCTGCACTATGGTAAGCAATAACAATATTAAAGCTACAAGGCAATAAAGATGCAAACAGAAAAACCAATCATAGGAATAACCATTGGCGACATCAACGGCATTGGCCCCGAGGTCATCATCAAGACATTTGCAGACAACAGGCTGCTCGACCTCTGCACACCCGTAATATTTTCATCCAACAAGGTTATCAACTACTATAGGCGTGCAGTTGAAGACCAGCATTTCAACTTTCACAGCACTAAAGACCTGGGCAACCTGAGCCAGAAGCAGGTAAATGTATTCAACTGCTGGGAAGAAGAAATTCCTATACAGCCCGGAGCTTTGACCGAGGCTGGTGGTAAATATGCAGTCCGCTCGCTGATGGTGGCGGCACAATGCCTGAAAGACGGGCAGCTTGATGCTATTGTTACAGCGCCTATCCATAAATCGAATACACAGGTACCGGATTTCCAGTACACGGGGCATACGCCTTTTTTCAAAGACAAATTTGGAGCGAAAGATGTACTGATGCTGTTGTACCACAACGAACTGCGCGTGGCATTGGCTACGGAGCATATCCCTGTGTCCAAAATAGCCAGCTACATCACCAAAGAAACCCTTACGTCTAAACTGAACCTGCTGAAGGACAGCCTACTGAAAGACTTCGGTATCATGAAACCCAAAATAGCTGTACTGGGGCTTAACCCTCATGCAGGCGACAACGGAACTATAGGCGACGAAGACAAAAACATCATCACTCCGCTGATAGAAAGTATGCAACAGCAAGGCAACCTGGTTTACGGGCCTTTCGCTGCCGATGCCTTTTTTGCACGCGGCAGCTATACAGAGTTTGACGCAGTACTGGCTATGTACCACGACCAGGGGCTGGTGGGTTTCAAAACCCTCGCACAAGGCCAGGGTGTGAATTATACCGCCGGGCTGTCTGTAGTACGTACTTCGCCCGACCACGGTACCGCCTTCGACATAGCCGGTAAAAATACAGCCGATGAATCATCGTTCAGGGAAGCTGTATTCCAGGCGATAGACATACTACGCCAACGGGAAGAATACGCTACCAACACAGCTAACCCACTTGTACGCACCGTAGAAGAACGGTCGAACAGGGATAAGGTGGTGTAGGCTATAATTCCAAAATCATTACTCCTTCCGTCTCCCCGCCTCAGGCGGGGGATAGGGAGAAAATAAGCCGCTGCAAAAGCAGCGGCCTCCCGGGCATAGGACAATTATAAAGCAAATCTTTACTCAGGCAACAACACCTCGTCTATCACATAAATAATACCGTTGGACGCGCGCACTGTACCCACCACATTGGCTTTCCCATTTATCTTAATACTATTCCCTTCCTTAGCCACTGTTATATTTTGCGAGTTCACTTGTCCTATCTTCTGGCCATCGCGCAGCATATCTTCTGTAAACACGCCTACCGATACGTGGTACTCCAATATATTGGCTAGTTTGTCTTTATTCTCAGGTTTCAGCAGGTCGTCTACAGTACCGGCGGGCAGTTTGTCAAAAGCCGCATTGGTAGGTGCAAACACAGTAAACGGCCCTGATTTCTGCAACGGCTCTACCAGTTCTGCAGCTTTTACTGCGGCTACCAGTGTACTGTGGTCCTTGCTGCCTACCGCTACATCTACCACATCCTGTTGAGAAGGGTCATCGCCGGATGAAGGAGGTTGTGCGGACGCGGTAGAGGTTTCATTTGAGCTTTCGGTTGCCGTGCCGCCCTCAGCAGCACCGCCGCACGATTGTACCAGCAGGGCTATCAGCACCACCGGCAATAACAATAGCTTTTTCATATAATGTCTGTTTTGTGTAACATAAAACTATTCACACAACCACTAATAAAATATGACGTTGGTCATATTTCGGACAAAAATGTCTTTTATATCGGTATCTGGCTGAGCAATTAAACGGGGGAGGATAAAAATCACACTATGACTGGTAGGGCATTGGTCAATATTTATTCAAAATACCGGTGAAAATCTTCCAGTGATAATTTTATCTGCCCATAATATTTCGTTGCATCCTGTGCGGTTTCCGATGCCGAAAACTGCTCTGTTAATTCTATAAAAGGCAACAACCATTTATGCAATTCATCGTGGGCCTTGCCTTCCATAGTACAATTCGATGTCAGTTGTTCTATATTTTTATCCAGGCCTGATGCAAGTTGTTTATATTCTTCCATAGTACTGCCGCCAAAGCCTGTTACATCCTTTTCCATTTGTACGATGTACACCATCATATTTTCATCCACCTTCCACTTTTGCCCGTTATTCAGTTCTATGGCCTCCTCTTCGTGGCTATGCTGATGTTGTTCTTCAACAGCAGTTGTTGCAGCGGGTTGTTCACCGGTATTGTCAGCGCAGCTTGCTAAAAACAAAGCAGGCAGCAGGATAATGTATATACGCTTCATAACACTATAGATAATGTACAAATCTACCCCATGCCATTTATGGAGATAATGACGTAAATCATCATTGTGGCATGTTACCACATCTTTAACACCATCGTCCTGTTGTCATATGCAAAATCAGTACCATCACCTGCAAAAACACGTAGTTCTACGCATCATTATGGTTGTAGGCAGAGATAGCTTTGCAGTATTGTTCAACATAAAATTATGTGAAGTATGAAAAAGTTATTAGTAGCGGCAGTTGCGTTATACTGCACAATATTCAGTTATACACAGGCATGGGCGCAGGCGCCTTCTAAATTTAATTACCAGGGCGTTGCCCGCAATACATCGGGGCAGCCATTGGCCAACCAGGCGCTGGGGATACGACTATCCATACGCGACCTTAATTCAGCAGGCACGATACTGTACCAGGAAACACATACTGTGAACACCAACGCGTACGGGCTGTACAGCGTATCCGTTGGCGGGGGCACCGTAGTGAGTGGAGCTATGGCCGATGTAAACTGGGGCGCGGGCGATAAATACCTGCAGGTGGAAATGGACCCCGCAGGCGGTGCCAGCTATACCGACCTGGGCACATCACAGTTGCTCAGCGTGCCTTACGCCATGTATTCGGGCTCGGGCACCAGGGTGTCTGCATTCCAACCCGCCGGTTGCCAGTTCCTCAACGCTGTTACCAGTACCATGACAAAAATTGATGACATGGGTACATTTACCAAACAGGATGATAACACGCTCGTAGAGCTGGCTGTGCAAACCGTATTGAACGTAGCCTCTTTCGGAACCGCTGCTGGTGTAGTGTTTGAACTGAGGGTAGATAATACAGCCACTACTATTGGCGTATCATCCGTGTTACTGCGCGACCCCGGCACTATGACACCCGTAACGCTGGTAGGCATATTCGAAAACCTGCCCGCTGGTGTGCATACGGTAAGCCTATGGGCAAAAGGTGCGGGTGGTACAGGCACTGCTACCAACGCCTCCTGGGATTCCGGCTGTTTCAACAGTGCCGGTGTCAACAACGTACTGGTAAAAGAATACAATTAATTCACACAAAACGAAAGATTATGAAACATTTTATCACGATAATTACAGCGGCGCTGGCTATGTGCACACATGCTGTATATGCACAACCCTCTGTGCTCAACAGCACAGGCGGCTCGGCCACTGTGGGCGGCAATACCTACGAGTGGTCGGTAGGCGAGCTGGTAGTACATACCGTCAGCACGACATCTGTTGTGGTTACACAGGGCCTGTTGCAACCCATGCCGCCCGGCGTCAGCGTAGGCAGTATTAATACTGTTGCTGCTGATGTACAGGTGTACCCCAATCCCGCCAAAGACGTATTGATACTGCAACCTGCATTGGTTGCAGGCAGCAGGCTCCAATATACATTACTCGACATTACAGGCAGGACTATCAGCAAGGCTGAAGCCTACCTCCACACAGGGCAGGAAAAGCAAAGCATCAGCATCAGCGCATTACCCGCCGGCGACTATATCGTACAAGTGCAGGCGCAGCAGCCGGGTGGCATTTCCCATACCACATTCAAAATCTGCAAGCAAAACTAACTTCCCCCCTTTCACTGATTTGCTGAAAAAAAAGAGAGTCCCCTCCCGTTCCCGGGAAGGGACGTTTTTTTTATTACAGTGTGAAATCAAAATAATGCGTTGCATCCACCACTGTTGTGCCCGATTTAAATTCCAGGTGCATGCGCCACAACCCCGGCATGGTAAAGTTTACCTTGCCCTTGTAATGCCCTTTGCCCACATGCACAGGCTGCACGTTATTGGGCGAACCGTGGTTCATAGTAGGCATCTCAGGTTCAAATGTTACCGTCATGCTGCTATCCGGCGGAAACATCATCATAGACGCCTTCTTATACACCACGAATTCAAAATCGTTCAGCCCTGTTGTTGGGTTAGAGGGTGGAATAAACCCTATGAAGTATTTACCCGAATCTACCGGTGATACAAACGAAAACATCTTCATAGGTGTGGGGTCTTTCACATCTATTACCACATGAGCAGTGCCTGCCTTATTGTTGGCAAAGTTTTGCACCTGCACACCCAGCGTCCATGTACCTGTAGCCGATGACATGATAAAACTTACCGTAGCGGGGAACAGTTTATTCACTGCTGTCGTACCCGTCGGATTTTCATATGGCGCCGCATGGCTCATAGTGGCCATCTGCATTTTCGGTGCCAGCTTTACCTCCGCGCTTTCTACAAAATCGTTGCTTACACTGTCGCGCAGAGCTATGTATATTTTGTTGTAGCCCGTAAAGGCAGCCTCTTTGCCATACACCTCCACCATTACGCCCGCACCTGTTGCATAGGCATTGCCCAGCTTCGTATATCCGTCGGTGGGAGAAGCCGGTGTAACAGGATTATTAGGCTCAGGAATAACATTCTCTTTCTTCTTGCAGCCGAAAGCTACTACCGACAGCAATGCCATCAGCAGTATACCGTTAAATAATTTATTGTATTTCATAAAACTTGTTTTTAAAATAATTGAATAGTTGAAAACCACAGACAGCCCGTGCAGCCTCCTCAACATGTGTTATGTTTAGGGCGCGTGGGTATACTGTCCCGCATTGCGGAAAACAATCCGGCAATACATCTATATCATATAATCAGGAGGATGGAAGATGGCGCCCGGTAAATCAATTGTATTCAGCTCGTTGTAAGCGAAGAATTGTTGAACCCGTCCGGTGGGTTGCTGCCCGTAGCTGATAGTAAATGTGCTGCCTTCGTAATACAGCAGCAGTTCTTCTTTATGTACATTCTGCGGTACAGGTGCCTGGTGCTCTGCCTCTTTGGCCAGTTGCTTGTTCAGGCTGCACTTGCCCTTGCACTGCATTTTGGGTTTGTCCCTGTTTTCGCACAGGTTGGCGGCTATATAATCCCTGTTGGCATAAAACGCCGCCACTATCATCACCGTGCTGAAGGTCTGCATCAGCACAGCAGTAAACACGATTATGGCAAACAGTTTCTTAAACATCGCAGGCATAGTTGATACCCGATATAAAATTACCCAATCAACACAAACCAATTCATAACCTTCATCACCGCTTATTTGAGCGGAAGATGATTTTTGTCATTAAAATTTGGCTCCCCTCCCGTCGTTGCGAGGAACGAAGCAATCCGGAGGGGTCAATTGGCATATGCCGGCATTTACCCCGCCACAGGCGGGAGGGCATGTGCCAATCAGGGGTGGTTAACACTGCCCATTTCATATCGTCATCATGAGGCCCCCGAAGCATGAGGGGGACGTGATGATCTCCTGGAATGAGGGGGTGGTGGTGAGTAGAGATTCCTTTCAATTGTCTGCCTAATGTCTCCACAAGTATACAATTGTGCAGAGTCTACTTTTAGAAAAGATTTCGGCCCATTACCACTCGAAAGGCTCTCGCTATTTGGAGAGATTTATCTCCTGCAACTGTATCGAATGCTGAACCGTCTTTAGGAAATTGCTATTGCAACATAACATTCACATTTTGACCACTTTGTAGTCATATTTGATTATTAAATGGTCAGTTTAATCAGATTACTCCCTTGTTATCAATGAGTTGCATAAATGTTAACGATTAGCTGAAATTTGGACGTTTCGTTTTAAATAAACATATTTGCAGAGTGTTAGACATACTGTAGGACATGGATCTACAGTCTTAGAACGTCAAAAAAATAAACTCGGGTGGGCGAACATCCGGGTTTTTTTATTCAAAATATTTGAATAAGTGAAATTTTGTCGATAAAACATATCCACAAG
>CAZEZM010000007.1:53187-54701 GCA_964515955.1 uncultured Flavipsychrobacter sp. | reverse complement strand
TAATAACTACCCGCCATAAAGCTTCCTTTATTTTTGTATATGGCAAAAAAGCCTCTCGGGTGGGAGAGGCAGATAATAAAGATTTGGACAAACCTTTTGGCAAAGTTATAGTAAGCTCTGCATCATGGCAGTTAGTTTTATCCACATGTGTTATTATCTCTCTCTTTAGAACGAATTGGCAATTCAGCCAATAGGTAAAGTAACCGCCTAAAAGGTTACAGGAAACAGTACAGTTATGTCTAACACAGACTGTCCCGTTTGCGGTACATGTTACCGGTACATTTTCAGAAAGTGGACCACCGGTAAAGATGGCAGTAGGATTTATCCTAAGCCGCCGCACAAAGCCTTAAGAATAAGGCTTTGCGGGTGCAACGACCAAGATTAGTTCTGGTCGTGAAACGCAGGGAAAAGTCCGGTTCGCCCCGGGCTTTATGGGAGGGGGAAAACATCTGGAATGCGAGATGCCCTCCCTTTTTTGTTTAAGTTATAACAACTAAAACAATGGTATGTCATAATTAGTTCAAATTTTCGTACTCATAACCTTCTTATTTCTTACTGACAATAAAATGTCGATATCATTATCCCACACTGGTTTAAGTCTTTTCGACTTAAATTAATGATAAAAACGCAGACTATGTCCGGCAACAAGCAGCATAAGATGACCCCTCACTGGTTTAAGTCTATACGACTTAAATCACCAATAAAACCAGGACTGTGTCCGGCAAAAAAGCACCTAAACTGATGATACCCTAGTAACTACTTGGGGTATTATTTTTGATACTATCGCATAAATAACGTATATTTGCTATAATAAATCTATACGGATTTATCCACCCCGGCTATCCGTGAGTATAATAATACCGCCACCCGGCACAAAACCATATGCTATGCAACACGCCCTCATATCACCAATCCTACCTCGGAAAATTTTATTTCATTTTCCTGGCATCAACCGAGTGCAACGAGCTCGATGCCACAATTAAAAAAACATAAATCCCGGTATCATTTTGCCCGCCCGGATGAACCCTTTCGGACTGAGAACATTTCAGGCTCTGTGCGGTTGGTGCTCCCCGGAATTTATCCCGCCTCGGCGGGAGGGGGTCGGGGGAATCGCTTGAAAACAAAAAAAATGGCAATCCCGTACGTACGGGAGCAACACTTGTCCCGCTATCTGTCCCAACAAATGAAAAAAACAGAAAAAATGGGAATCCCGTACGTACGGGAGCAACACTTTTTCCAACCAATTATATATCAACCATTTACAAAACAACCAATCATGAAAACCGTAACATTTTACAACAATTCACCCCTTTCAGGGAACAAATTTTGTTCCCACAGCACCAACTGAGCGTAGCGGTCTCAACGAAACAATCTAAAAGACATCAATATCTAAGTAAAATCCGCACAATTTGCAACCGAAAAAATAACAGAAACCATCAAGGTCTCTATGCCCGGCAGCGCAGTAGCAATGTGGTTCATTCAGGGCAACATCCCTTCCCTTTGAAGCTTAAGGG
>CAZEZM010000007.1:27656-53177 GCA_964515955.1 uncultured Flavipsychrobacter sp. | reverse complement strand
TCTTTGCTTCGTTTCGTGCCTGTCCCGCCCGTGCGGGAGAGAAGCAACAAGCGCAGCGACTCATTGAGGCAATTAAAAAGACAAAATGAACGAAATAAAAGAAATGAAGAGAAGCTAAATAGTGTTACATAGATGAAGAAAACATTCGATAGCATACTAGTATTACAGGCCAAAAATCAATATATAAATGAATTTTTACTTTTCCTTGCATACCCTTCCACCACCACTTTCGTATATTTAAACCGGAAAAGGCACTTATGCTGAGACAGACCCAACAACAGAAACTATTACAAAAGCTCTCCCCGCAACAGATTCAGCTGATGAAACTGCTGCAGATACCTACTGCCAACCTGGAAGAGCGCATCAAAGAAGAGATGGAAGAAAACCCCGCCCTGGAGCTGGGTGCCGAGGCCAACGACGATGAATATAACCTGGACGGCGACAAGGAAGATGAATACGAAGCCGATGACGTAGAACTGAGCAGCGACGATACGGAAAATATAGACCTGGACGACTTCCTGCGTGGCGAAGATGAGGGCGGTAGCGACTACAATGCCGACTACTATAACGGGCAGGAAAACGAGCGCCCCGAGAGCCCCGTGCGGGTAGAAACCAGCTTTCACGACCACCTGCTGAACCAACTGGGCATGCTGGGCCTCGACGAGCACCTGCAGGCCATAGCCGAGCAGGTAATAGGCAGCCTGGACGAAGACGGCTACCTGCGCCGCGACCCGCTGGCACTGGTAGACGACCTGGCATTTGGCCAGAATATACAGACCGACGAGGCCGAGGTGCTGGAGGTGGTAGGCATGATACAGCAGTTTGACCCGCCCGGCGTGGCTGCGCACAACCTGGAAGAATGCCTGCGCCTGCAACTGGAGCGCATACAGCCCCGCACCAAGCCGGTAACTGCCGCCATCAAGGTAATAGATAAGTACTTCAACGAATTCATCAAGAAGCACTACGATAAGATACAGAAGCACCTGGACCTGGATAACGAGGAGTTCAAAGAGGTCATCAACCTGATACTGAAACTGAACCCCAAGCCGGGCTCGGCCTTCGCTATCGTCAGCAAGGCGGAGAGTTATATCTTGCCCGACTTTTTTGTGTACAACAATAATGGCAAGCTGGAGCTCTCGCTCAATGCCCGCAACGCCCCCGAGCTGCGTGTGTCTGAAGGCTATCGTGAAATGATGCAGGCCTACGACCGTGGCGATAAAAAAGACAAGCGGCAGAAAGAGGCGCTCATGTTCATCAAGCAAAAGCTGGACAGCGCCAAGTGGTTTATAGATGCCATCAAGCAGCGCCAGCATACCCTGCTGCAAACCATGCAGGCCATTATCGAGTTCCAGCGGCAGTTCTTCCTCACCGGCGATGAAACTACCCTGCGCCCCATGATACTGAAAGACATTGCTGAAATCACCGGTTTGGACGTGTCTACCGTATCGCGCGTGGCCAACAGCAAGTATGTACAGACGGAGTTCGGCACCTTCAAGCTCAAGTACTTCTTCTCAGAGGCGTTGAAAAATGATGATGGAGAGGAAGTATCTACCCGCGAGGTAAAGAACATATTGAACGACATCATTAAAAACGAAAATAAACGTAAGCCCTACAGCGACGAGAAACTCACTAATATGTTGCAGGAAAAGGGCTATAACATCGCACGCCGTACGGTAGCCAAGTACCGCGAGCAGCTCAATATTCCCGTAGCGCGCCTGCGCAAGGAATTGTAAACCATGAAGTTCTTTATTTTTTGTCAGCCATCATTTTGGCGGTAGCATCCAGGGCGTCATAAAACTCTTCGCCATAAGCGCGCACCAGCGGCCCTTTCAGAAATTGGTACACAGGCACTTTCAGCTTCTGCCCCAGTTTGCAGGCGGGTGCGCACAGCACCTTGCGGGGCGCGTAGTTCAGCGCTTCAAAGTCTTTGCTCTTCTTTACCCTTATGGGGTACAGGTGGCAGCTTATCGGCTTGGGGAAATCTATCTTGCCCTCGCGGTACAGCTTTTCAAAGCTGCACTTCACCACCCCGCCAAAGTCGGTATAGGCATATACGCATACGCCTCCGTTCAGGGTGGGTGTCACATAGCCATACTCATCATCTATAGTATGGGTGCCCGTACGCTCTATCTCTTTGATGTAGTCTATGTGCAGCAGGTGTTTCACCTTCGGGTAGTGTTCGGCTACCAGCTTCGTTTCCTCTTCGGTAAGGGGTGCGCCGCAGTCGCCGTCTACGCAGCAGCCGCCTTTGCATTTGCTTAGGTCGCATACAAACTGCTCCTCCACTATTTCATCGCTCACCAGTATGTTGTCAATTGCTATCATCGGCTGTTATTACATATTTAAGTAGGCCATCAGCAGGTTGTAACGGTCCATCATATCATCGCGGTTGCTGCGCTCGCCATATATCTCCTTTACCGCATAGCCGTAGCGCTCGTAGGTAGCGGCCAGCAGGTCCAGGTTGGTACGGTTGGTTTTGATGGTCAGCTCCAGTTTGTTGGTAGCCCGGTTAGTGTACAGGTTGGTCGTCAGTATAGATATGTCTTCGCTTTCACAGATGCGTGCCACCTGCACCAGGCTATAGTCCAGCGGGTTCAGCTCCAGTACTATTACACCACCGGGGTTGTCTACCCCGCAGTGTTCCGCCTGCCAGGTCATCAGCGATTCCAGGGTTACACAGCCCAGGTATTTGTTCTGGTCGTCCGTCACGGGCATTACCCCCAGGTGCTGGTTGTACATCAGGCGCATGGCTTCGTAGGCATGTCCCCCCGCATACACCGTCGGGCTATACCTCAGGAAGTCCGATTCGCTCAGCGGCTTTTCCGGGGTGTCCCACTCCAGCATATCTTCCTCCTTTACCAGGGCCAGGTATTGCTCTTCGGCCACTACGGGTATCTGCTGTATGTTATGCTCCTCCATCAGGCGCAGGGCGGTATCGCCCGTGTCTGTAGGTAGTATAGTGGGTATATCGTATGCTATGATTTTTTGTATGGACATGGCTTTAGCTTGATTTTTCAGATGTACTGTACAATGCTGTGTTGGCAAAGGTCAGGCATTATTTGCACACAGGCTACAGAAAACCCGTTAAAATATCAGCCCTTGTGCCTGGCCAGGAAGCCGTCGAGTATTTTATTGAACTCACCGGGTACCTCCATCATAGGCGCATGGCCGCATTTGTCTATCCAGTGCACCTCCGAGTTGGGTATCAGCTTCTGAAACTCTTCCGCTACCATAGGTGGCGTAATAGTATCGTTCAGGCCCCATATCAGGCAGGTAGGCACCAGTATAGTATTCAGTTCATCGCCCAGGTTGTGCTTGATAGCCGACCTGGCCAGAGATATGATTTTCAGGGCCTTCAGCCTGTTGTTCACTATAGAGTAGACCTCATCTACCAGCTCTTTGGTGGCGGTGTTGGGGTCGTAAAAAGTAAGTTCGGTCTTTTTGCGGATGTAGTCGTAATCGCCACGTTTGGGGTAGGTTTCGCCCATACCATGCTCAAACAAGCCGGAACTGCCTGTAAGGGTGATGGTCTTTACTTTGCTTTGGTTGCCCAGGGTATATACCAGCCCTACATGGCCGCCCAGCGAATTGCCCAGCAGGTGCACCTGGTCCAGTCCGCGGGCATCTATAAACTTCTGCACATGCTTGGCCAGCCCTGATACTGACGTATCCAGCAAAGAGAGATCGAACAGGGGCAGCATGGGTATTATCACCCTGTGTGTGAGTTTAAAATGGTCAACCAGGTCTTTGAAATTACTAAGCGCGCCAAACAGTCCATGCAATAATATCAATGGTTCGCCCTCACCCTCTTCTACGTATTTGAATTTGCCGAAATGTTTTATCTCGTATTGCATGTAAATCCTTATTCGTTGCTAAAATACTACTGTTTGCGAGAAAAACATAGTATTACCCCTGGCCGTGTATATTTTGTTTTCGTCAACAACCATGCTGAAAAAATATATAATTAACAAGATTACAGGCGTTGAGAGGCGCGCACTTGGTATGCTTTGGCTACCTTTGCAGGGCTTTTTTTGAACTATATATGAAGGGAAAATACTGCCATTCGCTGACGGAATATACAAGGCTGAAGACTAAAGAAGTACGCATAGGCAACCTGCTGCTGGGCAATGGCAACCCCATACGTATACAAACCATGACTACTACCGACACCATGGACACCGAAGCAACAGTGGCGCAAACCATCCGTTGTATAGAAGCCGGTGCCGAGTTGGTGCGTATCACCGCCCCGAGCAAGAAAGAAGCTGAGAACCTGGCCGTTATCAAAAAGATACTGAACGAAAGAGGCTACTATACCCCATTGGTGGCCGATATACACTTTACGCCTAATGCCGCTGAAATAGCCGCCCGCATAGTAGAAAAGGTAAGGGTAAACCCCGGCAATTATATCGACAAAAAGAAGTTTGACTTTATAGAATATACAGATGCCGCTTATGCTGCCGAGATAGACCGTATCAGGGACAGGTTTACACCATTGGTTAAGATTTGCAAAGAGCATGGCACGGCTATGCGTATCGGCACCAACCACGGCTCCCTCAGCGACCGTATCATGAGCCGGTATGGAGATACACCTATCGGTATGGTAGAGAGCGCCATGGAGTTCCTGCGCATAGCCCGCGATGAAAGTTACCACCAGATTATCCTGAGCATGAAATCGAGCAACCCGCAGGTAATGGTGCAGGCATACAGATTGCTCGTGCAAAAGATGGATGAAGAATTTGGCGAATGTTACCCGCTGCACCTGGGCGTGACAGAAGCCGGCGATGGCGAAGACGGCCGAATCAAAAGTGCCATAGGCATCGGCACTTTGCTGGAAGACGGCATAGGCGATACCATCCGCGTGTCGTTGACAGAAGATCCCGAATTTGAAATACCTGTATGCAAAGACATAGTTGCACGCTATACAGGCAGGGAAACGCACGCACCTGTTCAGCCATTGACAGAGCAGGAAAAAATTGCATTGCCCTACAACCCTTTTGAATACAAGCGCCGGAGTACGATTGAAGTAGGCAATATATGCAGCGGGCATGTACCTGTTGTAGTAGCCGATTATATGAAAGCGGAAACTATCGCAGCGGCTGACTTGACTGCCATCGGCTACCGCTACGACGAAGCGACTGATAAATGGAATATAGGCGATGCCGCTGCAGACTATATTTACACCGGCAATAAATTACCGGAATTTTATCTGCCCGGTACCTTGCAGGTAATATGCGACTATAGCAGATGGCAGCAGGCAGAAGATAAAGCTAAGTACCACCCGCTGTTCCAGGTGAATGAATACCTGCAATACAACGGCGACTTGAAACATAAGCATTTCGTTTTCACCAATGCGGATGTGGATTGGAATGTAATACAACAGTTACTATCAAAATTAGCTACCGCTGAAGGCGCCGTATTATGCATTGCCAGCAAAAACACGCATACCCTGGCATCAGTAAGGCGTGTGCTTATAGAGTTGCAACAACAGAATATAAAGTGCCCTGTAATACTCTGTGGTGAAAACAAAAACAAAACTGTTGACGAACAATTGATAGACTTCGCTACCAATACGGGTGGGTTATTGTTAGATGGCTTCGGCGACGGTATCTGGCTATGGAACCATATGCGGCAGTTAGAAAACATCAAGGCTACAGGCCGTACCTACCTTGAGGTGAAGAACAACCACCAGTTCCTCAACAACACAGCATTTTCTATACTACAAGCTACACGCACCCGCATCAGCAAAACAGAATACATCAGTTGCCCCAGTTGCGGGCGTACCCTTTTCGACCTGCAGGAAACCACTGCTATGATACGCAACGCTACCAACCACCTGAAGGGCGTAAAAATTGCCATCATGGGTTGCATAGTCAACGGGCCGGGTGAGATGGCGGATGCAGACTTTGGCTACGTAGGCAGCGGGCCGGGCAAAATTACCCTATACAAAAACAAAGACGTGGTAAAACGCAACGTACCCAGCGAAATAGCCGTGAATGAATTGATACAGATATTGAAGGATAACGAAGTGTGGATAGAACCTATTGAGGCTTAACTTCTATTTTTTCAGTTTCTTCTTTTTCCATGTCCAGGCTTTTTTGCCGCAGTACTACCAGCAATGCCAGGCTGATGTAAAACAACGAGCCTACCTTATGTGTTTCCAGCAGTTCAGAAAAGAAGTTATTGATAAAACCTGAGCCCACCATCATAGCCACGCCAAGCGTACAGTTTTTATAAAACCTGTCTTTGAACCTGTAATAAGTTTTTTGTGCCTGTGCAAATGCTACCATAATCAGCACTGTGTACAATATCATGGCCGGCCAGCCCTGCTCTACCAGCATGTACAGGAAGTAGTTGTGCGTGGTAGACCTTTCCACATTACGGCTCACATATGTTTTGAAAGAACTCACCGCATATGGTTTGTAGTAATAGTAGAATGCATTAGGCCCCCAACCTTTCACAGGCTCATCCTGGCTCATACGCATGGCAGCTATCCATCGGTACAGGCGCTCCATCGACGACATATCCTCTCCCCTGAAAGTAGCTACTATATGCTCAGAGAAACTCTTGTGCATATAGGTTTTTTCAAAGTTGGGGCGAAAGTTGATATACCGGTTATCTTTTGCCATGATAACAATCACCAGTGCAATAAAACCTATCATAGCAGGCATGATAAGATTGGCCAGGCGCAAACGGATGGCAATAGCCACACCAATCGCAAATATGACAGCAACTACAGCAGCACGCGCAAAGGTGAGGTATATAGCAGGTATAAAGAATATTATGAGCCCGATGAGTGTAATAGTAATAAATGGATTTCGATAGCTGCGTGTCATAGGAACCGCAACGAGCAACAATGGAAAGAATATGGATATCACAGCCGAATAGTCAACGTGGTTGTAATACAAATCACCAATGGCCTGCTCTACCCGGTGAAACTGGAACCCCCTGGCAGCATGCCTGATGATGATGATGACCATAGTTATTACCAATGGCACAAGAAACAAGAGAAATGCCCTTCTGAAATCTTTCTTTTGCCTGAACACATAATATGGGAGGACAAAGAAAGAAATAAGAAACCATGTTTTTGCCGCCATAAATTTCAGGGAAAGCAGCAACTCATGCGAAAATATAACCGCTACAATCATCCATACAAACTGAAGGGTGATGACAGTTACAATCGGATCCTTCCACCAGGTGCGGCGGCCCAGCATTTTGGGGTCCTGCAAAAAAATGAACGGGAACATGAACATAAACACCCACATCAGCGGTTCATCAGGCAGTGATGTGGAGAGCGACCCCGTTATCTGGTAGTCAATAGAAATAGGTATGGTAAACAGGAAAAGCATATATGCAATCTTCCAGTTGACCAATAGCAACAATGTATAGATAAAACCCAGCGGTAGTAATATCGTTTTGGGGTCTTGTGTATATGCAAAAGACATTACCCCGATAAACAATACCGCAAGGCCTATACGTATCAGCCAGTTCTCGCTTATGTTCAGTGTACCCGTCAACGTGCTGTATTAATCAACAAGCGGTAATAAGTAATAATCAACAGGTATATAGCTACGAAGAAGAAACCGAAGAATGCCGCACCTATTACCGTCAGTACCAAACCAATGCCGGCCGGCTTTTCGGGAGGTGTAGCCGGTGTTATCACCTGCACATAACGGTTCTGGTCATTACTATCCACACCCGTTAGCAATTCATTCAGTATAGAAATATTGTTCGCTTTGTCCTTTATCAACTGCTCCCTCAGTACGGCAAATTCTGTTTGTTGGGTTTCCTGCTTTATATACTCTTCCGTGCCGTGAACATTCGTCCTGTTTTTATGCATTTCCAACTGTTGGTCAGTCAGTTCAGCTATTTTCCTGTCAATTTCATCTATCCTTTCGCGCACAGAGTTAGCTACGTTATTCTTCATTTTCAGGTAATAGCTGCGAAAAATATTTTCAGAGATTTCGATTGACAGATTCGCAACTGCCGCGGCACGGGCCGGGTCTGTGTCCTCAAAATAGACCTTACCGGTGGTGTATTCGGTACGCTCCATTTTATATTTGTCTTTAAATATCTCTTTCATCTTCTGGCGGTCTTCAGGTTTTGTCCTGTCGAGTTTGTATGTATCCCACAGGTTCAGCTTCTCCGCAACGGTATTGCGCAACGTATCCGAGCTCGCTATTACCAATACGCGGTCCAGGTCATCATCACCGCCAAAGTAATCTACAAAACGGGTGTCCCTGTTACGGAACAGGTTGTTACGGTCGGCATATAACGGATTGGATATAATGAAGTCCGCTTCAGCTTTGTAATTTTTCTTACCCAAAACATAAAAAAGCCCGCCCAGCATAGCTGATGCAATCACTGCTATCAGCAACAACTTGCCGTGCTTGCGCAGTGTCTGGATAATATCCACGAGGTCAAAACGAGGATTGCTCATTGTATAGTTTGTATGATTTTAATAATTGATAAACATAGTTATTTTCCGCGAAACTACGGTGTTTCAACGGTTATATTACCGTTTCACCGGCCTGCATTTTTTCAGCGTTTTCGGCAAACTGCAGGGCTTCTACCATTTCATCTATCGCACCGTTCATAAACTCGTCAAAGTTGTATATCGTCATGTTGATACGATGGTCAGTAATACGCCCCTGCGGGTAATTGTAAGTGCGTATCTTGGCCGACCTGTCGCCTGTACTCACCATGCTTTTACGCCTGCTGGCTATCGCCTCCTCATGTTTACGCACCTCTTCCTCATATAGTTTGGTCCGCATCATTTGCATGGCTTTCTCGCGGTTGGCCAGCTGGCTACGTTCCGTCTGGCATATCACCACTGTGCCGGTAGGTATATGTGTCAGCATTACCTTGGTTTCTACCTTGTTCACATTCTGTCCGCCTGCGCCTCCGCTTCGGGCGGTTTCCATTTTCACATCCGATGGATTCAGGTGAAAATCCACTTCCTCTGCCTCGGGCAGCACCGCAACAGTGGCCGCCGATGTATGCACACGGCCGCTGGCTTCAGTAGCCGGCACACGTTGTACACGGTGCACACCACTTTCAAACTTCATCGTTCCATATACATCCTCGCCTGTCACCTCCAGTTGCACCTCCTTGTAGCCCCCTACTGTGCCTTCCGTTTCTGAAAGTACTGCTACTTTCCATCCTTTCTTCTCACAATACTTCAGGTACATACGCAGCAAGTCGCCTGCAAAAAGGCTGGCCTCGTCGCCACCGGTACCTGCACGTATCTCCAATATCGCGTTCTTCTCATCCTGCAGGTCTTTAGGTATCAGCATCAACCTTATCTCAGCTTCCAGTTTCTCCTTTTCTTCCTCCAGACCAGCCATGTCTTCTTTCGCCATTTCCCGCAGGTCTTCATCCGTTTCGTTGGTAATAATGTCTTTGGCAAAGGCATAATTTTCCAGGCAGTTGATATACTTCTTCCTTGCCTCCACGATACTTTCCAGTTTGCGGTACTCACGGCTCAGCTCAGTAAACTTTTTATTGTTCGACACTATCTCCGGGTTGGTAAGTGCCACACCCAGGTCATCGAATCTTGCCTTTATTGCTTCCAGTTTATCTAACATAATAACTATGTATTATCTTATTTATTACTTCTTAAAAACTATATTTTCAGATGCCATATCATGTCTGCGCATGTATGCCAATATATCTCCCGTTTCTGTTAAAGTACCATCCTCATTTATTATAAACGATTTATAACCACAGCTGTACATAACCGATGCTGCGGTGGTATATGTATCGCTATACCCTTCGTCCAGGAATTCCATAACCAGTACCGGTGATTTTCCCGTCCATGTTTCCTTCCCACCCGAAACTGCCTGTACTTCAGCACCCTCCACGTCTATTTTTATCATAGCCGGGGTGAAATCATTTACCTGCAGGAAGCCATCAATTGTTACAGCCTGTACTTCCGTTTTTTGAGGGTTATATTTTTTCGCCCATCCTTCTTTTAAAAACTTATCGGGTTCCAGTGTATTATATTCCGAATACAGCACAGGGAATTCATAAAAAGAAACGGCTTCATTTCTGTCAGATACAGCATTGTGGAATATCCTGATGTTAGCATGGCCTCCTACATTCTCCTTTAATATGGCAAATGTTTCTCTTGCCGGCTCTATGGCATATACCTTGCCGGTGTCGCCTACAAGCGAGTCTGCAAGCAAAGTAAAATAACCAAAGTGCGCCCCGATGTCTAAAAAACTATCGCCCGGCTCCAGTTGATTAATCATATACCTGGCCAGCCTGATTTCAGAACTATGCGTCTTACCGCCGGCAAGGTATATGTCCGTAGCAGCCGGCAACAACACTTTCATGGACCCGCCAAAAAATACCGGCGCTTCCTTCAAAGACCCCTTATGCGTGAGCGGGTACAGTATTTTAGATAATACCATAGCATACAGGTACCGCGATGGATGGTGTAACAGACGTGTTAATTTGCCTGCGCCAGCCAGTCGCTCTACCTTCTGCAATTGTATATCCTGGTTGCTCAAATGTTATGGTGTATTAAACAAAACAAACCGTTAACCCGGCAGGGCTAACGGTTTGTAAAATATTCAGCTCAGCTACAATGTACGTTTCACTTCCACTTCTTCAAATCCTTCCAGTATATCCCCTACGCGTATATCGTTGTAGTTTTTCACACTCAGGCCGCATTCGTATCCTGTAGCTACTTCTTTCACATCGTCTTTAAAGCGTTTCAGCGATGCCAGCTCTCCGGTAAATACCACTATACCATCCCTCACAAGGTTAATCTTGGTGTTACGGGTTACTTTACCATCCAGCACATAAGCACCTGCTATGGTTCCTACGCCGCTGATTTTATATACTTCACGTACTTCCACATTACATACGGTCCTCTTCTCAATCTTAGGCTCAAGCAGGCCTTCCATAGCGCTCTTGATTTCCTCGATTGCATCGTAGATGATGGAGTATGTACGTATTTCGATATTCTCTTGCTCTGCCAGCCTGGCTGCCTGCAACGACGGGCGCACCTGGAAGCCCAGTATGATAGCGTCCGAAGCTGTAGCCAGCAACACATCGCTCTCTGTAATCTGGCCGACACCTTTGTGTACCACGTTTACTGCAATCTCTTCTGTAGACAGTTTCTGCAATGAGTCGCTCAATGCCTCTACCGAACCATCGAAGTCACCCTTGATGATAACACCCAGTTCTTTAAAGTTGCCCAATGCCAGTCGGCGGCCTATCTCATCCAGCGTAATGTGCTTACGTGTACGGATACCTTGCTCACGCAATATTTGTGCACGGTGGTTAGCCGTATTCTTGGCTTCCGTTTCATCTTCGTACACTTTGCATTTCTCTCCCGCCTGTGGTGCACCATTCAAACCCAATACCTGGACGGGGTCTGATGGCCCGGCTTTATTTACGCGCTGCCCCAGTTCGTTGAACATCGCCTTTACCTTACCGTAATACTGACCGCAGACAATCATCTCGCCCTGTTTCAGCGTACCGTTTTGTATCAGTATTGTTGATTGATAACCACGCCCTTTGTCCAGTGATGCTTCAATCACACTACCTATTGCAGGCCTGTTGTAATTGGCTTTCAGCTCCAGCAGTTCTGCCTCCAGGGTTATTTTTTCCAGCAGCAGGTCAATATTCAACCCTTTTTTGGCAGATATTTCCTGGCTCTGGAATTTACCACCCCAGTCTTCTACCAATATATTCATATGGGCCAACTGCTCTTTTATCTTCTCAGGGTTAGCGCCCTCTTTATCTATTTTGTTGATGGCAAATATCATAGGCAGGTTAGCCGCCTGTGCGTGTGATATCGCTTCTTTTGTTTGCGGCATTATCGCATCATCAGCAGCAATTACTATTACCGCTATGTCTGCTACTTTGGCACCACGGGCACGCATTGCGGTAAACGCTTCGTGGCCCGGTGTATCCAGGAATGTTATTTGCTTGCCCGATACGGTTTCTACTCTATAGGCACCTATGTGCTGAGTGATACCGCCGGCCTCACCGCCCATTACGTTGGCACTACGGATATAATCCAGCAACGATGTTTTACCATGGTCTACGTGGCCCATGATGGTAACAATAGGTGCACGGGGATCCATATTCTCAGGATCGTCTGTTTCATCTTCCTCTATATCCGCTTCCTGCTCCAGGTTGATGAATTCCACTTCATACCCAAACTCGTTAGATACCAGTTCTATCACCTCGGCATCCAGCCTTTGGTTGATAGACACCATGATACCCAGGCTCATACACTTGCTGATGATATCAGCAAAGCTTACATCCAACAGGCTGGCCAGTTCGCTCACCGAAATGAATTCGGTAACCTGGATTACCTTATCCTGTTCTGCTGCTTCTTCCGCCGCACGCTTCTCAGCCATCTCCTCACGCTTGGTACGGCGGTATTTCGACTTGTTGCTCTTACCGCGGCCCGCACTACCACCGGCCAGTTTAGCCTGTGTTTCACGTATTTTTTCCTGTATTGCTTTTGAGTCTATTTCCTGCTGTTGAGGGGTTATTGGTGCCCTTCCGCCACGCCTGTCACGGTCGCCGCCGCGCCTGTTATCGCCACCACGGTCGTTTCTTTCTCTCCTTTCGCCTGGTTTCGCATCTGCAGGACGGCCTCTGCCCGGTTGTACGTCTTTTACCTTCTCAGGCTTTTTCTGTACGGGTATGCGCTTCCTGCGTTTTTCCCTGTCGCCCCTGCCTGAATCATCTTTTACAGGCAACTCTATCCGCCCTATTATTTTGGGGCCCTCCAGCTTGGGGGCCTTCATTTCTATGTGTTCTTTTACATCCTCTTCAGGCTCGGTTGGTGCCGGCTTAGGTGGTTCTGCCTTGGCTACCGGCGCTGCTTTGGGTTCCACCTTCGGCTCCGGTTTGGCAACTTCCTGCTGCGGCACTTCCTCTTCTTTCTTCTCAGCTTTCTTAGGTGCCGCTTTTTTGGGCCTTGTAGGCTTATTCAGCTCATCCAGATCTATTTTGCCTATTACATTGGGGCCGCCCAGCTTGTTAGGTTTCTTTTCTGTTTCTTTCGGCGCTTCTACAGCAGGCTCTTCTTTTACCTCTTCTTTTGGTTTTTCTACAACCACGGGTTTTTCTTCAGCAACAACAGGCTCCGGGGCTTTTTCTACAGGGGCGGGGGCGGGCTTAGGCTCCTCCACTTCAGGTTTTGGCTCGGGCTTGGGGGCCGGAGCAACCTTTTTAGGCTCAGCTTTAGCTTCTACCACGGGTGCCTTCTCCTCCTGCTTGTCGCGTATGGTAATGTCGAGTTCCTCTTTGGTCTTGTCAATGTTGTCCAACAGGGCGCCTTTGGGCAATGCGATTTCCTCGCTCTTGCGCTTGGCAGCTTTGTCCTGCGCAAACTCGCGCTGCAAAGCCGCATACATTTCGGGCGTCAATTTTACGTTGGGGTTGCTGGCGTTTATCTCAAACTTCTTCTCAGTAAGAAACTCTATAAGGGTCTCCTTACCGATATTAAACTCTTTTGCCGCGGCCAGTAACCTTGGTGTTTTTTCTGCTGTTGCCATTCGTTTATTTACTCAGTATTATATGCTCTTTTCAGCTTTCTTATGCTCAAATCTAATCTACAAACCTACGCCATTTTACGGACAAAGCTTAATAACGCGGTATTAAGCCCTGCCTGCAAAAACTATGCCTCTTCGTCTTCTTTAAATTCAGCCTCCAATATCTTGCGTACCTCTTTGATGGTTTCTTCTTCCAGGTCGGTACGGCGAACCAGGTCTTCGTCAGACAGTTCCAATACGCTCAATGCAGTATCGCAACCTACTTTTTTAAACTCGTCTATCACCCAGCTATCTATCTCATCTGCAAATTCATCCAGGTCAATATCGTATTCCAGCACCTCATCAGGCATATCACGGAACACGTCTATGCTCAGGCCGGTCAGTTCCTGCGCCAGCTTGATGTTCACCCCTTTGCGGCCTATTGCCAGCGAAACCTGCTCAGGCTCCAGGTACACATCTACATGGTTCTTTTCGTTATCCACCTCCATACGGTTGATACGTGCGGGCGTCAAGGCACGCTGTATCAGCAGTTGCTGGTTGTTGGTATAGTTGATGATGTCAATATTTTCGTTGCGCAGTTCGCGAACGATGCCGTGTATACGGCTACCCTTCATACCCACACAGGCGCCTACAGGGTCTATCCTGTCATCGTAGCTTTCTACAGCCACTTTGGCGCGCTCGCCCGGTTCACGTACTATTTTCTTTATCACTATCAGGCCATCCATTATCTCGGGCACCTCTATTTCCATCAACTTCTCCAGGAACGAGGGGTGTGTACGGCTAAGGATGATGATGGGGTTATTATTCCTTGTTTCCACCTTTTTCACCACCGCGCGCACTGTTTCGCCTTTCTTAAAGAAGTCGGTAGGTATCTGCTCAGACTTAGGCAGTATCAGTTCGTTGCCTTCATCGTCCAGCAGCAGTATCTCTTTTTTCCATATTTGGTACACCTCGCCCGTAATGATTTCCCCTATGCGTTCAGCGTATTTCTTCAGCAGGTGGTTCTTTTTCAGGTCGCCAATACGTGCTGCCAGCGTCTGCTTGGCGGCCAGTATAGCCCTGCGGCCAAAGTCGCGCACATCTACTTCCTCATATACTTCCTCGCCCACACTATAATCAGGTTCTATCTTCAATGCCTCAGTTAACGCAATCTGCTTATTCTCGTCTTCCACTTCACCATCTTCCACTATCTCCCTGCGGCGGAAAATCTCAAGGTCACCTGTCTGGTCATTTACGATAACATCAAAGTTCTCGTCATCACCATATTTTTTACGCAGCAACGTTTTAAAAACGTCTTCAAGCACCTTCATCAGGGTAGGCCTGTCTATACTCTCGGCCTCTTTAAACTCCTGAAACGAATCAATCAAATTGATACTAGCCATGATTAAAAATATTTGCCCCCTTGGCGGGGATTGTCACTAAAGACTGATTTGTACTACTGTTTTTTTAATGTCTGTTAATGGTATATTTACTATAGTTATCTCTTTCTTTTTACCTACCGGCACTTCCAGCACCAGTTCAGTAGCATTGGCCTCTGTCAGTTTGCCCAATTGCTCGCTACCATCATTCAGGGTTACCAGCACTTTACGGCCGATGTTCTTTTTATACTGCCTGTCAAACACCAGGGGCTCATCTATACCCGGGCTGGACACTTCCAGCGAAAAATCCCCATCCGGGAATATACCCTCCTCTTCTATCAGCCTGTATAGCTTGCGGTTGATATCAGCACATTTGCTGATAGGCATGCCGCTATCTGCATCTATAAAAAGCTTAATATTATTAGTTGGTTTATTCTTGATATTGACGATAAACATGTCAGTATCAACCAATAATGGCTCCGTTAATGATATTATTTTATCTAATTCGTTTGTCATAGGTAAAAAACAAGGGGACTATCGAGTCCCCTTCTATTTGTCTTTTTCCGATGCAAAAATAGGGAATTTTTCATTTTGTAACAAGGAAAATATGTTTTGTGCTCCTAATTATATTTTCATTAACCCCCTTTTATACAGGGTTGCAGGCCGGATACAACCATAAAAAGAAGCCCGCGGCTCTGGTAACAGAACCGCAGGCCCGGTTGCATACTAAAAAACACTATTTACTGATAATAAGCCGCTCCGTATGGCTTATTCCCTCATGGCTGAGTGTAAGTAAATACACGCCTCCCGCCAGCTTTTCTGTATTGATGGCCCCTCCAGTAGTTCCTGCCATAACCACCCTGCCCGTTGCTTCATAAATTGTATAAGCCATGCTCTGCTTGTCCTCTGGCATACTGACATTAATATAGTTACTTGCCGGGTTAGGGTAAATGGTAATGGCGGCATCCACGGCAAACCGTTTTACATCTGTAAGTTGAGCCGGTAGTACACTGAAGGATGCCATCGGGCTTTCTCCTTCGTCATTTACCGCTACCAGGTACGACTCATACCTTAAGCCAAACAAGCATACCCCTGACGGGCATTCTTTGAGGTATTGGCTGTCCACGGTCTTTTCATAATTGTGTAAAATCAATTCATAGTCGTGGAAGGTTATTTTCTTAAAACTGTCTGTGGTTTCCAATACAGTCACGTCCCCCACATACTGGTTGGATGCAGGTGTATATGCTTTGTTGACTATTTTGTACCTGGTAGCTCCGGGCACATTATTCCACCAAAATACGAAGTACGAAAGGAAGGTGGTCGTACCATCCGCCTCATAAAATTTCTGAAATAACCCTACAGGTTTACCCGGAACAGCCGCATTCAGAGAATAAATAGTAGCTGCAAATAGCATTGTAACTAATAACTTCTTCATACAAATGATTTCTGCAATAATAAGTCCCGGCTTGTCATATAAGATTTAACAACACATAAAAACTCTTAAATACTACTCCCTTAGAAAACCGGCTAAAACCACTAATTGTCGGGCTAATTATCTTTTCATTAACGCTGTTACATCTCAGGGTTTATGTAACTTTGGGTATATGATATTCAGGATTATTCTCATTACCATCATATTAACCCTCATCGCGAGGTTTATATTCCGCTTTGTACTGCCGGTATTCCAGATAACACGCATGACACAAGACAAGCTGCGCCAAATGCAGGAAGAAATGGAACGGACACAGCAACAACAGTCACGCCCAAACAGCCAAAGCAGGGTAAAAGAAGGTGATTATATAGATTACGAAGAGGTTAAATAGATAGGCGAAGCCGATATGAAATATTGGATATTTGCAAATTCAAAATCGGTCATCAAATATCCATTATCCAATATCAACCCTTGGTTTGAAAATATCTTCCTCTATCGTCATGCCCTTTTCCAGCCATATGGTTTGAATACCCAGCCTTTTAGCACCTTCAATATGCTGCGGGCTATCGTCTATAAATAATGTGTGTTCAGCCGCGAAGCCGTTTTCATTCAATATCATTTCAAACACATTCGTATCGGGCTTGCGCATGCCTATGCGGTGCGAATAGTACACCCGGTCGAAAAAAGCGCCCAAAGTATAACCATGTGTGCCGGCAACAATCTTATTAAAAGCAGCTTCATGTATTTCGTTGGTATTGCTCAGCAGCACCAGGTCGTGATAAATACGCAGTTGCTGCAAAATCTGCAGGCGTCTTAGCGGCATATCCAGCAGCATAGCGTTCCAGGCCTGCTCCAGCATATGGTCTTCTACATCTATATTACCACCACTGCGCAATTGCCTGTAAAATTCAGCAGTGGAAATCTTTCCTGTTTCCAGCTCATCAAAAAGGTTGGTCTGCCTGAGTTGAGAATATATATCAGAAAAGTTATTAATTCCCAGTTTTACAAAAGCCTGTTCGGTAAGCTGATAGTCGATATTGAGCAACACACCACCCAGGTCGAAAATTATATGACGTATACCTTTTATCATAGCACAAAAATAAACCGACAATCTTTTTATTTTTTGAAAAATGCACAATACCTTTGCCATCCTTTCGGGAAAACCGGAATTGGCATATAGCCATGGTCCTATAGCTCAGTTGGTTAGAGCACCTGACTCATAATCAGGGGGTCCTAGGTTCAAGTCCTAGTGGGACCACAGAAGCAGAAAGGGTTTCAGACGATAAATCTGAAACCCTTTTTTTATTTGCACGACATTTCCACGAAAAGGGCAAAATTTTAACGTTGAACCCCAAGTTTAAACATTAAGGTATAGAATTAGTATTTTCCTTAGTAAGTTTCTCTGCAACCGTGCTTACAGGTTCAAATCTGATACCTAACTTGTCTGCAAAGCTTTTGTTTCTAACTGATGCCCTTCTATGAATTGATGATAACTGTACTACTTCCTGATATATATTAGCTATGATATTTTCTTCTTTTCCAGTCTCAACATATCGTATTGGTTGGTTCACCTTCACGAAGTCACCCGTAACGGCTTTAGTGAAATCACCTGGAATATCTACTCGCTCTACATTTTCTCCGATAAGATAACAGTAAAATTGTTCGATTTTTTCAGTCGAACAATTAGCTATTAGATTGCAATATTTTGTCAATTGATTGAGATGGTCAGATAAATCCACCTCATGCGCCTTTAATTCGATGAGAACGCATTTTCCTTCTTCAACATAAAGGAATATATCGGGTCTACGAAGTGTTCTATTTATACCAAATTTCGCTAAAAGTTCATCTTCCGAGTCTGAAGTTCTAAGCAACTTTCTACCTGATGCATCCTCAATTTGGTTTATCGCAATGTCGGAACACCCATCAAAATGAAGATATTCCTCATTTAATATCCATAAATCATTTAAGGTTCCGGTATCAGTACTCTTGCGTTTAAATATCAAGTCATGGATAAGACCTTCACGATCTTTCCTTTCGTCAAGATTATTGCGTTGGTAGTCTAGGCCATTATTAAGGATGAGACTTAAAATTTTCGTTACCATTTCACGCCTAATAATATAGCGGCTAAGTTCCTGCTTGTTCTGCTGTGGTATTAAATCTAGAAGCTCTTTACCTCTCGTTTCAAGCTCATTTTGATAGTTCTCCTCGGTAGGATTTAAGTCGTTTAGTGCCTCAAATAATTGCTTTATCTTATAGCTTTCCTTCGAAAGGTCTTCGGCTTGTTTCTTAAATAGCTTCTCTGTAATTTTTTCCTCGGTATCAGTCAGATCAAGATTAATTGCCTTTGCAAGGTCTTCAGGTATTCCATGTGCCAGAGCTATTTTTTCAACTGCGATAGCCTGATTCTCTTTTAATTGTTCAATCTCTCGATAAGCTTCCGGCAGTGCAGCTTTTATACTGTTTTCAATCGTATCAATAAATAAATGTTCTTCATCAATGTCAGCGAACAAACTTCCTTTAATATCTTTCTCTGTCTCCTTTTGTGATGGAAAAACGAATTTATCCACTGAGTCACTTAGACTTTCTGCTGCATTTAGAACTTCTCCATAAACAGCAGTAAGATGCCTATGGCCATTAAACGCTTCATTCTTTTTTATCTTCAAAAATGGAATTTCCTGAATTGAAACATCTTTGCTACATAAGCAAACAGCATTTTGGGGCAGGACATCAACTGGGAGCTTGAAATATGCCCATTTTAATATTTCTGATTTCTCGCCTGTAATCCACTCTATATCACTAACATCATTAGTTCTTAGCTTTAAATAGGGGACATTTATTTCTCCTTCGCTTAGTGGAGTAGGTATATCCTCAGCTGCAATGTCTCTTGACTCTGGCTCCGTATTTCCTGAAACAGTTGAGATTTTAATATGTGGAACTTTAATTGAATTTTTCTGTTCTAAATAAAATTTCAGCAAGAATCTATTTCTAATAGTGTTTTTGATGTCATCAATAGATAAAGCGTTAATGGCAGCAATATCAGCTTTATCGCCCTTGAAGTCGATTAACTCAACAGTAGTTATTTTCAGTGTTTCACCCGAGACCTCAACTTTTTGGTGTTCGCTTACCAGGTTGTTCTCATTGCTAATAAAAGTACGTCGATACCTTTTGCCATCTTCGTCAAAAATGCTCTCAACCTTTACTCTTCCAAACCTGTGTAAAAATTGCAGTCTTCCTGAACCCCTATTGTTAAATCCTTTACTTTGATCTAAGAGCGTTTTGAACCGCTCGTAACTCTCATTAATGAAACCCTGACCATTGTCTGTAATACTTATTTTGTCCAAGGTTTTTTCATCACCGAAAAGACCCAAATTATAATATAGTTTTATATCTATAATTGGCTCAATGTCTCTGAAATCTTCAGCAGCCATCGATTCCAATGAATTAGTAATTGCTTCGGTAAGGGGTGCGAAAAAGTTTTTGGACTTTTTTATTAGGCCCATTGCTCCTTTTAGTTTAACTGGACTTGTATCTGCCATAGCTTTCCCCATTAATTGATTGCGTATAAATATAGCGCAATGTTTCTAAGTGTAGAACAGGTGCACTATTTGAATGACCTTATTTAAGTTTCCATTATGTTATCAGGCATATGCAACATATTGCAACTGCATTATATATGCACCGCTCCGAAGCTCGAAGAGGTTACTTCCTGAAGTATTAAGTTCATACTGATGATTCTTATATTTACTTATTAAATCTCTTGAAATGGACGAAAATTTACTAAAGGATATGGTTTTAAACTGGGATGAAATCACTATCACTTTAAGTCATTATGGTAGAGCTCCGAAAAAATTGGGTGAGGACGTATACAAATTCGGAGCACAGTTTTCGTTGCCCGTAATTCTTCAACCTCTAGGGTGGGAACTGGTAAGTAAAGGAAAAAGTTATGTGTACTTAAAACCTCCTGACGGCATTCGCCCTCCGTTTATAGTAAAAGTGGCAGTCCCAAATGAAGAACAAGCAAAAGAGATATTTCATATTTTATATGCTGAAGGAAAAAGCTGGGCTGGTCGTATCGGTAATTGGCTGGCAATTTATCTTCACAAGCATCAGTATCAGTCATTCTTATTAAGCAATAACCCTGAAACAGGCAAGATAGTAAAACATCCACACAGCCAATCAGAACCCGTTTCTTCGTTAAAACTCGGTGAAAATGGTGCGTGGTACTCAAGCGTTGAAATGCGTAATGGCGAGATTGTCTACTTTCCCTACAGGCCTGACAAACGATTCTGACTATAAATTAACCCCGGTCTCCCGTTATCCATTTCCAAAAACATGATAGGGTTGAGATTGAATAAAATGGCCTAGACTATTGGATAAATTGCACATTTGAACAGCCCAGCAATAACCCACGGCGTTATTGTTTTTTTTATCTCTGAACTTACCGGGTGTTTGGCTATCAATAAAATCAGAAATCCGCTGCATCATTTCTTTGCGTTGCGGCAAATACTTCGCTCGATCATAGCTTCGCTTCATTTCGTTCTCGGAGATATGCGCTAATTGCCTGTCGATGATATCGTGGTCATAGCCCAACTTTTCTTTTGCAATCCCCATGCCCAATGCGCGGAAACCGTGTCCGGTATGTACGCCCCTATAGCCCATGCGGAATAGAGCCTTGCCAATGGTGCGGTTACTCATGTGCTTGTGCGGCCCTAATTGACTTGGAAATACGTACACGCTTTGCAGGTGTGGTTCCAAGAGATCGTTACGGCGCTTTCTTTCACGGAATAATGCTACCATCTGTCGTGACAATGGCACAATGTGATCTTGAGGCTTTGGACAGCCTTTCTTTTTTTTCATGCGATCGCCCGGAACAAGTAGATACGCCGCGTCGAGAAAAATCTCGGAATGTTTAAGACCGATAAGTTCCTTGGTACGTAGCAATGTGTGCATGAGAGCTTCCATCGCTTCACGCGTATCAATGGATAGCTGCGATTCATTACGTTCAAACTTTGACAAGAACTCCGGAAGTTCTTCCAAAGGCATCGACGGGAAATGGCCAGGCTGCTTAGGTAGCAATGCATTTGAAAGGTCAACAGCTATATTCCTACTTAAGTATTCCTCATTAACCCCATGCTGAAAAACATTATAAGCATAACCAGCGCAACGGTGGGCAACTTCTAGCGATCCCCGCTCTTCAACTTTCCGCAACTCATTCAAAAGCCCTTTGCGGGTAATGCCTTTAATCGGTAGATGACCGAGGCCCGGGCGCAGGTCTTTGTCTATCCTGCGCTTTACAGTTTGATGGTGGTTGTCACTCCACTGATTACGATTGTGTGCAAGCCATCGGTCGCACCAATGCCCGAAAGTATTGGTCTGATCGAATTTAGCCTGCACGGCTTCCTCTTGGCGTTTTTGGGAAGGGTCTGTCCCGCCAACGACGAGTTTGTAGGCAGCTAGGTGTTTTTCCCGAGCTTCGGCAAGGGAAATCACCGGGTAAGGTCCGAGAGCGATTTTAAGCTGCTTACCGTGTATTCGGTATTTGTAATACCAAAAGCCTTTGCGGTCAAACTTTTTTATGGTGCGGCCAACGAGTCGCGCGGCTGAAATCGTTGATTTGCAAGACAAATCTGTCAACATGGGGGCTAGTCCTTATGTTAATTCTATAGTAGCCCCCAATTCAGCTCCCAAAAGGGAGTTATTGAGAAAGACGGCCTTTCAGAGATAGGACGATATTCCTAAGTATCAATATTCAAAAAGTCAAGCAAACCCAAGCACTTTTGACCATGCGTAGGTATGTATTCCTAATTTTTTGATTGATTATGCTGTCCATATTTCTTGAAATGGCGTCCCCAAGGGGATTGGGAACGGCTACAATAGTGGTTGAATTTCAGAGGCTTCATTTCTCGCTACTTTGCAGTAGCTCCCAATTTAGCCCCCACGATATGCCAGCTATCGCTAACACTTTTATTTAATAGCAAATTCCTCAATCACTCTCAACACATTTTATTTACGATCTTCAAAAAGGCTTGATGTTAGCGAAAATCAGTTAACACAGTCTAAGTATGTATTCCTATTTTCTTAATCGTTTTGGCCTTGCTTTGATTTGATTTTTGGGATAGGTTCGCCGCGTTTTGTCCAACAATATTAGGAACATATTCCTGTATGTATGGGCGGTGCCTGGCACCTTATTATCACCCATATATTAGGAATACACAATGCAAAAGGAAACCAAGAAACATTCACGCTATAAGATTATCAAATTCTATCCGCGTATCACGTCAGAAACCTTGCTGGAAGAAATCGCCTATCGAAAAATAGATAGGGACATTGCAAACAAATACCTCAAACAGGCTTTTGTTTTAGACCGCGACAGCGGCCGCAAATCCGTTTGTTTCACTTTCGAGAACAGCAGCAATGGCCACGTGTTGGAAATTCTGAATGCCCGAAACAACGGCACACGTTCAAATATCACCGGGATTAATGCCTTTACGCTAATCGGTGGAATTGAGACTGACCGGGCGGAGATTTTCGCCGATCATTGGGATTTTCTAACCTGGCTAACGATGAATAGAGAGCCTATACCGCGTTATAATTCTTATATCCTGAATAGCTTTTCCAATACCGTACCAGCTTTGCAGCACATTTTAGATCAAGAATTCGAGACTAAATCTGTGTTTGAATTTTTGCCGAACATTCTTGACGGCGAATACTGCCGTCAGTTCATTCATGACCAGATAGAGAAATTCAACATCCTGTTTGCTTCTCAAAGCTATATCTACCGGAATTACAAAGGCATTAGTAGTTACTGGGCATTTGATTCCGAAGCTGGTAAGCACTGGCCGATTTCTTCAACGTAAAACCTTTGTATCGAGTGGTGCTCTGCTTTGAGCGTCTCAAACACCTTGTTACAGGACAGGGTTATGGTTTCGGGCGTTCATACCGCAGGCCGCTTCTCGGTAAACAAAAATTTTACCCCTGCTTCGCATTCCTCTCCATCTAAAATTCTTATTGACTTCGGCGCTATTGCCCGCGGTCAGGTATTCACTCGTAACCACAACCTGAAACAAGGAGTTTCAAATGACACAACCTGTCAACCCAACGGATAAGCCTAAAAGCAAAATTGATCTGTATCAAACTGTAACAGACACCATTATTGCACACTTAGAGGAAGGAACCGCGCCCTGGCACAAATGCTGGGTTGGTGGTCAAAACCAACCGTTCACACTTCCGATAAATGCCGACACTGCGAAGCAATACAAGGGCATCAATATTCTATTGCTTTGGGGTGCAGCTACGCAACAGCAATTCGCTACGAACGAATGGGCAACGGTGAAACAGTGGAATAAACAGAAGCAGAAAATTAGAGCAAATGAGCGTGGTACGATGATCGTGTATTTCGATGTCATGGAAAAAGAAAAGGACGGAGAACCTGAAAAAATTCCGTTCCTGAAGTACTCCAAAGTGTTTAACCGGTGCCAGCTTGATAGCTACGTGCCAGATCAGCAGGCTCAAGCGGAACTACCGCTGCTTGTTGAGCGTATTGAGCGCGTCGAGTCCTTTGTTGCCAATACTAAAGCCACAATCAAACATGAAGGATATGAGGCCTGTTATCGTTTAGATAGTGATGTGATCCATATGCCGACGGTGAACAGCTTTATTAATACCGATGAAATGTCCGCCACTGAAGGCTACTATTCAACTCTGATGCACGAGCTTACCCACTGGAGCGGACACCCGAAGAGGCTTGACCGTAAACTTAGTGGAAAATTCGGGAGCAATCCCTATGCAGAAGAGGAGCTTATTGCAGAATTGAGTGCTGCCTTTCTTTGCGCTGAATTGCAGATAACGAATTCACCTAAGAAAGATCATGCAAACTATATTGCAAACTGGCTAAAGGTATTGAAGCAAAATAAGTATGCTATTGTAAGCGCGGCTAAATCTGCATCGAAAGCTGTGGATTATTTGAAGGGGTTTCAATAGTTATATATTTAATTTCAACACTAAGGCAGCGTAGCTGCTTTAGTGTTGTAGAATTCATATAAAAATCAATACTTTGTATTATCACCTGTGTTATTACCTAGTCACAGATATGTACAGCCGTTTAGATTAATCATAGTCAGAATTAAGTTGACATAGCGTATTAAATGTTGTACCGTTTCCGAATGTTAATTGACTTCATCAAAATTTTTCCCGAAGGCTGTGCAAGTCAGAAAATATCTGACTTGCAAATAAATATTGATGATATTACAAAACTAGATATTGATTTAGCATCGAACCCATGGTTGGAAATAATACATGTGGGTAGCGACATTTACAAATTTCCGGGTAACGAACACGGCGTTTTACACATCAAACATATAATTCAATCAAGAGAAATAAAAAATTGTTTTGAAAATAATAAGGAATTGAGTTTTTCACAAGAAGAGTCGCTAACTCGATTAATGTACAACAATGCTGTTAAAATGTTAGATACTTATAAGGCTAAGGGATATATTGTGTCATTGTGAAAACTAATCCCTTGTTCCAGGCGCAGCTTGAAAAAACGGATATTCAAAATGAAATAATGACAACTTCTCATTGTTTAATACACTCTGTAGGTTTGAGCAAATAATATCTACATACCCAGACTTATTTTCTATCCTTAATATTCTAGGATCAGTCTTATTGTCTTCCCCTGACGATGATTTAAATCTGTAGTACCTAATCGTTAAATCTTCAAATTTTGCTGGTGTTGTATTGTTAGCATTGTGAAAATCATGAAAGCTAACAATAACACCTTTTGCAAACCCTCCAACTATACCTTCCTTCAGCGAAGACTTATAGCCATTAAAAATATTGAGAATAATCCTTTCATCTATTTCTATTTTTTGAAGTGGTGATAAATAGTCAAATAATCCTTCAAAATACTCACCCATTATCGTATTAATCTTCAATTTCAAATTTTTTGTAGCAAGTAGGACATTGAGAATCAGATTAGCAAGTGACTTAATTTCTGATCTCTCAAAGGGGGTGAATTTATCGTATGCTTTGGAATTAAACTTGTCATTTCCTAATTCAACTATAGGATTACCAGCGAAACTAGCTTGGAATTCCTTCCAGCTATCAAATGTGCCATATACTTCAACAACTTTACAGAATTTATCCAAATCATTTTGATGGAACGGAAGGACGTCTGAATTCCATAGATCTCTCATTACTTTTTTGGAAA
>CAZEZM010000007.1:0-27624 GCA_964515955.1 uncultured Flavipsychrobacter sp. | reverse complement strand
TCCTCAACTTCTATTATTTTACTAAGCCGATTGTTTATATAATCACATACATGTTCTCTAGTTGCGTCTTGTGACTTTTTCCTTGGTGTGGAACTGAATTTTGGCACACTTTCAGCTTGATACTTTATTGTTTCTTTTATCAATAAAAATAGAACCGGATTTACGTTCTCAATGTATCCTCTTGGCAAGGTTCCGTTTAAAGTCATGTAATGAACTTTACCTTTAGGCATAAATCATTTTTTTATAAAAATACCTCAATAATCTACCCCAATTTGGGGTAATTTATTTTTTGCTTTTTATTGAATTACCCTTTTTCGGGGGTTGTCTGATTGTGATGTTTGCTGAAAGTTTCAAGTTGGTCAACATTGAAACTAAAACAATTCACATTCTAAAATTAAACAAAATGAGTTACGGAAAAAACAATGACAAGAAAACAAATGACTACGGAATCAGCAAGGGCTACAGGCTATCATCTGTCGACCCAAACAAGATGATTACTGACTCGGGTAAATTTCTCAAGAGTTCTGGTACTGGTAGTTGGAACCTTAATGGTTACAAATACACTGACCTGCATAACTTGGAGAAAAGCAAGAAGTGGTAAACAACTAATGAGGCTGCCGAGCGCAGCCTCATTAAACATCAATTTGAATTCAATATTAATCATTTAAAAAATCAATTATGGAGCAAGCTAAAAAGGCTGGTCTGTTTAGTGTGACCAGCGATGAAATAAAGACACTACTAAAATTTCGCCCTAATCCAGAGGGGAAATCCAAGCTGATAATGATCCTGCTGGCAACCATCTTTGGTCCGGTCAGCGTGGCGGGCGCACTCGTATTTTTCGCACGTGGTTACATGCGGTTTATGAAACCAAAGCATCTACTACCTGACTTTCACAAGATGCCAAACATTGTACGTGTCGGTATGATTATCGGTGCGGTGCTGGCGTGGGGTGTGTTGATCGCTGCTTTGTTTATAGCGCGTGAGTTAGCCCATAACACTTTTGGCACAGACACAGTTACGGTTTTCGCATTCCTGGGCGGAAATCTGGCACTTTCCGGGTTGGTCTACGGCGTATTTAAACGTTGGCAGACCGGGCAACACAACCTGATGATAAATAAAAACAAGCATGGGTCGGCACGCTGTGCAACGGAAGATGAAATGCGCAAAGACTTGTCAAAGGAAGGTCTATTTGTAGGCGCAAACTATGCATTTAGCCAGCCTGGGCATTTATTATTGGCGGCGAGTACCCGTGGATCGAAAGGCACTGGTCTGATACTGCCGAATATTTTGAGGGTTAAAGGATACAAGGGCAACATGATTGTTGTTGATACAAAAGGTGAAAACGCCGCAGTGGCTGCAAGGTATTTGCGCGCGCAAGGTAAGCGGGTGATAATTTTAAATCCGTTTCAGCTTCTGGTAGAAATTTTAGGAGAAACTGACTCTTATAACCCGCTTGATTTGGTATCTGACAAATCAGACCCGCACCTTGTAGATAACGTTGCATTAATTGCCGAGCTTCTGTGTCCGAGCAAAGCAAATGACCATAACGAGTTCTTTACAATCGGCGCAAGGCAGATAGTAGCAGCACTTTTGCTTCACATCGTCACAAGTGATAAATTTCCTAATCCAACCCTTGCCGACCTATGGCGGGTATCCCGGCTCTCAGGTAATGATTGGGATAACTTGCTGGCTGACATGGCTGTGTGTACCGATCCGGTGAATGGCGAGGTAGTTCGCGGGTCAGCTAACGAACTGTTGAAGCAAATGGCTAGCGGCGAAACCTGGGGGAGCCTAATGGCAAACGTGTTACAGGCCACCGATGTCTTCAAATCAGGGGTGATGCAAAACGCGATGAAAACCGGGTTCGATCCCTACAGTCTGACCGCTGACGACAGTAACAATACGGTTGTATTCGTCATATTACCTGTAGATAAGCTGGACAGTCACTCTCGATTTTTACGCCTTGTGGTAACAACGATGATGCGCGCCATCGTGCGCAAGCCTAATCCTGATGTCCATACGACCATTATTGCAGACGAGGCGGCTAGCATCGGTAAGGTGCAAGAATTTCAAACCTGCCTCGCCACTTACGGTGGTCTGGGTGTCAGTTTATGGTTGGTGTACCAAGACCTAAGCCAAATCGTTGAACAGTATGGTCAGCATAAATGGCAGTCTGTGGTTGCTAACTGTCAGGTACGGATATACAGCAGTATCAAGGATAACTTCACTGCCCAATACGTGTCGGATGCTATGGGTGTGACGACTGATACTTATTACAAAATGGGAAAATTCGGTTTCGCTGGTGAGGCGGAACATCTCCAGAGGCCTTTGTTTACTCCTGATGAAATCCGAGGGGTCTCACGTGATAATTTTATCCTGTTTGTTGGTGAAAATTCTTTTACCACGATCCCGAAAGTTCCATACTATCATATGCCAGAGTTGAAGCAAAACAAACAGCCTGTGTATGATAAGAACCCGTATGTGAAGAACAGCCTATGACGAAACGACAGCGCACATTGGGTAAGTGCATTAAGCCAGGCTAAGCCCGATGCAGCGATGTTGGTTGATTGAGTTTAAAATCCCTCGGGATTGACATTTGGACGGAATGGGAATATACTCCCATTCGCAAGACATAGTTTGTATTACATACAAACTGGGTCTTGCTGAGGGATGCTACGCTCCCTCAGGCTCCCTCGTATTTTGATTAGCTAAAATCTTTGAAAAGAATTGACATGACAGACGCTGAAAAGCTATCTGCAATGGTGCCTGTGCGTGTCACCGTGGCAGAGAAAGAGAAGCTCAAAAAAATCGCGGACGAAGACGGTTTGACATTGAGCGATTGGATTAGAAAAAAGCTGATGGGATCAAAACCACGCTTTCGCAAGCCGACACCAGATCGAGAAGTTTTGCTTCGGCTATTGGCAGCTTATGGGAAGGCTGGAAGCAATCTTAACCAGATTGCCCGCCAGTTGAACCGTAAGCAGGACAGCCAGGAATTTGAGATGCCTTTGGCGAACATCAACCAGTTACTTAGTGATATGAAAAGTTTGACTGACACATTAAGAAAAGCACTTAGCGATGGTCGTCAAAGGTAAGACCCGGGGGCATGGGTCACAACTTGCGTCATACCTGCTTTCGATGGGTGAAAACGAAAGGGTTAACCTTGTTTACGTTGATGGCCAGGCGCGGGTAAATGCGCAGGACTTTCGTAGGCTGCTTGGGGACTTTTCCCTGACGGAAAAGTTGACGCGCAGTCGTAAGGGGATTTACCACGCCAGCATTAACCCGCCGGAGGAGTTTTCGAGGAAGATGAGTAAGGATGACTGGCTGCAGGCCGCCGGGATCCTTGCTAAAGAGTTGGGGTTTAGCAATCAGCGCATGGCGGTTGTGCTGCATCAAAAGTTGGGACGTGAGCACATCCATTGCATTTGGGAGCGGTATAACCACGAAAACGGGAAAATCCTGCCTGTGTCGCACAACTACGAGAAGCATCTAAGGGCTGGTCGGGAAATGGCGCAGGTTTTCAGCCTGCGACCACTATCCAACCGAAACCCGCGCCGTGACCCGATGAAAGAAACGCTTACTCGACTATGGACGGAAACACCAGATGCCAAGACCTTCATTCAGCAGGCCAAGCAACATGGGTATTGGCTATCCAGAAGTCAGGAAAAGCGGCCGTATCGCGTCCATGACGACACCGGGCGTTCGTTTAACCTTGTTGGCCATTTAAAAGGCATCAAGACAAAAGAAGTCAGAGAACGGTTCAAAGGTATAGTGCTGATGGACGAGCGTGAAGCCGTGGCATTTGTAAGAAACCAGCAAGCTATCACCGAAAACAAAAAAGCACCTGAAGACAAAGCACGCATTGACTTCCTTGAAGCCTTGAAACAGACACGAACAAAGCAACAGACACACAAACCGAGAATTCGATAAAGCAAAACTTGTTTAAATGACGTCAAAATTTTTAGAAAAGCATATTGCAGCGCTCATAATCTATGCGTTGAAATATCACGAGGCATTGCAAGAATTGGAAGATTATGATTTGGCTATACGGTCACTTTTAAAACTTCAGGACGGTGAAACCAGTTCCGAATATTATGAGTATGCGAACCAGTACAGAAAGTCGTGGAATACAAAATGGGGGTTTGACGGCGAACGCACGATCAAGTTATTGCAACGGATTTACCGGGAGCACGAAGAATTCATTTTTAAACATCAAATCAATTTGAACTAACACTTATTAAAAATCAAAAAACAAATTTTATGGACAACTCAACAGTTAAAAAACAGACCAAAGATTTATTTAACCACATGAACGATTTTACCAAAGCCAATGAACTACACAAGAAGGGTGAGGCGGCAATTTTCAACAAGCATCGTATCGGCGCGAAGGAATACGGACCTGGATTGAGAGAAGAATTGGATACATACCGTAAGAAGCATTCTGATGAATGGGGTGCGGAGGGCTGGCGAAATGAGCAGTTTGTTAAACAGAATTTTGAAGAAAGCAGAAAGCCAACAGATCAGGAAATTGACGACATACACAAGCAGCATAATGCTGATGAACAATTGCGCGAAAAACGTGACAACTTTCTGAATGAAGTCCAACAGACAAAACTACAGAAACCCAATCAAGGACCAAAACCGCGATAAATATGGAGCAGCAAGTAATCCCTGAATTTATGCAGGAGCATTATCAGGCCGCAAACCATGCAGGAAGGAAACATATTGATAACCTTGCCCGTCGTTATTCCAACGAACGGGCAACTTTCCTGCAAACGATTTTCGTGTCCAAGCAAGAGTTCCTGCGCGACTGGAATAGGAAAACAGGTCAGAATAAAAAACTGACGGCTGATGAAGCCCTTGCGCCAATGAGGCATCAGTATGCGGAAGAAGCAAAGCAAATCGCCCAGGCGCATACTATGCAGGTCGAAAAGCCGAACGAAAAGCCAAGGGACGAACAGTTGAGCTTTGAATTTAAAGGAAGCAGAGAGGGCTTTCTGGCGAACATTAAATCCATGCAGGAACAAACCAATAAGCACCAGATTAAACCACGCAGATAAAAAACAAAATGTATGAACGTTATATGTATGGAAGATACAGCCTTCTTTGCACTGATTAAGGAGGTTGTCAGCAGAATCAAAGAAGACCACAAAATTACAGAGGACAAATGGATATCAGGCGAAGAAGCGATGAAGAAATTGCGTATCACAAGCAAAACCACTTTGCAGAAGCTGCGCGATGAAGGACGCATTAGATTTTCTCAACCCGAAAAGCGCGTCATCTTGTACGACGTTGAATCCATTTACCAATACTTAGATAAACACGCTAAAAAAACATTCTGATGAAAAACAAAGACCACGACGATCAATATACAGCAGGCTTTAATGATGGTTATTTAATAAGCCGTTTTGAACCATTGCAGTTCAAGGAAATCATGAAGCGTCCACAGAGTGATGACCCGTACCAGCTTGGTATCAGGGAGGGCGGCTTGCATCATGAGCATAGTTTGATGCTTGAGAATATTCAGAAAGCGCGTGAAATGACGGGACAGCAAAAGCCACGGATGAGGTAGTGAAACAGCGATCCTTTATTTTGCTTTCTTCTGGCCCTTCTAAGCATTGAGCAATTTTCGTTTATGCCTCCATTCGCTTAGTGCGACATCGCAGAGCGGTAATAATTCAAGTCATAAGCAATTCAATTCTGACGGCTAAGGTCGCCTTGAAAACGTCGTAAAGTGAACAAGCAAGCATTTGCCTCGTGCCGAGTTCCTACTTGCTTGCGACGTTTCTCTACGGCTGATTCCTTGCCTGGAATTGAGCTTATTCCTCGAATTATTAATTAACCGCCTGCGGGTCGTAGCTCGGCCAGCGAACACCCGCAGGCACAAACAGAAAAATTATGCTTAAAAATGCTCAAAAGAATGGCTTACAGAAAGGCAATGATCCTAAGAATGTCGCAGTAGTGCCCAAACCCAATCCAGCACCTGCAAAAGCTGCTGAACCGACAAAATCCACGCTTGAGGCGATTATCCAAAAAGCAGACGAACTGCGCGGCTTAACCACGAAGCGCCAGCGTACCATTGACACCTACAACCAGATACGCACTTTCACATTTTCAAGTGATGAGAACTGTGTTCTGACGATTGTTGATAGCCAGGGCGCGAAGTTCCAAACGAACAACTCAAATCTCATCAATCTGCTGAAAGAATACTTTGCCAAAATACTCGGCGATAAAGTTTCAGCCCTTGATGATGAAATCCTGAACTTCACGCTGTAGCAATACGGCCTTAATACTAAAGGGAGCAAATCGCTCCCTTTTTTTATGCTTGTATCAGAATAGGAAAGAGGCAAAAGGCTTGCAGCCTTACCCCTCTTGAATTGTTGATTGGCTTTGCTCATGTCAACGCGGCGGATCCCGTTTGCCCTCGGTCAATCCTCTTTGCACCCGCGAGGCTGGGTTTCATTCGTCATGCACAAGGTCCAAACCGGATTATAGTAGAAAAGCCGACCCGAGAACGGGCCAGCCCCTATAAACCCTATCACCATGAAAATTCTTTAACGGTGTAAATATAATTATGGATTAAATTCCCACAACTCATTAATCATATTTCTTGCTCCTAAGCCGCTATTATCTCCGAATCCGAGGTACATTTTTTCACCGTGCGCGAACCCTTGTGGATATTTACCAACTGTGGCAGGAAATTCTCCAAATTTAGTCCATAGATTAGATTGTCTATCGAACGTCCAAATTGATTTATCTATATCCCACTCTCCCTTTCCGTTAAGCGTACCCGCATAAAAGTATGGCTTGTCATTTGATGTCCAATAACAAGAAGGATGTGGGTAGTATGGGAAGTCGCCCACACGATACCAGTCGTTTGAGTCTGAGTTATATTCCCAGGTTCTAATATCGTCAGGCATACCGAAATTTCCAGCAATGAAAATCGGGTTACCTTTTAAACTGAATGCCATTTCAGTTGTTTTTTGGGAACTTCCCGCAAAATCCCGACCTGTGGACCATGTATTATTTTTAGGATTAAATATATACAGAGTATCATTAGACCGGAACCCTTCGTTATTCTGATATCCACATATATATCCTAAATCGCCCTTACTAAAACGTCCTGGGTCGCGAATGTCACCGTTTGGAAAATTCGCCTTACCAGTCCACGTATCGTGCAATGGATCATACTCCCATATCTTGTTAAGAAGTCCGCAATATCCCTTGTCACCAATGGTTAGTCCCCAGCTATAATGCATGTCAAATTCAGGTAATTTCTTTTTCGCAGTAAAACCATTCGTTTCTGAATTATACTCGTAAAAGTTTGATTCGATCTCTGGATATGCGCTAACGATAAAATAACTTTTGTTTTCGATCGTAAAAACAAACAACAATTCTGTTTTCTCATTAAAAAAACTCCCCATTTTGCGCCAGCCACCATGTACTATAGGCTCCGCATTTCCCTGTAGAATAATTGGTTTTTCGTCTTTAATTTCTTCCGATTTATAACAAGATGTCAGCATTAAGGCACATGAAAAAACAAGTATTGTTTTAAGTCCTATATAGATTGATAGTTTTGTTTTCATTTGAATATCTGTTCAGTGTATCGTGAATGATTATTTGATTGTTGAGAGCAGACATTTTGCGGTTTCCATGATTTTCTCTGCCTGCTTATCCTTAATTCCTTGCAGGTCATGATCGGCGTCATTAAGATGCAGACGAACAGCCGTAATTGGCGAGGTAGCAAGTTTTTCAAATACGGCGTTTGAAACTTGTTGATTGACGTACCACATCCGGAGCGGCACATCTATAACGCGGATAGTCGTTGGTGGTAAATCCTTTTCAGCAGTTATCTCGACGATTTCACCATTGGCAAGTTTCAGGCTTACTTTATCGCCTTTTTTAAAAGGCACTTCGGGAAAGTCGATGTTGAAAGTAATCCGCAGACCGACATTGAATTTGCCATTCGTTTCGTAAATGATGAGTTCCCGCATTGCCATAGGCGCACCAATCGCCATTTTGGCAAGGTTGTAGGTTTCATTTGTGAATTGGTCCTTTTGTGGCTTAACATACTTGCAGGGATGTTGTGCAATTACGTGCGAAGAGGACAGCAAGAGGCTCATCGCAAGCAAACCTTTTACCAGTAATTTTTTCATTGCATTTTTTTTAAGTGTGACTGGCAGGAAAAAATTAGGCGTGAAACCTAAACACCCCATCCCAGGCACTTGCGATGCCTCACTGGAAATGAATAAGTCCACGCCGTTTTGGGCGCGTCTTACGCATTTTTTCCAGTGTTTGAAAGTTCGCAAGTTTCGGGATGGAAAAAAGCTATAAACGCTTTTATATGTTTATGTTGTCACAGCTATATTAAATCATGCACAAAAATTTGTTTCAATCCAAAAATAAGGATTCAGCACTGTAAGCTATGAAATACACCTGAATATTTTTCAAGAAAAAATATAGCGTTTTTCCCATTTTTGAAAGTTTCGCATCGCTTGATTTCTTATATTTAATAAGAATAAAACGCTATGAAATGACCGTCAAAATAATTCTTCTGATATTAGCTTGTGTCGTTATATTGACTGGCATTTTTCTGGCTATTACAGGTATTCGCAAAAGACTTGATCAAAATGCACCACGGATAGTCCTAATGAAAATCTTAGATATGCCGGAAAAATATTTCCTCATTCTTCTAGGTTCAATATTGATGCTTTTAGGCGGTACAGGAATGGGATTTGCTGACTATTTCCTTAAAGGAAAAGACGAGCTATTTAGGGGTGAGGTGGTTTCGCAAACCAAGACGGATTCAACAAACGTAGTGGAAACGCAGTCTTGCAGTAATGAAATGCTGGATCAGGTAAGACTTATTGGGCAAGAAACCTGGGTTATTAAAAACCTTGCTACTACGAAATATTGTGATGGCACACCTATAAGACAGGCAACAACACAGAGTGAATGGCGAGAGTGTAACGATCTTAAAATTCCCTGTTGGTGTTATTATGATAAAGATCCAAGAAACGGTGAAAAGTACGGCTTGATTTATAATGGCTATGCCATTGATAGCTACAAGAGCTTTGTACCTGAAGGGTGGCATGTTGCAGAAATGGATGAAGCTAAAAAGATAAAATTAGAGTATAAGATTCCTGCACTTGAATTGTTTAAGGATGGCGGTTGGATTAACTCAAAATCAAATAGGGAATGTATAGGCAATAATTCAACTGGATTTTCCGCAGTTCCAGGAGGGTATTGTGATGCCAATTTTGAGTTTCACAATGTATCGAAAGGTGGTTATTGGTGGTCATGTCAATCCGATCAGAATAATAAGTCATTATTGTATGCTTATTGGCTTGATTGCGATACGATGATGCATGAACCTTTTCCTCGACACAATGGCTACTATATTAGACTTATTAAAGATTAGTCGCAGACGTTTAAGTATGATATAATTATCTTTTGTGCATTCAAAAACATTCTGATAAACCTATCCATTCACGTAGTTTTCAAAAATATTATTCCCGCTAGGGGAACTTTTCAGAGCAAAACAATCCATTATTTGAACATAAGTACAAAAATATGCCCCAAAATGCATATTTTTGTTGTACGAATGTACAAATAAAACAAATAAACCTATGGTACGTGCGAAGGAAATCGAACCTATCCAAGCCGCCTTTGATAAAATGGGGCTTGTTCAAAAGCTGCAACAGGAAATCTACACCATGCAGCGGCATAAGAAAGCTAAATCAGATGTATCGGATTTAGGGCTTGGCGGTATTACCAAAGCCTTTCCGCAAGCCACGTTCCCAATCGGTGCCGTCCATGAATTTATCAGTTATGAAGCCCCCAATGCTGCAGCAACAACCGGCTTTATGGTCGCCCTGGCTGGCAGGTTGATGCAGGAGCAGGGGGCTTGCCTGTGGATCGGCAGCAAACGCACGTTGTTTCCATCATCACTGAAACACTTTGGCATTGATGCCACCCGTATCATCTTTATAGACCTTGCAAGGTCAAAGGATATTTTATGGGCAGTTGAAGAAGCCCTTAAATGCCAGTCCCTGTCTTTAGTCGTTGGTGAAATCAGCGAGATCAGTTTCAAAGAGTCCCGCCGCTTGCAACTTGCAGTAGAGCAAAGCAATGTCACAGGGCTACTGCACCGCTATAGGCCGCGAACGGAAAACGCTCTTGCTTGCGTGGCGCGGTGGAAAATCGCATCGCTTGCCAGCAGTAGCGATGCCGCATTCCCCGGCGTGGGGTTTTCAAGGTGGCATGTCGAACTTGTCAAAGTCAGAAACGGCAAGCCCGGCACCTGGAATATGGAATGGTCAAAAAAGGGGTTCCAGTATCTGCAACCGCAAGCCATTCCGCAGGAATTACCAACACGCAAAACCGCGTAATAATGGCAAAGCGTTTTGTTTCTATATGGTTCCGTCATTTAACGACGGATTGGCTTACCCGTCGCAAGCCGGAACTGAAAGACACACCCTTTGTGTTCGCAGCCCCAGAGCGTGGGCGTATGGTCGTGAAAGCCGCAAACCCCATTGCATCGGCCTGCGGCATCTTTCCGGGGATGGTCGTAGCCGATGGCAGAGCCATCCTGCCGACCGTACAGGTTTTTGACAATCAGCAGGGCAAGGACGTTGCCCTATTGTCCGCTCTGGCTGAATGGTGCATTCGCTATACGCCCATTGCTGCCATAGACCCACCCGATGGGCTGATCCTTGATATAAGCGGCTGCGCCCATCTTTGGGGTGGGGAACTGCCTTACCTGAAAGACCTAGTAACGCGGCTTAAAGCCTTTGGCTATGAGGTCAGGCCGGGGATGGCTGATACCATAGGCTGCGCCTGGGCGATTGCGCGCTACGGGCGAATAAATCCCATTATAGGCACAGGTGGGCAGGTCGAAGCCCTCAAGCACCTGCCACCATCCGCGCTGCGGCTGGAATCCACCATTACAGACAAGCTAGACAAACTGGGACTAACCGAGATAGGCAGCTTTATGAACATGCCGCGTTCCGCCTTACGAAGGCGCTTTGGCGCATCATTGCTGATGCGGCTGGATCAGGCACTCGGGCAGGAAATCGAAGCCGTTATCCCTGTGAGGCCGATAGAGCCGTTTCAGGATCGCTTGCCTTGTCTTGAGCCTGTACGTACCGCCCCGGCGATAGAACACGCCCTAAAAGAATTATTGGATAAATTATGCAAACGTCTTTGTGACGAAGAAAAGGGATTGCGCAAGGCAATCTTCAAAGGCTACCGCATTGACGGAAATATTCAGAGCATCGAGATCGGCACCGCGCGCCCCTCTCGTAATCCGGTGCATTTATTCAAGTTGTTTGAAATCAGGATATGCCAGATACGCCCTGAACTCGGTATCGAATTATTTGTGCTGGAAGCACCAGTGGTTGAACCCTTGTCGAGCAATCAGGAGGCCATCTGGAATTTCAGTTATAACCGCGCAATGGAACTTGCAGAATTGCTAGACCGCATCGCCGTGAGAACAGGCATGCAAACCATCCACCGCTACCTGCCCGACGAGCATCACTGGCCGGAGCGTTCTTATCGCGAAGCGACAAGCCTTGAAGAAAAACCAACAACAACATGGCAGGATGAATTGCCGCGCCCGGTGCATCTCTTACCCGATCCTGAATTAATCGAAGTAACCGTTGCCATGCCCGACTATCCACCCATTCTGTTTCGTCACAAGGGCAATCTGCATCGCATCAAAAAAGCCGATGGCCCTGAACGCATCGAACAGGAATGGTGGATTGAGCAGGGTCTATACCGCGATTATTATTGCGTCGAAGATGATAAAGGCGCGCGATACTGGTTGTTTCGTTTGGGGCATTACAAAGACACCGACCCCAAATGGTTTATTCACGGCTTCTTTGCTTAAATCAAAACAAAGTGAAGTACACAGAACTACAGGTGACATCGAATTTTAGTTTTTTGCGTGGAGCCTCGCATCCCGAAGAACTCGTGGAGCAGGCTTTTGATTTGGGCTACGATTGTATCGCAATCACAGATCATAACACGCTTGCAGGTGTTGTGCGCGCGCATGTCGCTGCAAAGAAAATCGGCATCCGAATTATTCCTGGCTGTCGTCTTGACTTAAAGGATGGTACAAGCCTGATGGCTTACCCGACGAACAAGGACGCTTATTCGCGACTTTCAGGATTGCTGTCGCTTGGCAATCTGCGCACAGAGAAAGGCAAATGCGATTTGTATAAAGCGGATGTGTTCGCAGCAGCAAAAGGCATCAAGTTTATCATCGTGCCGCCTACGAAAATCAATAATGATTTTGCGTTTGAAGCAGATTTTATCAATGACGTTGAAATTTATAAAAAGCAATTCGGTGCCGAAGTTTATTTGGGTGCATCTCGCACCTATCAGGCCAATGATGCAAAGCGTCTTTATCGCATTGCTGAATTATCAGCCATCTATAACGTGCCAATGGTCGCAGTCAATGACGTGCATTATCACAATCCAGAACGCCGCGAGTTGCAAGACATACTGACATGCACCCGCGAGAAATACACGATCTATAATGCAGGCTACCACTTGCATCAAAACGCCGAGCGATATTTAAAAACTGAAAAAGAAATGCTCAGGCTGTTTTTGCAATATCCTGAAGCCATCGAGCGGACGCAGGAAATTGCAAATGCTTGTCAGTTCTCTTTATCAGAATTGAAATACATCTATCCCGAAGAAATCACCAATGGCAGGCCAGCTTTTGATGAATTGCAAGACCTCGCCTGGAAAGGCGCGAAAGACTTTTACGGTGAGCCGTTGCCTGAAAAAGTCATTACGAATATCAACCACGAATTAGCCTTTGTCAAACAGATGGACTATGCGCCATATTTTTTGACAGTCTATGATATTGTGCGCTTCGCGCGTGAGAAAGGCATCCTCTGTCAAGGCAGGGGATCGGCAGCAAATTCAACAGTGTGTTTTGTCCTCGGGATTACATCAGTTGACCCGACAAAATTCGATTTGTTGTTTGAGCGGTTCATATCGTCTGCACGAAACGAGCCGCCGGATATTGATGTGGATTTTGAACATGAACGCCGCGAAGAAGTGATCCAGTATATCTATAACAAATATGGTCGCGACCGCGCAGGCATTGTCGCAACTGTCACGCAGGTGCACCAAAAGGGTGCCATCCGTGACGTTGCAAAAGCAATGGGGATGTCCGTTGATGCCATCAACCGACTATCGAAATCTATTTGGGAATTTACGGACGAGTGGTTTGAAGGCAAGCGTATTTCCGCAGAAGGCTTTGACCCCAACGACCCAAACCTGCGCAAAGTGCTTGACTTGACCCGCCAGTATTTAGGCTTCCCGCGTCAGCTTGGGCAACATACAGGCGGTTTCGTAATAACGCAGGATAAACTAACAGACCTTTGCCCTATCCTGAATGCACGTATGGAAAATCGCACCAATATCGAATGGAATAAAGACGATATTGATGCCTTAGGTTTCCTGAAAATTGACGTGCTGGCTTTGGGGATGCTGACTTGCATCCGTAAAGGGTTCGACCTGGCTAAGCAACATTACGGACTTGAATTAACCCTTGCCAATATCCCACAGGATGATCCCGCAGTTTATGAAATGGTCGGACACGCAGACACTATCGGGGTCTTTCAGATTGAAAGCCGGGCGCAGCAATCCATGTTGCCGCGCTTGAAGCCGAAGAGCTTTTATGACCTCGTGATTGAGGTTGCCATTGTGCGCCCCGGGCCGATACAGGGCGACATGGTGCATCCATACCTGCGCAGGCGCAACGGTGAGGAGCCTGTGACCTATCCATCCAAAGACCTCGAAGAAATCTTGGGGCGCACATTGGGCGTTCCATTGTTTCAGGAGCAGGTCATGAAGATTGCCATCGTGGCGGCAGGGTTCACACCTGCCGAAGCTGACGAGCTGCGCCGCAGTATGGCGACCTTTAAAATGAAAGGCACGGTTAACCAGTTTGAAAAACGCTTGATTAACGGAATGCTGGAGCGCGGCTATACCCAAGACTTTGCAACCCGCATCATGCGCCAGCTTGAAGGGTTCGGGGCGTATGGCTTTCCTGAAAGCCACGCCGCCAGCTTTGCTTTACTTGTCTATGTGTCCTGCTGGCTCAAATGCTATTATCCCGACATCTTTTGCGCGGCATTACTTAACAGCCAACCAATGGGTTTTTATCAACCTGCACAGCTTGTCAGCGATGCCCGCAAGCATGGGGTTGAAGTTCGCCCCATTGATATAAACCATTCCTTTTGGGATAACACACTTGAGGAGCAGGTGGGTACTTACAAATCAATCCGGCTTGGCTTTCGACAAATAAAGGGCATGAAAGAAGAAGATGTATTGCGGCTGACTGCTGCGCGACAGCAGCATTTTACGCGGATCACCGAATTAATGGACGCCGGGCTATCACAAGCCGCAATCGAAATGCTGGCTGATGCCGATGCCTTTCGGTCTATCGGCATTGACCGCAGGCAGGCATTATGGGAGGTTTCCGCCCTGGCTGATAGACCCAGTGGCATTTACACAGGGCAAAGCTCTGCAAGCGTAGCAGAAACTGGTATCGCTCTGCCTGTTATGTCCATGTCAGAGCATGTCGTGCATGACTACGGCAGCACATCGCTTTCCCTGAAATCCCATCCAGTTGCCTTCGTCCGCGAGAAATTGACGCAGCTTAATATCAAAACCACGCAAGACCTGCACCAGTGCAAAAACGGGGATCGCATCAAAGTTTCCGGGTTGGTGCTGGTACGCCAGCGTCCAGGCACCGCCGCCGGGGTATGCTTTATCACTATCGAAGATGAAACAGGCTTTGCAAACCTTGTGGTTTGGGCAAGCCTCTTTGAAACCTATCGCAAAGAGATATTGCGCGCCACGTTCCTAATGGTAGAAGGCAAGCTACAACGGGAAGGGGAAGTGACGCATGTGATCGTAAGCAAATGCCATGATATGTCGAAGATGCTCAAAAAGCTTGACGAAGCTAGGGACAACCAGAAGCAGTTACAGACGTTATCTTCGGCTGATAATAATGATGGATCTTTGATTAAAGAAACCCAACACAAATCAGTAAATAATACATACCAGACCGAAATATTCGGTAGTGGCCGAAATTTTAAATAATTTAGACTTATAATGAAACAGAGCTTTTCGATTTCACCACGCATTTTATCGCATTTAGGAGAAGACCTAATAAAAAATGAAAGTATCGCTCTGCTAGAGTTGGTTAAAAATTCTTACGATGCTTGTGCTAAAAAATGCACTGTTACTTTCGTTGCAGGAACGAAAGGAGTGAAAGAAATTCATATAGAAGACGATGGTTCCGGAATGAGTCAGGACATCATCGATCGAGCATATCTAACGCTTGGTACAGATTATAAAGCCAAATCCCTAGTGCAAAATGAATGTGGACGAATTCCCCTAGGTGAGAAAGGAATTGGAAGATTGGGCATTCACAAACTAGGGAATGATATAACCATAGTAACAAAGCGCGACGGTTCTAATGAAATAAGTTTAAGAATAGATTGGACACAGCTTACTAGAATAGATAAATTACATGACTTTATAATTCATACACAGGAAAACTCCAAACCGGAGATTTTTAAAAAGCATTCCGGTACTCTGATAAAAATTGTCGATTTAAAAAGTAAATGGACGAAGCGTGACCTACGCCAAGTATATCGCGACTTAATGTCGTTGAATAGTCCGTTTGCAGAAAACAACGATTCCTTCAATGTTATCGTACAGGGCGACGATGATGTTTTTAGTGGCCTTCCAGATTTTGAACAGATAAAATCAAGCGCACTATATTCAGGGAAAGTGAAAATGGCCGGGGATAAAATTACCGATTTTAAGTACGAATTCAAACCCTGGAAAACCCTTACAAAAGTTGACAAAGGGAGAATAGTCAAGAAAGATGATCTCATAAAACAAGATCTACAACTAAGCGATGATGATGATTATATAGTCGATCTAGACGAATATAAAATCGGCGAAATCGTTTTGGACGTTCTTATTTACGAAATGAGTTCCGAAATTTTCAATCATGTGATTGGTGAAAAAACTAGCATAAAAAATTACGTAAGGGAGAACGGTGGTATACGCGTATATCGAGATGGCATGCGTGTCTACAATTATGGTGAAAAGGACAGTGATTGGTTAGGTATCGATCGTAATCGCATTAGTCGTTTCGCTGGAGCAATCGGGAACAATATGATTATTGGTTCTGTGCAGTTGGACAGAGGACAAAGCATGGGATTGCGAGAAAAGTCGAACCGCGAAGGATTCATAGAAGGTGAAGCGTATGACGCATTCGTTGCTGCGGTCCAATACGCCTTGTCCATTATTGTCAGAGAACGTAACGTTGATAAAATAAGATTAACAACACTTTATAAGCAGCGGAAAATTGTTGAGCCAGTTATCTCTGATTTAAATGAGGTAATCGACTATGTTGATGAAAAAATTGACGAGCCTGAAAAAACGGAGATACTAAAATATTTGTATCGTATAAATTCCCAATATGACGAAGTAAAAGAAATTTTGATAAAAAGCGCAAACGCAGGACTAAATCTAAGTATTGTTATACATGAGGTTGAAAAACTTATTGCCTCATTGATGGGAAGCATAAGGGAAAACGATATAAAAACGGCCACAAGAATTTCAGGTTCTCTAGAACGGATTGTTAAAGGCTACTCAGCTATGATCAAAAAATCTGACATACGCTTGGCACCACTTTCGGAAGCAGTAGAAGTAGTCATGAACAATTTTGAATTTAGGTTTTCCGACCATGAAATTTCCGCATGGAGCAACTGGAAAGATTGTGATCTAAAAGCATATTATGCAGAAACTGAAGTCGTTTCGATACTAACAAACCTGATAGATAATTCAATATTTTGGCTTAAATATGCACGGCAAGAAAATCGTCGTCTTAGCATCTATATTACTGATGAAATTGAAATAGACGATGTTCAGTACAATTCAATAATAATATCGGACAATGGTCCTGGCTTTAATATTCCCCCGGATGTAGCTATCAAACCATTTATTACAGGTAAACCAAGAAATTTGGGTTCCGGGTTGGGTTTGCACGTTTCATCAGAAATGGCCAAATCCATGAATGGCAAACTTGAATTTTTAGACCCGCTTGACTATGCTTTACCGCGTTATATTACATCTCACAAAATTGATAAAGCGATGGTGGCGTTGTGCCTTCCCATCCGAAAAAAATAATCGTTCAACGACCATGATAGAGCAGTTTCTCGACAGTGCAATAATTATCGATGATCAAGAACATGAAATCACAAACTTGGTTTCAATTCTTCAATCGAAAGATATTTGGGTTAAACACCACTTACCGAATGACCTGAAAGCTCGAACAACACCTTTTAAGCCATGCAAACTTATCTTTCTTGACCTTCAGCTAGAAGAGGATAAGAACATTGCTACAAATGTTTCTATCATAAGAAATCTTTTTAAGACCATTATCGGACGTAATTTTGGCAATTACGGAATTGTTGTTTGGTCTAAACATACGACAGAAATCGAAGAACTTAGAAATAGGATCGGAAATGACAGAGAGTTTTACACAGCTCCATTGTTTATTGTAGGCGTAGATAAAACGACATATCTAGCGAAAAAAAATTACGATTCCTTGCTGGAAGATATAGATAGTGTTTTAATGAGCGATATTGGTGCGAAATTTTTCCTGTATTGGGATAAACTGGTGGACAATGGCAAAATTGAAACAATTCAGAACATTTATTCAGCCATCCCAATTTCTGAAAATGCTGAAAACGATCTACAGTATTTGCTTTATCGCTTAGCATTGAACCAAACCGGTATACCAGCACAATATGCAGGGAACTACAAACTTGAGAACGACGTTGTAAAGGCGCTTGCAGATATGCTGCATTATGAAGTTGTTCATATGCACCAAGAGGAGTTGAACTTTCTTGGTGCAAAACCGGAAGAACTTAAATTCTCTGGTGATGATACTGCAAAACAAAAGCTATACGCAAAAATCAATTCGAGACTATTTCTGGATTTCAAAAATCTTGATCAACAGTATGTCATACCGGGCAATGTGTATGAGGTTCTGGATCAAGAAAGCATTTTTAATATTGATAAAATGCCTGACGGTGCTACAAAGATCGTCGTTGAAATGACTCCACCATGTGATTTTGCGGTTGATAAGAAATCACAAATGTCAAAACTACTCGCAGGATTCTATGTTGAAACAATCTCCAGTAGCAAACTGAAAGAATTTTCAAAAGACAATTGCTATAAAGAACTTGATGGCCTTTTAATACCAGGCAAGGCCAACCCTCAGATTTTCAGATTTGATTTTAGATTTTCCGCTTCAATAAAAGAAAGTGAGCTACAAAATGAAGCGAAATATCGTCTGCTTTTTAGGTTTAAGGATAAGTTATTTGCAGACATCTTGCAAAAAATGTCTTCCTATAGCGCACGATTAGGCATTCCAATGCTCAAATAGATTTTTTACGCTGCTGTGGTTGGTACTTGGTCTGCTTTAGTGCCGAGTATAATATCATTATAACTATCTAATGTTGAACTTGGCAATGAATCCAGATAAATCTGCGTTGTCTTTATGCTTGTATGCCCAAGCATTTCGCTGATCGCTTCAACTGGAATTTTATGCAGTTTCGCGTGGGTTGCGAATGAATGCCGGCTAACATAGCTAGTCAGGTTCGTTTCAATTTTGCATTCTTTGGCCAAATCTTTTAATCGGTCGTTGAAAAGCCGACGAGCATTCTTAATGTCTTTATCCTGCATAACGGGATCTTCACGCTTAATAACTCCAAATACAGATTCCCTCTCAGGCACAATGTAAATATCTAGCAATGCTTGCAGAGCGGGAGTAATTTTTATATTAAATGGGGCTGTTGTTTTGTTTCGCTGATACTGTACGCGGCCATCGACTAAATGTCCTTTTTCGAGCAATGCCATATCATAAAAGTTCATTCCATACAGCATGTAGCTTATGAGAAATTTATTGCGCGCATCAAAACATAAATGATCCACTCCCAATTTCGCATTCATTATGGTTTGAAGAAGTTCGTAGCTTATCGAGCGCTTCTGTGTGCGCTCCGTTTTAATTTTATAATTTTTGAATGGGTAAAATTTTTCTTCAACCTTACCAGATTTAATCGCCAGGTTAAATATTGCCCTAATCGAGCGCATGTAGGCAGCAAGGCCATTCAGACCATTTCCCTTAGCTAAATGTCCGGTTTCCATTTTTTGTAAAAACTCAAAGCTGATTTGTTTAAGTGGCAGATACCTTACCCCATGAAAATTCTCAACTGCATTAACCGCATCTGTGTAAGCATTCATAGTGCCGATCCTTTTTGCTTCCTTGAGTGCCGCTATCACAGTATCGGAATACGCGAAAAAACAACTTTCTTTTTCAAGGCTTGAAAGCCTTTTAACCAATTCGGGAAATGGAATTGTGTCAATTAGTCCAGCCTTTTCGATGTCTAGCAAATTATCATTCACAACCTTCAGTTCTTCCTTTAGCTGATTGTTAAGCTGCGTCACTGAACTTACGCCAGTATATGTATTCTTTACCAATCGCTTTTTTTCATTCCACTGATCGGCAGGGATGGTGTGGCGCGTTGGGATGTCGCGCGTCTGCTTTCCCTTGCTGACGCGGATCACCACGGCTGCGGTGCCATCTTTCCTGATATAGCTTGCTATGGCCAATGCAACGTTCACATTCATGAATCAAAGGTACTAGAAATTTGCACGATATTTGCACGAAAATTATGGTTTCAAGATGATTCAGGTTGCCGCAACTTAGACCAAACACCTTTACCAGAAGCACTTTCAAATATTCAGCACTTCAACATAATACAATAACCCCTGACTCATAATCAGGGGGTCCTAGGTTCAAGTCCTAGTGGGACCACAGAACAGTAAAGGGTTTCGAGTAATCGGAACCCTTTTTTATTTGTACCCGTTCATGCAAATCTTATAAAGAATCAATAAAACTGCGTCATATACGGGTAGCGCTCTTTGTACAGGGCCTTTACCTTGCTCAGTATCGTATCACGGAACTGGTCTATATTCCTTCTTTCAAGGGCTGATATGAAGACGCAATTACCATGGGTCAATGTCTCCCAGCGTTTCACCAATTGATGCATCAGGTCGTGTTTCACCTCCTCGTCCAGCCAGGGGTCGAACACTTTTTCTTCGTACAGGTCCAGCTTGTTAAATATAGTCAGTATCGGTTTGTCAAAGGCGGCTATTTCCTGAAGGGTTTTATTCACCACAGCCATCTGGTCTTCGTAGCCAGGGTGCGATATATCTACTACATGCAGCAGCAGGTCGGCTTCACGCACCTCGTCCAGCGTACTCTTAAAACTCTCCACCAGGTGGTGGGGTAGCTTGCGTATGAAACCCACCGTATCGCTCAGCAGGAATGGCGTTTGTTCATAAACAATCTTCCGTGTGGTCGTGTCCAGCGTGGCAAAGAGTTTGTTTTCAGCAAACACTTCCGATTTGCTCAGCAGGGTCATGATGGTGCTCTTGCCCACGTTGGTATATCCCACCAGTGCCACACGTATATAAGTGCCGCGCTCCTTACGCTGTGTTTCACTTTGCTTGTCAATAGTGGCCAGTCGTTTGCGCAACAGGTTTATTTTGTCCTTTACTATACGTCGGTCGGTTTCTATCTCCGTTTCACCGGGTCCGCGGCTACCTATGCCACCGCCCTGGCGCTCCAGGTGTTTCCACATACCGCGCAGGCGGGGCAATATGTATTGATATTGCGCCAGCTCTACCTGCACCTTGGCCTGCGCTGTTTGTGCGCGGCTGGCAAATATGTCCAGTATCAGGTCGCTGCGGTCTATAGTTTTTACGCCCACTACCTTTTCTATATTGCCCAGTTGCGAGCCGTTCAGTTCATCGTCAAATATCACCAGCTTCACGCCCTTGCTCTGTACATAATCCCTTATCTCTTCCAGCTTTCCCTTACCTACAAAGGTTTTGTTATCAGGGTGCGGCAGGCGTTGGGTAAATGTTTTCACCGTCTTGGCCCCGGCGGTTTCTGCAAGAAATGCCAGTTCGTCCAGGTACTCCTGCGCCTGTTCTTCCGTCTGCTGCTTATGTATCAGTCCTACTAATACAGCAGTCTCATCGTTGTTGATTATCTTCTTTTGCTCAATCATGGATAAAAAAACCATCTCCGTAACCGGGGATGGTTGAAATGCAAAATTACGGTAATTTGTTGGTATCGCCGCAACCACAATAATAGGTTATACTAACCGCTCCTGCTCGCGCAGCCAGCGCTCGGGTATATCGCCGGTGCTGGCCAGTTGGTAGTCTTTGTACGAGCAGGGAATGAAGGAGCCGTCGGGCATCTGCATCCACCACCTGTTAGTACGCTTGCTTTTCAGGAAGATAGTATCGTTCTCGGTAAAGCTCACACTGAAGCTGAAGTACTCTTCCCTGTCCGTCAGTACCGCTTCATTCTTGCGTATATAGCAGCCGTCTATAAAATACCATATCATCTGGGCTATTTGCCTGGCTGTCATATTATGCATATCGTCAGCAGGATTATACCCGTAAATGCCCACGGATGATAAATGAGGTGCCATACCGGCATATCGCATCAACTGGCAAGCCTCGTCGCCGGTAAACCCATTGGGCGAACCATTTATATTGGCTGGCGCGTCCCCATGCCTGATGGCGTTGATGTCAAAACTGTACATATGGCTGCTGCGCAATACCGGCTCCATATCTTCCATATGCTCGCGCACCACCCCCAGGCGGTAAAAGTCGAAGCGCAATTTGTCCAGCGTCTCCAGTATTTTGGGGTGTACATAATAACTCTGGAAGCCGATATGATTGTAGTGGCGCACAAAATTGGGCTGCCCTGTCAGCATATCCATCAGGAAACTGCGGGAAGTCACCTCTTCAGTTTCGTCCATATCTATCAGCATATCTGTCACTGTAGCGTGTACCAGTTGCTCCGATTTTTTAAAGGCCTCATATTGCTGCATGGTCAGGTCGTGCGGGCCGCCCAGCAGCAGTACGGTTTTACCGGCCTGGTGCAGTTCAGTCATCACAGTTCTCAGTGCCGCTAGTGTATCCCTTGTTTTAGCGCCTCTCAGTATGTTTCCCGCATCAGCTATCTTTATATTGCTGTGCCAGCCGTACATCCGGTACAGTTCGGCGCGTATGGCATCGGGGCCGCAGTTATCGGCATCAGCATCGTATCCACCACAACCTACTATCACTATGTCGGCTTGCTCCCAGTCAAAATCATCGCCTATGGCGTAGCTGATATTGGCCCCCCATTGCATGGGCTCATAACTACCCTCCGGCACTGTTTCTATAAAATGTTGCTCGGTAAAAAATTGTCTCAGGTCCTGCATATATATCTTGTGTGGGGCTAAGATACTCAATCGTGTTGATAGCAACATACTGCAGGCTAAGCAGATGAATATTTGTTAAAATAAATCGGCACCCCAACGCCCCACGCTATTTCTGTTTTAATTTTATACTTTTGGCACTTCAGATTATCATGGCAAGCAGTAAGAAAGCAAAACCTTCATATATATATGCCATCATAGGCATCTCATTAGTATTATTCCTGCTGGGCACCCTGGGTTGGCTGGTACTCAACGGGCGTACACTTACGCGGGTGTTTAAGGAGGACGTACAGGTTGAAGTGATACTGCACGACAATACCCGCGACGAAATGATGATGAAGCTGAATGCCGTTCTCGAGCAGCAGCCTTTTGTCAAAAAGACACAGGTGATTACCAAAGAGGAGGCCGCTGAGAAGTTTTTCGCATCCGGCGGCGAAGATTTTACCGAACTGCTCGACTTTAACCCCTTGTACCCTTCTATTGTACTCAACCTGAAGGCCTCATACGTTAACCCCCAAAGCCTGGAAGAAATTAAGCAGTTCGTAATGCAGAGCAATATAGTGCGTGATGTTTCTTATCCTAATGTGATAGTGGACAACATGAACAGCAATTTTCGCAAAATCGGCATTATACTGGGCTCTATAGCCCTGCTGTTGTTTGTAGTAGTGGTCATACTTATAGACAATACGGTGCGCCTGGCTATGTTCAGCAACCGTTTCCTGATCAAAACCATGCAGATGGTAGGCGCCACACGCTGGTTCATTACCCGCCCTTTCGACAGGCGGGCGATATTGAACGGTGCTATCAGCGGGGTGATAGCGATGACAGGGTTATGGATTGTGATAGCTTATGCTGAGAGCATGCTGCCATCACTTAAAATATTACATAAAACTTCATCTATAGTACTGCTCATGCTAAGCATGATAGTGCTGGGCATACTTATTTCTGTAGTCAGTACGCATCGTTCAGTACTCAAATACCTGAAAATGCATGTGGATGATCTTTATTAAAAATGTTTAAGTAATATTGCTATTATGTCAAAAAACAAGAACACAGCTGCAACTGCACAAAAACAACCTGCTCAACAGGATTTCCTGTTTGACAAGAGTAACTATATATGGATGCTGGCCGGGGTACTGTTGGTAGTCATTGGCTTCATGCTGATGGCCGGTGGCAAAAGCGAAGACCCCACTAAGTTCAATTATGATGAAATATACAGCACCATGCGCATCACTATCGCGCCACTGATGATATTACTGGGTTTTGCTATTGAGATATATGCTATAATGAAAAAACCCGCTGCCAAAAACGGCGACAACTAATTCTCATTTATATTAAATACTAAAAAGCCGTCGCGGTGCTACCGGACGGCTTTTTTATGTCTTGTTGGTTAATCCTATATTTTCCAGTCGTCAACAGATGTATCATCGTTGGCAGATGCTACTGAAGACGCTACTGAAGTTGCTTCCGGTTCGCTTACAACAGTTTCATTCACAGGCTCGGTGGCTGTTACATAACTATTGCTTCGCGTATTGTTGTATTCACCTTCAGCGCCTTCGCCCTCTTCATTATCGTGGTTAAATGCGTCAAAGTCGAAATCCGGCATCAACTCGGTCTTTACATAATCAACAGTTTCATTCAACGCATTGATGAACTTATTGAAGTCTTCTTTGTAAAGGAACATCTTATGCCTTTCATAGCCATTGTCATCAAACCTTTTCTTGCTTTCGGTAATAGTGATGAAATAGTCATTCCCGCGTGTTGACCTTACATCGAAGAAATAGGTCCTTCTTTTCCCAGCCCTGATCCGTTTACTGTAAATACTTTCGTTGTTACGGTTATCGCTGAAGTTTTTGTTCTCGTACGCCACAATTCTTTTTTTTAGTTTAAATGTTAGAGTGGTAACAAAATTAATTAAGATACTATAGCATCCAAATATTTTGACTTACCTGAAATTCATACAAGCGTACAAGATATATTTTTTATCTTATAAATAATAGCTGATGAATAGTTAAAAATAGCAGAATTTTTATTTTTTAATATATATCTAATCTTTGCTACCCCACACCTGGAAAATACGTGGCATGCTGATGATAGACTTCTTGTCGGCTGTAAATTCTTTTAACTCCCTGTGCACTGCTTCAAATTCCTCAATTGTTGCCAGCCCTGCCGCCAGTACCGATTGGCGGATTTTTTCCAATGTAATAACACTCATCTGTTTCGCCGGGCCTTGTACGCCTGCGGGCTGCGTTATCTCCATGTGTACATCGTTCAGCCCTGCCCTATCCAGGCAATCGTATAATTTTATACCAAATTCCGCATCACCGCCATTATAGCCTACAGCTTCTGTATACCATTTTACATAAGTGGCAAACGCTTTATTGGCAGGATAACAGAAGTGTCCTGAAAAATGAACATCCTCTGTCACCAGGCATCCCCCCGGCTTAAGCGCTTGTATCATTCTAGCAATGGCCGCCACGGGTTCTGCAAGATGTGATAACAGAAAACGGGCAAAGACGATGTCATAAACCCCGCTCTCTTCCAGGTCATATACTTCTCCTTGTCTGAATGTGATATTGCCGGAATGCACTGTGTCCAACTCCTGCAGGTTCAGGCTGATGATTTCCGAATCATGGTCAATGCCGGTCACGTGCCCGGCAGGGCCTGCTATTTCTGCCATCGCATAAGTCATGGTACCGCCGCCGCACCCGGCATCCAGGCACTTACTGCCGGGTTGCAAACCAGCCTGCAGCAATACTCCCAAAGAATATTTGTTCATAGCCTGGCCAAGAATACTTAGCCGCGCTTTACCTTCCTGGCCACCTTGTATCACATAGCTCATAGAGTTGTTTTTTCTGTAACATATCTTACCACAAAATCATTCAGGTTCACTAATGCCTGCTCTATCTGCCATGCCCCCCGGTTACGCCGCTCTATATAATTAGACACAGCCCTTACCTGTGCAAACGCTACATTTTGTGCCAGGCATACATAATGAAATGCAGCTCCCTCCATGCTTTCCAGCTTAGCATTATACATCTTTTGCAGCCTTTCTGCGGTATTATCACTACCGGTCACCGTGCTAATAGTTATCGCATCTGCTTCCCTGAGTTGTATACCCAACTGGCTTGCGCCATAGGGGTTTACTAACAACTTATTCGTAAACGGTTGTTCGTTAGCGGGTACCAGCCCCAGGTCAAATGCGTCAATGAAATCTTCACCATCTTCAGCACCTATATCGGCCAGGCGGTCACTATATACGAAGAGCAATTCACCAAGTGGGATATTCCTGTCAAAACAGCCGGCTATACCTGCCTGGATTACCAAATCATACTGTTGGGCAACAAGCTGGCGGGTAAGGTGGTAGGCGGTAGCTACTAAGCCAACACCTGTAGCGGCAAAAGCTATCTGGTGCCCGTTTAGTTCAAAAACAAGGGGTTTCACCTCCGTCGCCGACGAGGTTATGTGTTTTATTGATAGGGCTATTTCAGCCTCTGTGGCTGCTATCACCAGTATTTTCATGCTACAAATAACTACATTTTTGCGTAAAAGCTCCAGTAAACCTAATTTTGCAGGATAATTAATAATTAACAATGGTTTACCTGACACGAGTGGAGCATTTCAATGCAGCCCACAAATTGTATAACGAGAACTGGAGCGAAGAAAAAAACACTGAGGTTTTTGGTAAATGTGCCAACCCAAACTGGCATGGCCACAACTATGAGTTGTATGTAACAATTAAAGGTGAGCCCCATCCTGAAACAGGCTTTATCTTTAATGCCAAAACCCTGGGCGACCTGATAAAGGATGTGATTGTGGAACAAGTTGACCACCGCAACCTGAATATAGATGTGAAATTTATGCAAGGTAAGTTCACCAGCGCCGAAAACTTTGCCATAGCGATATGGAACGAACTGAAGCCCCATATAGAAAGAGAAGGCGCAATGCTGCACCATATCAAGCTACAGGAAACACCCCGTATATATGTAGAATATTACGGCTAATCTAAACATACTCATGTCTTATAAAAAAAAGGAAGAATACAGCGAAGAAGTAACAGAAAGCCTGAAAAACAGCTATCGTTCCATCATCGCTGACCTGGGTGAGGATGCAGACCGCGAAGGCTTGCAAAAAACGCCCGAGCGTGTAGCCAAGGCTATGCAATACCTTACACAGGGGTATCAAATGGACGCCAGGGCTATATTAGAGTCTGCAAAATTCCATGAAACATATAGTGAAATGGTAATCGTTAAAGACATAGAATTATATTCTATGTGCGAACACCATATGTTGCCTTTTTATGGCAAAGCCCATGTGGCATATATACCTAACGGGTATATAACCGGCTTGAGCAAGATAGCCAGGGTAGTGGATTGCTACTCGCGCAGGTTGCAGGTTCAGGAGCGTATGACACACCAGATACTGGATGTAATACAGGAAACATTAAATCCATTGGGCGTAGCAGTAGTTATTGAAGCCAACCACTTATGCATGATGATGCGGGGCGTACAAAAGCAAAATAGTGTTACTACTACATCAGCCTTCAGCGGCCAGTTCCAGGACAATTCAACCCGGTCAGAATTTTTACGGCTTATCAGTTCTGACTTGCGATAAACTCTTAGGAAAAGAATATTTTTCACTTATCTTTGCCGTCCCAAAACCGGAATAGTTCGGGACGTAGCGCAGCCCGGTAGGCATCCCGCTGCGGCGGGAGGGTCGCGAAGGTTGTAGAAAATAAAATTAGTACCGGAATAGTTCGGGACGTAGCGCAGCCCGGTAGCGCACTTGCATGGGGTGCAAGGGGTCGCAAGTTCGAATCTTGTCGTCCCGACTTTGTAGGGAGTCTGTATAAGACTCCCTATTTTTATGTGTATGAATGAAGTACATGTATATATACTCTACAGTAATTCTACTCAAAAATATTATGCTGGAATTGCAGACAATGTGCCCAAGCGCCTGGACGAACATAACAGAGGTAAAGGAAAGTACACATCTAAAGGCGCGCCATGGCAGTTAGTTACCACCATTGAGTGTAAATCCAGAAGTGAGGCGATGGCTTTAGAGAAGAAGATTAAGAAAAGAGGAATAAAAAGATATTTGCAGGATAGTCATTTACTACAATAAAGTTCGGGGCATAGTACGGCACGGTAACGCATCCCGCCATCGGCGGGAGGGTCGCAAGTTCGAATCTTGTCGTCCCGACTTTGTAGGGAGTCTGTATAAGACT
>CAZEZM010000006.1:108070-125286 GCA_964515955.1 uncultured Flavipsychrobacter sp. | reverse complement strand
GGAATAAATATTACCCCACAGCCCCCCGCACCACCGAGGGGCTTTTTTATACCCCATACTTCCCCGAAAAAACACGTGCAGAGTTAACAGAAGTTAACAAACCGATGGTAACACATTCATTCCCAACCCCTTGCAAATACCCGATATTGCCAACAGTTAAACCAACTGTTTACAGAGTTAACAAAATGAACCTTTTTTCAACTAAAAAACCACACTCACGACTAACAAAAACCAATTATCGCATTAGCACATTGCCGCATTATCGCATTACTACGCTAACAATTTATCTTTGCACCATGAGCAGAGTAGTCATCACAGGCATAGGCATCTATTCGTCGCTGGGCAAAAACCGCGAAGAAGTAACGCAATCATTGTTCGAGGGCCGTTCCGGCATCATCCTCGACCCCGCCCGCAAAGCCATGGGCTACCGCTCGGGGCTCACCGGCTTTGTAGAACGCCCCCAGCTCAAGGGCCTGCTCGACCGCCGCTCCCGCATCATGATGCCCGAGCATGCCGAGTTTGCCTACATGAGCACCATCGAGGCTATGGCACAGGCCGGCATGACCACCGAATTTTTCGAGCACAACGAAACAGGCATCATCTTCGGCAACGACAGTTGCGCCCAACCCGTAATAGAAGGCATAGACCTGGTGCGCGAAAAGAAAGACACCATGCTGGTAGGCAGTGGCTCGGTATTCCAGGTGCTCAACTCTACCGTTACCATGAACCTCGCTACTATATTCAAGCTGCGGGGTGTCAACTTTACCATCAGTGCTGCCTGCGCCAGCGGGTCGCACAGCATAGGGCTGGGTTATATGTTCATCAAGCAGGGCCTGCAGGACCGTGTGATATGCGGCGGCGCCCAGGAGGTCAATATTTATTCCATGCCCAACTTCGACGCACTGGGTACATTCTCCACCCGCGAGGACGAACCCGCCCGCGCCAGCCGCCCCTTCGACCGCGACCGCGATGGCCTGGTGCCTGGCGGCGGTGCAGCCACGGTGATACTCGAGAGCCTGGAAAGCGCACAGGCGCGTGGGGCTACCATACTGGGCGAGGTGTTGGGTTATGGTTTCAGCAGCAACGGGCAACATATATCCAACCCCAGCGTAGAGGGGCAGGTGCGCAGCATAGGCCGTGCGCTAAAGGATGCGGGCCTCAGCGCCGGGGCTATACAATACATCAATGCCCACGCCACCAGCACCCCCGCGGGCGATGGTACCGAGGCCGACGCGATATTCGAGGTGTTTGGCGGGCAGGTGCCGGTAAGCTCTACCAAAAGTATGACCGGGCACGAGTGCTGGATGGCGGGCGCCAGCGAGGTAGCTTATACCATGCTGATGATGCAAAACGGCTTCATCGCCCCCAATATCAATTTTGAAACCCCCGACGAGCATTCCGCCCGTATCAATATCATCCCCCAAACGCTGAAAAAAGATTTCGACATCTTCCTATCCAACTCCTTCGGCTTCGGCGGCACTAACTCATCATTGGTTATTAAAAGATGGAATGGGTAAATTTATGACATTGTCAAGATGAAGTAACATATTGACAATCAAGTCAATGCATATTTTATGACATCGTCAAATATTCTGTCGGCAGCTTCTAAGTTCTTTACATCACCGGTATGCAGCAGGTCGGCATACACCAGTATAGCGGGGGCTATAGTACCCTGCCGCCCGTCGTAGTTCCAAAACTTGCGGTACACCTTGATATAACCATCGGGGTCGCGCACCATGCGGTAGTTGTTGATCAGGTCGTTGCGGTTCTCCAGGCTGTAGATGGTCAGGGTGCGGGGTTTTAGCAGGCCCGTCATCAGGTGGCCGGCGGGTTCACCACCCCACAGGGTCTTTTTCGACTCCAGGGGTATGCGGCGCCAGTTTTGGTAGTCCTGCTCAGCGGCAAATCGGAAAGTACCTATTTCGATAGCGGGCTTCAGTTCGTGTTCGTATTGGTCAATCCACTTGTCCAGTATTTGCTTTTTATTGTTCAGTTTCAGTTTTCCCTCGCTGTCTGTAGAGAGAAAATTGAGCTCCCTGAGGCTGTTCATAATGTTGGTAATATTGCCCGGGCTGGTCTGCGTCAACTCTGCTATCTGCCTATATGACATATTCAGCAGGGCCTCGTTCAGCAGGAAGTGGAACAGTACTTTGAGGCCCGTCTTGGTAAATGCCCTGCCGCTCGAGCGCTTTATATTGGATATTGATTTATTAGTATCAATCCATATATATAGCTCCTTCTGCGGGATAAACACATTGCCGTTTCCCTCTATGTAGGCAATACTGTTCGCAACAAGTTGTTCTTTGACATCCGGGTATATTTTATCAGCAATGATAATGGAATTTTCAATATCTGCCTGTTGCAGTAGGCGTGGCAGCTGTTGCAACCTCAACTCACGGCGGGCTTCTACAATGTATTTAAGGCTGGCATCACGTATATACAGGTTAATCTCTATGCGTTCCCCGCTATTTACTATGTATTTCCACAATCCCTTGAATAAGGGGTTACTTTCCAGGCTGTCCAGCGCACTATATATGATTTTCAATTTCTCTTCGTTCACGTAAAAATATGTGTTTACGTTTCATATACGTTCACATGACAATAATAGATAATTCCAGCGTTATTTGCCAGTTTTTACATTAAAATTCCATAACATGAGTTTTTGCGCAACACTTTCAATATATTAAATGATTCAAAAATCATATTTGAAGACCATCATGCCGAAATGATTTTGTATGTTTGAATATTGTATAAGTAGTATAATTAAAGCTTAGTATGAATTCACGTTATATTGTTATAATACTATTTTTGAATTTGTGTATGTCTGGCGTTGTCAAGGCGCAGGGCGAAAAGGAGTTCATCCGGCAAAGAATTGAGCGGTTGGCAAGCCCTGAATTCCATGGAAGGGGATACGTGATGAACGGCGGGAACATTGCCGCACAATATATAGCCGATGAATTCATAAGCTATGGTGTACTACCCTTAGGACAAAATGGCTCATACTTCCAGGACTACGATTTTTCCATAAACACCTTTCCGGGCAGGGTATTTGTGCAGGTAAACAAGGCCGTGCTCAAGCCCGGGCCCGACTATATAGTGAACGCCGCAAGCTCTCCCTGGCAATCACAGAAAAGGCAGAAAATGAAGCATTTGGATTTAAGCGAGGTGAAAGATTCCCTACAATGGGACAATGTCAAAAAGAAGATAAAGCCGGGTGGAGTATATTATTTAACCGGGGCAGACACGCCCACCAATAAATTGAGCCTCGGTATCCGCAAGTTTGCCACCGAGCTGCCCGAGGGGCTCTTCATCGTACCCAAGCACGGCAAACTGACATGGACTGCCAATACCAATAAAGTGCCCGGCACCATAGTATATATAGAAGATACCGTCCTGCCGAAGAAACCCAAAAAGGTATTGGTGAACGTGGACACCCGGTATGTGGACGTTTTCAAGGCCAAAAATGTGATAGGCTATGTGAAAGGGACTGAGCAACCTGATAGCTTCATTGTCTTTACCGCCCACTTCGACCACCTGGGCCGTATGGGTAAAAATGCCTTATTTGCCGGTGCTAATGACAATGCCAGCGGCACGGCATTGGTGCTGTACCTGGCCAACTATTTTGCCAAACACCCCCAGCGCTATTCAGTAGCCTTTATGCTCTTCAGTGGCGAGGAGGCGGGGTTACTGGGGTCTAAGTATTATGTCGAAAACCCCATCTTCCCTCTACAGCAAATCCGCTTCCTGGTGAATATGGACATGACAGGTGAGGCTACCAACGGTATAACAGTAGTAAACGGAGTATCGCACGAACCTGAATTCGCCCTGATGGAAGCCATCAATGTGGACAGTGTGTACGCTAAGAAAATCAACAAGCGCGAGCGCACCAGCAACAGCGACCATTACCATTTCAGCAAAGAAGGTGTACCGGCGGTATTTATATATGGCAACGGCACCAAGCCTCATTATCACGACGTCTTCGACCTGCCCAAAGAAATAACCCTGGAGCGGGTGGACGGCCTGGCGCAGTTGCTGATAAAGTTGACCGGAAGGTTAAGCGGGGAGTAAATGCATTGTTGTTCTCATGTTAACGGGGGCAACATATTTGGAATAGGGGCATAGCGTGGGCTTATATTTGTTGCCAAACAAAAAGTAAAAAACATGAACCTGAGCGCACTGGGATACTTCTCCCTGCCCGAGCAGACTATGCTCCTATCCGGTATTTTCACCCGTAAGGTATTTGGCCCCAAGATGGGCACCATCAAGTTGCTGGACAATAAAAGGCTGATAGAAATAGTGCTGGACAATGGCGGCACGGTTACTAAAGACCCCTCAGGTATTATATATTCCAATAAGGTGGGCGGTCGTGAATTGAAGATGCTGCTGAGAAAAACCGGCGCTGACGAAATCATATACAGGGACATCATATTGCGCAATGGCGGCGATTATGGTTTTATACCAGAAATAGCCAGGCATATAAGTTTGGATATCCGCACCATTATAGATGCGGGCGCCAACATAGGTACAGCCACCGGCTACCTGAAAAGCATATACCCGCAGGCAACGGTGATATGTATTGAGCCTGAACCGGGCAACTATGCCGTGCTGGATAAGAATATGGAACTGAATGGCTTTGATGACGTGGTGCTTTGCCAAAACGCCTTCTGGATAAACAATGACGAACTGCATATAGGTGTAGGCGTAAGGGGAGAGCTGGCAAAAGAACTGTCATTTGGTATAGTGGAAAGCGGTGAGGTAGCGGTAATGGGACTGACCTTTAAAAATTGCCTGGAACTATTGGGTGAAGAAAAAGTAGACCTGCTGAAGATAGATATCGAAGGTGCGGAAGCGGCACTCATCAACGACAGGGAAGGCTTTAACTATATGATAGACCATACCCGCCTGCTGGCTATTGAGCTGCACGAAGAAGCGGTAGATATATTCAGCTTTCACGAACTGATAGACAGCATGGGCCTGAAACATATACAGCGCGGCGAAACTACTTTCTGCTGGAGGTAGTATCCGGGGATTATATCTTTTTATCTGGCCAGGCTATCACCTTTACACCGGGCGAATAATGTACGAGTTCAACATTACGCTGCGATAATTCAATTGTGCCGATACGGTAAGACAAGTCGAGTTGATGGATATCAATGTTCATCAGTTCCCATTCCGGGTGATGCACAGGAAATATACTGACACTACCTTTTTTATCCATATACAGGTAATAGCGTTCGGTCAGCCAGGTATCGAGTTCTGTCTTTACGGATAGTTTGTCACCGATGGAGAAGTCAATATCCAGGAAGTTGCCTGTACGCGGGTTAACTGAGTTGTAAGAATAATGCTTACCATATTCCCGGCTCATCCTCGCTTTTTGATAAGGCAGGCCCGATAGTGCACGTGAGAGGTAAGCAGACAGCAGTTTCCCCGCTTCTATAGAAAGAAAATATACGCCTTGGTGTGCTCCATCTGTTATATAGGTGCGCAGGTTTATTTCGTGGAAGTTGGAGATAAAAGAAACATGCAGCAGTAGTCGCGGGCGGATGTGTTGCATGGTGAATGCTACCAGTGAAACCCATGCTTCGCCATTGAAGGTATCTAGCTGTACAGACTTGGGAATCATATCTTTCAGCATACCTGCATCCACTCGCCAGTGCAGGAATATGGCATTGTTCCATTCCTGGTACCATACCCATTTTTCGCCGGGTAGCGTAACGCCTATCCGGTGCCGGTTGATGTCCCTAAGTTGTTCTGCTTCGGTGTTTCGCATCTGATGAAATAACAAAATTTTCACTAACACGTTGGCGTTATCCGCCCCTATCTTTAGAAAAAATATTACCTGCCCGATGAAGCATCTGTTACTTATTGCAGCAACACTACTGTATACGCTAAGTGGCTATGCCCAAAAAGATACCATCAAAACCGTATCTATGGAAGAGGTGGTGATAAAAGCCGAAGCAGTGCGGACTGGTAAGGTGAATAAGAAGGTGAGGGCAGGACTGGTGTATTATCACATAGATACGCCCGCTTTCAAAAAAAACAGGGAGATAAGAAGTTACCTCGCCACAAAATTCCCCCCTGTAGACACAGTGCCAGTTAAGTTGCAGTCGGCAGAACTGAAGCTGAAACCATACGATAGCTCTGTTATGTCGCTCCACTTCATCATCTTCAGCACTTGCGGCGGCGATACCATGTACAGAATCATCAACCTGGACAAATACGAAATACAAAACAGGAAACTGGTATTAGACTTGTCCGGTGAAAACATAATACTGTGCCCGCATGAGTTTTACATGGGTTATTGTCTGAAACCGAACAACCCCAAAGAGAAAATCAGCTATCGCCTGTTTTCAACCGATAAGGGCGAGGGTGCATTTATAACTATGTACGAGGGTAAGATATTAATACAGGAGGGTAAAGGATTTCCATACATCTTTCCTTTCAAGTTGAGCTACAAAGTTTATTAATACCCTGAAACATCACCCCAACAGGGTTACACACCTCTTCCCAAATAATCATTACTTTTAGTTTCAAATAAAATAAATAAGATGAAAAATTTCATTCCGGCATTATGCCTGTCGGCGGTATTGTTCTTTTCGTGCAACAATGGCGGCGGCGATGTACAAAAAGACGCACAGGCGTTTATTGACAGCTATACAGAAAAATATGTAGAGCTATACGCCAACTCCAGCGAGGCGCAATGGAAATTCAACACCGAAATAGTGGAAGGTGACACTGCCAACAAAGTGGCTGCGCAAAAGGCCGATGAAGCCATGGCGGCATTCACGGGCAGCAAAGAGAATATAGAACAGGCTAAGAAATTCCTGGAGCAGAAAGGCAAGCTGACCGATATACAGGTGAAGCAACTGGAAGTGATACTATACGCCGCAGCCAACAATCCTGCTACGGTGGCCGATGTGGTGAAAGAACGCATCAAGGCTGAAACCAACCAGACTGAAAAGCTGTACGGCTACCAGTATATGCTGAACGGCAAAAAGGTAAGCACCAACGATATAGACGGCATACTGAAAGATGAAACCGACCTGGCTACCCGCCTGGCTGCATGGACAGCCAGCAAAGAAGTAGGCCCTACGCTGAAAGACGGGTTGGTGAACCTGCGCAACCTGCGCAACAAAACCGTGCAGGCGCTGGATTATAACGATTACTTCAGCTACCAGGTGAGCGACTACAAAATGAGCACCGATGAAATGATGCAGACCATGGAGCGCCTGATGGACGAAATGTACCCGCTGTACCGCGAGCTGCATACATGGATGCGTTACGAACTGGCTAAGAAATATGGCGTAACAGAAGTGCCCGACTACCTGCCCGCACACTGGCTGCCCAATCGCTGGGGGCAGGACTGGAGCCCGGCTGTAACAGTAGAAGGCCTGGACATCAATGCTGTGCTGAAAGAGAAAACTCCTGAGTGGATAGTGAAAGAGGGCGAGAAGCTGTACACCAGCATCGGCTTCCCTGCGCTGCCCGAAACATTCTGGACAAAATCGAACCTGTACCCGTACCCCAACGACTCGAACGTAAAGAAAAACAACCACGCATCGGCCTGGCATATGGACCTGAACAACGATGTACGCAGCCTGATGAGCGTAGAGCCTAATGCTGAATGGTGGGAGACAGCCAACCACGAGTTGGGGCATATTTATTACTACATGACCTATACCAATCCTGATGTGCCGCCACTGCTGCGCGGGGGTGCCAATCGTGCTTACCACGAAGCTATTGGCAGCATGATGGGTATGGCCGCTATGCAAAAGCCTTACTTAGTAGACCGCGGCCTGATAGCTGCTGATGCACAAAGCAACGAAGTGCAGAGCCTGCTGAAAGAAGCGATGAACTCTGTAGTGTTCATGTTCTTCTCCTGCGGTACGATGAGCCATTTTGAACGCGACCTGTATGTGAACAACCTGCCGGCCGACCAGTTTAATGCCAAATGGTGGGAATATGCAAAGAAGTACCAGGGCATAGTGCCCCCCGGCCAGCGTGGCGAAGAATACACGGATGCCGCTACCAAAACACATATCAACGACGACCCCGCGCAGTATTACGACTATGCGCTGTCTTACGTGATACTGTACCAGCTGCACAACCATATAGCTAAAAACATACTGAAGCAGGACCCCCGCGCTACCAACTACTACGGTAAAAAAGAAATCGGCGATTTCCTGAAGAAGATAACCTACCCCGGCGCATCTAAGGACTGGAGAACAGTACTGAAAGAAAGCACCGGCGACGAACTGAATGCCAAAGCCATGCTCGAATACTTCGACCCATTGGTAAGCTGGCTGAAAGAACAAAACAACGGCAGAAAATATAGCCTGCCGGAGAAATTGTAGCTTAGGTTTATAAAGACAATAATTACTAAGGGAGTTCTTCAAAGGACTCCCTTAGTTGTAGCTATCATTTGTTGTCAATTTTAGAAATTCTACCTATTTTTTCAGAATCAAACTCAGTTAGATGTCTGTACTTATATATCCCGAATCTCCTGCGAATGCCGATGAAATCGACGTTAGCCCCAATTCTGAATTCAGACGCGAAGTTGCCAAGGTCATTATAGCAATAGTCTGCTTTGTACTCTTATACACCTTACTACTGATTGCCGCTTTAACGCTTTCGGCTGTATTAGGCTATTTAGGCTTAATGCTGATATTTTACCTACATAATTTTTGGACGATAATTGTTGGGGCTGGATTGCTAGGCATAGGTTTAATGGTAAGTTTTTTCCTGGTAAAATTTGTGTTTTCAACTAAGAAACAAGATAGTAACAATCGCGTGGAAATAACACGCAAGGAATATCCGCTACTGTTTGAGTTTGTTGAAAAAGTCAGCAAAGAAACCAGTACGGATTTTCCTAAACATATTTACCTGACGGCGGATGTAAACGCATTTGTTTCTTATGATTCAAATATCAAGTCTCTGCTGTTCCCGGTAAGAAAGAACCTGACAATTGGATTGGGGCTGGTTAATATGCTGAATCTCAGTGAGTTCAAGGCAGTACTTGCTCATGAATTCGGGCATTTTTCGCAAAAAAGCATGAGAGCGGGAAGCTATGTATACCAGGTAAACCAGGTTATTTATAATCTCTTATATGAAAACAACGGCTACGATGAGACTTTGAATAAATGGGCGAACGTTCATAGTGTGTTTGCGTTATGCGCCAATGTAACTGCATGGATTATAAAAAGCATACAGTGGGTACTCCAACAAGCGTATAAAGAAATCAATCGCATTTATATGGGTTTGTCCAGGCAAATGGAGTTTCATGCTGATGCAATAGCAGCTTCTGTCGCCGGGAGTAATAACATGACCCATGCGTTAAGAGTTTTAGAATTTGCTGACTTTGCGTATAACTTTACGCTTGACAAATATGATGAATGGCTTCCGAATAATGTCAAAGGAACGAATCTATTTGAACATCACAGGATTGCTGCTTGTTACCTCGCAGAGTTAAATAAGTTACCCGTAGTGAATGGGTATCCGCATCTTGGCAATATTGACAATGTTGCCGTTTCCTACAAAAGGGTCAATATAGAAGACCAATGGGCATCTCACCCGTCACGCATACAACGGGAAGCCGCATTAAGTGAGATTGATACAAATGCAGGTATAACTTCAGATAGCTCGTGGACGCTATTCGGTGAAGGTGTAAGGAAGCTTCAACTGGAGTTTACTAACCTGTTATATAAAAACGCGACACTCAGTGGCCCTGTTCAGGAATTAGACACACACGCCTTCTCGGGGAAATTGGAAGAAATCAAAAGGGATAATTACCCTGAAGTATTTAAAGGATATTATGATAATCGTATCATTTATGTGACTGACATAGGCAGCACAATGCCGGCTGAATTACCGGATGTAAAACAATTCTTTGAGGAGAATAGCGACAATCATAAAAAACTTCTGACATTAATTGCAGATATCAATTTATTAGAACAAGTTTCGGATAAGAATAGCGGAGTAAAGTACTTTGACATTGATGGAGAAAAAATGCATATAGATAACGCAGCCGCTGTAATAGCTACTTTGAAGAACGAACAACGTACCCGGCAAAAGACAATAGAGACCAATGACGCATTAGTGTATGCTCATTTTAGCAAGGTTGATATTGAGAATGGTGCCGGTTATCAAAAACTTTATAAAGAATTCAGTGAGTTGGTATTATCGACAGACAAAGGAATTGCAACAGGGGAAAAAGTATTAGAAAAACTAAACGCAACATATAACGAATCACGTACTTTGGATGCTGCCAACAAACTATGCGAGGAGATACAAATTGAATTGAAGCAGTTGGGAGACAGTATAGAAAGGATAGAGAATATTGGATCACTTGCAATAATATCCGGAGAGATTGCTCCTGATGCTGCTGCAACAATTAAAGAAAATGGATATGTTTTCTTTCAGAATAATGACTATGATAGTGAGGCTATCAATAAAGCGTGGGGGGATGTAGTAAATACACTAAAGTGGTACTATCATTTACAATGGACTGCCCAAAAAACACTGGTTGCCCGTCAGTTTGAAATGATAACCAATAAACAGCCGGGAGTCTAAACATTGTACCCCAACTAGCGCAAGTGTTTTTCACTTGTGCCTGGCATACCATTCCTCCCCTCCCCATCACGGCTAAAGCTGGTAGTAGTCATTATTAACCCCACCCTAGAGCATGGGGTTAAGCTATAAAGAAATGATGCTTCCTGCCCTAACCCCGACTTTTAAGTCGGGGGAAAGAATAAAGTATAACAGGCTTCAGCCATGACAAATTACAACTACCATTAACAAAATATCACAACAATTTTACGTATATTTACATAACAAATGCAGTTGTTAATATCAACTGTATAAGCTCTTTGAAACTATGTAAATCCTGTCAACAGATAGTAGAAAATTGTTCCAAAATTCTATTTGATTTTTTCGGGAACAAAATGGAACATTTTCCCGCAAGCATTGATAAACAATAGTTTAAGTAATTTGTTCCGTGAATTTTTCCGAAAATCAGGCAACACTTTGGCAACACTCATCACGATTTGGCAGTGATTTTGGCAACACTTCGGCAACACTTGTCCTGCCTTGGAGGTGATTTTGCCCATATTTTGTTCCCAAAGCGCACAAAATCATCATTGGGTAGCTTTCCTTATTTTTATATAAAGCAACTGTATGTTAGATATAGTAATAGAGGCACGCAAAGCAGCATTAAACCCCGCAGTACAGGTAAAGCGGATATTGCCTTTCCGGCAGAGGAGGATGGTAGGGCCGTTTATATTTATGGACCATGCCGGGCCCGTAGCTGATATCCCGTCAGCACCGGGGGAGTTGGATGTACTGCCACATCCGCATATCGGCCTGTCTACGGTCAGCTACCTGTTTGGCGGACAGGTGACGCACAGGGACAGCCTGGGCGTGGAGCAGATCATACTGCCCGGCGAGGTAAACTGGATGACGGCGGGCAGGGGCATAGCACATTCAGAAAGGTTTGAAGACCCATCGGCCCTGCAGGGCGGGCTGGAAATGATACAGACATGGGTGGCTCTGCCCGAGAAGGATGAAGAGGCCGCGCCATCGTTTGACAACTACAAACCCGAAAAGTTGCCCATATATACGGACACAGGTGTATGGATGCGGTTGATAGCCGGCAATGCTTATGGCTTGAGCAACGATGTAAAAACCAACTCGCCGCTTTTTTACCTGCATGTAGCGCTGGACGCAGGTGCTGTATTCGCATTGCCGAAGGAACATAGCGAAAGCGGATTTTATATTGTAAAGGGCAGCGTGGAGTTGGCTGGTGTTACATATTCTGCCGGGCAAATGCTGGTATTTACCAAAGGTGTAGACCCAAAGATAAAAGCAAAAGAAGCTACTACCCTGATGATGCTGGGTGGCGAACCCCTGGGTGAGCGGTACATCTGGTGGAACTTCGTTTCTTCAAGAAAGGAGCGAATAGAGCAAGCAAAGGAGGATTGGAAACAAGGGCGTATCATACTGCCGCCAAACGACAACAAGGAGTTCGTACCGCTACCTGAAGATAAAAGCAAACCTGCGGGCGGGCCGCCGAGCCCCGGGTTGTTGTCTTAGGCCGTTACATAAATGTAAACCGCGCGTCTTTCTGAAAAACATGCTTGGAATAGATGCCTCTGTATATGGGTACGGTATCCCCAACCTGCAATGAGTAGTACGTGTCTGCATCTACCTCGTGGTGCATATAGTTGGGGTCGTCGAAGCTGATGTAGTATTGATTTGTGTTCGGGAAAAACTTTTTGTCGGTGACGGTTTTATGCATTACTTCTTTCCTGCCGCAGTAAGCGTCTTTTTTGAAGGCATAAACCTTTCTGATAAATATCCTGATACCGACAAAGACTATCATACTTTCGAATAGCAACAGCACAAACAGGAAGAGGTCTTCGCCCACCAGCAGGTAACCAAATACTTCATAGTCATAAGGGTCAACATCATCTTTATAAGCCCCCAGCGAAAAATATATAGCCGCAAGTATCAATATGCCAAACACAAGCGCAAAGAAGGGAAGCCTGGTATTGTACACAGTCATCAGGTGGTGTTGCTCCTCTTCGGTAAGTGGTACGGTATGTAGTTTATCGATATTGGGCATTACAGTGGTCAAATTACAAAAAAAGCACCCGGATATTACGATGCCTTCCATCATTTCCTATGATAATCCATTTTCAATAATTAGCTTTAGAAATAATATTTAAACACATCTTCATTATGAGGCAAATAAAATACGCCCTGGCTGCACTGCTGATGCTTGCGCTACTGAACACTTCCTGCAAAAAAGAAAGAGAGAACAAAACTGCTGAACATAACGTAAAGATAGGTGCCCTGTTGAGCCTCACGGGCAACTGGTCTACGCTGGGTATAACATCAAAGGCGGCTATGGATATAGCACTGGAAGATATTAATGACTATATGACTAAAAGTGGTTCGGGCTATCGCTTTAGCTCAGTGGTGTACGATACTAAACTTGATGCCACATTGGCAAATCAGTATATAGCTACAGTCAGGGAGCAGGGTTGCAGGTTTATACTGGGTCCGCAATCCAGTGCGGAAGCGGGTGCGGTACTGAATTATGCCAATACTCATGATATGATTGTAGTGAGCCAGGGCAGTACCGCAGGCAGCCTCAGTATCGACTACGATAACCTGTACAGGTTTTGCCCTGCAGATGATGTGGAGGGCGTTGCCATGGGCAAAACGATTTATAACGATGGCATCCGCGCATTGGTGACCGCCGCGCGCGATGATGCAGGCAATAAGGGTTTGCAATTATCTGTTGGCAAAGCGTTTAATACACTGAATGGCATGGTATCTGCAACTGCACCGTACAGCAATGCCACCAATGTTGATTTTACCGCCCTGCTTGCGGATATCAAAGCGAAGATTGTGCAATACCAGTCATCATATGCAACTAATCAAATAGCTGTTTACCTGGCTTCTTTTGATGAGTGTGTGGGATTGTTCCAAATGGCTGCTACCGACCCTGTGCTCTCGTCAGTACGCTGGTACGGAGGCGATGGTACCGCGTTGAGTGCTGCTGTGATTGGCAATGCCGCTGCGGCAGATTTTGCCATAGCTACCAAATATTTCGCACCTGCGTTTGGACTGCCTGAGTACGCTACCGGCAAATGGCAGCCATTATCAGCTGAGATAAAGGCAAGGACGGGTATAGCACCCGATGCATTCGCGCTGGCGGCATACGATGCGCTTTGGGTAATGGCTATGAGTTATAATACATATCCTTATACGCAACCGGAATTCAGCCAATTGAAATCAGAATTTGTAAAGCAGGCTAAGCAGTATAACGGGGCCACCGGTTCTACCAGCCTGAACGCCGCGGGTGACCGCGCCACAGGCGCTTACGACTACTGGGGAATTGCGAAAGATGGCAATAACTACAAATGGGTAGTTGTAGGACAGTCAGAATAAGATTGCAGAAACACATAAACAAGAAAGGTATCCCTGAAGGGATACCTTTCTTGTTTATGTGATATTTATTATTTCTCCTTAGGCGTAAACTCCAGGGGCATTGTCATCTTCTTGCCTTCGCGCAGTATGGTGATAGTTGTTTTATCACCTTCCGCAAATTTGCCCAGTGCTTCCATATAGGTTTGTATACCGCGTATTTCGTGCTCGCCCATTTGTATGATGATGTCGCCACCTTTCAGTCCTGCTTTGGCTGCCGGGCGACCGTCGGTCACGCCATCTATGCGCAGGCCACCGTCATTGAAAGAGTAGTCAGGCATCACACCCAGTGTCACTTTGAAGCGTACTTTACCTACTGTGGTTTGTTTAGTCTCAGTATATACGGGTTTGGGCATGGCGTCCATCTTAGCTGTAATGGTATAAATGTAATCCATGATTTGCGCCTGGCCTTCATAGTTTATTTTATCAGCATCATCGCCCGGCTTGTGGTAATCGCTGTGCGTACCGGTGAAGAAGAACAACACAGGAATGCCTTTGTAATAGAATGAACTATGATCGGAAGGACCAACGCCCGAACTGTCTACAGCAATTTTAAAACGTTCGTCATCTTTGTTCACCACCTTGCCCCATGCGGGCGAGGTGCCCACGCCGCCAACAGTCAGGGCGTGTGTACTGTCGTTGAGGCGGCCCACCATATCCATATTGATCATATAGGCTACCTTGTTGCTGTCCAGGCCAAGTTCTTCCACTATCTTTTTAGAACCTATCAGTCCCAGCTCTTCGGCAGAGAAATGCATGAAGACATAGTTGTAGTTCTTAAGGCCAGCGTCTTTGATGCGTGTTGCCAGGTGCATCAATGCTGCTGTACCACTGGCGTTATCGTCAGCACCGTTGTGTATCGAGCCGTCTTTCGCAGCATGCAGGCTGTTGCCGTCTTCACCGTGACCTAGATGGTCGTAATGCGCACCCAGCACCACGGTATATTTAGCGTTGTTGTTGATATAAGCCAGTATGTTATTACCCGTCAGTTTTTTGTCCTTCAGGTCAGTGTCCAGCTCCAGTATTACCGATGGTGTTGTTTCCTGCTTGTCTTTGTTCATGTATTGCAGATACCCCTCATAGGTGATATATGCTACAGGTACAGACAGCGCTTCGTACTCTGTGCGCTTGTTGAACTCCGCAGGGTATTTGGCATTGTAAGGGTCATAAAACACTACAGCCGTAGCCCCGGTTTTTATGGCCTCCTTTGCACGCTCAAAGGCTGACTTCTCCCAGTTGAAATGTGCGTCTTTAGCCTCGTCTTCATCAGCAAACATAGGCACCAGCCATATCTGCCCCTGCTCCATAACGCCCGGTATAGCCTCGCCCTGCACCTTGCCATTGCCGCTGAAAGAGAGTGGGAAGGCCAGTTTCGATTTCTTCAGGTCTGTGCCGTTCACCACTATGCGGGTGTTCTCGCCTTTGGTACGGCCAATGGTGAAAGTAAACGGATAGACGTATTTATCCTTATAGCCCTGTATACCTTCAGCAGTATAATATTTGATGATATAATCAGCAGCCAGCTTTTCACCTTCAGAGCCCGTGCGGCGGCCCTCCAGCTTGTCGGATGCCAGGTAGCCAATGTCTTTTTTCAATTGTTTAACGACCTTTTTCTCAGATACCTTTTGTGCGAAAATGGGTTGAAAAAGGAGTATTGCTGTAATGGAAAGTAACCAACCTCTCAATTGCATATCTATAATTTGGGTGCAAAGGTACTATAAACGACAAAAACCATGTTCCAAAATGCGGAACATGGTTTTGTAAAAAGGAAATATCATCGCTAACCTACCCTAAAAAGGGCGGAACGATAATCTCTTATTCCCCGGTTTGTTCTTTGAGGCTGCCATCAGCTTCCACCAATACCAGGGCTTCAGGCTCCCCTGGTTCACCGGGCTCAGCCTCGCTGCCAGCAGTAGGCATCACTATCTCGATATTCGATATATCTTTCAATGCAGGCAGGTCGGCGGGGGTATTGATGCCCAGGTAATCCATGAAATTCTTGGATGTGGCATATACCAGGGGTTTGCCCACTGCGTCTTCCTTACGGCCGGCTATCACTATCAGTTCTTTTTCCAGCAGTTTTTGTATAGAATAATCTACGCTGACACCGCGTATAAACTCTATCTCACCCTTGGTAATGGGCTGCTTGTATGCTATAATGGCCAGTGTTTCCATAGCCGCTACCGACAGCTTTTTAATATGTTTATCGCCATTGAGCTGTAAAACGGTCTTATGGTATTCTTTTTTGGTGAGGAACTGGTAACCGCCACCCACTTCGCGCAGTTCAAACGGGTAATATTCAGCGCTGTATTTCTCGCGAATAGCATCTAAACAAGCTGCAATGCGTTCAGATTCAACAGGTTCCTCAAAAGTCTGGCTCAGCAGGTCTACCATCTCCATCATAGTGATGGGCCTTTCGCTGGCAAACACCAGCGCCTCAATATGCGGCATTAATTGTTCTATATCCATATACTCCTCTGCTTTTTAAGGTCATACCGAAATTAAAAAGTCTTTAGCTCTCCTCTCTGAAAAGAAATGCACAGATGTGGGAAAGTTAGCCCGAAAATGCGAAAGGGAAACGTTAAAACTGTGTGGGTGAATGTGTTGTGGCTAATCTGAATCTTGTCCATTAGATTTATTCAGCTTTGCTGATATGCAGCTTGCTCCTATACTTCATCTGGAATGTTTTTGGTGTAATGCCGTAACGCTGTCTGAAGACCTTAGCAAAATAACTACTGTTGGTAATGCCAATCTCCCTCAGTATTTCAGATACATTCAAATCAGTACTCAGCAGCAGCCTGCCACCGGTTTCAACCCGGTAGTCCTGCATAAAATTATTGATGGTCTTGCCATACAGGTATTGAAAACCCTGTTGTAATTTTCTTTCATTTATCCCGAACTTACGCGCCAGTTCGGCAATGGTCACATAGTTCTTAATGTTCTCCATCAGGTATGCAGCTGCTTCATTGACAAGTTTTATATCGCTGCCGCGTAAAATTTCTTTGAAGCCCTCATCCTTTTTGTCATCTATATATTGGGCCAGTTGCAGGGCCAGCAGTTCATATCCTTTTGCCTCGAGAAACAACCGCCGCAGGAAACTATACTCACGGTGGGCGCGGATATTGGTTATAAGACCATCGCTACTGGCTCCCATACTCCATTTCTGACCATTGTAGGCCTCGTGGTTCGGGCAGACTGCGCCGGAGCCAAGAAGGCCACCCGGAACA
>CAZEZM010000006.1:86980-108060 GCA_964515955.1 uncultured Flavipsychrobacter sp. | reverse complement strand
GCGCGGATATTGGTTATAATCTCGGATATGCTCATACTATAGTCGCCCAGGTAATAAAATTCCTTACCCGCCTGTGTATCGTTGAACAATTCCTGTATCTCTGGCGACAGTGCATTGATGGGACAACGGAAACGTTCACGAAATGCTTGCCTGTTTATCTCAATGCTGTTGAATTTTACCGGGGTATCCTTAGGAAATGTTAATACATGGCCCGCAGTGGCCTTGCTGGCTACAAGGGCATTCTGAAACTTGTGAATAGTATGTTTTGAATTCTTATCGTCAGCAAAACAATGGATTAACGTGCCTTCATAACAGAATATGGCTTTTATGGGATGGATATTGTTTTTGGTAAAATGAATCTGGAACTTTTCTTTGAAGGTCACTTCGTAGTTAATCATTCCGAGGCCGGAGTCGAGCCTGATACCATAAATTTCACCGGAACCATATTCTTCAGGTATTTTGATGGTGTATTCGTCGCAGACGCAGGTATAGTCAATACCTAAGTTTTTAGCCAGGTCTATTATAACCTCATCGATAGGAAGTGATTTTACAAATACCCTTTTCATTGTATTTAACTATATAATACAAATAGTATTACATAATATAACAACCTAAAGGCGGGATAGTTTGAGCATCAGTGAAAGCCGCGTGCAAACTGCTATATGGCCCGCGTATGAATCGGGCTTAATAATATAATCAATAGCCCCGTGGCTGAGGCAATGTTCTTTTTCGGCCTCATTGCGCGAGGTAGTGTAAACAATAACAGGTATATGCCCATACTCAGGATGCTCTTTTAATCTTTTCAGTGCGTCCATGCCATCCAACAGGGGCATATTCAAATCCAGCACGATAAGACCATATATATTTGGCTTGGTCCTTTCCAGGACATCAAACATCAGCAGGCCGCTACCGGCATACAACACCGGGTCTTCATAGCCTATGCCCTTAAAGGCCTCTGACAACAACAACAACTCATCCAGGTCGTCATCTACAACCAGGATAACTGACTTATCCTCCATAATTTCTCCGGGCGCGAAGGTAAATACCCGCCTGGGGGCTACCGAAAACAAACGTGAAAAAGAATAATGTATTTGCGTAAAAAATGAATACAAAAGGCACGACTATAGAGGATTGTATAATAGCACATGATGTTTGGCTTGATTTTTTTACCATTCCTGTTATGAACGCATATATCGGATTATCAGGCTGGAGCTATAAGGAGTGGAAGGGTATATTTTATCCTGATGATATTAAGTCAACTCTGTGGCTGGAGTATTATACAAAGTTCTTCAACACTGTCGAAATCAATGCCAGCTTTTACCGTATGCCCAGGGCACAAACTGTTGTTAACTGGACAGAGCGTGTACCAGAGGGTTTTATCTTTTGTCCTAAAATGAGCCGCTATATTACCCATATAAAAAGATTGAAAGATTGCGCAGAACCGCTGGAATACTTCTTTGAAATTTTTGAACCTATGCGTGAACGAATGGGGCCGGTATTGATACAACTACATCCCGGCCAGAAATTTGAATATAGCAGAACAGAGGGGTTTTTTGAGATACTGAAGAAACAGTACAGCAAGTATGACTTTGCCATAGAAGGCAGGCACCCCACCTGGCTGAACGACAATGCCTTCGACCTGATGGCCAGGTACGATATCGCATGGGTGATATCGCAGTCAGGCGTAGGGTTTCCTTATTCGGAGGTGGTGACTGCAAAAAATGTATACATCCGTTTTCATGGCCCGGGCAAATTGTATGCATCCAACTACACAAACATGCAACTACAGGAATGGGCTGATAAATGCACCGGATGGCTGAACAAAGGGCTTGTGGTATGGGCGTACTTTAACAATACCGCCAAAGGGCATGCATTGAAAAATGCTGAACAACTGAAAGAAATGCTGCAGGCTAGCATCAGGTAGCTCAAAAAAAGCATTGACAGCGTACAGTCTGTAGACTATTTCCCGGCAATAGTCAGCTTAATATACTCAGTCCAGACGTTAGAGGAATCGCTGCTATAGTATTCACAGTTTTCTTCAAAGATGATACTATTGTTTGTCAGCCACTTAGCGTTAACAGGCCCACAGGTATTCAGGGGTAATGCAAACTCTTTCCTGAATGTATCTGCTTGTACCGTGTAATACTCTATACCGTTGAAGTTAAATCCCGCGACGATATCCATGCTGGCAGTGATGAAACTGCTATTGCCTGGTGCAAAATAAGGTTTGCCCAGGATACCAGCGGCAAAACCATTTTTCCTGTTTATCAAAATGTATTCATCACCTTCCATGTAATACGCATGTATGAGTACATAATTTGCTTGTTGTAAGCAGGCTTCAAAGCAACACCACGAATCATCAATGGTATTACCATACTTGTTTAATTTCAGTGTTTTCCCGTTTAGTAATTTCACCCAAATAGCGGAATCCGTTGCTGATACGATATTTGAATGTTTGCTGATAGCTGCTTTTTCAAGCAGGTCAGCGGAATGGCCGTAAGATTCCCAAAGGCTGTCGGTTACAGGGTCATTATCATGATAAGGAGGAAAAGAAACTGAATCGGTTTTTTCAAAGGATAAAATATACTTGCCCAGAAGTATAGTATCAGTACTTGCGATAGTGTAGCATGTATCTGCTGCGTGGTATGACGGGTGTTTTACTTCTGCATTAAAAGTATCAGCAGTGATGTCCCCTGGTTTCTCTCTTCCTTTCGGATTATTCATACAGGCGGTTAAGCATAGTAACAGTATGACTGGGATAATACGGTTCATGGATTAAAGTTAGGGATATGGTGTTATAAAGTTATTGTGTTGTTGGTCTGGTAATTAGCAACTGGGGGCCTTCAAAAATAGTACCCAATACAAAAATTAAGTGGTGCTGCTAAAGTTGCGTTTGTCCCTAAAACAGGTTCGCCAAAATTAAAGTCGATTTTTGTTGATTGGTGGTCTACATTGAAAACCCCTTGCTGTCGCACAGTTTTTATTTTCACCCCTAACCCCACATAGAATTCAATCAAAAAATGTTTTGCAAAGCGTTGCTGTAAGCCAACTTTTAATGCTGCACCAAACATGCTCTTATTCAGGAGGTATTTATCGTGATAGGGTTCGATAGTTTTACCTGTATCAACATAGCCGCCACTACCAGATGCCTGGTATTGCGTGTAAAACAACTCAATACCAGTAAACAGGTTAGCATTCCTGTATTTATACTTGGGTTTGCCATACCTGCGGGCCTCTATTCTTGCTGTAAACCCGCTGTTAGTTCCCGACAGGGATCCGGGAGGGTTGTTTATCGTATCTGTAATATCATATTTTAGAGGTAGGGGGAGTCCTGCCTGGATCTCACCGGCATATCGCCCGATACGTCGCTCAACACCAAATTGGATGAAATTGCCTGGCCATAACAAGCTTTGTACGGTCCATTTAATTGCCGTGTACTTTAGTTGTGTTGTGTCAGTTCTTTCCTGTGCTTTACCTGGTAATGCGAATAAGGCTACAACAAGCAAAATAGATAAGGGCTTCATGCTCGCAAGGTTTTTATGACACTAAATGGCAATAATAATGCCATTTTACTACCTACGTATACAACCCCCCATTAATAGACACCACCTGCCCGGTGATATAACCCGCATTTTTAGAGGCTAAGAAACCTACCAGGTCAGCTACTTCCTGCACCTCACCGAAGCGCTGCATGGGTATCATTTTTTTCAGGTCGGCTTCGTTCAGTTCTTCGGTCATATCTGTTTTGATAAAGCCGGGGGCTATTGCATTGACGGTTACATTGCGTTTGGCTATCTCCTGTGCCAGTGCCTTGGTAGCACCTATCATACCCGCTTTGGCGGCGGAGTAGTTTACTTGCCCGGGTTGGCCTTTCAGTCCGCTGAGGGAAACCATATTGATGATGCGGCCGTAACGGTTCATCAGCATCTGGTTGAGCACCTGCTTGGTGACATAGTACATGCCCTGCAGGCTGGTATCTATTACGCTTTCCCACTGCTCGTCGGTCATGCTCATCATCAGCGTGTCTTGCCGTATGCCGGCATTGTTTACCAGCACTTCCACCATGCAGTCGTTATGCTGCTCCTGCCAGGTGATAATGGCGTGTTTCACTTCTTCTTTATTGGCTACGTCAAATTGCAGTATCTGCGCACTCACTCCGTATTCGCGCACCAGTGCAGCCGTTTCCACAGCGGCTTCTTTATTGCCCTTGTAGTTCACCAGTATATTGTAACCCATCTCCGCCAGCTTGATGCAGCAGGCCTTGCCTATCCCTCGTGAACCACCGGTAACCAATGCGTACTTCTTCATAAAAACTAAAAAGTAAAAAAGTAAAACTAAAAAGTGACAAGTTGATATTATCGCATTATCCTATTAGCACATTAAAGTAAACTAAATCTTCTTTTTAAAATGAGCCACTATATCCGTGTCCTTCATCCATGTTTTAACCGCCTGCAGGTGCGATGAGGCTGAAAAATCCTCTTTGAAGAAAGGGAAATGGGTCCGCACACCATCGTACATCCAGCGGGTGGCGGGTGCCAGCCTGTCGGCTATGCCGCGTATATCTACCGCCTGTACCAATGCCGCCGCTTCAACCGCCAGCACCTCGTAAGTATTATCTATCACACGGGCGCACATCATAGCGGCGTTGGTGCCCATGCTCACTATATCCTGGTTGTCGTTGTTGTTAGGTATGCTGTGTATATACACAGGGTTGCTCAGGGTTTGGTTTTCGGCCGTGGTAGATGTAGCAGGGTATTGCATACCCTGTATACCGAAGTTGAGCCCCAACTTGCCAGCATTGGCAAAAGCGGGCAGTTTCTTGTTAAGCGCGGGGTTCAGCAAAAAGTTTAACTGGCGCTCTGACAGCATAGACAGTTTGGTCACCGCTATTTTCAGCTTATCCATTTCCAGCGCCACATAGTCGCCATGAAAGTTGCCGCCGTGAAATATGTTCTGGTTCTTATAATCAACTACGGGGTTGTCGTTTACCGAGTTCAGCTCGTCCACTATTACTTTTTCCGCATTCAGCACCGTATCAAATATCGGCCCCAGTATCTGCGGCACGCAGCGCAGCGAATAGTATTCCTGCACTTTGTCTTCTACTACCGTTTCAGTTACCTTCTTATCGTACAGGTGCTCGTGGCGTTTGCGCATCAGGCGGCTGTCGTCGCCCAGTATGCGCATCCACTCGGCTACGGCACGCTGGCCATGGTGCCTTTTTACATTGTTCAGCTCGGCAGAGAAGTGGTCGTCATAAGCTTCCATCATCTCGTTCACCATCAGCGATAGCAACATGCTCCATACCACCAGCCTGTGGGCGCGAATGACGTTGATACCACCTATACCGGTCATAGACGAGGTGCCATTCATCAGTGCCAGCCCTTCGCGGCCGTTTATCTCCAGTGGTTTTAAGCCTAATTCGTTATATACTTCCTCAGCCGGCAATACCTGTCCGCGGAACAGGAATTCGCCTTCGCCTATCAGCCCCAATGCCAGGTGGGCCAGTTGCACCAGGTCGCCGCTGGCGCCTACACCACCATGAGCATACACTACCGGGTAAGCTTCGTGGTTGATGAGGTCGGTCATGAGCTGTACCAGGTCGGGGTGTACGCCTGAATAGCCCAGTACCAATGTATGCAGGCGTGCCAGCATCATAGCGCGGCTTTGCAGGCTGTTCAGCTTTTCGCCCATGCCCGAGGCGTGGCTGCGGATGAGGTTGTATTGCAACTGTCGCTTGTCCTCATCATTGATGCGGTACTGCGCCATAGGGCCGAAGCCCGTGTTGATGCCGTATATCAGCTTATCCTGCGAGAAAGCTTTGAGGAACTCGTAGCTGCGGGTAGCCTCCTTCACGGCAGAGGCGGTCAGGTTGACCTCCTTCTGGTACAGGACAATCTGTTCAAATGCATCTAAATCTAATGGCTTGCCACCCAGTGCTATCATATAATATTGTAGGGATATGCTATAAAGGCTGCAAAAATATAAAAAAAGCCCCCCTCACAGCTTATATAGGGGCAATTATTTAACCAATAAGCATAAAACGCTGTGTTTCCGCTCTTTCAGGCCACTAATACTGCGGCATTACCGGCCTGGTACCCATTACCAGGTCTATCCTGTCCATTACTTCCTGTGTCAGTTTGGGTACTACTTCCAGCGCTTTGAGGTTCTCCAATAGTTGTTCCTCTTTGGTAGCGCCCAGTATGGCACTGGTTACGTTGGGATTGCGGATGCACCAAGCTATGGACAGGGTGGCCAGCGAAGTGCCCAGGTCTTTAGCCACAGCAGCCAGGTCGCGCACACGGGCAATCTTTTCGTCCGTCATTACCCTGTCTTTCAGCCAGTCGAAACCCTGCAGTCCCAGGCGGGAACCTTCGGGAATGCCGTCGTTGTACTTACCTGTCAGCAGTCCCGATGCCAGGGGGCTCCAGATGGTGGTGCCCATGCCAATATTTTTGAATATGGTATAGTAATCCACTTCCATCTTATCCCGTTTAAAGAGGTTGTACTCGGGCTGTTCCACAGCAGGGGGTATCAGGCTCAGCTCGCGGGCAACCATATGGGCTTCCATTATCTCGGCGCCGCTCCACTCGCTGGTGCCCCAGTAGAGTATTTTGCCCCTTTGTATGAGGTGGTTCATGGTCCACACCACTTCTTCTATCGGCACGTTCTTATCAGGGCGGTGGCAGTAGAACAAATCCAGGTAATCGACCTGCAGGCGTTCCAGTGCTTCGTCACAAGCCTCTGTTATATGTTTGCGGCTGAGGCCGGTCTGGTTAGGCTTGTTGGCCTCGCCCCTCCAGCCAAAGAACACCTTGCTGGAAACAACGTACGAGGAGCGCTCCCAGTTTTTCTTTTTCAGCACACGGCCCATCATTTTTTCCGACTCGCCGCGGGAGTATATTTCCGCATTGTCGAAGAAGTTGATACCGTTGTCATAAGCCAGTCCCATGAGCCTGTCTGATGCGCCGTCGTCAATCTGTTTGGCAAAGGTAACCCACGAGCCGTAAGACAATACGCTCAGTTGCAAACCTGTTTTACCCATTCTCCTGTATTCCATACCCCAAACCCCTAAAGGGGCTTTTAATTTATTGTTAGTTAATACCCTAAAGATGGGGATTCTTTCGGAGAAAGGGGATAGAGGTTGGTTATGGGCAGATTGTCCATTTTTTGTGCGAATGGGAGCAAAATCCTAGACAAGTGTGCTCCCGTACGTACGGGATTGCCATTTTTTTCGAAATAAATTACGGAGTAATTTTCGTAATTCATTGTTTATCAACGCTTGCGTAAAAATGTTCCATTTTGATGCCAGATTTTCGGAAAAACAAAAGCGCGCAATTTGCTAAGCAGTTGGTTATGAGTGGATTGGTGATTTTGTTCCAAAATGTTCCCATTTCCTGTGTTTTTCCAGCGCGAGTACCCACCCCCGGCTCGTACCTCGCCACCCCCGCCTGCGGGGGACAGGCAGGAGGAGAGTTTTTTGATTTTGTTCCTATTTGATTCCAGAAAACCAGAATAAAATTTTGGAACAATTCCCTTGCCTTTTGAGGATAGAGTATAGGATTTCAAAGAACTTATGCAGAGAGTCAGCAACTGCATTTTATGTGTAAATATACGTAAAATTGTTGTGGTTTTTTGTTAATGGGTATTGTAAATCGTCATGGCTGAAGCCATCAAGTTTTGGATTTACTGCCCCATGCTGAAGCATGGGGTTAATAGTTATGCCTTAATACTTAATACGGCCTGTTGTTATCTAACCCCAACTTTTAAGTTGGGGGGATGAAGAATGCCCGACGGCTTTAGCCCTGATTTTTTATTATGTGTGTGACGTTGCAAACGCTGTCCCTTTAGACTCTCGTAGCAAACAAGGACCTGTATTTCATATTTCATCCATACCAAGGTACATCACCACTAAAAACATTATTTTCGCACCATCATGGGCAGATTTTCAAAAGACAGTATAGTAGGCGTGATAGGCGCGGGCGCTATGGGCAGTGGCATAGCGCAGGTGGCTGCAATGGCGGGGCATAGGGTGGTGGTGTTTGACACGAACGAAGCGGCGCTGCAAAAGTCGGAAGCGGCACTGGAGAAGGTGCTGGCCAAGCTGGTGGAGAAGGGCAAGATAGAAAGCGTGGAGTCCATTACATCAAAATTCACTTATGCGTCGGACCTGGCGGCGTTTAAAGACTGTGGCCTGATTATCGAAGCGATTATCGAAAACCTGGACGTAAAGAAAAAGGTATTTGCCGATGTAGAAAAGATAGTAAGCGCCGATTGCGTATTGGCTACCAATACTTCTTCATTATCCGTTACTTCTATTGCTGCTGCATGCACTAAGGCGGAGCGTGTGTTGGGACTGCACTTTTTCAATCCCGCACCGCTGATGGCGCTGGTAGAGGTAGTGCCCGCTGTACAAACGGATGCAACAATAACTGCCGAATGCAAAGGGCTGATGGCAGCATGGGAGAAAGTACCCGTCGTGGCTAAAGACACCCCGGGCTTTATAGTCAACCGTGTGGCGAGGCCGTTTTATGGCGAGGCTATACGCATGATGGAAGAAGGCATAGCGGATATGGCTACTATCGATTGGGCGATGACTGAAATCGGCGGGTTTAAGATGGGGCCGTTTACACTTACAGATTATATAGGCCACGATGTGAACTATGTAGTGACGGAAACTGTATTTCAATCTTTCTTTTACGACCCGCGTTACAAACCATCTTTCTCGCAAAAGCGCCTGCTGGAAGCCGGGTGGCTCGGGCGTAAATCGGGACGCGGGTTTTATAATTATGCAGAAGGTGCTGTACAACCCGAAGCCAATAAAGATACCGCACTGGGCAACCGTATAACAGAACGTATAGTAGCCATGCTCATTAATGAAGCGGTGGATGCACTGTACCTGAATATCGCATCAGCACAAGACCTGGAGCTGGCTATGACCAAGGGCGTGAACTACCCTAAGGGACTGCTGCAATGGTGCGACGAATGGGGTGCGGACAAGTGCCTGGCCATACTGGACGGGTTGTATAACCAGTACCACGAAGACCGCTACCGCGCCAGCGTGTTGCTGCGCAGGATGGCCGTGGACAAAAAGAAGTTTATGAGTTGATGAGGCTTATTGAGCCAGCTCATCGCATTTTTTCACTTCCGGGTCGTTGATTACATCGGTGATATTTTCCATTGCCTCGGCAAAGTTGGGGTGCTTTTCCATTATCTTCTCCAGGCGGCAGTCGCACATCTTTTTCGCTTTGTCTTCAGGCGTGCCGTTATCTTTCGCTGTCTTCATACAGGCCTGTACAAACATATCCCTTGCATCGCTGTCCCAGGTGTTTTCGCAGGCGCTGAGGAAGGGGAGTAATATGATTAATAACAAATACTTTTTCATACCATGTCCATTTACTATACAGGAACAATTGTCCCCCATTTTTGTTAGATTGTATGAAAGTTACAATTTATGCTTAAAATAACGATACTATATGGCGCTATCCGCGAAGGCAGGTTAAGTATACGTGCAGCCAAAGCAATCGACAAGGCCCTGCGCGACAGCGGTAAAGCAGAGGTAACCTTTGTAGACGTGAAAGAGTACAACCTGCCACTGATGGAGAACAGGCTGAAGGATATGGAGGACCCTATACCCGACGTGGCCAAGGTGGGCAAAATGATCGAAGATGCCGATGGTCTCATATTTGTAACGCCTGAATACAACAACAGCTACAGCGGTACACTCAAGAATACAGTGGATTACTACACTAAAGAATGGGGTAAAAAGCCCATAGGTATAGTTTGCGGCTCCAATGGTAAACAAGGCGGCATCAACGCCTCTAACCTGTTGCAATTATTAGTGCTGGCAATAGGCGCCTTCCCTATGCCGTACAAACTGCTGGTGCCTGAGCTGGATAAATCGCTGGACGAGAACGGCATCCCCCAAAACGAAACCATGACGAAAAACCTGGACAGGTTTGTTAAAGAATATTTATGGTTTGCTGAAGCTATAGTTACACAAAAGCAAAAAGTGCAATAATTTTCAAATTGCAGCCCCTTGCCAACTTTGTTTCCCTTATTTTTGCACCCCGATGAATTTGCAGGTGCTGCAGGGTTTATATCAGAATGATATCCGCATAAAACAGATTGCGGCCGGAATTTCATTGCCTGCCCGAACCGGTGGGGGCGGGCCCGAACCCAGGATAAGGGTAACCCTAACTAACCTGCGGGGTTCTTCCATCAACTTTATAGGTACGGCGGTATGGCAACTCAGCGATGCCAATCATGTATTTATTCTTAACGACCGTGAAGAAGCGGCCTATTTTCATAACGACCTGGAACACCTGACCGGCGCGCTGGATATTTGTTACTTCCCGGACTCTTTCAAAAAAGCAGGCAGCTACAACGAGCTGAATGCCAGCCACGTAATGTTGCGCACAGAGGCACTAACGAAATTCAGCAAGAAAGAGACGCGGAAAAAGGTACTGGTTACTTACCCGGAGGCGCTGTTTGAAAAAGTGGTGAACCCCAATACATTGTCGGGCAATATGATCAGCATCAAGGTGGGCGAAAACCTGGCTATTGATGAACTGCTGCAAGGCTTTGTAAAACTGGGTTTCCGCAAAGAGGACTTTGTGTACGAGCCGGGGCAGTTTGCTATGCGCGGCGGCATATTGGATATATATTCTTTTGGCAACGAACATCCTTACCGTATAGAGTTGTTTGGCAACGAGGTGGACAGCATACGCTTGTTCAATCCGGAAACGCAGCTATCGGAGCGTAAGCTGTTGCAGGTATCCATCATACCCAATGTAGAAACCAGGTTTGAAACCACTGAGAAGATATCACTGCTGGATTTCCTGCCGGAAAATACAGTGATATGGGCAAAGGATTTTGACTTCACACTCGGTAAGCTGGGCAAGATGGAAACCGAATTGCCCGATGTGATAGAACTGGACGATGTAGCCATAGACCATGAAGAATCGTGGCTGAAGAAACTGACTAAAGAAGATTTTGAAACTACGGAAACCTGGTTGCCCGCACTTAGGCAAAGGCATTTGATAGAGTGGTACAACAACTCGTTGGCAAAATTAACGGGTGATGAAGTAACCGCCGCCCTGCAGTTTGCCACCGAAGAGCAGCCGGTATTTAACAGGCAGTTCAACCTGCTGATAGAAGACCTGCAACGACGCATCGGGCAGAAATACGAGGCATTCATTTTTGCCGAGAACCCAAAGCAGACAGAAAGGCTGAGAAGCATATTTGAAGACCTGAACGCCAATATCAACTTTATACCTATCCCCCGTGCCATCAGCAATGGGTTCGTCGACCACGAGAAGAAAATACTCTGCTATACCGACCACCAGATATTCCAGCGCTACCACAAGTACAACGTAAAGCAGGCTTATACCAAGGGTAAGGCAATAACGATGCGTGCCCTGCGCGAGCTGCAGCCGGGAGACTTCGTGACACATATAGACCACGGCGTGGGTGTGTACAGCGGCTTGCAGAAAATAGACGTGAACGGCAATATGCAGGAGGCTGTGCGCATCATATACCGCGATAATGACGTGCTGTATGTGAACATCAACTCCCTGCATAAAATAAGCAAGTACACCGGTAAGGAAGGCACGAAGCCCAAAGTAAACAAACTGGGCAGCGAGGCATGGCAGAAGCTGAAGAACAAAACCAAGAAGCAGGTAAAAGACATTGCCACCGACCTGATAAAACTATATGCCCGGCGAAAAGCATCTTCAGGATTTACTTTCACGCCTGACAGTTATTTGCAGACCGAGCTCGAAGCATCTTTCTTTTACGAAGATACACCCGACCAGAGCAAGGCTACCGCCGATGTAAAAAGGGATATGGAAGCGCCATCGCCCATGGACAGGCTGGTGTGCGGCGATGTGGGTTTTGGCAAAACAGAAGTAGCCATACGTGCCGCCTTTAAAGCAGTAGCAGATAATAAACAGGTAGCAGTGCTGGTGCCTACTACCATACTCGCCTTCCAGCATTACCAGACTTTTAAAGAACGACTGGCGGATTTCCCTTGTACTGTTGATTATCTCAACCGTTTCAAATCGGCGAAAGAAAAGACCGAAACGCTGAAGAAACTGGCGGAGGGTAAGATTGATATCATCATAGGCACCCACGGCATACTCGGCAAGAATGTCAAGTTCAAAGACCTGGGGCTGCTGGTCATAGATGAAGAACAGAAATTTGGCGTAGCGGCCAAAGAAAAGTTGCGTGAGCTTAGGGCCAATGTGGACACGCTCACGCTTACTGCTACACCTATACCGCGGACCTTGCAATTCTCGCTGATGAATGCGCGCGACCTGAGCATCATGAATACACCACCGCCCAACCGCCAGCCGGTACAGACGGAAGTAATGGTGTTTGATGAATATGCCATACGCGATGCGCTGTATTATGAAACCGAGCGCGGCGGACAGGTATATTTCATTCACAACCGTGTGCAAAGCCTGCCTGAAATGGTAACGCTATTGCGCAACCTCTGTCCCGACCTGCACATAGGCATGGCGCATGGACAATTGGAAGGGCATAAGCTGGAAAAAGCATTGCTTGATTTTATAGAGCAGCGCTACGACGTGCTGTGCTGTACCAACATTGTAGAAAGCGGCGTGGATATACCCAATGCCAATACCATTATCATCAACAACGCCCACCAGTTCGGGCTGAGCGATTTACACCAGTTGCGCGGGCGCGTAGGGCGTAGCAATAAGAAAGCATTTTGCTACCTCATTGCACCGCCTAAGAGCACCCTGCCCGATGACAGCCGCAAAAGGCTGGAGACATTGGAACAGTTCAATGAACTGGGCAGTGGTTTCCAGATAGCTATGCGCGACCTGGATATACGTGGTGCTGGTAATTTATTGGGAGGCGAGCAGAGCGGTTTTATAGCAGAGATAGGTTTTGAAATGTACCAGAAGATACTGGCCGAAGCCATCCGTGAATTGAAACGGACTGACTTTAAAGACGTGTTTGCCGAAGAGCTGGAACGTAAAAAAGACTTCGTGGCGGATTGTACCATTGATACAGACCTGGAAATACTGATACCCGAAAGCTATGTAGATAATATAACGGAAAGGCTATCGCTATATACACAACTGGACGACCTGGAAGAAGATGCGGAACTGGAGCAATTTGCTACCGAACTGACTGACCGTTTCGGGCCTATACCACCACAGGTACAGGAACTGTTGACCACCATCAGCAGCCGATGGCTGGCCAAAGAGCTGGGCTTTGAAAAGCTGATATTGAAGAACAAACAACTGCGCCTGTATTTCATCAGCGACCCTGACTCCGCTTATTTTGAATCCGCAACCTTCAATGCCATACTGGACTTCATACAAAAGAGCGTGAACAATGCCCGGCTGAAACAAGCAGGCAAAAACTTTATGCTGGTGGTAGACAATGTAAAGAGTATGGCAGATGTACACAGCTTCCTGCACAGGGCTACACAAGCAACCCAAAAACCTGAAGCCGACAAGGCATAATATTTGATTTATACCTCTGTTTGTGTATTTTTAAAAGGTATTATCCCACAAGCACAAGCATGATTAAAATAGTCATAGCAGACGACCACCATATATTATTGGATGGACTGAAGGCCATGCTGGAAAAACAGCAGGACATAGAGGTACTGGCTGTATATGACAACGGGCAGGCCTTGCTTGATGAATTGCAGAAAATACAACCCGACCTGGCATTGGTAGATATTAATATGCCCGGAATGAAAGGCCCTGAACTTACCCAAAAAATAAAAGAGCTGAACCCTGCGGTGCATGTCATTACCTTATCCATGTACGACGATGCCGGCCATATCATGGAAATGATAGAAGCGGGCGTATCCGGTTACCTGCTGAAGAATGTAAATGACAAAGAACTGATTGACGCCATTACACAGGTAATGGCAGGCAAGATGTACTTCTCCTCAGAAGTATCGCAAAAGCTGACCAGCCTGGTGATGCAGCAGCAGCGTAAGCTGGAACAACCCGTAAAACCCAAGCTCACCGAGCGCGAACTGGAAATACTGAAACTGATATCTAATGAGCACAGCAATGCGGAAATAGCTGAAATCCTCTTCATCAGCGAGCGGACGGTAGAAACCCACCGCAAAAACATGCTGCGCAAGACCAATAACAAGACTATAGTTGGCCTGCTGAAATACGCAATTGAGAACCAACTCATCTGACATCCGTACCAGCACGGACGAAAATATACCCCCTGCCTTGTATATCATCTTTTTTGTTGTGTAGATACTTTTGTCCCTGAAACGGATAAATTCTCTTTACAATAAAAATTTTATGAAAATGAAAAATCTATTCAAAATCGCGATTCCGGTGCTGGGTATCATGCTGGGTGTAGCATCCTGCGATAAGGCTACCACAACAACTACGCCAACACCTACAACACCTACCCCCACTACACCGACAGCACCTACACCTGTTACACCTACTGTGGGTGGCAGCTACTGGGGTGTAATGGTAGCATTGAAAATGCAATTTTCTTATGCTGTTACCGGTGCGCCATTCCCTGTAAGTATAGACTACGATATGGGGCTGGCCAATTTTTATAACGGTGCCGGTTCAAGTACGTTGGTAGATGCGGGTACGGTTTCTATTAACAGTAATAACCTGGAAAAACAAACCAGCGGCAGTTACTACCTCAGCGCTACAACAGGCATGACACCGTCGTCATTGAACCTTACCAGCGGCGTACAATGGCAGGTAGCGGGTGGAAACGGAATACCGTCCATAAACTACACCCATACCGGTTCATTCCCCGGTTACAGCGGTACACTTCCTTCTGAAATCAACAGGTCGCAGGATTTGGTGATAGACCTGGGTTCTGATGTGTCCGGTGCTGATTCAGTATATGTTGTTATCATCACTTCGAGCAAGCAAATCATTAAAGCATATAATGGTAACCCCGCTCCTGCCAAGGCTACTATCACTGCTTCAGAATTGGGTACTTTACCTGCTGTGTCTGACAATTCAGCCTACCTGGAAATAGTGCCATTTACATACAAAATGCCTACGATCAGTGGTAAGCAATTTGTAGCTATCAAAGAAGCTGCTGTAGTAGCATCAGTAAAAATCAACTAATCCAGGCGTATAGATACGCTATCTGATTTTGTAGAAATACGGATAGTGGATTTATCCGAAAAGAGGGCCTCATCAGGGGCCCTCTTTGTTGTTATAACTTAATAATGTCGTCGGTTTTTCTATCGTAAAAATGATATTCTGTAATGGGCGAGTTGTTATCAATAACAATCTTCACTTTCACTTTATACTTCCAATACCATTTCCATTGTATCGAGTTGAAGAAATTACCTTTGGTAAGGTAAGCGCTCATGATAGGGTGTACGTGCAATGCCAGTTCGCGGTGTCCCTGGTTGATTAAATAGTTCAGGTCTTTCTCTATATCGTCGGCAAGTAATATCGAAGGGCCGATTTTACCTGTCCCCTTACATGTAGGGCAAATTTCCGCTGTAGATATATTCAGCTCAGGCCTCAGGCGCTGGCGTGTTATCTGCATCAGCCCGAATTTGGACACAGGCAATACCGTATGCCGTGCCCTGTCTGTGCTCATAAACTTTTCCACCGCCTCGTGAAGTGCCTTTTTATTATTAGGCAGCTTCATGTCTATGAAGTCGATGATGATGATACCACCCAGGTCGCGCAGGCGCATCTGTCGGGCTATTTCTTCAGCAGCCTCCAGGTTGGTCACCAGTGCGTTTTGCTCCTGCCCCATTTCGGCGCTGCGGGTTCCGCTGTTCACGTCTATTACGTGCAGGGCTTCGGTATGTTCTATTATCAGGTAGGCTCCGCTTGACAAATTGACTGTTTTGCCGAAAGATGCCTTTACCTGCTTGGTAATACCGTATTGGTCGAATACATTGGTACTCCCGTTGTGGAAGCTTACTATTTCTTCTTGCTCAGGAGCGATGCGCGCTATGTATTCTTTGGTTTCAGCGTGCATCTTCTTATCGTTCACCACTACCTTCTGAAAACTCTCGCTCAGCAAGTCGCGCAGTATAGATGTGGTTTTGTCCTGTTCGCCCATGATAAGCTTGGGTGCTTTCGACCCTTTCAGGTTGTCCTGGATGTTCTGCCACATTTTGGTCAGTTCCATCACATCATTGTGCAGCTCGGCAGTGTTCTTGCCTTCTGCTGCAGTACGTACTATCACGCCGAAGTTCTTTGGCTTGATGGCTTCTACCGTACGCTGCAGACGTTTGCGCTCGTCAGCAGAATGTATTTTGCGGGAGATAGCTACCACATCGTTAAAGGGTGTCATGACCACGAAACGCCCCGGAAGGGAAATTTCGCAACTCAGGCGCGGGCCTTTATTAGATATAGGCTCTTTTAATACCTGTACCAGTATTTCGGGTTTGTGGTTGACTACTTCGGTTATCTTTCCTGTCTTTAATATTTCGGCTTCGTTTTTGAACTTGCCAAAATCCGTACCCCAGTTTGTATTTCCTTCCAGTGATAATTTTGAAAATTTCATCAGTGAACGGAAGTAGGGGCTCAGGTCGGTATAATGCAGGAAAGCGTCTTTTTCATAGCCCACATCCACGAAGGCGGCATTGAGGCCGGGCATAAGCTTTTTCACCTTGCCCAGGTACAGGTCGCCTACGGCAAAGTTGTTTTGCCCCTTTTCAAAATGGAGCTCAACCAGCTTTTTATCTTCCAGCAGGGCTATTTCTACGCCTTCTGCCGAAGAGTTAATAATCAGTTCTTTGTTCATGTGTCCGTCGTTTATCCGGCCATACCAGCACCATGCCTGTTATATACAGGCATACCTTCTCATAACTTCTATATACAGAGGGAACATTAATAACAAAACCCTACATCTGTTACTATGTACTTTTGTACATACTAAGAGATGTAAGGAAATGTGCAGAAGTTAACAGGAAATCCGGCGCGGGCCGGTATGCCCTGCTCTTATTTCTTCTTCTTATGACGGTTCTTCCTGAGGCGTTTTTTACGCTTATGCGTAGCTATTTTATGTCTTTTCCTTTTTTTACCGCAAGGCATAAGTTTAATTTTTTTAAGTTATTTAAATGATTTTATATACTCATCAATCTCTTTGCTGAAGTCAGGATTGTTGATAATCCTTTTACATTCTTCCAGCAATTCAATAGCTTTTTCTTTGTTTCCTTTACTCTTATATACTTCTGCCAGAAAATATAGTGCTTCCGTATTTTCAGGCTCAATGCTCAACACCTTCTCAAATCTCTCCTGCGCCTTGTCCATTTGTCCCGAACGGATTGACAGTTGCCCCAGCATCAGGTTGGCCTGTATATGGTTGGGCTGCTCGCGCGTGATACCCAACAACAACTGAATTCCCTGCATCGGCTGGCTGGTTCCGTCTATATAGGCGGCTGCCAATGCCATTTTTACCGTATCGTTACCGGGGTTAACCTTCAGTGACTGCTCGTATGCTGCTATTGCCTGCTGAGCCGCCCATGCCCTTACCGATGCTGATTCTGCACTGCGTAACAGGTCTGAATTTAATCGGGCTGCAAAGTTGAGGCTTTTTTCTGAATTCTCCAACTTTGCTGCTTCTGTGTAATAATATGCTGCCGCTGGCAATTGTTTATGCTCCTGCCATATCTGCGCCACCTGTTTATATATATCCGCTTTTGCTGATGCGTTTGGGGATTGGCCGGCTTTAGCCAATAAGGCATCAATATCTTCCTGGGCATGTTCATGCAGGTTAGCCTTTCCTGCTTCCAGTATAGAATCGATAGATGCAGGTGCTGCAGCAGTATGTTGCGCAGCTTCGGCGGGAGCATCCGCCTGGTTGGGCTGTTCAGCGGGTTGTTTAGGAGGCACCGTATTCACTCCCCAATACAATGCGGCAATGAGTGCCGCCGCTACCAGTAATGTTATATAATGACCTTTGCGCAAGAAATATTAATTTTTGCGCAAAGCTACGAAGAAGGCTTGAGAATGGCCTGTATTATTCATCGTCGTCGTCGTGGTCCTTGCTCTCAGATAAGTCATGCGTCGAGGTCTTGACCGCATGAACAAATTCTTTGGCAGGCTTGAAGGCCGGTATAAAGTGTTCCGGTATCTCAACGGCGATGTTCTTTTTTATATTACGGCCTATTTTAGCAGCCCTCTTTTTGAGGATAAAGCTGCCAAAACCGCGAACGTAAACAGGTTCGCCCTCTATCAAAGAAGATTTCACTTCCTTGAAGAAAGCTTCCAGTGCAACAAGAATATCTACCTTAGGTATGCCTGTCTTTTCAGCAATACTGTTTACTACATCGGCTTTTCTCATAATATCTTATTTAGAAAAGTATAAAAATTTATTTAGGTTTTGGCGACAGTTACTGCCAAATTACAAAGTCTTTTCCTTAATTCGGTATATAAATATAATACAACTATTCATTTTTTTATATATAGTGCCCTATTATCCTAATATTAAATAACTAATTAATTACCAATAAAATAAATGATGAATGGTTAAAAACCCTTAATCAGTTATATATTATCAATAAAACAGTCCGGGCTCATATAAGTTCAATCGGATAATTATAAACATGTTTAGGCGCACCGGCCCTCACTACCGGTATTATACGGTTAAATTATTGTGCCGCTGACGTACATTTGCTTTGCTTCAAAAATTTCAGGTTTTGCAGGAAGACAATAAGAGAAGGGCGGTAGCCCGGTGGTTGATTGCAGGGGTGCTCATGATAGTAGTGCAGGTATTGCTGGGGGGTGTCACACGCCTTACGGGTTCAGGACTATCTATTACCGAATGGAAACCCATAATGGGGGCATTACCCCCCATGACTGAGGCTGACTGGGTAGCGGCTTTTGAAAAATACAAGCAAATAGCCCAATACAAATACCTGAACGCCCACTTCGACCTTGACGATTTTCAATTTATTTTCTTCTGGGAATGGTTTCACCGCCTGTGGGCAAGGCTGTTGGGGGTAGTCTTTGCCATCGGGTTTGTGTACTTCCTGGTAAGGGGCTATTTCAAGAAGGATATGATTATACCGCTCATCATCCTGTTCATACTGGGAGCCGCGCAGGGCCTGGTAGGCTGGATAATGGTGGCCAGCGGGCTGAACGATACCAACCTGTACGTCAACCATATCAAACTGGCGCTGCACTTTATAGCAGCATTGATATTGCTTTGCTATACCCTTTGGTTTGCGCTGAAACTGCTGGTGCCGGAAGGGCAGATTATATACAACACACGCTTCCTGAACTTTACCAATATTGTGATAGCCGTATTGGGGGTGCAATTGGTATACGGAGCTTTTATGGCAGGGCTGAAGGCCGCTATGAGTGCACCCACCTGGCCGGATATCAACAGCATGTACCTGCCTGATACACTGTGGGCAGAGAGCTGGATCAACCATCCTATTAATGTGCATTTTATGCACCGTCAACTGGCTTACCTGTTGTTTACCCTGGTAATGTTCTGGTTTGGCGCGGCGGCTACAGCAGCTGCAAAGGCAAAATCATTATACATCAAACAAGCCCGCTGGTGGCCCTTTGTACTGGTATGGGTGCAGGTAATATTAGGTATAGTCACCGTTATCAGTGCCCCAAAAATAACTTTCGGCAAGTTCGGCACATTTGAGATATTGGCTGAGCTGCACCAACTATTTGCCATGTTCCTGCTGATGGCACTGGTGGTGGCCAGGTACATGGTACGGCCGGCCAGGCAGGGCTCATCACATCATTAACTCCTCCAGCTCGGCTATCATCATAGCCGTAGCACCCCATATGATGTGGTCATCATCCAGCTCGTAAGCAGGGGCTTTTATCAGCATTTCGGGGAAGGCAGAAGGCCGTATATGCTTAATCGTTTTTCTCTCAGGCTTAAACAGTTCTTTTACGGGCACTTCCAGTATATACTGCACTTCGGCTTCGTTTATCCTGCTCTCGGTAATGCTGTGCATATAACCCACAAAAGGATAGACGTTGGAATTGCTGACGGGAATATATAGTTCTGTGAGGTTACCTAAAACCTCAATAGACGATGACGGTATGCCTACCTCTTCAAAGGTTTCCCTGAGGGCGGTTACCTGCAGGCTTTCGTCATCAGGGTCCCTCCTGCCACCCGGGAAGCTTATCTGCCCGCTATGGGGCTTACCATCCTCCACACGCTTTATCAGCATCAGGTTCAGCTCTTCTTCCAGCGGAAACAGCAATGCCAGCACCGCACTCTGCCTGGCATCTTCGGGTAGCCTGGCAGGCAAGGGCCTTACCCGGCTGGCCATCCTGTTTTGGGCGGCCAGCCCGGGCAAAGGTTGCATCAACCTCAGTTTCAGTTGCTCTATAATATCGGTGTATTGCAATTACTCGTCTTTGAATCCGCAGGTACGGTGTGTACCATCGCAAAAAGGTTTGTTGGCCGACTGGCCGCAACGGCACAGGGCGGTCGTCTTCTGCTTCACCGTTTCGTTGCCGTGCTTGTCTTTTAGTATGATATCGCCATGCACCAGTAAAGGGCCGTTTTTGGTTACCTCTATGCGAGTATTCGCGGCGGCAGGTTGAAGATCGCTTTCCGCAGCATCGTTCCTGTACCAGCTCAAGGCACCCGAAGGGCATTTATCTACTTGCGCCATGATGGCATCTGACGCAGCGCCATCTATCTTTACCCAGGGTTTTACCCGCGGGTCAAACACTTCGGGCAGGCCGGTCCAGCATTTTTTTGAATGAATGCACAGCGCAGGTTTCCACACTACAGTTATATCTCCGTTGGTATATTTCTTCGTTATGTTATTTGCGTCCATTGGGTGGTATTAGCTATCGTAATTTAAACAATCGAAAGATATTTCTCAGGGAATTACCTGACATCTATTCAACCAAGCGGCAGTATCTGATTAACCCCGGCTCTCGATTTTGAAAGCCGAACTGGAATAATCGTTGATTCCCGTCCTCAAACAAAATCAACAACATCATTCCGGTAAAATCACTCTCTTCTACAAAATCCTTAATAGTATACTCTTTTGGCACACCAAATGAATGGATTTTTGTAAATAAAGTATCTAGAAAACCAGGGTATTCAGGAATCAGAAAATCCTTGCTTAAATATTCTGT
>CAZEZM010000006.1:0-86862 GCA_964515955.1 uncultured Flavipsychrobacter sp. | reverse complement strand
GGCTACTAGCTAAATATATTGCGGGTATCACAGCATATGGACGAACAGGAAAAGAAGCAGTTTTTGAGTCGATAATGCTATCCAGCTTAGGTGGATTTGTAACCACAACATATAACTGTCTATTTACCATGTACGATTCAATACATTCGCAACGATAGTACTTTTCAAGCTCAGGCAAAATGGTCAGCTTGACTTTCTCTTTCTTGTGAAAGTCGACCTTGCATGCACAAATGAACAGCAGGATGCTAAGTAATGGCCATCTCATAATATAATGATACGAAAAAGCCTACAGTTTCCCATTGCCACCATTAGCTACCACTCCATGGGCACTTCAAACAATACCAGTTCGGTATCTGCAGCGGCGTCTATGGTTATCTTACCTGTTTCAGTAATGCCCACCGCATCCCGCCTGTTCAGCGTCTGCCCCTCGGTGGTGGCGCTGCCGTCTATCACAAACAGGTACACACCGTTGCCTGCTGAGTGCAGGTTGTAGTCCAGGCTTTTGCCTGCTTCTATCTTGCTGCGGTATATCCATGCGTCCTGGTGTATCTTCATACCGGGGTCTTCATTATCTATAGGCGATACTATAGCCTGCCATTGGTTCACCCTTTCAGCAGCGGGAAATACGCGCTGGTCGTAACGGGGCTGCACGTTCTTCTTATTAGGGAACAGCCAGGTCTGCAGCAGGTTCACCGCTTTATCCTTGTTATGGTTGTACTCGCTGTGGAACACACCTGTACCTGCGCTCATCACCTGTACCTCATCGGGGTGAATAGCCTGGGTATGCCCCATACTGTCTTTATGCTCCAGCGCGCCATCCAGCACTATGGTGATGATTTCCATATTGTCGTGCGGGTGCTTGCCAAAGCCCATGCCCGGCGCTACTATATCGTCGTTGAGCACACGCAGCGCGCCGAAGTGTATCCTCGAGGGGTCGTGGTAACCCGCAAAACTGAATGAATGATGTGCATTGAGCCACCCGTGGTCGGCATGGCCGCGTGTATCCGCCCCGTGAAATATTATATTTGCCATTGTTATTTCTTTGATTGTTAGTTAATAATTGTAGCTACATCAATTATGATACAAAGTTACACATTAATACATCGTGGGGCTAATCTGCGGCCTTATACACCTATTGACAATGTTAATACTTGGCCTACCTTTCATGTTAAAAAATATAAATCGCTAATTTGCCCCAAAACAGATACGAAGGAATGAAAACAGCATACCTGTTTATAACATTGATATTCTTAGCTTTAGCCGTCAGGACGAGTGCGAAAGAGCTGGACACGGTCATCACCAAAGAGCTGGGTGGATGGGAATTTGTACAAGTGATAGTAATAGCCAACCAGCAAGTAATATTGGAAGGCAGCATGCACAAAGGCAAAAAAGAAGGCGTGTGGAGCGAATTCTGGCCATCGAAATATGCTAAAACCATGACGAGCTACCGTGCAGGTAAAAAACACGGGCTGTATATGGAGATAGATGCAGACGGCGCTCTACACCTGATAGAACACTACAAAAACGATAAGCTGCACGGACCACGCAGGGAATATAAACACCTGGGGCCTGTACTGCTGGAAGAAAACTACGCCAACGGCAAACCCGACGGACCTTACCGCAAAAACTATGAAACCGCCATGCCGCAGGAAACAGGCAATTATAAAGCCGGCGAACGAGATGGTACCATCACCTGGTACTACCCTAATGGCAACAGGTATGTAGAGTATACTTACAAGAATGGTGTAAAAGAAGGACCCTGTACACTATACACCGAGCAGGGCCATATGAGCGAAGCCGGGGAGTATAAGAATGATGTAAAAGCAGGCCTGTGGAAAGAATATCATCCCAACAAGAAGATAAAGGCGGAAGGCATATACGTGAATGATGAAAAGAAGGAAGAGTGGAAGGAATATGATGAAACCGGTAAATTGATAAAGACCGTAAAATACTAAAACAATACATGGCACAAACTATACTGGTAATAGATGACGAAAGGGCGATACGCAATACACTGAAAGACATACTATCCTTTGAGGGTTTTGAAGTGGAAGAAGCAGCCGACGGTGCGGAAGGGCTGGAAATGATAAAAGCTAAGGACTACAACTGCATACTCTGCGATGTGAAGATGCCCAAGATGGATGGCATAGAAGTATTGGAGAAAGTGAAAGAACTGAAACCCGATGTGCCTTTCGTAGTAATATCGGGGCATGGAAATATAGAAACGGCTGTAGACGCAGTAAAGAAAGGTGCTTACGACTTTATATCCAAGCCGCCCGACCTGAACCGCCTGCTGATAACCATACGCAATGCGATGGACAAAGGCTCGTTGGTGACGGAAACCAAACAACTGCGCAAACGAATATCTCGCAATGCAGAGATGATAGGCAGCTCGCCCGCTATGAAGCATATACACGGCACAATAGCCAAAGTAGCAGCTACCGATGCGCGTGTGTTGATAACCGGTGCCAACGGTGTAGGTAAAGAACTGGTTGCCCGCAATATTCACGAACTGAGCCCGCGTGTCAACGGGCCGATGATAGAAGTGAACTGCGCCGCCATACCGTCTGAACTGATAGAGAGCGAACTGTTTGGCCACGAGAAGGGTTCATTCACTTCAGCCATTAAACAACGCATAGGTAAGTTTGAACAGGCTAAGGGTGGTACGCTTTTCCTGGATGAGATAGGCGATATGAGCCTTGATGCACAGGCGAAAGTATTGCGCGCCCTGCAAGAAAGTAAAATAACCCGCGTAGGTGGCGATAAAGAGATAAAGGTAGATGTGCGGGTGATAGCCGCCACCAACAAAGACCTGATGCAGGAGGTGGAAGACAAGAAATTCCGACTGGACCTGTACCACCGGCTGGGTGTGGTAATCATACACGTACCCACGCTGAACGAACGTACCGAGGATATACCTGAACTGGTGGAGCATTTTATAGAAAGCATCAGCGATGAATACAACCAGGGGAAGAAGGACATAGAAAAAGCAGCCCTGGACGCTATGCAAAAGCACAACTGGACCGGCAACATCCGCGAGCTGCGCAACGCCGTAGAACGCCTCATCATCTTCAGCGATAAGAAGATAACGAAGAAGGATGTGGAGTTGTATATATTAGGGAAGTAGACTGAAGAGAATTATGGCATTATCTATATCATTTTTCGCAATAGCGGTGTCGTTCATCGTCATCAGTATGACTTATTTCAATAAGGCAAAGCTAATGCCGGGCAGTACCGATACAGAGGCAACAGAACGAAAAAAGGCCAGGGAGACCGGCATTGCATTCCTTACAATAGGTATTTCGTTTATTTGCACCTGTATCGTATTTGCTATGAGATAAAAAGCAAAAGGGATGCGCAGGCACCCCTTTCATTATTAGTCAGTATCGAAGTAAATATTATACCCCTACCATCAGCGGCATCAGCAGCATGAGGAGGTCTTCGTTTTCCAGTTTTTCCAGCGGGCGTACTATACCTGCTCGGGTAGGTGTACTCAGGTCCAGTTGTATATCGTCGCCGTCCATATTGCCCAGCATCTCTATCATCAGCTTGGCGTTGAAGGCAATCTTCATATCCTCGCCCTTGTACTGGCAGGTCAGTGTTTCTTTACCCTCGTAAGAGAAGTCTATATCCTGTGCACTGATAGTAACTGAGTTCCCATTGATATCTAAAACCACCTGGTTGGTTGTTTTATTGGCAAATATGCTTACGCGTTTTAATGCACTGATAAAATCGTTTCGGTTGATAGTGAGCTTGTATGGGTTGTCGGTAGGCACTACGGCCTTATAGTCGGGGAAGCGCGCGTCTATCAGGCGGCAGCTCATGCTCAGTTTATCGCTTTTCACAAACAGGTGGCTGCTGTTGTACGACAGTTCCAGTTGGGTATCGTCAGCAGGCAATGTGCCACGCAACTGCTGCAATGGCTTCTTCGGTACGATGAAGCCTTCTTCTTTAGGGCAGTTGATATCTGTGCGGCTCAGCTTCACTAACCGGTGTGCATCGGTAGATACAAAGGTAAGGCTGTTTTTTGCCAGCTCGAAGTACACACCTGTCATAGCCGGGCGCAGGGTATCGTTACTAACAGCAAACAGAGTTTTGTTGATGCTCTCGATAACCGCTATAGACGCAATATTGAAGTTGGTAGTATTACCGGGTGCGGGCTCTTTGGGGAAGTCGTCTGCCTTTTCGCCGCCTATCTTGTACTTACCCACGTCGCTGGACATTTCGATAGACAGGTCCTTATCATTAACATTGAAAGTAATGGGCTGCTCGGGCAGGTTCTTCAGGTATTCGGTTAGTATTTTCGACGGGATGCAGATACGTCCTTCGCCCTGGGCATCGTTTACGTCCATCTGCACGCGCATCATTGTTTCCAGGTCGGTAGCGGTAAGTGTGAGGGTATGGCCCTTCAGTTCAAACAAAAAATCTTCTAATACCGACAACACCGTGTTGGTGCTGATTACCCCGCTTATCTGCTGCAGGTTCTTCAATAACGCCGTGGATGTAACAATGAATCGCATCTTTTTCTAATATGGTTTTACTCCAAACAAAGATAGTTGTTTCGCCCACTTTTAAACCCGGCTGTGGATATTTCGCAAAAGGGCGTGGATAAGCTCAAATACCTTTTACAGTAATGCTTTCACCGCATCAATCACAGCCTGCAATTGGCTCACGTCTTGCCCCCCGGCTGTGGCCAGTGTTTTTTGTCCGCCGCCGCCGCCTTTGATGAGAGGGGCTACCTGCTGTTTGATGATGTTGTTGGCATCCAGCCCTTTGGCTGCTACTACTTTGTCATCCACGCCTACGGCTACATATGCCTTGCCGCCAATATTGCTGCACAGCACTACCACATGGTCGTTTACGTGGTGTTTGATGTCGAAGCAGAGTTTTTTCAATGCATCGGCAGAGGGTATCTCCACTATATCCGCTATGAAGTTTACATCACCCACCACTTCGTCTTTCTGCAATACTTCGTTGCGTATGCCTACCAGTTGACGGGCTTCCAGTATTTCGGCATGTTTCTCTGCCTGCGCTTTTTCTTCGTAGAGTTTTTCTATAGCCTTTACGGGGTCTTTGGTGTTTTTCAGCGCTTCTTTCAGTTGGCTGAGCAAGGAAAGGTTCTCATTGATATACTCTTCAGCCGCCTTGCCGCTGACCGCTTCTATACGGCGCACACCTGCGGCTACGGCTGTTTCGTGTTTTATTTTAAAAAAGCCCAGTTGCCCGGTGCTGCCTACGTGCGTACCACCGCATAGCTCTATGGAATAGTTAGGGTCTATCACCACTACACGTACTATATCCGCATACTTTTCTCCAAACAGTGCCATGGCACCCATTTTCACGGCTTCGTCCTTAGGCATTTCTTTTATCACTACGGGATGGTTCTGCCTGATTTTTTCATTCACCAAGGCCTCTATCTGCGCGAGTTCTTCATCGGTCACCTTAGCGAAGTGCGAGAAGTCGAAACGCAGGTGTTCTTCATTTACCAGAGAACCCTTTTGCGCTACGTGCGTGCCCAGTACGGTACGCAGTGCTGCGTGCAGCAGGTGTGTAGCGCTGTGGTGTATCTCCGTATTGCGGCGGGTGCTTTCGTTCACCTTAGCCATTACTTCACCTTGCAGGCTTGTCGGTATCTTAGTAGTGAAATGTATGATGAGGTCGTTCTCTTTCTTGGTATCGGTAATGAATATTTTCTCGCCACCTACCTGTAGTTCGCCACGGTCACCAATCTGGCCGCCACTCTCAGCATAGAAAGGTGTTTTGTCCAACACCAACTGGTAAGACTCTTTGCCCTTGCCTGTTACCTTGCGATAGCGTAGTATCTGTGCTTTGGCTTCCAGGCTATCGTATCCCACAAAGTCAACATGCGTGCCTTCGTTTACGATTACCCAGTCTTCGGTGTCCAGGGCTGTTGCGGCGCGACTGCGGTCTTTTTGCTTTTTCAGCTCGGCTTCAAAGCCTGCCAGGTCCACCGTCCAGCCTTTTTCACGGGCTATCAGTTCTGTCAGGTCTATGGGGAAACCATAAGTATCGTTGAGTTCAAAAGCCACATTGCCGGGTATAGTGGTAGTGGTGGATGAACTGGTTATTTCATCTACTTTTTTCAGGCCCTTATCCAGCGTCCTCAAAAACGCTTCTTCTTCCTCCTTCACCACACGGGTTACCAGGTCTTCCTGTTTGTGCAGCTCGGGGAATACGTTTTCAAACTGCCTGCCTAGTTGGGCAATCAGTTGATTAAGCAGGGGCTGTTTATAGTCGAGGTAAGAATAGTAGTACCGCACCGCCCTGCGCAATATGCGCCGGATAACATAACCCGCACCTGTGTTAGATGGCAGTTGCCCGTCGGCTATGGTGAAAGATATAGCGCGGATGTGGTCGGCTATCACGCGGAAGGCGATATCTTCTTTGCTATCGGTATTGCCATATTTCCTGCCTGTTATCTGCTCTACCGCTGCTATGGTACCCGTAAACAGGTCAGTATCGTAGTTGCTGCTCTTGCCCTGCAACACACGCACCAGCCTTTCCAGGCCCATGCCAGTGTCCACATGCTGAGCAGGCAGCTTTACCAGGCTGCCGTCCTTCATGCGGTTGAACTCCATGAACACATTGTTCCAGATTTCAATCACCTGCGGATGGTCGGCGTTTACTAATGTTCTGCCATCTACAGCAGCACGCTCGCTGTCGGGGCGGCAGTCTACATGTATCTCGCTGCAAGGGCCGCAGGGCCCGGTGTCGCCCATTTCCCAGAAGTTGTCTTTCTTATTGCCCAATAATATGCGGTCTTCTGCTATCCATTTCTTCCAGTAGTTGTATGCATCGTTGTCTTTAGGCAGTCCGTCTTTTTCATCCCCTTCAAACACGGTTACGTACAGCCTGTTCTTATCCAGCTTATATACCTCCGTCAACAATTCCCAGCTCCAGGCTATGGCTTCCTCTTTAAAGTAATCGCCAAAGCTCCAGTTGCCCAGCATCTCGAACATGGTATGGTGGTAGGTATCCACGCCCACTTCTTCCAGGTCGTTGTGTTTACCGCTTACCCGCAGGCATTTCTGTGTATCGGCCACGCGGGGGTCGGGGGCGGGCTTGTTGCCCAGGAAGTAGTCTTTAAACTGGTTCATACCTGCATTGGTAAAGAGCAGGGTGGGGTCGTTTTTTACCACTATGGGTGCAGAGGGTACGATAGCGTGCCCTTTTCCTTTGAAGAAATCTAAAAACTGTTGCCTGATTTGGTTGGCGGTAAGCATAAATATGAAATTCTATAAGGGTGCAAAGCTAATTTAAAAGGTTAATTGGTTAAAAGGTTAATTGATTAAAAGGGCGGTTTTGCGGGTTGTTGTTACTTGTTTTCATATGGTGTGGAACAAAAAGAGGTGGTTTCCGCACATTTTAGGGTGATTTTGTTCCCATTTCTGGAGGCAAAACGGAGATATTGGTGTTTTCATGTTGTATAGTTATTTGATTATAAATTGCTGGCATAAAGTGTTGCCAAAGTGTTCCCGGATTTTCGGAATTAAAATGCTCTTAGTTGTGGATGGCAGAATATGTGGCAATAAAAACCGGCGACAGAATATGACAGTAGTTTCTGATGGTGAGTATATTCATAGTGGAGGTATTGGGTATTACTTCATTATTTACTACAACAAAAATACTAATTTTATGTCATTTATTCAAATAATAACTGTCTTAACTGTGATTAGAGTGATTCTTTGAATACTGTGATTTGCATCAAATAGCGTACATTTATATACAACCTAAAGCTTATGAAGTACCTGCTATCAGCATTGTTGTTTTTGTTATTGCCTGTATTAGTACAGGGACAGCAGAACCATGTTCCGAATCCAAGTTTTGAGGATACTATACAGAGTCCCCAGAATGTGGGCCAAGTAACTAATTATGTATCTTCATGGTATAGTTACCAAATGTCGCCCGACTATTTTTGCCGATCCAGTCCAATTTCGGTGGGTGTCCCATTTAACTTCGCCGGTTATCAGGAAGCTATCGGAAATTCATACTGTGGTGTCGCAATAGGAGGGTCAACGGGTACTGGGCAACACAATTACTACGAATATCTACATTCTCATATTACTCAGCTAAATGCTGGCTGCCTATACGAAGTGTCTCTATCCGTTAGTCGAGGGAATTTTTCCAGATTTGCGGCAAATAACTTGGGCATATATTTCTTCGATACAATAGCTCCTCCTGCGCCAACTACGTATACGATGTTGCCAGTAACGCCTCAAATATATTATTCGAACTACGGAATTATTACTGATTCGCAGAACTGGGTTCGGCTATCAAAAACATTTTTAGCCGATTCTGCCTATGACAATATGGTAATTGGAGGGTTTAGTATCAATAACAACCATATTTATCAAGTGGCTAATACAATCAGCTCTATAAACTCTGCATACTATTACGTTGATTCCGTAAGCGTAATAACAATTGATTCCTTTCATATTATTAATAGCGATAGCTTACTGTGTGTGGGTGACACCTTTTTGCTACCATACTATGTCCCCTTAAAGTTCAACAATGGGAATGTCTTTAAGGTTGAACTTTCAGATAATACCGGAAGCTTTGCAGTTCCTATTACTATCGGTTCATTAGCATCTGACACATCCGGAACTATCGTGTGCATACTTCCTGATAGTTTAGTAACTGGCATTAACTATAAACTAAGGATAATATCCTCCACCCCCGGTTTTGTCGTTGATACCGCCAACTACTCATTAAAAATAACTTCGCCTGATAGCGTTGTGTATAATATCGCTAGCAATACTCCAGTCTGTAATGGTTCTCAAGTAATATTATTCGTAACGGGCGCAATTCCTCTAAGCACCTGCCACTGGACAGGGCCATCCGGTTTCAGTTCTACATTGCAAAATCCAGTCATCAATGGCGCGGCGCCTTCTAATAGCGGTGATTACTATGCAACTCTTAAATTCTACGGATGCGAGGTAAAAGACACTTTACCCGTGATCGTAAAACCACTACCCGCAAAACCTGTAGCCAATAATAACAGTCCGCTATGTGCGGGTGATAGTTTGCACCTCAGTTCCTCGAGTAGTACAAATGGCGTGAGCTATAGCTGGGCGGGGCTGGGTAGTTTTGCTTCTTCTGCGCAGGACACATCGATTGCCAACAGCACTACTGCCATGAGCGGGGATTATATTGTAACTGCTGACCTGAACGGCTGTAACAGGAAAGACACTACCACTGTGTTGGTGAAGCCATTGCCCGCTGCTGTGACATTGAGTAATAATACACCCATCTGCGCAGGTGATACGCTGCACTTATCTTCAACCGCTTCTACTACGGGTGTTAGTTATAGCTGGACGGGGCCGGGTAGTTTCAGCGCTACCGCGCAAAACACAAACAGGGCAAATTCCACAGCCGGCATGACGGGCTGGTACAAAATGCTGGTGGGGCTAAACGGCTGTGCTTATACGGATAGTACCTACGCTACTGTTCATCCTATACCTGCCGTGCCTAATATCAATTATACAAATCCGCTGTGTGTGGGCGAGGCACTGAACCTGGGCACTACTACAGTTTCGGGTGCTTCATATAGCTGGCGTGGCCCCGGTAGTTTTTCTTCTGCTTCACAAAATCCCACGCGCAGCAATATGCAGTTTGGCGATACAGGTACTTACCAACTAACAACCACTGTCAATGGCTGTACTTCGGATACAGGTAGGGCATCTGTACATATCAACCCGCTGCCTTTTGTTGTGATATTTTCAGTACCTGCTGATAGCATCTGTGTGGGTGACAGGGTGAACTTTACTGCTTTACCCAATAATCACGGCGGCACACCGGCTTATCAATGGTATGTCAACGGGCAGGCATTGGGTTCGGGTACTGTTTTTTCAACTACTGCGCTGAATGACCAGGATGTGGTGCACTGCGATATGACGGAGAATACCAAATGCAGCACTCCCTATACCGACCCCAGCAATGACATAACCATGAACGTACTGCCCTGGCTGGCGCCTTCGGTTAGTATCTCCGTCAGCCCCAACAGGCCATTGAAAGAAAATGAGTATGCGACCTTTACCGCAACAGCTACTAATGCAGGCAACAATCCGCAATACCAATGGAAGCGCAACGGGCAGGATATAGTAGGCGCCACCGGCAGCGTATGGAGCGCCAATACATTGAGTGATAACGATAATATCAGCGCGGAGATAATCAGCAGCTACAAATGCCCGCAACCACCGGGCGCTGTAAGCAATGGCATAGTAGTGAAGGTGCTGACCGGCGTGGCAGGGCTTAGTGAAGTAAGCGGGCTTATGCTATACCCAAATCCTAATAACGGGAAGTTTGTATTGAAGGGGGAAGCCCTTACAGCCGATGTATTAAAAATAGAAATCACCAATGCTATGGGGCAGGTGGTGCACAAAGACGATGTCATTACAGAGAACGGTAAACTATACAAAGAGATAAACCTGCAACAAGTGTCCGCAGGCTTATACATGCTGCGTTTGTCAGGCGGGGATACAAACTGTGTAACCAGGTTTAGCGTGCGATAAGCTACGCGTGGAATATTTCCAGGAAACGTCGTTTCTTTCTTTTAGCAATATCTATGACAGAACCCTCAGTCATCGTTACATAACCGCCGTTGCCTTTGTGGTAGTTCTGAATGTACTTTAGGTGTATGATGTACGAATGGTGCGCCCTGAAAAACTGGTCGGGCGGCAGCATACTTTCATATTCTTTTAGTGGCTTTGAACTCAGGTATTTATTCCCATCCTTGCAAAACAATTCCGTGTACGTCCCTTTTGCTTCGAGGTAGATGATGTGCTCGATATCAATAAACCGCAGTCCTTCGTTATCCGGGATGGCAATTTTGCCGGGATGGGCGTTTGCAAAACGATTGTGTTTCAATAATGCGCGGGCAGCATCCAGGTTTCTTTTATCCAGTATTCTTTCTGTAGCCCTTTGTACCGCTGTCTGCAGTTCTGAAATATTGATGGGCTTGAGAATATAGTCGATGGCATCGGCTTTTATAGCTTGTAGCGCGTACTCGTTGTAGGCAGTGGTAAAAATTATTTCGGGGTCTATGTCTTCCAGCAAGTTCAATACATCGAAACCCGTACCATCCGGCATGGCTATATCCAGGAAAATCAGGTCGGGCTGATGTTCGCTAATCATACGCACGGCCGTGGCCACGTTATGCGCTTCGGCTTCAATTTTTATGCCTTCGCAGTACTTTGTTACCAAAGCTGAAAGTATCTCACGGCTCTTCAGCTCATCATCAACGATAATTGCTTTTATCATAATTCATGTTTTTACTGAAAGGGCTACCGGTATGCTTATTTCAACTTTCGTGCCAGATTGGGGTGGCTGTTTGTCTGTAATGTGTATTTGTATATCAACGTCTTCAATAAAGTTATATGTTTTTACCCTTTCTTCAATCAACTGCATGCCGCGGGATACATGTTTTTTATTTTTTTGTTCCTCTATTCTTTTCGCTTCATGCCTTCCTACACCGTCATCATCTATGGTACACTTCAGCATACCATTATCCACCAGGTCAAATTTTATCTGCAAACTTCCTTTCGAAGTTTTGTGTACCAATCCGTGATTGATCGCATTTTCAGCAAATGGCTGTACCAGCATAGATGGTATCAATACATCAGTTTTGCTGAGTCGGGGGTCGAGTTGTATGGTGTAGTCAAATTTATCCTCAAACCTCAGTTTTTCCAGTGACAGGTAGAGTCCGAGTTGTTCAATTTCTGTCTCCAACGTGATGTACCTGTTCTTAGACGACTCCAGGAACAGGCGCATCAGCCTGGCAAACCTGGTGAGATAATCATTAGCCGCAAGTTCATTATTATGAATGACGAATTGCTGTATAGAGTTGAGCGCGTTGAAAATAAAATGCGGGTTCATCTGCGCCTGCAGGGCTTTCAGTTCGAGGCCGGCTATTTGCTTTTCAATTTTATTACGCTCACGCTCCTTGCGCACCACTGACCTTGTTTTATAATATACCGCCCAGCCAATCGCTGATAATATAAATATCAAAGCCAGTACCTGCACTATAGGGCGCTGCCACAACGCCGGTTTTATATAAAGGTCAAGTGCCGCCTGGTTGTCACTCCATTGTATGCCATCGCCACTCCCCTGTACTATGAAACTATACTCGCCCGGTGGCAGGTTGGTATAGGTAGCCCAGGGCTGTGTATTATCCCTGTAGTTCCATTTCTGTTCAAAACCTTTGAGCATATACCTGTACCTGTGCCTGAGCGGTTTGGTAAAATCAAGTACTGCGAAACCGATATTCAGGAAATTTTGTCTGCGGGTGAGTTCTATGGCAGACCTGTTATATATAGCTGCGGAAGAATCGTGGCCGGCTATACGTAAAGATGTAATGCCAACAGGCACCGAATGCATATCTTTCGGCAATACCTTAGCCGGGTAAAAACCGATGATACCCATCTTGCCACCAAAGAGGAATTCGCCTGAAGGAGATTTTGCAAAAGCTTTAAAATTGAAATCGTTGCTGATAAGACCGTCGTCTTCGCTGAAGTAGGTATGTTTTTCTGTAATTACATTGTATTTATACAGGCCATTAACTGAGCCCACCCACAGGTTACCGGTATCATCAAATGCCATTGAAGCAATAATACCTGCAGGAAAGGAGACGTGTTTTTTTGTGTGTTTCCTGTCTGCTGATATTTCGTGCAAGCCCTCTCCTATTGTACCTATAAATAGTTTGCCTTCTTTGTTCCCGACAATATTCCATACATGTACGGGGGGATTATCGCCAAAACCAAACTTCTCAAAACTCAAATTGTTAACATCATCCGTATTTATCACACGGTATAATCCATAGTCTGTACCCAACCATATATCACCATTGCTGTCTTCTACAATGTTCCAAACAGAGCTGTCGCTAATACCGCTGTTCTTGCCAGTGATATACTTATATTGTACCAGCTTTTTGGCAGCAGGATTGTATATATACAACCCCCTTATTCTTGTTCCTATCCAGATATTGCCTTTCCTGTCTTCATACAAAGACCATACTTCGTTTAAGCTGGCGGAAGTAACTCCTTGCGTATACATTAAAAATGCGGAAGCAGATTTGTCAAAATAACTAACACCTAGTTCCCCTCCTGCAAGTATAGTGCCATCCCTCAATTGGTACAATGTATTTATGATGTATTTGGGCTGTTTCCTTCCGTCAGGCGTAGCCAAAACATAGCTGTTTTGTGTATACTGACCGGTTGCTTCATTAAAACGCAGTTTGTTGATGGCATTACCCCTGAAGCCTGTCCATAAATTATTATCGTTATCGAATAATATTGCCCGTACATAATTACCCGTAAGCCTTGCTGAAACATGATTGGCGGCATATTTCTTAAACTTGTATTTCCCCCTGTCAATTTTATATAAGCCCGAATTAGTACCCAGCCATATTATGCCCGACCTGTCTTCTGCCATACAATTGACCACTTCATCTTTACTGTACCATTCATTTTCACTAATTACAAGACTGCTGATGTGTTCCCCTCTCGGACTATATTCATGTATGTTAAGGCCATCAGTGTAAAAAAAGTTGAAACTTCCGGATAAGCCTGTATTATGAAAAATGCCATAGCCTGATTTGGAGGCCGGAATATTCTTAACTATTGTGTTACCAGCAAGGTCTACTATGGTACATTCATTACCATGTAAAGTCATGACAGTATTGTACTTTTCATTTATCTTACCACTAACTACCTGCTCATTTTTCCAATCTTTAATGTTTATCCTGGATGCCTTTCCCGTGTGTGTATCATAGTCAAAAATTCCATTGTCGCAGAGCAAAATAAATCTGCCTGAAGATAAACGGGCCATTGCCAGAATATTTCGTGTTGCTGTAGAGGTGCGGTATACCGAATCACCCGATATATGTATCAATCCACCCGCATCATTTCCTATCCATATAGTTCCATCCTTATCCTGGTAAAAACAATTTGGTTTAACTGTCTGGCTTGCCGGAAAATGATACTGCTTAAAAAGATTCTTCTTTTTTATGTAGCAACTCAGCTTACCCCCTCTGCTACCTACCCATATATTGCCATCCTTATCTTCAAATAGTGATTCGTAAAACCAATTGGTATTGTCTCCGGCACCGAAAACATTTTTGAACACTGTTAGTTTACTGCCATCGTACTTGCATAACCCTCCATGGGTACCAATCCATAAAAACCCTTCCTTATCCTGCAATAGCGATTGTACTGTGTTATGAGGCAAACCCTGCCTTGTTGTCAGTAATTCATAATTATCCCATGGAGATTGTGCCTGTGCATGCACTACTAAAGTCAGCAGGAGATATATGGTAATAATATTTTTAAGCACATGTACTCTTTTGAATAAAAATAGTGTTTTGGATTATCATTAAATAGCCGGGTTGCTAAAAGCAACCCGGCGTTGTGTTTTCAAGGATATAATGATTACATGCCTGAAAGTATCATCTTCTTTGTATCTATCTCCTGCCCATCAATCACCAGGCTGTACATATACATGCCGGCAGAAAGCTCATTTGGATAAAAACTTACTTTACCTTCGCCGTCGCCGGTTAAGGCTACAATCCTTACCTGCCTTCCGTTCATATCAAATACCATAATTTTGGCATCACTGTAATCTTCAGGTAAGCGATAGCCTATTTCTGTTTGATTATTGAAAGGGTTGGGCGTATTCTGATACAATACCGCGCCTACAGTTGAGTGATTGCCATCAGAGCCAATTCCTGTAGCCCTCCCTTGTTCCAGATTTTTCAGCCTTTCTTCCAATTCTGCAATTTTTGCATTCTGGGTTTCAATGATGGCTTGTTGTTCCTGTATGCCAGCTGTCAGGATTGGGATAAGTTCAACATATTCAACACCTTTGAATTGAACAGCATCAGCGGTTATATTACCATCTTTGTCATATTGGGCCGGGTTTATTGTCTCATTGACCAGATTAGGCAATACTTCTTCCAGTTCCTGTGCGATAAAACCATATTGTTTGCCTTCAGGAAAATTAAAAGTTGGAAATTCTTCTTTACTTTTAAAAAGATATGTTTTGGATTGCAATTGCATGATTGTAGCAAGCGCATTTTCCACAGGCTGAATATCTTTTTTGAATTTTTTATCAGATGCAAAATTGTCATTTCCTGTAAGCCAGCAGTCGCCGTCAAAAAAGCCCGCTCCGTTTCCTGTGCCACCAGCTACGAAATAACCCGCAAAACTTCCCATACCTGTACTCTGCCCGGGGTTATTTGTTAATACCAAATTGGAATATATACCATAAGTTGTAGTGGAAGTACCATTGTCATATGCAATTATATTAATGCCGTAATTTTGCTGCCCCTCACTATAGGCTATTGCTTCTATGGCTTTATTAGTTGTTGAGGAGGAATGGGTCTGATCATTGGCAGTAGCTTGTATTGCTATGGGATTGCCGCCAACTGCACTTCCTGATGCATCTGCAGAAAGTGCTACAGCATGGGCTGCTCCGGAAACAACATCCAAAGCAGAGGTAGACATCGGGCTTGATGTTCCTACACCTACAGTGCTGCCGATGTCGTATATATTACTGGCTGTTAATCCTGTACCCGCACCATTCCATTTGGGGATATTATTTGTTATACCTGATCCTGCTCCGCCTGAGAAAGGCACAGCTACTACCTCATTAGCAGCATTCAATGTAAGTATTCTATTCCCGGGTATAAAACTACCTGACGTAAGTGCATCCAACTGAACTGTGCCATTAACATGCAGACGTTTTTGCGGAGATAAAACCCCAATACCTACATTCTGGATGTTGGATATTGTTATACCACTTGTTGCTGATGGTGGGCCTGAATTTGGCCCTACCAATAATCTCAGGTTATTTCCGTCAAACCGGACGTCTGCCCGATTAGGGAATGACGGGCGAACTATACTCATCCCCTTTTCACCGCCGGGACTTGAAAAAAATACGCCATCGTTACCGCTTGATGTCCCGTTGAGCCTTACATCGCCTCTCACTTCAAAAAAGCCTGAGGGTAGTGGATTGGTAGTGAATACGCCAACTCCGGGGTTAGGATTAGAGTTTCCAATACCCCCTATTCCTCCAGGCAAAACAACTGTTTGTGAGTATGCAGCACTCATTGTGCATAACACAACAAAAAATGTGTTAATAATCTGTTTTCTCATGATTAAATGTTTTCAAATGAGCCTACTCTGTTTTCCCGGTTTTTCGGCATCTACCGTAATACAATAGGATTAAGTAATAAGTGTATTCAATTATGAAATTGAGGTATAAATCGAATCAGAAATAATTATACTTGTCAGTCGGGGACTTTTAGCCCCTAAATGGGCCAATAAATGGGATAACTGGTCTTGATAGGCTTGAGAAAATAAATATTATCTACCTACGTTTGTAGTAAGTATGTTTCTGCGTAAAAAACATTTAATAATATCCTCGCTGTATTTTTTAGCTAATAATGTAATGGCGCAGGAGTTCAGCATGGGTATCCATTTCAGCCCCATAGCCACCATACCCATGATGGCAAAACCTCCTGTAACTAACTACCCTTCTCTCAAAGCCAGGAAATACAACATCAACGCATCGGCAGGGCTCAACCTTAATTATCGGTTCAACAGGCTGTGTATTGAAACAGGGGGCAATATTACTACAAGGTCTATCACCTTCAGGCTGAACCTGGATGAGTATAGCTATAACAGCTTAGGTGGCGGTTCCAGTATATCCAGCTACAGCGATACCAGGAGTTCCGGCTATGCTATAGGTATACCGCTACAGGTAGGCTACCTGCTGGACAGGCACAATGCCAAAACGGTTTATGATTTTTACGGATTATTAGGGGCTTCGTACGAAATGCATACCACACTGGCTTATGCTTATGGGTCAGGCATTTCCAGCCAGAGTGGCAGCAGCATCACCAACAACAAAAATTTCTACCCGGTAGAAGGCGTGAAAACAAATTGGCTCAATATAATAGCAGGGTTTAAAATCAATGCCATACTGCGGCGTGTCGGCCTGATAGAATACGGGTTGCGTTATCATTTCCCACTCTCTCATGCAGGGCGCTACCATGTAGAAACCATCGTGAGCAACGGCACATATGGCTCAGTATTTACTGGTGATTTTTACCCAAGGCTGGCTTATATGGATTTCCACTTTACTTATTATTTCCTGAGTTATGAAAAAGGTACCGGCAGGAAGAGATACAGGTATAATTAATGAGCAGTTTGTTCCTTCATCCATTTGTTCACCACCTCTGTAAACCCGAAATGAAATTTGTCCGGCCATGTTGAGCGGTCTTTGAATGTATTATACGCTTCTTTCCAGTCCTTATTCTTTAGCAGCAGGTGGTCTATATCCGGTATGGTGATATGCGTACAGTTGCCCGGATGTACGCTGTTCACTGTTCTTTCAATCAATTGATGTTCCAGTTCTGAACAGGCGATAAAGTCCGCACCACCAAATATTGACAATACCGGGCATTGTACACCCGACCAGGCGGCTGCCATATCAAAAGAATCTATCTGCTGCCAATAACGGTAATGCCTGCCCCACAGGTCTTCATTGCCTTTCTCGTAGCCAAACTCGCGCAGCACCAGTTCTTTGTATTCCGCTACCTGGTAAAGCTCCTCTACCGTTTTCTTCTCGTTGAAAAAATCATCGTAAATACGGTGTATCGTGCGCACATCCTGCTCTGTTTTGGTATAGCTATGCCCATCCAGCGGAAATTGTACGCGGTGCATCTCCGGCAGGAACTCTGCCCATGGACGGAAGACAGTGGCGAATACTATCACTCCTTTGGGCATATGCTTACGGGCTATTTCAGGCGCTATTACCCCGCCCATCGAATGTCCCCAGATGAACAGGTTATTTTTATCTGCATAAGGCAGGTTTTCCATATACCTATATGCAGCATCAAAGGTTTGCATATCCGTCACCAGGTCTACCTGCGAACATGGCTTGCAATTATAACTATCGCCCAAACCTGATTTTTCCACTGTAACTACAATAAAACCATTTTTCAACCACTCCTCAATTAAGTGTTTGTAAATACCCGTAGAAAAATTCTCTACAGAACCACAGTTGTAGCCGGGTATCAATAATACCGCAGGGCCTTTTTTTACGTTCTTTGGTTTACGTGTTACCGCCCGCAAACTACACTGCTGATAAGGTACCCAGTCGTAATACACATCGGCTAAAGCTGATGTTTCGAAAGGCCGCGCTACTGCTTTAGCTATACTTGCTTTTTCAGCTCCATTTCGGGTATAAGTAATGGAAAACCTTTCGCCGGCACGTATGTCGGCGGCAATGGTATAATACTGCTGTGCCGTGTTAATACTTTTATCGTTAATTGTCACCAGCACATCGCCTTTCTTTAATCCTGCTGCGGCAAGTGTGCTGCCGGGGGCAATGCTATCTATTTTCATCCCTTCTTCTGAAAATGTGCCTGTAGCACCTAACAATACTTTGCGTGCGGGCTCCTGTGCCTGCAAGGTAAACGTGACAAACAGGAATACGAGCGAGAATAATAACCGTCTCATAGCAGATGATTTGCTATGAAAATTACGTGTGTAGTTTAACCTATTGAATACCTGGCAGAAAAATCACGCTGATTTTCACCCCTTTAAATAGTCATTGTACTATGGCTGAGAATTTGAATTTGCTGATAAAGGATTCATACTCCTGTTGAAAACTGACCTTCTCATGATGTGTTTCCTGCTTCCTGATATATTCTCTCACTTTATCTAACATAGATTCAGAAACGGACACAGCGAAATATTCGTCCGCCCATTCGAGTTTGGATGGGACAAGTTCCTGTTGATTCGCCCAGTGAGCAGCTTCGCCTTTTATTAGTTGCAATGCCTTAGACAATGGCATATCTGCATTTAGTGCGAAAAGGCAGTGTACATGGTCTGTATATCCGTCTATTATATCAATAAAGAGGGATTTTTGCCGGGCATTTTCCCTGATATGCGAAAAGAGCCTAAAACGGATGTCTTTTGACAATATGGGTTGCCTGTTTTTCGTTCCCCAGACAGCGTGTATCCATACTTTGACATGTGACATAGGTTGAATATTAAGTTAATATCGAAGTTAACAACTTGCATGGACTATCACAAGGTCAGGGCTATAGCCCTTGTGTTTTTCACTCATTACCCCGGCTTTTAAGCCGGGGTTACAGGTCAGTGGTGGATTCGTATCAAAGTTCCGGAACAGTGGCTAAAGCCCTTGTTGTTTTTCACTCATCCTCCAGCTTAAAAGCCGGGGTTACAGGTCAGTATTGGGGTTCGTAAGCAAGGTCTGGACCAGAATAACGCTGGTCATGGCTAAAGCCCTTGTGTTTTTTACTCATCCCCCAGCTTAAAAGCTGGGGTTACAAATATGCTAAGTCCTTGTTTTTCTATTCCCTCCCATTTCCCATCAACCCCAGCTTTTAAGCTGGGGAACAAGCACTGATAAAGAGGGCTTTAGCCCTGATTATCGGGATATGTCCTGATAACTACAACTTCACTCCCGCAGTCAGGTAAAAACTCCTGCCATCGCCGGGAATGATACCGGGGCCGGGGTAACCAGTCGCCCTGCGGGTGAAGTACATGTTATTGGCGAGGTTGTTCACGCTGGCTTCTATAGTCAGCCATTTGTAGCTCCACCCGGCGGACAGGTCCATAACATAGTAGGTAGGAATAACACCTATTACTCCTGTATGGTTACCTTCCGGTGCATTAGTTGCCTCAGCATATTGTTCACTCAGGTAGCTGAACTGGTAAGTAAGCTTCCAGGTTTTGTAGCCGAACTGCGCACCCGCTTTCCAGTTGATGAAAGGAACATATTCTACACTGTTGCCCTGCACATTGCCAATCGGGCTTTTGGTATAGGTGGCTTCTGTAAGCGAGAGATTGTTGTATACCGTTATGCCGAACTTTGACGAATTGGTCAACAGGCTCAGCACATCCAGTTCCATAAAAGTTTCCAATCCGTATATCTGCGCCACACCAATGTTATCGCGCACACGTATCACACGGCTGCCTTCTTTAGCTGTGTATTCACCTATACGGTTGCCATAATAGAGGTAGAACAGGTTGCCATCAAAACGAAATACATCGTTTAGCGTGCCTCTGATACCTAAATCACTGCTCCAGCCGCGCTCATCGTTAATATTTGTATCAATATGAAATGAAGGATTAACCACCCTCAAATCGCTGAAGGTTACGGAACGGTAGTTTTGAGAAAAATTGCCGTATGCTTCTAACTCTGGCTTGAATTTATAGGCTACTCCTAATCCTCCTAAAACAAAGGTGCGTGGCAGGTTTCTCTGCTCGTCCTGCCTGCGTTCGAAAAGAAGACTGTCGCGCATGTCGTAACCACGATCCATATAGTACCCATCGGACTGTGTGCGGATATGCTCTACTCGTATACCCGGTGTTACACTGAATTTTGATGACAGCCTGAAGATATGTTCCGCAAAAGCCGCCAGGTTCAGGTTAGGGAAGGAATAGTCTGATATTATCTGCGTGGTTTCGTCTTCTGTAAATTCAAAATTGGCTCCACTACCGTTGTTTACATATCCCTGCTTGTTGGTATTGGTACCCCTGTACGCACGTATGCCCGCCAGCAACACCTGTTGTTGCGCACCTGCATTATAGCGGTGCAAGAGGCGTGATTCCAATGCTGTGTTTTTGAAATCACCAGTCAACAAATCCCGTTTACCACCATCATCTATTACAGCTACCCTGTTTTCACGGAAGCCTATTGCCTTACGCGAAGCAATCAATGTATATGCCCTTGTTTGCAAACGGGTGCGTGGTGATATGCGATAATCCCATTCCAGGTCTATCAAATTCCAGTTGACAGAAAACCAGTTGCGCTCACGGTTGCTCTGGCGGGGGTCATCTTCAAACATCTGGTCGCTGAGGCCGCCCGGCTGTTGTGCCAGGTAGCGCATATGTGTATATTCAATGCCCAGCATATGCTTTTCATTAAAATGATAGTGCAGGTCGGCATAACCATTAAACGATTCAAACCTGCTGTTGGGCCTCCAGCCATCGCCTTTTTTGTAATGCGCAAATGCATAGTATTTCAGTTTGCCCGCAGTACCACTGATGGCATTAAACGAGCCCAGGAAATTCCACGAGCCCACGGTCTGCCTGCTCTCCAGCGAGAATTTCTTATCATCGCCCGGTTGCTTTATCTCGAAGTTCAGCAGTCCGCCAAATTGTGTGCCGTACTGCAACCCCGCCGCGCCTTTCAGTATTTCTATTTTTGATAGCGCTTCAGCAGGTGGGGTATAATAACTTTCGGGGTATCCCAATGCGTCTGCGCTGATGTCATATCCGTTTTGCCTTACGTTGAAGTTGGAAGTTCGGTTGGGGTCGAGTCCGCGGCCACCTATGCTCAGTTGTAAACCCGAGCCATCATTTTCAAATATGTTCAGCCCTGCTACTTTGGCGTATACCTGGCGGGTGTTGTTGGTGGCTTTATTTACATTCAGGTGTTCTACACTGATTACTTCCGATTTTTTTCCGGCGGTTATTTTCATACCATCTACCTGGTACATATGCCCGAAGTTTGATTGCTTTTTGTCGGTCACCTTCACTTCCTCCAGCTTATTGCGCGTGCTGTCCTGCGCCATGCTAATAGCAGGGAACAAGAAACATACATATGCCAACAGCCTCTTATAATCCATAGATATTATCGTTAAATGCCAGTATCCAGTTTTTATGTTTCCATGTGTCGGTTTGTTTAGCCAGGTCAACAGTAGTATCAGCATACAGCCTGCTTCTTCTTCCATTCATCGCTACATATACAGTTGCGTATACTTCCGGCTGCTGCATACCTTGCCGCTGATAATAGTCGCGCAGGTGATGTGCGTATTGTAAAATGAAATCAGGCTGTATAGCCATCATACGTTCCTGGTTACGGGTCAGGAATTCATTATTGTTCACGGCAATTTTTTCTCCGGTCGCACCGTCTTTTACTACGAATTGTGCGTAGCCCATTTTCTCTACCAGCATCACTCTCCACGAAAAACGGAAGCCTTCTTCCGTCCAGAACAGTTCTTCTTTATTCAGCAGATACCTCCAGGGCATGATGAACTGTATGCTGAAAAATATTACGAACAGTGTAGATACAACCCGTTGCTGCACAGGCGCAAATGTGTAGTTGTTGTACACGGTATTGACAGGTAGTATTCTGAAAACGGTTTTGATTTTCTGCAGTACTTTGTCTACGTCCTTAGTGTCGAAGAATACCAGTGCAGACACCATCATCACACAGGGAAACACACCTATCGGGAACAGCAGTGCTGTCATCAAGTGAAATACAACCACCGTAGCATAGGCATAAGGTCGTGTTCTTTTATTCAGCAAGAAGAAGGCAATGGTTAAATCGTACAATGCGCCAAACCAGCTAAATAAATAAGCTACCCAGACCTGGTTGAACAATGGCCCGATTAAAGGCATATCGTTGTTAGCCGGCAGCCATAAGCGTAACGGCATAGCTTCTATCAGCCAGTCAGAGTTCAGCTTGGCCAGACCTGCGAATACATATACCGTCCCCATCATCAGGCGAATGCTTCCCACCGTCCACAAGGGCACGAAGCGTTTGGACAGTTTGGGTTTACGCAGGCTGTCTAATGACAGGTTAACATTAGCAGGCAACCATATCATCAGGAATAATACCAGCGTAACAAAATAATAGTGGTTGAGGTAGTTGGTCTTGTCCATCAACTCTATATAGGTGAAGCTGAGGAACAGTGCAACCGAAGCCATGCGGTAAAACAAACCCAGTGCAAACAGCAATGCGCTGACGCCACAAATGATAAAGAGTATGTAAGTATAATCTCCTAACGGCTTCACCCAGTCGAAACCGTAATAAGAGAAAAAGAATTTCGGGTTGATGTACAACTCCTCTATCCAACCCTTAGCCCAAAAGCGTATAGTGCTGAACAAAAGCATAAAGCCGAACACCATCCTGAAAACAGCAAGAGAAGCCGAATAAACAGGCTTCCCAAAATGCTGAGTGGATAATATGCTCGCTAATTTTTTGTTCATCGGTTAGTCACCGTCATTGTCTGTATAAGTGATCGATATACTGAAAGCCGATACCATGTCTACCTTCAGCAGTGGAACAACTTCCTGTATCTGCTCATAGGTATTCAATACAGCTGTACGGTTGTTCTGAATATTATCCTGCAATGTCCCGTTAAGTTTTTGAATACTTGAGAGGGCTTCATTCATTTCCTGCGTTATGAGGTCAGCCATCAACATACCATTGTCGTCCTTAGTACCAATTGCTGCGAGGTACGATTTCATGCCTTCGCCTGTTGAAGCGCCATCGTAGCTTTTGCCTGAGTAAAAGTTGATAACGCTGTTCATAGCCGTTACCGTTAATTCTTTAGTCAGGTCTTGTGTGTAAAATGCTTCTGTAAGGTCAACCTTTGCAATACCCGACATCGCACCTACGGGCAATCCTATTTTGCCACTACGGAAATAACGCTCGTAGTACAGTACGTAGTTGTTCACCATTTGCGAAAGGCTGCTGCCCGCATCGGTACCTGTATTACTTATGAAGGAAGTTTTGTAGTCGTTCCACTCGTTACGTACTTCAGTTGTTTTTTGCAGCATCTTATCTATTACAGCCAGCAGGTATTGTTTTCGGTTGGCGGCTTGCGGGTCAGTAGTGTATTTGTCTAATGCAGTTCCGTTCAGCAAATAGTCCAGAGCGGGGAAGCCCTGTGCATCTTTATTGCCGAATGTTTCCAGGTCGTAACTGCCGGATATATTACCTTCTACTTTAGAAACCGTAACCGGGTATATGTTCATATACGTCCTCAGCGATTTGTCGAAGGCCGGTCCAAATTCCAGCAGGTCCACTTTCTGCCAGGTGATGTAAGCGTTACGCCAGGCAGCCTGTGCTGCCGCCTGTGTGGTAGCATCAGGATTGCCTGTAAACGCTTCGATGGATGTTTTCAATGTTGATAGTTGTCGCACCATATCTGCATAAGCGGGAACTATGTAATTGCTTGCATAATTCTCCAGCATAGGCTTACGGTCCATGCCATTGTCTGAGGGGCTGTTGTTATTCTTCCTGCAGGATATGCTGAGGGTAGTCAATACCACCATTAGAATTCCCGCTGTTAAGTACCATTTTTTCATCAATTGCTTCTTCCTTTTTTAACGGGCAAAGCGACCAACAAAGTTGAGCCGCTTTATCCTTACCACCATATGAATTTTTTGTTATTAATGACTTAACACTGTTGTTTTGTCTATACTAAAAGTATTTGCGATTTGGTCACGTACATTGTTAATATCAGCAGTAGTCAAAGACCAGAAACCGTTGGCTTTGCCGGTCAATATGTTCAACAGCTCTTCAGATTTTACCTTGTTGATTTTTGCATTGTGGGCAAAACGCAGCGAGTAAATGAAACCTACACCCTCAGACAATGCATGGAAACGTGATGCATCATCCGTAGCGCTGTTGGTTTTATTCAGGTAGCTGACAGCTACTGCCGCCACCGCTTTTTCCAGTTCAGTGCGGATATACGCTATTTGCTCATCACGTGTAGGCAGGTCGTTATTTACAATTGCCGCACGGCCTTTCAGGAAAGCAAGATAGAGATTGTCAGCTCCACCGCTTACAGATGCACCCTGGCGGGCATATTCACCCAGGAAGGATTCTGAACCTTTTATGGGATAAGTTTCGTTAGCCGTCAGGTAGCCATATGCCTCGTCCCAATGGTGCTCCATAGCAGTATAGTTTTTACCCTCGTTAGGTGCAGTGTTATCGGCCGATTGTTTTTCTGTACCGAGGTATATGTTGGCTATCTGGTCCAGCATCATAGCACCTATCAGGCCTTTTTGTACAAACTGGCTGTATTCGAAACCATTTTCATCCACCAGCCTGTTGGTACCTAATATACCAGCCTTACCTTGCTCAGCAACATTACTGCGCATTTTGCTGATACGCTCCAGTTCGTTGAAATAACCAATAAAACGCGCGCGTTCTGCATCGGCCTCGGTAGCTGAGAACGACTGAGCAGTTTTAGAGGATATTACTTTGTCAGTAGCTGCGTTCAGGTCGGCTGAGGCGAATGGCGTGTTTTGGTTGCGGAACATATTGATCAGCTTCGTAGCATCTATATCAGCAGAAGTGCCCGCTTTCATATGTGCATCCATTTCTTTCAACATACTGATACGGGTAGTCTGCCCGCTGAAATCAACTGTTGTCTTTCCTTCAGCATCTACAAATGTTGTTTTGTAGTTAGATGAGGCTGACAGAGAAGTATATGGTATTTTAAGATTCGAAGTGGTAGGAGTTACTTTATCGTCTTTCTTACACGATGTAGCCAACAGAGCCAGTCCAAGCACAGGTATCAATAATTTTTTCATTTATCTCTTTCAATTTTGTGGGGCAAAACTACTGCCATACAAAATGAGCCACTTTCATAATCGGGAAAAAGGGTTTGCAGAAAGGGGAAAAGCATCTGCATACGTAGTTATTTTTTCCTGCATACAACAGCCATATGCAGGCCGTATCCTTTTTTCAGCAGGTATTGCTTCCAGGCGTTTTCTGCGCCCAATCTCCTGAGTACTGCCAGCCCATACCTATTGGTCAGGTATTTATATATGCCGTACTCGCCGCGGGCGTATATCAGTGTTTCAAAAGATTGCACCTCGAAAAATGGCTGGAGTAACCTGAGCAACTCTCCCTTATCAATTATATTTTCTATCGGTTGCTGTGAGTAGTTGCCACCCTTCCGCCTGTCGAAGTAATATTTATTAGGCGTAGTCAATACCAGGTAACCCCCTGCTTTCATAATACGGTTGCATTCCTGCACCAGTTTTTCCTGTACTTCTATATGTTCCAGCACCTCATGGCAAACCACTATATCGAAATAAGCATTGGCGTAGCCGGTTTGTGTCGCATCCCCTTCCTTATACATGATAAAAGGAAACATCCGTTGTGCCGTTTGCACAGCCTGGGGCGACAGTTCCAAACCATATGCTTCAGCACCTGATACAGCCTGCCATAGCGGGACCAATCGGCCGTCGCCGCAACCCAGGTCCAACAGCCGGATACCAGCAGGATTGAGTTTTTTTCTAATCCTTAAAAGCGCATCCATTATCCATTTTGCGCGGGCAATTTTATAACTACCTAAGGGCTTCATGCCCTGCCAGTATGCATCATAAAAATCCTTTTGCTGCCCTATGTTCTTTTCGGTACTCATATACTGCCGGATATAAAGATAATACGCAGGATTGTAAGCAAAACGCCCGATACACATGTACCGGGCGTTCATAAATAATATCTGTTGAATTAATTGTATTTCTTCCTTCTTACATTGTAAGAGTTGCGGGTGTTTTCGCCTATTTTATACAGGTCGAAATTTAAGCCTACTGTTACGGGCACAGCCAGTATCGAGTAGCTCAATGTTTCGTAAGGCCTTACTGCCGGGGCTTCTACCCAATCATCATATTCCAGGTTGTAATAACGCACTGCCACGTCCAGGAAGATAGACACATGCTCGCCCAGGTACGAATTAATACCTACCTGGCCGCCATAACAAAGGCCGCTGCCGCCATCAGGACCATTATAAGATTCGTTCTCCTCGTAATACAAAGAGTTGTTCCTGGCATATACATAACCCAGGGCCACACCCAGGTACACAGATGTTTTAGCATTCAGGTTGAAGTTGCGGTTGAAGAACGCACAGGCATTAACCGTGTTTTTTGCATACACCAACTTTTTGCCATCGCCTCCTACCGAGTCTATCCTCAGGTAGCGGTTATGAAAGCCTTCATAGGTTTTGGTTGATTTGCCGGAAAGCTCGTGCAGGTGAGCAACTATCCCATATTGCCAGTTGGTAACGGTGGTATAGGCCAGCTTTGCCTGTACTGCATAGTTCAATAATGATTGGTCTGATTTATAAACCATATTGTCAGAAGGCGAACCATTCACAGCGCCTCCTATACCCACAGCCAAACTTAATTTCTGTGCGTCTGCATTATATGCCAAAAGCATTATTGACAATACTAACAGTCTCTTCATAAACGGTTATTTTGATAAGTATGTGTTGTTGCTAACACAATCGTGTTCTAAAGTAAAAAATTAAAATAGTATTTCTAAACACATTTTGGAAAAAATAATTGGTCTTGCAGGCCTGATTTGGTTGAAAGGCAATAAGTTAGCCCATTACAGCCCTTTTACCTCTTCCTGCTGGCGGTCAATTTTATCACGGTTAGCCTGTTTCAGTTCATATAATTTGTCCATAAGGCTCTTATCGCTGATGGCCAGCATCTCTACAGCCAGCAATCCCGCATTATGGGCACCGTCTACAGCTACCGTAGCTACCGGCACGTCATTAGGCATCTGCACTATAGACAACAGGGAATCCCAGCCGTCTATTGAATTCCTGGATTTTACCGGTACGCCGATAACGGGGAGTGTAGTAAGCGCCGCTACCATACCCGGCAAATGCGCTGCACCGCCTGCACCTGCTACTATTACTTTAATGCCCCTTTCCTGCACTTTACCACAGTATTCGTACATCCACTGGGGGCTGCGGTGCGCTGATACCACCATAAACTCATAAGGCACCCCGAATTTTTTCAATACATCTGCGGCTGCCATCATCACGTCCTTGTCCGAACTGCTGCCCATTATGATACTCACTACCGGATTGCTCATATATTTTATTTTGCGTGGTTTCTAATCGCTTCAGCCTTGGATACTGCCTCCGAAATGCTGTCGCCGTTTACTGTTATATGCCCTACTTTCCTGCCTTCTTTGCTGTTCTTTTTGCCATACCAGTGCAGGTGCGCGTCTTTGGTATCCAGTACAGCTTTGAAGGTGCGTTCCAATTGGCCTTTATTATCCTCCGCAGGCTCTAAGATATTAATCATTACCGACTTTTTATGCGCGGTGGTATCACCGGGGGGCATGCCCAAGATGGCGCGCAGCAACTGCTCGTATTGCGATGTTACGCAGGCTTCTATAGTGTGGTGGCCGCTGTTGTGGGGGCGGGGCGCCAGCTCATTCACCAGTATCTCGTCGTCTATAGTCAGGAACATTTCTACCGCCAGTATGCCCACCAGGTTGAGCGCTTCAGCCGTGCGGATGGCCAGGTCTTTGGCCTGGGCTGCATTGCGGTCGGTGATTTCCGCAGGTGCCAGTTGGTAGTCCAGCAGGTGCAGTTGCTTGTTGAACACCATTTCCACCGGATCGTAGCACCTTATCTCGCCTTGTGCGTTTCTCGATACAATTACGCCCAGTTCTTTGCGTATAGCCACAAGGTCTTCCAGCACGCAGGGCGCGTCGAAGGCCCTTTCAAAATCGGCCTCCGTCTTTAACATCATTACCCCTTTGCCATCATAGCCATCGCGGCAGAGCTTTAATACAGCGGGCAAGCGGTCTTTATGTTTCTGTAGTTCCTTTTTGTCTTTGATCAATACACCGGGCGATACGGGAATGTTGTGCTGCTGCAGAAAGTCTTTCTGGCTGTATTTGTCCTGCACTATGCGGATGACCGCCGGGCTGGGGTGTACCTGTACTCCCTGCTTAGCCAGTTCTTCCAGCGCATCTACGTTTACAGCTTCTTTTTCTATGGTAATGATATCCAACCCTTTACCGAAGGCCATTACAGCATCATAATCCAGCGTGTCACCTGAAACAAAGTTGTTGGTATAACGGGCGCAGGTAGCCTCGGGGCTGCTGTCCAGTATCTTGATATATATCCCGAAATCTATAGCGTGGCGAATGAGCATACCGCCCAACTGGCCGCCGCCCAATACCCCTATATGTATATCCTTATTTATCATCAGGCTGCAAAGATATAGTTCAGCCCCTCCACCAGCAAAGCTGAAAAGGTTTAAAAGGGGCTTTATTTTGTTAACTGCGGAAAGTGCGGGTTTAACTGTTAGCAATATTTCTCCTTTGCAAGTGATTGATAATAAATACATTACAAGCACATTGTTAACTTTTGTTAACCTTGGGCATATTCTCTCGTGAGTTAACAAATAAGAAAAAGCCACGCTTTGGGGGCGTGGCTGTATAGTAGTTCTATTTATGTCTTGTGGTGGGGGTGTGATTGGCGGGCGCATAGCAATAGTTTTACTACAACAAATATACGTAAATTATGTCAATAATGCCAGTAAATTATTGATTGCTGCTGTAACAATGTAGACCAAAGGGAAATGTCATCAACTTAACATTACTCTTGCCAGACACAGTCTTGCTTTCATTCGGGATTTAAGTTGCAAACTTAAACCAGGGGGGAATGAAATATTTGAGTGAAGTCATACTATATTACTCCGCATTTCGTTTACAGTGAAATCTTAACCTGCCAAAAATGAATATACTCGCCTTAACAGGATTCTTTTTACCGTCCTTAACGTTGTTGGGTTTTCGTATAAGCAATAAAAAAGTTGTTCTGATAATACCTCCCCTGACCTTATCGATTTGCTATATAGCTTTTGATTTAGATTTAAACTTGTATAAGTCAGAAGAAGGAAATGTGATTCATACAATCTATTTTGCGTTTCTCTTAAACATTATATTTGGGTGTGTCGAAAACAGGGTCGTGAAATTTTCTTGTCTTTTTATTATCCTAATTGTCAATCTGTTATTGATTCCCATGGGATTAGCCAGTATCAAATACCTGATATAAGAGCAATTTATTAAGGTCCTGTTCAGATCATCAGCTATGCTATTCTATTGTCGGACTCAGTCCTGCTTTCATTTGGGATTTAAGTTGCAAACTTAAACCAGTGGAGAGCCTTACCAGATCCGCCCGTTCATATCATGAATTCCTTAGTGCCTACTCACTCAACGCCGATACACGCCATTGCTGTTCCATATCTTCCGAAGGCAGATGTGGAACACAGAATAGAAAGCCGTTTTGTAAACGGAATAAGAATTCCTGAAGTTCAGTATATTGATGCGCAAACTCAGGCACTATGGGCTACGCTTACCGAATCCACGACCAGCAGGGTGTTTATTTTATCACTTGTACAGTAGTGCAATGGGTAGATGTATTCTCAAGAAGGGAGTATGCGGATATAATCGTCAACAGCCTAAAATACTGCCGGGAACATAAAGGGTTGGAAATATTTGCCTGGGTAATTATGAGCAATCATATACACCTCATCATTTCTTGCAAAGACGGGTATAACCTGAGCGATATTTTACGCGACTTTAAAAAGTATACTGCTACGCAAATTGTACAGGCTATAGAAAACAACCCTCGTGAAAGCCGCAAAAGCTGGTTGCTATGGCTGCTGAAAGAGGAAGACAACATTAGTTTCTGGCAAAAGGATAGTCATGCTGAGGAAATTAATACCTCTGCTTTCTATAATACTAAATTAGACTATATACACCAGAACCCGGTAAGGGCAGGCATTGTTGATAAAGAGGAGGAATACCTCTATAGTAGCGCGCGAATGTTATATACCGGGAAGGGCTTACTGGACTTAGATGCATATTCTTAGCTTTCATGCATTGAATTCCGTTTACAAAACGGCTTTCTATTCTGTATTCAAGATGCCTTACAGAACATCTTGAACAGCGAGGTAATTAAAACTCACGCGGCTGCAAATATTCCCTATGAATACAGTTGAAAAATGTCTTCTCATTTTCCTAGTGCACGAGACGGGCAATCACAGGCAACGTGAGTAAATCAAATATGCTATGATTTAAAGCATCCGGCATCGAGGTACACCTGAAATTATTTCATACCGATATTATTAAAGTTCATCCATCTTTTTAGTGCGCCGGTAGTCCTGTTTAGATGGTCTTCGTTCAGGAAAATATTCGACCATGTATCATACCTGTCGCACTGCATGCTGATGTAGAAAAGCATTACACCTAAAGCCCCGAAAGGGAGGAATTTCTTTTCCTCCTCTGTTAGTTTTGTAATTGACTCGTACCCAGCTAAAAAACATTCAGATTTCTGTTGGTAGACTCCCTCTTCCTGGTTGGTATTGTACAGCTGGTACAGAAAGTAGGAAATATCATGGCAAAGCCAGCCATTGCCGCAAAAGTCAAAATCATAAAAAGTCACTTCGTCTTCGCCTTTAATATGCATGTTGTCAAACCACATATCAAGGTGCAGCGCGCCTGACCGCATCTTATCGTCTTCTACCAATTTATATTGTAGTGTGAGGTATTCAGTGGCCGCCTCAACAAAGCTCATACCATCAGACGGGGTGCTAAAAAACAGTTTTGTTCTTTGTAGGGCTTCTGTAAGCAGGGTGGTAGCATTGTACTTGATACGCCTTAACTCAAAACCTTTAGTTATGGCATGCATTTCTGCCATAGCTGCACCTATATGGTAGCTTGTTTCAGCTGAGAACCGGGAATTTTTCTTGCCTTCAGCATAAGAGAAGAGCACGGCATATCTTATTCCCTCCGGGGCATCAATATCCTGTATGTAATCGCCATTGATGTCCGCAATGGGGTAAGCAACTTTTATATTATTGTCTTTAAGATGCAGCAGCAGGCGTACTTCTTCCGTTACATCCTGCTTCGTACGCCAGTTGAAAGTGTATATGCGTAATACAAATCGTTTATTCCCATCGGCTACCTGGTATAAGTGATTCATACCCGTTCTGAACAGGGTGCATTTTGTACCATGGCTCATGCCATATCGTTCTATGAGCAATTGCCCTAAATGCGTTGCTGACAGAGTTGATTCTGTTACCGGGAATGACATAATGCGTACCTAAAGAATGATAAAAGATTAAACGGGTTGTGAATTTAGTTCATTCGTACTTATTCTTAGCTTTCGTGCGTCGAATTCCGTTTGCAAAACGGCTTTCTATTCTGTATTCAAGATGCCTTGCAGAACATCTTGAACAGCGAAACTTCGCAAATCTCTTACCAGACATAGTCTTGCTTTCATTTAGGATTTAAGTTGCAAACTTAAACCAGTGGGGGAACAAAAACGGGCGAGCCTTACCAGGCCCGCCCGTATATCATGAATTCCTTAAAACTTACTCACTCAACGCCGATACACTCCTGAACAGGCGCTTCCATCTCAGGCCGTTCTCATGACTGAGCCATACAAATGACGCCTTGCCCACCACGTGGTCTTCGGGTACAAAACCCCAGTAGCGGGAGTCTGCAGAATTGTGCCTGTTGTCACCCATCATCCAGTAGTAGTCCATCTTGAACGTGTAAGAAGTAATTTCTTTACCATCGATGAAAAACTTACCGTCGCGCTCGCTGAAATCGTTGCCCTCGTATATATCTATTATGCGGCGGTAGATGGCGATGTTCTGCGGGGTAAGCTGTACCGACATGCCTTTGGCAGGTATGGTCAGCGGACCGAAGTTGTCTTTATTCCATTTAAAATTTGTGGTATCGTGCGGGAACACCCATCCGCCCGGGCTCTGTGGTATATATCCCTCGGGGTCGTTAAAAGGCGATACCGATACTACCTGCGGCTGGTCGCTCACCAATTTCAACTGGTCGTTCTCCAGTGTAAACAGGTATTGACTGTTGCCCAGGAAGGCCACCTGTTCTATTTTATTTTCCTCTATAAAGTCGGAAGACAAGCCCTGCCCGTTGGTCACTACTTTGTACGTACTCTGCGCATGGGGGAACAGCTTGCCTTTTTCGCCATTGATAAATACTATGCCATTGCGTATTTCCAGCTTATCGCCCGCAACAGCTACGCAGCGTTTGATGTAGTTGTCTTTTTTATCTACAGGGCGTACAACTATGGTGTTGAGCCCTAATACTGTTTCCCTGCCATACTCGCGTACCAATGCATGATAATCCTGTTCAGGGGCTTCTTTTACTACCGTATCGCCATTGGGGAAGTTGAACACCACTATATCATTGCGGTCTACATCGCCCACACCCCAGAAACGGCGATAATCCCACTGCACAGATTTGCTATACGATTCACCGCCGAAGATGGTATTGTGCACCAGCGGCACCGCCAGCGGGGTATTAGGTACGCGCGGGCCATAAGCTACCTTGCTCACAAACAGGTAGTCGTTTACCAGCAGACTGCCCTCCATAGAGCCGGTAGGTATGGTATACGCCTCAATAAAAAAGGTACGGATGATAGTGGCTGCCACGATGGCAAATATGGCCGCGTCAAACCATTCGCGGAATATGGATTTCTTTTTTTTGTCCTTTGTGTCTTTCTTTTTCCAGAATGCCAGTCGCATAAGGTAAGTGGTGTTTAGAAGCCCAAAAGTAACAACTTCCGCCTCAATACAATGGAGCTGCTTATACATGCAGGTAATTTTAACATTACGATTTCTTAAATAGCGTTAACAGCCTGCGTTGAAGGGTTTGTAAATACTTTAGTATTTTGTAGCCTTAAACAAAGGGAAATATGGCTCGCCACATCACGGTATTAGGGGCAGGATTAGTTGGCTCATTATTATCAATTTTACTGAAAAAGAGAGGGTACGAAGTAACTATATACGAGCGCAGGCCCGATATGCGCAAACAACTAATGTCGGCGGGGAAGTCCATCAACCTGGCTATGAGCGACAGGGGCTGGCGCGCGCTGGACCTGGCAGGACTCCGAAAAGATATTGAGGCACTGGCGATACCCATGTACGGCCGCTACCTGCACCAGGCCGATGGCAGCTCAGCCTTTCAGCAATATGGTACCAACAACCAGGCGATATACTCTGTAAGCCGCGGCGAACTGAACAGGAAGCTGATGACGCTGGCGGAAGAGCAGGGAGTGAAGATATTCTTCGAACACAGGTGCACTAAAGTAGATGTACAGGACAACAGGCTGCATATAGAAAAAACGGACGGAACTACGGAAACCATACAGGCCGATTTATTATTCGGTGCCGATGGTGCATTCTCAGCCCTCCGCAACAGCTATACTTATATGGACAGGGTGGACGCCCGCCATTTTTACCTGAAGCATGGCTATAAAGAACTATCTATACCGCCCGATGCGGCAGGCAACCTGCAACTGGAAGAGAACGGGCTGCATATATGGCCCCGCAAAAACTATATGATGATTGCCTTGCCTAATACGGATGGCAATTTCACCTGTACCTTGTTCTTACCTTTTGAGGGCGAGCCATCATTTGCGCAACTGGATACCGAAGAAAAAGTAATGGCATTCTTTAAGGAAAACTTCCCCGATGCGGTGCCTAAAATGCCTACCCTTGTAGAGGATTTCTTTACCAATCCCACTTCTTCGCTCATCACTACCATGACAGAGCCCTGGCATTACAAAGACAAAAGTGCGCTGATAGGCGATGCCGCACACGCCATAGTACCCTTTTACGGGCAGGGCATGAATGCCGGCTTTGAAGACTGCACCATACTGGCGGGGCTGATGGACAAACATGGCGACAACTGGGCCACCATACTGAAAGCATATGACGATATGCGCAAGCCCAACGGTGATGCAGTGGCGCAACTGGCGCTGAACAACTTTATAGAAATGCGCGACAAGGTGGCCGATGCGAAATTCCTGGAGCGCAAGAAGATAGAGAAGGAATTAGTGAAACGTTATCCCCAACAGTTCATTTCGGTATACGAAATGGTATCTTTCAGCCATACGCCATATAAAACGGCTATAAGCTGCACCGAAGCACAGGATGAATTGCTCGGGAAGATTATGGCGCAGGGTGATTTTTTCAAGAATATCGAACAGCAGGATTTTCAACAACAATTAGATAAATGGGTGGCTGACTATCATCAGTCCGTTCAGCAACTGGACTTCGGGAATGGGTAATGACAAAAGGTGGACGTTAAAGCAGGCTGACGAATCATGGGTAAAAGAACTGCACAGTACATTACACATCAGCCCGATATTATGCAGGCTACTGGCTGTGCGTGGCATCAAAGATTACGACAGCGCCAAAACCTTCTTCCGCCCGGAACTATCGCAACTGTACGACCCCTTCCTGATGAAGGGAATGAAGCAGGCCGTCACCCGCATTACAGACGCCATAGAGTGGCATGAGAAGATAATGGTATACGGCGACTATGATGTGGACGGTACCACCGCTGTAGCCTGCATGTACTCTTTCCTGCGCAGTCAGTATAAAGGCGACATCACCTATTACATACCACACCGCTACCGCGAAGGATATGGAGTATCTAAAGCGGGAATAGATTATGCGCATGAGCATGGCTATACCCTGATGATAACGCTGGACTGTGGTATCAAATCGGTAGAACTGGTGAAATACGCCAAAACGCTGGGCATAGATGTAATAGTGTGCGACCACCACACACCTGACGCCACACTGCCACCGGCCTTTGCCATACTCAATCCTAAGCAGGGGGATTGTACATATCCATATAAGGAACTGTCGGGCTGCGGCATCGGCTTCAAACTGATATGCGCACTGGCGCAGCAATGGAAGTTGCCAGAAGAAACAGCCTACCAATACCTGGACCTGGTGGCTACCAGTATAGCGGCAGATATAGTGCCTATAGATGGTGAAAACCGTGTGCTGGCTTATTACGGTTTGAAAAAAGTAAATGAAAACCCATCGGCGGGTATCCGAGTACTAAAACAACTGGCGGATGTAAAGAAAGAGTTGACCATATCGGACCTGGTATTTGTAATAGGCCCGCGTGTAAACGCAGCAGGCAGGATGGACGACGCACGTAAAGCTGTTGACCTGTTCATTGAAGAAGATTTGGAAAAAATTCCCGACCTGGCCGAGGCTTTACATTCAGACAACTTCGACCGGAAGGAAGTGGATAAAACCACGACGGAAGAAGCGCTGGCCATGCTGCAAAACGATACGGTACTGCAAGAACGCAAATCCACGGTATTGTACCAATCGCACTGGCATAAGGGTGTGGTGGGTATAGTGGCTTCAAGGTTGATAGACCATTATTACCGTCCGACGATTGTTTTAACACTGAGCAATGATAAAGTAACGGGCTCCGCCCGTTCTGTATCGGGTTTCAATATTTATGATGCCATACACGAGTGCCGCGACCTGTTGGAAAACTATGGCGGGCACTTCTATGCCGCAGGTATGACCATGCTCCCAAATAATGTAGGTGCATTTGTACAGAAGTTTGAGCATGTGGTATCTGCTACCATCCCGCCGCACCTGCTGGTGCCGGAGATAGAGATTGATGCGGAATTAAAACTATCAGACATCAAGCAACCCTTCTACAATATCCTGAAACAGTTTGAGCCATTTGGCCCGTCCAATATGCGCCCGGTATTCATTACCCGGCATGTGTACGACTTCAGGGGCAACTCGCGGGTGGTTAAAGAGCAGCACCTGCGTACAGTAGTACACCAGCATAGTGGCATTACCATAGATGGTATCGGCTTCAATATGGCGGATAAATATCCCATCGTTCAGCAAGGACCTTTTGACATTGTGTACACCCTGGATGAAAATGAGTACAATGGCAGAACATCGCTACAGATGAAGGTGATAGATGTGCGGGCAGCGGGGTAAACTAAACAAAACACTGTTTTAATCGTTAACCATATATCAAAATATACGATTATGGTTTTCGATAAGATAAAAGGTATATGCCTCGCACTGCTTCTTGCTACAACACATATTTCCGCTAACGCACAATCTCCCGAACCCGGGAAAGGTTTTGCTGTTGTTGAACTCTTCACGTCAGAGGGTTGTGGCAGTTCGCCTGATGCTGAACAACTACTGCCCAAGCTGGAAACTGAGTATGGCGACAGGCTGTACACGCTCCAGTATCATGTTGATTATCATGATAAGGAGGGCTGGAAAGACGAATTCAGTAATCCTGAATTTACCGCCAGGCAGGAAAAATATGGTGCATTGCTTGGCGTGAAACCTATATATACACCGCAGGCAGTAGTGAATGGAACGGTGAATGTCCTGGGGTTTGAGAAGAAAGACCTGAGCAACCTGGTAGAAAAGGAATTGAGGAAAGCTAAAAATGAGGCTGTAACACTATCTGCAAAAAAAGACGGTGCCAATATTATTGTAAATTACGAAACCGGCCTGGGCAACAACGAAGTATTGAACATTGCCATGGTACAGTTGTATGCAGCTAATGATGTTACCGCAGGCGCAAACGCCGGCAAAAAACTGGAACATACCAACGTGGTACGTGAGCTACGTGTGGTAAACACTGCGCGAGGCGAAGGCAGGTTCGCATTACCAAAGGATGTTGACCTGACTAACTATCATATAGTGGCCTATAAACAGAACAAAAATACCATGGAAATAACAGGAGTGACAGAAGTGCCGATAAACTAATTATGGCCTGGTATCTTTCTTTTCCAATATCTCTCTCAGCTTTTTGAATGTTTCGAGCGGCCCCTTTGTGAGGAACATATTGGTTATCCATGCGGGAACCGAGCCGCCGGGGTCGGCTTGTGCCGTATATACTATTTTCATTTCATGACTACTCAGGGGTGTTACTTTCCATGTAACTGTTGATGAAGGTATCCGCACTATACCTTTTTTCGCTTTCATTACCCCATCCATAGTCGTGGCATGTACCGTCATTATTTTTGTAACGGGATTATGTGCAATTTTTACATGCATGACAGCATCGCGGTTGCTCAGCGGCCAGGGCATGGATTTCTCTGTATAATATACCAGTTCGTACTCGCCCATCCTTTTTATGAGCGTAGAAGATTTGGTACTGTACACCCAATCCGGTTGCTGGTTGATGTCAAGCAATATACCCGCCAGCATTTCAGGCGTACCTTTTGCGTTAAACTCTGCTTTCATGGCTTTTATATCTGAGCCCTGCCGGCTTGCCGTAAATACCTTTATACCTCCTTCATTGCTCTTAAGCTCCCACTCGCTACCGGCATACGCGATAAGTGCTGCAAACAAAGCAAAAAAGGTTGTTGCCAGAAACGAAAGCATTTTCCATGGTGTTCTATCCAAAATGTTCATAGTTAGGGTTTTAAGTAGTAAGTTGAATTCACCCTGCGGTATTCCAGGCATTGGTTACTGAGCAGGGGGATGAATATGCCCTGTTTCATAGCGTATCGCCTCAGGCAGTAAATAATAAATAGGGTAAGCATGATATCCGTGCTTTAATTAAAACAATAGATCAAGAAGAGGAGATTTAATTGATGGTATCGCTAACTATACTTAGCCCCTGAAGAATTGAATATCTTATCCTGACGTGTTACTTATTGTAACTTATTAAAGTTAACACATTATATGTTAAGGCCATTATAATTACATAACGACGTCCCACTACCTGGTAGCGGGACGTCGTTATCATAGTCTTCATTAAATCAATACATTAACTCTTCTTTTCTTCCGGGCCTTGTTCTATCAGGTCCATAAACTGGTCGAGCTTGGGCGTGATGATGATTTGCGTACGCCTGTTTTTCAACCTGCCAGCTTCCGTATCATTATCAGCTACAGGGTTGTACTCGCCACGGCCGCCGGCTGTCATGCGCTTGGGGTCAACACCATATTCGTTTTGCAGCGCCTGCACTACCGATGACGCCCTGAGTGTACTCAGGTCCCAATTATTGCGGATGTTGGGGCGTGATATAGGTACATTATCTGTATTACCTTCTATCAACACTTCGTAGTCTTTATAGTCGGTGATAATCTTCGCGATTTTAGATAATGTTTCGCCTGCACGTTCTGATATCTGGTAGTCGCCCGACTTGTACAGCATATTATCTGACAGTGAGATATACACCACACCCTTCAGCACCTGTACATCTACATCTTTCAACTCTTCGCGGCTCAGCGAGCGTGTCAGGTTATTGGTCAGCACCATGTTCAGCGAGTCGCTCTTGTTCTTCAGGTTCACCAAGTGCTGTATGTATTTGTTGGATGCGTTGATTTCATCCACCAGTTTGGATATGTTTACATTACCCTGACCGGCTGATGTAAGACACTTATCGAGCGCAGACTGCAGTGATGCCAGGCTGGCGCGTTCTGATGCCAATTGCTCCTCAAGGCTGCCTACACGCGAGCGTGCGGAGGACAAGTCTGACTGGCATTCCTGGTTTTTGGCGGTCAATTCTGATATTTTCGACTGCGAGTTGCTATACCTGCCTTGCAGTTCTTTATACTTTTTCTGGCTGACGCAGCCTGTGGCAAACAAACCCAACGCCAGTACAAATACCGATACTGTCTTCATAAAAGTAGATTTTGTGAGTAAACGCTAAATTATCACTTAAGCAACGTAAAAAGGATGATAATGTTCATTTTTTAAGAAAGCATTATATCTTTTTCGAGGTCGAGGTGGGCACCCATTTCTGTAACTGTGAGCTTGTGCACCATGCCCAACGCAAGTGTGTGATTGTCCTCTATATGCCCTGCGGGAAAGTTGAAACATACCGGGTAATTATATTCCGCTACATTATCATAAATGATTTCTTCTACGGTTTTACCAAAGGGGCGTTCCGTATCTTCCATTTCTGTTAAGCCGCCTACTATCAGGCCTTTCAGGTTGTCCAGTTTGCCTGCGCGTTTCAGCGTCAGCATCATGCGGTCCATTTTGTACAAGTGTTCGCCAATGTCCTCTATGAACAATATTTTGCCTGTTGTATCTATATCAGACTTTGAACCCACCAGGTGCGATAATATGGCCAGGTTGCCTCCGGTTAGTATGCCTTCGCCGTTACCTATTCGGTTGAGCGGGTGCGGCGCTGTATGATAATGCTGGCTCTCGCCTATCAGGCAAGCGAATATCCTTTTTATATGGCCTGCATTGGCCGTATCGGGCGTAAAAGCGCCGCACATGGGGCTGTGCAGTGTGGGTATCTCCAACGTACTATGTATATGGCTGTGCAGGACGGTGATATCACTGAAACCGCATATCCATTTGGGGTTCATTTTAAATTTACTCCATTCCAGCCTGTCGATTATCCTGCTGAGCCCATAACCGCCGCGCCCCATCAATATGGCATTCATATCAGGGTTGTCCAGCATTTGTTGTAAATCCTGTAACCGCTGCTCATCCGTGCCTGAAAAATAATGGTGTTCGCTGCCTACCGTTTTACCTATTATCACTTCAAACCCCCACAGTTTCAATACTTCAGCTGCAAATCTTACACGGTCTTCCGATACATAACCTGAAGGGCAGGTAATGCCTATTACAGAGCCTTTGGTAAGGTATGGGGGATTATTTGTCATGTGTTTCACCATAAACCTACATAAATATTTTCGTCCCTTATCTCCACAGGGTAGGTTTTCAATTTATAGCCTTCTCCGCTGGTATTTCTGCCATTCGCAGGGTCGAACCTGTATTTGTGTAAGGGACACACAATTCTTCCTTCCATGTCCACCCATCCATCGCATAATCTTCCACCTGCATGCGGACAAGTTGCTGCGAAGGCGAATATCTCATCGCCGGTCCGCAGCAACGCTATTATCTTATTTTCAACAAATGTTTCCGTCAGTTTGTTTTCAGGAAACGTCGCATAAGTATGAGATTTAACAATTTGCCAGTCGTATATCATCTCCTTGCTGCAAAAAAGTCTTTCATCAGTTTGATACAATCATCGGCCAATACTCCTGTTACCAGCTCCGTTTTAGGGTGGAAAGGCCAGTTCTCTTTTGTTATTCTTTTGTAGCCATTCTTTTCATCCGCCCCGCCAAATACTACCCGGCCTATCTTACTCCAGTACAATGCGCCGCAACACATCAGGCAGGGCTCGATAGTAACATATATAGTAGCCTCGGGCAGGTATTTGCTTCCGAGTGCGTTGAAAGCGGCAGTCAGCGCTATCATTTCGGCATGGGCGGTACTGTCATTCAGTTGCTCAGTCTGGTTGTGTCCGCGCGAAATGATTTTGTCGCCCCATGTCACTACCGCGCCAATGGGTATCTCACCTGCATCGTACGCCAGTTGCGCCTGCCGCAGGGCTTCTTTCATAAAGTAGTTGTCGTCGAAGAGCATAAAAATTCAAAAGGATTCATTCCCTGTTTTTACTATCCATAATAATCGTCACCGGGCCATCGTTTACTAATGCCACTTTCATATCGGCGCCAAATTCGCCTGTGGCTATTTCTTTTCCTGTGAGTATATGTAACTGCTGAACAAAATATTCATACAACGGGGTAGCCTGCTCCGGCCGCGCCGCTTTGATAAATGAAGGCCGGTTGCCTTTTTTGTATGAAGCATGCAGGGTAAACTGGCTGATAACCATGATGTCACCATCAATCTCCGAGAGGTCTTTGTTCATCAGTCCTGCATCGTCGCTGAACACCCGCAGTGCTGCTATTTTTTTGGCCAGCCATTCAGTATCCTCTTTGTCGTCTTCTGCTTCAATACCCAATAATACCATAAAACCCGGCCCGATAGCCGATTTCATATCGCCATGAATAGTGACGCTGGCTGTGGAAACTCTTTGAATGACTGCGCGCATACCCTCCCGGCCTTCCGCCCCAGGCGGAAGGTGATGTTTTAATGAATTGCTAAGCTAAGGAGTTTGTGGCAATTACCGCTAACTTTACCCTACCGATGAATGTTGTATTAGAAACAAAAAGGCTGATACTAAGGGAGTCTGTAGTAGATGATTCGCCGGACTTGTTTGAGATGAACAGCGACCCTGAAGTACTGAAATATACGGGCGATGCAGCTTTTACATCTGTGGAAGAAACAGAGGAATTGATACGCAATTATAAGGACTATGAAAAATATGGATATGGCAGGTGGACAACTCTAGTAAAAGCAACAAATGAAATTATAGGTTTCTGTGGGTTGAAGTACCTCGAAGACCTTCATGAAACAGACCTGGGCTATAGATGGAAACAGCAACACTGGGGCAAAGGCTATGCTACAGAAGCAAGTATGGCTTGTTTGCAGTACGGATTTGAAAACCTGGGATTAGAGCAGATAGTAGCGCAGGTATTAGAAGAAAACATAGCATCTGTAAGGGTATTGGAGAAACTTGGCATGACCTATTGGAAGCAACTGCATACTGAAGAAAACCCGGGGCTCCTATACCGCATTAAGAAAGAAGACTTCTGAGTCAATGGTGGAAAGATTAAGCCAATTTTGGCTTTTGACTTTTTACTTTTGCATTGAAATGTACGACATCAATTCAACCATAGCGGCTATAGCAACACCACCGGGCGAGGGTGCCATAGGCATCATCCGTCTCAGCGGTGCCGATGCTATTGCTATAGCTGATAAAATATTTGCCGGCAAACAATTAGTGAAGCAAGCATCTCATACTATTCACTACGGCAGGATAACGGACGGCGATGAAACAGTGGACGAAGTAGTCGTATCATTATACAAAGGGCCAAAGAGCTATACAGGTGAGGATGTGGTGGAAATAAGCTGCCACGGCTCGCAATACGTATTGGAAAGGGTGCTGAACCTCTGCCTGCAACAGGGGGCGCATGTAGCCAAGGCGGGCGAGTTCACCCAACGTGCCTATCTGAATGGCAAGATGGACCTGGCGCAGGCCGAAGCCGTGGCCGACCTGATAGCGAGCCAGAGCGGGGCAGCGCACAAAGCAGCCATACATAACCTGCGCGGCGGCTTCAGCAGCGAACTACAGGGCCTGCGCGAGCAGCTCATACAGTTCAGCGCACTGCTGGAACTGGAACTGGACTTCAGCGAAGAAGATGTGGAATTTGCCGACAGGACGAAGTTTTACGAACTGATAGAACAGATAACCGGCACCACCGAAACCCTTATCCAATCCTTCAGCTTAGGCAACGTCATCAAGAAAGGGGTAAGCGTAGCCATCATAGGCAAACCCAATGCGGGTAAAAGCACATTGCTGAACGCTTTGCTGAACGAAGAACGCGCCATAGTGAGTGATATAGCAGGTACCACCCGCGACAGTATAGAAGAAGTGCTGAACATCAATGGTGTACTGTTCCGACTGATAGATACCGCAGGCATCCGCGAGCATACCGCCGATGTAATAGAAACGATGGGCGTGCAACGCAGCCGCGATATTATGAAACGGGCGGATATAGTGGTGTACCTGTTTGACGTAAATGAAGAAAGCAGCGAAGAACTGCAACAGCAGAAAAACGCTTTTGAGCAGGAGGGTATGAAGTACCTGACGGTGGGTAATAAAACCGATGTGGCGGGCGCTAAGAAATTTGGCGATGAAGTGTTATACATCTCCGCCAAAAACAAGGAAAACATACAGGCATTAAGGCAATCGCTTTACGACCATGTGATAGGCGGCAGGATAAATACTGAAGGCACCATCGTGACCAATGCACGCCACCACGCCGCACTACAGGAAGTACTGAAATCGCTCAATGATATAAAGACGGGATTGGACAACCACATCAGCGGCGACCTGGTAGCCCTGGACGTGCGCCGCTGCCTGCACTACCTGGGTGAAATCACCGGGCAGGTGACAACAGAGGATAAACTGGATTATATATTTAGTAAGTTTTGTATCGGAAAGTAAATATTATTCATACTGTTTTATCCTCTGCTTTATTTCATCCATTCTTTGTGCTGAGGCTATGCCGTTTATGGGCAGATTGCCTGGGTCAAGCAAACCTATTTGTACCAGTACGCTGGCCTGGTCCCAATAGATATGTTCATGTGTCACTTTTCCGTCGTCAAAACCCACTACAACTACCAATGGTATCTCAATACGTTTGCCTGTGGGTGGTATGCCCGGCAGCATCCAGCCTATCTCTATAGTGTGGGTGCATTTGAATATTATTTCATCCACTAATTGGTGCTGGTCTATTGTTTGTGATATGGGTACCATCTCCGTATCAGGCGGAAAGAACTTGTCGGTCAGTATCAGGCTGCTGTAAAACTCCCTGACACCCGAAAAGCCTATACCACCTATAAGTGTGGGGATATTGTTCAGGTGGGGGTCGGGCGTCATGGTGGTCAGTGTGGTATCCAGGTCTTTGTTTATTTCCGCATCAATATGCGCCTGGAATGTGTCGAGTATTGCCCTTTGTTGTGGTGTAAGTGTTTTTTTCATATTACTCAAAGTACAAATAACCCTGTATATTGGGTAAGCGCAACCATGAATGAGGGTGCGTTTCCTGCCCGGGACTGGAGATAGCATGACAGCAGGTAAACATTGAATCCGCTACCATACAATTATAGATTTTAACTATAAAGTTGGTTAGTTATTATATAGTTTTATCTATACCTTAGTATGGCTCGTTTATCTGAAATCATTTTTAAAAAGACAATAATATGGACAACAAAACACACGAAAAAGCTGAACTCGCCGATGTGAGTAAGAGTTCCGCACAATGCCCCTTTCATGGCGGTGCGTTGAGGCAAACTGCAGGCGGCGGCCCCAAAAACCGTGACTGGTGGCCCAACCAACTGAACCTGGGTATACTTCGCCAGAACTCTTCTTTGTCCAATCCTATGGATAAAGATTTTAATTATGCTGAAGAGTTTAAAACGCTGGACCTGGCAGCGGTGAAAAAAGACCTGACTGACCTGATGACCGATTCACAGGACTGGTGGCCGGCAGACTATGGACACTATGGCCCCTTCTTCATACGTATGGCATGGCACAGCGCAGGTACTTATCGCATAGGCGATGGCCGCGGTGGTGCTGGTAGTGGTACACAACGCTTCGCCCCGCTCAATAGCTGGCCCGACAACGCCAACCTGGATAAAGCACGTTTGTTGTTGTGGCCTATCAAACAGAAGTACGGTAAGAAGATTTCATGGGCCGACCTGATGATACTGGCGGGCAACGTAGCGCTGGAGTCTATGGGCTTTAAAACATTTGGTTTTGCAGGCGGACGTGAAGATGTATGGGAACCTGAAGAAGATATATACTGGGGAAGCGAAGGCGAGTGGCTGGGCGATAAACGATATACTGATAAACGCGAACTCGAAAATCCCCTGGCTGCCGTGCAGATGGGGCTGATATATGTAAACCCCGAAGGGCCCAACGGCAACCCCGACCCGCTGGCAGCTGCTATAGACATCCGCGAGACCTTCAAGCGTATGGCTATGAACGATGAAGAGACAGTGGCGTTGATAGCAGGCGGGCACAGCTTTGGCAAAACACACGGCGCCGCCGACCCCGGCAAGTACGTGGGCATGGAGCCCGCAGGTGCCGGCATAGAAGAACAGAGCATGGGTTGGAAAAACTCATTTGGTACCGGTGCAGGTGGAGATACCATCACCAGCGGACTGGAAGGAGCCTGGACAACCACACCAACAAAATGGAGCAATAACTTTTTTGAAAACCTGTTTGGCTACGAGTGGGAACTGACCAAGAGCCCCGCAGGCGGACAACAGTGGACGGCTAAGAACGGGGCGGGTGCCGGGCTCTTCCCCGATGCGCACGACCCTAATAAAAAACATGCACCATTCATGCTGACGACAGATTTGTCGCTGAGGATGGACCCCATATACGAGCCTATCTCCAGGCGGTTTTATGAAAACCCTGATGAGTTTGCTGAGGCATTTGCCAAAGCATGGTATAAACTTACACATCGCGATATGGGACCGATAGCCCGCTACCTGGGCCCGGAAGTGCCGAATGAAGTGCTGATATGGCAAGACCCGCTGCCTGCCGTTGACCACGAGTTGATTAACGATGCGGATATAACGGCATTGAAGGGCAAAATACTCAGCTCAGGTTTAAGTGTATCAGAGCTGGTGTTTACAGCATGGTCGTCAGCAGCTACATTCCGCGGGTCTGACAAACGTGGTGGTGCCAATGGTGCGCGCATCAGGCTGGCGCCACAAAAGGATTGGGAAGTAAACAACCCCGCACAGTTGAAGAAAGTACTGGCAGCACTGGAAGGCATACAAAATGAATTCAACGGTGCAGCCATGGGGAATAAAAAAGTGTCGTTGGCCGACTTAATTGTATTGGCAGGTGGCGCAGGTATAGAGCAGGCAGCCAAGAATGCCGGGCATAATATTACAGTGCCATTCACCCCAGGCCGTGTAGATGCATCGCAGGAAGAAACAGATGTAGAATCCTTCGAACCACTGGAGCCCGCTGCTGATGGTTTCCGCAATTACTTCAACCCCAAACATAACACTACGGCAGAACAAATGCTGCTGGACCGTGCGCAACTGCTTACGCTCACCGCGCCTGAAATGACGGTGCTGCTGGGTGGTATGCGTGTACTGGGTTGCAACTACGACAAGTCGCAACACGGTGTGTTCACTAAACGTCCTGAAGCGCTGACCAATGACTTCTTTGTGAACCTGCTGGATATGGGCACTACATGGCGCGCTACAACAGATGCGCAGAATGTATTTGAAGGACGCGACCGCAAAACAGGAGCTGTAAAATGGACCGGCACGCGTGCCGACCTGATATTCGGTTCCAACTCCGAGTTGCGCGCACTGGCAGAAGTATATGCATGTGCCGACTCGCAGGAGAAATTCCTGAAAGATTTTGTAGCCGCATGGAATAAAGTGATGAACGCAGACAGGTTTTGATTGGATGTAATTTCAGATAATAGATAAACAGAGCGCCCCGCTATATAGCGGGGCGCTTCTTGTTTGTTTGGTTTGCGTTGACTACTACGCTACCTTTTTCAACAACCTGCTATGCTCAACAAACTTTGGAAATACCATTCTGAACCAAACAGTGAAGGATTCGGGCTCGCGTTCCACCCATTCAGCCAGCTCATCCGGCGGCACGAATTTGTACGCAGCTACTTCTTCATTGTTCAATTGTGGTTCACCATCAAAGTGGCCCATGTATATATGGTCGTACTCATTTTCAATCAGCATGTTACCTACCTCCGCCCTGTACCTGAATGTGAATATTTTCTCTATGTCACAATCAAAACCCATCTCTTCCTGCAGCCTGCGGTGCGCGGCATGTATAGTGCTTTCTCCTGCGCGCGGGTGCGAGCAGCAGGTATTGCTCCACAATCCTCCTGAGTGATATTTATGGGCTGCACGTTGCTGCAAAAGTACTTCGTTGTTGCTGTTAAGCACAAAAACAGAAAACGCCCTGTGCAGCAGGCCCTTCTTATGCGCTTCCATCTTTTCTTCCAGCCCCAGCCACTCGTCGCGCTCGTTCACCAGTATCACATCGTTTTGCCTGTCTTTATACTTGTTCATACTTATGGCTTTATTCAGCGGTTTTTAATTTTCTTACATCAAATAATATAGCCTTCCTTTTTAACCATTCGTAAGCTGATATGTTCATCAATAACATTAACATGGCATAGAAAGCATCTTCAACAGGTATGGTGCCGATTCTTATACCCAGGTTATGGTTGTCATTATACCATACTATAGGCTCGTTCAGCCAACTGCCTGTAAGTAAACCATTGGATATAAAGAACGGTACCAGCATTACCAGGTAAGTGAAGTAAAAGTTTTTCGGAACTCTGTTGTTGCCCATAAGCATAAATACCAGCAGCAAACTCAGTAACAAAAATGTAACTGATGTGTACAGCTTACCGATATTGAATATTGCTGTAACGGTTAATAGTACTATCAATATCCTGCTTACATATACAGGTGTAAAGGTTGGTTTTATTTTTACGTGCGTACTGATGACATAATAAGTATAGGTGCATGCATAGGGTATACAAATAAAGAACAGTAATTCTTCTATCGGTAGGTTATACACCTTGACACCTGTAATATACGCCTCATTAAAACCCCATATACCCATACCTGTAAACAATGCATCCCATACCAGGAAGAAAGCAGCTACGGCTATGTTGGCGGGCAGGTAGAATTTCCAGTCTTTGTAAAAAGGCGACAACCGATGGAACGATGCCAGTAAGGGAACCGCTATGCACAGTACATCTATCAGCAGGTATGTATACTTAATATTCATCAGGGCTGCTTCCTTTTTAGTTCTTCTTTAAAATATTTCGTAGGCACCCACAGCATACCAAAACATTCCCCTTCCTCTTTGTCCAGGTGTTTATGGTGCATCTTATGTGCACGTCTTATTGCCCTGAAATAAAAATTATCTGTATGCCTGAATATCCTGAAACGCTGGTGGATGAAGATATCGTGTACAAAAAAATAAGCGAAGCCGTAAATGGTAATGCCTATGCCTGCAAATAACAATATCCTTAACGGTTCAACAAAAGTACCTACCGCCATCATTGTAATGCCCGGCAGTGCGAATATGAGGAAGAAGTAATCGTTCTTTTCAAAAAAAGAATCGGATGTCTTCTTATGATGGTCTTCGTGCAGGTTCCACAATGCGCCGTGCATCAGGTATTTGTGTGCCAACCAGGCTACACCTTCCATAGCCACGGCTGCCGCCACAGTTGTTAGTATGTATATGGCAACTATCATAACAGGTGCAAGCTATGTTTGAAATATGAAGTAAATAACAAGCCCAGTTTACTATAGTTAGGTATCCTTATTCTCCGATGCATAATACTTTCTGATGGCAGGGATTTTATCTTAGCAAACAGGCGCATATAATACACGCAGGCTACATATACCCCAAAGCGCGAACTCTCCGGCAACTGCCTGATGCCCTCCATAGCCGCTTCAAAATCTTTTTCTATTTCATATTCTATGCGCGTCTTATCTACAATATTGAAGTAGCGCATATCTATACCCGGGAAATAGGTACGTCCCAATGCCTGGTAGTCATCTTTCATATCGCGCAGAAAGTTTACCTTCTGGAAGGCCGCACCCAGTCGCATGGCAGCGGGCTTCAGCTTTTGATACAACCGCTCATCTCCTTCGGTAAATACACGCAGGCACATCAGCCCCACCACTTCTGCTGAGCCGAGTATATACTCTTCGTACGAGAGCCTGTCATGGTCTGTCTTGCCCAGGTCCATCTCCATACTCTTCAGAAAACAGTCTATCAGTTCCCGCTCGATATTATACTTACGAACTGTGTGCTGAAAGCTGTTCAGTATCGGGTTGGTACTTATTCTTCTATCTATTGCTTTGTATGTGTCCTGTTTAAATTCTTCCAGCAAAACATCTTTGTCATACTCATGAAAGCTATCCACTATTTCATCAGCAAAGCGAACGAAACCATATATATTATATATAGCTCCACGGAGGCGTTTGTTGACGCAAAATATCCCCATCGAAAAACTGGTGCTGTAGGCGCGGGTAGTTATCCTGCTGGTAGTTTCAGATACCTTGTCAAACAACTGTTTCATAGTTCATTTTCTTTATCGTTTTTATTACCTGCTCCGCCGCCAGCCTGCCCGATATGAGCGAGGGTGGCACGCCGGGGCCGGGCACGGTCAGTTGCCCGGTATATATCATGTTGCTTAGTCTGTTATTCCGGAGAGAGGGTTTTAACATAGCCGTCTGCATCAATGTATTGGCCAGCCCATAGGCATTGCCTTTGTATGCGTGGTAGTCGCTGATGAAGTTGTTCAGCGAATACGACTTATTGTACACTACATGCTGTGTAATCACTTCACCTGTATGCTTTTCTATTCTGCTGATGATTTCAGGGAAATATTTGCTGCGTATTACCTCACTGTCTTCTATACCTGTAGCTATGGGGATGAGGATAAACAGGTTTTCGTGCCCTGCGGGAGCTACACTGTCGTCAGTTTTTGACGGGCAGCATACATAAAACAATGGGTTGCGCGGCCATACTTTGGTTGTATATATCTCGCGGGCGTGTTTGTCAAAGTCCGCATCAAAAAACAGGTTGTGGTGCTCAAGGTTCTTTATTCTTTTGTTGACACCCACATAATATAGCAGGCAGGAGGGAGCGAAGGTTTTCTTCTCCCAGTACTTTTCCGTATAGTTCCGGTACTCAGGGTCCAGCAGTTGTTCGGTATGATGGTAATCTGCTGAAGATATTACAGCACGTGTCCTGCTATACCCGTAATTATCAATAATACCGGTAACCATACCATTCTGTGCATCTATCCTCTGTATCTGCGACCCTGTTTCAATACTTACGCCCAGCCCTATGGCCAGTTGCTCCATGGCTGATATTATCTTATTCATACCGCCCATAGGGTACCAGGTGCCTTGTACCAAAGCCGAATGATTCATCAGCGTGTACAATGCGGGGATGTCTTTTGCCATAGCTCCCAGGAAGAGTATAGGGAACTCCATTAGCTGCAACAGTCGCTGGTCTTTAAAATACCGGTGTACATGGCTGCTAACCGAGCGGAATAAATGACTGCGCAACACCCCCTTCAGCACATCATAGCTCATAAACTCTGTGATGGATAAAGAAGGCTTGTATACAAGGTCTGTCATTCCTACCCGGTATTTGTAGGCCGCATCCTGCAGGAACGTTTCCAATTTTCGGGCACTGCCGGGTTCTATATTTTCAAATATATCGTACAGTTTGTTGACATCAGCGGGTACCAATAGCGGGTCTGCATCTTTATAAAACACTTTAAAGCCGGGGTCAAGCTGCACGAGGTCGTAATAATCTGATACCGATTTGCCAAAGTCATTGAAAAAACGCTCGAAAACATCAGGCATCCAATACCAGCTGGGCCCCATGTCAAACATAAAACCACCTTCAGTGTAGTGCCTGCACCTGCCGCCGATGGTACTGTTCTTTTCGTGTATAGTTACCGTATAGCCGTCCCGGGCGGCATAACATGCAGCTGCCAAACCTGAAAAACCACCACCTATGACAGATATATCTACCATTAAACCTTTGTATAAGACAGAGTTGCCCTATCCCCGATACACGAAGCTGTCTTAAAAGGTTGATGCAAGCCAGTTTTGATTAAAAAGATGTGCCTGGCCCGGTAAAAACGTTTAACAAAATGCTGTATAACCTTAAACACCTGGCTAAACTCATCGTTTAGAGGGGTGTTTAACAAGCTATTAAGAAAGTTTGTGACTTTTGTTACATTTTGGATATAGTTAGTGTAGTACTTTTGTACTGTTTTCATGGTGATAGGGTTTATAGGGGCTGAGCGTATCAACGCTCGGCTTTTTTATTTAATTTACGGCATGACAAAAAAATGGGCGTTCGTATCTGTGGTTTACATTGCAGGGTTATCTCTGCTGTTCTATAGCATTATCTATTTGGATGGCACCCTACAAATGGCAGGGATGCTGTCTTCCGTTTTTTTATTTATTGCTTATTCCAGATTAAGAATCAACTATAAAAAGCAAGCAGAATAAATTAACTGAAATCCTTACTCGTTCTACAACTTATTGAATGTAATCGTTGAGAAATGGAGGTTGTCAAAAGACACTGTAAGTAATACAGATTGAGCAAGTATACCTTCGGGTAATTGCATTTTATACACGCCATTCACCACCTGTAGGGCTGAGAAACTGCCTTGTGCCAACACTCTGCCGTCTATAGCAGACAGGTAATAATCGGCATATTCGAAATCAGTATTCTGTAGCCTTATGTTTATAAGGCCCTTCGCGGGATTAGGGTAGATATCCATACCATAATCTTTCTTCCCTTCTATTACTTCCGCATCAGCATTAGCACCCTTTATCAGCCATACTTCATATATAGTGTTGTCTGCCGCAGTGCTGCTTACGCTGTTATTGGTAAATGCGTTGGGGTCGGTACTGGTGATGCCCCCTACTATATGGCCAATCATTATTGTATCGCCGGTAAAACCATGCATCTTTATAATTTCCGATTCGTAATGAGCCAATTGGACGTTAGGTATAAATTCCGCACTCGACCCTTTCAGCCCCGGCATATCTGCAGGCATTTGAAACTCCTGCAGGGTACCATCTGATTTACGCGTGAGGTGGCTTATTGTTTTTACAAAAGGAACATTATCATCTTTTGTCAGGACACCATTATCGTAGTAGTATTGGCTGATACCTCCGAAGAAAAGATTGTGCATGGAATTAGACGCGCTATCATACAAACAGGCAGTAGCAGAATGGTAGTTGCTCAGGTATTGGTTGAAGCCGGTAACAGGAGTATGCCCACTTGCTTTTATATCTACAGGGTATAGAAACGGTAAGTCGGCGGTTAACTGAAATACACCTGATGATATGGTAAAGCCTTCAGAGCCATCAGGGAAAATCTGAGGCAGTAAATTGTAGTCTCTCCTCCTCAGGTGTACCGGGTCGGTAATTGTCGTGTAATCTGAAATACTTAATGTACCTGTATTGTTTATCCTGAATTTCCTGATTTGATTGGTGTAAGCCTGGGTGTAGGTAGGGTTACCCATGGGGTTGTACCTGCCGGTAAACTTGTGCCCGCCCACCAGGTAAAACATATCACCCATCGTGTTAAGATGCCCACCGGTTACAGCAAATGCGGTGTCAGTCATTTGCTTGAAATAAGATCCGATGGCGTTATTGTTGATAACAGCCTGTATCAGTCCCGGTACATCAACGGTGGTGAGGTAGGGGAAAGTTATATGGTCGGTAGCAGTGGGGGAATAAGCATACCCGCCTATTACATAGAGTGTGTCCGCTACCTGGTGAAAGTTCATATTGGTAGATTGCAGCTGTTCTGATATAGTTGCGGGCAGGCTACTCACAGGCGCAGACCATTGTAGTCCTGCCTGTATATCTACTACATATATGTCAGTATTGTTTTGCGCCGAGGCAAACGCATTAAAAGGCTGGCGTGGATGGATGCCATCTTTTCTGCCTCCTATCAACAGCCATTTACCTCCATGCTGTGCGAAAGCGTAAGAATGTAAACCTGGCAGGCCATTAACGGAAACGGGTTTGAAATCAATCGTATAACCAAAATTGTTTTGTGCATTGTTTGAGAAAGGCAGCAAAACCAATACCATCAAAAAACCCAATAATCTATTCATATCATAATATCAGTTAACGAAAGTATATGATACGATACAGTGGAATAGTGACTTATGTCACATTTTGAATTGAGTACTTGTAGTACTTTTGTACTGTTTTCATGGTGATAGGGTTTATAGGGGCTGAGCGTATCTACGCTCGGCTTTTTTATTTCTCTTTGGGCGGGTAATTTTTTAATATTACACATGCCGCATTGGGAACTAGCTTTTTTCTTTTTTGCCATCGCATTTATATACGCCTCTGTTGGTTTTGGCGGCGGGTCAAGTTACCTGGCATTGCTGTCAGTGTATGCGCTGCCTTTCCAGGAGATGCGGTTGATAGCATTGGTGTGTAATGTGATAGTGGTGACAGGCGGTACAATCGTTTTCATTCGTAACGGCCAGGTAGCCTGGAAGAAGATATTGCCCATAGTGCTTGTTAGCGTTCCTCTTGCTTATGTCGGCGCTTCCTTGCCCATCAGCCATAGCGTTTTCTTTATCTTACTTGGGTGCAGCCTCGTATTGGCTTCCATACTGCTTTGGGTAAAAACTCAATCCTCCGTTCAGGACATTCCCGGTAAATACACACATCCCGTTGCTAATAGTATTTTGGGCGGCTTCATAGGTTTTCTTTCGGGTATGGTGGGTATTGGCGGTGGTATATTCTTATCCCCTGTACTGAACATTATGAATTGGGATACAGCTAAGCGAATAGCCGCAACGGCCAGTGTATTTATACTCGTCAATTCATTGGCAGGTATCGGCGGTCAACTGACGCATATGCCAGCACATATGGACTATACCCGTATTATCATCTTATGCTGTGCTGTATTTGCAGGGGGCCTATTGGGCTCTAACCTGGGTGCAGTAAAGTTCAGCCCGCTGGTGATACGCAGGGTGACGGCATTACTAGTATTGGGCGCAGGCATAAATGTATTGCTGAAACATTTACCTTGACTAACTTGCAGCTATGGAAATAACAGTGCTGGCATTCGGCATAGCCAAGGATATATTTGGCAAAGCATCTATACAACTGCAACCGGACGGTGCAACCATAGGCGATGTAAAAGCGATGCTGGAAGAACAATATCCGAAACTAAAGGAACTGGCATCGTATATGATAGCGGTGAATGATGAATATGCATACTCCAACACAGTTATTCAGCCGGGCGACGAGGTCGCTATTATTCCACCTGTAAGCGGGGGTTAGTATGATAGATATTCAACTTTCAACAGAGCCATTGGATGTAAGCCATTGCATCAACCTGGTACAGTCGCCGGAGTGTGGCGGTATTGATGTATTCATAGGTACAGTCCGCTCGCAGACGAAAGGGAAGCAGGTGGTGCGGCTGGAGTTTGAAGCCTACGAGCGCATGGCAGTGAAAGAGATGCGCAAGATAGCTGAACAGGCTTTGGATAAATGGCCTGTGCATAAGATAGCAGTACATCACCGCACAGGCATATTGCAGATAGGCGAAGTGCCGGTAGTGATTGCCGTATCAGCAGCTCACCGCGATGCAGCTTTTGATGCATGCCGCTATATCATTGATACACTGAAACAAACAGTACCCATCTGGAAGAAAGAAGTATTTGAAGATGGTGAAGTATGGGTAGCCGCTCACCCATGATACTCCACAGGCCATGCATCGAGGCCGCCCTGCAATGAATACAGTTTTGCGCCGGGGTACATGCCTGATAAAATTTTTACCGCCTCGGCACTACGCCTGCCTGAAGCACAATAACATACTATGGGTTTACCCATTTCTATTTCTGCGGATGATACCTGCTGCAAAGGTATATGTAGCCCACCTATATTATACAGGCTGTGTTCTTCTCTTGTTCTCACATCTACCAGTTGATAACCTGACATATCTCCTTTCAGTTCATCAGCCGTTATTTCCTGTGGTTGTATGGCTACAGGCAAGGCATTGATGATGGTGCGGGTAGTTGTACCTAATTTGACAATACGGCTTTGCAGGGTTTGTGCGTTTAATACTAATAACCTTCCTGCCAGTACATCACCTATGCCTGTTATATATTTAATCACTTCATTAGCCTGCATACAGCCTATAATACCGGCAACGGTGGGTATTACACCACCATCTGCACAATTTGGCACAGCTGCTGCGTTTACCTCGGGGTACAGGTCGCGGTAATTGGGGGATTTTGAACCATCTTCATTAGTAACATTCCATACAGCTACCTGGCCTTCGTATTGATAGATGGCACCGTACAACAATGGTTTGCCAGCCAATACGCAGGCATCGTTCAGCAGGTAACGGGTATCAAAATTATCTGTGCAGTCCAGCACTATATCGTATGCACTGATCAGCTCTTCTACATTATCTGCATTCACCTGCACATCATGTGCATGGAATTTTACTTCCGGGTTTTGGGCGGATAATCTTTCTATCGCGACGATGATTTTCTTCTTTCCTTCGTCAGCAAGGGTGTATAATATTTGCCTGTGCAGGTTTTTAATTGACACTACATCATAATCAGCAATACCAATAGTACCTACACCGCTTGAAACAAGGTATTGCAAAGCAGGGCAGCCTAATCCGCCCGCACCTACTACCAGCACTTTGGCGGCAGATAGTTTTTGCTGGGCCTGTTCGTCAAAGCCCGGCAAAGACATCTGGCAGCTATATCTTGTCCAATCAGTCATTATACGGTGTGTATTTTCTGGTTTAATATTTCCCTTACACGTTCCGCTTCTTCAGGAGTGTTGGTATTGATGAGCGCATCGGCATTTAATGGCTCCAGTATCAGTGTATCACTATTAATGAGCGCCTTGCGGGGGCAGTTATATCCTTCTGCCTTGTACGACCATAATACTTCCCGCCCATAGGGCTCCCAAATAGTAATCAGCGGTTCGGGCAATCCATCGTGCGGGCTTTTGTACGTGGTGGCTACTTTAGCGCTATCCCTGTTTTGTAAGAGGTAGCCTATTGTCGCTTCATCTATCAGCGGCAGGTCGCAGGCTACTACCAGCCATGCTACCTCGTTATTTGTTTCAAAGGCTGAAAGAATACCCACTATCGGCCCTTTGCCATCTACGCTGTCTATTATTGTCTTGTAGCTGCCGTCCGTTTCTTCAGCCTGTTGTTCATCGCGACAGGAGATATATACTTCATCACAAAACTTCTCCAACAGGTCGGCTATAAAATAACGTTGTTCCTTACCATGCCAGTTGATGACAGACTTATCGTGCCCCATGCGGATACTCTTACCACCCGCCAGCACCAGCCCGTGTATTTTAGTCCCGTTTGAAATCACGTTTTCCTCCTGTTTTCTCCATCAGCTTTGTTTCCTTTATCACTATATCGTGGCTCATGGCCTTGCACATATCGTATATAGTCAGCGCCGCTACAGATGCGCCTGTCAGGGCTTCCATCTCAATGCCTGTTTTGGCGGTGATGGTAGCGGTGCAGTCAATTACTACTTCGTTGTCGTCATTCACGTTGATATCTATCTTACAATTATCCATACCCAGCGGATGGCAGAGCGGTATGAGTTCCCCTGTTTTTTTTGCCGCCATGATGCCTGCTAATATGGCAGTCTGAAACACAGGGCCTTTTTTACTTTGTATATCTCCACCTGTTATCTGCGCCATCACCTCTTGCGGCAGCGATACGATACTTCTTGCCCTGGCTGTGCGTTTGGTCACAGCCTTGTCGCTCACATCCACCATATTGGCGCGGCCCTGTTCATCTATATGCGTCAGTTCACTCATGTATCAATGTTTTGTATGGCCATACCCTGTAGGCCTCTCCTTTTTTATAGTTGGTGGTCATTTCGGGAAGTTCCATAAAAGCATCGGCGGATAAGAGGTTGACAAAATCTCCCGAACCATTCCCCTCGTGCGGTGTAGCTACCAATCTGCCATCGCTCAAGTATTCCAGCCTTACCTGTAAGAAGTAAGTAAGCTCGGGTTTGAAACTATAGTCCTCTGCCAATACAGCATATACTGGCTGCGGTTGTTTCAGGCCCAATGTTGCATACAGCCAGGGCACAAAATACCTGTGCATACACATGAAAGCAGAAACAGGATTTCCGGGGAAAGCAAATACAAGTTTCTGGTCTACATCGGTGCCAAACCAGAACGGCTTACCGGGCCGCTGCCTTACTTTATGAAAAAGTTGTGTTATCTCCAGTTCATCAAACACCTCGGGCAGGTAATCAAACTTACCCATAGACACACCACCGGTCAGTATCAGCACATCACTCTCCTTCAGGCATTTACTCAGGGCTGTATGTATCAGCTCCTTTTCATCGGGTATATGGTACATAGATGCCTGTATGCGGTGCTGTAACAATATAGATGCTATAGCGTAGTTGTTGGAGCGGCGCACCTCGTAATCAGTTGGAGTCTGTTCTACCGGCACCAGCTCGTTGCCACTGCTGAGTATGCACACACGTGGCAAAATCTTTACTTTCAGTTGCGCTTTGCCTACAGAGGCAGCGATGTTTATAAATGCGGGACCTATTAATTGTCCTGCACTTGCCAGCAAAGTATTCTTCAGCTTATCGGTACCCATGTAATGTATGTTCTGGCCATACCTTACATGTTCGGTTTTAATGGTGGCTGTACCATCAAACATATCCAGGTCTTCGTAGCGTATGATTGTATCAGTGCCTACAGGCAAAGCAGCGCCTGTCATTATTTCCACACATTCATTCTCAGTATCTATCGTAATTGCAGTAGCCCCAGCGGGCTGTGTACCTTTTATCGTAAATGTCCTCGTGCCTTTTTTAAAGTCGTCGTAGCGGATAGCGATACCGTCCATTGTTACCCTGTCGTAGGGTGGAATGTCGCGGTCGGCAATAATATCTTCAGCCAGCACCCTGCCGGTAGCATGCTCCAGCGGAATCAGCTCTTCACCGAATTCCCGCATCTCTTTCTGAATGATATAGTCTGCTCCGTCTACCGTTATCATAATATCAGCCTCCTATAGCCGCCATCGATTCGTTTATTGCAGTCCTGTTGCGCTCCGCCTCCCAGCCGTCTTTGGCCTTCTTCTTTATTGCACTCGTTATAGCTTCCTGTATTGCCACCGTATCATTACCCGCACGTACCAGGTCTTTGATGTTCATCACACCATTGTCGTAGAGGCAGGTTTTGAGCATGCCCTGCGGAGTAATACGGATACGGTTGCAACTGCCGCAAAACGAGCGTGTGTATGCCGCTATAATACCCACCGTACCCAAGTGCCCGGGTATATTATAATTGTAAGAGGTGGAATACTGCGGGTCTGTCATCTTCTCTATACCCGGGAAGTGTTCTTTAATTGTATTCAATATCCGCAGATAGTCCCAACTCAGGCCTTCGTAAGTACCGTTGCCGTTAAAAGGCATCTCTTCTATAAAACGTACACTCACGGGCAGGCCTTTCGTCAGCTCCACCAGCGGAATAATATCTTCGGTGTTCCTGCCTTCCATCACCACGGCATTGATTTTTACCTGTATATCGTGGTGTAATAGCTCGTTTAAGGTTTCCAATACTTTGGGCAGTTCGTCGCGGCGGGTGATATTGGCAAACCGTTCCCTGTCCAGCGTGTCCAGGCTCAGGTTTACCGATTTTATACCCAGTTCTTTCAGCCTGGGGATATAAGGTGCCGTGAGTACACCGTTTGTCGTTAATGTTATTTCCTTCAGACCCTCCAGCTTCGACAACTCTTCCAGGAAGTTGATAAAGTTCCTGCGGGCGAAGGGTTCGCCGCCGGTGAGGCGTATTTTTTCAATGCCCATCTTTACCAATGCAGAACAGACGAAGAGCATTTCCTCCCAGGTCATCAGTTCCTTGCGCTCGAGCCACTCCAGCCCATGGGCGGGCATGCAGTAGAAGCAACGCAGGTTGCACCTGTCTGTCACCGCCAGCCTGAGGTAGTTAACCGGCCTTCCGTGATTGTCTGTCAGCATATTACAAAGTTACCTTTTAACAGGCCTATGCCCAAGGGATATATGCTAAAGTTGTGCGATGTGATGGAAAATCACCGCCTGAGCGGGACAAGTGTTGCCAAAGTGTTGCCGGAATTCTTGTTTTTCGCGATGTTTCCCTCTCTATCCTTCGTCTCAGGCGGAGAGACACATTAAAAATGTTTCGCTTTGATGCCGGATTTTATTAATGGTCAAGTCCATCTGATTGCAGTTCATGGCATTTAAGATTATATCTCCGATTGCGCTGTTGTTACTTTCTTTTGCTTCTCCAAAAGAAAGTAACCAAAGAAAAAGAGCCCCGTCCCTTAAGCTTCAAAGGGACGGGATGGTACCCTGATGCAGCCACATTACTACTGCACTGCCAGGCCATATATCCCTGATTACTTAGCATTTTTTTGTTCTGTGGAGTTTAATTTATCCGGGTTTTAATCCTTGCTTAAAAATGTTCCGAAATGATGCCGGGTTTTATGTCTCTTCATTTGCAGCATCGAAATGCTCCGCTAAGTTGATGCCGGAATTCATTTTAAAAAAGTCCCAAACTCCTTGCATGGTTTCAATGAACTTATATACAAATATACGTAAAATTATTGTATTTATGCATTAATTATTTATCAGCTATTTTAATGACAATCTTCCCTTTGAAATTCCCTTCGCCGAAGTAGCGGAAGGCACCGGCTGTTGCTTCCAGGGAGAAGGTTTTATCTATTACGGGTATGAATTTGCCTTCCTCGAACAATTGGTTCATGAGTTCTAAATCTGCGCGGTTGGGACGGTAGCCCATAATGCCAAGTTTCTTGCTACCGAACTTTGCCAGTATCGGCTCGATAGCCATCATGCGCAGCAGCAATCCACCCATAGAGCCGCCTATCATGGAAAAGACACCACCGGGTTTCAGGGCACGCCTGTAATCTGCCGCCTTGCGGTGGGCTATCACATCCAGTATGTAATCGTATTGTTTGCCGGTGTGGGTATAGTCTTCTTTGGTATAATCAACCAGGTGGTCGGCGCCGAGGCTTAGGAGTATATCCAGTTTTTCAGCCTTGTCCACACAGGTTACTTCGCAGCCGTTCATCTTGGCATATTGTAAAGCCAGTGGCCCTACGCCACCGCCCGCACCATTGATGAGTACCTGTTGGCCGGGTTTAATACCACCATAGTACCGCAGGCCTTGTATAGCCAGAAAACCGGCCTGCGGCAATGCGGCAGCCTGCTCAAAACTCATAGCAGGGGATTTATGCGCCAGCAGCTTTGCGGGGGCTGCCACATATTCGGCAAAGCAGCCGAAACCCGCACCAGCGATGTCGCCATACACTTCATCGCCGGGTTTGAAATCATGCACGTCTTTGCCTACCGCCTCTACCACACCCGCCACATCAGCACCTAATATTGTGTGCCGCGGCTTAGTCAACCCACTGATGAGCCTGACCAGGAAATGTTTCCCCAGCAGATTGTCCCAGTCCCATGAGTTGATGGATGATGCATACACCTTCACCAGCACCTCGTTGTCTTTGGGCACGGGCTTGGATACTTCCTGCAGTTGCAGGTTGTCGGGCGAACCGTAGCGGGTATAAACGATAGCTTGCATATTTGTAAAGATAGGTGTGTTGTGATTTCGGTTTGGGGTAAAGAAAGGGGGAAATAGGAAATGGGGTAGAAACAGGGGGATATTCATCGCGTTTACAATGATTTGACTTGTAAATGACATCTATATTTTATGCCGGGAAACATTAAACCTAATTTCATACAAACTAAAGTCTATGAAAAACTCCTGCATTTTTATAGCGTTGGTGTTTGCTGTGTTTTGTCCCTTTCAAACAGCTTTCGCTCAAACGGCTTATGAAGTATTAGTCAACAACCGCTCGGGGCACGCAGTGCAACGCTATGACGAAAATGGCACCTATCTCGGCAATTTTATTCAACCCATGTCAGGAGGCCTGAGCGCGCCGGAAGATATACTCTTCCACCCGGACGGCACTGTGCTGGTAACAGCCCTCAACAATGCTGCCATTAAAAGGTACAACGGCAAAACAGGTGCTTTTATCGGCAATTTCTCTACAGGGTACTCGCTGAAACTACCGTCAAAAATGTCGATAGGACCGGATAGCCTGGTATATGTGACACAATGGGACTCTGTGCAGAATAAGGTAGTGCGGTTTGACCTGCAAGGTAATTATGTAGATGAGTTTACACAAACAGCAGCGCCCAAAGGGCTGGGGCATGTATGGGACAGCCAAGGTAATTTTTACATCTCGCTGTTTGGCAATGGCGGTGACGGAACCATACATAAATACAGCCCGCAAGGCAATGACCTGGGCACTTTTATCAACTCGAACATTATACAAGGGCCAACCAATATATGGTGGGACGGCAGCGACCTGCTGGTAGCCGACTGGACAGTGGGTAAGGTATTACGCTTTGACTCTGCCGGGCAGTATGTCAATACTTTTATAACAGGGATGACGAACCCTGAGGGGGTAGCTTTTTTACCCAACGGCAATATACTCATCGGCGACTGGGGGCAGGATGCTGTTCACCTGGTTCAGCCCAACGGTACAGTTCTAGCAATTTTCTGCTCAGGCAACGGGCTTACCGACCCCAACTGTGTGCGGGTAAGGCCATCGCCTACTGTATCGGTGCAGGTGGTAGTTAAAGATAAATTGTCGGTTGTACCCACTACGGGGCGGAGGTTTACAATTACAGTACCTGCACACAGCAGGGTTGAAATCACCAATATGTCAGGAACTGTTGTAGACAGGTTGGAGGTACAGGGTCCTTATATATGGAATGCAGAGAACCAGCCCGCGGGAATGTATATCATCAGCGTAAAGGGTGGTAATGCACCACTATATCAGAAAGTGGTGGTGAGGGATTAGGCTTTGCAATTAATGCTTATTTTTAAGTATGAAACTCCTACCCATACTTATACTATTCATGTTCTATAGCACTAGCTCCATTGCGCAGGACGATGAAGCTTATAAAAGACTGGAACAACAAGCTACCATTTATTACAGGCAAGGCGATTTCAAGCGCAGCGCTGAAACCCTGGAAAGCGCCATTGCACTGAAGGGTGATAAATGCGGCTATTCAGAAGTATACAACGCGGCCTGCTCGTGGGCCAGGGCGGGGAATGCGGACAACGCGTTCAAACACCTGAATTACCTGGCAGGCACTATTATGACCGACCCTGAAAGACGACTGGGCAAGAGGCATATGGATCCGCTGTTTTACATGTTTGACAAAGACCTGGAGTCCCTGCGCCACGATAAGCGCTGGGATGAATTCATGGCCAGACTGCAAAAACGCAGAACACCATTGGTGAATATGCTGGACTCGATATACCTGGCCGACCAGCGGGGCAGGCAGCAACTACAGGAGATAGAAAAAACTTACGGCCATGACTCCAAAGAAATGGAAGCATTATGGGCGGATATTAATATAGCTGACTCCATCAACCTGCTGAAGGTGCGGAAAATAATAGACAGCCTGGGATGGCCGGGGCCTGATACGTTGGGCGAGCGCGGCAGCAGGACATTATTCCTGGTAATACAGCACTCGAACCAGCAGACACAGGAACAATACCTGCCCCTAATGCGTGCAGCAGCAGAAAAAGGAAATGCCGACAAATCGGCCCTGGCATTGTTGGAGGACAGGGTGGCGCTGGCGCAAGGCAAAAGACAGTTATACGGGAGCCAGATAGGCAGGGGCAAAGACGGCAAATACTACGTGATGCCACTGCACAACCCCGACAGCGTAGATATACGCAGGCGCAGCATGGCGCTGGGCAGATTATCTTATTACCTGAAGAACTGGGACATGGCCTGGGACGTGGAAGCCTACAAAAAGCAATTACCCGAATTGGATAAACTGCATGGGATAAGGGAGGAGGAGGAGATTAGCAAATCGGGAGATTTGTCGCCAAGGTGACGTAGACAGAGTCTACGCCAAACGGATTTCTTCTTTTAGCTGCTCTCTCATGGATAATGACTCATTGAAATGAAAGTACAAAAAAGAAATATATTTTAAAATTTCTTTCTGCTGTATAGTTCGTTATTTACCCTTTACTTCCTCTTTTCCACCAAACTCCTGATAAGCAGCAGGCAGGTGTAAAAGGATGCCGCATCAGCAACGTGAAACTTTAATGCATAGCCTTCGGAGTATTTTTTTGCGTTCTTTAGGTCTTCATGCAATACCGCCATTGATTTCATAGAGAGGAAATCATCTTTCTCCTGCTCCCTTACCGCCAGGCTGAGCATGAATGAATCTTTCAACGGGATGAAATAGTACAGCGCCTTTTTGCCATCGTGTACTTTCTGCATCCAGCCGCTACTCTTGCTGTAGTTCCAGTCTTTCTTAAATGAAGCGGTGAGGCTGCCCAGTTCAGTGTAAAATTTATATGCTTTGCCTAACGCATTTTTCAGCAACTGTTCGTCCGGCTGAACTGATTTGTCTGTGAATGGCCGCTGGTCCATAATATGTTAGACTTTGTATGCTGTATTTTCCCCCTATCCCCCTCCCGCCTATTGCGGGATAAATTCCGGGGAGACTAAGATAGCAGGTAACTACTTAATTTTTAACCTCTTCAACCTCACCCGGGATATATAGATACAATAAGCGCTCGTAAATATGTTGAACAGGAATATTGACCGGAACAACCAGCCTTTGTGGAAGCTGATATACAATAGCGGAATAAATAGGAGCAGACCCAATATGCCGGCAACTATCCCGAAGATGTTTCCTATTTTTTTCTGTTGCTCGTAGGTTTGGGTTTTCATGATATTTCCTGGTTATTATATACTACCCAAAAATAAATGTGGCGCTACGCCTAGCAGTATCACCAATGCGCAAGTGATGCCCAGCAATATTTTATCGTTACTGTTGATTTCTACCGCCATTTCGGCTTCGCCTGGCTTGAAGTACATGGCGATAATCACACGGAAATAGTAGTACACACTGATAGCCGCCATCAGCAATGCGAAGATGACTAACCAGAGCAACCCGCCCTGCTGTACTGCTGCGTTCAGCACAAAATACTTGGCAATGAAGCCGCCGGTAAGTGGTATGCCCGCCAGCGAGAGTAAGAATATGGTAGTAAAGAACGCCAGCGCGGGTTGTTTTTTGGCCAGCCCGTTGAAGCCGTCGTAGGTATAGTCTTTCATTTTTATCAGCACCGAGAACAGGCCGATGGTAGCTACGCTGTACGCCACGCCGTAGATAATCATGCCCTGCCAGGCCGATGCATTGACAGAGGCTATGGCGAAGAGCATAAAACCCGCCTGAGCTATAGACGAATACGCCAGCATACGCTTTACACTCTGCTGGAACACTGCGGTAACATTACCCACCAGCAATGTAGCTGCGGTAATGAGGGCTACTATCATCATCCAATGCTCGCTGAGGCTGCCGAATGCAATATGGAACAAACGAAGGAAACCTACGAATGCACCTGCCTTAACGATGGTGGACATAAAGGCTGTAAAAGCCGTAGGCGAACCGTCGTACACATCGGGTGTCCACATGTGCATGGGCACAGCCGATACTTTGAAGGCGAATGAAATGAGTATAAACATGATACCCGCCAGCGCCATAGGATTGAGCGCATCGGTACGCAGGAAAGTAAAGTCGGTAATATAGAAACTACCCGTAGCGCCGTAAAGCAGGGTAATACCCATAAGCAGCAGGCCGGTAGTGAAGGCGCCCATCAGGAAGTATTTCAGCGATGCTTCGTTGCTCTTCAGGTTGCGCCTGTCGGCACCCGCCAGTATGTACTGGGGGATAGACATGATCTCGATACCGATAAAGAGCATGAGCAGGTTGTTGTACCCCGTCAGCAGGAATATACCGCAGAGGATGAAGAGTATCAGTGTAAAATATTCGGCCACGTGGTTGCCTACGCGCATGATGTCTTTGCCCATCAGCAGCACGTACAGGAAGGTACAACCCGCCATCATCATATTGAACCAGAGGGCGTAGCTGTCTATACGCAGCATGTTGTTGAACAACATAGCCGGTGCGGCGGAAGAAGCTTCCTGCACCTCCCATATAGTGATGCCCAGCAGCGCCAGGAATGCGATAACAGCTATCATCACCACCTGCTTTTTGTCTTTCACAAACAGCCCGGTGAACATCATGATAACACCTAATAACGTTGCAGCAATAATTGCCTTCATATTTCAGTACCGGGATAGCGTGTCGCACGCGCCACCCTGATTTTTTGTTTTATTAATTAATACCCATCGTTTAAGGCATCATTATTCCCGCCGTCAGGTCGAGCAGGGGCTTGGGGTATACACCCAAAAATAAAATGAGTCCTATAATGATGGCTAAACCAATGTATTCGTTCATTGTAATATCTCCGCCGGTCTTCATGGCCACTGCCTCGCCGTAAGCTGTGCGTTGCACCATATTGAGCGTGTACACCGCACCCAGTATAATACCCAAGCCTGCAACCACCATAAAAGTAATATGGTATTGAGAGGCGGATGCAAACAAACCGTTGAATAACATAAACTCCCCTATAAAACCATTAGTAAGCGGCAGGGCTATATTAGCCAGCGCTATTACTACCAATGCAATCGTCATAAGCGGTGCGGTGTTGGCCATGCCACCCAGTTGCTTCATATCACGCGTGCCCCAGCGTTGCTCCACCATGTTTACAATCACCCACATACCGGCTATGTTGATACCGTGGTTGAACATCTGGATAACCAGCCCGTGCATGGCTACGTCTGTATTAGCAAATGCAGCAGCGCTCATCAGGCCCATGTGAGCGATAGATGAATAGGCTACCAGGCGTTTCAAATCTGTTTGCACAATCGCCAGCAGCGATGCATATACTATACCCACTACCGATAATGTAATCACCGTATCAGACCAGAAGGCAACCGCCTCAGGCACTACAGGCAATAACCAACGCACCACTCCATAGATACCCATCTTCACCATCAGAGCGCTGAGGATGATGGTAACCGGCGTAGGTGATTGCTCGTAAGCGTCGGGCTGCCATGTGTGCAGCGGGAATATCGGCATCTTGATAGCGAAGGCGATGAAGATGAGCCAGAACATCCACTGCTGCTGGTCGGCAGGCAGCGAAGCACCCGCACGAATAATATTCTCCAGCGCGAATGAATTGCCGCCGGGATTTTGCAGGGATAAATATATCAGTGCGGCCAGCAACATGAGGCTGCCTACAAATGTGTACACGAAGAACTTGAAGGTAACAGCAATACGTTTTTCGCCACCCCATATAGACGACAGGAAATACACAGGTATCAGCGCCAGCTCCCAGAAGAAGTAAAACAGCAGCGCGTCAGATGCCAGGAAAACACCGGTGATACCAGCCTGCGCCAGCAACATCAATCCATAGAAAGAACCGGGCCTTTCCACATCCTTGTTCCAGTTGGTAATTACCACTATCGTCATGACTATACCTGTCAGCAGGCAGAGTACCAGGGCCAGGCTATCGCCCATCAGGCTGATATTGGAACCCAGCGAGGGTATCCAGGGCATGCTCCATTCTACAAAACCATTGGGGCCGAATGAATTGATACTTGTGAGCACCAATAGTGATGTAACTGTAACGGCTACAGAACTTAGTAAACCAATTCCTTTCGCAGCGCCTTTCATAGCCATAGCTGCTATGCCGGCTACCAGTGGAATTAATATGAGTAATGTCAATATCATAATACTAATCGCAAAACTGCTGTATAGTTATTGTATCCAAAAAAAGCTGATGGCGAAGAGTACCGTAATACCCAATACCATCGCGAAAATGTAAAAACCAACCTGGCCGCTCTGTACCAATCTTATCTTGCCGCTGCCCCAGTTCACTAACTTGCCTACACCGTTCACCGCACCATCGATACCCAATCTTTCTATTATATTATTCAACAATGCAGATAAAGCGCCTATGGGGCGTACTATTATCGTATCGTAAATCTCGTCCACATACCATTTGTTCTCCAGCACTTTGGCCATACCTGTATTGGGTACGAAGTTGGGTTTCTTAGTAGCAGAGTAGGCAACGATAATCATAATCACTACCAGGCCGGTTGACAGTCCCATCAGCATCCACTCGGTAGCATGCTCCAGGTGGTGTACGTTGAAGTTGGTGACAACAGGCGCGAGATAACTATTCAATGTATGGTGCTCGCTGATAACAGGTGGCAAACCCACATAACCACCAACAATAGATAATATAGCCAGCACTACCAGCGGAATAGTAATAGCCGCAGGGCTTTCGTGCAGGTGGTGTTTTTGTTCCTCCGTTCCGCGGAATGATCCTGTAAACGTGAGGAAGTAGAGGCGGAACATATAAAATGCAGTCATAAGCGCCGCACCCAATGCCAGGTAATACATTACCGGGCTATGTGCATAAACCGATGCCAGTATTTCATCTTTGGAGAAGAAGCCGGAGAAGCCGGGAATACCTGCAATAGCCAAGCAACCTATTAAGAAGGTAATGCCCGTAACGCGCATGTGCTTGTTCAGCCCACCCATTTTGCGGATGTCCTGCTCGCCGCCCATTGCATGTATCACGCTGCCTGAACCGAGGAACAATAATGCTTTGAAAAAGGCGTGTGTCATTACATGGAACACAGCCGTGGTGTACGCACCTACACCCAGCGCCAGGAACATAAAGCCCAACTGGCTAACGGTAGAATATGCGAGGACTTTTTTAATATCATATTGTTTGATAGCGATAGATGCCGCTATTATTGCAGTTGCTAAACCGATTACCGCTACCAAATCCTGCGCCATAGGAGCCAGGTTGTACAGCACACTACTGCGTGCTATCATATAGATACCTGCTGTCACCATCGTAGCGGCATGTATCAATGCAGACACCGGTGTCGGGCCGGCCATCGCATCGGGCAGCCAGGTATATAATGGTATCTGGGCGCTTTTACCCATAGCGCCTATGAAGAAGCAGATAGCTATCCAGTTATATGTTTCGGTTGATACTGCAGTAGTACCGGCATTGATCTCCCCGAAGAAATCATTGTAAGAAAGTGTGCCGAAGTTGTACAGCACCAGCAGCATACCCACCAAAAAGCCGAGGTCACCTATGCGGTTCATCACAAAAGCTTTCTTGGCGGCATTGGTGTAGTCGCGTTTTTTGAACCAGAAACCTATTAGCAGGTAAGAGCATAGGCCTACGCCTTCCCAACCGATGAACATGATAAGATAGTTACCGCCGAGTACCAGCAACAACATAGAGAACACGAAGAGATTGAGGTAGGCGAAGTATTTCACCATGCCTTCATCATCGTGCATATAAGAGGTAGAGTAAACGTGTATCAGGAAACCGACACCGGTAATAATTAACAGGAACAAAGAAGACAAAGCATCCACCTGGAACACAAAAGGAATGTTCAGCGTACCGGATTGAATGAAATCGTACAGGTGAACGGTAGTGCCAACGCCCGCAGATTTAACCTCGAAGAATATACCCAGTGATACAGCAAATGATGCCAGTACTGCCAGGCTGCCTATAACACCACCCGCAGATTTCGGTATTTTCCTCCATCCGATACCATTGATAAGAAAACCTATCAACGGAAACAAGGGAACCAAGTAAACTAAGTTTGTCATACTACCCCAACCCCTAAAGGGGTTTACTATTTTAATTATTTATTATAATAACTGAATCAACCACCTCCCCCTTAAGGGGTCGGGGGTATCAGTGCTTCAGCCTATTCAATATATTAATATCTACCGAATGCACCTTGCGGTACATCATCACAATAATTGCCAGTCCTACCGCTACCTCTGCCGCTGCCACCACCATACTGAAAAACACGAATATCTGCGCAGAAGGGTCGTTATACATTTTTGAAAATGCCACCAGCAACAAGTTCACCGCATTCAGCATCAGCTCTATGCACATGAATATGATAATGGCATTGCGGCGCATGAGCGTACCCATGATACCAATGCTGAATAACGCCAGGCTTAAGAATAAATAATATTGTATCGGCATATCCAAATCCGCCTGAGGCGGAGCTTTTTATTTAGTTACTAGTTTTTCTATTTCAAATACACCTTAAGCCCCTTTAGGGGTTTGGGGTTCTTCCTCTCCCTTCTTACCCAGCACTACCGCACCAATCATCGCACTCAGGAAAAGGACACTTGCGACTTCGAAAGGCAATACAAACTGTGTGAACAGCGTCTTGCCCAGGTTTTTTATCAACCCTATATCTGTAGCCGTCTGCTCCAGCATATTGTTAGCAGACGATTTGAGCGCCGCGAGTATCACCAGGAACAAGATGCCACCCGACACTACACCCGCCAACTGCACCAGCCTGTTCTTCTGCGGCTCGGTATCTGCGTTCAGGTTCATCAGCATGATGACAAACAGGAACAACACCATAATGGCCCCGGCATATACTATAATGTTCACTATAGCCAGGAACTGCGCGTTCATTAATATATAGTGCCCTGACACCGCAAAAAATGTAGCAATCAGGAATAATACACTGCTTACAGGGTTGCGGCTGAGGATAACCCCCAGCGCACAGCTGATAGCCATTACCGTAAGCAACCAGAATATGAGTTCGTATGCGTTCATTTCGTTATTGGCCTGCTTGCTTTTTAGGATGAGGAATCAATAAGTCTTCTTTCTTATATACCATCGTCTTGCGGCTGTAATGCGTGGGCATCAGCGTTTCGCTCAGGTATATGGCATCCTTAGGACAGGCTTCTTCGCAATATCCGCAGAAGATGCAGCGCAGCATGTTGATTTCATACTTGGCGGCGTACTTTTCTTCGCGGTACAGGTTTTTTTCATCCGGCTTGCGCTCAGCTGCTTCCATTGTAATGGCTTCTGCAGGGCATGCTAGTGCACACAAGCCACATGCTGTACAACGCTCACGGCCCTCTTCGTCGCGGTTGAGTACGTGCAACCCGCGGAACACCGGGCTGAATGGCCGTTTTTGTTCCGGGTATTGTACTGTAGCCTTCTTCTTAAATATATGCCCTACAGTTATCGTCAGCCCCTTGAAGATGGCAGGAAGATATATCTTCTCGCCAAACGTCATCGGGCTGCGATCTACCGCTACAGACCTGTTAGTTAATTTTTCCATTTTTTAATCTTTCAAAGATTGTAACACCTTTTCAAGTTTCATTTTTAATTCCGGCAATATTTCGGATACCGTCATCCAAATCCTTGACAATCTATTCTTTCATACTCATGTGCGAAAAAATTTCTCGCTGCTTTCATCTGCTGCCATTCTACTTCGCTAAATTTATTTCTCAAATCCTGGGAAACTTTTCCACCATTTTCTCCAATAATTATCAACTTCATCAAGCAGGCATCTTTTAACATATTATTTCTTAAAAATCCATCCTCATCTACATTGTCTATATATTGTTCTATTTCCGAGATAGATTCCAGTATAAGAACGATATGTAGCATATCCCTGTTTATCATACCGAATAGAGCAAAATTTTTGTCTTGTCAATTTCACCTTTTATCAGGGGATACACCAGTTTCTCTTCTACCAGGTCCACTTTGTTCGCTAATAACTTTTCAAGGTCTATTAAATATTGCGCCAGTCCAAAATAACTAATCCTTGTGTTTTCCTTTAAGGAAAACAATATATCTACATCACTTCCATCCTTTGCGTCACCGGTTGCATAAGAGCCAAACAAATAAATCTCTGTCACCGGCTTATCTTTAAAATAATCCGATACCACATTCCTTATTTGTTCCACTGTCAACATAATTCATTCTCATTTTAGCACGTACAATATCACCAGTCCTGTTACCAGCATGTTGAATAATGCCAGCGGTATCAGCGACCTCCACCCCAATTTCATCAGTTGGTCGTACCTGAAACGTGGCAGCGTCCAACGGACAAACATGAAAAACAATATAAATGCAATAGCTTTTGTCAGTAGTACTAATACGCAGATGATAGCGAACACCATTTGTCCCGTACCTGCCAGCACCTCATCCATGAAAGGGAAATTATACCCGCCAAAAAACAAGGTAGCAATTACCACAGAGCTGATGAACATATTGATATATTCAGCAAAAAGGTAAAAGCCCAGTTTCATAGATGAATACTCCTGGTGGTAACCCATGTTCAGTTCGCTTTCGCACTCTGCCATGTCAAAAGGCGCGCGGTTCAGCTCAGCAAATGTGCATACCAGGAATACCAGGAAACCCAATGGTTGTTTGAAGAAGTTCCAGGTAAAATAACCGTCGGCCCAGAAACCATGTTGCTGTGCAACTATTTCCCTCAGGCTGAGCGAGCCTGTCATCATCAGCAAAGCCACCAGGCTGATACCCAGCGCCAACTCGTAAGACACAGCCTGTGCCGCTGCGCGGATACTACTTAATAATGAAAATTTGTTGTTGGAAGCCCATCCGCCCAGCATGATGCCGTACACCCCGAGGCTAACCACACCAAAGATGAACAGGATGCCTATATTAATATCTGCTACCTGCAATGAGATTACTCTGCCGCTTTCTGTAACATAATCCGGCCCCCAGGGTATTACCGCGCTGGTCATAGTGGCGGTAAGCATAGCCAGCGACGGGCCTAATATAAACAGGAAGCGCGTAGAGCTATCCGGTATAATTTCTTCTTTGAAAAACAGTTTTGCACCATCGGCCAGTGGCTGCAACAGCCCTAACGGACCCGCACGATTGGGGCCTATACGATCCTGCATGATGGCTGCTACCTTACGCTCGCCCCATGTAGCGTACATGGCTATGCCCAGGGAGCCCAGCAGGATAACTGTAGCCAATATGACTTTTTCTATTATAAATGCTATGTCAATCTGCAATAACAGCATAGTGGCGCAAAAGTAATTAGTTGTTTAATTTTTTATCGTCTTTCTTCTCAAAATCGTCAGAGTGTGCGGGGCCGGGTATTTCCGACAAATGCACGTTGGGCTTATTCACATCGCTCACATCGTGTATATCCAGCAGCAGCTTGGGCTCTTTGCCTATAACTTTGTCTATAATCTTAGGCTGCGGCACTGTATTTACATAATGGCCCTGTGATATTACACTGTGGCGGTCCACCTTTGTAGGGCCTTCTATCACCCAATCGCTTGCACTCTTCTTATGGAAACGGCATTCGTTGCAAATCCATCCTTCCACTTCGCCCCACTGGTCTTTGCGGGCCGTTACACGATATACTTCATCGCCACGCATCCACAGGCGGGCTTTACCGCAACATTTCGGGTTGCTGCATGCTCTGTGCGCATCTACAGGCTTGGTAAACCATACCCTGTTTTTGAAACGGAATGTTTTATCCGTCAATGCACCCACCGGGCAAACATCTATTACGTTGCCTATAAATTCATTATCCAGGTTTTTGCCCAACAGCGTACTGATTTCGGCATGGTCGCCCCTTTCCAATATACCATGCTCACGATTTTCAGTCAGTTGGTCGGCCACGTACACGCAACGGTAGCAGAGTATGCAGCGCGTCATGTGCAGCGATATATATTCGCCTATATCTTCTTTTTCGAAAACCCGCTTATCAAATTCGAAGCGTGTACCCTCGGTTCCATGTTCGTAACTCAGGTCTTGCAAATCGCACTCTCCCGCCTGATCGCATATCGGGCAATCCAGCGGGTGGTTGATGAGTAACATTTCCACTACACCTTTGCGCGCTTCTATCACACGCGGAGAAGTAATATTCTTCACTTCCATGCCATCCATCACACCCGTGCGGCAACTGGCCACCAGCTTGGGCATGGGGCGCGGGTCTTTTTCAGAGCCCTTGCTCACCTCTACCAGGCAGGTACGGCATTTACCGCCACTGCCTTCCAGCTTGCTGTAGTAGCACATAGCAGGGGGTGTTACATCACCACCTATCTTACGCGCAGCCTCAAGGATGGAAGTGCCTGCCGGTACTTCTATCGTTATATTGTCAATCGTTACTTTTACATTTGGCGTTCCTTCAGCCATAATCTTTTTTCTTTTAGACTTACCCGGCAACCACCGTCAGCGGGTCAGCATAATGCGCTAAACCATAGTTTCTTGTCTGCGACTCTTCGGGGTTCAGCACATGCCACTCAAACTCGTCGCGGAAGTGCCTGATAGCTGCTGCTACCGGCCATGCCGCAGCATCGCCCAGCGGACAGATAGTATTACCTTCTATCTTGCCCTGTATATCCCAAAGCAGGTCTATATCACTCATCTTTCCTTTTCCGTACTCGATGTTCTTCAAAATTTTATACATCCAGCCCGTACCCTCACGGCAGGGACTGCACTGGCCGCAGCTTTCATGATTGTAAAAATGCGCCAGGCTCATGGTATGGCGTACCACGCACTGGTCTTCGTCAAACACGATAAAACCACCCGAACCCATCATACTGCCCGATGCAAAACCGCCGTCTGACAGGCTTTCATAGTTCATATAACGGGTTTCACCTTTGGCTGTCTTTAATAATAAGTTAGCAGGGAGGATGGGTACTGATGACCCACCGGGGATACATGCCTTCAGGCGTTTGCCTTTAGCTATACCGCCGCAGTATTCGTCAGAGAAGATAAATTCTTCTACCGACTGCGTCATGTCTATCTCGTAGATGCCGGGCTTCTTTACATTACCGCAAACGGATAACAGTTTGGTACCTGTTGAACGGCCTACGCCTATCTTGGCATATTCATCCCCACCCATATTGATAATGGGCACTACAGCCGCAAGAGTTTCTACATTATTCACCACCGTTGGCCTGCCCCATACACCCTTCACCGCAGGGAATGGCGGCTTGATGCGCGGGTTGCCGCGTTTGCCTTCCAGGCTTTCTATCAATGCTGTTTCTTCTCCGCATATATATGCACCCGCGCCGCGCTGTACGTATATCTCGCAATCGAATCCTGAGCCCTGTATATTCTTACCCAGCCAGCCATTGTTCTTAGCTTCTGTTATCGCCTGTTCCAGTATATCCACTATCCATGCATACTCTCCACGGATGTAGATATAGGTCATATTGCTGCCCAGCGCGTAGCTGCTCACTATCAACCCCTCTACCAGCAGGTGGGGGATGAACTCCATCAGGTAGCGGTCTTTGAAAGTACCGGGCTCTGATTCATCGGCATTGCACACCAGGTGACGTGGAACTCCTTCAGGCTTAGCCAGGAAACTCCACTTCATACCTGTAGGGAAGCCCGCACCGCCACGGCCGCGCAGGCCGCTTTTCTTCACTTCTTCTGTTATTTCGTCGGGCGACATTTTCAGCGCCTTCTCTACAGAACGGTAGCCCCCATGCTTACGGTAGGCATCGTAATAACGAATACCCTCAACATGCGCGTGTTCTAATAATAATTTCATATATACCCCAAGCCCCTAAAGGGGTTTCTTGTTTTTATTTTTTATTGCTCATACTTTGCCTGTTCAACATCTGCCAGCGTCCGTCTTCATATATCCATGTCTGCATCACGTGCAGGTCAAACATCATATGCTCCGTACCTTTGTAATCTACGTCATATATACCATTGCCACGTACCGTAGCCATATTGCCGTTCAATATCACCTGTAGTTCCGGCTGGTCTATCTTATGATAATTGATAGTACCGTTGTACAGGTTTTCTATCTGTTCACTCCTTGTTTCTATCCAACCATTGCTATGCCCGTAGCTCAGTTTTTCGTGCAGCAACTTATTCAACGCTGCCGTGTCCTTTGCTATGAGCGCAGCATTGTAATCCATTGCCGCCTGCTTTACATCTGCCTCATTATATACTACCTGCTCTACGGGTGCTGGTTCCTGCACATGCTCATTTGCAGTGTTGGTATCACCACAACTGCAAACCAGTAATAACAATATGACAGATAATAACCTCATTTCTAAAAATCGTTTTCCAGTATATAGTTTTCCATAGGCCCGAAGAAGTACTCTGTCCATCCGCCCTCGTGTTTGTTCATCTCTTCTTCATCCGGCAGTCCTGTGTGTTTCAGCTCAATTTTTGTAGCGCCGTTTTCCTCCACCAGCCTGTAACTCACTATCGAAGGCTGCACCTCTTCATCCCATTCTATCACGCTCCAGCTATGCTCCAGTTCATTATCGCCAATCCTCATCACCTTTCCGCTTACCCAACTGTCAAACAACTCTATTTTACCGCCCTGCCTGTTTTCAAATATCGCTTCGTTACTGCTCCAGGCTTTTATCAGTCCCGGCTCTGTCAGCAGCCGCATCACCTTGTCGGGTGGTACGGGCAAATAAAATTCCAGTGCCAGGTCGTAAGCCATAGTTTAGTTTTTAGCAGCCGCCCTCAGTTCATCTATTATTGCGTCTACCTTTTCTTTAGTCAAAAATTCGCGGTATGTTTTACCCAGTTGCATCATAGGCGCATAACCACACGCACCCAGGCACTCAGCCGGTTTCAGGGTAAACAAACCATCTGCGGTAGTTTCTCCCGCCTGTATATTCAGCTTCTCCTTTATATAGTTAATAATGTCGTCGCTGCCATTGAGCATACAGGGGCCGGTCTGGCACACCTCCAGCACATACTTACCCACAGGCTTCAGGTTGAACATGGTATAAAACGTAGCCACTTCGTACACCTCGATAGGTTTTATGCTCAGCAGTTCAGCTACATAGTCCATAACAGGTATCTGCAGCCAGCCGCCAAATTCTTCCTGTGCAATGTGCAATACAGGTATCAGTGCACTTTTCTGCTTCCCTTCCGGGTAGCGCGCCATGATGGCCTGTACTTCTTTCAGTTTTTCTTCACTAAACTTTATCATACCCCAATCCGCCTCGGGCGGACTTTTTAATTTATTATTACCCTTCCCCCTTCAGGGGGTCAGGGGGTTTACGCATCCAATTCGCCTGCTATCACGTTCAGGCTGCTCAACGCTATTATCGCATCACTCAGCAAGCCGTCTTTTATCATTTCAGGAAACGCCTGGTAATAAATAAAACATGGCCTGCGGAAATGCAGACGGTAGGCGCAACGCCCGCCATCGCTTATTAAATAATATCCAACCTCACCATTAGCACCTTCCACTGCATGATATACCTCGCCCGGCGGCACTGCAATTTCTCCCATCACCATTTTGAAGTGGTATATCAGGGCCTCCATTTTGGTATATACATCTTCTTTGGGCGGAAAGTGGTATTTATCCGACTCCGGTGCGTAGAACACATGTTTCTGCGCAGGGTCATTGCTTTCTAACTGCTTTATTTTCTCCACAGCCTGTTTCACTATGCCCAGGCTTTCCCATATCTCCATATTGCGCACCAGGTAGCGGTCGTACACGTCGCCCGTAGTACCAGTAGGTACTTTAAAATCAAAGTCTTCGTAAGAAGAATAGGGCTCTGCAATGCGCACATCATAGTCCACACCGGCGGCCCGCAGGTTAGGGCCTGTGAAGCCATAATTAAGGGCACGCTCTGCACTAATAGGCCCCGCGCCAATACAGCGGTCCATGAATATACGGTTGCGGGTCAGCAGGGCTTCAAACTCTTTCATCACTTTGGGGAAACCATCGATGAACTTATCTATCTTCTGCCATGCCACGTCAGAGAAATTGCGCTCGAAACCACCCACACGTCCCATATTGGTCGTTAAGCGGGAGCCGCATATCTCTTCGTAAATTTCATATATCAATTCGCGCCACTGAAACACATAGGTAAACCCTGTAAGCGCGCCTGTATCTACCGCCACTACCGAGTTGCAAATCAGGTGGTCGGATATACGTGCCAGCTCCATAATGAGCACGCGCATATACTCTACACGCTTGGGCAGTTTCAGCCCCAGCAGTTTTTCAATAGTCATGTGCCAGCCCATATTGTTGATGGGGGCAGAGCAATAGTTCAACCTGTCCGTCAGCGGGGTTACCTGGTAGTAAGGACGGCGTTCGGCTATCTTCTCAAACGCCCTGTGTATATAGCCTACAGTTTGCTTGGCGCTCAGCACTTTTTCGCCGTCAATCTCCAGTATATTCTCAAACACACCGTGTGTGGCCGGGTGCGTAGGCCCCAGGTTCAGCGTGGTGGTCTGTTTCCCTACCGACTCGTCAGAAAGCTGTATATGTTGGTTGTACTCAGACATTATAGTCTACAATCAGTTTTTAAAAAGTTATACCACAGTTCCTCCACGTCCGAACATCTCATCGTCTTTGTCGGCACGTGTCTGGTCTTCCAACGGATATTCCTTCCTCATAGGGAAGTAATCCATTTCATCTACATTCAGTATCCTGCGCAAGTCAGGATGCCCTACGAAGTTCACACCAAAGAAATCGTATGTTTCGCGCTCCATCCAGTTGGCTGCAGAGTACAACTCTGTTACGGTAAACACATCCGGCTTTTCTACCGGCACGTATGTTTTCAACCTCAGCCTTATGCCATCCACCATATTGTGCAGGTGATATACTACACAAAGCTCTTCGCCCTTCCTGTCGGGGTAATGTACACCCGTCAGATCAGTTAGAAAACGGAAACGCAATTGTTCATCCTCATTTAGAAATTGCAATACCTGCCTGTTGAGCCCGGCAGGCATAGTACAGGTAAGCATACCATAAGGCTCTTCCCAACCTGTAAGCTGGTCGCCAAATTGTTCCGTTAACCTGTTTTTTACTATCTCGTTGGTCAATGCCATTGTTCTTCTGAATGTTATTGTATGCCGTAGCTTTCCAGCAATGCTTTATAATGGTCACTATTGCGGCGGCGCAGGCTTTCATTATGCACCAGCTCCTGCACATGCATTACGCCTTCCAGTATAGCCTCAGGTCGCGGCGGGCAGCCTGACACATATACATCTACCGGTATCACCTGGTCTATACCCTGCAATACACTATAGCTGTCGAATATACCACCGCTGCTTGCGCAGGCACCTATGGCTATTACCCAACGGGGCTCCGCCATTTGCAAGTATACCTGTCGCAGTACCGGGCCCATCTTTTTAGCTATAGTACCAGCTACCAGCAGCACATCGCACTGGCGGGGGGTAAAGCCCATACGCTCTGAGCCGAAACGGGCCAGGTCGTAGTTAGAGCCCATAGTAGCCATAAATTCGATGCCACAGCATGATGTGGCAAATGGCAGTGGCCACAGCGAATTTTTACGTGCCAGGCCTATTATCTTATCAAAAGACGTAGCCATAAACCCCTCTCCGGAATAGCCCTCAGGCATTTCCGCCAACTTCACATTCGTATTATATTGTACCGGACGACCCATATTATTATTTATTCATTTTTGATTTGTGATTTACTCACCAATCACAAATAATTAATCTTCCCAATCCAATGCACCTTTCTTCACTATATATATAAACCCACAGAGGAAGAAGGACACAAACATTACCACTGCCCAAAACCCTTCAGTACCCAGCTCGCGGAAGTTGACCGCATAGGGGTAGAAGAATATCACCTCTACATCGAACAACACAAACAATATCGCCACCAGGAAGTATTTGATAGCCATAGGCTGGCGTGCGTTGCCAATAGATGGGATACCACTTTCAAAAGTAGCCAGCTTGTCGTGAGTGCGCCTTTTGGGTCCCAACAGGTGGGTAGCGCCTATGGTTACAGCCACAAATCCTAAGGCTACAACCAGCTGAACCACAACGGGTAAATAATTGATAGGTGTATTCTGCTCTATTGCCAGCATTAAAATATCCATAAAATCAGGCGGACTTGTGCTTTTAATTACAATGCGAACAAAGTTAAGTGTATAGCGGGAAATAACAAGTTTCAGTGAGATGTAAGTCAAATATAATATTTGTATAATAAGCGTTTCGCAGGATGTGGTGTAAACTGTATATTTGAAACCAAATCCTGTAATACACTTGTCCAGGTTAGCATTATTCTTAATATCTTTTTTTATTCTTGCCCCGCTATCTAGTGGACAACAGCCTGCAACCTACAATATCAACAAAAACAACGGCATTTCTACCAACCATGTTTACACCACATTAGCAGACAAGAATGGCTATCTCTGGATAAGCACCATCGATGGTGTTTACCGATATAACGGATATTCCTTAAAACGGTTTGGTTATAAAGAAGGATTGCTGAATACTGATGTATGGGACCTGTACGAAGATAAGAAGGGACGCATATGGGCCCTTTCCATATCAGAGGGCCTGGGTTATTTTATGCACGGCAGATATTATTCTGTCAAAAATAATGATACTGCTGCTAACATTTTATATCCTTCCGGAATAACTGAGTTGGGTGATAGCCTCGTTTTTCTAAATAAAAACCCGACACCCTCCCGCATAACTATCTCAGTAGTTAAAAACGATACTTTATATAACATACTTAAAAACATGGATGGCCGCCTTGTAAAAAGTTTTTTACTAGGCAGGATGGTGGTCGCCCCCTATTATGATACCATCATGAAATACTCACTGAAAGAGTGGGGCCAAAATGACTCACAATATGATTCTTTAATATTTCCAGGGCTTTCCATAAGTATCGTCACCAATACACAGGCGGGTAGCTTTGCTAACAAGTACCTATTCATGGCAAAGCGTGACGATAAGAAAGTACTTATGTATGATGTTACCCGGAATATCATAGACACTTTATGGATTGGTAACGCACTTCATCATTGCTTTCCGGAAAAGAAGACTTTTAATATACTTTCACGTACGCACTTTCTGACTTACGACACGGCACTGAGATTAATATCTGTAATTGACCCCGCGAAGCATATAACTAAATTAAGTCAGAATGCTTTTTTTACTTATATCATGTCAGACCCATTCTGGGGATTGGCTTTCTCGACAGATATATCCGGTTTATTTATAAATTATAGCCGGGAAAGTGAATTTCATGATAATAATGCTGATCTGGAAGGTTACACTTTCTCAGGTTATATAAATGACTCCATAGGTGCATGGTGGAATGGTGAGCAAAAGCAGATGGCCTATGTACAGGATGGCAAGATTATTTCAAAACAGCGAATACCTGCTGAAAATCATTATAAGGTAATATCATTCCCCCACAATAAAAGCCTCATGACAAATATCCTGAGTGCTTATTGGTTATCACCACCTCATACTCCTGTAAGTTTTATCAACCAGTATGACTCCGCTGATTGGGATGGCAGGAATACCAAACTTGATCATAAAGGTCATCTTTTATGGTTTCTAAGGGGTGCTGTATTCACCGACTCTACTACTATGTATATAGTTAGGGGAGGCGTTGGCATTCATAAATTGGTACTATTTCCGGAAAAGAAATTTGTTCGCTCACAATCAATCAATGACGGAAACTATACAGGCATTACTTATAACCGGAAAAACCAACTCGTTGTAGCTTATTACGCTCACAGTATAATAATGATAAACCTTGCGGAGAATAGTCCGCCATTTGTCTTGAATAACAGGCAGTTGAATGCTGTAGGCATCAGGGGGATTGAATCTGTTTATTCTGATGATTTTGGCAACTTTTTTATCAAAGACTATGACAACTTATACATGTACGATTGGCAACATCATAAGTTAAAAAAGCTATTCAGAAACCTTAGCCTGGAAAAAAGCACCTTACTGGTCAGAAATAAAACATTATACCTTGCCGGGAATTTCGGTGTTGCAAAATCTGATATCACCGGGCAGGGCAGGATAGCCAATACCCGGGTTTACAGAAATGTAAAAAACATTTTTTACAATTATGTTACGGATGCTCAATTCAGCAGCAATTCTGTGCTCCTGAAGACAGACAAGGGGCAATATGTTGTGGATGTTACAGGCAATGGCAGCGCCGGACTGACAACAAGTTGCAAAATCGTCATGTCAATTGCGGACACGCTGTACAACATTCTTCCGGCGGACACAATAAATTTGGACCAAACAGTTGCTGCAATCGGTATAGACATCGTTAATCCAACGGGTTCGGGTAACCAGCAGCTGGAATATTCTATAAACGGCAGCAGCTTTAATAATACCGGCATGCAGATAATATTGCCGGCGCTCTCACCGGGTAGCTACAATACGGTATCCCTTATTGCCTCAGACGACTCATGGCGCAGCCAACCCTTGCAGTTTACTATTTATATCCAACCGGAGTGGTGGCAGACCAATATAGCAAGGCGTATCTTTCTGGTACTCGCACTCCTGGGGTTCATTGGCTTTGTATACCTCATCATCATTACCACAAGGCGAATAGTGAACCGAAATAATGAACGCCGCACACGTCGGCGCGAACTGGAGTTGAAGTCCATCTATTCACAGATAAACCCACATTTCATTTTCAACTCGTTAAGCACTGCTCAATATTTTGTAAAAAAGAATAAAAACAAAGAAGCATTTGAACACATTAGCCAATTCTCTGGATTGCTCAGGGCTTATATTAAATCATCGCGCAACACGTACATCATCATTGCTGAAGAGGTAGAAAATCTTAAGAATTACCTGGAGTTGCAGCTCACTCGTTTCGAAGAGAAGTTTGACTATACGATAGAAATAAATCCGGAAGTAGACGCTAAGACGGTGAAAATACCATCGCTATTACTACAGCCCCTAGTGGAAAATGCACTTACCCATGGTATATTCCACAGTGATAAAAGAGGACATCTGCTCATTGTATTCAAAATAGATGAAATCCATCATAATACACTGATTTGTATTATAGACGACAACGGGGTAGGCAGACAGAAATCGAAAGAACTGCGTGGAGACCTTATACGCAAAGCTGATTCATACGGTACCATTCTCATCAACGAACTGATAGACACATTTAACAAGTACGAGAAAATTAATATTGAAATTGAGTATCTGGATAAATTGCCCCCTTTATCAGGAACAACTGTCATTTTGAGAATAAACAACTATGCGCAAATACCCTGACATACCCTCATTAAGATTTCTGGCAATATCCTGTTGCCTTATATTTTATGCTGTAATATCCATGGGGCAGCAAGCCGCTGTCTACAATATCAATAAATACAACGGACTTTCATCTAATCATGTGTACTGTATTTTAGTTGATCGTTTAGGCTATTTGTGGTTGAGCACCACGGATGGTGTATATCGGTACAATGGCTATACTCTTAGTAAATACGACTACAAAGATGGGCTGCCTAATATAGATGTATGGAATTTGTACGAAGACCGGCGAGGGCGTATATGGCTCAGAAGTATTGCGCAACAAATGGGCTATATCAAAGATAATAAATATCACAGGGTATATAAAAAATCGGAATCTCCCGATTTTGAAATTTATCCGGGTGAAATGACAGAAGCAAACGATACTATCTCTTTTTCGAATATTACATTGGACCGCAAGGGAAATTTTGTTATTTGTTCTATCATAAACGATACCCTGCACGTAAAACACATTATTCCCCAAACTGGTGTCAATGGTTTAGTTCCATTATTATCGGGTAATTATATATACCATTCCTCGGGTGATTCCGCATTTTTGCAATACAGGCTAAAAGATATCTTTACAAAAAAAAAATACGGCTTACCTCTAAAGACAGTCAGAACGCAGTTCAGTATTACCTACGAAATGACCTATAACTCATATATACGAATGTATGCAGATAAGTACCTTGTTTTTTATCAACCGTTAAAAGGTAAAATGCACTGGGTTGACATACATACGGGCCGGTTAACCACGCACGATGTGAATGTTATATTAAATGATAAGCAGGAAGAAATAGTCTTTTGCCATATTGCCGGGGGGTATTTTAATTGTATCACGCGAAAAAGCGTAATACTAATTGATAGCAACTGTAATATAAAATATACTTTTTCGCTTGATTTACTATTTAATAATTCGGCGCTATCAGGTTTCAAAGGCACTTATTTCTTAAAAAGCGCTTTATGGGGAAACATCCTCGGTACCAACGATAACGGATGTTATATACAATATAATTTTGCGCCAACCCTTGTCCGTTCTAAAACTGACTTACTGAATTACAACTTTCTTAATAACGTCAATGACACCGATGGCTATTGGTGGAATAATAAGGAACGTATTCTGGCGATAGTGTGCAATGGTGTTGTCAAAAAAAGAATATCACTGCCTGGCTTATACAAAGTAAAGAAAGTAATTCAGTTAGACAGCATACATTCTTTAATTGCAAACGAGTTCAAGCTCACCTGGTTAAATACGTTGAATAATAGCACTCACACTATTGCAGACAGCTTATACACAATCCAAAACTTACATAATATAGGGAAATACAAAAACCTCATTGAGATTGGGGCGTTGGGCACAAGTAACGATATTATTGCAACAGACGACAAAGAGATATATGTGCTGGGTACAGCCTTGATGGGTGTATACAAGTTCCGGGTGAATGAGGTTAATAAAACAATCGACATCAATCACATCAACGAACAACGATTTACTAAAGTAGTTTTTAACAAACCGACCAATACGATTATTTGCTATTCATCCGGTAAACTACTCTTGTTAAATCGAAGCAATAAAACCCGTATACTCCTCAACCAACAACAACTTGAAGTAATCGGCATTAACGCAATTGAAAAAATAATGACAGACAAATATGGCAACATATATGTTAAAGATTACAGCACGCTTAAACTTGTGGATATACGCCGGGGCAGTGTTAAAACATTGTTTGGAACTTATAAGTTAGAAAAGGCTGTGGTAGAAATTATTGATAATACCCTTTTTGTAGCGGGCAACTTTGGTATAATAAAAGCCAATATATCCCCCAATGGAAATATCAAAATAACCAATGTCTTCCAAAATACAAAGAACCTTTACTATAAGTATATTAATGATGCTCAGTTCTCCATCAACCATGCATACCTGAATACTGACAACGGCTCATTTACTTACTCATATTCTTCACCAACACCAGTCAACCTATCAGATTCTTACAACATCGTTGCAAATTATAATGACAGCTTGTATGCACTGTCTTATAATGACACTTTAACTATTACGCAGGATGCAACAATAATTAGCCTGGATGTAATAAAACCTACCGGCACAGGGATTGTTCGCCTCAACTATTCTATAAATGAAGCTCCTTATCAGAATTCTGAAAATCAAATCATTCTGCCCAACCTCCAACCAGGCAGCTACAATACAGTTTCCATTGTCGCATCTGACGACTCGTGGCGAAGCAAACCCCTCAGGTTTACTATTTATATACAACCCAAATGGTGGCAGACACAAACTGCTGAGAGGGTCATATTCGTTCTATCCCTGCTCGCTTTCATCGGGTTTATTTACCTGGTTATTGTCATGACCCGGCGTATGGTCAACCGAAACAACGAACGCCGTAACCAGCGCCGTGAACTCGAACTCAAATCCATCTATTCGCAAATCAACCCGCATTTTATATTCAATTCCTTAAGTACAGCTCAATACTTCGTCAGGAAAAATAAAAACAAGGAAGCTTTTGAACATATCAACCAATTCTCAGATTTACTGCGGGCATACATTAAATCTTCCCGCGCTAAATACATCACCATTGCCGAAGAAATAGAAAACCTCGAAAATTACCTTCAACTTCAACTCACTCGCTTCGAGGAGAAGTTTGACTATAAAATCACTGTTGATGCATCCGTACATCTTCAAAAGGTAAAAATACCCTCTCTGTTGTTGCAGCCATTGGTAGAAAACGCACTCAACCACGGTATTTTTCATAGTGAAACTAAAGGCTACCTCTATATCTCCTTCAAAGTAGACGAACTGAACAAAGATACCCTCATATGTATGGTGGATGATAACGGTATAGGCAGGCAAAAATCAAGAGAACTACGCGGTAAAATTATACGCAAAGCTGATTCATACGGTACCATTCTCATCAACGAACTAATAGATACTTTTAACAAGTACGAGAAAATAAATATTGAAATTGAGTATATTGACAAACAATTGCCGCAAACCGGCACGACTGTCATTATCAGGATCAAAAACTTTACCCATGCCCAATAACATTAGTTGTATCATTACCGATGATGAACCCAAAATGGTGGAATTGCTTGCCGACACATTGGCTGAGTTGTACCCTGAAATAGAAATAAAAGGGAAGTATACAGCCTGGAAACAAGCATTGTCAGGCATACGTACACAAAATGTTGATATTCTCTTTCTTGACATCTCTATGCCTGAAAAAACAGGCTTCGACTTGCTGGAATTGATGCCCAATCTCTCGGCAGAAGTAATATTTGTAACAGCACATACCGAATTTGCGGTTGATGCATTCAACTTTGATGTATGCGGGTATGTACTGAAGCCAATAAATGACAAAGCCCTGGTAAAAGCCGTGGATAGGGCAATAGCGCGTACCTTATTAAAAAGGAAAGCAGCAGTGCCTGCCGAAAGCAAAGAAATAAAAATTGGTATACCTGACGATGGGGGTATACGATATGTGAATGTAAACGACATAATATACTGTGAATCGCAAAACAGGTATACCCGGGTAGTAACAACCGTGGGAGAGATAACCAGTTCATACAACTTAGGCCGCTACCAGGAAACACTTACGCAGGATTTCTTCTACCAGATACACAGGTCTTTTATTATTAACCTTAACCATGTAAGCCGATACGATACGTCGGGCTTTGCAGTGATGAACAATGGTACTGAAATACCAGTATCCAAAACCCACCGCGAGGTATTTCTGCAGATGTTTCACAGGGTAGGGCGGTAACTAATACCAAAGGGTATATCATGAGCCTGTATTCGTAATCTTTGAACATTGCAGCCTTATGGCCTTATACCCTATCTTTGCCGCATATGAGAAATTTGTTGACCATTACATTGCTATTATTAGCGTTTGGATTTACTACATCGGCACAAGAGCAAAAAAAACTGCTCAGCCCTAAGGCAAGTACTGAGAATGAAAATATTAAAGTTACTTATGGCCAACCTTCCAAAAGAGGCAGGGTTATCTTTGGTGGACTGGTACCCTACGATTCGGTATGGCGTACTGGCGCCAACGAGGCTACCGAAATCACATTTAAAGAGGATGTCATATTTGGTGGCAAAAAAGTAAAAGCAGGCACATATACGCTTTTTACTATCCCGTCTGAGAAATATTGGGAAATTATCCTGAATAAACAACTCGGCCAATGGGGTGCATACGAATATGAAAAATACCGCCGTAAGAATGTATTGCGCGTTAAAGTGCCCGTATATAAGCTGGAAGAGGAACTCGAAGAATTCACTATAACGGTTAAAAAAGACGCTGTTTCCTTTGAATGGGACCGCACAGGAGTGGCTGTATCGTATAAAATGGCTAAATAACTTAGATATTATCCTCATGTTATTCCTGCTTCATCATATATTCTTCCCGTTTCGTCCCATTTCAGTTTTTATGGGGCAATTGAGGGGGTATATTTGTATCAGCTTCATAAAGAAGCTTTATTCCAGGAGCATAGGAGTAAACATAGGTAAACGGCAAACCGCGGCGTGCTATTCAGCGCGCTGCGGTTATTTTATGCCTGTACCAGTCCAAACATGTATCTTTAGTCGCAGACACAGAAGCTTATGAAGATTATTCCGGGAGAAATAAAGACAGGACTTTTGCATAGCTACCTGCTGGGGGCTGTGGCCCCCAGGCCGATATGTTTTGCCAGCACCTTAGATGCAGACGGCACTCCTAATCTTTCGCCTTTCAGTTTTTTTAATGTTTTTGGCAGTAAACCGCCTATACTCATATTTTCTCCCGCACGCCGTGTAAGGGATAATACCACTAAGCATACTTTGGAAAACGCCAAAGCTACAGGCGAGGTAGTGATAAATGTGGTAAACTATAATATAGTGCAGCAGATGAACCTGGCCAGCTGCGAATACCCGGAAAGTGTAAATGAGTTCGTGAAATCAGGCCTTACGCCTATTGCTTCTGATATAGTTAAACCCTTCCGTGTAAAGGAATCACCTGCACAACTGGAATGCAGGGTAAAAGAAATAATAGAAACAGGCAACGAAGGTGGTGCCGGAAACCTTATTATCTGCGAGGTACTATGCATGCATATTGATGATAATGTGCTGGATGCTAACGGCAACATTGACCCGCATAAAATAGACCTGGTAGCCCGTATGGGGGGAAACTATTACTGTCGTGCATCCGGTAACGCCGTTTTTGAGGTAAATAAACCCAACCTGGAGCTGGGGATAGGTGTAGACCAGCTGCCCGAATCCATCCGCACCAGCCATGTGCTGTCCGGCAACGACCTGGGCATATTGGGCAATTGTACCGCCGTGCCTGCAAAAGACCCGAATTTCAGCGATAGCTCCATGTTTGATATAATAAAGACCCATCCTATTGATAAATCAACGCTGCAGGCTGCCCTGCATAGCTATGCAAAGCAGTTAATTGCCGCCGGCGAAATTAACAAAGCCTGGCAGGTTTTACTCTTCGCAGAAGCATAAGCTACTGGTTATCATTTCTTTATCCTCTTTTTGTTTGTTAACCGCCCGTTAACCGCTTGCAAATCGGGCGTTAACAGGTGGCGAAAATTTCCTATGTT